>NZ_JAGIKZ010000004.1 GCF_017874625.1 Cytobacillus eiseniae | reverse complement strand
GGTTGTACTTTAACCTTCTAGCCAGATTGGCTTATGACTCGAGGGTCTAGCCGCTGGAGCTAGACAAAAGAAAAGCGCAAGCGGCTTGTTCAGACCCGATAAGCATAAGACGAGCTGGATGGAAGGTTGTACTTTAACCTTCTAGCCAGATTGGCTTATGACTCGAGGGTCTAGCCGCTGGAGCTAGACAAAAGAAAAGCGCAAGCGGCTTGTTCAGACTCAGGCATAGCATAAGACGAGCTGGATGGAAGGTTGTACTTAAACCTTCTAGCCAGATTGGCTTATGACTCGAGGGTCTAGCCGCTGGAGCTTGCCAATATGAAAGCCATTCTCTCTAGGGAGAATGGCTTTTTGTGTATTTGAAAAATGTATGGCCGGGGACTAGATGGAAAGTTCTATTATATTTGTTGTGAACAAACAATTATTAGCTTAAGCTTGAATAAAGTAAAATAATGGGGGACGAAATATGGTTAAGATAGTTGTGTTACTCTTTATTATCATGAATATAGTTGGCTATTTCATAATGAAAGTCGATAAAGAAAAGGCAAAAAAGAACGAGTACCGCATTAGTGAAAAAAATCTCTGGCTTATTGCGTTTTTCTTTGGGGCACTAGGAATGATGATTGGAATGCAAACATTCCGTCATAAAACAAAACATCTGCAATTTAAAATCGGTTTACCCGTTCTTGCACTGATTGAGGTTATTGTTGGCCAGTACATTCTTAATCTTTTGTCATAACGAGCCGAAACTGCCAATATGCTGTAAGAGAATAGTAGATATCACAGCTAGACGAGGTGAAGCAGATGAATGATGAATTATCGATGTTGTTTGTCATGGTGGAAACTGTAGGAATTTTAGCGCCAATTGCCTTTATCTTTTTTCATATTTTAAGACAATTTCTCTTCATTCCTGTTCCACTCGTATGTATTGCAGGAGGCATTCTATTTGGGAGTTTTTTTGGAAGTGTATTTTCAATCATCGGATTAATGTTAAGTAGTATTTTCTTTTATTTTCTTATTAATAAAATGCCAAAAATACACACGAAGCTATCAAAATTAAAGAAACGATGGTTTGGAGAATACCGCAATTTGACTGTTGGGCAAATTGCGGTGCTGAGACTGATCCCATTTATCCATTATCATCTATTAAACTTTTGCTTGATTGAAAGAAATAAAAGCTTTTCAGCATACTTGAAAAATTCCTGGATTACTAATTTGCCATTAGCTGTGTTCTATACAGTTTTTGGGGAGTTTATCAGCCGTTTTACCCCTTCAATCATTCTAATTATTCTGTTCTCGTTAGGGCTGCTCGTATTTATTATGAGGGAAAAAGTGACGATTATTAAATGGAGAGAATTTTTTAAGGCTGCATAAGAAAAACGTTCGGCTCTGAACTACAGTTCATGAACCGAACGTTTTTTTAGATAAGATCACCAAATGGTGTAGAGGAATGCCCCTTTTCCATAAATTCCTTAATTGGACTTTTCCAATCAACCTTTGAATTAGGGTATCGCTCTTTAATTTTTTTCTCAATAAAATGAAAATCTTCCCGAACCATTCCTTTCAGAGCTGATGTACTATGTGGCCAAACAAAGATGGATATGACCTCAAAGGCATTATCAGTCGTACCTAAATATTTTTCTCCTTCGAAAAGTACACCTTTATATGTGATGAGAAAATTTTTATGGACATTGTTTGAGTCATCCAAAAAATAATAGCGCTTCTGTTCATGGGCAAGCTCCAGCTTGCGCTTTGGATTTAATAAGTATCTTACAGTCGTATATATTAGAAAGATAATAAGAGCAAATAAAAGGAAGCGTAAAAGCAACATCATAACAAGCCCTCCAGTGTATTTTCCTTTAAATACGGATAGACATCAAAAAAGTTTCATCTTTTTTTAAATTTGTTATAATCTTTATATCCGAAGGCAGCAATATGTAAACGGTTCGGTTGAAAATAAAGGACGGTGACCTATGAATTATCAAAAATTATTTGCCATGCAAAAGGGCCTTGACCAGCATATTGAAAGTAAGCATAAGTTAGAGGACGCAGACTTGTTTGATCGTAAAATACTTGCTTTGTTAGTTGAATTAGGAGAATTAGCAAACGAAACGAGATGCTTTAAATTTTGGAGCCTTAAGCAGCCTTCTGAAAGGAAGATTATCTTAGAGGAATATGTGGACGGCATTCATTTTATATTGTCGCTCGGACTTGAGTGCGGCTTTGAGAACGAAGGGGATTACTTGGCAGATTTGGAAATAGCACAATCAGTAAATGATCAATTTCTATTGATTTATGAACAAACAAGTAAATTTAGAATGAGCAAGTCATTACGTGATTACAAATACCTTCTCCAAGCCTACTTGCATTTAGGCGAACAATTAGGGTTTCATTCGGAAGAGACTGAACAGGCTTATTTGGCTAAAAATGAAGTGAACTATGAGCGGCAGCAGGCAGGATATTAATAATGATTGAATTCCCAGTCTTTTGGAGTGGTCTCTAGACATTTTATTTTGAATATTATTGGATCATTCACTAAAAAAGCAGTTGGCGGATGCCTGCTGCTTTTTTAGTGAATGTTTTTATTTTATATTTTTAAAATTAGTAGTATATTCGCATACAGCTTATTAAGCTGAATAATAAATAAATATAATAATGCTACACTTTTTACCATATTATAAATAATCTTTTCAAACGAGATTGGTTAATAATACTGAACGTTCTTGCACACTTTTTATAAAAAACATATTTAAAAATCCTTGCTTATTTAATGAATAGTTTTAAACTACAATAGAGGTGATTTTTCCTTGTCATAAAAAAAATTAAAATAGAGGGTGATAAAGGTGTTATTAATTAAAATCCGCTGTGAACCAGAAGAATTAAAGATTCTGAGATATTTAAACAGGCGGAAGATATTATCAGACAAAGAAAAGAAGTACTATTTGAATTTGGAAAAGGGATTTTTAGGAGAGCAGCTGTTTAATGAATGGATAGAGGAGAATATCTCAATCGATTGGCTAGTCTTACATGATTTATTACTAGAATGCAACCATACTATATTTCAAATCGATACATTGATCATTTCTCCAGAGAAGATTTACATTTTTGAAGTAAAAAATTATGAAGGTGATTTTTATATTAATACAGATAAATGGTACACAATATCTGAAGTTGAAATTAAGAATCCCATACATCAGTTGAATCGAATTGAAACGCTACTCCGACGGTTGATTCAAAATCTCGGATACAACCCTTCAATTGATGCAAAGATCATTTTTATTAACCCCGATTTCTTCTTATATAATGCCCCCATTAATGCTCCTATTATTTTTCCAACACAGCTGAATCGATTTGCAAGCACATTAAATATGAAGCCATTTAATATTCATAATCAACAGCTAAAACTAGCTGAACAATTAGTTGCTCTCCATTTAAAAGATTCTCCATACAAAAAACTGCCTACTTATAGCTATAGCCAGCTAAAAAAGGGAATTCCTTGTGCAGTCTGTGATTCTTTTATGTCTAATCTGACTTTAGAAATGTTAGTTTGTAAACAATGTGCTTATAAAGAGCATGTTGATATATCGGTTATGCGAAATATAATGGAATTTAAACTTTTATTTCCAAATAGGAAGGTTACGACTAACATTATTCATGAATGGTGTACTATTATTTTATCTAAGAAGACAATCCAAAGAATTCTCTCAAGGGAGCTTAAACAAATGGGGCATGGGAAGTATACTTATTATGTGGATATGTAAGCGGTTAAGCATCTCGAAAAAGATGCTTTAATAATAATGCTAAACAAGGAGCGCTTATGTCGCCCGCATCAAGGTGCTTTAGGAAAAATCGGTAGCCAAGGAGCGCTCATGTCGCCTGAATCAAGGTGCTTTAGGAAAAATCGGTAGCCAAGAAGCGTTCATGTCGCCCGCATCAAGGTGCTTTAGGAAAAATCGGTAGCCAAGAAGCGCTCATGTCGCCCGCAACAAGGAACATCAGGAAAAATCGGTAGCCAAGAAGCGCTCATGTCGCTCGTAACAAGATACTTCAGGAAAAATCGGTAGCCAAGAAGCGCTCATGTCGCCCGCATCAAGGTGCTTTAGGAAAAATCGGTAGCCAAGAAGCGCTCATGTCACCCGCAACAAGGAACATCAGGAAAAATCGGTAGCCAAGAAGCGCTCATGTCGCCCGCAACAAGGAACATCAGGAAAAATCGGTAGCCAAGAAGCGCTCATGTCGCCCGTAACAAGATACTTCAGGAAAAATCGGTAGCCAAGAAGCGCTCATGTCGCCCGTAACAAGGAACTTTAGGAAAAATCGGTAGCCAAGAAGCGCTCATGTCGCCCGCAACAAGGAACTTTAGGAAAAATCAGTAGCCATGATAGCCTTGTGGATTCTAAAATTAAACAATTACAGAAAAATCATTGCCATGAATTATGTTAACCTAGGTATTTATTTGATAATTCTTTGTATTTTTCAGTAGATTTTGTATAATAAAAACGAATACATAATTATTAAGGGAGTCGAAGGAATGACAAAATTAGACGCAACTCTAACCATGTTGAAAGATTTAACAGATGCAAAAGGGATTCCAGGCAATGAGCGCGAACCGCGTGAAGTTATGAAAAAATACATAAGTGAATATGCAGATGAGGTAACAACAGACGGTCTTGGCAGCTTGATTGCGAAAAAGACTGGAAAAGAAGGCGGCCCGAAAATTATGGTTGCTGGCCATTTAGATGAAGTAGGCTTCATGATCACAAACATTGATGATAAAGGGTTTCTGCGCTTCCAAACAGTTGGCGGCTGGTGGTCTCAAGTTATGCTTGCACAACGTGTAACCATCGTTACGAATAAAGGAGAACTCACAGGAATTATTGGTTCAAAGCCACCACATATTCTTTCACCTGAAGCACGCAAAAAGCCGGTAGATATTAAAGATATGTTTATTGATATCGGTGCATCAAGCCGTGAAGAAGCGCAAGGATGGGGAGTAAAGCCAGGAGACATGGTCGTTCCTTATTTCGAATTTACGGTAATGAATAACGAGAAAATGCTTCTTGCTAAAGCGTGGGACAACCGTATCGGCTGTGCAATTGCTATTGATGTGTTAAAAGAACTGAAAGATGCGGATCATCCGAATGTCGTTTATGGCGTAGGAACAGTGCAAGAAGAAGTAGGGCTTCGCGGGGCACGTACATCTGCTCAAAAAATTGAGCCGGATATTGCATTTGGTGTTGATGTAGGGATCGCTGGTGATACTCCAGGAGTAACAGAAAAAGAAGCATTAAGCAAAATGGGCAAAGGTCCACAAATCATCCTTTATGATGCATCAATGGTTTCCCACAAAGGTTTGCGTGACCTTGTAACTGATACAGCAGATGAATTGAATATTCCTTATCAATTTGATGCAGTTCCTGGCGGTGGAACAGATTCTGGTGCCATCCATTTAACACATAATGGAGTTCCAGCTCTTTCTATCACGATTGCAACACGCTATATTCATTCACATGCTGCGATGCTTCACCGTGATGATTATGAGAATGCAGTAAAGCTGATTGCAGAAGTAATCAAACGTCTAGATCGCGAAACAGTTGATAGAATTACATTTAACTAATAACGAAAAAATACTCCGATTTAATCGGAGTATTTTTTTGAGGATTTTCGTGAATGGATAAAAGAAAAGCATGTAACCCAAATGAAGAAGGGCCAAAGTCCATTGTGGTTTCGTACCCTTTTCTTCACAATATACAATATTTTACATCTTTAAAAAGTGATCAGATTAGATAGATGTGATTTCTTATTTCAAACCACTTTCCAATGCCTGCAACATTTCCTGCTGATCTTGTTCAGAGGAGTTATTCCAAATGACTTCAAATAGAACACCTAGGCCAGGAAGCATCTTTTCTTCCCCATTTTGAATCGCATCGACGATTGTATCCTTTAGTTCATCTTGTGAGTTGCCCGTTACATTGTGTATGATAGCATTACGTAAGTTCAAGTTCATTTTACACACTCCTTGTAATTTTAGTCCTTTCAATAGTAGGTTTTCTATTTTTGGATTTATTATGTATTTTATTTAAGATATAATGGTGAGATTGAAATAGAAAAGGAGGAAGAGTGTTGAAGCATATTCACTCTGCAAAAAATCCTCAAATTAAACAATGGAAAAAGCTATTAACGAAGAAAGAGCGGGATAAGACGGGTACTTTTTTAGTTGAGGGCTTTCACCTTGTGGAAGAAGCACTTTCAGGGGATCAAATAATCGAGATTATTATTAGTGAAAATAAAGACATGCCTCCTAGCTGGGATTACGGTTCCATTCCTGTCACAATGGTTACAGATGAAATTATCACTGAGTTGTCAGATACAGAGGCACCTCAAGGAGTGCTTGCTGTTTGCCGCCAGCAAGAAGGAAGTCCTAATATTTCCAGCGGGAAGCGCTTTTTATTAGTTGATGCAGTTCAGGACCCTGGGAATTTAGGGACAATGATTCGAACAGCTGATGCTGCAGGAATCGATGCAGTCCTTGTCGGGGAGGGAAGTGTCGATATTTACAACCCGAAGGTACTCCGATCGGCACAAGGCAGTCATTTTCATTTGCCGATCATTCGAGGAAATCTCTTTGAATGGGTTGATGAGCTAAAAACTGCACAAATCCCTGTGTACGGTACAGCATTGGAAAATGCTAAAGAGTATACTGAAATACAGAGACAGGGGAAATCTGCATTAATCGTCGGCAATGAAGGCAGCGGTGTAAATAAAGATTTATTGGATTTGACAACGGCGAATCTTTACATCCCGATTTTTGGAAAAAGTGAATCATTGAATGTCGCAGTTGCAACTGGAATCTTGCTTTATCATTTGGGCAATGAAAAATAGGCGCGATATTTTCAGGAAAAGTTTGAAAGTATGTGAAGAATATACTATAATTAACAGCAAATTATATTTATAAAACAATGACGGAGAAAAAGTAGTTTGCGAATGAACTTTAAAGGGAGAGAATGCCTAGACTGAAAGCATTCTTAAGGGAAAGCAAAGGAATATTCACCTCCAGAGTTGACATCGGGACCATTGGAAATGGATAGGAAAGTTAGTTGTCTAGCTCCTGAGCAAGGCGCCTCCACTTTTCTTATAACTGTCTAGTTCCGGCGCCTAGGAGCTCGAGTCATAAGCCAATCTGTCAAGAAGGTTAAACACCAACCTTCATGCCAGCTTGTCTTATGCTTGTCGCTCCTGAGCAAGGCGCCTCCACATTTCAATGTAAAGATGTACCGGCTTGTCGCCGTTATCTGAATGAAGCGAATACATAAGCTGTTTACTTTGCTTTTGTGTTAAAAAGGGTGGTACCGCGAATCCAAAACCTCGTCCCTTTACAGGATAAGGTTTTTTATTTTGCCAAAAAACAGGAATTTAAGGAGGAATATAAGATGCAAGAACGTTTAAAAGAATTGCAAACGGAAGCGTTGGAGAAGGTCAGCCAATCAGCTAATTTAAAGGAACTAAATGATATCCGTGTATCTTATTTAGGTAAGAAGGGCCCGATTACTGAAGTACTTAAAGGAATGGGGAAATTATCCGCTGAGGAACGTCCGATGATGGGCGCACTTGCTAATGAAGTACGTGATGCGATTACTTCAGGGATTGAAGAAAAGCAGAAGCATCTAGAGGAAGCAGCTGTTCATGAAAAATTGGCTGCCGAAACAATTGATGTCACACTGCCAGGGCGACCAGTGAAAACAGGGAATCATCACCCGCTCACACGCATTATTGAAGAAATTGAAGATTTATTCATTGGAATGGGTTACACAGTGGCTGAAGGTCCGGAAGTGGAAAAGGACTATTATAACTTTGAAGCGCTTAATTTACCAAAGGATCACCCAGCTCGTGACATGCAAGATTCGTTCTATATTACTGAAGAAACGCTACTTCGTACACAAACGTCTCCAGTACAGGCAAGAACGATGGAAAAGCATGATGGAAAAGGTCCTGTGAAAATTATTTGTCCAGGAAAGGTGTTCCGTCGTGATAATGATGATGCCACACATTCACATCAATTTATGCAAATTGAAGGTCTTGTTGTAGGCGAAAATATTCGCATGACTGATTTAAAAGGAACGCTAGAAGTGTTTGCGAAAAAATTATTTGGTGAAGATCGAGAAATTCGGATGCGTCCTAGCTTCTTCCCATTCACAGAGCCTTCAGTAGAAGTAGATGTGTCATGCTTTAAGTGTGGAGGGAAAGGCTGTAATATTTGCAAGAAAACAGGATGGATCGAAATATTGGGTTCGGGAATGGTTCATCCAAATGTACTTGAAATGTCAGGTTTTGATTCGAAGAAATACTCTGGCTTTGCATTTGGTATGGGGGTTGAACGAATCGCTATGCTGAAATATGGCGTAGAAGATATCCGCCATTTCTATACAAATGATGTTCGTTTCTTAAATAATTTCCAAGTCCATGAATAAGACAATATTGAGGAGGATGTAATATGTACGTTTCATATAAATGGCTGCAGGAATACGTTGATTTATCCGGCGTATCTCCTGAAGAATTAGCAGAAAAAATTACGAAGAGCGGAATTGAAGTTGAAGGCGTAGAGACGCTGAATGAAGGAATCAGCGGTGTGGTCGTTGGCTATGTTCAAGAAAGAGAACAGCATCCGAATGCCGATAAATTAAATAAATGCTTAGTTGATATTGGTGCAGAGGAACCTGTACAAATTATCTGTGGAGCAGCAAACGTCGATAAAGGGCAGAAAGTAGCAGTTGCTACTGTTGGAGCAGTATTACCTGGCAATTTCAAAATTAAAAAAGCCAAGCTTCGTGGAGAAGAATCACATGGGATGATTTGTTCACTGCAGGAATTAGGCTTTGAAAGCAAGCTTGTTGCAAAGGAATTTGCAGAAGGGATTTATAATTTCCCTCAAGATACTGAGGTTGGTCTTGATGCATTGGAGCAATTGCACCGCGATGACCAAGTATTAGAGCTTGGTTTAACGCCAAACCGTGCAGACTGTTTAAGCATGCTTGGAGTTGCTTATGAAGTAGCAGCGATTTTAGGAAGAGAAGTGAAGCTTCCTGTTTCGGGAGTTGAAACCTCTTCAGAGAAAGCAGCCGATTATATTCAAGTGACTGTTGATGCGAAAGAGGATAATCCTTTATATGTGGCAAAAGTGATTAAAAATGTAAAAATTGGCCCTTCTCCATTATGGATGCAGGCAAGATTAACAGCAGCTGGCATTCGCCCGCATAATAATGTTGTTGATATTACAAACTACATTCTGCTTGAATATGGGCAGCCACTCCATGCGTTTGACTATGACCGTCTTGGTTCAAAAGAAATCCTTGTGCGCAGAGCAAAGGATGGAGAGGAAATCGTTACACTTGATGATGCGAAGCGCAAGTTAACTGCGGATCATTTAGTCATTACAAATGGGGAGAATCCAATTGCCCTTGCCGGAGTAATGGGTGGGGCAAATTCTGAGGTTCAAGCAGATACAACGAATGTCCTTTTAGAATCTGCTTATTTCATCGGGGGACCTGTTCGAAAGGCATCAAAGGACCACGGATTAAGAAGTGAAGCAAGTGCGCGCTATGAAAAAGGTGTAGATCCTAATCGAGTAAGAGCGGCAGCAGAAAGAGCAGCACAGCTCCTTGCTGAATATGCAGATGGAGAAGTGCTGGAAGGTTCTGTCGAAGCTGATTCACTATCAGTTGAGCCAGCTGTTGTTTCCGTTACTTTAGAAAAAATTAACCGTGTGCTTGGTACAGATTTAGATATGAAGTATGTAGAGGATCTATTCTCTCGTCTACAATTTGAAACAGCTACTGACAATGGAACGATCATTGTTACGGTACCGACACGTCGTGGAGATATTACGATTGAAGAAGACTTAATTGAAGAAGTGGGCCGATTATTTGGTTATGATAATTTAGCATCCACACTTCCAATCGGATCAGCAACACCAGGCCATCTTACTCCATACCAAAACAAACGAAGAATGGTTCGTCATTACCTAGAGGGTGCTGGACTTTATCAAGCAGTAACTTACTCTTTAACAAATGAATTAAAAGCAACACAATACGCACTTGAGAAGCGTGAACCTGTTCGATTAGCGATGCCAATGAGTGAGGACCGCAGTGTCCTGCGTTTAAGCATCATTCCGCAGCTTCTCGAAATATTAAAGTATAATACTGCCCGTCAAAATGATAGTCTTGCGGTTTACGAAACAGGCGCAGTATTTTTAGCAAATGGTTCGGAAGAATTACCAGAAGAACGAGAGCATCTTGCAGGTGCAGTAACTGGTTTATGGCAGAGTCACCTATGGCAGGGGGAAAAGAAGCCAGTTGATTTCTTTGTTGTCAAAGGAATCCTTGAAGGCTTATTTGAAAAGCTTGGGGTTACTAGCGCGGTAGAATTCCGTCAGTCAGAAAAAGAAGGAATGCATCCTGGAAGAACAGCAGAAATCTATTTATCAGGGACATCTGTCGGCTTTATCGGTCAAACACATCCAACAGTAGAAAAAGAATATGATTTAAAAGAAACATATGTTTTCGAATTATCATTAAAGGCAATTTTAGAAGCGGATGTTCCACCATTGCAATATGTAGCGATCCCGCGTTTCCCATCAATTACACGTGATATTGCTCTTGTTGTTGATAAGGAAAAAGCTGCAGGTGAGCTGGAAAGCATCATTAAAGAAGCGGGCGGCACATTATTGAAAGAGGTTCATGTGTTTGACTTATATGAAGGTGAGCGCATGGATGAAGGGAAGAAATCGATTGCTTTCTCTCTGAAATATTTTGATCCTGAACGCACATTAACAGACGAAGAAGTTGTAAAGGCTCATGATAAAGTATTGGATGCAGTGAAGGAAAAAGCTGGGGCTGTGTTAAGAGGCTAAGAAAAAAGGGGGTGCTGAAATGCATCCCCTTTTTATCATTTACTTTTTAACTATCTTTTCTTCCTTTTTTGAATCGATTTCATCATTGTCATCCATTAGCCCCTTCGTAGAGCTTTTGAACTCCTTTAAAGATTGTCCCATCGCTCTCCCGATTTCTGGAAGCTTTTTAGGTCCGAAAATAATAAGAACAAGTACAAGAATAATAATTAATCCTG
Organism: Cytobacillus eiseniae; assembly: GCF_017874625.1. GTDB lineage: Bacteria > Bacillota > Bacilli > Bacillales > Cytobacillaceae > Cytobacillus > Cytobacillus eiseniae. Next base: position 184,759 of record NZ_JAGIKZ010000004.1, on the reverse strand, counting down.
GTATACCGATATTTGAAAGCATATGTCTCATTCCCTTTTCTATTTTAGAAATGTACCGAACGCCTCCATTTTTTTGCATTTAACACACTTTTTATCATGCATGGATAACGTTTGATAGTTGTTTTTACAAGTGTAGCATATTTTAGTGTATAGAGGATGTGTATTTTTAGTTGCTGGTTGAATTTTTTTTTCAGTTGTAATCGCTTTTTCAGGACAAATATCTTGGCATATCATGCACCCAGAACAATTTTGAGTAGTAATTGTAAAATCCATCTCATTTATTTGTAGACAATCCCGTTTACATAGGATTTGACAGGCCTTGCAAATCGTACATTTACTCGTATCTAACATAATTTCAGTGAATTGATAATTTGGATAAAACTTTGCCAGATCAAGGTCTTGATGGTTAAAGCGCCATTTTGCAGGCGCCATCTGCTTCATTGTTGATTGAGCTTCTTTTTTCCAAAAGGAGAAAATTTCTCTCCGTGTAAACAGCTCTTCTTCTCTTTCTATTTCTTTATTGAGAATAGAAAAGGGAGCTTCATTGAGTTGTTCTAACATACTATTTACTTCAGAAAGTATATGTTTCCAGTGTAAATTCAGTTCTTCTTGATCGTAAACGAGGATTGTTACTCCTTTTTTGTAAAATGCAAGCAGTTCTTTTATTGAGGGAGGGTGTTCGTCTGTTACAATGAGCTGGTTCTGGATAATTGTTCTTCGCGGAAGAAAGCCTTCAACTGCCTGGACGGGGCATTCCGCGATACAATCACCACATTCTGTACATTCTTTGTTATTAATTATTGGTTTTCCACTTACAAATGTGATGGCATCTGCTGAGCAACTATCGATACAATTTCTGCATGTGGAATGTGGACTTTGATATCGTGAGCATGAGTCTAAGATGCGAAATTCATAATCAAGACTTTCAATCCATTTGTCTAATAACCCCATCAAAGCCACTCCCTCTCTAATCAATTATGTTTGAATTCAACTTGTTATAAATCTAGGAATCTAGTACGTAAAAGACATATCTGCTTAATCCTTCTGCGAAGCCTATGGTAATTGATGCTACAAACACCATAGTAATTGAAGTTTCTTTACTAGCGACTGGGGTGAGCCTAATTGGTTCAATCCGACAATTTCAATTACCCATCAATCAACCCCGACCGATGGGCAGTTGCACTTTATCGTAAATCTTCTCGATTAATGACTCATATATCTAGTTCCTCGAATAAACTTGGCGTGGTCCATTCAATATTCACTTCACGGATCTCCATGCTGTTTTCCTTTTGCTCTAGAACATTAGAAGAAATAATGAGATCTAGATTGTTCTTTCCTAATAAACGAATGGAGCTAATTGGAAATTGAATATAGTTATAATTTTCATTGATCTCAAATGCAATTTGATGGTGTTCAAGAATGGCTTGTACTTTCTTTTGATCTTTGCCAAATGCTTTTACAGTTTTCCAAAAATAATCCTTTTCAGAGAATGTGTACATTTCACCAAGTTTTTGATCATAATTTTGTTGATAGACTTGACCAGTAAATTTGTTTTCCAGTGAACAATAATGAACACCTAGCTTTAATTTCTTTTCCATTGCGAATTCAACTAATTCTAAGCAAATTTGTTCACTTTGAGCAACAGCTAAACCGCCCGCATACCAATAGTTATAAAACACTTCGTATGGTGGATTCTTAAGTTCAAAACCTCGGGTCTGAAAAGCATTTGCATTTCCAAGTGGAAAGCAAAATTCTAGTAGATTAATCCCGAATATCTCAAGACTTTCCAATTCGAGTAATAGTTCTTTCATTTCCTCGGTTGTTCCTGGAATCACGGGCATTTCAACTAATACATTCGGAATAAACTCTTTAGCCAAAGATATTTTGCTCAAAACATGTTTTCTTTTTTGCTGAGAGTCGTCCATCTTTATACTAATGCGAATTTCATCCAGGCTATACTCTTTTAAACTTTGTAAAGTTTCGATATCAAGAAGATCGCCTGCCGTGTATAATCTTGTATACGTTTCTGGGGTCAATTCATGTGCTAATCGCATGAAGCTGATCGTTTCAGCTTTGTGCAGCAAAGGTTCTCCACCTGTTATGGCAAGATGTTTTAGCTGTACACCGCCTGCAAGCAATTCTGTAAGCTCTTTATTTACATTTTTATGATTTGCCACGTAAAATGAATAACTATCTTGATTTTCGTTAAAGCAAAAATAACAATCACGATGGCATTTTAAGGATACAAATGTTGTATAACTCCCAGTCCCTGTCTGACAAGCTTCACATGCACTTGAAATTCTTCTGTTTGAGACGATGCTTTTGTTATTATTTCTAAATAAGGCGCCTGATGCTCTAAGTTGGTCTTGTTTTCTTTTTCGGTTATCTGCCAATTTTCTATTTTCCAATGGCAATCCGAACGATTCTATCGCACTTAATGTTTCTTTTTTGATAGAAAAATAGATATGTGAATAATCAATAAATGCTTGATTTTTTATACGAGGGATGATACTTTCTGTAATTTCCATAATCATTTCTATTCACCTCTTTAAGTAATTGCTGTATATCTCTATTTGATATTGTGAAGAACATAACAATCTTATGATTTTAGTATAGCATTCGATTTTCAGTGATCTTGTTCCTAATAAGCTAATTCACAGATTGTTAATAACTAAATTACGAAAATATGATAATTGATAACTTTCCTCAATTGAACTCAGAATGGGCTTACTGATTACAGGTGGATAGAAAGCATAATTAAAGAAGCCGGTGGAATCCTATTAAAAGTAGTCCATATGTTTAAATATTATGAAGGAGAACATATGGACTTAGGGAAAAAACAATTGTCTGCACATTAAAATACTTTTTCTGAATGGCTCTTTTCTAAAATCTTGTTGTTTTTAAATCAATTGATAGAATGAATGATTTACTAAGTAGGTCGGTTGTTTGGAGCAATCTGGAGCGGAAATCAGCCCTTACTAATTAGATGTAGAATAGCAACAATGTTTGCGAGAACAGCCTTCTGAATAAACATTAATGGATGAAGAGATGTAAAGATGCATGATAAAGTATTAAATGCAGTGAAGGAAAAAATAGAAGCTTTATTATCTGGATAAAGAAAATGGGGATGCCGTATAAGCATTCCCGTTTCCTTTTTCTAAAGCTCTTTTATTTCTTTGTGCTCTTTTTTTACATCAACTTCGTCAATATCATTTATATCGTCCATTAATCCTTTCGTAGAGCTCTTAAATTCTTTTAAGGATTGTCCCATCGCACGTCCGATTTCTGGCAGTTTTTTAGGACCGAAGATAATAAGGGCAAGTACAAGAACAATGATTAGCCCTGGGATTCCGATATTCGATAGCATACGTCTCACTCCAATTCAAATCATTTATATTTGAAATTACCTTGTTTATAGCCTATGAACCTAGTACATAAAATACATACCTACTTAATCCTTCAGCGAAGCCAATGACAATTAATGCTGCAAACGCCATAGTGATTGAAGTTTTCTTCGCAGGTGAGAGGGCCATATAGCCTAATAAAATCAATCCGAGAATTTCAATCCCCCATCTTAAAGCAATCGTTCCCTGATAGGCTTCAAGTGAGGATTGTGCTGCAGTGGCTGCAATCATATTGACATCTGTAAGTGAAGCAGGGAATAAAGCAACACCTATTAGCTGAATGGCAATCCCGAATAAAGCTGAATAAAACGATAATCGAACGATTTTTTTGGCTGTGTCGTCCATATTTTTAGTGCGTAATACAGGGACAGTAAAGCTAGCGACAAGAACTGCTCCCAAAACAAAAGCTGTTCCGTAAAACGAGGTGAAGGTGTTAATCGAATTCCATCCACTAATTAATGAATTAGAATAAATCATTGCCATGCAGAAAATATCAACAAGTCCGATGATGACTGTTGCGATCATCAGCAGTGGATTGATCTTTTTTTGAACAATCGTAAGTCCAGCTGTTATGCAAGCGGCACCGATGAATGCACCCGTTACAAGAATTTCACGGCTCATCCAAGATGAGCCAATGTTTCTGATTGTATTCAAGGCGTTGCTTGGTGTTCCCAAATGTGCAAAAGATGCAACTAGGCCGACTAGTGATAATGCGGCAATAATGATTAGCGGAAGTTTCAAAATAGGAAAGGAATCCTCCTTCTGATTTTTATCGATTTCACGCTGAAACAGCCATAACATAAACATGCCGCCGATTGCTGTTTGTACACAAATTGTAAAGATTAATAATGCCCACTCATGCATGGGATTTCCCTCCTCATTTATTGAATGACTATATTCGAGCAAAAGGGGGCAAGCCCCCGTAAAAAGCAATATGTTGATATCTACGAATGAATAACAATATTTGGCTTCGTAATCGATGCACTTGGCATTCCTTTGATTTCGTTGACCGTTCCGTATTTTGCACGCAGCTCATCAATTGGACCAAATTCAATTGCACGCATAATACAAGAACTAACGCATACAGGGTCTTCGCCTTTTTCACGTAAATCAATACAAGTATCACATTTCGTCATTTTTCCAAGCTCTTCAGAATATTGCGGAGCCCCGTAAGGACAATTCCACTCACAGTAGCGACATCCTACACATTTATCATGGTCGACTAAGACAACCCCATCTTCATCACGCTTAAACATTGCTCCAGTTGGGCATCCTTGCATGCACCCAGGTTCATCACAATGATTACAAGAAAGTGAAACATGATAGATTGATGGTTTAGGATAGCTCCCTTCTTGAAAGTCATATACTCTCCGGAAGTTTCTGCCAACTTCTAAATCATTTTTATCTTTACAGGCTACCGTACATGTTTTGCAGCCCACACATTCAGCTACATTTATATAAAAGCCCATTTGCGCCATTATTTATGACCTCCTTAAAATTAAAATTTGATGATCCGTTGCTCCCATTTCACATCTTCTTCAAGTGGTTCGCCTTCCCATTTTTCAAAATTGACACGTGCTGTATTGAAACCAGATGAGCCTAATCCTTTTGGAATATGAGGGACGAATAAATTATCTGCTCCACCTCGGTCAATTCCAGTCTTTTCATCAAAATCTACCCATGCACCGTGTGGAAGTCCAATGACACCTGGCATAATCGTTTCGACTACTGCGGCAGGACGTAATGATTTCGCGTATTCATTTGATAAAAGTACAGTTTCTCCGTCTTTTACTCCTTTTTCATCCGCATCTTTTCTGCTAATATAAACAGGGTTTGGCCATGCTTCACGCAGTTGTGGCACATTATCTAACGTACTATGAGAGCGTCTTAAGTAATGCGGATTAATCATTTGGTACGGATACTTTCCTTTTTTCTTTGCTTCCCAATCTTCAAAAGTCGCTTCATATCCATGTACTTTTACTTCATATTTTGGAATAGGGGCTATTTCTGAATAGGCCGTTTTAGATAATTCATTGATTGCCTTACAATAGATTTCGAACTTTCCACTTTCGCTTGATACTGGATTTGCTTCGGGATCGTCAATAAAATCCTTATATGCGATAAAGCCGAAGTTATCGCCTGGCTTCCTTGGCACTTGGTAGATGCCTGTATCAACAAACTCTTTAAGTGGAATGCGTCCTTTTTGTGGTGTTCCTTCAACACCCCACTCCTTTATATCTTGGGAAGTAATGGTACACAGTGGTTCATAGTCAACTCCGTTTTCTTTCATCACCATACTGCCTGAAAGTTGATTAAAGTATTGCTGCTCCGCAGTAATTGGGAATACTTCTTTCGGATCTTTTCCTAACTTCTGTAAAAGTGCTTCTGCAATCTCTTGGTCTGTTTTTGATTCATACAATGGTTCAATAATTTTTGACCAATTGATGAGGATTTCACGGTTTCCGCCTTTCACTGCTCCAGCAGTTTCCCATTGGGTAGCAACAGGTAGCACAATATCGGAATACTTAGCATTTGTTGTTAAGGCATAGGCATTTGTGACAACAAATTCAACTTCGTGATGCGCTTTAATCCCTTTGGCAATATTGCTTCGAGTTTGTAGATGATTCTCATAGTTATGGTAAATAAATTGGATATTTACGTTTCTTTCTTTTTCATATCTTTGTAGGAATTTCCCATCTAATACGGCATCCCACATTTCATTTTCATTAATTTGATTATCGATAGGGTTCGTTATAGCAGGCAGGCCTTTTCCGCCAGCAGTTAAGAGGAATGGCCCCATATTTCCTGCATATTCCCAGCAGCTAACTCCAGTCATCTTTCCTGAGCCACCCATTTGACCAGTCATCATTCCGAGCGTTGAAAAGGCTTGAACCCAGCCTTCTCCATTAGCAATCCGAGCAGGTGCCCAGGCTGTTAATAAAGCCACTCGTTCTGTACCGCCGATTTCACGAGCAAGTTCACGAATTTTACTTGGCTCTACTCCACAGATTTCTGCTGCCCATTCGGGTGTTTTGGGTTGACCATCATAAGTACCTAATAGATAGTCCTTAAAATTATCCTTTGGATCTGCTCCTTCTGGCATATGATCTTCATCAAATCCGATTGTGTATTTATCTAAGAAATCCCACTTGACCAAAGGATTTGTAGTAGGATTGTCTTCGTCAAGCAATGTATACATGATACCGAAGGCTAGAGCATCGTCTGTTCCTGGTCTAACAGGAACCCAATCTGCATCAAATACATTGGCAGAGTCAGTATAAAGCGGGTCAATTGTGATGAATCGAGCACCAGCCTTTTTTGCTTGTAAAAAGTTGTAGGTGACACTACCCATAGAGCTCCAAGCTGGATTAGCACCCCATAGAACGATTAATTGGGAATTTCTTAAATCAATTCGATCGTTGATTCCATTAACAATCAGACCTTCTCCGACCCCCATGTTTTCCCATATCCACCGCCATGCTCCCCATGAAGAGCTGCCATAACAAGCACTAAATCCACCAATTGCTGACATCGCATTTCTTATATTTGCATCCCCGCCAGTTACCATGATGGCCTCATTGCCATACTTTCCTGTAATTCTTTTTGTTTCAGATGCGACAATATCAAGTGCTTCATCCCAAGAAAGTCGAACCCACTGATCTTTCCCGCGAAGTTCCTTCTTTCCTCCACCAGGCGCCCAATTCTTTCGTTTCATCGGATATTTTAATCGATCTGCATTAAATACTTGATGACGTTGGGAACGACCCCTTAAACAGCCGCGCTGTTGAGGGAAGTCTGGACTATCTTCATGTGTATCATCTGTTTTTTGCCGAATCACAACCCCGTCTTTAATAAGCACCTTATTTACACAGCGGCCTCCACAGTTATGCCAGCATGCAGCTGTTTTCCAGATGCCTTCTCCATCTGTTTCTGCTATCCCGATATTATTTTCCGCTTTTGCAACTAACCCACGGCTAACTGGGATCGCTGTTGTTACTGCAATTGCAGAAGACCAACCAATAAATGCTCTTCTAGACATTTTAAAGTCATTGATTTTACTTACGATATCAAGCATTATACTTGCCCCCTCTTATAAAGTATCTATAGTCATAAGTTCTTGAAGAACCTCTGAATCTATCAATAAATAATGATGCAATATTTGTGCTAGTCCACTGTAAAATGATGTATTTGCTTCTTCCATGACTAATCGACTGAATTCAGGTGCGAATTTAAGTAAATGGTCATCAATAAATCTTTGTTGATCCCGAAGTAATTGTCGTAAGCCTCTGCTTTCATTTTGTTCCGCCATTTTTATACAAATTTCATTAAGGTGATAAATAAAATCAAGCTCAAGCCCGATATGATCATCCGCTTCAATATTAAAATCACTGACAATAATGCCGTATTTATCATAGTAGCCTCGAACATTCATTGTTGTTCCTTGAAATAAAAGTCGATCCTTTCTCACATAAGAGGATTCCCAAGGAGGCGTTGTCAATTCAAAAGGACCGACAAATAATTTAGTATAATCCCAATGCAAGTCATCATAATGGTGTTCAATTGTCAGAACATCATGAGTGGACAAGTAGGACTTTATCTTATTCACTCCTTCTTGGATTTCCTCTGAATCCTTTTTAAATGGAAATAAATCGATCATGTTTTTCTGAATGAATGGTTTCAAATATTCCTTAGATGGTTCCTCAACGAAAAACCTTCGTAAAATATCGTAAGCAAAACGTCTTGCATGAAAAATATTATTTAACTCTGATAGAGTGATTCTTTCTTCCATTGTTATCCCTCCTAAAAGCACTTCGTTTCCACTTTTTTGCTTTTTAATACAAATGCCTTCTTTGTCATTTTCTTAACATCTCTTTTGTGAAAACAATCACATTTCATCCTTGCTTTAATTATAGAAAATCGCCCATTCATAAGATATATAACCGATGCACAAAGATACCCGTCTATTTTTGTACGGTTGAACAATGAGTTTTTTACGTTCCTGTGACATCCATTGTTCATGGTGGCACCTTCATATATGATGGGGGTGAGCGACCAAGGAAAGAACAGAAAGGAATGGATTTAGTGGAAAGTACTTTTTTTGTCCCGGATTATTTACATGATTTGCTTGTCGCTTCAGAAAAAGGATTGAAGGGGATTTGTGCAGAGTTAGCGAGTATTTTATCGTTGCCTGTAATCATAACGGATCCATTATTTAATCATTTGGCTGCTGCACAACTTGTGAATAATGTGGAAATAAATTATATAGACAATCAACAAGAAGAAATAATTGGGGAGAAACCACTAGTTGTCAATTGTCAATTCACATCTAATGGTGTTCCTATAAACGGGATTTGTTCGGCCATTCTATTGGATGGGCGATTAAGGGGCTATTTATTTATACAGATAGGTGAGGATGCTGCAGAGAAAATTGCACGAATTTATTCGATTATTGCCTATGCATCTTCATTATGTACACTCGAATTGCGAAAAAGGCTGGAATTGAAACAGGAGCGGCAGCAGTTTAAAGAAGCCTTTATCTATGATTTACTTTACGGAAATATGAAGCAAAAAAATGAAATTATTTCCTACGGGAATATATGGGGATGGGATTTCACCCAGTCACATACAATTATTGTTTTTTCATTAATAGATTTTGATTATTATTCAGAGGATCAGAAACATATCGATTCCCTGTTTTACTTAATTGAAAGAGTATTGATTGAAAGCAATCTAAAACCGATCGCAATGAAAAAGCGTGGAGAAATTGTTGTTATTTATCAGCTGCTTGGTGAGGAAATGGAGACAAACGAGTCTGTCATTAAAGAGTTTATTCAGCGGGTAAAGATACAGGCTGAGATAATGGATAGGAATAATCGAATGGCCACAGGAATTGGGCGGGAAAGTTCAAATCCAGAAGAGCTATATAAAAGCTACCAAGAGGCAAAGGTTGCCTACGAGGTTGGCTTACTCTTGAATATTCATACACCCTTTTTTAATGGATTGGGACTTGAGCGAATTTTATACAAACATGATTTACAGGATGTGAAAGAATATTATGATCACACATTAGGGAAATTGGAGAAACATGATCAAGTGCATGGAGGAGAGCTCATGCATACGCTCGAATTTTATGCGGCTAATCAATATGATATAACAAAGACGGCTGATGCATTGTTTCTTCATAGGAATACATTACGGTATCGCTTTAAGAAGGTCGAAGAAATTTTAGATAAGAAGCTAGATGATATGAACGTTAGATTAAATATTACTGCTGCCTTTAAGATCAAACAACTAAGAAAAATTTAACCTTAGAAAAAGTGCAGGTGTTAAAAGCTGATGGAAATTTACAGACATGCTTGTCCGCGTAATTGCTTCTCAACATGTGGAATGCTTTCGTATATTGAAGATGGGAAACTAGTGAAGGTTTCTGGTGATGCGAAGCATGGCTATAATCAAGGGCGTTTGTGTGCAAAGGGGTATGCCTATACCCAATATGTATATAATCCTTATCGATTGAAACATCCAATTAGGCAGACACCAAGAGGTTCGGGGAACTGGAAAAGAATAACATGGGAAGAGGCATATGATTGTATCGCTGACAAAATCTTAGAATTAAATGAAAGATACGGTTCCAATCTTGCTTCCGGCTATAATAAATTTTCCGGTAATATTGGATTGCTTCATTATGCGGTTGAAGGGATGTTCAATAGTATAGGTCCACATACGAAACCGGTAGGAAACCCATGTTTAATAACTGGGGAGCAAGCCATGAGAAAGTCTTTTGGTCAAATGAACCGTATGATGCCAGAAAAAATGGCGGAAATGAATGCAATCGTTATTTGGGGAGCAAATCCAGCTGTTACGAATGTCCATCAAATGAAGTTTATTTTACAAGCACGACAAAAGGGGGCAAAACTAATTGTCATTGATCCTATTTTTACGAGAACTGCGGCAACAGCTGATATCTTTATACAAATCAACCCAGGAACTGATAGATGGCTTGCGCTTGGAGTCGCCAAGCTTCTTATTGAATCAAATATGTATGATGAAGAATTTGTCCGTAATCAAACAGTGAATTGGGAAGAGTTCCATCAATATGTGACTGAACAAGTCGATTTGCATGAAGTTTGCCGTGAAACAGGTATATCACTTGATGTTTTATGTGAACTTTTGAGCATATATTCAATGCCTAAACCTTGTGCGACCTGGATTGGCTTTGGGATTCAACGAAATGAAAATGGAGGGCAAAATATTAGTGCAATCAACACATTGGCTATGTTGGGTTGTCAATCTGGGCAAGAGAACAGATGTGTTTATTATTCACATAGCGGGATTGATGACTTTCCAGTTAATCTTTTGAACCATGAAGGACCAGTACATCCAATCGTTCAACATTCGAGAGAAATTGATATTAATAATTTTGCAGAAAATGCTAGCAAACTAGTGGAGCCGCCATTGAAGTTCCTATGGATCGCTTTGCGTAACCCCCTTTCACAAGATCAGGATTTTCAGGCATGGGAATCATTAATGAAGGAACTTGAATTAATTGTTACTGTTGATTTATTTATGACGAAAACTGCGGAGATGTCTGATCTTGTCCTGCCAGCTGCAAGTCATTTTGAAGAAATGGATGTAAATGTTAGTTACTGGCATCACTGGCTATCCATAAATGAAAAGGCAATCTCTCCATACTATGAGGCAAAAAGTGATTTGCAAATCGCAAGGGAATTAATGGAAAAATTGAATGAGCGTTTTCCAGGCTTCTCTAATTTCCCTTCCGAACGTGAACCGATTGATTGGATTAGAGAAGAATTAACTCCATCAGTAAAGAAACTTTATTCGATTGAGAGCATCGATGACTTACTTGAAAGCCCACGGTTACGGGGAGAAGAAGGAAAAAATTTATCTTCAAGTGCATTCAAGTTTCGTCTTTTTTCAGAGGAGAATACGGACACTTCCACATATTCGATGAATAGGGAAAAGACTGATGTGGAAGAATCTTATCCATTCCAATTATTAACCCCTCAATCTTTACTGAAGATCCATTCACAATATGAAGCAATGCCTTGGCTTAATCAAGGGGCAGAGCAAGCAGTTGTTGAACTTTCAGAATATGCAGCAGAAAAAAGGGGGATTTTGGAAGGCGATAAGGTGGAATTATTCAATCCAAATGGAAAAATAGCAGCTATTGCTAGAATAAGTCGATTCCTCCCGCAAAAGGTGATCTTAGTGAATCAAGCTGGAAAGAATCCGATCAATCGCTTAATCGCTCACAAGCCACAGGAAAATCCGGGGAAATCCAGTATGAATTTTTATGATAGCAGCGTAAATATCCGGAAATGGTGTGAGACAAATGGTTAAACAAATGGGTTTTGTGTTTAATGTGGATCTTTGTTTCGGTTGTATGGCTTGTGAAATTGCCTGTAGAAATGAAAACCAAACGGATAGTACAGTGAGATGGCGAAAGGTTTCTAGACTTACGGATGATACCTTTTTATCCGTTTCTTGTAATCATTGCAACAGTCCAGAATGTTTTCGGGTTTGCCCAGAGAATGCGTTCACAAAACGTGGGGATGGAATTGTGCAAATAAATTCCGATCTCTGTACAGGCTGTGGTTTATGTATTGAAGCTTGTCCGTATGGGGCACCCCAGTATGATCCAGTAACGCAGAAAGCAAGTAAATGTCAAATGTGTTATCCGCGCCAAGATAGGGGACTCCCGCCTGCATGTGTTGAATCTTGTTCTACTGAAGCGTTAACGTTTGTAGATTTAAATACTTTTTGTGATAAGAAAATAGTCGGTTCCATTCCTGGTTTCCCGGATACTCGATTAACCAATCCTTCAATTGCCTTTTACCCGGCAACGGAAAGAAAAAGATACTTTTTAAAGTAGTTTACTTCGAAAAAAATGCGACTACTCGGTCGCATTTTATGTTTATAGTTTATCAATTGAATCCCTTCCGAGTTCATGGGTCAAGAGGTGCAAAAGGGGAAGGAGTAACCTCCCAGCCAGTTTGTCTTATACTATATGTGAGGCTGGCTAGGAGGCATTCTTATTTCCGATATTTAGATGCATGCAAGCGCATCGCTTTTTCCATATTAGCAAAATGCAGCTTAACAAATGAAGGCATCACATCTTTCCCTTTTTCATGAATGAGCCGAGCGGCTGCTTGATCGACCTTAGCACCTGCTCCCTTTGTTAGTGTGAATCCAGCTTCTTTGCTTAGTTTATCGAAATGACGAACAAAGGCATATCTTGCAAGGATAGAGGCAGCGGCAACTGAGAGATGAACACTTTCTGCTTTTGTACTGAAATATACATTCTCCCTCTGGACGACTGTTTCATTTTTTAAATATTGGTAATATACTTCTTCCTTTGCAAATTGATCAATTAGAATGGCATCAGGCTTGTCAGGTGCAATTTTGCTGAGGACATGGCTGATCGCTTGATTATGAAGCAAGGCTTTTAGTTTTCCTTGTGACATTCCCGACTTCTGCAGTTTGTTATATTTTTCATTATGCAAGGTTAATAAACTGTATGGAACAATATCTTTTATTTGTTTTGCAATCTGTATGATCTGCTCATCCTTAAGGTTTTTAGAATCCTTCACACCTAACTCCTTTAATAATGGAATCTGCTCCTTTTTTACATAGGCTGCAACAACTGTTATTGGACCAAAGAAGTCACCTGTACCGACTTCATCAGAGCCAATCACCGAAAGCGATTCAAACTGATTTGGCAAGTGGGATTGACTCGTACTTTGGTTAGTTGTTGTTTTTGAAGCTGCAGTTGGCTCCCCCCATTTTGCTGCTTCAGCTTCACTGCTCCCACCCTGAAACAACACCTTTCCAGATTTATATGCAGTGATCGAACAAGTTGGTGTCTTCGCAGCAAACACACTTCCTTGTGGAAATTTATCAGATAGATAGGATTGATAATATTTTTTCATTTCTTCTATTTCATTCATTTTTTTAATGATAACTACATTCCCCATAATAAACGCTCCTCTACATTTTGCTGAGATTATTTTTTAAAAAAAGGCTGTTTTCGCAAACAATGTTGCTTATTAAGATAATGTTGGTAAAGATTGATTTCCGCGCACGTGTGCTCGCTTTCCGCGGGGTAGTCCGCTTGAGCCTCCTTGTCGCTCACGCTCCTGCATAAGTCTCAGCTGTTCCTACGCATCTAAGCAGGACATTGAATAAGCTTCCTGAATTGACACCGCACGAAGGAAATGCGACAGCATTTTCGAGGATCTCGCACCTTCCGCTCCAATCAACCGACTTAGTTCGTCAAACATTTAATTCAAAAGTAACAATCTTTCAGAAAAGAGCCTTAAAAAAGATTCCCTTCCTCGGAACTTTTCACTTGATGAATTCTGCCTGCTTTTGACAAGCTTCTGCTTCCCACGATTTTCTGTTCATGTTATGATATTGTGTAGGATTCTTAAGAATGGGGGCATGAATGTTGTCAGATGTACAAAAAAGCCGCACAACTGTTGATATATATGGAGTTCAGTATATCATTATAGGCACCGAAAGCCCCAGTCATATACGCCTTGTAGCATCGAAGGTTGATGAGAAGATGCGTGAAATCAGCTCGAAAAACGCTTATCTTGACAGCAGTAAATTAGCTGTTTTAACAGCAGTCAATGCAGTAAATGATTATATTAAAGCGAAAGACCGTATAGAACAGCTTGAAAATGAATTAAAAAGAGTAAAGGACTGAATAAGTCATGTTAGATCTCGCAATATTAATTATATTAGTTTTTGGATTCTTTATTGGTTTGAAAAGAGGATTTATCCTGCAATTAATCCATTTAACAGGATTTATTATTGCATTCATCATTGCAAATATGTATTATGAGAAACTTGCTCCTAAACTAACATTATGGGTACCTTATCCGAGCTTTGGTGATAGCTCTGCATTTCAAATGCTTTTTGATCAAGTGAATCTAGAAGATGCCTATTATCGCGCCATTGCGTATGTCGTGATTTTTATTGCTGTGAAGATTGTTCTCCAAATTATTGGCAGTATGCTTGATTTTGTTACGAACCTGCCAATACTTAAACAGCTAAATATTTGGGCTGGTGGCATACTAGGATTTGTTGAAGTCTATCTTATCATGTTTATTTTAATATACATAGCTGCACTCGTGCCAATAGAAATGGTTCAAACTGCATTAAATGATTCCTTCCTTGGTAAAGGAATGATCAAACATACTCCGATATTATCACAGCAAATTAAAGAGATGTGGATCGAATATATAGCATCGTAACTTCTCTAGCATTAGAGAAGTTTCTTTGTATCTTTATATACAAGAGAAATACCTTAGTTGTATGTTAATTCTAAACGTTAGGGCGGGTGTGTCCCATGGGTATAAATAAAAAAGATGTGATTAGACATCTTGAGACGATCGCGATTTATATGGAGCTTAAAGGAGAGAATACTTTTAAAATAGCTGCTTTTCGGAAAGCAGCTAATGCACTTGAGGTAAATGATAATAGTCTAGATGAAATAGAAGATTTCACTAAGCTTCCAGGGATCGGGAAAGGCACATCTTCAGTCATTCTTGAGTATTTGGCTGAAGGCAAATCAGCTGTTCTGCAGGAATTAAAGGAGGAAGTCCCTAAAGGATTAGTTCCTCTTCTACAGCTCCCAGGTCTAGGTGGTAAAAAGATAGCAAAACTTTACAAGGAACTTGGAATTGAGAGCGCAGTAGACTTAGAGGATGCATGTCGTAGTCGGAAAGTACAAGCTCTTGCTGGATTCGGGAAAAAGTCAGAGGAGAAAATTCTTGCTGCACTTGAGAATACAGGAGCAAGACCAGAACGCCTTCCGATTGCTTATATGCTTCCGATTGCAGAAGCGATTGAAGTAGAATTAAGCGAGATCAATGAAATTATGAAATTTTCACGGGCAGGCAGCTTAAGAAGGATGAGAGAAACAATAAAGGATTTAGATTTTATCATCGCCACAGAGAATGCCACAGTAGTAAGAGAAAAACTAGTATCACTGCCAAAAATTAAAGAAATAATCGCTGCAGGTCATACGAAGGTTTCGATCATTTTTGAGCATGGTTATGATATTTCTGTTGATTTCCGTCTTGTGGAGCCTCATGAATTTGCAACAACTCTTCATCATTTTACTGGTTCGAAAGATCATAATGTACGGATGCGGCAGCTTGCGAAGGAACGCGGTGAGAAAATTAGCGAATATGGTGTAGAGAATAACGAAACAGGAGAGATACGTACTTTTTTATCTGAAGAAGCTTTTTATCACTATTTCGATTTGCCCTTTATTCCACCTGAGCTTAGGGAGGATGGTCAGGAGGTTGAAACGTATACGAAAGAGTATGATATAATTTCTCTTGCTGATATAAAGGGTGATCTTCATATGCATACAACTTGGAGTGATGGTGCTTTTTCAATTGAACAAATGGTGGAGGCATGCCGGGCGAAAGGCTATGCATACATGGCAATTACAGATCATTCCCAGTATTTAAAGGTGGCTGGTGGACTCTCTCCAGAGAGACTAAGACAACAAAAAGATGAAATTAGGCGATTGAATGAGCGCTATGATGACATAACGATTCTATCTGGTGTAGAAATGGATATCCTGCCAGATAGCACGCTAGATTATGATGATGAATTACTCGCTGAAATGGATATTGTCATTGCGTCGATCCATTCTGCTTTTTCACAGTCAAAGGAAAAAATAATGGAGCGACTAAAGGTGGCCATGAACAATCCTCATATTGATATTATTGCTCATCCAACTGGTAGATTAATTGGGCGTAGGGAAGGCTATGAAGTAGATATTGATGAATTAATCGAAATGGCAAAGGCAACGGACACTGTATTAGAGCTGAATGCTAATCCAAATCGTTTAGATTTAGCTTCAGAGCATATTCGAAAAGCGCAAGAAGCAGGTGTGAAAATAGTTATTAATACAGATGCACATAAAATTGACACACTCGATCATATGGACATTGGTGTTTCCACAGCTAAAAAAGGCTGGATAAAGAAAAACACTGTCCTGAATGCCATGAATATAGAAGAATTGCTATCATTTTTGTCGAAAAAGCAAAAATGAGCTAATTAGGAGGTAAAATCCTCATGCAGGAACGTATTTTTAAAGTGTTAGAATTTCATAAAGTAAAGGAACAATTGCTTGAGCATGTGTCATCCTCATTAGGGAAAAGAAAAGCAGAGCAGTTAGTCCCATCCGTTGATTATGAAGAAGTGATTCGCTGGCAAGAGGAAACAGATGAAGCGGTAAAGGTGTTTCGCATAAAAGGAAATGTCCCGCTTGGTGGGATATATGATATACGTCCACATGTGAAAAGATCGGTTATTGGTGGCATGCTCAGTCCACAAGAACTGACTCAAACGGCAAGCACAATTCATGCAAGCAGACAAATCAAAAGGTTTATAGAGGAATTTGCTGAGGAAAGAAGCAGCCTTCCGATTTTATTAGATTATGTGAGAAGATATATTGTTTTAGCAGATTTAGAAACAACGATTAGAAATGCAATTGATGAGAATGGGGAAGTGCTAGATAGTGCAAGTGAGGCACTTCGGTCTCTCCGCAATCAATTGCGTACAAAAGAATCCCGTGTTCGAGAACGCTTAGAAAGTATGATCCGTTCTTCAAATGCGCAGAAAATGCTTTCTGATGCCATTATTACAATCAGAAATGATCGTTTCGTTATTCCTGTCAAACAGGAATATAAGGGGCATTATGGCGGAATCATTCATGATCAGAGCTCGTCAGGTCAAACATTATTTATTGAACCACAATCAATTGTCCAGTTGAATAATGAACTTCAAGAAATCCGAGTGAAGGAACAGCAGGAAATTGAGAGAATTTTAATCGAACTATCCGGGAAAGTGGCTGAAGAAAGCGCAGAGCTTGAAATCATTGTTGCTGTACTGGCAGAAATCGACTTTATGTTTGCAAAGGCTCGTTATAGCAAGCGCATGAAAGGATCGAAACCAGAAGTAAATAATGAAGGTAGAATTTCTTTATTTAAGGCGCGACATCCACTGATTGCTGCGGATGAAGTAGTTGCAAATGATGTAATGTTAGGAAAAGATTACTCGACCATTGTGATTACAGGACCGAATACGGGTGGGAAAACGGTCACACTTAAAACAGTTGGCCTATGTACATTAATGGCACAGGCAGGCTTGCAAATTCCAGCACTGGATGGATCTGAAACCGCTGTCTTTGGCGCAGTGTATGCGGACATTGGGGATGAACAATCAATTGAACAAAGTCTGAGTACGTTCTCATCTCATATGGTGAATATTGTTGATATTTTAAATAAAGTGGATGAAAATAGCCTCGTGCTTTTTGATGAATTAGGTGCAGGTACGGATCCACAAGAAGGAGCAGCACTTGCGATATCGATTCTAGATGAAGTATATCATCGGGGGGCGAGTGTTATCGCAACTACCCATTACCCAGAATTAAAGGCATACGGCTATAATAGAGATGGAGTTATTAATGCAAGTGTAGAATTTGATATAGAGACGTTAAGCCCAACGTATAAATTACTAATTGGCGTACCAGGGCGAAGCAATGCATTTGAAATCTCCAAACGTCTAGGCTTAAATGAATCTGTTATTCAAACGGCAAGAAAATATATTAGTGCAGATAGCAATCAAGTGGAGAACATGATTGCCTCATTAGAAGAAAGCAAAAGATTGGCAGAGACTGAACGTGATGAAGCCAATGATTTCCTAAGAAGTGCAGAAAAGCTTCACAAAGATTTGCAAAAACAAATGGTTGAGTTTTATGAACAGAAGGATGCGCTAAATGAAAAGGCAGCTGAAAAAGCAAGTGCCATCATTGACCAGGCGAAAGCAGAAGCAGAGAAAATAATTAGCGATTTAAGAAAAATGCGAATTGAAAAGGCGGCTGAAGTAAAAGAGCATGAGTTAATTGAAGCAAGAAAACGATTGGATGAAGCCGCACCAAAAGTGAAAAAGTCAAAAAAAATCGTCAAGGGATTAGACAAGCATGTTTTAAGGAAAGGCGATGAAGTAAAAGTTCTGAGTTTTGATCAAAAAGGGACTCTTATTGACAAAACAGCAGATAATGAGTGGCAAGTTCAAATTGGCATCTTGAAAATGAAAGTAAACGAAAAAGATCTGGAATATATTAAAAGTTCGAAACCCGTTGAAACAAGACCAATTGCTACTATAAAAGGCCGAGACTTTCATGTAAGTCTTGAACTTGATTTAAGGGGAGAACGATTCGAGAATGCGTTGCTTCGTGTTGAAAAATATATTGATGATGCACTCCTAGCTGCATATCCACGTGTTTCCATTATCCATGGAAAAGGAACAGGGGCATTAAGACAAGGAGTTCAGGAATATTTACGTAATCATCGCTCAGTTAAAAGCATACGTTTCGGTGAATCGGGTGAAGGCGGTTCTGGTGTTACAATTGTAGAATTTAAATAATTTCATGGGGAGAATGGGTATGAACCAATTTTGGGAGAATGAGTTTGTGCAAACGGCAGGGTATTTTAGTGTAGTTGTGCTCTGTATGATTGTTTTTCTAGCCATTTTTGAATTGGTCACGAAATATAAGAACTGGGAAGAAATAAAAAATGGAAATGTAGCGGTTGCCATGGCTACAGGGGGGAAAATCTTTGGAATTGCCAATGTTTTTCGGCACTCTATCTTGCATAATGATCATTTACTTGTCATGATTAGTTGGGGAGTATTCGGATTTATCCTGCTGCTTATTGCCTATTTTATTTTTGAGTTTCTGACTCCGAAATTTAATGTGGATTTGGAAATTAAAAATAATAATAAAGCTGTTGGCTTCATTTCTATGATCATATCAATCGGGTTATCATATATAGTTGGGGCTGGAATTTCTTAAGGGAGCGAATGGTTTCATGGAGAAATTAGCGAAAATATTATTTGTTCTTTGTGGTATTTTTATGTTAGTTGGTGTTTATTA
The DNA here is from genome assembly GCF_017874625.1 of Cytobacillus eiseniae. Classification (GTDB taxonomy): domain Bacteria; phylum Bacillota; class Bacilli; order Bacillales; family Cytobacillaceae; genus Cytobacillus; species Cytobacillus eiseniae. Next base: position 165,373 of record NZ_JAGIKZ010000004.1, on the reverse strand, counting down.
TTTATTCTTTTAAGTTCGATTGATTATAAATCTTTCAGGAAATCGTCACTTTGGTGACGATTTTTTTGATGTCATAATCGGCAATGTTCAGGGTGCTTTGGTTTTCTGCTTTCTTGCATTATTCTAATTGTCAAGGAATCTTCAGTATATTATAATAGAAAGGAACAGTTTGAAAGTTCTAACAACTTAATTTTAGAGAAAAAGGGGGTTTCCAATTGTTAGATCAAAAGCCATGGCTTAAAAATTATCCTGATGAAATACCTGCAACAATCTCTTTTCAAGAGCAGTCGGTTCAAGATTATTTGAAAAAAGCAGCAACAGAAAATCCAGAGAAAATCGCTATTCATTTTATGGGCAAGGAATTTACTTATAAGGAAATTTATGAATCGGCAATTAAGTTTGCTGGTTATCTTCAAGGGTTAGGAATTGGCAAGGATGATCGAGTAGCAATCATGCTTCCGAATATGCCTGCTGCTGTTATAAGCTATTATGGAATCTTAATGGCTGGCGGCATCGTTGTTCAGACGAATCCACTGTATATGGAACGGGAGCTAGAATACCAAATGAAGGATTCTGGTGCAAAAGCAATCATAACGATGGATATCTTATTTCCACGTGTAACGAAGGTGATGCCTCAAACAGATTTACAGCATGTCATTGTAACCGCTATCAAGGACTTCCTCCCATTTCCAAAAAATTTGATTTATCCATTTATCCAGAAAAAACAATATGGAATTGTTGTGAATGTCAAACATGAGGGCAATCATCATTTATTAACTGAAATTCTAAAAGAGCCGGTTCGTGGGCTGAAGGAATATGATTTTGATTTTGAAGAGGGCTTAGCATTATTGCAATATACGGGCGGCACAACAGGATTTCCTAAAGGCGTAATGCTTACTCATCGAAATCTTGTGGCTAACGCGGCAATGTGTAAGGCATGGTTATATAAGACAAAACCGGGTAATGAGGTCGTATTAGGTGTTCTCCCATTTTTCCATGTGTATGGAATGACAACCGTGTTAATTCTTTCTGTTATGGATGCGAATAAAATCGTTTTGCTCCCGAAATTTGATGCGGAGACAACGCTGAAAACCATTCAAAAACAGCGTCCAACATTATTTCCAGGCGCACCAACTATTTATATTGGATTGTTAAACCATCCGAATGTAGACAAATATGATTTGTCTTCAATTGATTCTTGTATTAGCGGATCAGCCGCACTACCAGTGGAAGTACAGCAAAAGTTTGAAAAAGTAACTGGTGGAAAGCTTGTTGAGGGATATGGTTTAACTGAAAGTTCGCCTGTCACACATGCTAATTTCCTTTGGGATCGTCCTCGTGTGAAAGGGAGTATCGGTGTACCATGGCCAGATACAGATGCTGCAATATTTTCAATGGAAAATGGAGAAGCACTTCCTCCTGGCGAAGTTGGGGAAATTGCTGTTAAAGGTCCTCAAGTAATGAAGGGCTACTGGAACCGTCCAGAAGATACGGCGGAAACATTAAGAGATGGCTGGCTCTTTACTGGTGATCTTGGTTATATGGATGAAGATGGCTATTTCTATGTTGTCGATCGCAAGAAAGATATGATTATAGCGGGTGGCTACAATATTTATCCAAGAGAAATTGAAGAAGTTCTTTATGAACATCCAGCAGTACAGGAAGTTGTTGCAGCCGGAATTCCTGATCCATATCGTGGGGAAACGGTAAAAGTATATATTGTGCTGAAAGAAGGAGCGAATGTAGAAGAGGAAGAGCTTAATACATTTACGAGAAAGCATCTTGCTGCATATAAGGTGCCAAGATTATATGAATTCCGAAGTGAGCTTCCAAAAACTGCCGTAGGGAAAATTTTGAGAAGAGCATTAGTTGATGAAGAGAAAAAGAAAATGAATGAAGAACAAGAAAAACGGGCTTAATTTAGAGACCGATTTATCGGCTCTTTATTTTTGTACGAAATAGCTTGTCCTATTTTAGAAAGAAATCAACTATAATCATCGTTCGTTTCTTGACAGAAATGAATTGTACTACTATTATAAAATTATGAATGACGATTCATTCATTAATCAAAATAGAATATGTATTTCGCTTTTAATAAGCAGTATATGTTTGGTCGGGTTGCTCCCGATTTTTTCTTGGAGGAGGAACAGATTGAAAAAGAATAAACCAAAATATCATCAAATTATTGATGCGGCAGTCATTGTGATAGCTGAAAATGGCTATCATCAGGCGCAAGTATCAAAGATAGCTAAGCAGGCTGGTGTAGCTGATGGAACAATTTATTTATATTTTAAAAATAAAGAAGATATACTTATCTCTCTCTTTCAAGAAAAAATGGGTAATTTTGTTGAAATGATTGAAGAAAAAATTGCAGGAAAAGAAACAGCTGCAGAGAAACTTTTGATGATGGTGGAAACCCATTTTTCAATTCTCTCAAACGATCAGCACCTCGCAATTGTAACACAGTTAGAGCTCAGACAATCGAACAAGGATTTACGTCATAAAATTAATGCAGTATTAAAGGGGTATCTTTCTTTAATTGAGCAAATATTAATAAGCGGGATAGAAAGTGAAGAATTATCTTCAGAGCTTGATGTTCGATTGGCACGTCAAATGATTTTTGGTACGATGGATGAGACGGTTACAACATGGGTGATGAATGAGCAGAAATATGACATTACTGCTCTATCAGGTCCGGTTCACCGCCTTCTGCTTAATGGTTGCAGGAATTAAGACAAGAATTGGCTCCTCGTTCAGTCACGTATGTTCGTACGAATAGAATAGGATCATTGTAAGGAAGTTACTGGTTCTGACACTCGAGGAGCATAGCAGCCTGTACTAAATATTAAGAAAAGCGAATACAAAAATGAGGGGGATTGAAATGGAATATTTAAAATGGTCCTTTCAGGATTTGGTTGCGACGATAACGATTGATCGACCCCCAGCAAATGCTCTTTCTTCAGGTGTACTGAAAGAGTTATCTGCTGTACTAGATGAAATGGAAGCAAATAATGAAATTCGCGTGATATTAATTCACGGAGAAGGACGATTTTTTTCAGCTGGTGCTGATATTAAAGAATTCACTACGATTGAAACTGGTAGTGAATTTGCCAAGCTTTCTACATATGGTCAAGATCTTTTCGAACGGATGGAAAGATTCCCAAAACCAATCATTGCAGCCATTCATGGTGCTGCACTCGGTGGCGGCTTAGAACTAGCAATGGGTTGCCATTTTAGATTAGTAGCAGATAATGCTAAGCTTGGTCTGCCTGAGCTACAGCTTGGACTAATTCCTGGATTTGCGGGAACACAACGTCTGCCTCGTTTTGTTGGGACAGCAAAGGCGGCGGAAATGTTATTTACAAGTGATCCGATTACAGGGCTAGAAGCAGTTCAATTTGGCTTAGCTAATCATGCTTATCCTGAAGGTGAGCTTCTAGAAAACGCTTATAATATGGCAAAGAAAATTGCCAAGAAAAGTCCTGTTTCGATTAAAGCAGCAATTGAATTGTTAAATTATTCTAAAACAGATAAGTTTCAAGCTGGTGTGAAAAGAGAAGCGGACCTATTTGGAGATGTATTTGTTTCTAATGATGGAAAAGAAGGCATTGCTGCCTTTATTGAGAAAAGAGAGCCAAACTTCACAGGAAAGTAATTTTTAAAAATTTATTATCAATGAGTCTAGTAATCTATTATAATAGAATGAAAGGGGTTTCTTTCCCCTTTTTTATAAAATCAATATAGAATAACTTTGGAGTTAGAGAATTGTCTAGCTCCATCGCCTACCCCCTCGAGGTCGCAAGCCAACCCTCACAATAAAGGTAAAGAACACCTTTTTTGTGAGGCTCGTCTTGCGCTTGTCGGGGGTGATCAAGGCGCTTGCGCTTTTCTTGCAAGAAATTATCATAATCTTTCGAAGTGGTGAAATGTTTCTATTTATCACTATCTAGCATTTAGGAGGGAAATCATGAACATCTATGTTTTAATGAAAAGAACCTTTGATACGGAAGAAAAGATCACAATTTCAGGTGGACAAATAAATGAAGACGGTGCTGAATTCATCATCAATCCTTATGATGAATATGCAATCGAAGAAGCCATTCAAGTGCGTGATGCACAAGGTGGAGAGGTTACAGTCGTGTCTGTAGGTACAGAAGAAACAGAAAAACAACTGCGTACTGCATTAGCTATGGGTGCAGATAAAGCAGTCTTAATTAATACAGAAGATGATTTAGATTATGGGGATCAATTCACAACAGCAAAAATTCTTTCTGAATTCTTAAAGGATAAAGAGGCAGATCTAATTATTGCAGGAAATGTAGCGATTGATGGCGGATCAGGTCAAGTAGGGCCGAGAGTAGCTGAATTGCTTAACATTCCTTATGTGACAACAATTACTAAGCTTGAAATTGATGGCAGCAACGTAACAGTTGTTCGTGATGTAGAAGGGGATTCTGAAGTAATCGAAACGACACTTCCACTTCTTGTAACAGCTCAGCAGGGCTTAAATGAACCTCGTTATCCATCATTGCCAGGAATCATGAAAGCAAAGAAGAAGCCACTTGATGAATTAGAGCTTGATGATCTAGATCTTGATGAAGATGATGTTGAAGCAAAAACAAAAACAATAGAGATTTATTTACCGCCACAAAAAGAAGCAGGAAAAGTACTTGAAGGTGAATTAGCAGATCAAGTAAAGGAACTTGTTAATCTTCTTCATACAGAAGCAAAAGTAATCTAAAGTGAAATATTCAAGAATATGAACACAGGGGGTAAGACTCGAATGGCTAGAAAAATAGTAGTATTAGGCGAAGTTCGTGATGGAGCACTACGTAATGTTTCTTTCGAAGCAGTAGCAGCAGCAAAAGCAGCTGCGGAAGGCGGAGAAGTTGTAGGTATTTTGATTGGTGATTCAGTTCATGCTTTAGGTGCTGATTTAATCCATTACGGTGCTGATCGAGTTGTAACAGTTGAAAGTGATAAATTAAATCAATATACTTCTGACGGCTATTCGCAGGCGTTAATGGCTGTTATTGATGCAGAAAAACCAGAAGGACTCGTGTTCGGTCATACATCTTTAGGTAAAGACCTTGCTCCTAAAATTGCTGCAAAGCTAGATTCAGGTCTGATTTCAGATGTTACCAGCTTAGAACAAGCAGGTGGAAACTTAGTTTTCACTCGTCCGATCTATTCTGGTAAAGCATTTGAGAAAAAGATTGTCACAGATGGCTTAATTTTTGCAACGATACGTCCAAATAACATCAGTCCATTAGATAAAGATGAAACAAGAACTGGTGAAGTCTCGTCATTGTCTGTCGATGTGAAGGACCTTCGTACAATTATTAAAGAAGTCGTGCGCAAAGCAACTGAAGGGGTCGATCTATCTGAAGCAAAGGTCGTCATTGCTGGGGGCCGCGGTGTTAAGAGTGAGGAAGGATTCGAACCGTTAAAAGAGCTTGCAACTTTACTTAATGGAGCAGTAGGTGCTTCTCGTGGTGCTTGTGATGCAGATTATTGCGATTACTCACTGCAAATTGGTCAAACAGGTAAGGTAGTAACGCCTGATCTTTATATTGCATGTGGAATTTCAGGAGCGATCCAGCATCTTGCAGGAATGTCTAACTCAAAAGTAATCGTTGCCATTAATAAAGACCCAGAAGCTAATATTTTTAAAGTAGCTGATTATGGCATCGTTGGCGATCTCTTTGAGGTTGTGCCAATGTTAACTGAAGAGTTTAAAAAAATAGTTGTAAATGCATAAGAATAACGGAGCGGGCGGCAAATAGCTGCTCGTTTTTATGTAGATGTTTAATATTTGATTAAAGTGAAACAAGTCATGTCCCTTCCAGTTTGTTCGGTGATGACCAAAGCGCTTCCGCTTTTCATTGTCTAGCTCCAGCGCTTATCACCTACCAAACTTCAGTGCCACTCCCTGTGATAAGTCAACATCGGTTCGTTCCTCACCGTGTTTCCTTTATCTCAGTCGTGCCCCTTCCAGTTTGTCCGGTGATGACCAAAGTGCTTCCGCTTTTCTTCATGTATACAAAGCTGATTGAGGGGGAAATTATTATTTGAGGCAAATAGATAGCATGATTACATAAACGATGGTATACTGTCGTTAGAATTTTAGTTGAAATTAGGAGGCATATAAATATGGCTATTACTAATGTTACAGATCAAAACTTTACGAATGAAACAGGTTCAGGCACAGTGCTTGTAGATTTTTGGGCTCCTTGGTGCGGACCTTGCAAAATGATTGCTCCTGTACTTGAAGAAGTTGATTCTGAAATGAGCGATAAAGTAAAAATCGTAAAGCTTGATGTAGATGAGAATCAAGAAACAGCAGGGAAATATGGAGTAATGAGCATTCCTACTTTACTAGTATTCAAAGATGGCGAAGTAGTAGATAAAGTTGTTGGTTTCCAACCGAAAGAAGCACTTGTTGAATTACTTAGCAAGCACGCATAAAATAATTTTGATCTAATTAAAATCCTCGGCTTTATTTAAGCCGAGGATTTTTGTATGATCAACTTAAGAGATACTTCGGGAGGTGACAGCCAGATGAATGATACGATTAAAAATAAGCTTATGCTCTTACCCGACCAGCCAGGCTGTTATTTAATGAAAGATCGTCAAGGAACGATCATTTATGTTGGAAAGGCAAAAGTATTAAAAAATCGGGTGAGGTCTTATTTCACTGGTTCACATGATGGCAAAACATTGAGGCTTGTGAATGAAATTGAGGATTTTGAATATATTGTGACCTCGTCGAATATGGAAGCACTCATTTTAGAAATGAATTTGATCAAAAAGCATGATCCAAAATACAATGTCATGCTTAAAGACGACAAAAGCTATCCATTCATTAAATTAACGGCAGAAAGACATCCAAGACTAATTACAACGAGAAAAGTGAAAAAGGATAAAGGGAAATACTTCGGTCCGTATCCGAATGTACAGGCTGCAAATGAAACGAAAAAATTACTGGATCGTATTTACCCATTAAGGAAATGCTCAACATTGCCTGATCGAGTCTGTCTTTATTATCATTTAGGCCAATGTTTGGCCCCATGTGTGAACGAAGTGAGTGAATTGGAATACAAAAAAATGGTAGAGGAAATTACTCGCTTTCTTAATGGGGGATATAAAGAGATCAAGAAGAATTTAACTGAAAAGATGACAGCAGCAGCGGAAGAACTTGATTTCGAAAGGGCTAAAGAGTTTCGTGACAAAATTGCCCATATTGATGCAACGATGGAAAAGCAAAAAATGACATCAACAGATCTCACAGACCGTGATGTTTTTGGCTATGCTGTTGATAAAGGCTGGATGTGTGTACAAGTCTTTTTTATTAGACAGGGAAAATTAATTGAACGAGATGTATCGATGTTTCCTATCCATAATGAGCCTGAAGAAGAAATCATGACGTTTCTCGGTCAATTTTACTTGAAAGCAAACCATTTTAAGCCCCGAGAAATCTTAGTTCCAGATACAGTAAATGAAAAGATGGCAGAGGAATTTCTAAAGGTGAAAGTATTAAAGCCGCAGCGTGGGCAAAAGAAGGATTTAGTAAAATTAGCCCATGAAAATGCGAGTATTGCTCTTCAAGAGAAATTTTCTTTAATTGAAAGAGATGAAGAAAGAACAATTAAAGCAATTGAGCGTTTAGGTGAGCAGCTAGGGATTTATACACCACACCGAATTGAAGCATTTGATAATTCGAATATTCAAGGAACAGATCCTGTTTCTGCAATGATTGTCTTTATAGATGGCAAGTCAGAAAAAAGGGAGTATCGTAAATACAAAATTAAATCTGTTCAAGGTCCTGATGATTATGATTCCATGCGGGAGGTTGTGCGCAGACGGTATACTCGCGTATTAAAGGATCATCTCCCCCTTCCAGATTTAATTATTATTGATGGTGGCAAAGGGCATGTGGAAGCGGTACGAGATGTTCTTGAAAATGAATTGAACTTAAACATTCCATTATCAGGTCTTGTGAAGGACGAGAAGCACCGGACCTCACAGCTTCTGTATGGAAATCCATTAGAAATTATTCCCCTACAAAGAAATAGTCAAGAATTTTATTTGCTCCAAAGAATTCAAGATGAAGTGCACAGATTTGCGATTACGTTCCACCGTCAGCTCAGAGGAAAGAATGCATTTCAATCGATGCTAGATGATATTCCTGGTATTGGAGAGAAGAGAAAAAAGCAGTTATTGAAATCCTTTGGTTCAGTTAAGAAAATGAAAGAAGCATCAATCGAAGATTTTACTAATATAGGCATTCCAATAAAAGTAGCAGAGGATCTATTAAAGAAATTGCAAGAATAAGATTGTTAGAAAAGGGTGAATATGCTATAATGACTGAAAATTCAATATCACTTTATAGCATGAAAGTTTGTTCGAGCAAGTTAGGACATTTGTGATTTGCGAACAGACGCTAAAGTGAAGGTAGAGGTGCGAGCTTCAATAGTAAAGGCTTTGAGAAGAATGAGCTTCTGTGAAAAGCTTTGAAAGGGAAGGTTCGCCGAAGGAAAGAAAGTCTCATCACTTTCTTTGCTGGTTTTGCATTGAATAAATGCAAGATTGTCAAGATGTATGATCTTGGAGAGCTATCTCACTGTGTGTGCGTATACTATTTACGTTTGACTCACAGCGATGGGATAGATTCTCATTGCTTTTTTCTGTTTAGGAAACGATAAATTCGCATGTTGTGTATAACTTTATAAGTAGTTTACGTCCAGCTCCAGCGCCTATCGCCTATCAAACTTCAGTACTGCTCCGCAACGATTGCGTCAAGCACGGTATCGCTATCGCTCACCGTGTTTCCTTTATCGAGAGGGGCAGTCCTTCCAGTTTGTACGGAGAGACCTTAGGCGCCTGCGCATTTATCCTTGCTTAAAAATTCAATCACATCATTAATAGAAAGAGGGAAAAACGTGGGATTAATTGTACAGAAATATGGTGGCACTTCGGTTGGAGATGCGAAGAGAATTCATAATGTGGCCAATCAGGTGATTGAAGAAAAGGAAAAAGGCAATGATGTGGTAGTTGTTGTATCCGCAATGGGAAAATCAACTGATCATCTCGTCGAATTAGCGAAAGGAATTTCAGAACATCCGAGCAGAAGAGAAATGGACATGCTGCTAACAACTGGAGAACAAATTACGATTTCATTATTAGCTATGGCATTAGCAGAGAAGGGCTACCAAGCAATTTCGTTAACGGGGTGGCAGGCAGGGATTCAGACAGAGTCTGTTCATGGCAATGCAAGAATTATTGGGATTGATCCAGACAGAGTCGAACAAGCTTTGAAGCAGGGGAATATCGTTGTAGTAGCTGGTTTTCAAGGGATAACTGAGGATGGTTCGATTTCTACTTTAGGCAGAGGAGGGTCTGATACAACAGCTGTTGCGCTTGCATCAGCTATAAAAGCAGATAAATGCGAAATTTATACAGATGTAACGGGCGTATTTACAACTGACCCTCGATATGTAAAAGAAGCTAGAAAACTATTATCAGTGTCCTATGATGAAATGCTAGAATTAGCTCATTTAGGGGCAGGTGTTTTACATCCTAGAGCTGTTGAATTTGCGAAAAATCACCAAATACAGCTAGAAGTCCGATCAAGCTTGATAAGAGAAGCGGGGACCATTATTGAGGAGGAAGTAAAGATGGAACAAAACTTAGTTGTAAGAGGAGTAGCATTTGAAGAGGATATTATGAGAATAACGATCATTGGTTTGCCGAACTCCTTGACTGGACTTTCGCGAATCTTTACTGCATTGGCCGAAAATCAGATTAATGTAGATATCATTATCCAAAGTACATTACAAGATCAATTAACCAATCTATCCTTCTCAATTAAAAGTGAGAATTTGAATGAAACAATTAAAGTGCTAGAAGAACGAAAAGATGTGTTGAAGTATGAAAAAATAGAATCAGAGGGAAATCTTGCGAAGGTATCTATTGTTGGCTCTGGCATGGCATCCAATCCAGGTGTAGCCGCTGAAATGTTTGAAGTGCTATCGATGAATCATATTGAGGTGAAAATGGTGAGCACGTCTGAAATTAAAGTATCTACAGTTATTGAACAAGACCGGATGTTAGCTGCGGTTGAAGCATTGCATGAAGCATTTAAGCTATCAGGACTGCCAGTGAATTCATAATTGGACACATGATAAAAGCCTATGGAATCATTTTGGATTCCACAGGCTTTTTTTACTGTCTAGAAAATTATAAAATCGCACGTTGTGTATAACATGTGAATAGTTTTTTCTACGTCCAGCTTCAGCGCCTATCGCCTATCAAACTTCAGTTCTCCTCCCTACGATAAGTCAACATCGGTTCGCTTACACTCACCGTGTTTCCTTTATCTCAGTCGGAGACCTTCCAGTTTGTACGGCGATGATCAAGGCGCTTCCGCTTTTGTTACGTTTTAAGAATGAATACTGTCTTTTTTATCCCATTTGACAGTAAAACGTACTTTCCCTTTTTTCTTATTCGGGTGTTCAAATGCTTCACAGATTACTTCTTTTTGAAGTTCAATTTGCTGGGCGATAAATCCTGCTTCAAGTTGAAATGTACATTGACTGTTCTCTGAATAGCGTAACTTAATTAATGGACTAAATAATTCAAGTTCCATCTCATTTTTTGATTCCTTTAAGATAGAAAGACTTCCCCAAGACGCCTTTTGGAAAAATTCAAATACGTCTTCTATTGTAGCCATTGGGTATTTACGTGCCAGTCTTTTTCCTGCCCAATATAAGATTTCTGGTGCATCACTGCCTAATATTTCTTGTAAGAGCACTTCCCTGATTAATTCATAGCCGAATATATGGACTGCTTCCGTTGTTTTTTCTTGTGATATTAATTCTGATGCTGATTCACTCAAATCATGTTCCCCACTTTCTATTATTCTTCTATTATATACAAAAGTACAGTGGTGTAGTCATTCAATCATGTGAAAAGTCATATTTTCGGGCAGGAAAATATTGCTATTTTAATATATGTAAAATAGATAGAAAATTATTGAAATAGATGGTTTATCTTTATATTTTTGTAATAGCAATATATTTTAACAATTTTATCTTTTGAGAACATTTTATGTAATCGTTTCCTTGACGCTATTTTGTGTTGGGGGTAAAATGAACATGTCACATAATTGTAAAAATAAATCGAAATCTTTTACTTGATGTTTTGGCTAAACAAGTAGATACATAATTGCTTGAAGTAAAAAAGTGAAGCCTTAACATCTTCAAAAACTAGGGGGGTAAAAAATGGCGGGTAATCGTGAGTTTTTTAATCGCAGATTGCATTCATTGCTTGGTGTTATTCCTGTTGGCTTATTTTTAATTCAACACCTTGTAGTGAATCACTTTGCAACAGGAGGAGAAGAGTCCTTTAATAAAGCGGCAGGATTCATGGAACATCTTCCGTTCCGAATCTTTTTAGAGATTTTTGTTATTTTCTTGCCATTATTATATCATGCGATTTATGGACTTTATATTGCTTTTACTGCGAAAAATAATGCTAGTAAATACGGCTTCTTCCGTAATTGGATGTTCTTAATTCAACGGATAACAGGTGTAGTTACACTTATCTTTATTACATGGCATGTATGGCAAACGCGTGTTCAAGCTGCATTTGGGGCAGATGTGAACTTCTCAATGATGGAGAATATCCTTTCAAACCCATTTATGCTTGCTTTCTATATTATCGGTGTGATTTCAACTATTTTCCATTTCTCTAATGGACTATGGTCATTCTGTGTAAGTTGGGGGATTACGATTTCTCCACGCTCACAATTGATTACAACATATGTGACGATTGCCATTTTTGTTGCATTGTCATTTGTTGGCATTCGTGCGATTTTTGCATTTGTTTAATTTAATAAACTATTAATATCGTTCGGTTTTTGGAATATATCATTTGATTTACTAATGATTAGGGAGTGACACTCGAATGGCTAAAGGTAAGGTTATCGTTGTCGGCGGCGGATTAGCTGGATTGATGGCAACAATTAAAATTGCAGAATTAGGAACCCCGGTTGAATTATTCTCTTTAGTACCAGTTAAGCGTTCTCACTCTGTTTGTGCCCAAGGTGGTATCAACGGAGCTGTTAATACAAAGGGTGAAGGAGATTCTCCGTGGATTCATTTTGATGATACGATTTATGGTGGGGATTTCCTTGCCAATCAGCCTCCTGTTAAAGCAATGGCTGAAGCTGCACCAGGAATTATTCATTTATTAGATCGAATGGGTGTTATGTTCAATCGTACACCTGAAGGTTTACTAGATTTCCGTCGTTTCGGAGGCACACAGCATCATCGTACTGCATTTGCTGGTGCGACAACTGGTCAGCAATTACTTTATGCATTGGACGAGCAGGTTCGCCGTCATGAAGTAGCTGGATTAGTAACAAAATATGAGGGCTGGGAATTCTTAGGCTCTATTATTGATGATGAGGGCATATGCCGTGGAGTCGTTGCTCAAAACTTAACTTCAATGGAAATTAAATCATTTGCAGGTGATGCGGTGATTATGGCAACAGGCGGACCTGGAATCATTTTCGGAAAATCAACTAACTCAGTTATCAATACAGGCTCAGCTGCATCGATTGTTTACCAACAAGGTGCTTATTATGCGAATGGTGAATTTATTCAAATCCATCCAACAGCGATTCCAGGAGATGATAAACTTCGTCTAATGAGTGAATCTGCTCGTGGAGAGGGTGGACGTATTTGGACATACAAGGACGGGAAGCCTTGGTATTTCTTAGAAGAGAAGTATCCAGCCTATGGAAACCTTGTTCCGCGTGATATTGCAACGCGTGAAATTTTTGATGTGTGTGTCAATCAAAAATTGGGAATTAATGGCGAAAACATGGTTTACCTTGATTTATCACATAAAGATCCACATGAGCTAGATGTTAAGCTTGGTGGCATTATTGAAATATATGAGAAATTTACTGGTGATGATCCACGTAAACTTCCAATGAAGATTTTCCCTGCTGTTCACTATTCAATGGGTGGGCTATGGGTAGATTATGATCAAATGACAAATATACCAGGGTTATTTGCTGCTGGAGAATGTGACTATTCTCAGCACGGTGCAAACCGACTTGGTGCGAACTCATTGCTTTCTGCCATTTATGGCGGAATGGTAGCTGGACCAAAGGCATTGGAGTATATTGCTGGTCTTGAAAAACATGCGGAGGATGTATCTGCTTCTGTATTTGAAGGTCACGTGAAACAGGAAGAAGATAAATGGAATAAAATCATGTCAATGGATGGAACAGAAAATGCATATGTGATCCATAAAGAACTTGGGGAATGGATGACAGATAATGTGACAGTCGTTCGCCATAATGACAGACTTCTTAAAACAGATGAAAAAATTGTTGAGTTATTAGAACGCTACCAAAATATTAACATTAATGATACTTCTAAATGGAGCAATCAAGGTGCATTCTTTACTCGTCAATTAGCAAATATGCTTCAATTAGCACGTGTAATTACTATCGGTGCATACAACCGTAATGAAAGCCGTGGAGCTCATTACAAGCCAGATTTCCCTAAACGGAATGACGAAGAGTTCTTGAAAACAACGATGGCGAAATTTGTTGATGCTACGTCTGCTCCAGCTTTCCATTATGAAGAGGTTGACACTGGATTAGTCAAGCCACGTGAACGTGATTATACAAAAAAACATTAATAGAAAGGGAGAGTAAATGATGAGTGACAAGAAAACCGTTCGCTTTATAATAACTCGTCAAGATAATCCAAATTCTGACCCTTATCAAGAAGAGTTTGAACTTGAATATCGGCCGAATATGAACGTTATTTCGGCATTAATGGCAATTCAACGTAATCCGGTAGATGTGAAAGGAAATAAGATCGCTCCAGTTTCTTGGGATATGAACTGTCTTGAAGAAGTTTGTGGTGCCTGTTCAATGGTTATTAATGGGAAGCCACGCCAATCTTGTACAGCACTAGTCGATCAATTAGAACAGCCAATTCGTTTGGAACCGATGCGCACATTCCCTGTTGTTCGTGATTTACAGGTAGATAGAAGCCGCATGTTTGATTCTTTGAAAAAAGTGAAAGCATGGATTCCAATCGATGGAACATATGATCTTGGACCAGGACCACGTATGCCTGAGCCAAAGCGTCAGTGGGCATATGAATTATCAAAATGTATGACTTGTGGTGTATGTTTAGAAGCATGCCCGAATGTGAATAGCAAATCTGACTTTATTGGACCTGCTGCATTTAACCAAGTACGTTTGTTCAATGCTCACCCAACTGGTGCCATGAATAAGGCTGAACGCTTAAATGCATTTATGGAAGACGGGGGTATGCAGGGCTGTGGAAACTCACAAAACTGTGTCCAATCATGTCCGAAAGGCATTCCAATTACAACTTCGATTGCTGCAGTTAACCGTGATGCAACATTCCAATCTTTTAAAAACTTCTTTGGAAGCGATCAAATTTAAAGCTATCTGATGATGGGTTTCCTTTTCAGATAGTAGAAAACCACATTAAGGCATGTGAAATCGTAAAAAATTTCACATGCCTATTTTTATTGTATGATCCAGTATGATAAGTGAAGTTAGCAAATAGCAGTTGAAATTGAATTGGAATGATAGGGAATTTTTTGTTGGAAAATAATATGAAGGATATTTCACTCTTGATCTAAAAAAACAATCTCATAGGAGAGTTCAATGAGACTAAAAAAGCTGAAAAAGGAAAGCAAGTATCCCATAGGAGAGCTCAATGAGACAAAAAAAGATGAAAAAGGAAAGCAAGTGTCCCATAGAAGAGTTCAATGAGACAAAAAAGCTGAGAAAGCAAAGCGAGTGTCCCATAGAAGGGCTCAATGAGACAAAAAAAGATGAAAAAGGAAAGCAAGTGTCCCATAGGAGAGCTCAATGAGACAAAAAAAGCTGAAAAAGGAAAGCAAGTGTCCCATAGGAGAGCTCAATGAGACAAAAAAAGCTGAAAAAGCAAAGCGATTGTCCCATAGGAGAGCTCAATGATTACTCACAAGCACTCATGAATTGCCCATATGTCCATGACGAAGAAAACGCCCCTCCAACATCCTCTAAACTCTTTCCTTCACAGTCGGTATCGCTCGCTCATAGGTAAACATTCTTTTCAAATAATTCAAATTACTTTATAATGTAAATAATGAATGGTTATTCATTTTATGAAAGCATGGTTGAGATGAAATGGAGGCAGAAAAGTGTCAAAAATAAGTTACATTACAGATATAGCGGAATGGGAAGAGGACTTTCAATTTTATTATGAAATAAAGGTACGCTTTTCGGAGACAGATATGTTTGGTCATCTTAATAATACCGTTCCTTTTACGTACTTTGAGATGGCAAGAATCGAATTTTTTAAGTATAAGGGATTTATGCAGGAGTGGGTAAAACCAATGAATGAAACGATTCCTGTTGTTGCAGATCTCCAGTGCGATTTCCTGCAGCAAGTATTTTTTGATGAAAATCTGAAAGTGTATGTAAAGGCGCATTCGATTGGAAAGTCATCAGTTGATATTCATTATATGGGGAAGAAGGAAGATGGCTCCATCTGTTTTACAGGTAGAGGTGCAATGGTGCAAATGTCGAAAAAAACAGGAAAAGGGGTTCCATGGTCAGATGAGAAGCGAAATTTGCTTCAAAGTAATGCGAAAGTGAATGCATAGTTGTGTAGAAGCGTGTATAGAAGCCTATTTTCCAAAATAAAAAGTTTTCCTTACAAGAATTGCAGTCACTTCGAGTCTTTGCTTGACATATGATATGGTGACTAAATATATACCCACTCCAAGGTTCATAGCTGGCGAAAGGCAAGGAGGGTTACAATACTTGAAGGAGAACGAATATACTCACAAGCCGTTACTCACCAAACGAGAAAGAGAAGTATTCGAACTGTTAGTACAAGATAAAACAACAAGGGAAATCGCTGGTGAATTATTTATAAGCGAGAAAACGGTTCGGAACCACATTTCGAATGCCATGCAAAAGCTTGGTGTTAAGGGGCGATCACAAGCTGTTGTAGAGCTCCTTCGAATGGGAGAGCTAGAACTTTAATTATGACCGGCATTCCATTTGGGATGCCGGTTGAAAATTTTTTAGTATTAGAATGGGAAAGGGATCGAATTCTCCTTGAATTTTAGTCGAAAAAAGGTGAAAATAAATGAAAATGGGGAATTGCGAAGGGGAGTTATTTCTAGTGGAGATAAAAGATGTGAGCACAATGGAAGATCATCATGTAGTTGCCGCAATTGAAAAGGAATTACGATACATATCGGGAATTATAAAGCAAAAGGGCCGTGAAATATTAAGTAATTACAAAATTACACCCCCACAATTTGTTGCCCTGCAGTGGCTATTTGAAGATGGGGATATGACAATTGGTGAGCTTTCTAATAAAATGTATTTAGCGTTCAGCACAACGACTGATCTTGTCGATCGGATGGAAAAGAATTCGCTTGTTAAACGAGTGAAAGACCCGAATGATCGCAGAGTTGTGCGCATTCACCTCCTTGAAGAGGGAGAACGAATTATTGATGAGGTTATACAAAAAAGACAGCTGTATTTAAAAGAGGTGCTCATCAATTTTTCAAGTGAAGAAGTTCAGCTTCTTAAAACAAATCTAACGAAATTACACCTAGAAATGCGCGAAGAATGAGGCGGTATGTTTGAAACAACCAATAGGAATAATTGATTCAGGTGTCGGTGGACTTACTGTAGCGAAGGAAATTATGCGCCAGCTGCCGAATGAAAATATTGTATACTTAGGGGATACAGCTCGCTGTCCTTATGGTCCTAGATCTAGTGAAGAAGTAAAGACTTTTACATGGGAACTCACTAGATTTTTGTTAACTAAAGAGATGAAAATGTTAATTATTGCCTGTAATACAGCTACTGCGGTCGTATTGGATGAGATACGTAATGAGCTACCCATTCCTGTACTAGGAGTCATTTCACCAGGAGCCCGTGCGGCTATTAAGAAAACAGTAAACCATAGAATTGGTGTAATTGGCACCGAAGGAACAATTAGGAGCAAGGCATATGAAATGGCGCTAAAACAAATTAATAGAAGAACGGTTGTTCATAGCCTAGCATGTCCAAAGTTTGTTCCACTCGTAGAAAGCGGAGAATATGCAGGCTCTTTAACGGAAAGAATTGTATCAGAAACACTTCAGCACTTTAATAATAAAAGATTAGATTCATTAATATTAGGATGCACACATTATCCACTTCTTGAACCAATTATTAGGCGTGTAATGGGGGAAGAAGTAGAAATTATTAGCTCTGGTGAAGAAACAGCAAGGGAAGCAAGTGTGATACTCTCCCATCTTCACTTGCTGAACACAAGTGAAGAAGCACCAAATCATCAATTTTTTACAACTGGTTCAAAAGAGATCTTCAAAAAAATTGCTTCCGAATGGCTTCAAATCACTTCTCCAAATGTGAATCGAATCACTCTTTAAGCCTGTTGGCTGAAGGGTTTATTTTAGAAGTGTTTGCTTCAAAGGGGATACTCAGGCAGTGTAACTATATACAAATATAAGTGGCAGTCTCTATGTCTTAATACATTCTGTTCGGAGTAAGATCCTCTTCTAACAGATCGTACTCCCGATGACAAAGGGCTTCCACTTTTTTAAGTGAAGTAAGTATGCTGATAAGTTTTGATTCCATTTGAATGTACATGATAGAATAGAAAGAAAATGATTGATTAGGGTGATAGATTTGTTGAAAGAGGCAGAACAATATTTAATGCAATACTTTGGTTATTCTTCCTTCCGACCAGGGCAAAGGGAGATTATCCATAACTTATTAGAAACGAAGAACACACTTGGAATCCTTCCAACAGGAGGTGGAAAATCACTCTGCTTCCAAATCCCTGCACTTATTCTTCCAGGCATTACGATTGTTATCTCTCCATTAATTTCTCTCATGAAAGATCAAGTTGATGCGCTATTGGCAGCAAATATTCATGCAACCTTTATTAATAGCTCTTTATCTCAGAAGGAGTATCAAGAAAGAATGGATCAGATTCGAAATGGTGAGTATAAACTTGTCTATGTGGCACCTGAACGCTTTGAATCTGCTAGCTTTCTAGCAATGCTTAATTCAATGGCTATTTCAATGATTGTTTTTGATGAGGCGCACTGTATTTCACAATGGGGACATGATTTTCGTCCAAGCTATCGATCAATTGTTACAAATTTGGACAAGCTTCACCACACACCAGTCATTGCTGCATTAACAGCTACTGCAACGAAAGATGTGGCGGATGATATTAGGAATCTCTTAAATATTGGTGAAAGGGATTGCTTCATTACTGGTTTTGCAAGAGAAAATCTTGCTTTTCATGTCATGAAAGGTGTGAATAAGCGAGATTTTATTACGGATTATTTGAAAAAACATCCAAACGAGTCCGGGATTATTTATACATCTAGTAGAAAAGAAACGGATCAGCTCTATAATCACTTGAAAGCACAGCATCATTCAGTTGCAAAATACCATGCAGGACTTAGTGAAGTTGCTCGAAAGAATGCCCAAAATGAGTTTGTTTATGATGAAACTGATATTATGATCGCTACGAATGCATTCGGAATGGGCATCGACAAATCGAATGTTCGTTTTGTGATTCACTATAATCTGCCTCGTAATATTGAAGCCTATTATCAAGAAGCTGGCCGTGCTGGAAGGGATGGGGAAGAGAGTGCATGTTATCTATTATTCTCCCCACAGGATATTCAGCTGCAAAAGTTTTTAATTGAAGAGTCGAATTTGGATTTCCAGAAGCGAGAACAGGAATACAATAAATTAAAGCAAATGGTGAACTACTGTCATACAGAGAAATGCTTGCAATTTCATATTATCGAGTATTTTGATGGGGAAAGTATCGTTGAGAATTGTGGGAAATGCAGCAATTGTAAGGATGCACGTGAACATGTAGATATTACGAATGAAGCATTAATGATTTTTTCTTGTATAAAAAGAATGGGAGAGCGGTTTGGGGTTACACTTACTGCGCAAGTATTGAAGGGGTCGCAAAATAAAAGGATCAGAGAATTGCGTTTCAATGAATTATCCACATATGGACTGCTTAAGCATTATAAGGAAAAAGAAATTAGTGACATCATTAATTACTTACTTGCAGAAGGATATTTGCTGTTAACAGATAGTAAATATCCCGTTGTGAAGCTTAGTGAGAAATCATTGCCAATATTAAGGCAACAGGAAAAAATTACGATGAAAACAACAATCCAAGCACAGACAAGTGTGGTGGAAGAGAATAGTGATCTATTTATTGCTTTGCGTGCACTAAGAAAGAAACTAGCAGATCAGGATCATGTGCCTCCATATGTTGTTTTTGCAGATACAGCATTAAGAGAAATGTGTCAATATTACCCAACCGATAAGGATGAAATGTTAAGAATCAAAGGTGTAGGTCAAATGAAGTATGAAAAATACGGGGTATTTTTCATCGAGGAAATTAAGAAATTTATGATAGAAAATGAGATACAAGTAGAAAAGAAGGTACCGAAAGAGGCTGCTAATCGTTCATCAAGGCATAAGGAGCTTTCGGATATACCAAGCTATATGCAATCATATCAATCTTATATTGCGGGTTCTCCTATTCAAGAAATTGCCAAGAACCGCAATTTTTCACCGATAACGATCCAGGAGCATATCCTTCGCGCAGTTAAGGAAGGGAATGATATCCAGTGGGATGACATTTTTGATGAACAAACAGAAACACTAATATTAGAAGCGGTACAAAGAGTGGGTGGAGAAAAGCTTAAGCTAATAAAAGAAGAGCTGCCGAATGAAATCGATTACTTTTCGATTAAAGCTGTGTTAACGAAGAATGATCTCTATACCCGGTGAAAAATCAAATTTTTTCTGAAAAAGACGGTCTAATTTGCGACTATGCTCGTATACATGTTAGTACAAACTGTCTTTGGAGGGATTAAATATGTCCATAAATAAAAAAGCAACATTTGTGTCTGCTGTTCTCGTTTCATCTGTTTTATTGTCAGGTTGTGGGTTGTTTGGGAGTGGGGGAAAGGAAAAAATTGATCCTCCTCAAGAGGTAACACATACTGATGACGAAAAATCAATAACAGAAGAAACGACTGGAACGGAAGTAGAAACGACAGGCGAGGAAGCAGAAATTGCTGGAACGATTCCTACAGAGCTATACTTAATCAATAAAGATGGTTTAGTCGTTTCTCAAACATTAGATTTGCCAAAAAAGGAGTCAGTTGCCACTCAAGCACTAGAATATTTAGTGAAGGAAGGGCCAGTAACTGAGATGCTTCCAAATGATTTTATGGCTGTACTGCCTGCAGAAACGAAGCTATCTGTAAATATTAAAGATAATGTAGCTACCGTAAACTTTTCAAAAGAATTTAAAGACTATCAAGTAGAGGATGAAAAGAAGATTCTTCAAGCCGTTACTTGGACACTTACACAATTTGATTCAATTGATAAGGTTAAGTTTCAATTGAATGGACATGAGTTAAATGAGATGCCTGTTGGCGGCACACCGATCGGAGATTCCTACAGCCGAGCGAATGGAATCAATATAGATACGACAGATGTTCTAGATATTACAAATACAAGATCAGTCACTGTGTATTATATTGGTGGAAATGAAGGCTCGTATTATTATGTCCCTGTAACAAAGCGTGTCTCAAATAAAGAGACAAATAATTATGTGGCCATTGTGAATGAACTGGTAAAGGGACCAAATATCAACTCGAATCTAGATAGTGATTTTGTATCAAATGTGAAACTATTAGAAGACCCAATCGTTGAAAATGGAAAACTGACTTTGAATTTTAATGATGCAGTGTATGGCAGCTTTGAAGAGAAAGTTATTTCTCAGCATTTATTAACTGCGCTTGTGTTGTCTTTAACTGAACAGCCTGATATTGAAAGTGTAGCAGTGACAGTGGATGGGAAGGCAGAGCTTGTCGATGAGAAGGGTCAAAAGTTAACAGAACCGGTTACTCGTCCCGAAAAAGTAAATACAGGTAGTTTTTAATCAGAAGGTTTTTGATATACTATATAAATAACGAGAAAGAGGAGGCATTTTCTGCCACCTCTTCTTTATTGTGTTTCTTATAAGGGAGGAAAAATAGATGCGTGCAGATGGACGTGAACAGCTACAATTAAGACCTATACATATTGAAACAAATTATTTAATGCATCCTGAAGGTTCTGTTTTAATTAGTGTTGGAAATACAAAAGTAATTTGTACAGCAAGCATTGATGATCGGGTGCCGCCATTTATGAGGGGAGAAGGAAAAGGATGGATTACGGCAGAGTATTCCATGCTTCCAAGAGCAACCGAAACAAGAAATATACGTGAATCTGCTAAAGGGAAAATTACGGGAAGAACAATGGAAATCCAGCGATTAATTGGACGTGCTCTTCGTGCGGTTGTTGATCTTGATGCATTAGGGGAAAGAACCATTTGGATTGATTGTGATGTTATACAGGCAGATGGAGGGACAAGGACAGCATCAATTACAGGTGCTTTTGTGGCAATGGCTCTCGCATTAGACAAATTAAGTTCAATGAAAAAACTCAAGAAATACCCTATTAAAGATTTTCTAGCAGCGACAAGTGTAGGGATACTAGAAAACAAGCAAGTAGTTGTTGATTTGAATTATGTAGAGGATTCAAAAGCACATGTAGATATGAATATTGTGATGACGGGAAGCGGAGAATTTGTCGAATTGCAGGGAACAGGCGAAGAAGCAACATTTTCCTACAATGAGTTACAGGAATTGCTGAAGGCTGGACAAGGTGGAATTTCTCAGTTATTTGAGATGCAAAAAGAAGCACTTGGTGAGACAATTACTAATCATATTAATGCACGTAGAGAGAAATAAGAGAGGAAGTAGCGACATGCAAGAAGTGATAATTGCAACTAAGAATGAGGGAAAAGCAAAGGAATTCATCCGGATGTTTAAGCCTCTAGGGTATGAGGTAAAGACACTTTTAGATTTTCCTGAAATACAGGATGTAGAGGAAACAGGAAAGACCTTTGAAGAGAATGCAAAATTAAAAGCAGAAACAATCGCTAATGTTTTAGGCAGAATGGTCATTGCAGATGATTCAGGTCTAGTAATTAATTCATTAGATGGCAGACCAGGAGTCTTTTCTGCTAGATATGCAGGAATAGAAAAAAGTGATCAAGCAAACATGGACAAAGTATTAAGCGAACTTGAACAGATAGCAGATAATAAGAGACAAGCAAGATTTTATTGTGTATTAGCGGTTGCAGCACCAGGTAAGGAAACATTCACTGTTTCAGGGACTTGTGAAGGTGTCATTTTACGAGAAAAAAGAGGCAGCTATGGATTTGGGTATGACCCGATATTTTTCGTTGTTGAAATGGACCGAGCAATGGCAGAATTAAAGCCTGAGGAAAAGGCGCAGATCAGTCATCGCTCTCAAGCTCTTCGGAAATTAGAAAGTCAATTGCCATCTCTTCTAAGTGGAGAAAATGAATGAGTATCCTAATTGTTAGTGATAGCCATGGGTTAACAGATGAATTGCAAGAGATCAAAAAAAGACATGCGCATGAAGTTCAAATGATGATCCATTGTGGGGATTCCGAACTTCAAGCAAATCATGATGCATTAGCTAATTTCTTTGTCGTGCAGGGAAACTGTGATCGAGCAGGTACTTTTCCAGAGGAATGGATCGAAGAAGTGTCAGGTCTCAAGCTTTTTGTTACACATGGTCATCGATTTTCAGTGAAATCGACACTAATGAATCTTTCCTATCGTGCGAGTGAAGTAGAGGCGGATATTGTCTGTTTTGGTCATTCTCATTTACTTGGAGCAGAAATGATCGATGGTATTTTATTTATTAACCCAGGAAGTATTCGATTGCCAAGGGGCAGAACAGAAAAAACATATATGCGCTTAGAAGTAGTAGAAAAAGAAATAAATCTATATGTTTATGATTTTGATCAAGGCAAATTGGATGAGTTGACTCAAGTATTCCCGCTTCCGAGATGGAACGAAATCGATTAAATTGAAGGAGGGGAGCTATGCTTCCCTCATAATAAAAATTGATTATTTTTTGTTGACTTTTAATTAATAGCATAATATAATAAATATTGTCGTTGAAATACATGATGTTATGTCCCAGTAGCTCAGCTGGATAGAGCATACGCCTTCTAAGCGTACGGTCGGGAGTTCGAATCTCTCCTGGGACGTTGGAAATCGGGTAGTAAATCCCGTCAAATCAACCTCTTATATCTTATTAGTGAAACGGTCAGTTATTGATCGGAAGCTACTAGTGATATAAGAGGTTTTTTTGTTTAGTTAAATATTTCAATCGTTCATAAGTGAAAAAAATAGTCTGGGATTCATTCGAGAATCTTTGGGGACAGTCAAATGGCTGTCCTCTTTTTTTGAAAGTAAAAGTAGACCTAATTACATTTTCCTTCCTTTTTTTGGGAAGATTATTTCTATATATAACGAATAGGAGGATGTTCACGTGAGGGATAAAAATAACTTACATTTAACTGCTGCAGAAATGTCTAGTTTATGGACTCAATATATTAATGATACTTTAGCTGTTTGTGTGAATACCTATTTTATAAAAAATGTGGAGGATGAGGACGTTCGCCCGATTATTGAGAAAACATTAGAGATAGCAAAAATGAATCTTTCAATCATGAAGGATATTTTTGATAAAGAGAATTTTCCAATCCCTATTGGCTTTACAGAAAAAGATGTAAATTCTGATGCCCCAAAGCTTCTTTCGGATACATTTGTCTTACTGTATTTACGCCATATGTCTATACTTGGAGTGGCAGCTAGTACTGCGGCCATCGCATTGGCTACACGTTCAGATGTATTGGATTTTCATAAACGTGTATTAGATAAAGGCATTATGCTGCAAGATTTGATACGTAATTTAATGCTAGATCAGGGGACATATGTTAAACCTCCTTATATATCTATTCCTGAAAAGGTAGATTTTGTTAGTAAGCAACAATTTTTGAATGGTCTGTTTGGGGATAAGAGGGCGTTAACATCAATTGAAATTAGCCATTTATTCTTAAATATTCAAACGAATGCGATTGGGAAGGCACTTATGATTGCATTTGCTCAAACGACTAAAGATGAAGAAGTGAAACAATTTTTAGTAAAAGGGAAAAAAATGGCCCAAAAACATGTAGATATTTTTAGTGATTACTTAAAAAAGGAGAGTATACCAGCTCCAATGATATGGGATACGGCAGTTACGAACACGACAACGCATGTTTTCTCAGATAAACTCGTCATGTTTCATGTATCCGCAATGATTGCTGCTGGAATTGGTAATTATGGCATGGCAATGGCAGTTAGTCCAAGAAGAGATATTGGATTAAAATATGCTTCATTAATTCCAGAAATTGCACTATACGCCGAAGATGGTGCCAACATCTTGATTAAACATGGGTGGATGGAGGAGCCTCCACAAGCAGATGACCGTGAACAGTTAATCTAGAATTTTCATAAATTTGCAAGAGGAGTTAAACCTAGCCTATGTTTATGTTGGCTAGGCGAAGGAAGATACGCTTTAGCATAGTGAAGGAATAGGATGGATAAAAAGTTATATTGTATGTTTGTCATAACAATCAGTGGGAGGATGATAGTCTCCCACTGATTTGAGTTTCCATTTATATATGATTGGGGAAGATAAAGGAAAAAAATTATAATCCTTTAAACGTAAGCAGGACAACAATGAAAGCGGATACAATTAATCAGATTAATTTAAATAATCAGAAAAGTTATAAAAAGGGTGTTGACGGTTTAATAAAATGGGCGTAAGATAGTCCTCAATATAAGAAATCAAAAAATTAAGAAATAAAAACCAGCCAACTTTTAGGTGAGCGAAACCAATTAATACATAGTTTTTTTTAACCTAAAAATTCAATGGTTTAAAGTGCTAAAACAAAAAATATAATAGCTATAAAGCGAAGAAGAGGATAAGTAGTTTTATGAATTGGAATTTACAGAGAGCCGGAGCTGCTGTGAACCGGTAATTCCCCCATAAAATGAACTCACCTCAGAGCATCAGCTTGAAAGAGTCAATCGAGTAGAGTTGATCGGGTGTCTATCACCCGTTATCAAAACGGACAGGAAATAGTTGTCCATAAGTGCATGCAGATTGCGTGAATTTAGGGTGGTACCGTGGAATGGGATTAAAGCCTTTTCACCCCTTATACCTAGGATTAGTAGGTTTTTAAGGGGTGGAAAGGCTTTTTATATTGAATTAAAGGAAAAAGAGGAGGTTTTATACAAATGTTGCAGCAAGCTGCCATGGCAGAATCAAAGGCTAAGACCGAAATGGTCACTGGTGCTGATCTGTTATTAGAGGCCTTGGAAAAAGAAAAGGTGGAAGTGATCTTTGGATATCCTGGAGGAGCTGTACTTCCGATTTATGACAAGCTCTATGATTCAAAAATTCTCCACGTTTTGCCAAGGCATGAGCAAGGAGGAATTCATGCAGCGGAAGGGTATGCAAGAATTTCCGGGAAACCTGGAGTGGTTATTGCCACATCTGGCCCAGGAGCAACGAACATTGTTACGGGTCTCACAGACGCGATGATGGACTCTCTTCCGCTTGTCGTATTCACTGGTCAGGTTCCGACAAATGTAATCGGTTCTGATGCTTTCCAAGAAGCAGATGTTTTAGGGATTACAACACCGATTACGAAATACAATTACCAGGTTCGAAGGATTGAAGATATCCCTCGAATTGTGAAAGAGGCATTTTTTATTGCAACAAGCGGAAGACCAGGGCCAGTCTTGATAGATATTCCAAAAGATATTGCAGCAACTGTATCAAAACCTCCAGAAGAACAAGAGATAAAGCTACCTGGCTATCAGCCAACCGTACAGCCTAACTATTTGCAAATCAGAAAACTATCTGAGGCAGTTAGCCGGGCGAAAAAGCCAGTTATACTTGCTGGAGCTGGTGTCCTTCTTGGGCAAGCTTCGAGTGAATTAAAAGAATATGCAGAACAGCAGCAGCTTCCAGTTATTCATACACTTCTTGGTTTAGGCGGATTCCCAGCAGACCATCAGCTGTTTGTTGGAATGGCTGGTATGCATGGCTGTTATGCATCGAATATGGGTTTAAGTGAATGTGATTTATTAATTAATATCGGAGCAAGATTTGATGACCGGCTTACAGGAAATTTGCAATTCTTTGCCCCTCATGCAACGGTTGCTCACATCGATATTGATCCAGCTGAAATTGGGAAGAACGTTCCAACAGCCATACCAGTTGTTGCAGATGCAAAAGAAGCATTAAAAGAATTAATCAAGCAAAATGGAAAACCGCCAGCCCATTCGGAATGGTTGGAACAAATTCATAAATGGCAAGAGGAGTATCCTTATCATTATGGGGAGTCAGACACTCTTAAGCCCCAAAAAGTGTTAGAGATGCTTTATGAAAAAACAGCTGGGGATGCAATCGTCGTCACAGATGTTGGGCAGCACCAAATGTGGGCAGCACAGTATTACCAATTTAAAAAAGCGAATCGATGGGTGACCTCAGGTGGTCTTGGAACCATGGGCTTTGGATTACCGGCAAGCATTGGAGCGCAGCTAGCTGATCCGGAACGATGTGTCATTGCTGTTCTTGGGGATGGCGGATTTCAAATGTCTACACAAGAGCTGACAGTCATTAAAGAATTAAATCTCCCGATAAAAATCGCAATATTCAATAATTTATCACTCGGAATGGTTCGGCAATGGCAGGAAATCTTTTATGACAAACGGTATTCCCATAGTAAAATTCCTATCCAGCCTTCCTTTGTGAAGCTAGCAGAAGCTTACGGAATAAAAGGATATGAAATAAATACAGCTGAAGAAGCAGAAGTCCTTTTTGAGGAAGTGTTGAATAGCCGAGAGCCTGTTCTGCTTGATATTCGAATTGATCCTGATGAGAATGTCTATCCGATGATTGCCCCAGGGAAAGGGCTGCATGAAATGGTAGGTGTGAAACCATGAAAAAAATTATTAGTATGACGGTTTTAAACCGCCCAGGTGTTCTCAATCGAATTACGAATCTTTTTTCTAAGCGGAATTACAATATTGAAAGCATCTCTGTAGGGTTAACGGAACAAGAAGGGGTTTCAAGAATTACTTGCGTCATTCATGTAGAAAGTGATCGAGAAGCTGAACAAATTACAAAACAGCTGAATAAGCAGATTGATATTTTAAAAGTAACAGATATTAGTGATCAAGCAATTGTGGCAAGAGAGCTGGCATTAATAAAAGTGCTCACAACCCCGCAAACAAGAAATGAACTCTATGCATTAATCGAACCATTTCGAGCAGCTGTTATTGATATAAGCAAGGATAGCTTAGTCATTCAGATAACAGGAGAATCCGATAAGATTGAAGCATTTATCGAACTGATTAAGCCTTATGGAATTAAGGAGCTCGCTCGCACAGGAACGACAGCATTCCCAAGAGGAACACAAAAACCAGTCAATCCGCAAAAAACATACTCAATCGTTTAATTTTAAAAAAAGAAAGGAAGATAATAATGGCGAAAATGTACTATAACGGAGATGCGAATCCAGCTTATTTAAATGGGAAAAAGGTAGCGGTGATCGGCTATGGATCACAAGGTCATGCACATGCATTAAATCTAAGAGACAGCGGAGTTGAAGTCGTAATTGGGCTTCGCAAAGGGAAATCATGGGATAAAGCAGCAGAAGATGGCTTTCAAGTATATTCAGTAGCGGAAGCGACAGCACAGGCAGACGTAGTCATGATTCTCTTGCCAGATGAACTCCAGACGAAAGTATATAAAGAAGAAATTGAACCGAATGTAACGACTCAAGCACTGATGTTTGCCCATGGTTTTAATGTTCATTTCAATCAAATTGTTCCACCAAAGGAAAGTGATGTGCTTCTCGTTGCCCCTAAAGGTCCAGGCCATCTTGTAAGAAGAACGTATGAACAGGATGCAGGTGTTCCAGCACTTTTCGCTATCCACCAGGATGTATCAGGTGAAGCGCAAGAACTTGCCCTAGCTTATGCAAGAGCTATTGGTGCTCTGCGTGCAGGTGCTTTAGAAACTACCTTTAAAGAGGAAACAGAAACCGACCTATTCGGTGAACAGGCTGTTCTTTGTGGGGGATTGACCTCACTTGTTAAGGCCGGATTTGAAACGTTAGTCGAAGCAGGATACCAGCCTGAACTAGCCTACTTTGAATGCTTGCATGAATTGAAGCTAATTGTTGATTTGATGTATGAAGGCGGATTAGAAGGAATGCGTTATTCGATCTCAGATACAGCACAATGGGGAGACTTTGTCAGTGGTCCGCGTGTAGTGGATGAAAGAGTGAAGGAAGAAATGAAAGCAATTCTTAAAGATATTCAGGATGGGAAATTTGCTAAAGGCTGGATCCTAGAAAATCAAGCAAATCGCCCTGAATTTAATGCAGTAAATGAGAGAGAAAAGCAGCATCAAATTGAGCAGGTGGGAAGAGAACTTAGAAAAATGATGCCGTTCGTTAATAGCGGAAAAAAGAAGGAAGCTGTTGCTAGTGCAAACCATTAAAATTTTCGACACAACCTTAAGGGATGGAGAACAGTCAGCCGGTGTGAACCTTAATTTTTCGGAAAAGCTTGAAATTGCCAAGCAACTGGAAAGGTTAAATGTAGATATTATGGAAGCGGGTTTTCCAGCTGCATCCAAAGGCGACTTCTCGTCCGTACAAAAAATTGCTCAAACGATAAAAAATTGTTCTGTCACGGGACTTGCACGGGCAGTTATTTCTGATATCGATGCAGCATGGGAAGCGCTGAAAGACGGTGCAGAACCAAGGCTCCATACCTTTCTTGCAACATCGCCGATTCATCGAGAGTATAAATTAAAAATGTCGAAAGAAGAAGTCATCCATACAGCTGTAGAAACAGTCAAATATGCAGCTAAGAAATTCCCAATTATTCAATGGTCGGCAGAAGATGCTTCAAGGACGGAGCTGCCCTTCTTAGCCGAAATTATCGAAAAGGTCATTCAGGCAGGAGCGAGAGTAATTAATATTCCTGATACGGTCGGATATGGAACGCCACAAGAATATGGAGCCATTTTTAAATACTTAAAAGAAAATGTTCCTTCTATTAATAAGGTTTCCTTATCAACCCACTGTCATGATGATTTAGGAATGGCAATCGCCAATTCACTTGCAGCTGTTGAAAATGGTGCAACACAAGTGGAAGGAACAATCAACGGCATTGGGGAAAGAGCAGGAAACGCTGCTTTGGAGGAATTTGCGGTAGCCTTGCATATTAGAAAGGATTATTATCAGGCATCAACTCGCCTCAATCTTCATGAGATCAGCCGCACAAGCAGTCTTGTCAGCAAGCTGACGGGAATGATTGTTCCTGCGAATAAGGCAGTTGTCGGCAAAAATGCCTATGCACATGAATCTGGGATTCATCAGGATGGGGTACTCAAGGAGAAAACAACCTATGAAATTATTTCTCCTGATCTAGTAGGATTCCAGTCGAACTCTTTAGTTTTAGGAAAGCATTCAGGCAGGCATGCCTTTAAAAACCGGTTAGATGAATTAGGACTTAACATTCCTGAGGAAAATATTAAACCGCTATTTAGTGCATTCAAAGACTTAGCTGACCGTAAAAAAGAAATGACTGACGAAGATTTGGTTGCACTTGTCCTTGAAGAAGAGTTATCAAAGGAAGAGCGTTTCTATGAATTAATTCATTTGCAAATCCAATACGGGACGAATCAAGTACCAACAGCGACCGTTACTTTATCAGGAGCGGATAAGGAAGTCATCCAAGAGGCTGGAACGGGAGCGGGAAGTATCGAAGCCCTTTATAATACATTGGAAAAATGTGTGGAAGGGTCCATCAATCTATTAGATTACCGCATCCAGTCTGTTGGAGCAGGAAGAGATGCACTTGCCCAAGTATATGTAAAACTAAAATATTTAGGTATTGAAACAAGCGGGAGAGGACTTGCACAGGATGTGTTAGAGGCTTCGGGGAAAGCCTATTTAAATGCTGTGAATCGAGTAATCTATCTGAAGGAAAAGGAAGGAAAGCAAGAAGTAAGCTTAACATAAATGTATAGACAATCAAAATACAGAAGGCGGAGGGAAAAAAATGAAAAAGCGTATCGCGGTACTACCAGGTGATGGAATTGGCAAAGAAGTGGCAAAAGGCGCAATTGAGGTCCTGCAAGCTGTAGGTGAACGTTTTGGACATCAATTCTATTTTCAATATGGAATGATTGGTGGAGAAGCGATTGATACACTTGGAACGCCGCTTCCAGATGAGACGATTGAGCTATGTAAACAAAGCGATGCGGTTTTACTCGGAGCTGTAGGCGGTCCAAAATGGGAGAAAAAGCCTGCTCACCTTCGTTCTGAACAAGGATTATTAAGGATTCGAAAGGAACTTGGTCTTTATGCAAATGTAAGGCCAACTAGTTATTATCCAAGTCTTGCAGATGCTTCTCCACTTCGAAAAGAAGTTATTGAAGGTGTAGAGATGGTAATGGTTAGAGAATTAAGTGGGGGCATATATTTTGGGAAACCGAGTGAACGAATTCAGAAAAACGGAGAAGATGGGGTTGTTGATACTCTATACTACCAACGAGCAGAAATTGAAAGAGTGGTTCGACTTGCATTTGAGCTTGCAGTAGAAAGGAAAGGGAAAGTAACTTCCATTGATAAGGCAAATGTACTGGAATCAAGTCGAATGTGGAGAGAAGTAGCAGAAGTTATTTCGAAGGACTATCCGGATGTTGAACTAGAACATATGCTTGTTGACAATGCTGCTATGCAAATGATCAAAAATCCGAAACAATTTGATGTTGTTGTCACTGAGAACATGTTTGGTGATATTTTGAGTGATGAGGCATCTGTACTTACAGGTTCACTTGGAATGCTCCCTTCAGCTAGCCTTTCTGAGCGTGGTCCATACTTATATGAGCCTATTCACGGTTCGGCACCAGATATTAAAGGAAAAGGGTCAGCCAACCCGATTGCAATGATTCTTTCTGCAGCAATGATGCTCCGTCAATCATTCGGAATGAATGAGGAAGCAGACGCCATTGAGCAAGCTGTAAATCAAGTGCTTGATGCAGGATACAGAACAAAGGATATTATGACATTCGGCAAAAAGCTAGTAACAACCGATGAAATGGTTGGAGAAATTAAAGCAACCCTTATGGATAACGAAGCCATCATGTATATTATGAGTGCATACGCATAGAAAAGCGGAGGCGGCTTGTTCAGGGGCGACAAGCTTAAGACGGTCTGAATGGAAGGTTGTTCTTTAACCTTCCATTCAGAGTGGCTTAAGACCTCGAGCCCCTAGCCGCAGGAGCTAGACAAAGAAAAGCGGATGCGGCTTGTCCAGAGGCGCAAGAATTGTGTAAATTCCTGTTTTGATTGATGTGGTTGACCAACTTTATCTTAATTAGCAACAATGTTTGTGAAAACAACCTAAATATAAATAAAACACGATCCGATCATTGGGTCGTGTTTATTTTAAAAAAAGGGAATCAGGAGGTTAAAATGGGGAGATCAATTATTGAGAAAATATGGGATAAACATATTATCCATCAAGAAGAAGGAAAACCAGATTTACTGTATATCGATCTTCATTTAGTACATGAAGTGACTTCTCCACAGGCTTTTTCCGGTTTAAGAATGAAAAATAGAAAAGTTAGGCAACCAGATAAGACATTTGCAACAATGGATCATAATGTACCTACTGTTAATCGTTATAAAATTGAAGATAAAGTGGCATTAAACCAAATGACAACTTTGGAGAAAAATTGCATGGAATTCGGAATTCCTTTAGCTGGAATAGATAGCCCTGATCAAGGAATTGTCCATGTAATCGGACCTGAATTAGGGTTCACACAGCCAGGGATGACGATTGTATGTGGGGATAGCCATACGTCTACACATGGAGCATTTGGATCCATTGCATTTGGGATTGGCACAAGTGAGGTTGAGCATGTATTGGCAACGCAAACACTTTGGCAAGCAAAGCCAAAAACAATGAAAATTGAAATAAGTGGGACACTTAGAAAAGGAGTGACAGCAAAGGATGTTATTCTTTACATTCTTTCGCAAAAGGGCGTGAATTTCGGTCAAGGGTATATCATAGAATATTGCGGAGACGTAATTAAGAAGATGTCGATGGAAGAACGAATGACAATTTGCAATATGTCAATTGAGGGAGGGGCTAAAGCTGGCTTAGTTAGTCCGGATGAGACGACATTTTCATATTTAAATGGTCGAAAGCACGCACCAAAAGGAGAGAATTTTGTACATGCTGTAAAAAAGTGGCGTGAGCTTACATCTGATGAGAACGCTATTTTTGATAAGGAAATGTCCATTGATGCAAGTCAAATTGCTCCTATGGTCAGCTGGGGTACGAACCCAGCGATGACATCAAGTGTGAACGATCATGTTCCATATTTAAAAGATTGTAAAAATCCAATAGAACAAAGGTCTCTTGAGCGAGCATTAACCTACATGGGATTAGAAGAAGGGCAAAAAATAAAAGACATTGAAATACAACATGTTTTTATTGGATCTTGTACAAATTCGCGTATAGAGGATTTACGTCAGGCAGCAGAAATTGTGAAAGGGAAAAGAGTTCATTCAAATGTAAGGGCATTAGTTGTTCCTGGATCACAGCAAGTTAAGAAACAGGCAGAAGCTGAAGGTTTGAACATCATTTTTCAAAATGCTGGCTTTGAATGGAGAGAGTCTGGATGTAGCATGTGCTTAAGTATGAATAATGATATTGTTCCAAGCGGAGAACATTGTGCCTCGACTTCCAATCGGAATTTTGAAGGACGCCAAGGATCCGGAGCAAGAACGCATTTAGTGAGTCCCATGATGGCAGCTGCGGCAGCACTAAATGGCCGATTTATCGATGTGGGTAAATTAATGGAAGTAGAAACAGTTTAATCGAAAGGATGTGAGGAAAATGGGCAGATTTACGATTGTCGAAGGAAAAGCAATTCCAATGGATCGAGCAAATGTGGATACAGATCAAATTATCCCTAAGCAGTTTTTAAAAAGAATTGAAAAGACTGGATTTGGTCAATATTTATTCTACGATTGGCGGTACATGAACGATGGAAAAGAAAACCCTGCTTTTGAATTAAATCAACCAGAGAATAAAAATGCATCTATACTGATCGCAAATGAGAATTTTGGTTGTGGATCGTCGAGAGAGCATGCGCCATGGGCATTAGCTGATTACGGCTTTAAAGCAATAATTGCTCCCTCTTTTGCAGATATTTTTCACCAAAACTGTTTGAAAAATGGGATACTCCCAATTAGACTAAAAAGCGAAGAAGTTTCCTATTTATTAAAGGAAGCAAAAAATCAACCTTATGTACTAAGCGTTGATCTTAAAAATGAAATGGTTAAGGATGAGAAAGGCTTTTCTACTACATTTTCAATTCATACATATTGGAAGAGGATGCTCATAAATGGATGGGATGAAATTGAAATCACATTACAATTCGAAGAGAAAATAACTGATTATGAGAAAGCGACTATTACGATACGATGATAGTAAAGGGATTCACAGTTAATATGCTGTGGATCTCTTTGTTTTTTCAAGACTTACATGCTAAACTAACTTCAAAATAATGTTTGAGGCGGGAAAAGGTATGAAGAACCAGGGTCAGAAAAAGTTGAATGATAATGTTGTGCTTTTTCCTCATTTAGAAAAGCGACTTCTTGAAAAAGGTCTAGAGAAAATACAGCAAAAAAGATTTCGGGAGGCAGCAGAGCTTTTGGAGGAAGCCGTTCAATTAGATCCTGAAAATAGTGATGCCTATATTGGATTAGTTCTTGCTTATTATGAATGGGGATCATTACAAAAAGCGAAGGAACATGCGAGTGTAATGCTGCAAAAAGGGATAGGGGAATACATTGAGATTATTGATCTGTACTTAATGATTCTTGTTCAGCTGCATCAATATGATGAAATTGTCACAACGATTGAAGTTTTGTTAGAAGAAAAAGAAGTACCAAAAGAGAAATTCGAGAACTTCACCCGAATGCTTGAATTTAGCAGGAGAATGGCAAATGAAAAAGTAACGAATGAAATGGAAGAAACAGCGCAAGAAGATACGATTTTGGAAATGGATCTTTTTACGTATACAAGTCAGCAAGAGCAAATCAATGTGGCTGCTCAATTAGCTGAAAGAAATATTCGGCCATATATTGACCAAATGAAAAATTATTTACAATCGGATAATGGCCAGCTATTTTTTAAGACGATGCTATTGAATGTACTATCTGAGCATGAGTATGATAAAAAGATTATGATTAAAAAATTGGGGAAAGAAAAGGCGGTCGTTCCGATCGAACTTCCCGCAGTTTATGAACAACCTGAAATAGCATCTATTTTACAATTATTAAGTACGAGAATGGAACATGAAAATCCTATTCTTTTTGATCAAATAAAGGAATTAATCAATAGGCATTTTTTCATTCTCTATCCTTTCCAATTCGAGTCATTTAACATCAATGTTTGGGCAGCTGCCTATCATTTTCTTGCGGCAGAATACATGGGAATTGACAGTGAGGAAAAGCAATTATCGGAGCTCTATCAAGTGGAGGAAGCTGACACGATAGAGGCACATCAATTTTTAATACAATTAGAAGAAATTTCATTCACCGATTTTTAGTCTTCATTGTTGAAAGAAAAGCAACGTATGTTATAATATAATGGTTGTATATGTAAATGGTATTTTTTATCTAAAAAAAGTGTATATTGCTTGTAAATCAAGCTTTATCCATATCCATTCGTTACGTATGAAATGATAATAGATTGTTGGAGGGACTAAATTTATGTCTGCAAAATTCGAAAAGCTAGAAGGGAACCAAGGGGTTCTTACAATTGAAGTAGATGCAGAAAGAGTAAACGAAGGTTTAGACGCTGCATTCAAAAAAGTCGTTAAACAAGTAAATGTACCAGGTTTCCGTAAAGGAAAAATGCCTCGCGGAATGTTTGAAAAACGTTTTGGCGTTGAATCATTATATCAAGAAGCAGTTGACTATCTTCTTCCTGAAGCTTATACTGCTGCAATCGATGAAACTGGAATTGAGCCAGTTGATCGTCCTGAAATTGATGTAGAGCAAATTGAAAAAGGCAAAAGCTTAATCTTCAAAGCTACAGTAACTGTAAAGCCAGAAGTGAAACTTGGTGAATACAAAGGCCTAGAAGTTGAAAAGTTCGATACTGAAGTAACAGAAGAAGATGTGACGAACGAATTGACTGCAATGCAAGAAAAGCTTGCAGAGCTTGTTGTAAAAGAAGAAGGAAAAGCTGAAAACGGCGATACAGTTGTTATGGACTTTGAAGGCTTTGTTAATGGTGAAGCATTCGAAGGTGGAAAAGCTGAAAACTATTCACTTGAACTTGGTTCAGGCCAATTTATTCCTGGATTTGAAGAGCAACTAGTAGGTGCAGCTTCTGGAGAATCTAAAGATATTGAAATTACTTTCCCTGAAGAATACCATGCAGCTGAATTAGCAGGAAAGCCTGCAGTATTCAAAGTAACTGTTCATGAAATTAAAGGAAAAGAACTGCCAGCTTTAGATGATGAATTTGCGAAAGATGCAGACGAAGAAGTTGAAACTTTAGATGCACTTAAAGAAAAAGTGAAAACTCGTCTAGTAGAAAGCAAAAAACATGAAGGTGAGCATTTCGTTCAAGATACAGTTGTTGAAAAAGCTGCTTCAAATTCAGAAATTGATCTTCCAGCTGTTATGATTGATAATGAAGTAGATCGTATGATGAATGAATTTGAACAACGTCTTCAAATGCAAGGAATGAACCTTGAGTTATACTTCCAATTCTCTGGTCAAGAAGAAAGTGCATTACGTGACCAAATGAAAGAAGATGCTGAAAAGCGTGTTCGTGTAAATCTTACACTTGAAGCAATTGCAAAAGCAGAAAACATCGAAGTTACAGACGAAGAAGTGACTGCTGAGCTTGATAAAATGGCTGAAATGTACAACATGACAGTTGAAAACATTGAAAAAGCACTAGGTAGCCTTGAAGGACTAAAAGGCGATCTTAAAGTGAAAAAAGCGGTTGATTTCCTAGTAGAAAACAGCAAAACAATCGCATAATAAATGAATAGTAGTGTCAACTGCTTAATTTTGATTTAAGCATAGGCATAATGGCTGTTCTTTTCCTTTTGATCATTTCAATCGGGAAAATATACAACCGAAAAATAAAAAACATAAAGAACAAGGCGCGATGGTATCGTGCCTTGTTTTGTACAATATACATAATAGACATACATATAATATATAAAGTTTTTGGATGAAATTGATTGACTTAACTTGACCATTATTGGATAAGCTTATTTAGAATAACTTTTTTCAGCCAAAGGAAGTAGCGAGTATTCTATACAAACAGCCATACATAATTAAAGTGAATATCTAAGCGTTATCATTTCCTGTCTAATGTGGAAATGTGTTACAATGCAATACATAACAATTGATGGTCAATGAGTAAATGAATGCACAAAAGCTCGTATAAGCTCAGATGCAAGATAGAAAACAGGCTGAATACAAATTTGTTTGTATAGAACTCGTGCAAGCATAATATACTGATTTGAAGTTTTTAAGGGGTGAAGAATTTTGTTTAAATTTAATGATGAAAAAGGGCAATTAAAGTGTTCGTTCTGTGGGAAAACACAGGATCAAGTACGGAAACTTGTTGCAGGACCAGGTGTTTATATATGTGATGAATGTATAGAACTTTGTACTGAAATCGTTGAGGAAGAGCTTGGAACAGAAGAAGAAGTGGAATTTAAAGATGTACCAAAGCCGGCAGAAATTCGTGATATCCTTGACGAATATGTAATCGGTCAAGATCAAGCGAAGAAATCTTTATCAGTTGCCGTGTACAATCATTACAAGCGAATTAATTCTAACAGCAAAATTGATGATGTAGAGCTTTCTAAAAGTAATATCGCGATGATAGGGCCGACAGGAAGCGGGAAGACATTATTAGCTCAAACATTAGCTCGAATTCTTAATGTGCCATTTGCTATTGCTGATGCTACTTCTTTAACAGAAGCAGGGTATGTTGGGGAAGATGTTGAGAATATTCTTCTAAAGCTTATTCAATCAGCTGACTATGATGTTGAGAAGGCTGAAAAGGGAATTATTTATATTGATGAAATTGATAAAGTAGCAAGAAAATCAGAAAACCCTTCAATTACAAGAGATGTTTCAGGTGAAGGTGTTCAGCAAGCGTTACTAAAAATTCTTGAAGGAACAGTTGCTAGTGTTCCTCCACAAGGTGGACGTAAGCATCCACATCAAGAATTTATTCAGATTGATACAACGAATATATTATTTATTTGTGGTGGTGCCTTTGACGGGATTGAGCAAATTATTAAACGCCGTCTTGGACAAAAAGTGATTGGATTTGGATCTGACTCATCACAAAGTGAGCTTGAACAGAAGGAGCTTTTAGCAAAGGTACTCCCAGAAGATTTATTAAAATTTGGATTAATTCCAGAATTTATCGGTCGTCTGCCTGTTATTGCAAGTTTAACACCGCTTGATGAAGAAGCATTAATGGAAATTCTTACAAAACCAAAAAATGCGCTTGTTAAGCAATACCAAAAAATGCTTGAGCTTGATGATGTAGAACTTGAATTTGATGAAGAAGCACTTGTGGAAATTGCGAAAAAAGCAATTGAGCGTAAAACTGGTGCACGTGGCCTTCGTTCCATCATTGAAGGAATTATGCTTGATGTTATGTTTGAATTGCCTTCACGAGAAGACATTAAAAAATGTATTATTACGAAGGAATCAATTGTTGATAATGTAGCACCAAAGCTAATTCTTGAAGATGGATCGATTATTGATGAGAAAAGAAAAACATCTGCATAAAAAGTGAAAGAGGAGAGCGATCTCTTTCTTGTAAAGCCAAACCGATTTCGGTTTGGCTTTTTTGTATAGCCCTATCACCTATCAAACTTCAGTTCCCAAAGCAACGATTGCGTCAACATCGGTTGGCTATCACTAACTGTGTTTCTTTTATCTCATCATGTTCCTTCCAGTATGTACGGCGATGATTAAGGCGCTTCAGCTTTTCTTATTCACCAAACTTTTTACATTAGTTTCTTGTTTATTCCAACTAAGTGAAGGAGATACTAGCATTATCAGCGAGAACTATAATGCAGGAGGTAACAGTATGAGTTGGACCGGTATTGCGATATTTATTCAATTGTTTTTTGGGATCATTATCGGACTATATTTCTGGAATTTGCTTAAAAGTCAACGAACACAAAAAGTATCAATCGATAGAGAATCCAAAAAGGAAATGGACCAATTGCGTAAAATGAGAGCGATCTCATTAACGGAGCCTTTAGCAGAAAAAGTGAGGCCATCTAGTTTTGCGGATATTGTTGGACAGGAAGACGGGATTAAATCATTAAAAGCCGCATTATGTAGCCCAAATCCTCAGCATGTCATCATTTATGGACCACCAGGTGTTGGAAAGACAGCAGCTGCAAGGCTTGTATTAGAAGAAGCAAAAAAAACAGCCAAATCGCCATTTAAACCATCATCTGTATTTATTGAATTAGATGCAACAACTGCTCGTTTTGATGAACGGGGAATAGCTGATCCACTTATTGGTTCAGTTCATGATCCTATTTATCAAGGG
This sequence comes from Cytobacillus eiseniae, assembly GCF_017874625.1. Lineage (GTDB taxonomy): Bacteria > Bacillota > Bacilli > Bacillales > Cytobacillaceae > Cytobacillus > Cytobacillus eiseniae. Next base: position 126,595 of record NZ_JAGIKZ010000004.1, on the reverse strand, counting down.
GCAGGTGCCATGGGACAAGCTGGGATTCCTCAGCCGAAGCAGGGGGCTGTAACAAATGCGCATGGGGGTGTCCTATTTATCGATGAGATTGGAGAGCTCCATCCGATTCAAATGAATAAACTATTAAAGGTTTTAGAAGATCGGAAAGTGTTTTTAGAAAGTGCGTATTATAATGAAGAAAACACTCAAATTCCGAATCACATTCATGATATCTTTAAAAATGGACTTCCAGCTGATTTTCGATTAATTGGTGCTACGACGAGAACGCCTAGTGAGATTCCTCCGGCCATTCGTTCAAGATGTATGGAAGTATTTTTCAGGGAATTATTAGAAGATGAAATAATTGAAATTGGCAGAAAGGCAGCAGAAAAAGTACATCTTAAGATTAGTGAAAAGGCTTTAGAAATCTTATCTTCCTATGCAAGGAATGGCCGAGAAGCTGTAAATCTAATACAAATTTCAGCTGGACTTGCAATAACAGAGGATAGAGATTACATAAAGGATGAAGATATCGAGTGGGTGATTCAATCAAGCCAACTTACGCCAAGAATGGAAAGAAAAATCAATTCAAACTCTGCAGTTGGCCTTGTTAATGGTCTTGCTGTCTATGGTCCAAATACAGGTGCGCTCCTTGAGATTGAAGTTACCGTTATTCCTGCCATAGAAAAAGGAAGCATCAATATTACTGGTATCGTTGAGGAGGAAAGCATTGGCGGACAAGGCAAGTCGATTCGCAGGAAAAGCATGGCAAGAGGATCAATTGAAAATGTCATTACCGTCCTCCGATCAATGGGTGTACCTGCAAATGACTATGATATTCATGTGAATTTCCCAGGCGGCATTCCAATTGATGGGCCATCAGCAGGGATTGCAATGGCAACTGGGATATATTCTGCTATTTACAAGCTTCCTATCGATCATACAGTCGCTATGACTGGGGAAATAAGCATACATGGACATGTTAAACCAATTGGAGGCGTCTACCCTAAAGTAAAAGCAGCTAAAAAAGCGGGAGCGAAAACAGTCATTATTCCTGAGGAAAATATGCAATCCATTTTAAATGAAATCACAGGTATTCGGATTGTTCCTGTCAGTCATTTAAATGAAGTATTTGATCTGGCACTCTTGAAAAACTTCCATAAGGAACAATCGATAACTGCTTCAATCGAATTGGCGAAAAAAGAAAGCATTTAGCGAGAGAGAAACTTCGGCTGATACTTTACGATGAAGCCGAAGTTTTATTTTTGTATAAATGGATTTGTTAACATGAGGATAAATAGGTAAGGAACCATTCGAGTGAGAATGGTGATATGTAGCATTTTCCTCTAATCTTACATCTGACTTCTGACATCTAGAATTAGACACTAACAAATAAATACGATAGAATTGTACAAAGAATTAATAACTAATTTTATGCTGATTAAGATATGCATTTGGAGGTGCTTTAGTTTGGCGAAAAAGAAAGAAATCATCGTCCCCCTCCTGCCGCTTCGAGGTTTGCTCGTTTATCCAACAATGGTCCTACACTTAGATGTAGGACGTGATAAATCGGTACAGGCACTTGAAAAAGCGATGGTAGATGACCATTTAATTTTCCTAACTACGCAAAAAGAAGTCTCAATAGATGAACCGATGGAAGAGGATTTGTATAGAAGAGGGACATTGACACGTGTAAAGCAAATGCTTAAGCTTCCGAATGGTACAATTCGGGTGTTAGTAGAAGGTCTCAAAAGAGCAGACATTATTGAATTCAATGATGAAGATACCCACTTCTCTGTACGTATTGAAGTGCTTGAAGAATTGATGACGAAGGATGTAGAGGACCAAGCATTAATGAGAACAATGCTTGAATATTTTGAGCAATACATAAAGGTTTCAAAGAAAATTTCAGCTGAAACATATTCTGCGGTTGCTGATATTGAAGAGCCAGGCAGAATGGCGGATATCATATCCTCTCACCTTCCTTTAAAACAAAAAGAAAAGCAAGAAATATTAGAAACAACGGACATTAAAGAACGAATGAATCATGTCATTGAAATCATTCATAATGAGAAAGAAGTTTTAAATTTAGAGAAGAAGATTGGTCAGCGTGTTAAAAAATCAATGGAACGAACGCAGAAGGAATATTATTTGCGTGAGCAGATGAAGGCCATTCAAAAAGAACTTGGTGATAAAGAAGGAAAAACAGGTGAGGTAGCTGATTTAACTGAAAAAATTGAAAAGGCTGGTATGCCTGAACATGTGGAAGTTACTGCATTAAAGGAGCTGGACAGGTATGAGAAAATCCCATCCAGCTCTGCAGAAAGTGGTGTGATCCGTAATTATATTGAATGGCTCCTATCTTTGCCATGGAGTGAGGCAACAGATGATGATTTAAACATTCAAAAGGCAGAGCGTATCTTAAATGAGGATCATTATGGACTTGAAAAAGTGAAAGAGCGTGTTCTCGAGTATTTAGCTGTACAAAAGCTTACGAATTCACTGAAGGGTCCGATTCTTTGCTTAGCAGGGCCTCCAGGGGTAGGGAAAACAAGTCTTGCACGTTCTATTGCTGCATCCTTAAATCGAAACTTTGTTCGGATATCACTAGGTGGAGTCCGTGATGAATCTGAAATTCGTGGGCACAGAAGAACCTATGTAGGGGCAATGCCAGGTAGGATTATTCAAGGGATGAAGAAGGCTGGCACGATCAATCCTGTTTTTCTTTTAGATGAAATTGACAAAATGTCAAATGACTTCCGTGGGGATCCATCATCTGCGATGCTTGAAGTATTAGATCCAGAACAAAATCATAATTTCAGTGACCATTATATTGAAGAACCATATGATCTTTCAAAAGTCATGTTTATTGCTACTGCAAATGATTTAGGCACAATTCCAGGCCCGCTTCGGGATCGAATGGAAATCATCACAATTGCAGGTTATACAGAGCTGGAGAAAATTCATATTGCAAAGGATCATTTATTGCCGAAGCAAATTCGTGAGCACGGTCTCTCAAAATCTCAGCTTCAAATTCGTGAAGATGGCATTCAAAAAATCGTCCGTTATTATACGAGAGAAGCTGGCGTGCGTAGTCTTGAACGTCAGTTAGCGACGATTTGCCGAAAAACAGCAAAGATACTTGTTTCTGGAGAAAAGAAAAAGGTCATTATCACAGAGAAGAATATTGAGGAGTTCCTTGGGAAAACGAAATTCCGTTATGGCCAAGCTGAATTAGAAGATCAAGTAGGGGTTGCAACGGGATTAGCCTATACGACCGTAGGTGGAGATACACTGCAAATTGAAGTATCCCTCTCACCTGGTAAGGGAAAATTAGTGCTCACAGGAAAACTTGGTGATGTAATGAAGGAATCAGCGCAAGCTGCATTCAGTTATGTCCGTTCAAAAGCGGAGGAATTAGAAATTGAAGAGGATTTTCATGAAAAATATGATATCCATATTCACGTACCAGAAGGAGCAGTCCCTAAGGATGGTCCTTCAGCTGGAATTACAATGGCAACAGCACTTGTATCCGCTCTTTCAGGAAAGCCGATTCGTAAAGAAGTAGGAATGACTGGAGAAATTACATTAAGAGGACGAGTGCTTCCGATCGGTGGATTAAAGGAGAAATCATTAAGTGCTCATCGAGCAGGGCTAACAAAAATTATTATTCCAAAGGATAATGAAAAGGATATTGATGACATTCCCGAGAGTGTTCGGGATGAGCTGCAGTTTGTACTTGTCTCCCATGTAGATGAAGTGCTGAAGCATGCATTAAATGGGAGGAAACAAATATGAAAGTAAATTCTGCTAATATCGTAATAAGTGCGGTAAAGCCTGACCAGTATCCTGGTGAGGCTTTGCCTGAGTTCGCTCTTGCAGGAAGGTCAAATGTAGGAAAGTCCTCTTTTATTAATAAAATGCTTAATCGAAAGAATCTAGCAAGAACATCATCAAAACCTGGAAAAACACAAACTTTAAACTTTTACTTAATCAATGAAATTTTACATTTTGTTGATGTACCAGGTTATGGTTATGCAAAGGTCTCCAAGAAGGAACGAGAAGCTTGGGGGAAAATGATTGAAACATATTTAACAGGAAGAGAGCAACTAAAGGCAGTTGTACAAATTGTTGATCTTCGTCATCCGCCATCAAAGGATGATGTTATGATGTATCATTTTTTAAAGCATTATGAGATTCCATGCATAATTATTGCAACAAAGGCAGACAAAATCCCAAAGGCAAAATGGCAAAAGCATTTGAAAGTTGCTAAGGAAACGTTAGAGCTTGATCCAAATGACCATATCGTCCTCTTTTCTTCAGAAACAGGTTTGGGAAAGGATCAAGCTTGGGGATTATTACAAAGCTATATGTAAGAGAGGAATTCCATTACAACTATGTAATGGGATTTTTTTTATTTAAGTAAGATATAATCGCACGTTGTGTATAAATATATGGTTAGTTTAGTCTACGTCCAGCAGCGGCACTTGTCGACTATCGAACTTTAGTACTGCTCCGCAATGATTGTGTCAAACACGGTTTGCTCAAGCTCATATCGAGAGGGGGGTTGCCCACTATGAGGGCGAGACCTTAGGCGCCTGCGCATTTGTTCAAAAATCTTGTCGAATAAAAAGGAATATGGAGGAGCTTGTAGCATTATCTATGAATAAGCAGAATCGAATGGGTCATCCATTGAGAACAGAGGATAAGAGAGTTAATGATTAATTATCACATAATATGAATTTTGGGAAAATTTCTATCATATGTTAAGGTAGGATGGACTTTAAAATTAAGAGAAATAAAAGGGGGCATTTCTACTAGTGAAACATTTTGGAAAAGGGATTATTTTATTTTTACTCATTTTTGTACTAGCTGCTTGTGGATCGAAAGAGGCTGGAACTGGCGGAATGAAGCTTGTAGATGAAGGGAAATTTACTTATGCATCTTCAGGTGAGTTCAATCCATTTAGTGTAACAAATGATGATGGAACAATGAGCGGATTTGATATTGATGTTGGTGAAGCAGTCGCGAAAGAGCTTGGACTTGAGCCAGTCCAGCATAAGTTTAAATTTGGCGGAATTGTAGAAGGAGTTAAATCAGGCCGTTTTGATGCTGCTGTGGCAAGCCATACAATCACAGAAGAACGATTAGAGGCAGTTAATTTTTCGATCCCATACTATTACTCTGGGCCACAAATTTATGTCCGTCCAGATAGTTCAGTTGAAACACTTGATGACTTAAAAGGTTTGGAAATTGCTGTAGCAAAAGGAACCACATATGCGACTGATGCGGAAAAAGCAACTGATAATATTAAATACTATGATAGTGATGTTGTTGCCCTCGAAGCATTGAGCAAGGGGAAGCATGATGCAGTTATTACTGATTTTATTACAGGAAAAGAGGCAATTGGCGCAGGGATGAATATTGAAGGAAAGGAACTTTTAGGTCGCAGTGACCAAGCCATTGCAGTGGCGAAAGAAAATACCGCACTCCTTGAACAAATAAATAAAGCGCTCGAGAAATTACATGAGGATGGAACGTTAACTGAGATCAGCAAAAAGTATATCGGAGAAGATATTACAGTAAATCCAGAAAAGGAATAGTCAAGTTGGGCGAATGTAGAGGCAATACATTCGCCTCTTCTTTTAAAAAGATGACAAATAAACAATAAGGAGGAAATCTGTGGACTTATTTACAAAATTCATCGACACATATCCAGTCTTTTTAAAAGGGATGCAATTAACCTTTGAACTGACGATCGTCTCTATCGTTATTGCTATCTTTATCGGGTTATTTTTTGCCTTTTTAAAAATATCAAATATTAAAATCCTTGAGTGGATTGCGGATCTCTATATTTTTATCGTACGGGGCACACCTCTTGTCGTTCTAATCTTTATCTTCTTTTTTGGCTTAACTGCATTAAATATTTCAGATTTTCTAGCGGTTGTTTTAGGACTTGCTTTTCATAATGGAGCCTATATTGCGGAGATATTTAGGGGAGCCATTCAATCTATTGATAATGGACAGATGGAAGCAGGGCGCTCGCTAGGAATGACGAAAAGCTTAACAATGAGAAGAATTATTTTGCCACAAGCAAGCAGACGAGCACTTCCGCCACTGGGTAATCAATTTATTATTGCTTTAAAGGATTCCTCACTAGCCTCCTTTATTGGAATGTACGAGCTCTTTAATGTCGCAACGACACACGGTTCTTTGAAATATGATTATATGAGCTACTTGCTCATTGTTGCTGTCTATTATTTAGTCCTCGTTCTATTCTTCTCTATTATCGTTCATTTAATTGAGAAAAAGATGTCTAGCAGTGATTAAGGAGGAAAATGCATGGATGAATCGATCATGATCAATGTAGAAAAGTTAAATAAATCTTTTGGAGACCTACATGTTTTAAAAGATATTAATATGGTTGTAAAGCAAAGTGAAGTCGTTTGCTTGATTGGTGCAAGTGGATCTGGAAAAAGCACCTTGCTTCGCTGTTTGAACTTTTTAGAAATCAAAGATAGCGGAATTGTAACGATTGGTGGGGAGAAAATTGAAAAAGAAACACATGATTTAAATGAAGTCAGAGCGAGAGTCGGCATGGTGTTTCAGCATTTCAATTTATTCCCACATAAAACAGTACTTGAAAATGTCATGGAAGCACCTATTTATGTAAAGAAACGTCAAAAAGAGGAAGTAATGAAGGAAGCAAAGGCTCTATTGAAAAAAGTAGGTCTTTCTGATAAAGAAAATGTCTACCCTTCAAAGCTCTCGGGTGGACAAAAGCAGCGTGTTGCCATTGCAAGGGCGCTTGCAATGAAGCCGGAGATCATGCTTTTCGATGAACCAACTTCCGCACTTGATCCTGAACTAGTGGGCGAAGTTCTTTCAACAATGAAGGAATTAGCTGAAGAAGGAATGACGATGGTTGTTGTCACACATGAAATGGGCTTTGCGAAAGAAGTGGCTAATTGGGCTGTCTACTTGCATGGGGGAAAAATTGTAGAAGTTGGACACCCGAAAGATTTGTTTACTAACCCAAAAGAAGAACGAACAAAGAACTTTCTAGATTCTGTTTTGTAATTTATAGAGACAGGGGGAAAAGTAAATCCTGTTGATTCAGAGGGATAGCAAGAAAAAGAAGCAAGCGAATGAGCAAATATTTCGTTTGCTTCTTTTTCTAGTTATGACAAGGGTTACTAGGGAAGAGGTGGAAAGCTGCTGATCCCCATTATCTAGGATTATGAAGGTCCGTACTTACTGGTTTGGGAAATCAGGTTGAGTAGCCGAACTGATAAATAGACGGAAAAAATCCGCTTATTTCTTAATTATTAATAAAAAATGCGAAAATAAGCGGAGAAATTCCGCCTATTGACTCAAAAAATCGAAAAACGGCTGATTTTCCGATGGATAAGCGGAAAAATTCCGTCTATTTCATCAAAAACGAGCTTCTTTCTGTGTTTAAACGGAAAAATTCCGTTTATTTTACTTATGCTGGTGAATTGATTAAGGACAAGTTCTCCTATTTAATCGGAAGTGAGATTATAAAAAGAGATGTGCTTTAGCAAATTTCATATATAGATGTGTTAGTTGAAAAACTAGTTCTTTTTTTAGATGCGAAACCACTGTATTTTACTGTGTAATTTTATAGGATTATGAATACAGTTTTGCTATTTCACAACTAAACTACTTAGTGAATCCCCCACCTATTTTTTAGATAACCGCTATGGAAAGAAATAGCGGTTTAATCGTACATCCGCCTATTTTTTCTTCACAAATAGTAAATAACCACCAATTAAGATGAAAAGGATTGGCCAGAATTTCCAAGCGGTTGTCACTCCAGTTTCTAAAAATCCAAGCCATCCGATGATTCGATCATAAAAAAGTAATAGAATGGATAATAATAAGAAGAGACAACCAGAAAATAGTCCTGATCCCGTTTTTTGATATTGAAGCAATAATCCGAGTGCTAATATTAAAATAAAAATACCAATATGATCTGGCCAAACTTCTAGCCGATTTACTATATGAAAATGCAGACCAAAGCCTGCTAGGATCGTACCTGGCAAAATGGCATGATAATCTCTTGCCCCATAGCCTTGAAATAAATAAGCGATGCCAATGATAATGAGCAATGTTGGCCAAGTGAAATAGGGCTGTAAAGTAGGAATGTTTATTTGTTCAAGAAAAAAATAAATTCCAAAGCCTATAAGGATCATTCCTGGGAAAATACGCTGATTCTTCATATTCACACCACTTCCAATAAGGATTACTTGAATCCACTAAGTTTTTTTGTTACTGTACATATGGGAGGATTTTGTCGAATGAATGAAAGTGAATAAGGGTATAGAATTTCGATTTTATCGTCATTATTTTTTATTTTACCATATGTTTTCACTATCTGTTCACATTTATCCGCTAGACAAAATGATAGAAATGTTACAATTAAAGTAGTATTGTGCAATTTAATTGGGGGGTCAATTGAAACATGCATATTGTCGCAGTCGGTCTAAATTATAAAACAGCCCCTGTCGAAATTCGTGAGCGTTTGACTTTTAATCCGTCTCAGCTTGCAGATGCAATGAAAACTTTAAATAATAAGAAGAGCATCTTAGAGAACGTGATATTGTCGACATGTAATCGGACTGAGATCTATGCGGTTGTCGATCAGCTTCATACAGGCCGTTACTATATTAAAGAGTTTTTGTCAGAGTGGTTTCAAATAGATAAGGAAGATTTCTCGCCATATTTGTTTATATATGAGCAAGAAGGTTCAGTAGAGCATTTATTTAGTGTAGCCTGTGGATTAAATTCGATGGTTCTTGGAGAAACTCAAATTTTAGGACAGGTTCGTACGAGCTTCTTGCAAGCACAGGAGCAAAATACAACGGGTACAGTGTTCAATCATCTTTTCAAGCAAGCAATCACGCTTGCCAAACGTGCACATTCTGAAACAGATATTGGTGCAAATGCTGTCTCTGTAAGCTATGCAGCGGTTGAATTGGCAAAGAAAATTTTCGGTTCATTAGAGAACAAGCATGTTCTTATTCTTGGTGCTGGAAAAATGGGTGAGCTTGCCATTCAAAATCTTCATGCAAATGGAGCAAGCAAAGTGACGGTTATTAACCGTACGTTCGAAAAGGCACAGAATTTAGCTGATCGCTATGATGGTCAAGCGAAATCACTTAAAGAACTTCAATGTGCACTTCTTGAGGCAGATATACTTATTAGCTCAACAGGTGCGAAAGAATTTGTTATTACTAAATGCATGATGATGCAAGTGAATAAATTACGTAAAGGAAAGCCATTATTTATGGTAGATATTGCTGTTCCTCGTGATTTAGATCCGAAGCTAGCAGAGTTAGATAGTGTATTCCTATATGATATCGATGATCTTGAAGGGATTGTAGAAGCGAATCTTCAGGAACGTAAGAAGGCAGCTGAACTGATCGAGCTGATGATTGAAGGGGAAATTGTTGATTTCAAACAATGGTTGAATTTATTAGGTGTCGTTCCAGTTATTTCGGCATTGCGTGAAAAGGCATTAACCATTCAAGCTGAAACAATGACGAGCATTGAAAGAAAAATGCCAAATTTAACTGATCGAGATAAGAAAGTGTTAAATAAGCATACAAAGAGCATTATTAATCAGCTGTTGAAGGACCCTATTTTACAGGCGAAGGAAATGGCTGGACAGAAGGATGCTGAGAAGGCATTAGAATTATTTGTGAAGATTTTTAATATAGGAGAACTTGTTTCTGAAGAGCAGGAAGTAAGGTCAGCCGAACCACAGCGCTCACTTGCTCAATCACCTCAGGCTTCCTTTCAATGATAAGGAGTACTGTCCATGCTTGAAATCTATATGACACGACTGCATGAATTTACAGTCGTACTTTATGCCTTATGTGTCTTGCTATATTTTGTTGATTTTTTGACGTCTAACCGGAAGGCAAACCGAACCGCCTTCTGGTTACTTTCATTTGTATGGGGTTTGCAAACGATTTTCCTTATTTTGTATATGTTAAAAACAGGAAGATTTCCTGTTCTAACGATATTCGAAGGGCTTTATTTTTACGCTTGGGTGCTCATTACATTATCATTGATCATTAATCGTCTGCTTCGAGTTGATTTTATTGTGTTTTTTACAAATGTTATCGGGTTCATGATCATGGCTATACACACGTTTGCCCCTATGCAATATGAATCCCATGTGATGGCCCAGCAGTTAGTTTCAGAACTGCTGCTCATACATATTACTGTTGCGATCCTTTCATATGGTGCTTTTTCTCTTTCTTTTGTGTTTTCATTGCTCTATTTGATTCAATATGATCTTTTAAAAAGAAAGAAGTGGGGACCGCGTCTACTGCGTCTAGCTGATTTAACCCAGTTGGATAAGATGTCCTTTGTTTTAAATGTGATTGGCGTTGCGTTACTCATTATTAGTCTAATACTAGGTGTAATCTGGGCTTATATTAAAGTCCCTGACATGATCTGGTACGATTCAAAAGTGATCGGGTCGTTCATTGTCCTAGTTATTTATAGCATTTATTTATATTTAAAAGTGGGAAAAGGAATGTCAGGAAACAAGTTGCTTTCATGGAATCTTGCATCCTTTCTTATTGTATTAATTAATTTCTTTTTATTTGGGAAATTATCGTCGTTCCATTTTTGGTATTCTTAGGTTGTATAAAATTCGGAGGTTATTATGAGAAAAATTATTGTTGGATCACGTAGAAGCAAGCTGGCATTAACACAAACAAATTGGGTAATTAAGCAATTAAAGTCAATTGATCCATCTTTTGATTTTGAGGTTAAGGAAATTGTGACAAAAGGCGATCGAATCTTAGATGTTACGCTCTCTAAAGTAGGTGGAAAAGGGCTATTTGTAAAGGAAATTGAACAGGCCATGCTTGATAAGGAAATTGATATGGCTGTTCATAGCATGAAAGATATGCCTGCAGTTCTGCCAGATGGCCTTGTGATCGGCTGTATCCCAGAGAGAGAGGATCACCGTGACGTGCTCATCTCTAAAGGCCATGTTCGATTTGATGAACTTAAGCCTGGAGCCATTGTGGGGACAAGTAGTTTAAGACGTGCGGCGCAGCTGTTAGCTCGTCGTTCAGATATTGAAATTAAGTGGATCAGAGGAAATATTGATACTCGATTAGCAAAATTAGAAACGGACGAATATGATGCGATTATTTTAGCAGCAGCTGGTTTATCAAGACTTGGCTGGGCAGCTGATGTTGTCACAGAATTCCTTGATCCAGATATTTGTTTACCTGCAATTGGGCAAGGTGCTTTATCGATTGAATGTCGCGGTGATGATGAGGAATTACTTGGATTATTGAAGAAATTCACATGTGAGACGACAAGTGTAACCGTTACGGCGGAAAGAGCGTTTCTTCATAAAATGGAAGGTGGCTGCCAAGTGCCGATCGCAGGTTATGCGGTCATCAATAGCAAGGGCGAAATCGTGCTTACATCACTTGTCGCATCACCTGATGGGAAAATTATTTACAAGGAACAAACAACAGGAACAGACCCTGAAGCAGTTGGAACGGAAGCTGCTAATGCGTTAATTAGTCTTGGTGGGAAAGAATTAATTGATCAAGTGAAAGCGGAGATGGATGGCGAATGAACGCCTCCGCCTCCCCTCTAAAGGGGAAGAATGTACTTGTACCTAGGAGCAGGGGACAGGCAAAATCATTTTCTGAGTTAATTAAAGGCTATGGCGGGAATCCTATTGAAATCCCGCTTATTGCCTTTAAGCCAGTCCATCCTTCCGAAGAAATCTTAGCAGTTATTCATCAATTGCATACATATGATTGGTTGATTTTCACTAGTAGCATAACGGTTGAATTATTTCTATCATTTGTCTCGCCATTAGAAAGAGGCAAACTTCCGAGAATTGCGGCAATAGGTACGAAAACGGCTAGCTTTATCGAGGCTCAAGGACTTCGTGTTGATTTTGTTCCAGAGAAATATGTTGCTGAGGAATTTGTAGAGGATTTTTTACCCCATGTTAAAAAGGGGATGAAAATACTCATTCCAAAAGGGAGCTTAGCAAGAAATTACATTGCTACTGCTTTTACAGCGCATGGGGCAATTGTTGATGAAATTGTTATATATGAAACGTATTTTCCAGAGGAGAGCAAGAAATTAATTGTTGAAGAGCTTTCTCGAGATAAATTGCATATTCTTACCTTTACGAGTCCATCTACGATTGATCATTTGATGAGTGTCGTGAAAGAGTACAATCTTTATAGGCATCTTGAAGGATGTATCATCGGTTGTATCGGACCAGTAACTAAGGCAAGAATTGAATCCTACGGTTTGCCAGTGCATAGTGCACCGGATGTATTTACTGTGAATCATATGATAAAAAGTATAATCAATTATTTAGAAAATGAATAGCGGAGGGTATGAAATGGATATACAATTCACACGCCATAGACGATTACGCCAGACTGCAAATATGCGTGCACTCGTACGTGAAAATCATTTAAGAACAGATGATTTCATCTATCCAATCTTTGTTGCAGAGGGAAAGGATATTAAGCGTGAAATCCCCTCAATGCCGGGAATTTATAATTTATCTTTAGATCATCTGGAAGAGGAAATGAATGAGGTTGTCGATTTAGGCATTAAATCGGTTCTTCTATTCGGTATTCCTCTAGAGAAAGATGAGTGTGGCGAACAAGCATATCATGATCATGGGATTGTTCAGGAAGCTACACGCTTTATAAAAGCTAAATATCCAGAGATGATCGTCGTTGCTGATACATGTCTTTGTGAATACACAAGCCATGGCCATTGCGGTTTAATTGAAGGGGATCAAGTATTAAATGATGCGTCTCTAGAATTACTTGTTCAAACAGCTGTCAGTCAAGCGAAGGCTGGAGCAGATATCATCGCTCCATCTAATATGATGGACGGATTTGTTGCGGCTATTCGTGCTGGATTAGATGAAGCAGGATTTGAAAATATTCCAATTATGTCTTATGCGGTGAAATACGCTTCAGCATTTTATGGTCCTTTCCGTGATGCAGCGGATAGTACCCCACAATTCGGTGATCGGAAGGCTTATCAAATGGACCCAGCAAACCGGATGGAAGCATTGCGTGAAGCAGAATCTGATTTAATGGAAGGTGCTGACTTCCTGATTGTGAAGCCTGGCATGCCTTATCTGGACATTGTTCGTGATGTGAAAAACAACTTTAATCTTCCGCTTGTTATTTATAATGTGAGCGGTGAGTATTCAATGGTTAAAGCAGCTGCGCAAAATGGCTGGATTGATGAAGAAAGAATTGTCATGGAAATGCTGACTGGTATGAAACGTGCAGGCTGTGACCTAATTATTACATACCACGCAAAAGATGCGGCAAGATGGCTGAAGGAACAGTAAATGTAAGCTTCAAATTTAGGTATGCATTTTAGGTGCGTTAAAAAATTAAGGCTCTTTACTAAAGGTTTGTTGCTTTTGAATCAAATGTTTGAATGAATATGATTGATTAACTAGGTCGGTTGATTGGAGCAACCTGGAGTGGAAATCAACCTTTACCAACTTTATCTTAATAAGCAACAATGTTTGCGAAAACAGCCAAAAATAATGAAAGAGGGGTTCATTCATGCGCTCATATGAGAAATCGATTCAGGCTTTTAAAGAAGCAAAAACATTAATGCCTGGAGGAGTAAATTCACCTGTTCGTGCATTTAAATCGGTAAACATGGATCCAATTTTTATGGAGCGAGGCAAAGGCTCAAAAATTTATGATATCGATGGCAATGAATATATTGACTATGTATTGTCATGGGGTCCACTTATTTTAGGACATACAAATGATCGTGTAGTTGAAGCATTAAAAAAGGTAGCAGAATTAGGTACAAGCTTTGGTGCACCGACGGTTACTGAGAACGAGTTAGCAAAATTAGTTATTGAACGAGTGCCATCGATCGAGATCATCCGCATGGTTTCATCTGGAACGGAAGCAACGATGAGTGCATTAAGATTAGCACGTGGCTATACAGGGCGTGACAAGATTCTAAAGTTTGAAGGCTGTTATCATGGCCATGGGGATTCACTCTTAATTAAAGCTGGATCAGGTGTTGCTACGCTTGGATTACCTGATAGCCCTGGCGTACCAGAAGGAATTGCTAAAAATACAATTACGGTTCCATACAATGATTTGAATAGTGTAAAGTATGCTTTTGAACAATTTGGAGAAGATATTGCCGGAATCATTGTTGAGCCTGTTGCTGGAAATATGGGACTTGTTCCACCACAGCCAGGATTTTTAGAAGGATTACGAGAAATTACGACTCAATATGGTGCGTTATTGATCTTTGATGAGGTTATGACTGGCTTCCGTGTTGGTTATAATTGTGCCCAAGGACATTTTAATGTGACGCCAGATCTTACATGTCTCGGAAAAGTAATTGGCGGTGGGCTTCCTGTCGGTGCTTATGGCGGAAAAGCAGAAATTATGGAGCAGATTGCGCCAAGTGGACCAATCTATCAAGCAGGTACTTTATCTGGAAATCCACTTGCAATGTCAGCAGGCTATGCAACATTAAGCCAGCTTACTCCTGAAAGTTATGTGGAATTTACGCGTTTAGGAGACATGCTTGAAGCTGGAATAAAAGCAAGTGCGGAAAAATATGATATTCCAAATACGTTCAATCGTGCAGGCTCTATGATCGGCTTCTTCTTTACAAATGAAAATGTCATTAACTATGAAAAAGCAAAAACATCAAATCTTGATTATTTTGCTGCATACTACCGTGAAATGGCTAATCAAGGGGTATTCCTGCCACCTTCACAATTTGAAGGCTTATTCTTATCAACAGCCCATACGGATGAAGATATTGAAAAGACACTTCAAGCTGTCGATATTGCTTTTTCAAAACTTAAAGGATAACCAATGTTAAAAACACTCATCTCCAACGGATGGGTGTTTTTTGTTTGTTAGAGACTTTAAAATAGTTGCTATCGATCCTTTCATAAGTCATGACAAATGCACTTTCACCCTCTGTAATCAAAATAGGGAAATTTACGACTTTTCCGGTCATAATTAATTCTATTTTTTCATAAATTGTAAATGACATAGTGATTATGTGTGATGTGTTATGTGATGAAAGGGGGAGTCGCTTTGTCTCAAGGGAATCCATCGTGTTTACGATTTTCATTAGAAGAGTCCGTCTGGTTTCAAAAAGGACAGGAAGTACTTGAGTTAGTATCCATATCGTTAGATCCAGATATTTTGATTCAGGAAAATGATCAATATGTTACGATTCAGGGAGCACTGGAGCTATCAGGTGAATATAAACGCAATGAAGAAGTAGAAGCGGAACAGAACGAAACATTTGCTACACCAAAATTTGTTCAAATCGTTGAGGAAAGAGAAGAAGGAATATGTGAGTTCTCTCACTTTTTTCCAGTAGATATTACGATCCCTAATAATCGAATTCAGAGCATTAATGACATTGATGTACAAGTGGAATCATTTGATTATGTTTTTCCAGAAAGAAGTTGTATGAAGCTTTCAGCGAATTTAATGATTATTGGCTTATACGGTGAACAGCAGCATGTTCCGGCAATGGAAGAAGAAGTCGTAGAAGTAGAACTTGAACCGCAATATCGATCAACATCAACTATTGAAGCAACAGAAAATCCTGTTGAAGTTAATGAACTTGAGAAAGAAGAGGAAAGAACAGAAATATTTGTAAGTCCTGCATTTAATGAAGAGGTAGAGCAGCCAGAGGATGAGGAAGCATATCTTCCATTTGAAGCAGAGGCAAGAAAACAGAATGAAGAGGAAGCGCCAGTAAAGGAAGACATTCAACTGGAACCGGAAATCTCATTTTCTGCGCAAAGAAGTGAGGAGCCACCTCCTTCAGCTAATGATGTTTTTGGCATTCCTGATGAGAGCCCTGCAATTGAAGAGTTGAATGAAATCATAGTAGAAGAAGTAGAAACTCCTGAAGTCGTTGAAGAAACAGCTGAAAAAGGTAGTAAGCCAAAGAAAAAGTCAAAGAAAAGTATGTCATTAACCGAATTTTTTGCCCGTAAGGAAGAATCAGAGAATGTGGCAAAATTGAAGGTATGCATTGTTCAAAATGGTGACACCATTGATCAAATTGCTGAAAGGTACGAAGTGGGTGTGCATCAATTATTAACTGTTAATCAATTGGAACTTAGCCAAGATATTTATGAAGGGCAAGTGCTATATATTCCGGTTGCTGTAGCCCGCTAGAAGAAAGCAAAAACAGGCTGGGCGGGTTGACGAACACCTGCTTAGGCTGTTTTTTCGTTATTGTGGATTGACTTATAAATGACTGAAACTGGCTGATAAGTCACAGGATTTTGCTGATAAACTACTAAATAAGATTAGTAGTGAGGGATCTTCAAGTTTAGCTAAGCTGTACTTCTGTTTTCAATGAAAGAGAGTGGATTCTTATGCCTAAAGAGAATCGTTTGAAAAAAGTGGCACCAATATTAAAGCATTACGCACTTGAACCGCATTTTGTCGAGGAGCTTGGCCGTATTAGAAAAATTTATACAAATAAAGGCATTTTTGCGTTAAAAAAAATTGACCCAAAGCATGGGGGCGATTTCATTCGGCATGTACAGGCATTGTTTCAAAAAGGCTATAACCGAATTGTCCCCATTTTTCCAACAGTTGATGGACGATATGCTGTTTTATATGAGAATGATCTGTATTATTTAATGCCATGGCTAGCAAATGTGGAAAAGGAAAATCGTTTTGAACGGCATCAGCAGCTTTTTCGTGAGTTGGCAAGACTTCACACATTATCAGTTAAAGAGGTCTCCATTAGCAGTGAGGAAAGAAAAGAGCATTATGAAAATACATTGCTTGAATGGGAAAAGGAAAGAGAGTTTTTAGAAGGTTTTATTGAAGTATGTGAGAAAAAAGAGTATTTATCCCCATTTGAATTGTTGTTTGCCCTTTATTACCATGAAATTAATCAGGCATTGCAATTTTCAGAGAAACGTTTAAAGACATGGTATGAAAAAACAAGTGAAGATGAGAAGGCAAGAATCGTAACAATTCATGGAAAAGTCTCAACAGAACATTTCCTGTTTGATGAGAAAGGCCATGGATATTTCACTAATTTTGAAAAATCAAGACAAGGTTCACCACTCCATGATTTATTGCCCTTTCTATCACGATCATTAAAAACCTATCCAAAACAATCAGACGAAAGTGTAGACTGGATTTATACGTATTTGAAATATTTCCCTTTTAAAGAAGAGGAATTATTGCTTTTTCAAAGCTATTTTGCGCATCCAGGAGGGGTCATTCACTCAGCAGAAAAATATTTTAGAGGAGAGAGTAAAGGAGGAGAACGAAAGTCGGTCAAAAACTTTCAGAGGCAATTTTGGCTACTGAAAAATACCGAATATGTCTTAATGAAAATTGAAGAAATTGAAGCAAAAAAAGCACAAGAAAAAGCGATGGCTGAAGCCCAAGCACAGGCTGAGGCACAAGAAGGAGCCCAAAATTAACGTTGATTTTGGGCTCTTATATTACGTTTAGATGCAAAGCTACTGCTAACAAAATTAAAAGAGTAAGTAAAAGTACGTCGAGCGTAAATGGAAATAAAATTGTTCGTATCCCCTGAAAGACACAAATAGGAATAATAAATTGTGCACATGCCCCTCTAACTTTTCTTAACCACGGCGGCAAAGTATATGGACTGTATTTCCTCTTCATTCCGCATGCCCCTTTTCTAAAAATCCCTTTCTACAATAATATGTGTAATCTACAAATATAGTGCCTATAATTTGTATATGCCCTATTAAATTAGTAAGGGTTATACATCTAAAGAGAGATAATGGACGTATTAGCCTGTGTAAAAAATGACACATTCAATATAGAAATGAATAAATTATTAATAATATGGAAATTAATATTGACTATAATCCGTATTCTTCGGTAGTATATGTATAATAAAATAATTAGCTATGATTGGGAAGAGTACAATAGCATTCGCTTTTAGAGAGGAAAACCATTAGCTGAAAGGTTTTCTAAGCAGAACTGTTGGAAGGTCGCCCTTGAGCTTCTTTTGTGAAAGGACTTCTTTGTCCAAGTAGTGAAAGACGGGAAATCCGTTATCTGTTTAAGAGTCAATCATGATGATTAAGAAATGTCCAGCTCCAGCGCCTAGGGACTCGAGGTCATAAGCCAATCTGTCAAGTAGGTTAAAGAGCAACCTTCTCGCCAGCTTGTCTTATGCTTGTCGTCCCTGGGCAAGGCGCTTCCGCTTTTCTTATGTGATTGAAAAAAAGGTGGTACCGCGAAGCAAACTCCATTCGTCCTTTTAAGGCGAATGGGGTTTTTTTATTTTCTTTGTGAATATTGAAAACATTTAATTAGAAAGGGAGATTGACGATGGAAACGAAAGAACTGACAATGCCGACAAAATATAATCCGCAGGCTATTGAGCAAGGACGCTATGATTGGTGGCTAAAGGGAAAATATTTTGAGGCGAAGGATGATCAAAAGAAAGACCCTTATACGATTGTTATTCCACCGCCTAACGTAACAGGAAGATTGCATCTTGGGCATGCCTGGGATACGACACTTCAAGATATTCTTACACGCATGAAGCGGATGCAGGGGTATGATGTATTGTGGCTGCCAGGAATGGACCATGCGGGAATCGCGACACAGGCAAAAGTGGAGGAAAAGCTCCGCAATGAAGGAAAGAGCCGATATGACTTAGGTCGTGAAAAATTTGTCGAAGAAACATGGAAATGGAAAGAGGAATATGCAAGCCATATCCGTCAGCAATGGTCGAAGCTTGGACTAGGTCTAGATTATAGCCGTGAGCGCTTTACGCTTGATGAAGGATTATCAAAGGCAGTTCGTGAAGTATTCGTATCACTATATAATAAAGGCCTTATTTACCGCGGTGAATACATCATTAATTGGGATCCATCAACGAAAACAGCTTTATCAGATATTGAGGTTATTCATAAAGATGTTCAAGGTGCGTTCTATCATATGAGATATCCGCTTGCTGACGGGTCAGGACATATCGAAATTGCAACAACACGTCCTGAAACAATGCTTGGAGATACGGCAGTAGCTGTTCATCCAGAAGATGAGCGCTATAAGCATTTAATTGGTAAAACAGTGAAGCTTCCAATTGTTGGCCGGGAAATTCCAATCGTTGCGGATGATTATGTTGATATGGAATTTGGTTCAGGAGCGGTGAAGATTACTCCAGCACATGATCCGAATGACTTTGAAATTGGCAATCGTCATAATCTTGAACGTGTTCTTGTAATGAATGAAGATGGCTCAATGAATGCAAAGGCTGAAAAATATCAAGGAATGGACCGTTTTGAATGCCGGAAGCAAATTGTGAAAGATCTCCAAGAGCAAGGTGTACTATTTAAAATTGAAGAACATATGCATTCGGTTGGCCACTCTGAGCGAAGCGGCGCAGTTGTTGAACCATATCTTTCTACTCAATGGTTTGTAAAAATGCAGCCGCTAGCAGATGAAGCAGTTGCCCTTCAATCGAAAGAAGATAAAGTAAACTTTGTTCCGAATCGATTTGAAAATACGTATCTTCGCTGGATGGAAAATATCCGCGACTGGTGTATCTCTCGTCAACTTTGGTGGGGACACAGAATTCCTGCTTGGTATCATAAAGAGACAGGTGAAGTTTTTGTAGGCAACGAAGCTCCAGCAGATATTGAAAACTGGGAACAGGATAAGGATGTTTTAGATACTTGGTTCAGTTCTGCATTATGGCCATTTTCAACAATGGGCTGGCCTGATACAGAAGCGGCTGATTACAAGCGTTATTATCCAACAGCTGCTCTAGTTACAGGGTATGACATTATTTTCTTCTGGGTTTCCCGGATGATTTTCCAAGGACTTGAATTTACAGGTGAACGTCCATTCAAAGATGTACTTATTCATGGATTAGTTCGTGATGCAGAAGGACGTAAGATGAGTAAGTCGCTTGGAAACGGTGTTGATCCAATGGATGTTATTGATAAGTATGGTGCGGATTCTCTACGCTACTTCTTATCGACAGGCAGCTCACCAGGCCAAGATTTACGTTTTAGCATGGAGAAGGTTGAAGCAACATGGAATTTCGCTAATAAAATTTGGAATGCTTCTCGTTTTGCTTTAATGAATATGAATGGATTAACGTATGATGAAATTGATTTAAGCGGTGAAAAGTCTGTTGCAGATAAGTGGATTTTAACACGATTAAATGAAACGATTGAAACAGTAACAAGATTATCTGACCGCTATGAATTTGGTGAAGTAGGCCGGGTTCTCTACAACTTCATTTGGGATGATTTCTGTGACTGGTATATTGAAATGGCGAAGCTCCCACTATATGGGGAAGACGAGGCAGCGAAGAAAACAACACGCTCGATCTTAGCATATGTGCTAGATAACACAATGCGCTTATTACATCCGTTCATGCCATTCATTACAGAGGAAATTTGGCAAAACCTACCTCATGCTGGGGAATCGATCACGAACTCAGCATGGCCAATAGTGAATGAAGAATTGACAGATGATCAAGCGGCAGGTGAAATGAAGCTTCTCGTTGAAATCATTCGCTCTGTTCGTAATAGCCGTGCAGAAGTGAATACACCAATGAGTAAGAAAATTAAAATGATATTAAAAGCGAAGGATGAAGAAATCCTTAAGACTCTTGAGAATAACCATGGCTATATTGAGCGTTTCTGTAATCCAGAAGAACTAATCATTGCAATGGAAGTGGAAACACCTGAAAAAGCAATGATAGCTGTTGTAACAGGAGCAGAAATCATCCTGCCACTCGAAGGATTAATTAATATCGAAGAAGAAGTCGCTCGCTTACAAAAAGAATGGGATAAACTGAATAAAGAAGTGGATCGTGTTCAGAAGAAACTGAGCAATGAGGGCTTTGTGAAAAAGGCACCAGAGAAAGTGATTGAAGAAGAAAGAGCGAAAGAAAAGGATTATAGTGAGAAGAGAGCAGCGGTAGAAGCTCGGATTAACGAATTAAAAGGTGAATAAATATGTTGAAGGCGAATTCAGTTAATGGATTCGTCTTCCTCATGTAAGTAGGAGGAGCTCGCATGTTTACAACATATGATGAGGCAATAGACTGGATACATTCTCGCTTGCGTCTTGGGGTTAAGCCAGGTTTGAAACGAATGGAATGGATGATGGAGAAACTGAACCATCCAGAAAGAAGAATAAAAACGATCCATATTGGTGGGACGAATGGAAAAGGTTCAACAGTCACTTACCTTCGCAATATTCTAGAGGAAGCGGGTTGCACGGTAGGAACATTCACTTCTCCTTATTTTGAGCAGTTTAATGAAAGAATTGCCTTAAATGGAGTACCGATAAAAGATGATGAGATTGTTGAATTGGCTAATGCCATTTATCCACTTTCTGAGGAATTAGAAACAACAGAACTTGGAGGTCCGACAGAATTTGAAATTATTACGGCAATGGCTCTCCAATATTTTGGTCATGTAAAGCCAGTAGACCTTGTATTGTTTGAAGTAGGACTTGGAGGAAGATTTGATTCAACAAATATCATTTTTCCGATTATGTCGATCATTACAAATATTGGGTTAGATCACACAAGTATACTCGGTGAAACCTATACTGAAATTGCTGGTGAGAAGGCTGGGATTATAAAACCTGGGACAAGTATAATCACAGCAGTAAAGCAAAACGAAGCAAAACAAGTCATTGAAAATAAGGCGATCGAGATGAAAGCCCCTTTCTATTGTCTTGACGATCAATTTAGTATTGAACATCATCATTCAACAGCAACAGGCGAAGTATTTACACAAAAAACTCCTTTTCAAAAGTGGAGCAACCTGGAGATTTCTATGGCGGGCAGACACCAAATAGAAAATGCCTCATTAGCAATTATGGCTGTAGAGCTTTTAAATAAGTATTATTCCTTTTTAATCGAGGATGGACATGTTTATGAGGGGCTCAAAAATGCCTATTGGCCAGGCCGATTCGAAGTAATAGCTAGTCATCCAACAACCATTATTGATGGTGCACATAATAATGAAGGGATTACAGCTTTAGTTAATGAGTTAAAAAAACGTTATGCTAATAAAAAGATGACAATCATTTTTGCTGCCCTTTCTGATAAAAAATTGGATCAAATGATTATGAAACTAGATGCCATTGCTGATAAGATCATCTTTGTTGAGTTTGATTTTCCAAGAGCTTCAAAAGCAGAGGATTTATTTATTATAAGCAAAAATAGTAATAAGCATTTTTCTAAAGATTGGCAGCGAGCGCTAAAAGCTGAAATGAATACACGATCAGCGGAGGAAATCCTTGTCATTACTGGTTCCCTCTATTTTCTTTCTGAGGCAAAGCCCTTTCTCTTAAATATGGTAAAAAGGTAAATATATGAAATTTTTATATGACAATAGTTGCAAAATTTGGTAAGATAGGAATAATGAACATGACTTATTTCCTAGGGAATAAAGAGGGGAAGGACTATAAATGATAAGTTCTAATAAGAAAAAGATCATTTGGTTACTTTGGATTATTATTTTTCCAATCGGCCTATGGTACACATATCAGCTATATCCCCCCCAACTTTCTGAACGAGGAATCGACTTAGTTATTTTTTTATTAATGACGGCATTTGTTGCTGCAACCCCGCTTGTGATCAATGGAAGTCCTATTTTCTTTATTCAGTGGGTTTCTTGGGCAACCTTTTTAATCTTTGGCCTATTTGTTGAGTTAGTGATGGCACAGCTAGCATTGATTGTGTTATTTACTAGAGTGAAACTGACGAAGGGAAATTATTTCCGCCTTCCATTAAATTCGTTAATGTTTTTCCTTGTTTCATTATTAAGTGGTGTTTTTTATTATATGATGGGTGGAAAGACAGGTTTGGCATTAAGTGATGTAACAGCTACATTTCCACTAGTTGTATCCTATCCAATCATTCATTATCTCTTAAATCATCTGATCATTATTTTGATTAATTATCTCTTCTACAATAATCAAAGAGAGAACTTTGGCAAGGAGTTTGTTTGGGAAACGGTTACAACATTGATCACCTTCCCTATTGGGTTTGTTCTTTATATATTATATGTTGAAGTGGGGCTAATCGCCTTATTATTTGTCGGTATCCCATTTATCAGTCTATCGATCATCTTAAACCTCTATTATTCTAGCGATAAAATTAATAGTTATTTACAAAAAGCTGCGGAAATTGGCCATCAGCTGGCTGAAAAGCTAATTGTAGATGAAGTAATTGATTTATTTATCGAAAAGATTACTGAACTGATTAATGTAGATTTTGCTTATCTTCTTGAAGTTGTTGATGAGAAAGAATTACATCTGCTTCGCTGTATTGAAAAAGGAGAGGTGAAGACGACAAATATTCATCCTCTTAAGAAAAATGAAGGCATCAGTGGGCTTGTATGGGACAAAGGGGAAGCGATGCTTTTCAATACAAAAAAGGAATGGAATCATATTGTTAGAGGGTATATGCCTGATACGATTGAAAGTGTGATTTGTGTGCCTATTGCCCGTAACAATATGATCACCGGCATAATCCTCCTCGCATCAAGCCAAAAAAGAGCTTATGAAAAGTCTCAGCTAGCGATCGTTGATATTCTTTGCTCCCATTTTGCTATTTCTATTGAAAATGCCAAACATTACGAGGAGACGAGGGAAAAAAGCGAACGCTGTGCATTAACAAGCCTTTTTAATTATCGTTATTTTGATCAACTATTGAATGATGAATATCGATTGCTCGAGCTGCACCAAAGAAAGCGCCTATCCCTTATCATTCTTGATATCGATCACTTCAAAAAAGTGAACGACACATATGGTCACCAAAGCGGCAATGAAATTCTAATCCAGCTTGCAAATAAATTAGTACATATAATTGATGACCAGGGCACAGTCGCACGTTTCGGAGGAGAAGAATTTGTCATCCTTCTTCCGGATACAACTAGAGAAGAAGCCCTTTTTATCGCAGAAACAATCAGACTGACAATCGCACAATATTCATTCATCCTTACACAGCATCTAGAACAATCCGAAATGCCAATTTCTGCAAAAATCACTGCTTCCTTCGGTGTTGCAACCGCTCCAGGAGATGGGGAAGACGCAATGAGCCTCATCCGCCATGCTGATCGAGCACTTTATGTTGGTGCGAAGAGAGCTGGACGGAATCGGGTGGCGGAGTATGTCGGGTAATAAAAAGACAAAAGTCTCATAAAAGTGAGGACTTTTGTCTTTTTTAGTAAAATGGAAGAATATTTTAAAGAATTATAGCAAATTACGCTATGGATTAAATAGGAAGATTGGTATAATAGTAGTTATAAAGACGCATAGACTTTTTAAGGAGGAGAGATTTTGAAGAATAAAGGAAAATGGCTTATTGTTTTACTCGCTTTTCATTTCATTTTGCACTTATCTTTTTCCTCATTAACTGTTTCAGCAAATGGTTTAGACACTCCTTCTATAGATTACACAGTTAAGCCTTCACAAAATGAAATCGTAAAGCCACAAAATAGTGATGCTGAGGGTAGTCTAGATTTTCATTTAACACCAAGTGGGAAGACTACAAATGTGAATAGAGATCCGATCGATGTTGTATTTATATTTGATAAATCTGGTTCGATGAAGGATTCAGGAAAATTACAAAGTGCAAAAAATGCAATGACAGAAGCAATTAATTTCTTTAAAGAAAATGCAGGACCTAAAGATAACTTTGCATTTATTCCATTTGGAAGTGATGTTGAAAGTATAGTTAATTTCTGGCCAGCAGATATAAAAAAGGGATTAGACGAAATTAATAAAAAGGCAAATAGTCTTTATGCCGAGGGTGGAACAAACTATACCCAATCTTTTGAAAAAGCACTTGAATTATTTAAAGGAAGTAATAATAACAAATATATCCTATTTATGACAGATGGAGAACCAACCTTTTCTAATAATAAAGAAGTAAGAACCTTCCAAAAAAGCTGTTTTTTTTGTTGGGGAAATAAGACAGTTACCGAAGAGGTACTAGTTAATTATGAGTTGTATGGTAGTAGTCCAAATTTTAGTAGTAGTAAAGTTTATTTTAAGTATGATGGTTCAACTTATAATTTAAATTTACGTATAAATGAAACGATACAAGCAATTAGGCAACACGGTGAAAAAAGAGCACAATTAATAGCAGAACAAAATATTAAGCTATACTCTATCGGTTTTGGCAGTAATAAAGATGTTGATATGGAATATTTACGGAAACTTTCAGCTATTACTGGTGTCAGTGCACGCCAAGCAACTCAGGATAATATTTCATCTATTTTCCGTGAAATTTCTGGAGACATGGACACCCCCTCCATTACTGGAGAGGTTAAAATTAATCTAGATAAATTTAAAGGAAATGTGAAACTGATTGAAGGATCAGATGCTACTTTAATAAATAATAAGGCAAGTATGAAATTTAATTTTAAATTCCCAATCAATCAAGAAGTATCACAGCCAATTGACCTTACGTTGCCTTTAAGTTTTTCTGAGATTGGCAAGTATACATTTGATGATATTACGATGTCATATATAAATCTTGACGGTGAGTTAGTGACGAAAAAACATGGACCAGTAACAATTGAAGTGAAGGCTGATGCTCCTCCTACATTTAGAGGAACGATGAGTTTAGAGGGAGTTATTAATACACCTGATAACCTCATTAAAGTTTCAGGTTCTGCGGAGAAGTCCAATCACTTTAAAGTGAATTATGCGTTAAATCCATTTGGATTAGTTGATAATAAAGTAACTGGTAAATTAACTAATATTAAGATTATTCAGCCGTTGCCAGACGGGGTATCACTTATCCCTTCCTCTGGGATTACAGCAATAACTACACCAGATGGAAAGAATGCGGCACAAATAAATTTATCTCATGAAATTAATTATAGTAGTGGGAAATTTAATCCTAGTCAACTGACTGCCTCTATCCAATTAAAGGGAGAATGGGCTATAAATAATGTGAAAATGCCACTGGCAACCGTCCATTACAAGGATAGCCGATTTGGTGACCATAGCAGTTCAATTGCTGCTTCAAATCAAGTGATCAATTTAAAGGTCAGATTAATGGAAATGCCAAATAATGCTTATGATGGTGAGGCTACTGGAATTATTTCAAAAATTGATTTAAACCAAAATGGAGCAAAACTCGCACAAACTGAGTTCCCGAATAACTATGGCCTAAAAAATAAAGCCATTAAAGACATGGCTTTTACTGGAGAAAAGAATACTGCTATTGAAGTGACTTATTTTGATAATGAGAAGGTAACGATTTATTTACAGCCTGATTACGAAATGATTGGTACGAAAACAGGTAATAAATATAAAAGTGGGGATAAAGCACTTGAAACGATTCATATCAAGCTCTCCAATCTTGTTGCTGGTAAAGGGGTAAAGTACTATTACTCCATTGATAATGATCAGGAAAATATCAGATGGACTGAATTTGATCCATCTCAGCTAATCGAAGTTGCTACATCGGGGTTAAACACGATTAAGGTGAAGGCAATTGGCGGATTTGCACTTGAGGACATTAAGATTACAAAAACGATAAAAATTGAAAAGCCAATTGAGAAAATCACGATTACTCCGAATCCAATTGAAGTAGAAGTAGATAAAACAAAGCCTTTCAAAATTGAAATCGAACCTCTTGACGCAACAAATAAAAAACTAGATATTACTATTGAAAATAGTGATAAAGCAGAATTAATTGATGAAAAAACAATACTTGGAAAAGAGGATGGCGAAACATATTTAATTGTTAAAACGACTGACGGTTCCGAGATTGAAGTGAAAATCAAAATCATTGTAAAAGATCCTTATATTGTATTAAAGGAAATAAAATTTACGAAACCTGTCTATAAGATTGAAAAGGGTAAAAAATTAGCAGTAAAAGACTTACTCATTTTTAACCCAATAAAAGCAACAAAAAGAGAACTAGAGAGTGTAACATCATCGATGCAAGCTCAAGTTGATATTGTTAATGAGAATGGGGAATGGTTTATTGTCGGGAAAGATATTGGCTATTCCACAATAACAGTTGAAGCGGAAGAGCAGAAAGATAAAACACAGCCTAAAGCTTCTGCTTTGTTTGAAATTTACACGGAAAAGGATGGAAATGATAACGGTCCTCCAGGGGGAGGAAAGTGGTAAAATAATATATAGTGAAACAAAAATGGTGCTGAACTTGATCAGCACCATTTTTGACTTTATTTAACTAGTAATTCATCAGAGAAAATTTGTAGATGTTCGACGATCGGCAATGCATCAATTTGTTTTAGCATGACATCTTGATCATAATTAACAATGAAACGGGAGAATTTATCTTCTTGAAATGAGGAGGAAGGAAGTTTATCAATACTATCGACTTCCCCTCGAATAGCATTAATCGTAAGTTTCCCTTTGGCAAATAGTCCACCTTCTATATAGAAAAGAGACCCAACCCCATATAATTCAGCATCTTGCTCCGTATAAAAGAATCCTTTTAAAGGTGTAATTTTATTATCTTCTATCGGTATATAAGGATGACCCTTTTCTTCTAATGAATCAAAATTATTAAATTCATTTATTCTAGTAATAAGTAGATCATTATTTGCTAATAAAATAAGCTGTTTCTTGTTATTGTCTGCCCCTAAAATATTCACATTAGAGATTTCAGCTTTGTTTCCAACATAAACAACAGAATCAAAGATTACCTCATCATCTTCCCCATTATTATCAAATTCATTTCCTTCGATTTTAAAATCGTAATTTGTAAAAATATTTTTATCTATCTCAATGGATGAATTCAGCGGCTTAATTGTAAAGTCTTTTCCTGAGATAATATCTCCTTTTAATTTTAAGCCATGAGAATCAAGTTTATTTTTGTTTTCCACATGCGATTCCGCAGTAATTGAATCTGCAGAAATTAAATTATTCTCTATCTGTAATTTGCCTCCATAATTTAGAAGATGTGTTTTTCCAGAGACATAGACATTACCAGTAATGTTTACATTCTGATTACCTACGATATATAGATCCCCTTCGATTATTACATTTCCATCAACCGAAATATCTGCATTGCTCTCTAAATATAAATCGCCGTCAACAGATAAATCATAAAATGAAACTGGATAAATCGTGCTTGTGACTACTAAATCTCCCTGTATTTCAATCGATCCTAGATTAACGGAGTTTTTATCACTTTTAATACAATTTCCTTCTACTACAGTATTTGAGGATCTATTTTTTTCATGATCCTCATTTTCTTCGTCCTCATTTTCCTCATCGTCTTCTTTGCAATTATTAATCGTTCCCGTAGGTGACTTGAGTCCCCCGATTTCTGCTGCTAAATCTTGTGAAAAGGCTGAATTTGAATCATATCGTTCTGTGCGTAATCCACTGTTAGTCAATACAATATTCGTATTTTCATTCATCGTTTTATTAAATTCTATATTTACAAACTGGCTATCATGCTTGAGTTTAGGAACTGATTCTTTATAAAAATTTTCCCCCTCTAAAATATCTATAATTGTTGCATATTGACTATATAAATCTCCATTAATTGATGGCAATGGCGTATCATTTAATAATAAATTTCCATTCTTTGAATAATATTTAGCATTCTTATCAATTGATAAGGACTTGGCAAAAACATTGCCATAAAAATTAGGTGAACCATTTAATATAAGTTCATCATCTGATCCAGCTGCATATTTCAAAAAGCTAGGTAATGGGGATAATATTATTCTTTTCGTAATTGTACGAGAAATTTTTCCTTCAATTTTAGATGGATTATTCGTCACTAGAACAATATCAAAAACTCTCGTAAAATCTTTATCCTTCTCAATATTGTAATGATCATAATCTGTTAGACTTCCTGCACATTCATCTGATCCATCAATATAACTTGGATTGTCATTGCTAAGATCAATAATGTTGATACACGATAAGGTTAATTTTTGTTCTCTATTTGGTTTAATCAGTATTTCAATTAACTCATTATATAAATCGCTATCAAAACTGCTTGATACTCTTAGATTATTATTGAATCCTGTACGGTAATCTTCCAAAAGGATCCCGTTCAATAGCAAAGCAAGATCTGACGTCATTTGATCAACTAACTTAATAGAATCATAAGTAATCAAAACATCGCTTTCCCTTGTTTCTGTTTTTTTTGCACCGCTTAAGGATGAGGCAACAATAGCCATGCCAAGTACAGCAAAGATGAGAGAGGCTAAGAGAACGGTAATTAAGGTGTTTCCACGATCATTATGAATCATTTCCTATAGCCTCCTTAAAATCCAAATTGGCTTTTCAGTTCTAATGGTTTTTTTAATCGTTGATCATCTAAAATTAATTTTAAGGAAATCATTCCTTCCTCACATTCACTGCATGATAAAGAGAGTTCTGAATTGTTGAGATCGGAGGTGACATCAATTGGCTTGCCGTCGATTAAAAAAGCATTCTGACTTTTGCCGTTTTTTTCAACTTCATCTAACTCAAGTCTAATTATTACTTCTTCTCCCAACTCTTCTTTTTGATTAATATTGTAAAAGTTTTTACCCTCCACTTGATTTATTGCTGTTTTCGTCTGATCTACTAATTCAATACAGTTCGCCTTGCTATCTCCACACTCTTTTACATAATCAAATGGAAAGGAATAAAAAGTATTCATAATCATTGTAGCTGTGTAATCTGCATCATCCCTTAATTGTCCTTCTACTTGAATTTTGTTATACAGCTTTACACCAGAAGAAAAGACACCATAAATAACCGGTAGAACAATCATTGAAATAACTAAGGTGGCTAATAATTCATATAAAGTAATTCCTCTTTCATCGAATATCTTCACTTTTTATAGCACCATCCAATTCTGTGGTATGTTCTTTTCGATTAATTGTCCAGTGAACATTTACTTTTAAAGGGACATAGAATGAATAGGTAGAATCATGCGGATCTAGTATTTTATCAGCCCGAATGCTTACATTATATTTAACATTATTAATTGTAATATCCTCACAGCTGGAATCAATCGGTTTATCTTTCCAAAAGCTTTTATACTTTTGCTCACAAATTTTTATCGTTAATTCTTCATCAGGATTTTTTTCAAATACATCTCTTACTATAATAAAATTTTCCTTTTCGATATACATCAATGCATTTCTCGCCACATTAACAGCAGCTGTTTTCTTTTGATTCATATTCGTATATGTGTAAGCTTGGGAAAAAAATTGCATCGACCCGATGATGATAATACCGAGAATTGTTAGGGATAATAATATTTCAATTAATGTAAATCCTCTAGAATTGGCAAAGATTTTCTTGTAATTCATTATTCTCCCCTTCTTTCAAAATAACTTATCTTATTATACAATATTTTGTAGTCTGTTTTTGCTATAATAGGTCTAAATACGTAGTTTATTGAAAATTGTCATAAAATTTAACAGTGTCATATGGACTATCCATATATAATTGAAAGGGGTGAAACTTTGAATATTTATTTATTTGCGATTGCATCATTAATTTTGGTTGTACCTATTATTTATTTCCTTCCACTCGGTTTAACTAAAAAAGGGAAAATAATTGTTGTTTCTGTGTCCTTTGTCCTATCACTTATTGGGGTATCTGCCAACAGTCTGTTTGAATGGTGGAAGTTAGCTTTACTCGTTTTCGTTCTTGTAATTCTTAGTTCTTATTTACTAGATAGAAAAATGAAAGATTTATTTTTGGTTAGTGAGCATGACAATGCAATAAATCAATTGGATTTTACCTCCCCTCCTGTTGAGATTTCATTGGAAAAGGAAAGGAATGAAATTGAAGAAAGTAATTATCAGGATAATATGGCCAATATGAGTCATTTTGAAGAGGAAATTGAAGAAATAAATGTCGAAAATGAAGATGCTCATTATGTTGAAAGTAGTGAAATTTCTATTATTGATAATCAAGAAGAGGATTTACTGGCAGAATTGTTTTTAGATACTGAAATAATTAAAAAGATGGATGAAGAAAGTGAACATGTATTAATTGAAGAAGAGACTTCTAATCATTCTAGTATAGAAATAGTGGATAACACTGATAATGGATATTTATCTGAACTTGAAAAAATGATGCTAGATGACCCTAAGGAATCCTCTTTCACAATGAGTAAGTTTGAAGAAGCAGAGGAAAAGAATTCATTATTATTTAATGAATTAAAGGAAAACATTCAGGAGCAGGACGCTGATTTGTTAGAAGTTTTTTCTCAGTTTGAGGATAAAGAACAAATAACAGAGATGAATGTGTTGACACAGGAAATGCCGAATATTGAAAGTCAACAGCAGGAGGATACAGAAGATTATCTTGAAGTTCTAACACAATTTGAACTTTCTAAAAATGAGGCTGCAAGTACAAATGAGCAGGCACTAAATATAGAGCCTGATTCTTTAGTAGTCGAGGAGTTAATTGAAGAGGAACAGCAGAGTGAGACTTCGATTCAACCAATTGAAATTCAATCTTTAACGTTTATAAAAAAGGAAAAGAATCACTTACAAAAACAAATAATAAGCACTTTATTGGATCAAGTGAAGTTAGCAAAGGAAACATTAGATCGTAATAAATATGAACAATTATTAAAAGAATGTATGCATCCGAGTATGCCTAAGTTGGAGTATTTTACCTTTGCGAGTTTATTAATCGAGCATTATATTTCAACAAAAGATGTGATTAAGCTACAAAATTTATTAGAAAGCTTAGAAATGAAATATATCGAATATCCAATATTGATGCAACAGATCCAGTTTTTACAAACCGTATATTCAGAAGAATTATGACGAAAAAAGTGAAAAGTATCTTATAATAAGAAAAAATAGTCAGGTGTGGTGGAGAAGATGAAGAAAAGCTCACAAATTACAAATTTACCAATTATTAGTATTGCTAATGGTCAACAGGTAGGAAAAGTGAAATCTTTAGTTATAAATCCAGATAAAGGTTCAATCGAGTTTTTAACAATTGAAAACGAAGAATGGCAAGTAAGTGTGAAAGCTATTCCATTTAAAAGAGTCGTTGGAATTGGCGAATACGCTGTTACAATTGAGAGCGATCATGCAGTAATTGATCTAAATGAGATCCCGGTAGCCAATCAATTAGTTAATAAGAAAATTAAAATTACAAATACAAAAGTAATGACAAGAAAAGGCGAGCTAATAGGTGAAGTAACAGAATTCTATGCTGACGAAGAAACAGGGACGATTCTTGGAATGGATTTGCAACTTGGAAATAAAGCAGTTGTCTTATTATCAAGTTATGTTCTTACATTCGGTAAAGATATAATTATTGTTAAGGAAGATGTTAGTGAAGGATATTTAGAAAATGCTGAACAGCTTGACTCAAACAATAAAGTTGAGGCTGAACAAGCAGAGATTTTCGAAGATCCTATTGCAGAACCTTTCTTCGATCGAACGAAAGATGAAAATTTATTAATTGAGAAACAAATTGAACTATTAACAGGAAAACGCGTATTAAAAGATATAGTAGATCTAAATGGGAATGTGATTATTCCATCAGAAACTGTTTTAACTCGTCATGAGATTGAATTGGCACAGGAAGAAGGACCGAGCGTTGTTGTCGAGTTATCTATGAATGTGGAAGCCTAATCAAAGTAGGTGGGTCGTATGAAAAGTAAAATCAATCTAAAGTTGTACATGCTATTAATTTTATGTACCACATTTATATTTGGTTTTTCATATATTGGAAATGTTGTTTATGGAAAAGCGTTTAATAATAGTGATGATTTTGCCATGAATACTAAAATTGGCTCCATAGATATTTCAGAGATGTCTCGTGTCGAAGCACTTCAACACTTAATAAATGAAAAGAAGAAGTGGGACGAGGAAACAAAAATCACATTGCAATATAAAGAAAAATCAGCACAAATCGATATGATCATATATGATATTCAACTAGATAAATCCATTGAAAGCTCCAAATCTGGTATGGAAAATTCATTAATTGTACAAGTAGATGAGGATAGACTTGAAAACTTCCTTATTGAAATATCATCAGAATTGGCGAATGATGCCTTTGACATTCAACAGTTGAAAATGGATCTTTTAATCTATGCAGAAAGACTGGAGAACGGAAATCATTTATTAAATCTCTTAGACTATTTGCCGTATGAGATGGATGAGGAAATTGTTTCAGAAGCAACAGCTAAGCTAGATGGCGTAGATCATGCAATAACAAAATGGACGAACAAACTGTCTGTAATTGATATTCAGCCACATGCTCAAGTTTCATTACTGGAAATATTAGAAGAACATAAACTCACATCACTTAATCAAAATACGTTAAGTATTATTTCTTCGACCATATATCGAACCTTGCTTTCTACAAACTTTGAAATAACCGAAAGACATATTAGTAGATCGAAGCCAAACGATGTAGAGGCTGGGTACGAAGCGAAGATCGATCAACAGAAAAATATGGATTTTATTTTTATGAATCCAAATGATCAAAAGTATAGTTTAGAATTTAAATATCTTGATAACTTACTATATGTTTCACTGAAAGGATCAAAATTCCTTTATCAGTATAATATTTCAATTACAGATAGTGAGACATTTCAACCGAAGAGAATTGTTCAATATGATGCGAAGCTTCCTCTTAATACTGAAAAAACAGTACGAGAAGGTGTACCTGGTGTGATTGTTAAGGTGTCTCGTGAAATATTGGATGATGCTGGACAACCATTAAAAAAAGAAAGCATTTCTGAAGATTTTTACCTGCCGATTCATGAAGTCATTGTTAGTAGTCTTTATGTTAAAGAGAAGAATGCAAATTCTGCTGATGAGCCATTTGAGAATGGTGCAGATCAAAATAATAATGACGAAGAATCAGATCAAAATCCATCAGACAATGATCAAGATGAAATAGAAGAGCAACTTGGTGATGACGTTCAAGATAATGAATCTGATTTATGGGGAAAGCCGAATGAATCATTAAAATAACTCATAAAAGCAGGGATTAATATGAATCAAATTCGAAAGCGTCTCGGAGACTTATTAGTTGATGCTGGATTGATTACAGAGGAGCAGCTTCAGCTAGCTTTAAAAGAAAAAAGTGATGGGCAAAGACTTGGGGATGTGTTACTCCAAAGAGGATATATCACAGAGCAGCAATTGATTGAAGTGCTGGAGTTTCAGCTAGGGATTCCCCATGTCAGCCTATATCGATATCCATTTGACGTAAAGCTCTTTTCGATCGTTCCAAAAGAAATGGCAAAACGGAATTTAATTATTCCCTTGAAAAAAGAAGGGGAAAAGCTATTTGTTGCGATGGCGGATCCGATGGACTTCTATACAATCGATGATTTACGTCTTTCCACAGGATTCCATATTGAAACGGCCATTGCGACAAAAGATGATATTCTGCGTGCGATTAATAAGTACTATGATATGGATGAAGGTTTTGAAGAGCTATTTGGTACATCAACCAGTACGGAAAAAGTGGAAGAAAATACGATCGTTGACCAAGATTCACCGATTGTTCGCTTAGTCAATCAAGTGTTAGCAAATGCGGCAACAATTAAGGCAAGTGACGTGCATATTGACCCCCATGAGACAAAAGTTGTGATTAGATATAGAGTGGATGGGGTGTTAAGAACGGAGCGCACACTGCCAAAGCATATGCAATCTGTACTTATAGCAAGAATCAAAATTATGGCAAATCTAGACATTACTGAGCATCGGATCCCACAAGATGGACGCATCAAAATGAATCTAGATTTTCATCCAATTGATTTAAGGGTATCAACTTTACCGACAGTCTTTGGAGAAAAAATCGTTATGCGACTCTTAGATCTTGGAAGTGCATTAAATGACTTGAATAAACTAGGGTTTAATAAAGTGAACTTACATCGGTTTACAGAGATGATTGAAAAACCTACTGGAATTGTGTTACTTACTGGTCCAACTGGTTCAGGGAAATCTTCAACATTATACGCTGCACTTAATCGTTTAAATAGCGAAGAGGTAAATATTATTACCGTAGAAGACCCTGTTGAATATCAGCTAGAAGGAATTAATCAAATTCATGTCAATGCAAATGTTGGGATGACCTTTGCCACAGGGCTAAGGGCGATATTACGTCAGGATCCGAATATTATTATGGTTGGGGAAATTCGTGATAAAGAGACAGCTGAGGTCGCAATTAGGGCTTCTTTAACGGGGCATCTCGTCCTAAGCACGCTGCATACAAATGATTCCCTTGGTTCGATTACTCGTTTAATGGATATGGGTGTTGAACCATTCCTTGTTGCATCTTCAGTTACTGGCATTGTTGCCCAACGACTTGTACGAAGGGTTTGCCGTGATTGTGAACAGGAACAAGAGCCTACTAAAAGAGAAGTAGAAATATTTGCTAGGCGTGGGATGAAGATTGAGCGGATTGTTCGTGGACGAGGGTGTTCATCCTGTAATATGACAGGATATAAAGGCCGTATTGCCATCCATGAAGTGCTTGTAATAGATGATGAGATTAGAAGAGTCATCATGAATGGCGAGTCTTTTTCGAAATTAAGAGAGATCGCTATTCGAAATAAAACGATTTTCTTAATCGATGATGGGCTTTTAAAAGTAAAGCAAGGCATTACAACAACAGAGGAAGTTTTGCGTGTAGCAATCCCTGATTAGGAGTGAGAATGGTGAAAAATAATATTGATCTTCTGCTTAGGGCTGGCTTTGAATTAAAAGCTTCCGATATTCATTTAACTGTTGGTGTGCCACCTGTTATGCGGTTAAATGGCGACTTAAAAAGATATGGGAAGGAAAATCTCCTGCCAGCAGATACGGAAGGCATGGCAAGGGCGATCATTCCAGATCATATGTGGGAAGCATTTAAAGAAAAAGGGGAGCTTGATTTTTCTTATGGGTTGCCAGGTATTTCTAGGTTTCGAGTGAATGCATACTTTCAGCGTTCTTGTATTGCAATGGCCATTCGCGTCATTCCAACGATCATTCCGACATTGGATGACTTAGAACTGCCTGAAGTGTTAAAGAAAATAGCACAGAAGCCTCAGGGGCTTTTTCTTGTAACTGGACCGACTGGAAGTGGGAAATCCACTACATTAGCCGCTATTATTTCTTATATGAATGAAACGATGAGGAAGCATATTATTACGCTTGAGGATCCAATTGAATATCTTCATAAACATGGGAAAAGCATTATTGATCAGAGGGAAGTCGGATTTGATACGAATAATTTTGCCAACGGATTAAGAGCTGCACTTAGACAAGATCCTGACGTCATTCTTGTTGGCGAAATGCGCGATCTTGAAACAATTCAGACTGCGATCACTGCAGCAGAGACAGGACATCTCGTTTTGGGTACCTTGCATACATCAAGTGCACCTGCAACGATTAACCGGATTATCGATGTCTTTCCACCGTCCCAACAAGCCCAAATTCGGATTCAGCTAGCATCCGTACTCGTATCAATTATGTCACAAAGATTATTTCCAATCGTGGATAAGAAAGGCAGAAAAGCAGCAACTGAAATTTTAATTAATAATTCTGCAGTAGCCAATTTAATCCGCAATGAGAAGATTTATCAAATTGTCAATGTGATGCAGACTTCTCGTGCGCAAGGGATGCACACATTAGAAGCAAGTATTAAAGAGCTCGTGCAATCAGGAACGATTTCGAGGGAATTAGGATTGCCTTATCTTCAAGAAAAGGTGATTGAAAATGCCGAGGTATAAGTATAGCGGAAAAGATCGAAGTGGGAATAAGTCAGGAATCATTACAGCTCCCTCCAAACGAGAGGCAGTTATTCAATTAAAGAATAAAGGCATTCGTGTCATGGAATGTAAGGAAATGCCAGAAACCCTTCTCACGAAAGAAATCGTAATCGGGAATCCCGTAAAACTGCAGGATTTCGTTA
Source organism: Cytobacillus eiseniae (assembly GCF_017874625.1). Lineage (GTDB taxonomy): Bacteria > Bacillota > Bacilli > Bacillales > Cytobacillaceae > Cytobacillus > Cytobacillus eiseniae. The sequence continues at coordinate 89,654 of NZ_JAGIKZ010000004.1, read as the reverse complement.
TTTATTTACGTCAATTTTCGACTTTGTTAAGGGCTGGTGTTTCTGTAGTTGATTCAACTGCCATTTTAGCACAGCAAACAGAAAGCAAAGCATTGCGAAAGGCACTGCTTGTCGTCGAACAGGATTTACGTGAAGGGAATCCTTTATCAGATGCAGCATCCAAGCATAAAAAGATCTTTACTCCAATGTTTATTAACATGATTAAGGCAGGTGAGGCTGGCGGAAATATCGATGAAACACTAGAGGAGCTTGCCGTCCATTTTGAGAAACAGCATTTTACAAAGCAAAAGATTGTTTCAGCACTTGCTTATCCAATTGCCGTAGCCATTATAGCGGTTGCTGTTGTTATATTCTTACTTGTTTCCGTTGTCCCAACGTTTGTGGAAATGTTTCAAGATTTCGGCGGAGAATTACCGGCTATTACACAATTTGTCTTAAATTCTAGTGAATTTATGCAGAAGTTCTGGTGGTTTGTTGTACTCGTATTTATTTTACTATTTATTGCGATTGTCTTAATTAGAAATAACAAAAAATCAAAGTATTATTTGGATTATGCCTTATTAAGGATGCCTATTTTCGGCAAAATGCTCCAAAAAGCTGCTTTAGCAAGAATGACCAGAACATTAAGTTCCCTATTTGCAAGCTCAGTACCGATCTTACAGGCGATGAGCATAGTAGAAAAAATTGTCGAGAATGAAGTAGTAGCTAAAGTTGTGAAGAAATCAAGGGATTCCCTCGAACAAGGGAGATCTCTTACTGAACCGATGAGAAGCCATTGGGTCTTTCCTCCTCTCGTTTCCCATATGATTGCGATAGGGGAAGAAACAGGGTCTTTAGATACAATGCTTGCAAAGGTTGCTGACTTTTATGAAAAAGAAGTAGAAAGTGCGACCGATCGTTTGAAGTCATTAATTGAACCACTAATGATTGTCTTCCTGGCAGGCATTGTAGGAACGATTGTCACAGCTATTTTAGTGCCAATGTTCGAGATTTTTCAACATGTTGGCTAATAATTTGCAAAATATTAACAATTTTGTCTTTTACTATTTTAATAATCTTGTATAATTAGAACTAGGTAAAAAATCACAAATAAACAAAAGGAGAGAAATAAAATGTTACAGAAATTAGGAAAAAAACTTAAAAATGAAAAAGGTCTAACATTAATTGAATTACTAGCTGTTATTGTTATTTTAGGAATTATCGCTGCGATTGCGATTCCGAGTATTGGTGGGATTATTCAGAAGTCGAAGGAAGATGCTGTGAGAGCTGATGCGATTCAGATTCTGAATGCTGCTAAGTTGCATGTGTCTTCTACTGGAATTGATGAAGATGAAACATCTGATACATTAACTAAAGCTGTATTGCAACAGTATATGGAGGGTTCTTCATTTAAAGAAGAGTATACAGTAGAAGTTACATTGCCTGCAGATGGAAAAGAAACAGTATTTGCACTAACTGGATCAGCTAAAGCTGGTAAAAAAACAATGACATTTAAAGAGGCAACTCTTGATAACATTAATAAAAATGAGAATATTGAAATTAAATAATGATAATTAATGTAATAACCTTTATTTATGGACTAATCTTTGGCTCCTTCTACAACGTCGTCGGCCTACGCGTCCCGATGAAAGAATCAATCGTCAAACCGCGGTCCCATTGCCCAAAATGCAATCACATATTAGGGCCGCTTGAATTAATTCCAGTCGTATCCTATTTAATACAAGGTGGAAAATGCCGGCGCTGTAAAGCGCCGGTTTCTCCACTATATCCGGTGATGGAACTTGTGACCGGCCTATTATTTGCAGCAGCACCGTTAATTATCGGATGGAGCTATGAGCTCATTATTGCTTGGACGCTTATTTCATTATTGGTCATTATCTTTGTATCAGATTTTTCGTACATGCTTATTCCAGATAAAGTACTGCTAGTTTTTACGGGCCTCTTTTTAGTAGAAAGAATATTTTTGCCACTAAGCCCATGGTGGGATTCAGCAGCTGGTGCAGCTGTTGGTTTTATTCTCCTCTTATTTATTGCCATCATTAGTAAAGGTGGAATGGGTGGCGGGGATATTAAGCTTTTTGCAGTAATTGGTTTTGCTTTAGGGGTCAAACTTGTATTGCTGTCGTTTTTCTTGGCGACTTTATTCGGTGCCCTATTTGGTTTAGTTGGCATGTTACTTGGCAAGGTGAAGAAGGGCAAGCCAATCCCGTTTGGGCCATATATTGCTATTGGTACAATTGTTGCTTATTTTTTTGGTGATGTAATCCTGCAATGGTATCTCTATTCATTTATTTAAGGAGTTTTCAGAATGGCCTTTCGTTTACAGCTTGGAAAGCAACGCGCAATTAATTTAATAATCAAAGACCATGTTATTCGTTTCACAGAGTTCAAGAACTCGGATGGGATTCAAATTCATAGGTGTGAAGAACGATTTTTACCATCAGGTATTATTAAGGAAGGGAAAATAGTCGATCATGAAACGCTTATAATGATCCTTGAAGAATGTGTTTCTGATTGGAAACTTAAGAATCGTATGGTCTCCTTTCTTGTGCCTGATCCGTATATCGTATTAAGAAGAATAAAAGTACCTGCTGAGTTGGAAGAGGACGAAATTAAAGGTTATTTGTTTATGGAATTAGGTTCAAGCATTCATTTGCCTTTCGAAGATCCTGTATTTGACTTTCATCTATTAGAACAAAATAATAGCAATGAAATGGAAATCATTTTATTTGCAGCACCAGAGGATATTGTGACAGATTATACTTCCGTTTTGGAGGAAGTGAAATTAAGACCAGTAGCCGCAGATGTTTCCTCATTAGCACTTTATCGCTTATTTCATAAATTAAATTCAAGTCATATAACGGATAGCCTAATGATGATTCAATTTGATTTAACAACTGTGAATGTAAGTATTTTTGAGAATCATCAGCCAGTATTTATGCGGCATTTAGTTATGGATATCGACCCGACAGATTGGATCATAACAAAAAATGAGCGTAATTCGGGTCAATTACTTGCCTATTCTGGTGAACGGATTGAAGTGTTAAATTCGTTGAAGGACATTTATTCGGAAATTGATAAAGTCATGAATTTTTATCGATACTCGATTAAACAAGGAAAACAGCAAATTACAAAAGTTTTTCTAGATGGGGATCATCCTTGGCTCACTGATATCTATACTGAAATGAAGGAGAGTATGGAAGTTCCAGTCACTCAACTAGACAATCGTACTCTTCAAATGAACGGCGAAATTCATAACCTGTCTTCTTTCCATCTCAATTTTGGACTAGGTTTAAAAGAGGTGTAATGATGCTTGTTGATATAAACCTACTCCCCCAAAAAGAAAAAAAATCGAAACTCTCATTAATCATCATTGGATGTGCCATCTTTCTTTTGCTATTAGGAGCGACCATCTTTTATTTATTTCTGCAAAATAAAAATCAAGAGTTATCGAGTTTAGAAAATCAAATTACACAAACAAATATCATTCTTGAAGCACAGCGGAAAAAATTGAATACGTTTGAGAATTCAACATCTGTAAAGGATCTTGAAAATGCAATAAGATGGGCAAATGAGCAGCCAGTCAATCTCATTTTTGCTTTACAGGAAATCACAAAATTGCTGCCAGAGCGTGGCTTTGTCATCGAGTTTGAGATGGACGAAGAAAATAAGATTAACCAGATTGTCCAATTTGATACGAAAAGTGAGGCTGCCTATTATCTGCACGCATTAATGTCTTTAGAATGGATTGAAGATGCAGTGATTAGCGAAGCAAAATCAACAGCAATTTCAATGGATAAAGATCAAGAGAGTAGCGAGGGAGATGAAAATATTGTTCCTCGTTATGTTGCTCAATATGAGCTAATTATTGATATGCCTTTATTAAAAAAGATCAATAATGATAAATTAGAAGATGATGAGAAAGAGACTAGCACAAGTCAAGATGAGGAAGGGAGCAAATCTCCATGAATCTCCAATTCTCAAAAAAACAAATAAGTATCATTGTGCTAACGATTCTTTTAATTGGAGTTCTTTTTGCAGGTGCCTATTATTTGTTCATACAGCCTGTTGTTGATAAGCTTGATCAAAAGAAAATAGAGCTGAATATGGCCAATCAAGAATTGACTATTATAGAAAACTCTTTAAGGCAGGCCAATGAACAAGTAATCGTAAGTTCGATGGAACTTCAAAAAGAAGTACCTGTAAAACGTCTGCTAGACCAATTATTGCTTGATATAGAAAAAGCTGAGGTCATTTCTGATACGAATATTTTCGAGGTGAAACTTAACGGATCACAGAAAGATGAAGAGGTTAAATTCACAGAAAAAAGTGAGCAGGAAACGGATGAATCAGACGAAGAATCTGGATCAATGAATGAAGAGGTTTTACCGAATGGCATAAAGAAGGTAACAATCGCATTGAATGGGGAAGCTAAAACCTATTTTGAATTAGAGAAGTTCCTTTCGAGCTTGAAGGAGTTAAAGAGAATCGTCAAGGTAGATGAATTAAAATATTCGGGCTTTGATGAAGTTTACTCCGTCGAACAGGATAAGAAATTAGTAGAATTTGAAGTAAAATTGGCTGCCTATTATTTTCCTAAGTTGGAAGATTTACAAGATGAAATTCCGCCATTAGACTCACCTAAAGCTTCTAATAAGAGAAATCCGCTCAGTACTTTTGCTGATGATGTGGAAGATGAGGAGCAGGATCAGCCATAATAGATGGATGAAATGAGGCCTAGTCTATGATTAGGAAAGCTAGCCTAAATGAACGAGGACTTACATTAATAGAATTATTAGCTGTTATCGTTATTCTAGGTGTAATCGCAATGATTGCGATTATTGCAGTTACAAATGTGATTCAAACGATGAAAGATCGGGCATTCATTGGTAATGCAATTGCAATGAAGGAAGCAGCATCTTTTTATATTAGACAAGAAGTGACAAGCGGCAATCCATTACCTGAAAAAATAACATATAAGACTTTAGTTGAATATCAATTTATCGAACCATTTAAGGATCCTGATACGAGCAGTTATTTACCTGCATCAGAAAACACTTATGTTACTGTCAAAGGTACTAATGTAAATGCAGTTTGTTTAATTGCGGATAAGCGAAGTCTTTGCTCGATTGATGGCATTCAAAAACCAATCCCATTTAACGAACTAACGACGGATCATTTAACAAAGAACGAATAAAAAATTTGACGAAAATCCCGCATAACAAGACGACAAAAGTCTTGTTATTTTTTTTTGTCGTTATGATAGGATGGAACAAAATCAGCAATCGATAGAGAAGAGGGGAGGATATTTAGTGGACAGGCAGAACAAAGGAAAAACAATTACAATCAAAATAAATGGCACAAATCAAACTTATCAAGAAACGAAAGCGAAGGAAAAAGAAATAGAAGTAGATCGCTTCGAAGCAAATAATGATCGTTACATCTCTACTAATGAAACTGCCGCTACAAAAGAAGTAGGGGATGATGAAAACTTTGATTGGATATTACCTGATGATTCCACTGATGAAGAAATAGAAATAGAAGAATACAAAATAGCAAAACCATCGAAAAAAAAAGAAACGAAAACATTTGGAGCACTGAGTGTAAACTTTAAAAGGAAGAACCGGAATGGAATGCTTACATCTGTGTTTATAACCGTTTTTTTTGCGATTTTATTAGGGACAAGCTTTGGATTACTTTTGCTGAAGCTTGTGACAACTGAAAATCCTGTAGAAAATGAGCTGCCTGTCGTGGCGGATCCGGTAGTCGAGGAACCTGTTAATCAAACGGATGGGGAAGAAACGCTCACTCTTGAAGCATTATCGACCTTTATTGTTCAGGGAGGAGTGTTTTCAACTAAGGAATCAGCTGAGGGGATGAAAGAAACGACCATTCAATTAGGTGCACCTGCTCAAGTAATAGAAAGCAATGGTCAATTCATTTTGTATTTAAGTGTTGCTGATCGTATTGAATATGCGAAAGAAATAGGTGAGAAACTTAAGAGTCAAGGTTTAGAGGTTTTTGCTAAGCCGATTTCCTTTGATTCCAAGTCATTAGATGGACTCCAGCCTGAAGAAAAAAAAGTAATGGAATCCATACAAAAGTTATATCAATCATTGACAACTGCCGTTTCCGAGGCACAAGTAGCAATGTCCATTTCAGCACCGACATTTGAAAATATTGAAAAAAACAGTGCTGAATTATCAGGAATAGAAAATAGCAAGCTACAAATAGAGGAAATCATTCAATTGAAAGCGGAAGTAGATCAAGCGATCCAACAAGTAAATGCATTGAAGCAATCCCCTGATCAAGCAACTGCAATGAAGCTACAGCAGCGTTTACTAAGTTTCCTTGCAATTTATCAATCGTTATAAAACGATGATTGCTTCGATTCGAATATTTTCTAGGAAATAATACAAAATAATGGAGTCTGTTCGATATTTCTCGACAGGCTCTTTGTCTATTTTAAATCTATTAAAATGGATAAGAAAATTAGCGAATTTAATCGACTAAAAATTGTTTGTCCGATTAATTTTTGGTACGATGAAAGTGTATCTCCCGAAATACAAAAAAGTAAGGTAAGGTGATGAAATGCAAAACCTCATTTTGGCCTCTTCTTCTCCACGACGAAAAGAACTTCTTGAAAACCTTCAATTAACATTTGAAGTTTCCAGCAGTGATGTTGATGAAAGCTTTGATCCAGCACTAACACCAGGGGAAATAGTTATGGAGCTGAGCAGAAGAAAAGCTAGAGCAGTTAGCAAGGACAATGCAGCTTCGTTTGTGATTGGCGCAGATACTGTCGTTGTTCTTGATGGGACTGTATTAGGAAAACCCCTTGACAAAGCAGATGCATTTACGATGCTTAAGGCGCTATCAGGAAAAGAGCATTCGGTTTACACAGGTGTATCGATTATTGCTCAAGGAAAAGAAAAGACTTTTAATGTAAAAACAAATGTGGTGTTTTGGGAGCTGTCAGATGAAGAGATTCATGCTTACATTCACACCGGTGAGCCGTTTGATAAAGCAGGTTCATACGGCATTCAAGGTTTCGGCAGTGTCCTTGTCAAAGAAATTAAAGGAGACTACTTTTCGATTGTCGGTTTGCCTGTTTCAAGAACTGTTCGAGAATTAAGGAATGCGGGGTTTTACTTTCCTGGATAATATTTTTTCATCTTCACTCCCTTACACCGTATAAAGGGAGGAGAAATATTTATGCAAAAGGAATCTTTAATGATTAGGGATTTCCCACAGGATGAGCGCCCACGCGAGCGCTTTATCCAAAATGGTCCACAAAGTTTGTCTACTCATGAACTCATTGCGATTCTACTTCGGACAGGAACAAAAGATGAATCTGTTCTGCAATTAGCCAACCGGCTCATTACACATTTTGAAGGTCTCCGATTATTGAAAGATGCATCATTAGATGAAATCACATCTATTAAAGGAATTGGGAAGGCAAAAGCGATTCAATTGCTAGCAGCAGTTGAAATTGGCAGAAGAATTGCCAATTTATCCTTTGATGAGCGATATGTCATTCGTTCCCCAGAGGATGGAGCAAAATATATGATGCATGAAATGCGATTCCTTTCACAAGAACACTTCATTTGCCTGTACTTAAACACGAAAAACCAAGTGATTCACAAACAAACAATTTTTATCGGGAGCTTAAATGCCTCAATCGTACACCCAAGGGAGGTGTACAAAGAAGCTTTCAGAAGATCAGCAGCTTCCATTATTTGCCTTCATAACCATCCTTCAGGGGATCCATCACCGAGCAAAGAGGACATCGAAGTGACAAAGCGTCTCGTAGAATGTGGGAAAATTATTGGCATTGAAGTACTCGATCATCTCATTATCGGGGATAATAAATATGTGAGTTTGAAGGAAAAAGGTTATTTATAATCCTTTTGTTTTAATAGCTGATAAGCTATAATAATGTTTATGCTTTTTGACATTAAAAATTTAAAAAAATGTATAATGAGCGGTTAAAATTACTATTAAATAATCTTATTTTACTGGATTTTGTATCAGAAAGGGAGATACACTTATGTTTGGAACAAAGGACCTTGGAATTGATTTGGGGACTGCTAATACACTCGTTTATATTAAAGGAAAAGGGATTGTCGTTAGGGAACCATCTGTTGTTGCTTTACAGACGGATACGAAGAACATTGTAGCGGTTGGAAATGACGCGAAGAATATGATCGGACGGACACCTGGAAATATTGTTGCTCTTCGTCCAATGAAGGATGGCGTGATTGCTGATTATGAAACAACTGCTGTCATGATGAAATATTATATTAATCAAGCAATTAAATCGAAGGGACTTTTCTCTGGAAAGCCATATGTCATGGTTTGTGTGCCATCTGGAATTACCGCTGTTGAACAGCGTGCAGTAATAGATGCGACTCGCCAAGCTGGTGCAAGAGATGCCTATCCGATTGAAGAGCCATTTGCAGCAGCAATCGGTGCGAACTTGCCTGTATGGGAGCCAACAGGAAGTATGGTTGTTGATATTGGTGGGGGAACAACGGAAGTAGCAATCATTTCCTTAGGCGGCATTGTGACAAGCCAGTCTGTTCGAGTAGCAGGTAATGAAATGGACGACTCCATCATTAATTATATTCGAAAGCATTATAATTTATTAATTGGGGACCGGACAGCTGAAATTATTAAGATGGAAATTGGATCAGCTGGTGAGCCTGATGGAATTGATAATATTGAAATTCGTGGTCGTGACCTGTTAACTGGATTGCCAAAAACAATCGAAATTACTGCAGAAGAAATAGCAAAAGCATTGCATGATACGGTATACTCTATTGTGGAGGCTGTTAAGGTCACACTTGAAAAAACACCGCCTGAATTAGCAGCAGATATTATGGATCGCGGGATCGTTCTGACGGGTGGAGGCGCATTGTTGCGTAACCTTGACAGAGTGATTAGTGAAGAGACAAACATGCCAGTACTCATTGCTGAAAATCCACTTGATTGTGTGGCAATTGGAACAGGAAAAGCATTAGATCATATTGACTTATTTAAGAATAAATCAAGGGATTCACGTTAATCTAGTGAATCGATCATTAAAATTTTGAGTTTGTGTTATGGGGTATACGGTTTATTTGAAGAAATCGGTGAGTATGCTGATTTCTTCTCATTTTAACATCTAACCTCCATTTAACATTTAGAATCGAGGTGTAAGAAATGCCACAATTCTTTTTGAATAAACGCCTGATTATTTTGCTTGTCAGTATCATTATTCTCGTGGCATTGATTGGTTTTTCTTTAAGTGGGCGTTCTAAATTGACTTGGCCAGAGCAATTTATTAAAGATACAACAGGATGGGTACAGACAGCTGTTTCGAGACCCACGCATTATATTGTAGGTTTTTTTGGAAATCTGAAAGACTTGCAAAATACATACACAGAAAATAAAGAGTTGAAATCTAGACTGGACGAGCTTGCACGTCTAGAATCAGAATTGCAAATGGTAAAGAAGGATAATACAGAACTTCGTGAAATTCTTGATAAAAAGGATGCACTAAGCGCATTTGAACCGAAACAGGCAACCGTTATTGGGAGGAATCCTGATAAGTGGACAGAATTGCTCATTATTAATAAAGGAACGAATAATGGGATTGTAAATAATATGCCTGTAATTACAGCAAATGGGTTAATTGGAAAAGTGAAAAATAGTAACCCATTTACTTCAACGGTTCAGCTATTAAGCTCCATGGACCCGACGAATCGAATATCAGCAGAAATTCAGTCAGAAAATGAAAGTGTTTTTGGTTTTATTGAAGGCTATGATAATGAAAAAGGCCTCTTAATGATGAAACGCATTCCATCTGATGTAAAGGTTGAAAAGGATCAAACGGTTATTAGTTCAGGAAAAGGCGGGGTATTCCCTAAAGGTTTGCTTATTGGCAAGGTAGTAGAGGTCGTTCCTGCTGAATATGGCCTTACCCAAACCGCATATGTTGAACCAGGAGCAAAATTTCATGATATTGAGCATGTAATGGTTGTGAAAAGAAGCTCTATACAACCAGAGTTACAAGATATGATTGATGATCAGGAGGAGGAACTGTGAGAAAATTCCTTCTTCCCCCGCTTATTGTACTCTTTTTTATCATGGAAAGTTTATTTGTTGAATTTGTTCCACCGACTGTCTTTGCTGGCAATTATATTCTTGTCCCACATTTTCTAATAAGTGTGATTCTCCTCTTAACGATCTACGGTCCAAAGAACTATGGTGTTCTTTATGGATTTCTATTTGGTTTAATATTTGATATCGTCTACACGGAGATTATCGGAATTTATTTGCTGTTATTTCCTTTAGTAGCATACATATGCTATCGATTAATGAAAATTCTGCAAAATAATATGATCATTGCCGTACTGATTTCAATAGTTGGGATTGCCCTGCTAGAGCTTGGTGCATATGAAATGAATGTACTTATTAATCGGACGAATATGTCCTTTACTATCTTTAGTGCGGATCGTTTATTGCCAACATTGATCATGAATTTTGCTTTTATTGTCATCGTTGTTTATCCACTGAAAAAACATTTTGAAAAATTAGTATTAAGTTTAGATTCCTAATCACTGAAGTAAAGCTATGAATGTTTGACTAATTTATTTTTTGTAAAGAAGGATTTTTCAATCTTTCTGTCGAAATGTAGTAAAATAAAGCTAAGGGACAAAGGGATTGATAGAAGACTACATATATAGCCATTTCTTCTATCTAACCTCTAACCATGACTTCAGATAAAACGCTTGAGCGTTTTTTCTTATGAGGTGAACATCTTGCTATGAAGAAGACTCAAAATGTAACAATTAAAGGAACGAAGGATGGGTTAACATTACATCTTGATGATTCCTGTTCCTATGAAGAATTAAAGGAAGAAATAGACCATAAACTTTCTGATAGTGCTAGATCTCGTGAAGATCGCCTTCTCTCAGTTCATGTCCAGGTAGGAAATCGTTATTTAACGACTGAACAGGAGGAAGAGATCAAAGAACTAGTGAGACAAAAGAAAAACCTTGTTGTTGATTCGATTAGTTCCAATGTGATAACGAAAGAAGAAGCAGAGCAAATAAAAAAGGAAAATGAAGTTGTTCCGGTTGCTCGAATTATTCGCTCAGGACAAGTTCTGCAAGTACCAGGGGATCTTCTGCTTGTAGGTGATGTTAACCCTGGAGGGACTGTTATTGCGGGCGGAAATATATATATTATGGGCGTTCTAAGAGGCGTTGCACATGCTGGCTTCAATGGGGATAAAGAAGCGATTGTAACAGCGTCTGTGATGAAGCCATCTCAAATTCGGATTAGTGATTGCATTACGAGAGCACCTGATCATTATCAGGATGATGATAAAAGAGAAATGGAATGTGCATACATAAATGATTCAGATCAAATTACCGTTGATAGATTGCAAATGTTAATGCATCTTAGACCGAATATTACTAGATTGGAAGGGGGATACTAGAATGGGTGAAGCGATTGTAATTACATCTGGCAAGGGAGGAGTCGGCAAAACAACGACTAGTGCCAATGTTGGAACAGCGTTAGCTTTACAAGGGAAGAAGGTTTGCCTTGTCGATACAGATATTGGTCTTCGAAATTTAGATGTAGTGATGGGTCTTGAAAATCGCATTATTTATGATTTAGTTGATGTGCTGGAAGGACGCTGTAAAGTACATCAAGCACTCGTGAAAGATAAGCGATTTGAAGACATGCTCTACTTATTGCCTGCTGCCCAAACAAGTGATAAGACAGCGGTAACACCGGAGCAAATGAAAGAATTAATTAGTAATTTGAAGCAGGATTATGATTATATCATTATTGATTGCCCTGCAGGAATTGAACATGGATACCGCAATGCGGTTGCAGGTGCAGATCGAGCAATCGTTGTAACAACACCAGAGGTATCAGCTGTAAGAGATGCGGACCGAATTATTGGCCTCTTGGAAAAAGAGGAAAATGTCGAGTCTCCAAAACTCATTATTAACCGAATCCGCAATCAAATGATGAAAAATGGAGATATGCTTGATGTAGACGAAATTGCTACACATTTATCGATTGATTTGATTGGGATTGTAGCTGATGATGATGAAGTGATCAGAGCTTCTAATCACGGAGAGCCGATTGCATTAAACCCGAACAGCAAGGCAGCCATTGCCTACCGCAACATAGCCCGACGTATACTTGGAGAGTCCATTCCACTCCAGCCACTTGAAGATGAAGCACCAGGTGTTTTTTCCAAACTAAAAAAATTCTTCGGTGTAAAATAAAGCAAAAGTCAGGAGCTCCTGGCTTTTTTTGTTTATAAGATTCTGTTAGTATTCACTGTTGATTTTCGTAAATGTATGAGGCGAAATAAGCGGAGAAATTCCGCTTATTTCATAAAAAGAAGGTTGAAGAAGCCGAAATAAGCGGAGAATTTCCGCTTAACTGGGCTAAATCAGACAAAATCCATAGATTTAAATCAAATAAGCGGAAAAACTCCCCTTATTTTTAAGGAAATAGGGATATTTCCCAATATAGCCGGAATTTCTCCGCTTATTTTTCAAACATATTATTAGGATCGTTATTAAAAACATAGAAATCCTCGTCCTATGCTTGTCGCCCCTGACCAAGCCGTTCCGCTTTTCTATTGTCCAGCTCCAGTGGCTACCCCCTCGAGGTCACAAGCCGATCTGGCTAGAAGGTTAAAGAACAACCTGCCATCCAGCCCGTCTTGTGCTTGTCGGGGGTAAACAAGCCGCTTGCGCTTTTCTTGTCATACTCTAATTGGACAACTCATAAACTTGTACAAAAGACGGTAGAGGAATGGTGAGAGATGAAGACGAGAGCGGATGAGATTCGGAAGCGGGTTGCCCGGAGGAAACGTGAGCGGGAAAGAATGACTAAAAATATCAATCATACTTTATCATGGGCAGAGGATGAAGAACGGTATGGTTATGATAAAATGACGACATATGATGGGAAGAGTGATGAAGGCAGTCATCCTTTATTTCGAAAAGAATGGTTTTTATTTAAGCTGCTTGCGTCTGCCTGTTTATTTCTTATCATTGCCATCATGTTTAAAAATGAGGCCTCTTCCTTTGATCAAGCAAGAAGTTTTGTTCGAACTGCTATGGAGAAGGACTTTCAATTTGTTGCTGTTTCGAATTGGTATGAGGAGCAATTTGGGAAGCCGCTAGCTCTACTGCCAGTGAAAAATGAGAAAAATGAAGATGAAAAGAATGGAAATACGCCAAGCACTATGTATGCCTTGCCAGCTTCAGCGAAAATTCTTGAGGAGTTCGATAAGAATGGACAAAGAATTACGATTGAAACAGAGAAAGATGCAGCCGTTGAAGCAATGAGTGAAGGGCTAGTCACTTTTGCAGGGAAAAAAGAAGGTTTTGGAAAAACCGTAATCATTAAGCATGCCGATAATAGTGAATCCTGGTATGGAAATCTAGCAGATATTCGCGTGAAATTTATGGATTATATTAATAAAGGCGAAGAAGTAGGTGTTTCAACGGATACAGAGGATGGCAATAATGGGCTCTTTTATTTTGCAATTAAAAAGGATGATGATTTCATTGACCCTATCCAGGTGATGCCGTTTGATTAAATTAACGGGATTGATAAAATATATTCATATCCACCCGCTCCTTTGGGTAGTAATTGGATTAGCAGTTATGACTGCTCATTTTATTGAGCTGTCTCTTTTGCTGTTCATTATTTTTATCCATGAACTTGGACATGCAGGAGCTGCATCTTTTTTTTCGTGGCGAATCAAAAGAATTGCCCTTCTGCCATTTGGGGGAGTAGCCGAAATGGAGGAACATGGCAATCGTCCATTAAAGGAAGAGTTAATTGTTATTCTCTCTGGCCCTTTACAGCATCTTTGGATGATGGGATTAGCTTATATTCTCTTTCAATTTTCCATAATACCGGAAGATCTATTTCAGCTTTTTATCCAATTTAACTTAATGGTATTGCTATTCAATCTTTTGCCAATTTGGCCGCTAGATGGAGGAAAGCTTATTTTCCTTTGGCTTTCTATTTATTATGCTTTTCCTGTTGCCCATCGGAAGATTATCCAGATTTCTATAGGCAGCATGCTTGCTTTTATTATCGTGACCCTTCTTACTGCACCAATAAATTTAAATATTTGGGTTGTTGTATCCTTTCTACTCTTTTCGATTTTTCATGAATGGAAGCAAAGCAGGTATATTTTTATGCGGTTTCTCCTTGAAAGATATTATGGGAAAAGCGCTAGCATTCCCATCTTAAAGCCGCTTATTGTAAAAGAAGAGGAAATGGTCATCCATGTGCTTGAAAAATTCCAAAGGGGCTGTAAACACCCAATTATCATTGAAAAAGATGGGAAAGAAAAAGGAACCTTAGATGAAAATGAATTATTACATGCCTATTTTTCGGAAAAAGTGATCACTGCACGCATTGGCGATTTGCTTTATGCTTATTAAATGAGAATAGAGGAAGGTAATTGAAGTCAATTATTATTAACAATACAACCCGTGAACAGCGGTATGCTGTTTTACATGATCAAACAGTTGAAACACTTGTGATTAATCAGCCAAAACAACATTCTACTGTTGGGAATATTTATTTAGGAATTGTCGAAAAGGTACTGCCAGGAATGAATGCTGCATTTGTTGACATTGGGGAGGGGAAGAGTGGCTATTTACATAGAGATAAGCTCGCCTCCTTTCTTGCATCGAATGAAGAAAAGGAAGTAAAGGCCTCACGAAGCATTTCTTCGTATGTCCATCAGGGTGAAAGGATTCTTGTCCAGGTTGAAAAAGATGCTACTGGTACGAAGGGACCGAAGCTTACAGGTGTGATTGAGCTCCAAGGCAATTATTTAATTTATATGCCAAGTGGTCGTTACGTAGCGATATCCAAAAAAATAGAAAACAACCAAATGAGAGAAAAATGGCGTCAATGGGGGTATCAAATTAAAGCAGAGGCAGAGGGACTTATTCTGCGTACTACATCCATCGAACAATCGGAAGAAACGTTGATTTCAGAATTAAATCAGCTTCGGGATGAATATAATGAGCTATTCTTAAAGTCAAAAGCGATGAAAAAAACGGGTAAAGTATATGAGCGCAATACTTTTATCGATGAAATTTTGAATCTCACAAAGGGAAATGAAGCAGGAGAAATCATAGTAGATGATGTAAGTACAAAGGCAATTCTTGAAAAAAATAGTCAGCTGCCTGTTCGCTTGTATAGTGGCAAGGAGAATATTTTCTCTGCCTATAGGATTGAGCATGAAGTAGAAAAGGCATTAAAACGAATTGTTTGGCTGGAAAATGGAGCCTATTTAATTTTTGATGAAGCAGAGGCATTAACGGTCATTGATGTGAATACAGGAAAGTTTGCGGGAAAGTCGAATTACGAAGAAACGGTTCTAAAAACAAATGAATGGGCTGCTGTTGAAGTGGCAAGACAAATCCGTCTTCGTGATATCGGGGGCATCATATTGATTGACTTTATTGATATGAAAGAGGAAAGCAGCAGGAAACGTATTTTTCATAAAATAAAGGAAGAATTATCGAAAGATGAGCGAAGAACAAATGTCATTGGATTTACCCCACTCGGCATTCTTCAATTAACAAGAAAAAAGACAAAGCCTGCCATATTGGAAGCACTAACAGATAAATGTCCGACATGTGAAGGAAGTGGCCGGATTCTAAGTGCGGAGACAATGGCCTTTCGATTAGAGAGAGAGCTATGGGAATATCGAATCAATGATTCGGAAGCGATACATATTCATACAACTGAAGAAGTAGCAAGAATTTTTTCAGGAGAGCAACATGTCCATAAAAAGCGGATGGAAGAGATCATCGGAATGAAAATCATTTTTACTGTCATTGATACGAATATGCCTTTCTATGAAATTCGCCAGTTTGGGGAAAAGGCCGAGTAGAAAGGAAAATATATTGACATAATGGAATCGATTATGATAATATTTTCATGTTATGTTTGTAGCGCACCCGTGCTACAACCGCACAGAACAGGTAATAAGCTTTTGCTCATTAACCGAGTAGAACGCCTGCGAATGGCGAGTCTTAGTCTAAGAGGAGGTGCAGTTCATGTACGCAATTATTGAAACTGGTGGTAAGCAAGTACGTGTAGAAGAAGGTCAAGCTATCTACATTGAAAAGCTAAATGCTGAAGCAGGCGAAACAGTTACTTTTGATAAAGTTCTTTTCGTTGGCGGAGATAGTGTAAAAGTAGGAAGCCCTGTTGTTGAAGGTGCTACTGTTACAGCTAAAGTTGAAAAACAAGGTCGCGCGAAAAAGATCATTGTTTTCAAGTATAAAGCAAAGAAAAACTATCGCAAAAAGCAAGGTCATCGTCAGCCATACACTAAAGTTGTGATTGAAAAAATCAACGCTTAAGGTGCTATGTGATGATCGAAGTTACGGTTATTCGTAATAAATCCGAGCTGATTCAATCATTTACGATTAGCGGCCATGCTTTCTTTGCAAAGCGTGGAAAGGATATTGTCTGTGCAGGCGTATCTGCTGTATCGGTTGGTGCGATTAATGCGGTTCATGCTCTTACAGGGGTGACACCTTTAATCGAACAAAAGGAAGATGGGTTTCTCAGCTGCACAATTCCGGATCAACTTTCGGATGAGGCAAATGCGAAAGTACAACTTCTTCTCCAAGGAATGATTGTCTCATTACAGACGATTGAAGAAGAATATGGACAGCATATAAAAATAACCTTCAAAAAGCAGGAGGTGGAATAAATGTTACTAAAATTAGATCTTCAGTTATTTGCTTCTAAAAAAGGAGTAGGTTCTACAAAGAATGGTCGTGATTCAATCTCTAAGCGTCTAGGCGCTAAGCGTGCGGATGGACAATTCGTAACTGGTGGCTCTATCCTTTACCGTCAGCGTGGAACAAAAATCTACCCTGGAGTGAACGTAGGTAGAGGTGGCGACGATACACTTTTCGCAAAAGTTGATGGCGTTGTTAAATTTGAACGTCTTGGCCGTGACCGCAAACAAGTGAGCGTATATCCAGTAGCTCAAGAAGCATAAGCGTTTGATGGGAAAACTCTAACCATTAAGGTTAGAGTTTTCCTTTTTTGGAAGATAGAAAATAAAGCGTTTTAAGTACAGGTTGTTTTTTGAACTCTTTAATTAGATCAAAATTGTTGCTTACGATTTCTCATCTTTTTGTTATACTTACAACAGGCAGTCTTCACAAAAAAAGCGGTGTAGGAGTGCATGTATGAATAAGGATTGGAACATTATTGAGGTGTTGCGATATGCACGCCATGATTGGTTAAATAAAATTCAATTAATACAAGGAAATCTTGCTCTAAATAAGATGGATAGGGCAAAAGAAATTATTCACGAAATTATTGATGATGCCATGCAGGAAGCAAAGCTGTCTAATTTAAATATTCCTCAATTTGCCTCGCTGATTCTTACACATAATTGGGAAAATCATTTGTTTCAATTAAAATTCGATGTGATGGATGGTTCAAAAGGTGATCATTTAGATGATGAATGGCTTACTAAATGGACAGTTACCTTTTTTGAATATGTAAATGCATCCATTAAACGCTTTTATGATAATCAATTATCGATTATAATTGAGCCTCAAATTGAAGGAACTCGTTTCTTTTTTGATTTTAGAGGAATAATAACGAATATGGAACATCTGGAAGGCTTCTTTAAAGAAACAGCTACAGCTCCAAAAATTACTATTCACCATTTATCAGATCAAGAATTCTCACTAGAGCTATATCTACATAAGTAGTTTTTGTTGTTTTTCGTTTGAAGTTGAACAACAAGACAGGAGGAATAAGATGTTTGTCGATCGAGTCAAAATATATGTGAAAGGCGGAGATGGAGGCAATGGAATGGTTGCCTTTCGCCGTGAAAAATATGTTCCCAACGGAGGACCAGCTGGCGGGGATGGAGGAAAAGGATCAGATGTTGTCTTTGAAGTAAATGAAGGCTTAAGAACATTGATGGACTTCCGCTATCAGCGCCATTTTAAAGCACCTCGTGGGGAACATGGCATGTCGAAAAATATGCATGGCAGAAACTCAAAGGATATGATTGTAAAGGTTCCACCTGGCACAGTGATTACAGATGTAGAAACAAATGTAGTCATTGCTGATTTGGTTGAACATGGGCAAAGGGCTGTTATTGCTAAAGGCGGCCGAGGCGGCCGAGGCAATACTCGTTTCGCAACGCCAGCAAATCCAGCACCCGAACTATCTGAACATGGAGAGCCGGGTGTGGAGAGAGAAATAGCCTTAGAGTTGAAGCTTTTGGCTGATGCAGGCTTAGTAGGCTTTCCGAGTGTTGGGAAATCAACCTTGCTTTCTGTGGTGTCATCTGCAAGACCAAAAATTGCTGAATATCACTTCACGACCATTGCACCGAATCTAGGAATGGTGGAAACCGAGGACAATCGAAGCTTCGTATTAGCTGATTTGCCAGGGCTTATTGAAGGTGCACATTCAGGTGTCGGACTAGGCCATCAATTTTTAAGACATATCGAGCGGACACGTGTTATTGTTCATGTCATTGATATGGCTGCAATTGAAGGTAGAGATCCATTTGAAGATTATTTAACGATTAATAAGGAATTAAAAGAATATAATATGCGCTTGACTGAAAGACCGCAAGTAATTGTTGCGAATAAGATGGAAATGCCTGGAGCAGAGGAAAATCTAGAAAAATTTAAAGAGCAGTTAGAAGAGGATTATCCAATTTTTCCAATCTCAGCAATTACTAGACAAGGCTTGAGAGATTTATTATTTGCAATCGCGAATAAAATTGAGGAAACACCTGAATTCCCGCTTATTGAAGAGGAAGAAGAGACTGGTGTACATCGAGTCCTTTATAAGCATGAGGCGGAACAGACAGAGTTTGTCATTACTCGTGATTCTGCTGGTGACTTCATTGTTTCTGGTGATGCGATTGAAAAGCTCTTTAAGATGACTGACTTTTCAAGAGATGAGTCTGTAAGACGTTTTTCAAGGCAGCTTCGTGGCATGGGCGTTGATGATGCTCTCCGTGCAAAAGGGGCAAAAGATGGAGATATTGTGAAACTGCTTGAGTATGAATTTGAATTTATTGAGTAGTCACGATCGGGTACATGGGGTGGACATATGAGACATGAGAAGGTAGATAGAAAATTCTTCTTAGTTCGCGAGGATGTTTTACCAGAAGCGATGAAGAAAACATTAGAAGCAAAGGAAATGATAGAAAGAGGAAAAGCAGAATCTGTTTGGGATGCTGCCCAAAAAGTCGATTTAAGCAGAAGTGCATTTTATAAATATCGAGACACTGTTTTTCCTTTTCACACTGTTATAAAAGAGCGGTTAATTTCACTGTTTTTCCATTTAGAAGATCGTTCAGGAACATTGTCACATTTATTAAGTGTCGTTGCGTCATCTGGATGCAATGTATTGACAATTCACCAGACGATCCCGTTAATGGGGAGAGCCAATGTGACGCTATCATTAAATATTGCTAGTATGGATATTGAAATTGAAGAATTATTAACAAGACTGCGAAGATTAGAATTTGTTGAAAAAGTAGAAGTGCTTGGTTCCGGTGCATAATTTGATGTGCTGGACCAGGCTTTTTTTATTTTTTAGGAAACTATAAAATCGCGTAATGTATATAACTTTATGAGTAGTTTAGTCTACGTCCAGCTTCGATGCCTATCGCCTATCAAACTTCAGCACTGCTCCGCAACGATTGCGTCAAGCACGGTATCGCTATCGCTCACCATGTTTCCTTTATTAGGAGGGACGTGGTTATCCACTTTGTACGGTGAGACCTT
This sequence comes from Cytobacillus eiseniae, assembly GCF_017874625.1. Classification (GTDB taxonomy): domain Bacteria; phylum Bacillota; class Bacilli; order Bacillales; family Cytobacillaceae; genus Cytobacillus; species Cytobacillus eiseniae. The sequence continues at coordinate 69,804 of NZ_JAGIKZ010000004.1, read as the reverse complement.
AGGCGCTTTCGCTTTTGCACTTTTACATATTTATTGCAAAGTGTTAAAGTAAGAGTTATTAGAAATTTCAATATTAGTGTTTTAAGGGAGGGGAAATTGCCATGATGATTGGTTTTTTAGGACCGAAAGCAACATTTACGGATATTGCTGTTCGTGAAATGTTTTCTATGGATGTAACTGTTCCTTATTCAACAATTCCAGATTGCTTTGATGCTCTGATGAGGGATGAAATTGAACTAGCAGTCGTGCCATTAGAAAATGCATTAGAAGGTTCAGTAAATATTACCCTGGATTATTTAGTACATGAAGTTGATTTACCGATTATTGGTGAAATAATTTCCCCAATTCGCCAGCATTTTATGGTGCATCCAGAGAATGAGGTGTTGTGGAAGGAAACGTCGATTATATATAGTCATTCACATGCCATCGCTCAATGTCATAAATTTTTACATAAAGAGCTAAAAGGAATTCGGTGTGAAAGTACAACTTCTACAGCAGCAGCTGCTCAATATATAAAGGAGCATCCAGAATTAAAAGCCGGGGCAATTGCCAATGAACTCGCTGCAAAAGAGTATGGGCTTTCAATTGTTCGTGAGGATATCCATGATGTCCATTATAATCATACGCGATTTATCATTTTGTCAAAAACCCGTCTGCCTGTAAATAAGAATCAGCCATCCTTTAAAGGATATAAAACAACAGTCATGGTGACATTGCCGGCGGATCGTGCAGGTGCACTTCATCAAGTTTTATCTGCATTTGCATGGAGGAAGCTGAATCTATCGAAAATCGAATCCCGGCCAATGAAAACAGGATTAGGCAATTATTTCTTTATTATTGATGTCGACATGAAACAGGATGATGTACTCATTCCAGGTGTTGTCGCTGAATTAGAGGCATTGGATTGCAAAGTGAAGATATTAGGGAGTTACCCGTTTTTTCAGTTAGGGCTTGAGGAGGCACTAACTAACGGGATGACAGAAATGGCTAATAGAGGATTTAACGGGTAGGCAAAACGGAAGTCAATGGTTTATATGGGTTGCAGCCGTTTTGGCAATTAGCGTTATATTAATCTTCCTTTTAATGAGACGTAAGAAAAATAATAAATAATTTGAGTCTATATTATAGAAGGAAAAGGCACTTGCCGAAGAGCATACAAATCCACCGCTTCATCTCTGAAGCGGTGGATTTGATTATGTTAATTCCTGTGTTCAATAAAGTTCTGGGCGAAAAAATATATTTTTTCGGAAGGCACGGCTAGATTGAGGTTTTGGCCACTATCAAAACCTGCTGTTATCAAGCCAACAAGTCTTCCATACATATCTAGTAATGCACCGCCAGAGCTTCCATTAGAAATCGGTGCAGTGAATTGAATCATGGAAAAATTAGTAATCTCTCTAAAACCAGAAACAATGCCGTCCGAAACGGAATTGAATAAACCTAATGGGCTGCCGATGGCGACAATTTTCTGACCTCTAACCAATTCACCATCTGACTTAACAATTAAAGGGGAACAGTGTTTATCCACTTTAATAATAGCTAAGTCATATTGCTGGTGATATTTAATGAAATGATCCGTTATATATTCCTCTGTTTCATTTTCATAGAGTACTGAAAAAAGGTGTCCCCCTTCAATCACGTGTAAATTCGTTAAAATATATCCCTTACTATGAATAACCACTCCAGAACCATAGCATAATACCTTATTTTCATTATCATAAACTTTAATCATCACAACGGAGTTTGATAGAGCAGCCAACTGCTCATAACTCAGTTCTTCAGCCTGTAATCGGTTCTGGATCTGTTTTACAGGATGGATGATCTTGAGTTGGGAAATAATATTTGGCCTTGAGGGCAAGGGTGTATTTACTGCAATGGGCACTGGTGAAAAGTCAGGTAACTGTACATGTTCTGAGTATAAGGTACTGCATTTATACAATGTTGAATATTTCTCAACTTCGGGATGCGAATGGACGATGTCTTCTTTAGGATTCATATAGCAGATGTCACATCCAAGTCTAGATAGGAAATACAAAAATAATAATTCATGCTGTTTAATATCACCGATAAACATGACTTTCGGTGATATTCTTGTAGTCGTAAATAGCTTCGGCAAATAGATTTCCATCCAATTTAAAAATTTAATTACGAAGTTTTTCATTAGACTAGGATTCGTATTCGGATGGGTTTGTGTATACATTGAAAGGACTTGAATAAAAGTAAGCTTTTTCGTCCATTCAAGGGTCTCGTTTGTTAATGGAGCACACAGAGGTGTTTGATAAAAAGAATTTGAGTTATTTGTAGAAGGTGAAGCCGCTGTTTTCCAATTCTCCCAAACACTTGCTAGCCTATTAATATCATTAGTATTTGCAATAATTTCAAGCCCTTGTAATCGTAGATAGGGGGCCGAGGACAAATGCTGATCTATTTTTAGAATCGTATCCGTGTAATGTTTAATGGATTCAGGAATACCAATATATCTTACAAAAAGAACTTCTTTTGTAACGGACTCATTTTTATTTAAAGTCATAAAATCCTCTAGAGGGCTATTTGTTGCTTTCAATTTTACCTTTAAAGGTTTCGTTCGTACAATCATAAATCAGTCTCCTGTTTCCGGTTATTTGTATAATGTAATTATAAGGAAATTCTTGGAAAGTTCATAGGGATAAATTTTAATAACTATATATTTACATAGGTAAAGGATAATATTGCCTCTACAACGATTTTATTAGATTAATGAAGAAATGGAAATCATCCAAATGGTATATTTTAGGGATAAGGGAACAGGGCCTGGACAAACTTCCGAGATGAAGGATTACAACTGCCCTTTTAAAGCAGTGGGACGAGGGGAAAGAAGCTCTCGTCTCAAAAGCAACTTGCTTGATTACATAACTGTAAAGGAATAGAATATATAAATCTTCTTTTATGATGAATTTTAGAATAGAAGTGCAAGATATATATGGAAAGGGGACGGTTATATTGTCACAGTCATTAAAAGGAAAAGTAGCGATTGTCACAGGAGCTGGCCGAGGGATTGGCCGAGCAATTGCGACTGCGCTGGCTAAAGAAGGGGTTCATGTTGGTTTGCTTGCAAGAACTGAAGATGCTTTGAAAGAGGTTGCAGATGAAGTTGAGGGATTAGGTGTTAAAGCGGCATACGCAACTGTCGATGTTTCATCAATGGAGCAAGTTGAACAAGCAGTTAAAGAATTGACAAGCAAGCTAGGTACAGTTGATATCCTTGTAAATAATGCAGGAACTGGGAAATTTGCGTCTCTATTAGAAATGGATCCAGAAGAATGGAAGAGAACCATTGATGTTAATTTAATGGGCCCTTATTATGTAACGCGAGCAGTTCTTCCGCAATTGATCGAAAAAAATGGTGGGGACATCATTAATATTTCTTCTACAAATGGGTTAAATGGAGCGGCTACATCAAGTGCATATAGTGCATCAAAATTTGGGCTGATTGGTTTAACTGAGTCGCTGGCGCAAGAAGTCCGCAGAAATAACATCCGTGTAACTGCATTGGCTCCAAGCACAGTTGCCACAGAACTTGCTGCTCAAAGCAACCTAATCAATGGAAATGAAGAGAAATATATGCAGCCGGAAGATATTGCAGAATTTGTTGTATCACAATTGCAATTGCATCCGCGAATTTATGTGAAAACAGCGACGCTATTAGGTACGAATCCATTCTAATAGGATATGGCATAGTTAATATCGTTGAAATCCGAGTTTCTTTATTGATACTCGGATTTTTATTAATGGGGTGCTGCAGCTACCGAATGTTTATGATGTTAAAAAAGGATATCTGCATATCAACACAAGTGATATGCAGCGAAGGAATGTACCGATTATCCTTCAATTTATAGCAATTTACAATTAAGAAGATAAAGGATTGATGAATTGTCCACATTGCCACCATGTGATAAAAAAGTGAGGGGATATTAGTAAATGACATTTCGATAGCCTCTCTGAATAGAGGAACAAGAAACCTGATCATTTTGAAGCATGTATTCAGATGATTCAGTTTTTTTGCTGTGTAAAAGTTATATTCTAAAAATCCTTCTGATCTCAGCGCTAAGTCCTTCAAAAATGAAGGATTGTACCGCCTCATTATTTTTGTAAGTGGCATTATTACTAATATTTTTATCTTCAAAAAGATAAACGGTGACTTCTTTGTTATCTGGATTTACAATCCAGTACTCCTTCACACCACAAGACATATAAAGATCAAGCTTTTTAATCATGTCCTTTCTTCGTGTACTTTTTGATAGGACTTCTACAATAAGGGAGGGGACACCTTTATAATAATCATCTTCATTTAACTTTTCCTCTAGGTCACAAATAAACATAATATCGGGCTGAACGATATTAAAGCTCTCTGGCGATTTTTTAAGCTCGATATCATAGGGGGCAATCATTGGTGTACACTCTTTTCCTTGAAAGAAATGATAAAATATGACAAACAACTCGGTTAAAGCAATTTGATGAGCAGTTCTTGGCGAAGCGAGTAAATAGATTTCTCCATCAATATATTCATATCTTTCTTCGGATTCCTGATGCAATTGGAGAAACTCTTCAAAAGTTGCCTTTTTCCCGTCAGAGCTATACTCTGGTGCTTTTTCCCGAACTTGTTCCGCCATAGCAGAACGATTCGCTGTCGATGCATGCTTAGCTGAGGTTAGCTTGGCGATTTCTGTTCCGTTTCGTGTAATGATAATATCTTCTTGTGAGGCAAGCATTAAATACTTACCAAAATTATTTTGTAATTCAGTTGAGTTAATGATCATATCGACACCTCCAAATTAGCTAAGATAGCTATTTTAGCTAATTAAATTATAAGAATCTTCTAACTGGCTGTCAATATGTGAGGAAATTGACAAGTCATCCACTTGATTAAAAAATGACAAAGAAGCAGCTATCATACTCAATGCAGATAGGCTGCTTCTTTACTGGCAATATTCAGTAGGAAAATGCTCGCTTTTACTCAACTAAAAAATTTGCTTGTTTCAATGCAGCTTCTGCTTCGTCCAGTTTTTCTTTTGTTGCAGCTGAAATGGTATGTAGGTGAATTCCACCTGTAAGCTCAGATAAATAGGAGGCATTCGTTTTTTTGATTTTTTTCATAAATTGGCTAACTTCTTTTCGATTTGAAACCATGACGGATGCTGTCAAATCTCCATATACAGGATGCTCAATTCGTACATCCTTTACAGTGACTCCATAATCAACAAGAATATTAAGTTCTTCCTCTGTTTGCTCAGGAGAGTGGCTGCTTGCGATTGTTCGCTCGACCATCGGCAGATTTGCTCCACCTTGGGATAAATACATATAGCCTTGGCTAGTAGCTAAAATAGGTTCTCCCTTTGCTTTTAAAAGGGTAATATCTCCAACAATAATTTGTCTGCTTACATTGGCCATAGTAGCAAGCTCATTGCCAGTAATTGGTTCCCCCTTTTCCAATAAAAGCTGGAGGATCATTTCTCTTCGTTTTTCACCGAGCACCTTTCGCTGATTTTTCATTATATGAACTCCCTTACATCCTAATTATCATTTATTTTATCATATTTAAATGCTGAGTTTAACCGATTGTATGTACATGTTCAAAACCTTATATGCGGATGTATTTATGATTCTCAAAAGCCTATGATAGCCGTTCCTTAAACATATTTTTCATGATAAAAGCATAAGTTTTTATGTAAAGTATTAGCAATTTGCCTATTTCATCATACACTATATGGACTTATGACTAGTAGGAGGGATCAGAGTGAAGATCCATATCGTACAAAAAGGGGATACTCTTTGGAAGATCGCCAAAAAGTACGGCGTGAATTTTGAAGAGCTGAAAAAGATGAATACACAGCTCAGCAACCCTGATATGATTATGCCCGGTATGAAAATAAAAGTTCCTGGATCTGGGGGTTCAATTAAGAAGGAAGCTCCTATTGGGGGCATGCCGGATACCAAAATCAATATGGGTGCAAAAAAAGAAATGCCGAAAGCGGAACACCCTTTTGCCAAAGAAAAGCCGATTACATTACCTGTTGTCGAAGCGCCAAAAGTGCCGGTGAAGGAAGCGCCAAAAAAGGAAGCACCAAAAGTAACTGCACCACAGGTTGAAGCACCGAAAGAAGTACCAAAGAAGCCATTTATTCCGAAAATGCCAAAACCAATTATGCCGGAAATTGATATTAATAATTACTATATGCTAAATATGGCGAATCTTGGTGTGCAGCAGCCAGCTCCGCAATTGCCGCCAAAGCCAGTAAATCTTCTACCTGAAACAAAACCAATCGCTAAATCAAAACCAATTGCTGAAACAAAGCCAATTGCAGAAAAAAAACCAAAAGCTGTGAAAAAGGAAGTAGCAGCAGAAACAAATCAAGGGGGTAAAGAACAAACCATGAATCCATATTATCCAAAAAATTTATATCCTGCTTCTCCTGGTATGCCTTATCCGCAAGTGCAAGGAGCGGCTACAATGCCTATGCAGCAAATGCCTCATAATTACGGCTTGGCTGGAGTGGAAAGCCCAGGGTATGATGAATCACCATATTACTCAAATCATCAGCTTCCGCACCAAATGCCAGCACCTGTTATGGGTGTAGAAGATACTGGTCAGCATCAATTGCCACTTCAACCAACGTACACAGCTCCAGTTATGCAGCAGCAGCCGTTCTTTAACCCTTGTGTTCCGCTATATCCAATTTCACCAATTATGCCTGGGTCAGGATTTTGTGGACCCATCCCATATGGTCAAATGGCATATGGATATCCACAAATGGCGCCCCAAGTTCAAGGTGTAATGGATGAGTCACCTGGAATGGCACAAATGCCATTAATGCCAACAGGGCATCAAATGCCGTTAATGCCAATAGAAAATCAAATGCCATTAATGCCAACGCAAAATCAAATGCCATTAATGCCAACGCAAAATCAAATGCCGTTAATGCCAACACAAAGTCAAATGCCATTAATGCCGACTGAAGGAGTTAAAGGAGCAGAGGCAGATTGTGGCTGTGGAGGAGGAGCACCACAAATGGCTCCATATGGATATGGGCAAGGCTTCCCTCATGCAGGCCATGGTGCTTTCCCGTACGGTGCACCTTATGGGCATCAAATGGGTTATGGTCAGCCAATGCAAATGATGAATCCTTATGGATATGGGCCAATGGGAGGGCAAGCATTCGGCATGCCTCGTGGCTTTGATGAAAGCAGTGAATTTGACGTATAAAAATGGTGGAGACGATTTATTCCTAAATCGTCTCTTCGCCTATTTACAATATAAATTGACAGTTCAGATTGAGGATATTGTTCCAATTAGAAAGCGAGTATTCAAAGTAAAAACAGTAGATTTTGATTTTATCTTGAAAGGCTATTCTTCTTATCATCAGTTAATCGTTCAAGATGAATTTACTGCATCTTTAAAGAAAGAAGGGTTTTTACAAACATACAATTTTCATCCATTAATCGTGGAAGGACCTTTATTCATGGACCAATGGTATTTTGGCTGTCTTGAATATCTTCCTCCTTCTGAAAATGTTTTTTCCTTTCATAAGAAGCAGGATCGAATACAAGGTCTTGAATTGCTTGCAAAATTCCATGACGCCACTGAAGAAATAGCTGAGCAATCACGAATAAGAGTCCCTGTCTTTAATCAACTTGAAAAATGGCAAGAAAGAACTGCTATTTTTCTAAGTAATCTTCCTATTATTCGTTATTATGTTCAAAAGGAAATTATCAATGAATGGCTTATTTGGGCAGATTGGTCATTAAAGGGGCTGCATAAAGAAGACATTTTTGAAAAAGGGAGGCGTGTGATCCTTCACGGAGATGTTGCCCATCATAATTTTTTACGCGTAATGAATGAGGATCTTTACTTAATTGATTTTGATCTTATTAGCCTCGGACATCCACTTTCTGATTACCTTCAATATGCCAATCGCATCCTTCCATTTCTTAATTGGTCATTGGATGAATTGTCTAATCTTTGTGCGTTCGAGAAATACTTGGATGAAAAAGCATTTATTTATGCACTTGCATTTCCAACAGATATTTTCAGGGAGTGGAATCGTGCCATTATGGAAAAAACATACGTGCAACCAGAAAAAATAAAACAATTATTAAAAGCAACCGTTGCTCCATTTCAACAACGTCAAAATTTTTTCTACCAACTTCAACAGTTACAGGAAATCTAAGTCGAATCCTCCTTCGTTATTAATGATTCATTCAAGCATGAAAGCCCTCTATTTAGGCAAACTATATTTGAGCAACTCGCTCAAAATGGTTTCAATTGCGAAGGAGGGTAATCATTGAATAAAAAGCTTGCCGTACTTCCATTTGCAGCTTTTCTAACTTTGGGGCTGGCAGGATGTGGAGCAAATGATGAATCAGCTAGTCGAAATATCAACCAAACACAGCCGTTAGGTTATTACTCCAATGAAAATCATCAAAATCGTGGGGGAAATGCTCAACTCCTTGATGGTGCTGATAATGATGGCCCAGTAACTGAAATCATGGACCATTCACTAGGGGCAGAAGGCAAAAACAAATATGTTCGTGTACGAAATGATGGGACACAGGAACCACATCTTTTTAGCAGAGAAGATAAAAATTATCATGGACATCTCGGCAACAACGTACGCCCAGCTAGAAATTCCTACTATGAAGCATATAGCGGGGAGCTAGTCGAGAAAATTAATATGGCTGCAAATTCTGTGACGAATGTAAAAGATTCACAAACCGTTGTCAATGGAGAGCATGTGATCATTGCCGCAAGAATAAATGATGCGAATCGAACAGCACAAACGAAAGCAAGAATTCGTGAAGCTGTCTATCCGTATCTAAAAGGAAAAAATGTTAAAATTGTAACGGATGAGAGCACATATAATCGCCTAAGAAATATTGACAATGATCTTAGAGATGGCGGTCCAAAAGACCAGCTCTATTTAGATGTAAAAAATATGATTCATCAAATGACTGACTAAAATATAAGGTCCTTTTCAATTAGCAGCATTGATTGCGATAACAGCCAAATATAAAGAGGCAAAGCAAAGAAGCTTTGCCTCTTTTACTTTTTTGCGAAAATATTCGGATAAGCTTGGAAAAAATGGCTACAATAAATATTGAGAAAAAGATAATGTTCCATATCTATAATTGAGGTGATCAAATATGAGAACCAAATGGGTTTTTGCCATATTCGTATTTTTAGTCGCGATCCTATATATTCCATTACACAGTACATCTGCCTTTGAATCTGTTGCATTTGCAGAGGAGCCTCCACAACAAATGAATGTCATTTTAGAAAGAGTGTATGTGGATGGGGACATCAGTCAGGAATCTGTTATCGAATGGATAACGAAGGAAGAGCTATTGGAGAAATATGGAGAATGGCAGCTCGCAAGTATGGATGATGGGAAAATGATCTTTCGAATCGTAGTAGATGATATTTCTCCATTATTAAAAGCAAATGGATACTTTGGCATTACAGACGAAGGTGTCTTAACCATCTTTAATGGCCGACCACAGAAAGCAAATATTATCCAATCATTTTTTCAAATTGATTTAGGCCGCCTTGAAAGTAAGAAATGTGAGGAGTTAAAAAAGGGCATTCCCATTAAAACAAAGGAAAAATATGTCGAGGTGCTGGAAACCTTTAAAACCTATTCGAAATTTGATAAGCAAGCAAAATGACTTTATAAATACAAAAGCAGATGAATGAAAACAATTCGTTTTCACCCATCTGCTTTCTTTCATGGATCCATTATTTTATGGATGTAATTACATATTGGTCTGCTTGTAATTCGAGTTGATATGTATGATCTGCTGTTTTGATAGTTGCTTTCGTTTCATTTCCTTCAATTGTTACATCTTCCTGATTCGTTTCAAGGAATGAAGGAGTAAAATACGGCTCTTTTTTAATGATCATTTGATTTTCAGCCGTTTTTTCATCTGTAGCATAGTAAGAATACATATCCTTCGCTATTTCTTCACTATAGTAATTGGATAAAAAGGCAACTGTTTTTTCTTCCTCTGCAAAATTAGCATTGATGATTGGGGTTTCTCCATCTTCTGCAACTTCTTTATGGAATACTTCATTGACTTTTAATTCTGCTACTCGCACCGAGTTATATACTTTGGATTTGATTGAATCCGTTAACTCTGCAACCTTATCTTCAGTTTCAGCTGGTTCATCTTTTGAGTCTGTGCATCCTGCAACTGTAAAAAGGATTGAAAAAATGGTTAAAAACGCTAAAAACTTCTTCATTTCGTACCCTCCAATGATGTTTTGAAAACATCTGTAATTATAATTAGTCTTGATCCCTGTTTGCAACTGTTTTTTTCTTCGAACCTAAATTAAAGTATGGTACAATGAGGTATTGAAATTTAGAGGAGCGAGAATGTTGTTTGAATTTATTAAAGGACGAGTAGACTATATCGGTCCAGCATTTGTTGTAATCGAAGCGAATGGAGTTGGGTTCCAGATTTCTACGCCAAATCCATTTAGCTTTAAACAGGAAGTTGGACAAGTTGTGAAGATATATACGTATCATCATGTTAGGCAAGATTTCATGGCTTTATACGGTTTTCACTCTCGTGAAGAAAAAACGTTATTTATTAAACTATTAGATGTGACGGGAATCGGGCCGAAGGGTGCGTTAGCCATCCTTGCTGCTGGAGAGCCTGAGCAAGTCGTTCAAGCAATCGAAAATGAGGATGAAGCGTTTCTTGTTAAATTCCCTGGGGTAGGAAAGAAAACAGCGAGACAAATTATCCTTGATTTAAAAGGAAAGCTGCAAAACATTGTTCCGGATTTCTTTCCAAATTTATTCTCTGCTGATCAAATTCCCGATATGGATAGTGGGAAATTGCAGGAGTTTGAAGAAGCGATGCTCGCTTTACAAGCACTTGGCTATTCAGAAAAAGAAATAAAGAAAATTTCTCCAGCCCTTAAAAAGGAAAAGCTTACAACTGACCAGTACATAAAAAAAGCATTGCAAATGCTTTTGCGATAAATGAACAAGAATCGTTTACCAATAGGCGGTGAAAAGATAAATGGAAGAGCGGATCATTTCAGGTGAGGCTGACATTCAGGAAATATCTTTTGAACAGAGCTTACGGCCGCAAAATTTAAAACAATATATTGGACAGGACCAAGTGAAGAAAAACTTGGAAATTTTCATTCAGGCAGCAAAGCTTCGGCAGGAAACACTTGATCATGTCCTATTATATGGGCCTCCCGGTTTAGGAAAAACAACGTTAGCAGCAATTATTGCAAACGAGATGGGTGTCCAAATGCGTACGACTGCTGGGCCAGCCATTGAAAGACCAGGTGACTTGGCTGCTATTCTAACAGCATTGGAGCCAGGGGATGTCTTATTTATAGATGAAATTCATCGTCTGCCGAGAACCATTGAGGAAGTGCTATATCCTGCAATGGAGGATTTTTGCCTGGATATTGTGATAGGCAAAGGTCCAAGTGCTCGATCAGTGAGACTGGATCTTCCTCCATTTACATTAGTGGGAGCAACAACAAGGGCTGGTTCCTTGTCAGCACCATTAAGGGATCGATTTGGTGTGCTTAGTAGACTGGAATATTATACAGAAGCACAGCTAACAGATATTGTAATAAGAACAGCGGAAGTGTTAGATACGGAAATCGAAGACGATGCAGCTATTGAAGTGGCGAGAAGATCAAGGGGAACACCACGAATTGCTAACAGACTGTTAAGAAGAGTTAGAGATTTTGCCCAAGTGAAAGGAAATGGTCATATTCATAATGAGCTTGCGAATGAAGCATTAGAGCTTTTACAGGTTGACCGTTTAGGGCTTGATCATATTGACCATAAATTATTAATAGGGATTATCGAAAAGTTTCGTGGCGGGCCTGTAGGTCTCGAAACAATTGCAGCTACAATTGGGGAAGAAGCACACACGATTGAAGATGTTTACGAACCCTATTTATTGCAAATTGGTTTTCTTCAGCGTACGCCGAGGGGCAGAGTAGTAACAGATTTAGTATACAGACATTTTCAATTGGAAGTTCCGAAAATAGAATAATAATAATAAAGTTGGTGCAGTATGAAAGTTGATTTATTTGATTTCCATTTACCAGAGGAGTTAATTGCACAAACGCCACTACTCGAAAGAACGAGTAGCAAGCTAATGGTGCTAGATCGTAAAACGGGGAAAGTGGATCATGCCATTTTTAGGGAAGTAAAAGACTATTTGAAGGCTGGAGATTGTTTAGTCTTAAATGATACAAGAGTCCTTCCTGCAAGGCTTTTTGGTGAAAAAGAGGGAACTGGCGCAAAAATCGAAGTTCTTCTTTTAAAGCAACAGGAAGGCGATGTATGGGAAACACTTATTAAACCAGCAAAGCGTGTCAAAGTTGGTACACGAATTGTGTTCGGTGATGGGCTCTTAACGGCTGTATGTACAGGTACTGCTGATCATGGCGGTAGAGTATTGGCCTTCCAATATGAAGGGATTTTCTATGAGGTGCTTGAGCAATTAGGAGAGATGCCTTTGCCTCCCTATATTAAAGAGCAGTTAGATGATCAAGACCGTTATCAAACGGTATTTGCACGGGAGCGTGGCTCTGCAGCTGCACCGACAGCTGGGCTTCATTTTACAGAGGAATTGTTAGAAGAAATCAAAAGGATCGGTGTTCATATCGCATTCATCACCCTCCATGTTGGCCTTGGTACGTTTCGCCCTGTAAGTGTAGATGATATTAATGAGCATGAAATGCATTCTGAATTTTATCAAGTAACAGAAGGCACAGCAAGAGTACTTAATGAAGTTCGTGAAAATGGCGGGAGAATTATTTCAGTAGGGACAACTTCTACAAGAACACTTGAAACAATTGCGACGGCCAATAATGGCCGCTTTAAGGAGTCAAGTGGATGGACGGATATATTTATCTACCCAGGATATGAATTTAAAGCCATTGATGGCATGATCACAAATTTCCATCTGCCGAAATCCACTTTGATTATGCTTGTTAGTGCATTAGCAGGCAGGGAGAATGTGCTGAATGCCTACAATGAAGCTGTTGCACAAAGATATCGCTTCTTTAGCTTTGGAGATGCGATGCTTATTTTGTAAAAGTAAATGGGAAATTGATTGTTTGGAAGGAGAACTATTAAATTGACAGCAATTCGATATGAATTAATAAAAACTTGTAAGCAGACGGGGGCAAGACTTGGACGAGTCCACACACCACATGGTTCATTTGAGACACCTGTATTTATGCCTGTAGGAACACTTGCCACCGTAAAAACAATGTCACCTGAAGAGCTTGTGGAAATGGGTGCTGGCATTATTTTAAGTAATACGTATCATCTATGGCTTCGTCCTGGACATGAAATTGTGAAAGAAGCTGGCGGCTTACATAAATTCATGAATTGGGATCGGGCGATTTTGACCGATTCCGGTGGTTTCCAAGTATTTAGCTTAAGTGAATTCCGAAAAATTGAGGAAGAAGGCGTCCATTTCCGTAATCATTTAAACGGGGATAAGCTATTTTTATCACCAGAAAAAGCAATGGAAATTCAGAATGCATTAGGCTCAGATATAATGATGGCCTTTGATGAGTGCCCTCCATTTCCAGCTACTTATGAATATATGCAGAAATCGGTTGAGAGAACATCACGTTGGGCTGAGCGTTGTTTATCTGCTCATCAGCGTCCAAATGATCAAGGCCTATTTGGAATTGTTCAGGGTGGTGAATATGAAGAACTTCGGAAACAAAGTGCGAAAGATCTTGTCTCAATGGACTTCCCAGGCTATGCAGTTGGTGGGTTATCAGTAGGCGAACCAAAGGATATTATGAATCGGGTGCTTGAATTTACAACTCCATTGCTGCCATCTAATAAACCAAGATATTTAATGGGCGTTGGTTCTCCAGATTCATTAATTGATGGCGCAATTCGCGGGATTGATATGTTTGATTGCGTATTGCCAACTAGAATTGCTCGTAATGGCACATTAATGACAAGTGAAGGGCGTCTAGTCGTCAAAAATGCAAAATTTGCAAAAGATTTTGGACCGATTGACGAGAATTGTGATTGCTATACATGCAGAAATTATAGTCGAGCTTATATTCGTCATTTAATTCGCTGTGATGAAACATTCGGAATAAGACTTACTTCTTATCATAACCTCTATTTTCTGTTAAAATTAATGGAACAGGTCAGACAAGCAATCAGAGAAGATCGTCTAGGAGATTTTAGAGAAGAATTTTTCGAGAAATATGGCTTTAATAAGCCAAATGCGAAAAACTTCTAACTAGGGGATTATTCAAAAAATGATTATTTTGGGTAGCCGTTCATAGTGAAAGGAGGGGAAAATATATGGAAATGATTAGTACATTAGGACCACTATTATTAATGTTTGTTTTATTTTATTTCTTGCTTATTCGTCCACAGCAGAAGCGCCAAAAGGCAGTTCAGCAAATGCAGAATGAGTTGAAAAAGGGAGATAAGATTGTTACAATCGGAGGTCTCCATGGCTTTGTCGATGCAATTGATGAAGGGAAAGTAGTCATTAAGTGTGGAGATGGAAGTCGTCTTACATACGATCGTCAAGCAATACGTGAAGTAACTGAAGCATCTGCTGGAGATCTACTAGCAAAATCTTAAGTCGAAAAAAAAGCAGGATCTTAATAGATCCCGCTTTTTTTTTATATGCTCTTGTCAAAAAGTTTGTTGTTTTTAGATCAAATATTAGAATGAGTGGTTTACCAAATAGCTTGGTTGATTGGAGCGGAAGGTGAGAGACTCCTGTAGCGGAAATCAACCTTTACCAATTATGTGTAAAATAGCAACAAGGATTATTGTATTTACGCTGCTCTTGATTTATTCGTCATGTTCACACCTAAAATCCCACCCATCATTGCAGTAAGGATATAGCATACATGGTAAATAATCTGCTGCAAATTAAACAAGCTGTCATGACCTAAATATTGAAATAAAAAGATGATCAATGAATAGCTCAGTCCTGTTAATCCCCCAAGCATCCATCCCTTTTGTTTTCCTTTTCCACCAGAGACAAAGCCACCGATGAAAAGTGAAACAAATGAAACGGCAGTAACGACAAACTGAACAGATGATTCTTGAAGAGATGTAAATGTGAGTATAAGAGAAATAATAAGACTACAAACAATCGCAAGAACAAATACGATGATAAGCCCGAATAGGACCCCGCTGCCGATATTTTTTGAATCTTCTATTTTGCCCCTCCCCCTTCTATCTTTAAAGATGATCAGACGAATCGGATTGATTGACCGATTCCTTAGTACAAGCATATTCGCATAGAAAAAAAATAGAATAGAAATCTTCTAAAAGGTAAAAATATAAACTTTAGCCACTTCAAATCACAAAAGTAGCAACAAAAAGAAAATACATGTTTTCTTTCCTATTACTCATAATAAAGTGAATGATATTAAAAGGGGGAAGGGGAAATGGCGGAGTACGGGACGATTATTTTTCGGACCATTTTTTTATATATCATCATTATGGTTATCTTTCGTACAATGGGAAAGAAAGAGCTTGGTCAGCTAAGCACAGTTGATCTTGTTGTTTCAATTATGATTGCAGAAATGGCAGCATTGGCAATTGAGGACCCTAAGAGTAAATTATTTACAAATATCCTGCCGATGCTCATTTTGATGGTGATTCAGATGTCTTTTTCCTTTGCGACATTGAAAAGCAAGAAGCTCCGTGATCTTGTAGATGGAAAGCCTTCAATTATTATTAATAATGGGCAAATAGATGAAGAAGTAATGAAGAAGCATCGCTATAATTTTGATGATCTGCTTCTTCAATTGAGAGGGAAGGATATAAGGAATATTTCAGATGTTGAGTTTGCTATTTTAGAAACTACTGGTGAATTATCTGTTATAAAGAAGGAAAAGAAAAAGAAAGGAAAAATGACCGTCCCACTCATTTTGGATGGAATCATTCAAGAGGCAAATTTAATAGCAATTAATGAAACAAATTTCTGGCTTCGACAACAGTTAAGAAAAAGAGGATATACTGATATTCAAAATATCTCTTTTTGCAGCTTTGAGAATGGTCAATTTTACATCGATTTAAAGGATGAAAAAAAGTAGAAGAGACACTTAATCAAGACAGTGTCTCCCGCATTTTACTTGATTGCAAACTTTGCTAAAAACCTTCCAGCCCATGGAATTCTTTGTAATTCCTCTTTTTTTATTAATCCAAATAGGAGGCTAAGAATGGTATATATCAAAGATATAGCAATCGCTGTAACGATTACCTGAAGGAGGAGGGACATGCTCTGGCTTGTTTTTGTTAGTAAAACGGATCCTCCCCAGGCTGAAATCCCCATCACAAGAAATGTTTTTATATAGTCACGAACGTAAAAGGTGAAAGAAATCCGTTTCAAAATGGTGGCGAAATGAAGCAATGTGACTAAGACAAAACCAACGATAATGCCCATTGCCACGCCATTAATCCCAAATTCAGCTTGCCTTGCTAATAAAAAAATGATAGCTGTCTTCACAATTGCACCAATTAAGCTATTGATCATGGCAGCCCTTGCTAAGTTTAATGCTTGCAATGTTGCTTGAAGAGGTCCTTGGAAATAATGAAATAGGATGAATGGCGCCATTAGTTTTATAAACTGCGTTCCGCTGGAGGAATTGTACATCAGCTCCATTAATTCATTAGACAAAATATATAAAGTAACTGCGGCCAAGCCACCACTTAATAGGCAAAAGCGAAGTGCCTGCTGCAAACGATACTCAATTACGAGCATTTTGCCTTTTGAGTTTGCCTCACTTATCGCTGGCACAAGCGCAACTGAAAGTGAATTAGTGATGAAGGATGGCAGCATTAATAATGGCATGGCAAAACCAGTGAGAGCCCCATATTGTTTTGTCGCAGCAACAGCTGCTACTCCAGCAATCGCAAGACTATGCGCAACAACAATTGGTTCGAAAAACCAGGCAAGTGATCCAATCATTCTGCTTCCCGTAGTAGGTAGGGCAATGCTCATCAGTTCTTTAAATGTACTTTTACCTGTTTTTACAAATGTAAAAAATTGTTTTCGGACACGAAACTTTTTTTTCAACTTAAAGCTCATTAGTAAATAGATTAATGATGCCAATTCACCAATAACAGATGCAAACATCGCACCAGCAGCTGCATACTCAATCCCATATGGAAGAAATGCCTTCGTTAATGCAGCAATTAAAGTAATTCTGACAACTTGCTCAAGTACTTGCGAAAATGCTGCGGGTTTCATGTTCTGTTTTCCTTGAAAATAACCTCGAATGACAGAAGAGATCGCAACAATTGGAACGATTGGTGCAATGGCAAGCAATGGAAGATGTATACGTGGGTCGGTAAATAATGTTTCTGAAAGCAGTGGTGCGAGTAAGAGTAAGGCAGGAGTGAAAATAATCGAAAGTGAGATTGTCGTTGCAAGAGAGACAACTAAAATCTTCTTCACCTTAGAAGAGTCACCACGAGCTTCAGCCTCTGCTACGTTTTTGGATATCGCTACAGGCAATCCAAGCTGTGTAATTGTAATGACGAGCATTAAGGTTGGAAAAGCCATCATATATAATCCGACGCCCTCTTCCCCAATAAATCTTGCAATCACAATTCTGTTTATAAAGCCAAGCACCCTTATGACAAGTCCGGCTGCTAATAGAATCATTGTTCCTCTTAAAAACTTTGACATATGGCTCCCTGCCTTCTCAAAATAGGTGTAATCATATACAATTAACTATATGCAAGAACAAGGACAAACCATGACAAGCAAAAGATAATATTTTTACTAAATAGCTTTAATTGTAGAAAAGAAAATGGATGATACTTGATGTGAATGAGAAAGGGAGGTTTCAAGATGAGGGCAAGCCATGCATATGAGCAGTTTCGATTCGAGGTTCAACCTGCATTAACGAGCAAATTGGAGGAATTCACTTTATTAGGCTACGGACAAGTAAAGGAAAAGGAACTTTGGGAATATTTAATCATGAAAAAGTGGCGGAAAATTGAAGAAAATAAACGCATATCAAGTATTGTTGAAGATATTTTTTCAGTAAGAGTCGGTGACTATTTTAGCTTTGCAACGATAGAGGCTTTTAAGGGAGCAGAATTTGTATTCGATGATGAGAATGAACTTCGGGAGCTCTTAAAATAGTGGTGAATGTGAGGGAGAAAGGAAATAAGAGATTGTTCTGTTCCTTTTTCAATGATGGCTCTGTTATATTCACTGTTGATTTTTCATGTGTGTATGAGGACTTTTGCCCAGAAAACTGCAGAAGCAAAATATAAGCGGAATAATTCCGGTTAATGTAAAAAAGAAAGCTATAAAAGTGAAAACATTGTTAAATTAGAAAGGAAACTTATGAGTGAATGAGATATCCTGTTCCAAAGACTGCTGCTTTAATATGACGAGTCGCCCACTAAAAATTGGTTAAGGTAAAGTGGACAATCGTGTGCGAATAATAAGGTGATTTTTGTATTTGTCTTTACGATTCAGCTCTTAAAGGATGGGAATTGACAGCTTTTGCAAACTGTTTCATAATGAGAATATTGGAATTTCCGGTCGAAATATCATTTCTTCTTTTGGCAAGCTTAAATTACGCACAAGGGTTGATTTGACGCAACCGGTAATATGCTGGAGAAGTCTATAAATAGGCTTGGATTTGAGGAGGACACATACATAATGGTAAAACGTGGTCGCATAGTTGCATTCTTCCTTATTGTCGTATTAGTAGGGAGTTTGATTGGTGCAACAACGAATGGCATAACGAAAAATATTAAATTAGGGCTAGATCTTCAAGGTGGGTTTGAAGTTCTCTATGAGGTTTCTGCATTAGATGGTGGAAAGATTGATAAAGAGGCTTTGGCAAGCACGGCAAAAGCACTGGATAAACGGATAAATGTATTAGGTGTTAATGAACCAATTATCCAAATTGAAGGAGAAAACCGAATTCGTATTCAGCTTGCGGGCGTCACTGATCAAAATAAGGCTCGAGAGATGTTATCTACGGAAGCCAATCTTTCCTTCCGTGATGTAAATGACGTAAAAATGATGGATGGATCGGATCTAGCAGAAGGTGGAGCAAAACAAACCTTTGATGAAAATGGGAACCCAAGTGTTTCGCTTAAGCTAGTAAGTGCAAGCACATTTAAAGATGTAACTCAAAAAATTGTCAATATGGGTGTTCCTAATAATTTACTTGTTATTTGGCTTGATTTTGAAGAAGGCAATTCCTTTGCAGAAGAATCAGCGAAGGAAGATCCAGCTTATTTATCTGCACCACAAGTAAGTCAAGTATTTAACCAGGATTCAGTTTCAATCACTGGTAGATTTACGATTGAAGAAGCACAAACTTTAGCAGATTTATTAAATGCAGGTTCCCTGCCTGTGAACTTAGATGAAGTGTATTCCACTTCTGTTGGAGCTAGCTTTGGTGAGCAGGCACTGGAGAAAACAATCATCGGTGGAGCTGTAGGAATTGCACTGATCTTTTTATTCATGATTGTGTATTATCGTTTCCCAGGATTTATCGCAACGATTACATTATCTATTTATATTTTCATTATCCTTCTCGTATTTGACTGGATGAATGCCGTATTAACTCTTCCAGGTATTGCTGCTCTAATTCTTGGAGTTGGGATGGCTGTTGATGCGAATATCATTACCTTTGAGCGAATAAAAGAAGAAATGAAAGTTGGAAGAACGCTAAAGTCAGCCTTCCAAGCAGGTAGCAAAAATTCATTTGCGACCATTTTTGATGCGAACATTACAACCTTACTAGCAGCAGTTGTGCTATTTGCTTTTGGGACAAGCTCTGTAAAAGGGTTCGCAACAATGTTGATTCTTAGTATCCTTGTCAGCTTCTTGACAGCTGTCTACCTATCTAGACTATTGATGGGATTATGGGTAAACAGCAATATCTTTAATAAAAAACCAGGTTGGTTTGGTGTAAAGAAAGATGAAATTAAGAATATTGCTGAAAATTTTGAAGCACAAGATTTGCCAACAAGATTTGATCGAATTGATTTCGTTAAACATCGGAACAAATTCTTTATTTTTACAAGTGTAGCTATGGTTGTAGGGATTATTATTTTAGCTGTTTTCCGTTTGAATTTAGGTATTGACTTCTCAAGTGGTTCAAGAATTGAACTTCTGGCAAAGGATTCATTAACGAAAGAAGAAGTGAAAACAGAGCTTGCAGACTTTGGGATAGAAACCGAGGATATCGTAATCTCTGGAGATGACAAAAATATCGGTGTCGCAAGGACGAAGGATGTTCTTTCCAAAGACGAAGTGGCTGAGTTAAAAGCCCATTTCAATAAAGAATTTGGTTCAGAGCCAAATGTGAGTACAGTATCTCCGACAGTTGGGAAAGAGCTTGCAAAAAATGCAATCAAATCTTTAATTATTGCTGCCATCGGTATTATCATTTATGTAACAGTTCGTTTTGAATACCGAATGGCTATTCCAGCTGTATTAGCATTGTTGCATGATTCATTTTTCATCATTGCTATCTTTAGTATTACAAGGCTTGAAGTCGATATTACCTTTATCGCAGCAGTCCTAACGGTGGTAGGGTACTCGATTAATGATACAATCGTTACGTACGACCGTATGCGTGAAATTATGTATAAGAAAAAACGTTTGAAAACGCCTGAAGATATAGCAGAAGTTGTCAACAAAGGTCTTCGCCAAGTGATGGGACGTTCAATAAACACAATTATAACTGTTATAATTGCGATCCTAGGTTTATTGATCTTTGGTAGTGAGTCCATCCGCAACTTCTCGATTGCTTTACTTGTAGGTATAGTTGCTGGAACTTATTCTTCTATCTTCCTAGCTGCGCAAATTTGGTACGTATGGAAGTGTAAAGAACTTAAGGCAAAGGGCACAATTAAAACAGTAAAAGAAAAACGAAAAATGAGCGATGAACCACAAGTATAATTTAGGACGAAAAATAATATATTAAAATGAAGAAACCTCAGGAGCAATCTGAGGTTTCTTCATTTTAATTTGAAATAAATTCATTAAGGGGATCTTGAAGCTCCCTTTTTTCTTGAATGCTGCAATTATCAGTTGAACTAGGATAAACTATTTATACAATAGTGGAGGAAGGAAGTTTCGTATGAGCAATCAAGATCGATTTAAAAGGGCTGAGTTTGCGGCGATGCTCGGCATCATTATCAATATTCTTCTTGCAATTGTAAAATGGGGAATTGGCATCTATGCAGGAAGCCGTGCATTAGTTGCTGATGCTGTTCATTCAGCTTCAGATGTGGCTGGTTCTTTTGCTGTTTACTTAGGCCTTAAGGCGGCTAAGCAGCCTCCTGACGAAGACCATCCATACGGGCATGGGAAAGCAGAGTCGATTGCTGCAATTATCGTTGCTGTCCTCCTATTTTTTGTCGGAATTGAAATCGGAAAATCATCAGTTGAATCCTTTTTTCAGCCAATTGATGCACCGAAAACCATTGCAATTGTAGCAGTTATTCTCTCCATCGTTGTGAAGGAATTGCTTTTTCGCTATAAATATAAACTAGGAAAAGAATTGAATAGTGACGCACTTATTGTGAACGCCTATGAGCATCGATCAGATGTATACTCATCCATTGCCGCGTTAGCTGGAATTAGTTGTGCCATTATTGGCGGAAAGCTTGGGATTGAATGGCTAGAGTATGCAGACCCGGTTGCTGGATTAATTGTTTCACTAATGGTCATTAAAATGGCTTGGACACTAGGGAAAGAATCGATCCATAATACACTTGATCATGTGCTTCACGAAGAGGACACAATCGAATTGCGCCGTGTAGTCGAGGAATTTACTGAAGTAAAGCAAATTGATCAACTACATGCAAGAGAGCATGGACACTATGTCATCATTGACTTGAAAATATCAGTCGATCCCTATATGACAGTCGAAGATGGCCATCGTGTTGGTAAAAGAGTAAAAAAGAAATTATTAGAAATGAACAATGTCCAAAATGTTTTTGTTCATATTAACCCTTATAATGATGGGGAAAAAATAATCGAGTAGAAAATCCCATTTTTCTTTCATTGAAACAGAAGTTTCACTCCTGTATAATTAAAAAGTTGTGGGGTGAACATATGTTACATTCAAAAACACGTTGGATTGTTCGGAATCCAGATGCAGAAAAGGAAAATCAGCTTATTCAAGAATTAAATATCTCTCCACTTGTGGCTTCATTACTTGTAAATCGTGGATTAGAAACGGTGGAATCTGCTCAACAATTTTTATTCGATAAAAATGCAGATTTTCATGATCCCTTTTTACTAATGGGAATGGATACGGCAGTTTCTAGGATAAAAAAGGCCATTAAGCTGGAAGAACATATTTTAATATTTGGAGATTACGATGCCGATGGTGTAACAAGTACTTCAGTGATGATGAAGACGCTGAGAGAACTTGGTGCAAATGTTGATTTTTATATACCTAACAGGTTTACAGAAGGATATGGCCCTAATGTGCCTGCTTTTAAGCATGCTGCGGAAATAGGTGTTAGCTTAATCATTACCGTTGATACTGGAATTGCAGCAGTAAATGAAGCAAAAGCTGCAAGTGAGCTAGGAATTGATCTGATTATTACAGATCATCATGAACCAGGCCCTATCCTTCCAGAAGCAGTAGCCATTATTCATCCTAAACTAGAAAATAGCAACTACCCTTTTCGTGAATTAGCAGGAGTAGGGGTAGCATTTAAATTAGCTCATGCCTTATTAGGAAGGGTACCAGAGCATTTACTTGAATTAGCTGCTATTGGAACGATTGCAGACCTTGTGTCTTTAAAAGGTGAAAATCGTTTAATTGCAAAAAAAGGCATAAAGAAGCTCCAAGCAACAAGCAATGTTGGGTTGAAATCATTGTTAAAATTAGCAGGAGTGGAAACGAACACGATTAGTGAAGAAACGATTGGTTTCCTTATTGCCCCTCGGTTAAATGCTGCTGGACGCTTGGATAGTGCCGATCCTGCGGTTGACTTATTATTGACTGAAGATGTGGACGAGGCGGAAGCAATTGCTGAGGAAATTGATCAATTGAATAAAAATAGACAAGCCATTGTGAGTGAGATTGCAGAGCAGGCGATTCGTGAAGTAGAGGAAAAGTATCCAATCAGTGAAAATGCAGTACTTGTCATTGGAAAAGAAGGCTGGAATGCTGGTGTAATTGGAATTGTGGCTTCAAAGCTTGTAGAAAAATTTTATCGACCAGCAATTGTTCTTAGCTATGATTTAGAAAAAGGAATAGCGAAGGGCTCTGCAAGAAGTATTATTGGTTTTGATTTATTTAAAAATCTATCTGCTTGCAAAGAGATTTTGCCTCATTTCGGTGGCCATCCGATGGCAGCGGGAATGACATTGAGTCTTTCAGACGTGGACGACCTTCGCAATCGATTAAATATGGCTGCGAAAGAGCAATTAACTGAAGGGGATTTCATCCCGGTTACTCAATTGGATGGAGAAATTGCCTTATCGGAAATTCACCTTTCATCTCTTGAAGAAATGCAAATGCTTTCACCATATGGCATGGATAATCCGAAGCCGAAAATATTAATTAAAGATGCGAATATTAACGGAATGAGAAGGATTGGTTCAGAGCAGAACCATCTGAAGATGACGCTAGAAACGGATGGCTATTCCTTAGATGGAATCGGATTTGGGCTTGGTTCAGCTTATGAACAGATCTCCCCTTCTTCGAAAATATCGATCATTGGGGAACTATCAATAAATGAATGGAATAATATCCGAAAGCCGCAAATCTTTCTTCAGGATTTAGCCATTGATCGATGGCAGCTTTTTGATGTTAGAGGGGTAAAACGCCTCCAAAGTTTAGTAGATATTATTCCTGCTCAGACGAAGTGGATTGTATTTAATCAAGAAAATATCGAAAAGTTCCAAGCGTATTCAAAAGGCAATCATGTACTCATTTCTTCTATCGAAGAAGCGATTGCATTGGAGTTAAATAATAATCATGTGATTTTAGCAGATTTGCCATCGTCTAAAGAAATGTTAATCTCTTTGTTTTCTAAGAAAAATCCTGCAAGGGTGTATGCCCATTTTTATAAAGAGGACAGTGCTTACTTCAGTACTGTACCAACTCGAGATCATTTTAAATGGTTCTATGCTTTAGTAATGAAGAAAGGACCAATTGATTTAAAAAGGCAAGGAGAGGACATAGCTAAGTTTAAGGGATGGAGCAAAGAAGTAATTGACTATATGTCACAGGTGTTTTTTGAACTAGATTTTGTTAAAATAAACAATGGATTCATTTCAGTTAATCAAGTTACACAAAAACGTGATTTATCCGAATCAATTTCGTATAAAAAGAGACAAGCCCAGTATGCACTTGAAAGTGAGCTTGTATACTCTTCCTATCAACAGTTGAGTGAATGGTTTGACGAAGTGATCCAAGGTTCTGTGAAATTTGAGGAGGCAATGAAAGAATGGACTTAAAAAAATATGTTACGATTGTCCAAGATTGGCCAAAACCAGGCATTAAATTTAAAGATATTACAACATTAATGGATAATGGTGATGCATACAAATATGCAACAGACCAAATTGTAGAATATGCTAAGGAAAAAGAAATTGAACTTGTTGTTGGCCCAGAAGCCCGCGGCTTTATTATTGGCTGTCCTGTTGCCTATTCTCTTGGTGTTGGCTTTGCCCCTGTAAGGAAGGATGGAAAGCTTCCTCGTGAAACAATTAAAGTAGATTACGGTTTAGAATATGGGAAAGATGTTCTAACTATTCATAAGGATGCGATTAAACCGGGACAGCGAGTACTTATAACAGATGATTTACTTGCAACTGGAGGAACAATTGAAGCAACGATTAAATTAGTGGAAGATCTTGGTGGAGTCGTAGCTGGAATTGCCTTTCTAATTGAATTATCCTATTTAAATGGTCGTGAAAAGCTTGGAAAATATGATGTCCTTACATTAATGGAATTCTAATTTTCTACTAGAGCGCTATAATTGGCGCTCTTTTTTGCATATAAATAACAAAAAAACGTGCATCTGCAACAAATTTCGACATTCTTTGTGTTTTTCCTTAAAAATAACCTCCTAAGGCTTTACATCTTCGTTTTTTTTTTCGATAATAGTAACAATCATAATTATATTCATGAGGATGATGTGATTGAAGCATACCCTTATGGAGCTAAACAATAATCTTAATCAAAAGGCTCTTTTGTAAAAAATTGTTACTTTTGAATTCTATGTTAGAATGAATGGTTTACCAAATAAGTCGGTTGATTGGAGCGGAAGGTGCGAGATCCTCGAAAATGCTATCGCATTTCCTTCGTGCTGTGTGAATCCTAAGAAGCCTACTCAATGTCCTGCGGGATGCGTGGGACAGCTGAGACCCCACAGGAGCGAATGCTCCGAGGAGGCTCAGCGCCCACCCCGCGGAAAGGGAGCACACGTACGCGGAAATCAACCTTTACCAACAATTTTTCGAAAAAGAGCTTAGTCCAAAGAGAAACTTTTTAACTTATTCAATCAAACGGAGTCTCAGTAAAACAAATATTAGATAAAGGTGATCCCATGGCAAACGATCATGTTCTGACCGCTGAACAAGTCATCGACAGGACAAAAGTATATTTAAATGATGAGCATGCGGAACTAGTGAAAAAAGCATATGAATTCGCGAGGCATGCGCATCGTGAACAATATCGAAAATCGGGTGAACCTTATATCATCCATCCTATTCAAGTTGCTGGGATACTAGCAGATTTGGAGATGGATCCTTCAACGGTTGCAGCTGGTTTTCTACATGATGTTGTTGAGGATACAGATGTCACATTAGAAGATATTAAGGTTGCTTTCAATGAGGAAGTAGCAATGCTTGTTGATGGCGTGACAAAGCTCGGAAAAATTAAATATAAATCCAAAGAAGAACAGCAAGCAGAAAATCACCGAAAAATGTTTGTGGCAATGGCTCAGGATATTCGTGTGATTTTAATTAAACTAGCCGACCGACTTCATAATATGCGTACACTTAAGCATCTGCCAGCTGAAAAACAAAGACGGATTGCAAATGAAACGCTAGAAATTTTCGCCCCGCTAGCCCATCGATTAGGGATTTCTAAAATTAAATGGGAGCTTGAAGATACTGCTTTAAGATATTTAAATCCGCAGCAATATTATCGGATTGTTAATCTCATGAAAAAGAAGAGAGCAGAACGGGAGCAATATCTTGAAGATGTCATCGAGATGATGCGTGAGCGTATGGGTGAGGTATCGATTAAATCAGACATTTCTGGCCGACCGAAGCATATTTACAGCATCTATCGAAAAATGGCTTTACAAAATAAGCAGTTTAGTGAAATTTATGATTTACTAGCTGTCCGAATTGTCGTAAATAGCATTAAAGATTGTTATGCAGTGTTAGGGATTATTCATACTTGCTGGAAGCCAATGCCTGGACGTTTCAAAGATTATATCGCGATGCCAAAGCAAAATATGTATCAATCTCTTCATACAACAGTGATTGGACCAAAAGGGGATCCGCTGGAAGTACAGATAAGGACCTTTGATATGCATCGCATTGCGGAATTCGGGATTGCTGCTCACTGGGCTTATAAAGAGGGGAAAAAGGTGAATGAAGGCTCCTCGATAGAAGATAAGCTGACATGGTTCCGTGAGATTCTAGAGTTCCAAGATGATGCCGTGAATGCAGAAGAATTTATGGAATCCCTTAAAATTGACTTATTTTCTGATATGGTTTTTGTTTTCACCCCTAAAGGTGATGTCATCGAGCTGCCTTCAGGATCTGTACCAATTGACTTTGCTTACCGGATTCACTCAGAGATTGGCAATAAAACAATCGGAGCAAAAGTGAATGGGAAAATGGTGACCCTTGATTATAAGCTTGGAACGGGAGATATTATTGAAATATTAACGTCTAAGCATTCATATGGCCCAAGTAAAGATTGGCTAAAGCTTGCACAAACATCGCAGGCAAAAAATAAAATCAGAGCCTTTTTTAAAAAGCAATTGCGAGATGAGAATGTTGAAAAAGGCAGAGAACAGGTTGAAAAAGAAATCCGCAATATGGATTTTGATTTGAAGGAAATTTTAACAAATGAAAATATTAAAAGAGTCGTTGAAAAGTTCAATTTCATGAATGAGGAAGATATGTATGCTGCCGTCGGTTATAGCGGAGTCACGGCATTACAGGTCGCCAATCGATTAACAGAGAAATGGCGTAAGAAAAGAGATTTAGAGCAAACAGCTAACATTATTACAAATGCTGTATCGGAACTAAAGACCTTCCCTTCAACGAAAAAACGTGAATCAGGCGTTAGGGTAGCTGGAATTGATAATTTACTTATTCGCCTTTCCCGCTGTTGCAATCCAGTACCAGGCGATGAGATTGTTGGTTTCATTACAAAGGGGCGCGGGGTATCTGTCCACCGTGCAGACTGTACAAATATTGTTACGGACGATGCGAAAGCTAGATTAATTGCCGTCGAATGGGAAACAGCGTTAAATGATCGGAAAGAATACAGTGTTGAAATTGAAATTACTGGTTATGACAGACGGGGATTATTAAATGAGGTTCTCCAAGCAGTAAATGAAACAAAGACGAATATTTCTGCGGTTACAGGCCGCTCAGATCGCAATAAGGCAGCAACAATTAATATGACAATTGCTATTCAAAATGTTAGTCATTTACAGAAAGTCGTTGATCGCATTAAACAAATCCCAGATGTATATGCTGTCCGAAGAATTATGAATTGAGGAGTCATCTGTATGCGAATTGTTGTACAAAGAAGTAAGGAAGCAAGCGTGACTGTTGATCAGAAGATAGTTGGTCAGATTGTAAAGGGATTTGTATTGCTTGTTGGTGTTACACATGAAGATAGTGAAAAGGATGCTCAATTTTTAGCAGAGAAAATTGCTAATCTCCGAGTCTTTGAAGATGAAAATGGCAAAATGAATCGATCAATCCTTGAGGTCGGTGGAGATATTTTATCAATTTCGCAATTTACTTTATATGGAGATTGTCAAAAGGGACGGAGACCTAATTTCATGAATGCTGCTAGACCTGAGCATGCTGTGGAGATCTATCAAGTCTTTAATCAATTTCTTCAGGAAAAAGGTTTAAAGGTTGAGACAGGTAATTTTGGTGCTGAGATGTCCGTGCAGTTAATTAATGATGGCCCAGTCACATTAATTATCGATAGTAAATAAAATAAAAAAAGGCTAGACAGTTCTCGTGCGGAGTTGTCTAGCCTTTTTCAAATACGTTCATACCTGATTGTTATTTAAAATGCTTAACTAAGCCTTGCAGAATGCCGTTTGTCACGACTTCCTGAAATTGCTTTGTTGTCACAAGTATTTCTTCGGATGGATTACTTAAATAGCCGAGCTCCAAAAGGATGGCACGATTTTTGTTTTCCCTTAATACATAATAATCACCAAATCGATAATCCCTGTTTTTTAAACGAGATTGAGAAGCGATAGAAGAATGAACATCTGCCGCCAGCGCCTTTTGATAGGAATGATAATAATAAGTAGTCAATCCTCTTACACTGCGGTCATTGATGCTATCATAATGAATACTAATAAATGCGTCAGCGTTATGATAATGGGACGCATACACTCTAGAAGATAAGGGAATGTATGAATCGCTACTTCTTGTTAAAATCACATTTGCACCAGTTGCTTTTAATTTATCAGATAATAGCTGAGCCGTTTTTAAGGTTAATGACTTTTCATTGGTCCCACTTGCGCCAGTCGTGCCATTATCTCTGCCACCGTGACCAGGATCAATGACGATATTTTTATTTTTTAAATTGTTAGTTGAGCTTGATTTATCAATACTTGGAGCCGATCCATTAACAGATACAATCCATCCAGCAATAAAGCCTTTTCCACCATTTGAAAGCTGAATTTCATACCAATCATTTTGTACACTAATTACTTTAAATGCTTCTCCTTCATTTGCCCTTTGGACAACTGACGAGGAGGTATTCGCACTTTTTCTAATATTTGTCCCATCATGGAGGATCGTAACGGTGCTATCCTTAAGAACTTGCTTGCTCGATAGATTTCCATTTTGAGAAGATGTATCTAAATACCAGCTTGCAACCCATCCGTATGTATCTTTTTTAAATTCGATTTTCGCCCAATTATTTACTTCCTCTAATATCGTAAAGCTTTGCCCCTTCGTAACAGATCCAATGGATTTTCCGTTCAATGAACCAGTATTTCTAACGACTAAAGTAGTTGCTGTAACGGTTCCTTTGCCTTTTTTGTCTGACTGTGTTGAGACGTTTTCACTTTGTTTATTCGATTGATCTGGAGTCGAATCCGTCTGTACATATTGACTGCTAACCCATGCTTTTGTTCCTGAATAAGAGATTTCAGTCCATCCGTTACTTTGTGAAAGAATAGTGATCGTATCGCCAGCACTTAATTTTCCAATGATGGAGCCGTTAAGTGAAGGAGTAGAGCGAATATTTAAGACGTTGGAAGTAACTGTCCCGCTTGAACGAGTGTCCTCTAGATTCTTAGTAGCCGTATTTTTTAGTTGAACATAGTCGGTTGAAGCCCAGCCAACACCAAAAGATGTATCAAGCTGTACCCAATTTCCGTTAGTGGAAAGAACAGCAAAGCTGTCTCCCTTATTTGCCGTACCAATTACTTGATACTCTGTTCCTGGCCCTTTTCGTATTCTTAACCCATCATCCATAACGATAGCCTTATTGCTTGTGGATTGCGATTGTGTAGATGAATTGGTCGTCCCCTGTTTTTTAGAAACAAGCCAATTGGCTACCCAGCCCTTTTTCCCGTTATCGAGCTGAATTTCGATCCATTCTTGTTTTTCTGATAGAAATGGATACTCTTCTCCTTTTTGAGCTTTCTGAACAACAGGATAGCTTAAACCTGGCCCTTCCCGAATGTTTAAATGGTCTGTGCCTATCTTTACGGTTTCACTTGCCCCAATTGTTAATAGTGGCATTGGTCCTAATCCAATTAGGAGAATGAAGCAAATCAAACCAATGATTTTCTTTTTATTCATTCGCACACTCCTCTCATAGTTAGATAAGAAACTCATCTTTTTAGAAAACCAAAATTTCTTCAATGAGTCAAGTAATCATTGCAAAATTGGCCATTCTTATTAGTTCTCTTAAAGCAGTTAATTTCCTTCTACAAATTTTGCATAACAATTGGATTGTTTTATCACTTGTATGGAAACAATAAGAGGAATAAGAGAATGAGGGGGATGTACATGAGATTTAGTGATAAAGGGGTATCCACTCAATCAGGTGAAAATCAGTTATTTGGTGTAGATTTTCATGATTTCATCCAGAAGGAACAAGGATCAAATATGGTTGAATTGGCTACAGAATTTGGGTTGACTGTGAAGGACGTCAGGAAATTAAAAAAACATTTAGAACGATCTTAGGTAAAACCCTATTGACATCAGACTTGATGATACGTATTATTAAATAAATATTAATGAGTCGCTTAGATGAAGCACTACATGTCTAGCTTTCGAGCCAAAGATTATTGGGTAGAAATAAGGAATCTAAGCAATACGAATAACCGTTGATGAAGCAGAGTAATTAAACCCCACATGAAAAGAGAAGAAATGCCATAGGCTGAAAGCATTTCTACATGATGATTTAATGAATGAACACTTCGTAGGTTTCTCTCTGAAAGAAGCGTTGCTTTAAGTAGGAGCTGAACGTTAACAGGCGTTAACTGTAAAAGAGGAAGTTCGTCACAAGTGGCGACTTCAACTAGGGTGGCACCACGGGAATTTAAAGCTCTCGTCCCTTGTATTTGTATACAAGGAGGCGGGGGCTTTTTTATATTTTTTGGCTCATTACTAAAATATTGTTGCTTTAGATACAAATGTTTGTATGGATATGGTTGATCAACTAGTTCAGTTGATTGGAGCGGAAGGTGCGAGACTCCAGCGGGAGAAGTGGGACAGGTGAGACCCCGCAGACGCTTTAGCGTCGAGAAGGCTCACCGCCCACCCCGCGGAAAGCGAGCACCTGGAGCGGAAATCAACCTATGCCAAACTTTATCTTAATTAGCAACAGTGTTTGTGAAAATAGCCTATTTTTTTAACAAGAGGAGGACAATGAAAAATGTCGATTCGTTTGCCGAGAGGCACCCAGGATATTCTTCCTGGACAAGTAGAGAAATGGCAATTAATTGAGGAAAAAGCGCGTGAGCTTTGTGCAAACTTCCAATATAGTGAAATCCGTACACCGATTTTTGAGCATACAGAGCTTTTTTTGCGAAGTGTAGGTGACACGACAGATATCGTTCAAAAGGAAATGTATGAGTTCAAAGACAGAGGGGATCGGAGTTTAACATTACGACCAGAGGGAACAGCAGCTGTTGTACGTTCCTTTGTCGAACATAAAATGTATGGTGACGCGAATCAGCCAGTAAAACTTTACTATATGGGACCGATGTTTCGCTATGAGCGTCCACAGGCAGGGCGTTATCGTCAATTTGTCCAATTTGGGGTGGAGGCGATAGGCAGTGCTGACCCAGCCATTGATGCAGAAGTAATTGCCCTTGCTATGTCTCTCTACGGCTCACTAGGCTTAAAGAAATTAAAGCTAATCATTAATAGCTTAGGGGATAAAGAGAGTAGAAATGCGCATCGCCAAGCGCTCGTTGATCACTTTAAGCCAAGAATCGGTGAGTTTTGCTCTGACTGCCAAAATCGACTTGAGAAAAACCCAATGCGGATTCTTGACTGTAAGCAGGATCATGACCATGAGCTTATGAAAAATGCACCATCTATTCTTGACTACTTAAATACTAATTCGAAGATATATTTCAATAAGGTACAACAATACTTAACGAATCTAAATATTCCATTTGAAGTAGACTCCAATCTCGTTCGTGGGCTGGATTATTATAATCATACGGCTTTTGAAATCATGAGTGACGCAGAAGGGTTTGGAGCCATTACTACTCTTTGTGGGGGAGGACGCTACAATGGGTTAACCGAGGAAATTGGTGGACCTGAAGCGCCTGGAATTGGATTTGCCATGAGTATTGAACGTTTCATCGCAGCATTAGATGCTGAAAACATTGAACTTCCGATTAAGAATGAGATTGATTGCTATCTCGTATCACTAGGAGAAGAAGCGAAGGATTATACGGTTGGCTTGCTGCATAAGCTGCGCCTTGCTGGATTCTCAGCTGAAAGAGATTATCTTGATCGAAAAATAAAAGCACAATTCAAAGCAGCTGATCGTTCAAATGCGAAATATGTAGCGGTTTTAGGTGAAGATGAATTGAAAGCAAATAAAATAAATTTGAAGTCGATGGCAACCGGTGAACAAATGGAGATTGAACTAGAAACATTTATTGATAAACTAGCTGAATTAATCTAGTTAAAGCAAGGCAAGTTTATCTTACTTATAGGGGGTATCATCATGTTTGGGAGAACGTATTTTTGCGGCGAAGTAACAGAGGCTGCAATCGGAGAAAAGGTAGTTTTAAAAGGATGGGTACAAAAAAGACGTGATCTAGGCGGTCTTATTTTTATCGATCTTCGTGATCGTACAGGAATTGTTCAAGTTGTATTTAATCCAGAGGTATCTCCTGAAGCTCTTTCTTCGGCAGAAAAAGTAAGAAATGAGTTTGTTCTAGATATTGAAGGAACGGTCGTTGCCAGAGAAGACGGCACAGTGAATACAAATCTAAAAACAGGGCGTATTGAGATTAAAGCAGAAAAAATAACGATTTTAAATGAAGCAAAAACACCGCCATTTACACTAGATGATAAAATGGAAGTATCTGAGGATGTTCGACTTAAATATCGTTATCTTGATTTAAGAAGACCTGCCATGTATGAAACATTAAAAATGCGTCATCAGGTGACAAAAACGATGAGAGACTTTCTTGATGGGGAAGGCTTCCTTGATATTGAGACACCAATTCTGACAAAAAGCACGCCAGAAGGTGCACGTGACTATTTAGTTCCTAGCCGCGTCCATCCAGGTGAATTTTATGCATTGCCACAGTCACCACAAATTTTCAAACAGCTTCTAATGGTTGGTGGCTTTGAGCGGTATTACCAAATTGCTCGCTGTTTCCGTGATGAGGATCTACGTGCAGACCGTCAGCCAGAATTCACACAGGTCGATATGGAAATGAGCTTCATGAGTCAAGCAGACATCATCAGCTTAATGGAAAATATGATGAGCAAGATCATGAAAGAAGTGAAGGGAATGGATGTTCAATTTCCATTCCAGCAAATGACTTATCAGGAAGCAATGAACCGTTATGGCTCTGATAAGCCTGATACAAGATTTGAAATGGAGTTAGTGGACCTTTCTGAAATCGTGAAGGATTCAAGCTTTAAAGTATTCGCAGGTGCAGTATCATCTGGTGGCCAAGTAAAGGCAATCAATGTGAAAAATGGAGCAGGCAGCTATTCAAGAAAAGACATTGATGCGTTAACAGAATTTGTTTCTGTCTATGGGGCAAAAGGACTTGCATGGTTGAAAGCAGAAGAGAATGAGTTAAAGGGACCTATTTCTAAATTTGTGACTGAAGAAGAGCAAAAGGCAATGAAGGAAATTCTAAGTGTTGAAACAGGTGACCTTCTCTTATTTGTAGCAGATAAGAAAAACGTAGTTGCTGATGCATTAGGTGCTTTACGCTTGAAGCTTGGAAAGGAACTTGGGCTGATTGATCAAAGCAAATACAATTTCCTTTGGATTACAGACTGGCCATTGCTTGAATATGATGAAGAGACGAGCCGCTATTATGCAGCTCACCATCCATTTACAATGCCACAGCGTGAGGACTTGCCACTGCTTGAAACAGATCCTTCAAAAGTACGAGCACAAGCATATGACCTTGTTCTTAATGGATATGAGCTTGGTGGGGGATCCCTTCGTATTTTTGAAAGGGATGTACAAGAGAAAATGTTTAGTGTTCTTGGTTTTTCGAAAGAAGAAGCAAATGAACAATTTGGTTTCTTATTAGATGCTTTCGATTATGGCACGCCACCACATGGTGGAATTGCTCTCGGACTTGATCGACTTGTGATGCTCTTAGCTGGAAGAACAAATCTTCGTGATACAATTGCCTTCCCGAAAACAGCAAGTGCAAGCTGTGTTTTAACAAATGCACCAGGTGAAGTGAGTGCGGCACAATTAGATGATCTACATTTGGCGCTCAAATTAAAAAAATAATGGAAGTCTCTTAAAGGATCGCTTGAAAGAGAAAAATGCATATGATAAAATACAATTAATAAATAAAGAGTCCTGAAATGTTCGTTGTGTAACTAAATTTTGACCAACATTATTTCTACGGGAGACTGAGTTTTCTAGCTGCGTAAACGCCTTGGATAAGGACTTACATAAGCTGGAAACAGGACACCCACCTGCTGAGTGCGGGTTCAAAATTTAGGCATCAGGGCGACGGCATGATTGGGACTCTTTACCTACATAAGAAAAGTTAAATCCATGTCAATTAGACATGGATTTATTTGTTGTATAGATTGTTTTTTTTAGATTTAATTAGCTGTCATGTATTCTGCTGAAATCTGCGTGATGATCGTTTGAACCGGTAGTATTTTATTAATTTCTGCTACCCTAGAGCCAGCAAATACTAAACCATTTTCAACATCTCCTCCAACTGATTTCAGCATGGAATCGAGCGTACAGAAGCGATAGGAGCAGTTTTTTAAACAATCATGGCATTTTGCAATTTTTAATTTACCTGTTCCAGCAATTAACTCTGTGAATTTATTTTTTATGGCTCTTCCCTGAAGGCCAACTGTCGTTTTAACTAAAATGGTATCTCCTATTTGAGCCTGAACATATTTTTCTTTAAAAGCGAGCGGGGCATCACATTCCTCACTAGCTACAAATCTTGTCCCCATCTGAACACCTGAAGCCCCTAGTTTAATCGCCTTTGCTAAATCATGCCCTGTCAAAATCCCACCTGCAGCGATCACAGGTATTTTCACAGCTTCAACTACTTCTGGAAGAATCTCAAATAGTGGTCGATCCGTTCCTAAATGGCCACCAGCTTCATGTCCTTCCACAACAATCGCAGAAGCTCCAAGTCTTTCTGATAGCCTTGCAAGTTTTGCAGAGGAAACAATCGATAGAACGGGAATATTGTATTCCTTTCCCCATGCATACATATCTCGTGAAATTCCTGCACCTGAAATAATAAAATCCACCTTTTCTTCAAGAGCTGCTTTCATTTTTTCAGCAAAATCATTCATAGCGAATAGAACATTGACCCCGATATAGCCTGTATCTTTTATTAATTCCTTTGCCCTTCTAATGTGAAAGCGCAGCTCCTCAGTAGAGATGCCTGTTCCAGAAATAATGCCTATGCCCCCCGCATTTGCAACAGCTGAAGAAAGGCTGCTAAGTGATATTCCAACCCCCATCCCACCTTGAAGGATTGGAACCTTAGGCTCCATATGTCCAATTTTTAATTGTGGCAAGCTCATACGATTTCCCCATTTCTTCCCAAAAATTTTTAATCCCCGCCTAAGCGTACCATCAAGAAGAAAATGATAATAGTGACATCTGTCATCTGGTCCTAATAGTTAGTATAATTTTTTTAAAAAGGTTCTTTATAAAAGATTGTTGTATTTATATCAAATGTTAGAATGAATGGTTAACCAAATAGGTCGGTTGATTGGAGCGGAAGGTGCGAGATCCTCGAAAATGCATTCGCATTTCCTACGTGCGGTGTCGATTCAAGAAGCAAATTCAATGTCCTGCGGGATGCGTAGGACAGCTGAGACCCCACAGGAGCGAAGCGACGAGGAGGCTCAAGCGGACTACTCCGCGGAAAGGGAGCAACCTGGAGCGGAAATCAACCTTTACCATTTATGTGTTAAATAAATAATAACAATGTTTGCAAAAACAGCCTATTTTTTAAATAAAGTATGATATATTCATAATCGGGAAAAAAATAAGGAATATCATTTAGAATAATAATATGGAGTTGAATGAAATGTTGCATCAATTTTCGCGAAATGAATTGGCTTTCGGCAAGGAAGGCCTTGAAATAATGAAAAATAGTACAGTAGCTGTTCTAGGAGTTGGCGGAGTTGGAACATTTGCTGCTGAAGCCCTTGCTCGTTCTGGTGTGGGACGTCTTGTCCTTGTGGATAAAGACGATGTAGATATTACAAATGTTAACCGTCAAATTATTGCTTTGCTTTCTACGATTGGGCAGCCAAAAGTAGATTTAATGAAAGAGCGGATCAAGGATATTAATCCAGAATGCGAAGTCATTGCATTAAAAATGTTTTACACAGAGGAAACATACGAACAATTTTTTGAGTATGGGCTTGATTTTGTAGTAGATGCTTCAGATACCATCTCATATAAAATTCATTTAATGAAAGAATGCTTAAAACGCAAAATTCCAATTATTTCGAGTATGGGTGCGGCGAATAAATTGGATCCAACCCGTTTTCAAATTGCTGATATTTCAAAAACACATACCGATCCAATGGCAAAGGTGATCCGAACTCATTTAAGAAAAGAAGGAATTAGAAAGGGGATTCCAGTCGTATTCTCTGATGAAAGCCCAATTGTGATTCGTGAGGATGTTAGAAAGGTAGTAGGCAAGGAAGGGGCGACAATCCGCAAAGCCAAAATGCCACCCGCATCTAATGCCTTTTGTCCGTCAACAGCTGGCTTAATCATGGCAAGCTATGTGGCAAGAGAATTGCTTAAAGATATTAAAGTTTATCGTGTGAATGATTAATTATAAGAAATATTAGAGTCGGGCTAAATAGCCTGGCTTTTTTTGTTATATAAGGGTGTACAAAGAGGATCTTCTATAAATTGTAATTTTTTAATTGACGGATAAGTATGTATCGGTGTACTATTAAACTAGAACACTGATACAGGGGTTGATCGATGTGAAGGTTTTTAAAGGATTAATCTATAAAGAATTAAAACTCATGAAAAACTGGTTTATGCTCGGATTAGCTTTATTAATTTTGGGTGTAATGATTGGATTCGGTTTGACAAAATACTTCAATGAGCCAAATATTTTTGTAGCCGTGGCATTGTTGATGGTAGTGGGGTACGGGTTGTATTTGCCTGCATATCTTTTATCTTCACTTAATATCGAGGGGCAGACGCAGCTCTGGCTTCATAATCCAAATAGTGGAATCGTTCTATTTCTAGCTAAATTAACGGCAGGGATTGTTTTTTATTTCGCATCTTTTCTCCTTTCGATTGTTATTGCCATTTGGGGATTTAAACATGGGGGCAACTTAGAAAGTTTGCTGCAATTAACGGGTGGGCCCGCTCTCAATATTGTCATCATGGCAGTTGGTATTACGCTAGGTACCCTTTTTCTAGGCGTTTGGGTTTTATTTTATTGGTCCTTATTTCATTCTTTGAAAAACATTCCCGTTTTAAGCTCTCTACGCTGGCCAGTCGTGATTGGCACATGGCTTCTGTTCACAACGTTCGGCAATTATGTGAGCAATCTTCCGCTATATCAAAAATTAAAAAACATTGGTGTCATTAAACTTAATGCTTATTCGTTCGAGATTAAAACTTGGAATACGACTGCTTCCGCTGGTTTTGTAGAAAGTGCTGAACTATCAATGGTGAACGGGATCATTTATACCGTACTTGTTTTTAGCGTGTTTTATGCGGCTGTATGGCTTCTAGAGCGGAAAGTGGAGGTGTGATTTCATGAGTGAGGAATTTCAAGCATCAAGACCAATTTATATGCAAATTGCTGACAAAATCAAACAGCAAATGATCCGAGGGGAATTATTGCCTGGAAACAAGCTTCCCTCCGTTCGTGAAATGGCCGTACAGTCAGGTGTCAATCCAAATACGATTCAGAGAACCTATAGTGAACTGGAGAGGATGGAAATCGTGGAAACGAAGCGTGGACAAGGGACATTCGTAACAGAGAATGAAGGGGCGATCCATCAATTAAAGCTTGGTATGCAAATGGACATCATTGAATTATTTGTTCACAACATGAAAGAACTTGGGCTCACAGAAGAGGAGATCATCTCTGGCTTAAAACGTTATTTTAATGGAAGGCAGGAGATAAAAAATGATTGAGTTCAAAAATGTATCCAAAAAATACGGACGTGATATTGGTTTAGTTGATGTGTCCTTTTCTCTAGAGAAAGGAAAAATCTATGGTTTAATTGGCCCAAATGGAAGTGGAAAGTCAACGACATTGAAGATCATAGCTGGACTTGTTCATTTTTCGAAAGGAACGGTTCTAGTAGATGGCATTCCTGTTGATCGAAGAATCGCTAAAAAGGTTGCCTACTTATCTGAATTAGATATGTTCTATCAGCCTTTTAAAGTGAAGGACATGATTGACTTCTATGCTTCTCAGTTTGAGGATTTCCGAATGGATCGTGC
The DNA here is from genome assembly GCF_017874625.1 of Cytobacillus eiseniae. Taxonomy (GTDB): domain Bacteria; phylum Bacillota; class Bacilli; order Bacillales; family Cytobacillaceae; genus Cytobacillus; species Cytobacillus eiseniae. The sequence goes on along the minus strand of NZ_JAGIKZ010000004.1, from coordinate 31,370 downwards.
GAATGAGTTGCTTTCATTTATGAAGCTGGATCCAGATAAAAAGCTAAAGCAATTATCAAAGGGAAATCGGGGAAGATTAAAACTTGTGCTTGCAATGGCAAGAGATGCTTCTGTCCTCTTATTAGATGAGCCTTTTTCGGGCCTTGATCCAATGGTAAGGGACTCAATCGTAAAGGGGCTGCTGTCTTATATTGATTATGAAAATCAGACAGTTATTATTGCGACCCATGAAATTGATGAAATAGAGCCGCTTTTGGATGAGGTACTAGCAGTTAAAGATGGCAAAGTGATTGATCGGCAGAATGTCGAGGATTTAAGAGAAACAAAAGGTTTATCTGTTATTCAGTGGATGAAGGAGACTTTTAAAGAATGAGAGGAGAAAATACAATGGATACCCTCGTGGAAATTCAAAATGTAACCAAAACAATAAAGGGCAGAACGATTATTGATTCGCTGAGCTTTAATGTGAATGAAGGGGAAGTATTTGGCTTCCTAGGTCCGAATGGTGCCGGCAAAACAACGACAATTCGAATGATTGTCGGCTTGATAGGCATAACTTCTGGTGATATTAAAATATTGGGTCATAGTATAAAAACAGATTTTGAACAGGCAATCAAGCATATTGGCGGCATTGTTGAAAATCCGGAGATGTATAAGTTCATGAGCGGTTATCAAAATCTCATCCATTATGCGCGGATGTCTCAAGGGGTTACGAAAGAAAAAATTAAGGAAACAGTAGAATTTGTTGGTCTTACCGATCGAATTCATGACAAGGTAAAAACATATTCGCTAGGAATGAGGCAGCGTCTTGGATTAGCACAGTGTCTTTTGCATGATCCGAAAATTTTAATTTTGGATGAACCGACGAATGGTTTGGACCCTGCTGGGATTCGTGAAATTAGGGACCATGTAAGAAAGCTGGCAAGAGAGAGAGGAATGGCCGTGATTGTTTCAAGTCACCTCCTAGCTGAAATGGAGATGATGTGTGACCGGATTGGCATCATTCAGCAAGGGAAGCTAATCGATGTTCAGCATATGACCGATTTTGTCCAAGGGAAAGAGAAAATCTATGAAATAGAAGTAGATGAGAAAGAAAGAATAAGTGAAATACTTAGCCAAATGGAGCTACCAGTACAGGCGACAGAAAATGGGATTGCGTTACCGCTGACAAGAGAAAAAATCCCTGGAATAATTAAGGAAATTGTTAGCCATGATATTCAAATTTACAGTGTAAAAGAGGTAAATAAAACATTAGAGGATCGTTTCCTTGAGCTGACTTCAAAAAAGGAGGGGCTGTCACATGATTAAATTAATTCAAAATGAATGGATGAAAATATTTAGAAGAACAGGCACATATGTCATGATTGGCCTTCTTCTCTTTATCCTTACAGTTGTTGGCGCATTTGTGAAATATCAAGATTCGAGAGGGACAATTCCTGATAATTCAGAATGGAAAAGAGGCCTCCAAGTTCAAAATGAAAGCTTTAAGAAAGAAATGGAAGATATGGGACCTGCTATTCCCGAGGCAGTAAAGGATAGCTATGAAAGGCAAATAGCTATTAATGAATATCGGCTAACAAATGATTTATCACCGAATGAAGAATATTCAGTTTGGGGATTTATTTCAGATGGATCGCAAGCCATTGACTTTGTTGGATTATTTGTGATTATTATTGCTGGTGGCATTGTTGCGAGTGAATTTAACTGGGGAACGATCAAGCTTCTCCTAATTCGGCCAATCAACAGAGGAAGAATTCTAGCATCCAAATATATAACCGTGCTGTTATTTGGCTTATTTATGTTATTTATACTGTTTGCCTACTCCATGTTGTTAGGTATGATCCTTTTTGGCTTCCCAGAACAGGCATCTCCTTACTTAAATTATCAGGATGGCGTCGTAACAGAACAAAGCATGCTCCTTCATCTTCTAATAAATTTTGGCCTGAAATCTGTTAATATGCTAATGTTGGCAACAATGGCATTTATGATATCTTCTGCTTTCAGAAATAATTCACTTGCCATAGGATTATCGATCTTCCTTATGTTTATGGGGGGGCAGATTACAAGCTTAATTGCGATAAAATATGAATGGGCAAAATATCTGCTTTTTGCCAATACTGATTTACTCCAGTACTTTGATGGTACTCCGATGATTGAAGGAATGACGCTAGGTTTTTCAATTGTTATGATTATTATTTATTTTGTAATGTTCCAAGCAATCGCTTTTTATGTATTCAAAAAGAGGGATGTTGCTGCATAGGAACGAGTGGCATTATTGGATAATCCTTTATAAATATCAAAATGCTCAGAGATCGATTGAACTCTGAGCATTTTTTGAAAATGGATGACTGATAGCGGAATGAGGGTCTATTTGAAAAATGTAGCGGACACCCAATCCGCTATTTGTATATGATCCACTATTTTTACTACGCGAACGGACACCTATTCCGTTAATGAGTCATCATCATCCGAAATTTACGCTCTTGAACCTTAATAGCGGAACCTTAGTCCGTAAGTGTAAGAAATAAAGGGATTATGTTGAAATAGCGGAACGTCAGTCCGCAAAAATACAATGTATAACTAATTGAATCATTATTTCATTAACTTGCTATAAATCGTAGCCAATGCTTGTTCGAATTTCCCAGTCTTCTTCGGTTCATAATAAATTTTGTTTCTCAAGCGATCAGGTAAGTATTGCTGCTTCACCCAGCTTGCATCATAATCATGAGGGTATTTGTATTCAATCCCTCTGCCAAGTTCTTTTGCACCCTTATAATGGGCATCCTTTAAATGGTCGGGAACTTCTCCGCTCTTGCCAGCTCTTATATCTTCAAGGGCTGCACTAATAGCGATTACTGCTGAATTTGATTTTGGCGACAAACATAATTCAATGACCGCACTTGCAAGTGGAATCCTTGCTTCAGGAAATCCGATTCGTTCGGCCGTTTCAATTGCAGCGAGTGTTCTTGCCCCAGCTTGTGGGGAAGCGAGTCCAATATCTTCATAGGCAATTACAAGCAATCTTCTTGAGATGCTTATGAGATCGCCTGCCTCAATTAATCTGCCTAAATAATGTAAGGCTGCATTAACATCGCTGCCACGAATTGATTTCTGGAAGGCGGATAGCACATCATAATGTGCATCTCCATCTTTGTCATGTGACAAACTCTTTCGCTGCATACATTCTTCGGCCGATTGCAAGTCAATGCGAATGATGCCATCATCATCTGGCTCCGTAGACAAAACGGCGAGCTCTACTGCATTTAAAGAGCTTCGAACATCTCCGTTAGAAGCAGTAGCAAAGTGCGTGAGGGCATCCTCACTCATATTGACATGTTTCTCTCCCACTCCACGTTCACTGTCTCCAAGTGCTCTAAGAAGCGCCTCTTTAATATTTTCAACGGATAAAGGCTTTAATTCGAAAATCTGACAGCGGCTTCTAATCGCTGGATTGATCGCATGGTATGGATTGCTAGTCGTTGCCCCAATTAAAGTAATCATTCCATTTTCTAAATAAGGAAGCAGGAAATCTTGTTTGCCTTTGTCGAGCCGATGAACTTCATCAAGAAGAAGAATGACCTTCCCAGACATTTTCGCTTCTGCAGCAACGACTTCCATATCCTTTTTGTTGTTCGTTACTGCATTAAGTGTGCGGAAAGCATAGCTTGTGCTTCCGGCAATTGCGCTTGCAATGGACGTTTTACCGATTCCAGGGGGACCATATAGAATCATCGAGGATAGCTGTTTTGCTTTGACCATCCGATGAATAATTTTGCCTTCTGCTACAAGATGCTCCTGGCCAATTATTTCCTCAATTGACCTTGGCCGCATCCGAAAGGCCAACGGTTTAATACTCATAATTATCACTCCAAAACGTTCAAAGGTTATTAAAATAAACATACCATATTCTATGTTCAGGCAAAATGATAAAGCGAATTAAATATGCTATAATAACAAAAGTCTATCTAATTACTAAGAATATAACAGTCATGACGAGCGGGGAGATAAAAGCAATGAATGTGAAAAAAAATGGCCAAATAGGTGCGAGATTCATTGTGTATTTAAGTGGCCTTCTTGTTATGAGCTTAGGGATTGTCTTATTGATTATTGCTGATTTAGGTGCAACGCCCTGGGATGTTTTGCATGTTGGCTTATACTATCAGCTCAGGCTAACAATTGGAAGCTGGTCAGTAATCGTCGGCGTTGTGATTTTGACCGTTGCCTCACTTATCTCAAAAGAGTTCCCGAAAATGGGTGCTTTTTTAAATATGATACTAATTGGACTCTTTATTGATTTATATTTATTGCTGCCATTTATGCAGACTCCACCTTCTTTAGTTGGGAAAATGATGATGTTTGTCTGTGGAATTATCATCTATTGTTATGGAATGGGAATCTATATTTCAGCACAATTTGGTGCCGGCCCGCGTGATAGCTTAATGATTGCCTTAACTGCTAAGACGGGGTGGAAGGTTAGTCATGTTAGAAGCTGTATGGAAGTACTTGTTTTACTAGTTGGCTGGCAGCTCGGTGGGCCCGTATTTTGGGGCACAATCATTATTAGCTTGGCAATCGGGCCAATAGCAGGCATTGCATTGCCGCAATGTCAGTCATTAACGAATCAATTTTTAGCAAAAATAAGAAAACAAGGATATACAACAATTGGAAATGAAAAGGATAGAGGTGTGAGTTAATGAAAATATCGACGAAAGGTCGTTATGGTTTAACGATTATGATTGAATTAGCAAAAAAACATGGAGATGGCCCGATTTCATTAAAGACCATTGCACAGGCGAATAATTTATCAGAGCATTATTTAGAGCAGCTCATTGCTCCACTTAGAAATGCTGGCTTAGTGAAAAGTATTCGTGGTGCATATGGCGGCTATATTTTAGGGGATGAACCAGCAAATATTACAGCTGGTGATATTATTAGAGTACTTGAGGGGCCGATCAGTCCTGTTGAGGGGATTGAAGACGAAGAACCCGCAAAAAAACATCTTTGGATGCGTATTCGTGACGCAGTAAAAGATGTTTTGGATGGTACAACAGTGGAAGATTTAGCGAATTACAATGATGAAGGCGAATCAAATAGCTATATGTTTTATATTTGATAAGTAAATGAATAGAAGTATGAAAAAAGAATCAACTTGTTAAAATCAACTCTTAAAAATAGTGCATTCATATAAGAAGGTGAATATAGTGGAACGGATTTACGTTGATCATGCGGCAACCTCACCAATGCATCCAAAAGTGATCGAAAAAATGGTTGCTATTATGAATTCCGAGTTTGGAAATCCATCAAGCATCCATCATTTTGGACGAAGTGCCCGTCATATTGTGGATGAAGCGCGTGCAGATTTAGCAGCTAGCATTGGGGCCCATGCAAATGAAATCATTTTTACAAGTGGGGGAACGGAAGCGGATAATTACGCGATATTTGGTGTTGCAGATACATATGGACATCAAGGAAAGCATATTATCACTTCTCAAATTGAGCATCATGCGGTCCTTCATGCGTGCAAACAGTTGGAGAAACTTGGATATGAGGTTACATACTTGCCTGTAGATAAATCAGGCAGAGTGTGTGTTGAGGATGTAAGGGAAGCGTTAAGAGATGATACGATTCTCGTTACGATCATGTATGGGAATAATGAGGTTGGCTCGATTCAGCCGATAAAGGAAATAGGTCAGCTATTGGCTAATCATTCAGCAATCTTTCATACAGATGCAGTCCAAGCATATGGAATTGAAAAGATCGATGTCAATGTTGAGGGAATCGATTTGATGTCTGTTTCTGCACATAAATTAAATGGCCCAAAAGGCATTGGTTTTTTGTATGCCAATAATGATATTAAGCTTTCTCCTCAAATATTTGGCGGAGATCAAGAAAGAAAGAGACGAGCAGGGACAGAAAATGTAGCTTCCATTGCCGGGTTTCAAGAGGCAGTCCACATTAGCCAGAAGGAAATGAATGAAAGAATCAGTAGTTATACACAGTTTAAGTCAAGTTTAATAAAGAAACTAACTGAGGAAAAGATTCACTTCCTGCAAAACGGATCACTTGATTATTCCTTGCCTCATGTTTTAAACTTAAGCTTTCCTGGCACAAATGTGGAGGCGATGCTTGTGAACTTAGACTTGGCAGGGATTGCTGCTTCCAGCGGTTCGGCTTGTACAGCAGGGGCAATTGACCCATCACATGTTTTAGTCGCTATTCATGGCCAAGGAGATCAACGACTGCAAAACTCTATTCGCTTTAGCTTTGGCCTTTTTAATACAATAGAGCAAATAGAGAAAGTAGGAGAAGAAACGAGCAAGATTATTAAACGGTTAACAAAATAGATTATTTATAATAGGAACGTGGTGAACAAAATGAATAAAGCACCAAAGGATACGAGAGTTGTTGTCGGGATGTCTGGGGGAGTGGATTCCTCAGTAGCTGCATTGCTCTTAAAGGAACAAGGCTATGATGTCATCGGGATTTTTATGAAAAATTGGGATGATACAGACGAAAATGGTGTGTGTACAGCAACAGAGGATTATGAGGATGTCATTCGTGTGTGTAATCAAATCGGCATTCCATATTATGCAGTTAATTTCGAAAAGCAGTATTGGGATAAGGTGTTTACGTATTTTCTTGAAGAATATAAAGCAGGAAGAACACCAAATCCTGATGTCATGTGCAATAAAGAAATTAAATTCAAGGCTTTCCTTGAGCATGCGATGAATCTTGGCGCAGACTATCTTGCAACAGGCCATTATGCAAGAGTAGAATATCGAGATGGCGAATATAAAATGCTTCGCGGAATCGATGAAAATAAGGATCAAACCTATTTTTTAAATCAATTAAATCAAGAACAACTCGAAAAGGTCATGTTTCCAATTGGGAACATCGAGAAGGCAAAAGTTAGAGAATTAGCCACAAAGGCAGGACTTGCAACGGCAACGAAAAAAGATAGTACCGGTATTTGCTTTATTGGAGAAAGAAATTTCAAGGAATTCCTGAGCAATTATCTGCCTGCGCAACCTGGAAATATGGAAACCTTTGATGGAAAAGTAGTCGGAAAACATGATGGTCTCATGTACTATACAATTGGGCAGCGTCATGGCTTAGGAATTGGTGGTGCGGGTGAACCATGGTTCGCAATTGGGAAGGATTTAAAGAAAAATATCCTTTATGTCGGACAGGGCTTCCATAATGAAAAGCTTTATTCACAATCGATCACAGCCGTAAATATGAGCTGGGTTTCAAACGTGGAGAAAGCAAAAACATTTCAATGCACAGCAAAATTTAGGTATCGCCAACCTGATAATCAAGTGACGGTTGAGATTTTGGAAGACAATCAAGTAAGAGTGATCTTTCAAGAACCGATCCGTGCGATTACACCTGGACAGGCGGTTGTTTTCTACCAAGGAGATGAATGCCTTGGCGGTGGAACGATTGATGAAGTATTTAAAGATGGAAATCGTCTCGATTATGTAGGATAAGCAGGTAGCCTCGATTCTTATAAATAGAATCGAGGCTTTTTAACATGTAATGAATAGAAACAAATATGCTATAATTTTGAAAGTAGAAATGGAGTGAATAATGAATGGATAAAAACCAATTAGGTATTCAATATATGCAAGAAGGAAAATGGGAAGAAGCGGCAACGACATTTATGGAAGCAATTGAGGAGAATCCAACAGATGCTGTTTCTTATATAAACTTTGGCAATGTACTATCAGCAGTTGGCGAAGTGGAAAGGGCATTAAAATTCTATCAGAAGGCAATTGAATTAGACGGTGAAGCAGGTACTGCCTATTATAGTGCAGGAAATTTATATTTCGAGCTTGAGAAATATGATCAAGCAAAGTCCATGTTTGAAGCCGCTATGAAGAAAGGGCTTGAATCAGGTGATAATTATTTTATGCTTGGTTTAACACTCCTAGCCTTAGAGCAAGGGAAATTGGCTTTGCCATATCTTCAAAGAAGCACAGAGTTAAATGATCAAGATGCGGAAGCCTTCTTCCAATATGGATTATGTTTAGCACAATTGCGATATGTTGATGAATCGATTAGTCAATTGGAAAAATGTATTCAGATTAATCCAGCACATGCAGATGCGCTTTATAATTTAGGTGTTGCATACGGATTTAAAGAGGAAGGCGAAAAAGCCCTTCAATTTTTCAACAAAGCACTTGAAATTCAACCAGACCATTTATTAGCAGGATATGGTAAGAAGCTAATCGAAAAAGGAAGCATAGACGAATAAGTAAACGGATGAATCCTTTTTTAAAAAGGAAGGAGGAGAAATGATGGAGAAACAGGACTCCTTGGACTTATTTGCAGAACATGGAAAGTATATGAAGGGCAAGCATTTAGTGACCATCTTTCATAATGAACAAAATTTATATACGGTTTTGCGCATTCGAGTGGAAGAGACGAATGATCAATATGAGGATAAAGAAGCAGTAATTACAGGGTATTTTCCGAAAATGCATGAGCAGGAAACATATATTTTCTATGGGGAATTAAAGGATCATCCGAAATTTGGAGTCCAGTTTCTGGCTACTCATTTTCGTAAAGACATCCCTCAGACAAAACAAGGCGTTGTCAATTATTTATCCAGTGAGCTCTTTAAAGGTATAGGGAAAAAGACTGCAGAAACGATTGTCGAAACATTAGGGGAAAATGCGATTTCCCGGATTTTGAATCAGCCTTCCTTGCTTGATCAAATTCCTCGATTGCCTCCAGAAAAGGCGAAATCTTTATACGATACATTAATGGAGCATCAAGGACTTGAACAAGCGATGATTGCCTTGAATCAATATGGTTTTGGTCCACAGCTATCGATGAAAATTTATCAAGCGTATAAAGAGCAAACGCTAGAGGTTATTCAGAAAAACCCATATAAGCTTGTAGAAGATATTGATGGAATTGGCTTTGGCCGTGCGGATGAATTAGGTTACCATCTAGGAATTACAGGCAATCACCCCGATCGTATTCGTGCCGCCTGCTTATACATACTTGAAACAGAAAGCATGCAGGCCGGTCATGTGTATATGGAGGGAAGAGCTTTATTACCAAGTGTGAAAAAGCTATTAGAGGAAAATAATCGAGATGTCATCGAATTTAATGATATTTCAAATGAAATTGTTAAGCTTCAAGAAGAAGGGAAAATAATGATTGAGGAGCAGAGATTGTATTTGCCCTCCCTTTATTTTTCTGAAAAGGGCTTAGTAACGAATATTAAGCGAATATTACAGCAAACTCAGTATAATGAGCAATTTCCAGAGTCTGAATTTCTCCTTACACTAGGAAAATTAGAGGAGCGATTGAATGTTCAATATGCGCCAAGCCAAAAGGATGCCATTCATACGGCCTTAATGTCTCCAATGATTTTATTAACGGGTGGACCTGGTACGGGAAAAACAACAGTCATTAAGGGCATTGTTGAAATGTATGCTGATTTGCACGGCTGTTCATTAGAAATTAAGGATTATAAGAAGGAAGAGCCTTTTCCATTTTTACTTACAGCTCCAACAGGAAGAGCGGCAAAAAGAATGTCGGAATCAACAGGACTGCCTGCAGTTACGATTCATCGGCTTTTAGGCTGGAACGGCTCAGAAGGTTTTGATCGTCATGAGGAAAGCCCATTAGAGGGGAAAATCCTTATTGTTGATGAAACTTCTATGGTTGATATTTGGCTCGCAAATCAACTTTTTAAAGCAATTCCTGAAAATATGCAAGTGATTTTAGTTGGAGATGAAGATCAGTTGCCATCAGTAGGACCTGGTCAAGTGTTAAAGGATTTGCTTCTTTCTGAACGGATCCCTACTGTTCGTCTAACAGATATATATAGACAGGCAGAAGGATCATCGATTATAGAGCTTGCACATGAAATAAAAAAAGGAAGACTTCCTGCAAATATTTCTGCCCAACAAGCCGATCGATCCTTTTTCCGATGTGGACCAGGTCAAATTGCAACCGTTGTTGAAAAGGTCGTTCAAAACGCAAAGAAAAAGGGGTACTCTTCTAAGGATATTCAAGTGCTAGCCCCGATGTATAAGGGCCCGGCTGGGATTGATCGATTAAATGAAATTGTTCAAGAAATCTTTAATCCAAATACGGATGGCACAAGGAAAGAGCTTTCTTTTGGAGAGGTCAAATATCGAATTGGCGATAAAGTCCTGCAGCTTGTTAATCAGCCTGAAAATCATGTGTTTAATGGGGATATGGGTGAAATTGTTTCGATTTTCTATGCAAAGGAAAATACGGAGAAGCAGGATATGATTGTCGTTTCCTTTGATGGGGCAGAAGCAACTTATACCCGTCAGGATTTAAACCAAATTACACATGCCTATTGCTGCTCCGTCCATAAATCGCAAGGCAGTGAATTTCCGATTGTCATTCTACCCGTAGTAAAGAGTTACTATCGCATGCTGCGAAGAAATTTACTATACACAGCGATTACACGAAGCAAGCAGTTTCTTATTTTATGTGGCGAAGAAGATGCCTTGAGACTTGGTGTTGAAAGAGCAGATGAGCAGGCAAGGCTTACAAGTTTAACGCAAAGACTGACGGAAGAAGTACTCATACAAAGTGCGGAAGAAAATGAAACGATTGTTCCATTAAATATCGAAGAAGCGCTTATGAAAATCGACCCGATGATTGGCATGGAAAGTATCACACCGTATGATTTTATGTGAATGAGCAGAATAACAAAAACAGCCTAACTAATTTTTATGGAGAAACAAATATCAATTAACAGGCAGATTGCGTAGTAACAATAATTATTGGCATATTCGTAATTTAAAGGACATACGTTCCGCTATTTACATCAATAATTGTGCTTTGGCATTTTTATCGGACATACATTCCGTTATTTATCTGAAAGGGTGTTGTTTTCATCTAATTATTAGCAAATAACGTACTCAGTGTGTCCGATGATGCTCTAAAATAAGATGGTTTTTGATAAATAACGTACTCAATGTCCACAAAAAGTTGAAACGCATGGATTTTCACAACAATCCATGCGTTTTTGCGTGCTATTTCTATTGCTTTTTTTGATGACCAATGCGCTTCCGCTTTTCTTTGTCTAGCTACAGCGCCTATCGCCTACCAAACTTCAGATCCCCTCCCTGTGATAAGTCAACATCGGTTCGTTCCTCACCGTGTTTCCTTTATCTCAGTCGGAGACCTTCCAGTTTGTACGGCGATGACCAATGCGCTTCCGCTTTTCTTTGTCTAGCTGCAGCGCCTATCGCCTACCAAACTTCAGGTCTCCTCCCTGCGATAAGTCAACATCGGTTCGTTCCTCACCGTGTTTCCTTTATCTCAGTCGGAGACCTTCCAGTTTGTATGGCGATGACCAAGGCGCTTCCACTTTTCTTTGTCTAGCTGCAGCGCCTATCGCCTACCAAACTTCAGGTCCCCTCCCTGCGATAAGTCAACATCGGTTCGTTCCTCACCGTGTTTCCTTTATCTCAGTCGCGGCCCTTCCAGTTTGAACGGCGATGACCAAGGCGCTTCCGCTTTTCTAATTAGAAAATGTTACAGCTTATTTTTTTATTTTTGTGAAGCAAACTATAAATGTTCCGGGAAGGTGGGACGATCTTTGCGGACATTTTCATTACTAAAAGGACTTCCGGTTATTAATATTCAAAATGGAATGAGAATGGGTGATGTTTGCGATATCCGAATCTCTGGCAATGGGATTGTAACAGGATTGCTTGTTCGAAAGGGCGCCCTTTTAAAAAGAACCTCTCTGATAGATGTTCGAGATGTCTACTCCTTTGGATGGGATGGAGTGATGATCGAGGATCCATCTGTACTCAAACCAATAAAAAAATCAAGTGAATATACATTTCAAAGCCAGAATCGTTTAACAGGCAAGATGCTCATGACGAAAGAAGGAGAGCGGTTAGGCTTAGTTGAGGATGTATATTTTCATGAAGAATTGGGGACAATTATAGGGTATGAATTATCGGATGGGTTCTTTTCAGATATGCTAGAGGGAAAGCGTGTGGTCAAAACAGAAGTGCCACCTGCAATTGGAAAGGACACCATCATCGTTAATGTAAAAGAGTGAGGTGTTTTTTCCATGCTGAAATGTCCAAATTGCCATAGCAAAGATATCGGAAAAATTGGGATCAATCAATATTACTGCTGGAATTGCTTTATAGAATTGTCCTTATCCGAAGGTCTAATTAACACACATCAGGTGGAAGAAGACGGAACATTAAGTTCACTTGATGATTTGTTTGCAGAAGATGATCGTCGGTTTCTTATATAGGACAGCTGGCAAATATAAAATCGAGGTGAAGAGAATGAATCGCATAATAACCTCAGCAATCACTTTTGGTGCTGGAATGGCAGCGTATAATCTCGCACAAAGAAAAAATTTACTATCTAGTCGTCAAATGAAGAAAGTTCAAAAACGAATAAAGAAAATGTTCTAATAGGAAAGGCTGACATCTTTGGTGTCAGCCTTTTTGTATGTGCTAGAGAGGCTAAAGCGGAGAACTCTGCGGGAAATTAATCTTACCAATTAAGTGTAATATAGCGACGATTTTTACGAAAAACAGCTTTTGCATAAAACCATTCACAAATACTCAAAATAGGAGGAGGAGGGTCATTTGTGGATATTCGATTAAAATGGTATTACCGATTAGGTTTTCTCCTGCTTTTAATGATTGTATTATTTGTTTTTTTGAAACTGCATCAATTGTGGATGCCCATTTTAAAAGTAGTTCTAGCTGTATTTATTCCTTTTATTTTGGCTGCCTTTATTACGTATTTGCTCCATCCAATTGTTCAAAAGCTTCATGATAGTGGGCTACATAAGGGACTTGCAGTTTTTTTCATTTATATTCTTTTTTTTGGAGGAGTGGGTTTTGCTCTTTATAAGGGAATTCCTGCATTCATTCATCAATTAAAGGATTTAACAGAAAATGCTCCACAATTTGCTGACCAATACAGAGGATGGATTGAGGAAATACAACAAAAAACGAAAACATGGCCAGAAGGGCTGCAGACAAGAGTGGATGAAGGCATTATTGCAATGGAAAAAGCATTAGATCGGCTTCTTTCCAAAAGCATTAATATACTACTGGGCATTTTAAACTATTCATTAATGATAGCGATTATCCCTTTTATTTCTTTTTATATGCTTAAAGATATTGATTTGATGAAGCTTGCACTTTGGTATTTAACACCGAGAAAATGGCGGCAGGAAGGCATTCTTTTTTTGCGTGATGTCGATCAATCTTTAGGCAGTTATATTAGGGGACAACTGTTTGTCTGTATAGTAGTCGGAGCGATTTCTGCCTTGCTTTTTTTCCTTTTTGGAATGAAATATCCTCTTTTACTCGGAATATTAATCGGTGTAACAAATATTATCCCCTATTTTGGTCCGATTTTTGGAGCAGTTCCGGTATTAATTATCGCATCAACGATTTCTGTAAAGATGATGATCATTTCTATCATTATTATTTTTGTACTCCAATTTGTTGAAGGGAATATTCTGTCGCCATTAATTGTTGGCAAGAGCTTACATATGCATCCCCTTATCATTATGTTCGCTTTGTTAGCAGGAGGGGAGGCTGGTGGGATTATCGGATTAATTATTGCAGTCCCAGTTTTAGCCGTTATTAAGGTTAGTCTTGTTCATGCAAGAACACACTTTGGAAAAAGACCGAACCCGAAATTTTCTCGTCCTTGACAAACATATTTTGTAATCGCTATAATTCGACTATACTAGTAAAAAATGAATGACAGCAATCATGAAGAAGGAACGAGTATGTTATAGACCATCTAAGCGAATGTATTTCGCATAAGAGAGGAAATTCCTGGGCTGAGAGAATTTCTAGATGAAGGATAACAGAATGCTAATCCGGAGTGCAGCTAATCCCTGCCGTTTATCCGCGTTAAGGATCTGAGATATGAAGAAGAGGGCACTTTTTGCTTTTCTTTTCATAAATCAGGGTGGTACCGCGAATATGCTCTTCGTCCCTGTATGGGATGAGGGCTTTTTTTGTTCAAAAAAATGTCTAGGAGGCAATGGAAATGAAGTATTTAACTGGATCAGATATTCGACGTTTATTTTTAGAGTTTTTCAAAGAAAAAGGGCATGCAATTGAGCCAAGTGCTTCACTCGTTCCACATGAAGATCCATCCCTTCTTTGGATTAATAGTGGTGTGGCAACATTGAAGAAATATTTTGATGGACGTGTCATTCCGGAAAATCCTCGGATTACGAATGCACAAAAGTCAATTCGGACAAATGATATTGAGAATGTAGGGAAAACAGCAAGACATCATACATTCTTTGAAATGCTTGGAAACTTCTCAATTGGTGATTATTTTAAAGAAGAAGCGATTCAATGGGCATGGGAGTTTCTTACGGATGAAAAGTGGATTGGATTTGAAGCGGAAAAGCTTTCAGTCACCGTCCATCCTGAAGATGACGAAGCGTTTGATATTTGGCGAAAGGAAATTGGTGTTCCAGAAGATCGAATTATTCGTTTGGAAGGGAATTTCTGGGATATTGGAGAAGGCCCGAGTGGTCCAAATACAGAAATTTTCTATGACCGCGGACCAGAATATGGGGATGACTTAAGTGATCCAGAATTGTATCCTGGCGGTGAGAATGACAGATATTTAGAAGTATGGAATTTGGTTTTCTCCGAGTTTAATCATAATCCTGATGGAACATATACGCCGCTTCCGAAGAAAAATATTGATACAGGAATGGGCCTTGAGCGTATGGCATCTGTTGTTCAAAATGTTGCGACAAACTTTGATACAGATTTATTTATGCCAATTATTCAAGGAACAGAAGAAATTTCAGGTGAAAAATATGGCAAAAATAAAGAAACAGATGTTGCATTTAAAGTCATTGCAGACCATATTCGAACAGTAGCATTCGCAGTCGGAGACGGTGCGCTCCCTTCTAATGAAGGCCGAGGATATGTACTGCGTCGTTTGCTTCGCAGAGCTGTTCGCTATGCAAAGCAAATTAATATTAATCGCCCATTTATGTACGAGCTTGTCCCTGTAGTCGGTGATATTATGGCTGACTTCTACCCGGAAGTAAAAAGCAAGACTGAATTTATTCAAAAGGTAATTAAAAATGAAGAAGAACGCTTCCATGAAACATTACATGACGGCTTAGCCATTCTGTCTTCTGTTATAAAAAAAGAAAAAGAAGCTGGAAATGACATGATCCAAGGTCAAGATGTTTTCCGCCTGTATGACACTTATGGTTTCCCTGTTGAGCTTACAGAAGAATATGCAGAAGAAGAAGGTATGAAGATTGATCATCAAGGCTTTGAAACTGAAATGGAACATCAGCGTGAACGAGCACGGGCAGCAAGACAAGATGTAGATTCCATGCAAGTTCAAGGTGGGATGCTTGGTGAAATTAAAACGGAAAGCAAATTTGTAGGTTATGATTCGCTTCATACACAATCGAAAGTGCTTGTAATTCTTAAAGAGGGACAAATGATTGATCAAGCAGAAGCTGGTGAAGAGATTCAACTTATTTTAGACTCGACGCCATTTTATGCGGAGAGTGGTGGACAAATTGCTGATAGTGGTGTATTAGAGGCAAATGGAGTGAAAATTGCCATTAAGGATGTCCAAAAAGCACCGAATGGTCAAAATCTCCATCGTGCAGTAGTGGAGTCAGGCAATGTAGTAGTAAATATGGATGTACGTGCATTCGTTCATGAACATTCGCGATCAAAAATTATTAAGAATCATACAGCCACACATCTTCTTCACCAAGCATTAAAGGATGTACTTGGCACACATGTCAATCAAGCAGGTTCACTTGTTGAACAAGACAGATTACGCTTTGATTTCTCTCATTTTGGTCAAATTACAGCCGAAGAGCTTGAAAAAATTGAGAACATTGTAAATGAGAAAATTTGGCGCAGTCTTGACGTGAATATTGAATTTAAAAATATCGAAGAAGCAAAAGCGATGGGCGCTATGGCACTCTTTGGTGAAAAATATGGCAAAATTGTTCGTGTTGTTCAAGTAGGAGATTATAGCTTAGAGCTTTGCGGTGGCTGTCATGTGCCAAATACATCTACAATTGGATTATTTAAAATTGTATCAGAAAGCGGAATTGGTGCTGGTACTCGTCGAATTGAAGCGGTAACTGGTGAAGCGGCTTACAAATTATTAAATGATCAAATTAGTATTTTGAAGGAAGCAGCAGGCAAATTAAAGGCGTTTCCGAAAGAACTTCCTTTAAGAATCGAGACATTACTTGCGGAAATGAAGCAGCTTCAGCGTGAAAATGAATCGTTAGCAGCAAAATTGGGTAATATTGAAGCGAGTAGCCTTGTATCGAATACGAAGGAAATCAATGGAGTTACGGTCTTATCGGCAAAAGTTGCTCCAACAGACATGAACAATCTCCGAAATATGGCTGATGACTTAAAGAATAAGCTTGGATCTGCAGTCGTTGTTCTTGGCAGTGTAAACGAAGGCAAGGTAAATATCATTGCTGCTGTAACAAATGATTTGATTGAAAAAGGCTATCATGCAGGAAAAATTATTAAAGAAGTAGCTACAAGATGCGGTGGCGGCGGTGGCGGCCGTCCAGATATGGCGCAGGCAGGTGGAAAAGACCCTGAAAAACTTGAAAGCGCACTGAACTTTGTTGAAGAATGGGTCAAATCCGTTTGATATCTTAGAAAAGTAGTGTAAAATGAAAAGAAAAGCGGAAGCGCCTTGTTTAGGGGCGACAAGCATAAGACAGGCCAGCAAGAAGGTTGTTTTTTAACCTTCATGCTGGAATGGCTTATGACTCGAGGGTCTAGTTGCTTCAGCTTTGATAAAAGTGGACATGCTAGTAAACGTTCCAGATACTGGACGATAAAATAGTAGTTGTCTGCAAGGACGCTCAAAAAAAGAGGTGTAAAGTATGAGCTCATTTGATAAAACAATGAGGTTTAATTTCCCAGAAGAGCCAATCGAGCATGATGTAAATCAAGTGTTATTTCAAGTGTATGAGGCTCTTCAAGACAAAGGGTATAACCCAATTAACCAAATTGTTGGGTACCTGCTATCAGGGGATCCTGCGTATATTCCTCGTCATAAGGATGCACGTAATATTATCCGCAAACTTGAAAGGGATGAAATCATCGAAGAGCTTGTCAAATCATACTTAAAAGAGCATCGAAAGGGATAATGTATGCGGATAATGGGATTGGATGTCGGCTCAAAAACAGTCGGCATAGCGCTCAGTGATGCGTTAGGTTGGACAGCTCAAGGCTTAGAAACTTTAAAGATTAATGAAGATGAAAACATCTTTGGTTTTGAGCAGATTGGAAAAATCATCAAAGAACATGAAGTCAGTAAAATTGTTGTCGGTTTGCCAAAGAATATGAATGGGACAATCGGGCCACGCGGTGAAGCTACACAAAGGTATGCCGCTGAGCTTGAAAAGCTTTTTAATTTGCCAACTGTGCTTTGGGATGAGCGTTTGTCAACTGTAGCAGCTGAAAGAGTTCTGCTTGAAGCGGATGTTAGCAGAAAAAAGCGAAAAAAGGTCATTGATAAAATGGCTGCTGTTATGATTTTACAAGGCTTTCTAGATAGCAAAAATTAATGAGGTGAAAAGAAATGGAACACGGTGAAAAAAATATTACAGTTATAGATGAGGAAGGCAACGAGCAATTATGTGAGGTGCTTTTTACATTTGATTCAGAGGAATTTGGAAAGTCATATGTTCTTTATTACCCAGTAGGTGCAGAAGAAGATGATGAAGGGGAAATAGATATTCATGCATCCGCTTTTCTTCCTAGTGAAGACAATCAAGATGGCGAATTAATTCCAATTGATGCAGATGCTGAAGAAGAATGGGCAATGATCGAAGAAATGTTAAATACATTCCTAGCTGAAGAAGAAGAATAAAATAAACAAAAAACTGGCTGGCTTTAAACAGCCAGTTTTTTTATTGTATTATTTTGCGACGATAAAAAGAAAATATAGTATAATAATCCGAGGTGTATTGAAAATTGGAAGCTACGACGTTTGCAGCTTGATAGGAGGGGAATTCAAATGTCGAATGAAAATAAAAATGAAAAAAGAGATAAAATCCGTCAAAAGATGATTGAGAGACAAAGTGAAGCAAAATTAGTCCGTAAAATCGTATTGATTATTGCCATTATATTTATCATTACAGTTGGGGCAGCAGTTGGTGGGGGCTATTTTTATATTAAATCAGCGATTCAGCCTGTTGACCCAAATAATAATAAAGATCAGCAAGTAGAAATTCCAATTGGGTCATCATCAACAAGCATAGGGAAAATACTTGAAGAAAATGGAATCATAAAAGATGCCCGTGTCTTTAAGTACTATGTGAAATTGAAAAACGAAACAGGATTTATGGCTGGTGAATATGCACTAAAGCCATCAATGACGATCCCTGAAATTATTAGCAGTCTTAAAACAGGAACCATTAATGAAGAACTAGTTTTTAAAATTACGATTCCTGAGGGGAAACAGCTTCTGCAAATTGCTGGCATCATTGCAGAAAAGGCAAATAAAAATGCAGATGAAGTGATTGAAAAATTAAATGATCAAGCCTTTATTGAGTCATTAATGAAGAAATACCCGAATTTATTAACTGAATCCATCCTTGACGAAAATATTCTCTATCCGTTAGAAGGCTATTTATTTCCAGCTACATATTCCTATTATAAAGAAGACCCAACCATTGAGGAAATTATTACGCCAATGATTGATAAAACAGTGAATGTGGTAAATGAATATCAAATAGCAATGGAAGAAAAAGAATTAACCGTTCATGAATTATTAACGATGGCTTCCTTAATTGAAGAAGAAGCAACTGAAAAGGTTGATCGAGATAAAATAGCAAGTGTGTTCTACAATCGAATGGCAACTGGCATGCCATTACAAACAGACCCAACTGTGCTATATGCTCAAGGGGAGCATAAAGAGAAGGTCCTTTATAAAGACTTAGAGATTGATTCACCGTATAACACGTATAAATATCCAGGATTAACGCCAGGACCAATAGCGAATGCAGGGGTTAGTTCGATTGAAGCAGCGTTAGTTCCTGACGAATCAGACTTTTTCTATTTCCTAGCTACTTCATCAGGAGAGGTTTTATTCTCAAAAACACTTGATGAACATAATCAGAAAAAAGCACAACATATTAAATAAGTAATTTTTTTAAGGGGATTGTATAGAAAATTAGCATTCCCCTTTGTTTTATGGTAAAATAGTTCAAGTATTTATATTGTTAACGATAGCGTAATCCACGGACGAGTAAGGATATCAGCCTCATAAGCTGAGATAGATGCAAATTTTTTTTGCATGAACATCATCCTTTCTGTGAACGCTATTTTTTCATGTTTAAAAAGATTGAGGTGATGGCAGCTTGGAAAATGAAAAGCTGCATGCATATATAGAGGGAATCATCCCTGAGCGACCTGAACTTTTTCAAAGAATGGAGCAGTATGCACATGATCACGAAGTGCCGATTATGGAACTTCCTTCGATCGAAGCATTGCTTCAGCTTTTAAGAATTCAACAGTCGAAAGCTATATTGGAAGTGGGAACCGCAATTGGCTACTCTGCCCTTCGAATGGCCTTTTCACTTCCGGATTGCCATATTGTGACAATCGAAAGAGATGCAGAAAGATACGAACGTGCTGAACAATATATTCAAGAAGCTGGAAAGGAATCTCAAATTGTTATTATTAAAGGAGATGCACTTGAAGCTGAGGAAAATGTGAAAGAGCATGGTCCATTTGATGTCATTTTTATTGATGCTGCAAAAAGTCAATATAAGCGTTTTTTTGAATTATATTCCCGCTATTTAAATAAAGATGGCATCATTATTACAGATAATGTTCTTTTTAAAGGGTTAGTCTGTGAGAAGGATGAAATAGAAAATCGTAATGTACGAGCACTCGTTAGGAAAATTGACAATTTTAATCAATGGCTAATGGGTCATCCGGATTATCATACAGCAATCTTGCCAATCGGTGATGGGGTTGCAATTAGTAAAAAGAGGTGAAGGAAAGTGGCAAAACCAGAATTATTAGTAACACCAACTTGTGTTGAAGATATTCTTCCATTAGCAGAGGCAGGAGCAGATGCTTTTGTTGTTGGTGAACAGCGCTATGGACTGCGTCTAGCTGGTGAATTTCAAAAGGAAGATGTGAAAAAGGCGATTGAGCTTGCACATGAAAATGGAAAGAAAGTCTATGTTGCAATGAATGCCCTTTTCCATAATGATAAAGTAGCTGAGTTGCCAGCATATATTCGATACCTTGAAGAAGTTCAGGCAGATGCAATTATTTTTGGTGATCCTGCTGTATTAATGGCTGCGCGTGAATCAGCTCCAAATATGAAATTGCATTGGAGTACGGAAACGACAGGGACCAATTGGTATACATGTAATTACTGGGGCAGAAAAGGGGCTAAAAGAGCGGTGCTTGCCCGTGAAATTAATATGGATGCAATCGTTGAGATGAAAGAGAATGCAGAAGTGGAAATTGAGGTACAAGTTCACGGGATGATGACTATGTTCCAATCAAAGCGCTCACTACTCGGCAATTACTATGAATATCAAGGAAAAGCAATGGAAGTAGAGAATCGCAATCAAGAGCATAACATGTTTCTTCATGACAAAGAACGCGCGAATAAATACCCAATTTTTGAAGATGAAAATGGAACACATATTATGAGCCCTAATGATATTTGTATCATTGATGAGCTTCAGGAAATGATTGAAGCGGGTGTAGATTCCTTTAAAATTGAAGGTATTTTGAAAAGTGCTGAATATATTCTTGAAGTAACAAAGCAGTACCGGAAAGCAATTGATCTTTGTGTGGAAGACCCGGACCAATATGAAGATGTTAAGGACGAACTTTTAAGTGAGATTGAAGAAATTCAACCGCCTAATCGTCCTTTAGATACAGGATTCTTCTTTAAAGAAACAGTGTACTAAAAAAACAGAGGTTTATGGTAAGGAATAAGGTTTCCGCCTCACAGCTCCTAACCGTTTACCTCTTGAATGGAGGGCTGCCTTATGACAGCGGTGAAAGATCATATTTCCCAAATGGTGGACGGCAAACGAGTAATCGTTAAGAAGCCCGAATTGCTCGCCCCAGCAGGGAATTTAGAAAAATTAAAAATAGCCGTTCATTATGGAGCGGATGCCGTATTTATTGGTGGACAGGAATATGGCTTACGTTCAAATGCGGATAATTTTACTTTTGAGGAAATGAAGGAAGGCGTCCAATTCGCGAAAAAGTATGGAGCCAGAATATATGTAACGACAAATATTTTTGCTCATAATGAAAATATTGATGGACTTGAAGCGTATATGCTTGGATTAAAAGAAGCAGGGATTGCTGGTATTATTGTTGCTGATCCGCTTATCATTGAAACATGCCGCAGAATTGCACCTGAGATTGAAGTACACTTAAGTACACAACAATCTTTATCCAACTGGAAGGCCGTACAGTTTTGGAAAGAAGAAGGATTAGAGCGTGTTGTGCTTGCTCGTGAAACAAGTGCAGAAGAAATCCGTGAAATGAAAGAGAAGGTTGATATTGAAATTGAAACCTTTGTTCATGGTGCGATGTGTATCGCTTATTCAGGTCGTTGTACTTTAAGTAATCATATGACTGCGCGTGACTCGAATCGAGGCGGATGCTGTCAATCATGCCGCTGGGATTATGATCTCTATCAATTAGATGGTGATAATGAGGTGCCATTGTTTAGTGAAGGAGATTCTCCATTCGCGATGAGTCCGAAAGACTTAAATTTAATTCAATCGATTCCACAAATGATTGAGCTAGGAATTGATAGCTTGAAAATTGAAGGCAGAATGAAATCGATTCATTATATTGCTACTGTAGTAAGTGTGTATCGAAAGGTGATCGATGCATATTGTGCAGATCCAGCAAATTTCCAAATTAAGCAGGAGTGGCTGGAGGAATTGGCTAAATGTGCAAATCGTGAAACAGCTCCAGCATTCTTTGAGGGTGTTCCAGGGTATAAGGAGCAAATGTTTGGAAATCATAGCAAAAAGACGAATTTTGATTTTGTTGGATTGGTTTTAGATTACAATACAGAAACACAAATGGTTACATTACAGCAGCGCAATCATTTCAAGCCAGGGCAAGAAGTTGAATTTTTCGGCCCGGAAATTAAAAATTTCACACATGTAATCGATAAGATTTGGGATGAAGAAGGGAATGAGTTGGACGCAGCTCGCCACCCGCTTCAAATCGTACAATTCAAGCTTGATAAGCCGGTATTCCCGAACAACATGATGCGAAAGGAGATTTAATACACCATGAAACGCAAACCAGTTGTTATCGGTGTGACCGGTGGCTCAGGCTCTGGAAAGACGAGTGTCACGAAATCAATTATTGATTATTTTAAAGGGCACTCCATCTTAATGTTAGAGCAGGATTATTATTATAAAGATCAGGCACATTTGCCATTTGAAGAACGCTTAAAAACAAATTATGACCATCCGCTTGCTTTTGATAATGATTTATTAATCGATCATATAGAAAAGCTTCTACGATATGAGACGATTCATAAGCCAGTATATAACTATGCTCTGCATACGCGCTCAGAAGAAGTGATTGTTGTTGAACCACAGGGAGTCATCATTCTAGAAGGAATACTCGTCCTTGAAGATGAGCGTCTCCGTAATTTAATGGATATTAAGCTTTTTGTGGATACGGATGCAGATTTGCGTATTATTCGCAGGATGTCTAGAGATATTAATGAGCGTGGAAGAACAATGGAATCAGTTATTGACCAGTATGTAAGTGTTGTTCGACCAATGCATAATCAATTTATTGAACCAACGAAGCGATATGCAGATATTATTATCCCAGAAGGCGGTCATAATCATGTCGCGATTGATTTAATGGTCACAAAGATTCAAACAATTCTTGAACAAAAGTCTTTTTTATGACACAATAGCATAGAAAATAATAATGGGTCCAAATAGATGGACATGTACCTTTGCGCGTCCTAATTGGGCGCGCTCCTATGCATTTCCTAAATACATAATAAAGAAAGAACACAATCTTACGTATTGTGAAAAATTGAAGGAGTGAAGGTTTTGGCAATTGAAAAAGTTTTCCCAATGACACAAGCGGGTAAAGAAAAGCTTGAACAGGAATTAGAATACTTAAAATCAGTAAAGCGTAAAGAAGTAGTGGAGCGAATTAAGATCGCACGTAGTTTTGGTGATTTATCAGAAAACTCCGAATATGATTCAGCGAAAGAAGAACAAGCATTTGTTGAGGGCCGTATAACAACAATTGAAAATATGATCCGAAATGCAAAAATTATTGCAGAAGACGAGTTAGGCGGAGACACAGTAGGATTAGGGCGTTCTGTTACTTTTATTGAATTGCCTGATGGCGAAGAAGAAACATATACAATTGTAGGCAGTGCAGAAGCAGATCCATTTGATGGGAAAATTTCGAATGATTCACCAATTGCTAAGAGCTTAATTGGCCGTAAAGTAGGCGATCAAGTAAAAGTACAAACGCCTGGTGGAGAAATGGACGTACGAATTGTTACAATTAAATAATGCATACTAAAGAAGAGGGCTTGGCCTTCTTCTTTTTTAGGATAATGTTTGTGAAAACAGCCTTTCTTTAAGAAAGAAAATAATTCTAATTGTTTGAAAAACAGAAACCTCGTCAAAACTTTTGACGAGGTGTTTTTTATGTGGCGAAAAAGAACAATTATCTGTGTATGTCTATGTTTAGCTGGATTATCAATATTACTTGGCAGACTCATTCAGCTTCAGCTTGTTGAAACAGAACACTTTACGAATAGAGAGATTAATTTACTCGAGGCAAGTGTCAGCCAGCGATCACAAGAAATGATTCTTGATACAGGAAGAGGGAATTTCCTCTATAAGGATGGAACACCGATTACACATCAAACAAAACCTGTACTCATTCTTTTCCCTTTTTTAAAAAAGATGGATTGGGATTCAAAGCGTGTAGCAGAAATAATGGATGTATCTGAATATGGATTAAGGCATGCAGTGGAAAATGCAAAGAAGCCATTTGCTTATGGGAGTCCAAAACCGATCGAGCTGACTGAAGCTCAAATAAAGGAAATGAATGACTTACAAATTCCAGGTGTGTTTGCTGTTGAAAAAAAGTATCATTTAACAGATAATCCTGCGGAGCATTTGATTGGCATTACTGGAGAAAATGAAACATTGCTCAGAAATCGTTATCCAGACAAAGAGCTTTCTGCACAAACGATGGTAGGGCTTACAGGGATGGAAAGAAGCTTTGATGAATTTCTTTTACCAGATGGGAAGTCAAAGCTTGTCTACCATGTCGATGCAACTGGAGGTCCATTATTTGGAATCAATGTAAAGTATGTGGAGCCGGCCAATCCTTATTATCCAGTAAATATCAAAACAACACTTGATCCAACCTTGCAGGAAGCTGTAGAGAAGCTTGTTGATCAGCATGAAATGGAAAGTGGAGGGGTTGTGCTTCTAGATATCGAGACCAATTCTGTTGTAGCGATGGCATCCCGCCCAACGATAAATAAACAGGATCCGTTTAATAAAGAAAATGGAGGATCAGAAAATCTAATGCTGAAAGAGCAAATCATTGGTTCGGTCTTTAAAACAGTTGTCACTGCAGCAGCTATTGAATATGAGCTGACGGATCCATCAAGGCAATTCGATTGCAGCAGAACGATTACAGGTGAGCCTGATCCTATCTTCCAGCATGGCATGCTAGATTTTACAAATAGCTTTGCGAGAAGCTGTAACAACACATTTGCTACGATTGCGAAGGAATTGAAGGAGTTGGATCCGAATCTTTTAGAGGCCTATGCGAATAAATTATCATTGACGGGACCTGTTGGCTGGATTGGGAATATTTATCATTTTGAAAATTTCCAGCAGCTGCAAGAGGATAAGGGGAGGATTTTTCTCTCAGAAGATGCAAAAAATGATAATAATTTTGTTGGTCTAACGGGTATTGGACAGCATGAGGTTCGTGCAACACCATTAGCTGTTGCGAATATGATGGCAACAATTGCTAGAGGTGGAAACAAAAAGATGGTACGAGTTGCCTCAAAGATTGAATATAAAAATAGCACATCATTACTAGATTTTAAAGAACAGAAGTTAGAAGGAGAGACGATTTCTCCATATACGATAATGAAGCTTCAGAAGCTGCTCCGTGAAGTTGTAATAAATGAAAATGGCACAGGAAGAAGTTTGCAAAATCTCCCGTATGAGGTTGCTGGTAAATCAGGTACAGGAGAAACAGGCAGAATGAAAGGGGACAAGCCAATTTATAATAAGTGGTTTACGGGTTATTTCCCTTTTGACCAACCGAAATATGCACTAGTCACAGTCAAACTTGGTGTAATAGGGGAAGCAAGTGGAGTTACCTCCCTCTTCGCTGATATTGTAAAAGAAGCCTATCAGTACGATCAATCTAATAATTAAATCATTCGGCCCTGTTCGATATGGAAAAACAATGATAAAGTGAAACTTTCCTTTTCAATTTTCGTCACTTATGTGTGAAGGAATCATAGATATTTTTCAAGTGTGATTAGACGTGTTAAAATACGGATAAGTGCAACTAAAAGCAGAAAAGAAATGTATGGGAAGGAGTATCTTTCTTATGAACCGCAAAAATGATTCATCTAGTCGGGAATTGCGTTCCGAATTAAGGGGAAAACGAAGAAAAACAAATCTCATCTTAAATACGTTAATTGGGCTTGTTATATTATTAATTATCTTTGTCTCTGTGAAAATATTTTCAGGAGGCAATGATGAAAAGTTAGCCGATCAAGAGCAGCAAACGGAATCAAGCCAGGACGAGGAAAAAGTAGCTGCGGAAGAATCGAATGCCTCGCCTATTGACGAACATCAGGATGAAAAAGAAATAGAATCTGACGAAAATAGCTTAGATGAAAGTGAAAAAAATGCAGGAAGTACTGACGATAAAAAAGAAGAGATAACAATCGTTCCTGCAAATGAAGATGACGCAGTCGTTACTGAAGGTGGAAGCAATAATAATGTGAAAAAGACAATCGAAAATCCAAGCTGGGCCCCGATAGGGACTTCACAAACAGGTGAGCATTATGCTGTTTATGATAAAGAGTCTACAGACTGGGCAGAAATGCTTCAGGCAATGTCTTATGCGACAGGTGTAGATCAAAATAATATGAATGTTTGGTTCCTTGGAAATAATGGATTTAATAAATCGGTTGGAACAATTACGACGAAGGATCAGAAGCAAGTATACCGTGTCTATATTGACTGGATCGATGGTCAGGGCTGGAAACCAACGAAAGTGGAAGAGTTGAATGAAGTAGAAAAGAAACCAACAAAAGAGGCAGAGAACGAGGATAGCTAAACTTAGCTATCCTTATTTTTTATGTGGGAATAACATTCGTGTATTGAATGTTCTCAAGTCATATGGTAAATTAAGAACATGTTTTTCATTAAATCATAGTATACTCATAGGAATTATAAGTGTATAATTTGAGGAGTGAACAAAGATGGGGAAAGAGTTTCTCGAAATATTTGAACAATGGGCTGGAACATATGATGATACCGTAACAGGACATGATATTGAATATAGAGAAGTTTTTAAGCATTATGATCGATTATTGCAGATGGTTGCTGACCGCGCTTATGGGCATGTTGTTGAATTCGGACCTGGGACAGGAAATCTAACAACGAAGTTTATCGAGAAAGGCCTGAAGGTTACTGGGATTGAACCCTCCCCTTCGATGAGAGCTTTAGCAATTGAGAAGGTTGGAAAGCAATCATCAATCATAGATGGAGATTTTCTTAGCTTTTCAGTGGATCAACCGATTGATATTTTTGCAAGTTCTTATGCATTTCACCATTTAACAGATGAGGAAAAGGGAACAGCGATTGCCAAGTATGGAAAATTATTAGCGACAGGTGGTAAAATAGTATTTGCGGATACAATGTATGAATCTGCTGATGCATACAAACAAGCAATCAAAAAAGCGGTAGAAGATGGCTTCCATAATCTAGCAGAAGATTTGCAGCGTGAATACTATACGACCATTCCTTTCCTTAAAGGGTTATTAGAAGAAAATGGTTTTACGGCAGCATTTGAACAATGCAATGACTTTGTATGGATTATGGAGGGAGTAAAAAAATAGAAAGAGGTCTAAATAATGAAGATAGCAATCATCGGAGCAATGGAAGAAGAAGTAACACTTTTACGTGAAAAAATAACGAATCAAACACAAGAGGTAATTGCAGGCTGTGAATATACAACTGGATTAATGGACGGTGTAGACGTTGTCTTACTACGCTCAGGTATTGGAAAAGTAAATGCGGCTTTGTCGACAGCTGTACTACTCGAAAGATTCAACCCAGATTATGTGATTAATACAGGCTCAGCTGGTGGCTTCAATCCAGAATTAAATGTTGGAGATGTCGTTATTTCATCAGAAGTAAGACATCATGATGTAGATGTAACTGCCTTTGGGTATGAATACGGTCAAGTACCACAGCTGCCGCCAGCTTTTGAAGCAGATGCTCAACTCGTTCAAGTAGCTGAATCATGTGCAAAAGAAATACAAGACATCCAAGTCGTGCGTGGTCTAATTGCAACAGGTGATTCATTTATGAATGATCCAGTTCGTGTTGAAGCCATTCGAGATAAATTCATAGATTTGCAAGCAGTTGAAATGGAAGCAGCTGCAATTGCTCAAGTTTCATACCAGTTTAAAAAGCCATTTGTGATCATTCGTTCTCTATCAGATATTGCAGGCAAGGAGTCAGATGTATCATTTGATCAATTCCTTGAAAAAGCTGCCCTTCATTCATCACAGC
Organism: Cytobacillus eiseniae; assembly: GCF_017874625.1. Lineage (GTDB taxonomy): Bacteria > Bacillota > Bacilli > Bacillales > Cytobacillaceae > Cytobacillus > Cytobacillus eiseniae. Next base: position 3,484 of record NZ_JAGIKZ010000004.1, on the reverse strand, counting down.
TTGTCATGAAGATTGTTGCAGCGATGAAAAACTAATATCGGGCAAAGGGTGAGAATGTTTGAACGTATATAGAAGTATTCATGAGTTAATCGGACATACACCAATGCTTGAAATTAGCCAATTCCCATTGCCGAAAGGTGTCCGTTTATTTGCAAAGCTTGAGTTTCTTAATCCTGGCGGAAGTGTGAAAGATCGTCTTGGTTTGGAACTTCTTAATGATGCTGTAAATAGTGGCAAGCTAAAAGAGGGCGGGACGATTATTGAACCGACTGCAGGGAATACAGGCATTGGTTTGGCATTAGCTGCCTTAAATAAGGGATTTAAAGTAATGGTCTGTATGCCTGAAAAGTTTAGCATGGAGAAACAAGTCATTATGAAAGCGCTTGGCGCCGAAATTATTCATACACGAACAAGCGATGGGATGGCCGGTGCGATTGCAAAAGCAAAACAATTACTTAATGAAATACCCAATTCTTTTTGTCCACAGCAATTCGGGAACCCGGCAAATCCAAACACCTATTATAAAACATTAGGGCCAGAGATTTGGGATCAGCTTGAAGGTGAGATTGATATTTTCGTTGCAGGTGCTGGTTCTGGTGGTACCTTTATGGGGACATCTCGTTTTTTAAAAGAAAAAAATCATAATATAAAAACAGTTATAGTCGAGCCAGAAGGATCCATTTTAAATGGAGGGGAATCTGGCCCGCATAAAACGGAAGGAATTGGAATGGAGTTCCTGCCAGAATTCATGGATTCCACTTACTTTGACACCATCCATACCGTGCTTGATGAAGCAGCATTTGAGCGTGTCAAGGAACTGGCATTGAAAGAAGGCTTATTAGTTGGGAGCTCATCTGGCGCTGCCCTCCATGCTGCATTGAAAGAAGCGCAGCATGCAAGGGAAGGAACAAATATTGTGACGATATTCCCTGATGGCAGTGACAGATATATTAGCAAAAAAATCTACGAAGGCGGTATATAAATGAGAAGAAAAACAAAACTCATCCACGGTGGAATTTCAGGCGATCCAAATACAGGTGCTGTATCCGTCCCTATATATCAAGTTAGCACTTATAAGCAAGAAAGTGTCGGAAAGCATAGTGGTTTTGAATATTCAAGAACAGGCAACCCAACGCGACATGCACTTGAAGAATTAATTAAAGATTTAGAAGGCGGTCAAGCAGGATTTGCCTTTGGTTCGGGAATGGCAGCAATTACTGCGGTTATGATGCTATTTAATAGCGGCGATCATGTCATCATGACAGATGATGTATACGGTGGATCCTATCGTGTCATGACAAAGGTATTGAACCGATTTGGCATTGAATCAACATTCATTGATACGAGTGATCTTACGACTATTCAAGCAGCAATTAAGCCAAATACAAAAGCCATTTATATCGAAACACCAACGAATCCCCTTTTGAAAATTACGGATATTGCGGGGGCTGCAAAAATAGCGAAAGAACATCAATTGCTTACAATTGTTGATAATACGTTCTCAACCCCTTATTGGCAAACACCAATTGAACTTGGAGCAGATATCGTCCTTCATAGTGCAACGAAATATATTGGCGGACATAGTGATGTTGTTGCGGGGTTAGTCGTTGTGAACAGTGAAGAATTGGCTACAGACTTACATTTTGTTCAGAACTCGACAGGAGGCGTCCTCGGTCCTCAGGATTCATGGCTTCTCATGAGAGGGATTAAAACACTTGGTATTCGTATGGAAGAGACAGAGAACAATACGAGAGCGATCGTCCAGTTCCTTGAAAGCCATCCAGCTGTATCTAAGATTTACTATCCAGGACTTGAAACACATCCAAATCATGATCTTGCGAAAAAACAAGCGAAAGGCTTCGGTGGAATGGTTTCCTTTGATGTAGGCAGTGAAGCGAATGCAGACGTTCTTCTTGAAAAAATAAAATACTTTACATTAGCAGAAAGCCTTGGTGCTGTCGAAAGTTTAATTTCTGTTCCAGCAAGAATGACACATGCTTCCATCCCACAGGAAAGACGCGCAGAGCTTGGAATTACGGATGGATTAGTCCGTATTTCAGTTGGACTTGAAGACGTGGAAGATTTAATTGAAGATTTAAAACAGGCATTAGAAAAATAAGCGGTAAAAAAAACTGTGGGGAGTGTATTCTCACAGTTTTTTATTGAAAAGGATCTTACTGACAAGCTAAAAATAACGTAAACATACCCAATTTTTCAAAAATAGTAAAAAATAGGTTTACAAATATAGTAGATGTGGCTATAATTACCAATGTAAGTGAAAAATTTCTAAAAAGGGAGGTTGAATACAATGATGATGAATACATTTGTTACTTTACAATTACATGCTTCTTTATATTTAACGAATTCGACCTACAGGGAATGGCTCGCTTAATTATTTAATTTGCCCATCCAAGCCGCAGGGAGAATCGTGTTCCCGCGGCTTTTTTATGCCTAAAATTAAGCTGCAGGAGCAATTGTCTCTTTGCGGCTTTTTTGTCCCCAAATTTAAAGGAGGTGAATGCTATCATGACATTAAATATTTTGTTTTTAACAATAACGATTAAGAAACGTAATGTTTCAATTGAAGAAGTCCTTCATAATCAAATGCTTAATAAAATTCAAGAAGACAATCGCGATCGTCAATTTTCAATGTATCGTCACTTTTAATTTATTTAGAATATAAAAAGAAAGGTGGTAGTTAAGGATGAAAGTATTCATGCAATGTCGTCAAGCAATTTCCTGGGTGGAGAAGGATTCCACCTAGCTAAAGTTAGAGGAGGGAACTGATTTGTTACATGTTCTGCTATTAACGCTTGAATTTAAGAAAAAAAGGCGCAAAGCACAATCCAATTAGCCAATCTTTCTTTAACAAAATGTTCATATTTGTTTCAAATATTTACGTGGTGTTTATGGTAAGTTTGAAGTGAATAAGGATGTTTAAAGGGAGGCTAAACCATGTTTACTATTGTGATGGGGCTAGTACTTTGCACAACGATTGGACTTATTATTTACTCTGAAGTAAGTTACGTAGAATAATATAAAAATAAAATTAACCAACTTATGGTAAGTAGTTTAGTTGTAGAGCAGCAATCTGAATTCATAAAGTCAGTATTAAGCTAAATCGATTAAGAAACGTAGAGGGCTGCATATCCTCTGCGTTTTTTTAGTCTAATGGACTCGTTCTTTAACTAGCGGATCTTTGGTAAAGAGTAAGATGTATTCTCCCTCATCAAGTAATGAGCAAAAGCAAAATAAGCGGAGAAATTCCGCTTAAATGTAGAATGAAGCCTATTTTGGGTAGAATAAGCGGAATTTTTCCGCTTATTCAATGAAAAATCCTCTATTTTTGCATTTTTTGAGTAAATAGGCGGAGTTTCTCCGCTTATTTGAGTCAAGTCCACAATATTGTGTAAAAATGATTTACAATGTTTTATCTTATTGATCTTACTTTGGGTTATGGCTGAATTTTGTAAGGAAAAAGGGG
>NZ_JAGIKZ010000003.1 GCF_017874625.1 Cytobacillus eiseniae | reverse complement strand
TCTCCGCTTATTTCTGCTTATTTTGATTCTTTTTATGGAATAGGCGGAATTTTTCCGCTTATTTGATCCAAAACAATGATTTTTATCAAATTTAGAGCTGTTAAGCGGAATTTCTCCGCTTATTTCTGCTTATTTTGATTCTTTTTATGGAATAGGCGGAATTTTTCCGCTTATTTGATCCAAAACAATGATTTTTATCAAATTTAGTGGTGTTAAGCGGAATTTCTCCGCTTATTTCTGCTTATTTTGGTTCTTTTTATGGAATAGGCGGATAATTTCCGCTTATTTGATCCAAAACAATGATTTTTATCAAATCTAGAGCTGTTAAGCGGAATTTCTCCGCTTATTCCTCCTCATACATACATGAAAATCAACAGGAATTATTAACAGTGCCTTTACAAGGATAACTTATAAATGTTCATCACATCTTGATGATTTAATTTAGCAAAATTACCAAATTCACCATTCACCATTGCTTTATCTGCCATTTGTACAAGGCCACTTTCCTCAATATCATAATCCGCTAGTCTTTTTGGTGCGCCAATTCCAATCCAAAATTCGCGCAGCTTCTCGATGCCTTCTAAAGCTGTTTCTTCATCCGTTTTTCCAGTTGGATCAACACCAAACACTCTTACTGCAAGCTGTTTAAATCGTTCTGGCTTGACATGAAGATTGTGCTTCATCCAATTTGGGAACAAAATAGCTAGTCCACCGCCATGCGGGATGTCGTATACGGCTGAAACCGCATGCTCAATATTATGGGTCGCCCAATCTCCTCGATAGCCCATATTTAGGATGCCATTTAATGCCATTGTTCCTGCATAGAGAATCGTTGCACGATGTTCATAATTTTCAAGATCACTTAAAAGCTTTGGTGCAGTTTCCATAATGGTTACTAATAGAGATTCACACATTCGATCTTGAAAATCAGTCTGCTTTGCTAAATGGAAATAATGCTCAAGCACATGGGACATCATATCGACAATGCCATAAACGGTTTGATCTCTTGGAACAGAGATTGTATGTACAGGGTCTAAAATAGAGAATTTCGGAAAAACAGTTGGGCTTCCCCAGCCATATTTTTCATTTGTTTCCCAGTTTGTGATCACCGATCCTGAATTCATCTCAGAACCAGTCGCCGCCAACGTTAAAACCGTACCAAATGGCAATGCTTCGGTTGCAAATGATTTTTTGACTACTAAATCCCAAGCATCCCCGTCATATTTCGCTCCTGCAGCAATTGCCTTTGTACAGTCAATTACACTGCCGCCACCAACAGCTAATAGGAAATCCACACCGTTTTCCTTACAAATTTCAACACCCTTTCTCACAGTTGAAATTCGAGGATTTGGTTCAACGCCTGCAAGTTCAAAGATTTCTATATCCATTTGCTTCAATTGGCCAATGACATTCTCATACAAACCATTTCGCTTAATGCTCCCACCGCCATATACGAGTAAAACTTTGTTCCCGTATTGTGGGATTTCATTTTGTAATTGCTCTAACTGACCTTTTCCAAAAATTAATTTCGTTGGATTCCAAAATGTAAAGTTTTGCAAACGACATCTCTCCTTTTCATTATGAACGTCTATTTACGTTATTATAGCAGAGCTACCATATAAATCCTGTCAAAACGACTATTAAATAGAAAAATAGAGCCTATTATCTTTGAAAATAGACTCTACTCATTCTACTTATTCGGATGATCAATCACCTTGACCTCGTTCTGACCTGCAATAATAATTGTATCTGTCATATCAATAAATAAACCTGTTTCTACTACACCAAGCATTTGCTTTAATTCATGATGAAGCTTTTTCGGATCAGCAATCGTGTGAAAATGGCAATCCAAAATATAGTTGCCATTATTTGAAATAAAAATACTGTCCTCTCGTTCTCGTAATACAGGTTTTGCACCTAGTGCTTCGATTTTTTTCGCAGTAACCTCCCATCCGAATGGCAGAACCTCAACTGGTAAAGGAAATTCCCCTAATTGTGAGACCATTTTTGACTCATCTGCGACGATAATGAGCTTTTTCGAGTGGGCATCAACCATCTTCTCACGTACAAGTGAGCCACCTCCACCTTTTGTAAGATTAAAGTCTGGATCAATTTCATCGGCTCCATCAATAGCAATATCAAGGGTCTGAACCTCTGAAAAATCAGTTAGCGGAATCTTAAATTCCTTTGCCCAGCCTTCTGTTCTTAAAGAGGAAGGAATCCCTTTCACATTTAACCCTTCCTCGACTAGCTCCCCAAGCTTCTTTAGTGTCCAATAGACAGTTGATCCTGAACCTAGTCCAATAATCATCCCATCCTTTATGTATTCAACCGCTTTCTCCCCAGCCGCTTTTTTAAATAGATTCACTTGTTCACTCAAAAAAAACACCTCTTTCATTATTTCAAAGAAAAGCACAAACACCCTGTTCAGCCTTATATAGAGCAAAAAAGATGGCTGACTAGAAGAATTGCGCTAGATCATTCTTTCACTCAAACGTTATGTTTATAAAAAGACTCCGCATTTACGGAGTCTTTTTATAAAAGGTTTAGCTTAAGTATCCGACTACCTCTTCTAAAGCTTCTTCACAATCATCACCTACTGCACTAACTGTTACATGATCACCGTTCTTTAACTGTAATGTAATCAATCCAAGGAAGCTTTTTAAGTTAATGTCATGAAGCGTACCATTCACATTCTTTTTTAAGTAAATTTCTGAGTTGTACTTTTGTGTTGCTTTACTTACTTCAATAATCGTAACATTCTCAGAAATGTTTACTACAATCTGTTTACTGCTACACTTTTCCATTCCTTTTCCTCCTTTATTAGTCAGTTTAAGGGGCCATCCTTATTCTTTTTCTTTCAGATGCACTCTATCCTTTACTTCCTTATTTACAAGATAAGTTGGGTAATAACCAGAAAGGACATCGGCTACATTTTGTGCAGTTTTCCTTTTCAGTTCCACTTCTGCTTCAACTGAATAAAAAGCAGAATGCGGATTGATTAACACATTATCCATCTTCAATAATGGATTATTCAGGTCAATTGGTTCTACCTCTAATACATCAAGTCCTGCACCAGCAATTTTTTCTTCTTGAAGTGCCTGAATAAGTGCTTTTTCATCAATAATTGGGCCACGTGCTGTATTAATGATAAAGGCTTCCTTCTTCATTTTATTAAACTGTTCATGACTGATCATACCCTCAGTATGCTTATTCAGCGGAACATGAACAGATAGATAATCTGATCTTTCACAAAGCTCATCCAAGCTGACTAATTCCACGTTTTTTTCCTTTGCAACTTCTTCAGATACAAATGGATCATATGCAATGACATTTAAACCAAAGGCTTTTGCCTTCGTTGCCACTGTTTGTGGAATATTGCCAAAACCAACAAGACCTAGTGTACGTCCTCTCAATCTAAATACCGGAACAGCCACTTTGAAATCCCATGTCCCACTTTTTACTGCGTTATTCATTTTCGTAATTTTACGCACACTTGATAGCAAAAGGGCCATCGCATGATCAGACACTTCATCTAGACAATAATCTGTTACATTCCCAACAATGATGCCCTTTTCTGTTGCGGCTTCAACATCAATTGTATTAAAGCCAACTCCATAGCGGGAAATGACTTTACAATTATTTAAATTCTCGATTACCCGGCGAGTAAACGGAGCATATTGGCTAATGAGAGCATCTGCATCCTTGCATTTCTCAATGACATCATCTTCAGTCTTACACTGTTCAAATGTTAATTCAATTCCAAGCTTGTCCAATACTTCTTTCTCTGGGGCAAATGTATCATACTCATAATCTGTTACAATGACTTTAAATTGACTCATCTGTATCAACTCCTATTCTGTGATTTAATTACCACTCTGCTATCGAACCATCCTTATGGCGCCAAACAGGATTTTTCCAATTATGTCCTTCTTCTGCTTGTTTTCGAACAAACTCTTCATTAATAGAAATGCCTAAGCCTGGCTTTTTCAGCATATCGACATAGCCATCTTTGTATTCAAACACTTTCTGGTCATTTAAATAGTCTAATAAGTCACTGCCTTGATTATAGTGAATGCCTAAGCTTTGCTCTTGAATAAAGGCATTATGTGAAGTCGCATCTACTTGCAGGCATGAAGCTAATGCAATAGGACCTAACGGACAATGGGGAGCCACTGCCACATCATAGGCTTCTGCCATTGCAAAAATCTTTTTACACTCTGTAATGCCACCTGCATGTGATAAATCAGGCTGGATAATATCAACATAGCCGTCCTCAAGGACTTTTTTGAAATCCCATTTAGAAAACATTCTCTCCCCAGTAGCGATAGGAATATTTGTTACCCTTGCTATTTCACGAAGGGCTTCATTATTTTCGGGTAAGACAGGCTCTTCAATAAACATCGGTCTGAACTGCTCTAGCTCCTTCGCCAATATTTTCGCCATTGGCTTATGTACACGTCCATGGAAATCAATCCCAATTCCAACATAATCCCCCACTGCCTCACGAACAGCTGCAATTCTTGCAACAGCTTCATCAATCTTTTGATAGGAATCAATATATTGCAGCTCTTCTGTTCCATTCATTTTCACAGCAGTAAATCCTGCAGCAACCGCCTCTTTCGCTGCTTTCCCAACATCACTTGGTCTGTCTCCACCAATCCATGAATAGACGCGAATCGAATCTCGGCATGCGCCGCCCATTAATTCTGAGATAGGTGCATTGTAATACTTCCCTTTAATATCCCATAGCGCTTGGTCAATCCCAGCAATTGCACTCATTAAGATCGGACCACCCCGGTAAAAACCAGCTCGGTACATCGCCTGCCAATGGTCTTCTATTCGTAAAGGATCTTTGCCAACTAGATAGTCACTAAACTCCTCAACAGCAGCCTTTACAGTTGCTGCCCGTCCTTCTACAACAGGCTCTCCCCAGCCAATAATCCCTTCATCTGTTTCTATTTTTAAAAACAACCATCTTGGCGGGACTATGAATGTCTCAAGTTTTGTAATTTTCATGCTTCACCCTCCGATGTAATCGATTCTTCTATCCTCTTGCCTTCTGAATTTTCGCAATGAATGCTTTCGCCGTTTCCGTTAATGCTTCGTACCGTTCTTCAGCAATCGCCTGCTTGTCCATTAATGAACCGCCAGCTCCAACAGCTACTGCCCCATTTTTAATAAAAGTCTCTACATTATTTAAATCCACACCGCCAGTTGGCATCATTGGAATATGTCCTAATGGTCCTTGTAAATCCTTCAAATAATTCTCTCCAAGTGCAGAACCAGGGAACACTTTTAATAAGTCAGCACCAGCTGAATACGCTTGAACGATCTCAGTTGGTGTCATTACACCCGGAATCGAAATACGGCCATATCGATTGGTCACTTGAATCGTCTCAACATCAAAGCTTGGGGAGAAGATGAAATCTGCACCTGCATCAATCGCTGCTTTTGCAGAATACGCATCCAGTACAGTCCCAGCTCCGACTAAAACTTTATCCTTAAATGATGCCTTAAGGTCATTAATCATCGCTAATGCCCCAGGTGTATCCACCGTTATTTCTAAAGCTCCAACGCCGCCTTCAACAAGCGCCTCGGCAATCGAATGGATTTGCGCTTGCTTCGGCCTACGAATGACAGCTACAAGTCCTGATTCCTTTAAACGAATTAAATCTTCCCATTTTTTCATTTTAGATACTCCCCTTAGAATTTATCGCAATTTATCGGGCTTAAAAATCCGATGCATTCTTATCTTTTTACGTCCCTCGTGTTACTGTCCGGCGACATAAATCGTTCCACACTTTCAAAAGTGGGTAATCCTTCAATATCTCCACTCATGCCAACGACCATCGCACCAATTGCATTTGCACGTCGAACGACCTGTTCCATTGGCTCTTTACGCAAAATGCCACTTATAATCCCAGCAGCAAATCCATCTCCAGCACCTACTGGATCAACCACTCGCTGAACGGGGAAGCCCTCCACATAGCCATTCTCATTCTTCGTGTGATAATAAGCACCCTTCTCACCAAGCTTGATAATAATTGTTTTATCCTCATTGCCCATCAATGCTTCTGCAACTTCTTCCACATCAGTCAGTCCAGTCATAAATTGACCTTCATCAAGGCCTGGCAAAATCACATCGGCGTAAGCAGCAATTTCATTAAATACCTTTTTCGCCTTTTCGATCGACCATAGCTTCAAGCGGAGATTCGGATCAAACACAATCTTCATCTGATTTTTTTTCGCAATCGCAATCGCCTTCATAACCGCTTCATAGCATGAGTCACTTAAGGCAGGAGTGATTCCAGAAATATGAAGAATTTTTGCTTTCGAAATATACTCTTCCTTTAAATCGGCTGCTTCCATTAAACTCGCTGCTGAATTTTTCCGGTAATAATACACATTCATATCCTCAGGGGACAACTGTTCTTTAAAAATCAACCCTGTCGGTGCCTGATCTGTAAAAAGACAGGAAGATGTATCTACACCTTCCCCACGAACATATTTTTGAATGTATCGACCGAATGGATCATCGCCTAGTTTGCTAAACCACCCAACCGAGTGGCCTAGCCTAGTTAATCCAATAGCTACATTTGATTCAGCTCCCCCAATTCGCTTCGGGAACTGGTGTACATATTCAAGTGGGAGCATTTGTTCTGGTTGAAATAAAACCATCGTTTCGCCAAACGTAAATACATCATACATATTCATAATTAACAACCTCTTTATCTGTTTATAATCACTTTAACTAATTAAAGAAACATCAATGACAGCTGTGGAATAAATGTTACAAATAATAATGTAATCAGCATTGCAACTAAGAAAGGCAATACTGCTTTTGATAAAGTTTCCATTCGAACGCCAGAAATCCCTGATGCTACAAATAGGTTTACCCCTACTGGCGGCGTAAAGAATCCAATGGCCAAGTTAATGACCATTAATAATCCAAAATGAACAGGGTCATAGCCAATTTGAATGGCGATCGGCAATAGAATTGGTGTTAAAATAATAATTGCTGCAAGTGTATCCATGAACATCCCAACAATTAATAAAAGAACAGTAATAAGTAAAATAATTACAATTGGGTTCGTAGAAACGGATAATAAAGCATTGGCAATTTGAGTTGGTATTTGCTCAATTGTTAATAGACGACCAAATGCATTGGCAGTTCCAACAATAATCAAGACCGTTGCAGTTGTTAGTGCAGAATCTGTAATCACTTTCGGTAAATCTTTTATCTTAAGTTCACGATATAATACCATTGCAGCAAAAAGGCCATAAACAACAGCGACAACAGCAGCTTCTGTTGGTGTGAAAATACCGCCATAAATTCCGCCCAAAATAATAATTGGAATTAATAAAGCCCATTTTGCATCCCAAGTTGCTTTCAGAATTCGCTTAATGGATGTCGGCTCATCCAAGCCTTTATATCCTTTTTTCTTCGAGTAAATATAAGCCCATATAATCATTGCTAGTCCAACTAGAATTCCAGGAACAATCCCAGAAATAAATAAATCACCGATTGACACATTTCCAGTTACCCCGTAGATTACCATTGGAATACTTGGTGGAATAATAACCCCAATCGATCCAGCCGCTGCTACAACGGCTGCAGCAAACTTCTTATCATAGCCTTGACGAACCATTGCTGGGATCATAATTCCTCCAATAGCAGCTACTGTTGCAGGACCTGATCCAGAAATGGCAGCAAAGAACATACAGGTAATAATTGTTGCGATCGCAAATCCGCCCGTTTTATTTCCGACCATTGCATTGGCTACTTTAAATAATCGTTCAGAGATTCCACCCTTCCCCATAATTTCACCTGCAAGGATGAAGAATGGGACAGCCATTAGTGGAAAGGAGTCAACAGATGTGACTAATTCTTTTGCTAGAAACTCAACAGGAATCGTTCCCGAAACCATAATAGTAATTAATGTAGCCAATCCAATCGAAATACCGATTGGTACACTTAAAAATAATAAAACCGCAAAACTACCGAACAAGACAGCAGTTGTCATTTCGTCCCCTCCTTTTTAGGATTCCCCTAAATATTGTTCTGCCTCTGTGCCTTCTTTATAATCTCCCTTACCGAGCAGGGCTTTTATTAATTGCACTAAATTTTGAATTAATCTAATAAGCGTTAATCCCATGCCAATCGGTGTTGCCATATAAACCAATCCCATTGGAATTTGATTAGCTGGTGACTTTTGCCCGAAATTCAATAATTGATTTGCAATATCAAAACCATAACGGATGACAAAAAGTGCAAATGCAACAAAGAAAAGATTAGCAATAATAGTAATAACAAGTCTTCCTTTTTCTTTCAGAAGCAATAGAACTACATCTACTTTAATATGTCTCTGCTTTTTGACACCGTAACTAATCCCGATATACACAAGCCAGATAAAACAGTATCGCGCCAGTTCTTCTGACCATGAAAGTGAATTATCAAATTGTCTCATGACTACTTGTAAGAAAATAACAGCAACCATCACACTAGAAAAAACGACTAATAGGACTTCTTCAATATGTCGATCAAACCATCGAATGATTTTCATTTTGATCTCCTTCTTCAAAAAAATTTTTAAAGAAAAAAGACTTTGAGGACTACTCCTCCCCAAAGTCTTTTCTTATTGTTTACTTAGAAGCTTCTTCGATTGCATCGTAAACTTCTTGCACTTTTTCTTTACCGATTTTCTCAGCATATTTATCAAGTACTGGTTGAACAAGATCAATCATTTCTTGACGTGCTTCAGGTGTTACTTCTGTAAAAGTCATACCTGCTTCTTCAAGATCAGCTAAGTTTTGGTTATTTGCTTCACGGTTTAATTCACGCTCATACTTACCTGATTCAAGTGCAGCTTCTTTCACGATTGTTTGTTGCTCTTCAGTTAATCCATCATAGAAAGATTTGCTCATTAAGAAAACAAATGGGCTATAAATATGGTGTGTATTTGATACGTGATCTTGAACTTCATAGAACTTTTGCAAGTAAATTGTTGCATACGGATTTTCTTGTCCATCAACTGTCCCTTGCTGCATAGCAGTAAATAATTCAGCAAGTGCCATTGGTGTTGGGTTAGCTCCTAATGCACGGAATGCTTCTAAATGAAGTTCATTTTCCATTGTACGTAATTTTAACCCTTTGAAATCTGCTGCTGTTGCAATTGCACGCTTGCTGTTTGTTACATCACGGAATCCATTTTCCCAATAAGCAAGTCCAACAAGATTTTGACTTTCTAATTGATCAAGGAACTTTTGACCAACTTCACCATCTAATACTTTATCTGCCACCTCTTCACTAGGGAAAAGGAATGGGAAGTCAAAAATACTGAATTCAGGAACAAAGTTTGCTAATGGTGCAGTAGAAGGAATAACAACTTCTTGTGAACCAATTTGTAGTGCTTCAGTCATTGTACGGTCATCACCAAGCTGTCCGCTATGGTATGTTTCAACTTTAATTTGACCATTTGTTTTTTCTTCAACAATTTCTTTGAACTTTAATAAACCTTTGTATTGTGGATGTGCATCATTTAGACCGATTCCAGCGCGGATTGTTTTTACTTCCCCTTCTCCGCCCTTTTCTTTCTCACCAGAACCTTCATTATCTCCACCACATGCAGCTAGAATAAGAACTAGGAAAGCAATTAGTATTACGGATAAACGTTTTTTCATTCCAAAATCCCCCTTGAATTTTTATTTTTTTACTATTTCGTGTCCACCAAACTCATTACGCAGTGCCGCAACTACTTTTCCTGTAAACGTATCATCTTCCAATGATCGATATCTCATCAAAAGTGATAAAGTAATGACTGGAGCTGGAACTTGCAAATCTAATGCCGTTTCAACTGTCCATTTTCCTTCACCAGAAGAATTCATGATCCCTTTTATTCCTTCTAGCTTTGGATCCTTCGAAAAGGCATTCTCAGTTAATTCCATTAACCAAGAGCGAATAACAGAACCATGATTCCATACTTTCGCTACCCCTTCAAAGTCATAGTCAAATTCACTTTTCGTAAGAATATCGAATCCTTCTGCAATTGATTGCATCATCCCATATTCAATTCCATTGTGAATCATTTTCAAAAAGTGACCACTACCTAATTTACCAGAATAAAAGTATCCATTTTCAACTGAAGTATCTTTAATAATTGGTTCGATTGTTTTAAAGACTTCTGGATCCCCGCCAATCATCGTACAGATTCCATGTCTTGCACCATCTACTCCACCACTTGTACCACAATCAAAGAAATAAATTCCTTTTTCCAATAATTCATTTCCTAGGCGAATTGTATCTTTATAATTCGAATTTCCGCCTTCGATAATAATATCACCTTTATCCAACATTGGTACTAAGGTAGAGATAACGCTTTCAGTAATGTCACCAGCTGGCACCATTAACCAAATAATACGTGGGGTTTCTAGCTGTTGAACAACCTCTTCTAATGAATAGGCTGCAATTGCTCCTTCAGTAGAAATTTTCTCTATTTGAGCAGCATTTACATCATTGGCAACTACTTCATGCCCATGATCAATGAGGTTGAGTGCTAAGTTGTAGCCCATTTTCCCGAGGCCAATCATTGCTAACTTCATAATTATGTAACCCCTTTCAAACAATTTTGTGAAATTTTATTTCTTCTAATGTCATATTAGTATAAAATTATTTTTATTTCAAGAAAAATTTTTCAATAAAGCGCAAGCATTCAGAAAAATTTTTTTCATCACTTATTTTTGGTTAGAATAAAAATGATGAAATCGTTCTATTTTGATGTTAACTTTAACTTGAAGAATTGATTTTAAGGAGAAAAACAAATGAATGATTCTCAAGCACCACAATGTTTTACTCGAATTCGGGCAATATACTCACGTCTAAGTGAAAAAGAACAATCTGTCGCAAACCTTATTTTAAACCACCCTGAAAAGATTATTCACTCAACCATCAGTGAACTGGCAGAAGATCTTGGAATTGCAGATGCTACCGTATTCCGTTTTTGTAAGCGCATTGGGTTCAAAGGCTATCAAGCAATGAAAATTGCGATTGCATCGGAAATTTCATCGCCTATAAAGGACATTTACGAGGCAATCACCGTTGAGGATGATGAAAAGACGATTGCAACAAAAATTTTTAAATCAAATATTCGAACATTAGAGGACACACTTCAAGTGATTGACATGAACCAATTTAAATCAGCGGTAAGTGCTTTTGTATCAGCTGGAAAAATTTGTTTCTACGGGCTTGGAGGATCAGGTTCTATTGCCATGGACGCACACCACAAATTCATTCGAAGTGGAATGAATACAAATTGCTATACCGATTCACATCTGCAGATTATGAGTGCTTCACAGCTTACGGAGAACGATGTGGCGGTCGGCATTTCCCATTCGGGCAGGAGCAGAGATATAATCGAAGCTCTAGAAGTAGCCAAATCCAATGGGGCTACTACTATTGGAATTACTCATTATGCCACAACCCCGCTTAGCAAAATAGCTGATATTACTTTATTTACTGTATCTGAAGAAACAGAATTCCGCTCGGAGGCACTTGCTTCTCGACTAGCCCAGCTAAGTATTATTGATGCCTTGCATGTAAATGTGAATGTGAAGCTGAACAGTCAAATGAAAGATTCAATTCAAAAAATAAGAAATGTCATTAAAACAAAGCGAATGTAAATGATCTTCTATTTGAACCATGAGAGTCACATGTTCATCTAATTTCGTCATGCAAAAACATTCCTGAATAAGCTTCTAAATTGTATGGGAGGTATAGTTATGGACAAATCGATTGTCATTGGCCTTGATATTGGTACGACTAGTGTAAAGGCTGTAGCTTTTAATGTATCCGGAATCGTTTTAGCCGAACATGAAGTGGCGTACCCACTTCTTACCCCATTTCCAAGCTGGGCTGAACAAGATCCATTAGAAATAGAAAAGGCAGCAATTAACGTAATTCGCTGGTTAACTGAATGCAGCAACATTCAGTCAGATCGTATTTACGCGATTGGTTTATCTAGTGCGATGCATTCACTCATCTGTATGAACAGCAAGGGAGAGCCATTATCCCCATCCATTACATGGGCAGACGGGCGAGCAGCCGCAGAAGCTGCAAAATTAAAAGAACGTGAGCCTTCTATTTATGAAGCAACTGGAACACCCATTCATCCAATGTCTCCTTTAGTGAAACTAATGTGGATGAAGGAAAATAAATATGAACCTTATTTACAGGCAGATTCATTTGTTTCAATCAAGGAATTTCTCCTTTACCGCTGGTTTGGAGTAAAATATGTTGATTACTCTATTGCATCTGCTACAGGGTTGTTTGATGTTCATACACTTACTTGGAGTGAGAAAGCACTCCAAATAGCCGGTATAACTGAGGAAAAGCTCTTCCAGCCTGTCCCACCAACGACTGTACTAGAAGGATTAGATCAAGAGATTGCCAATCAAATGGGGATTACAATGAATCTTCCATTTGTGATTGGTGCTAGTGATGGCCCATTAGCAAACCTAGGAATTGGTGCGATTGATCCAGGAGAAGTAGCCATCACGATTGGAACGAGCGGGGCGATTAGACAATTAATTTCCACTCCCAAAATAGATGAGCAGCAGCAAACATTTTGCTACCGCTTTACTGATCAATTATCCCTTGTTGGTGGGCCAACAAATAATGGCGGCATCGTTCTACAATGGCTGAAAGATACATTCGGCAGCAATGAAGACTTTGACTCATTCATCGCATTAGCTGCAAAAGTACAGCCTGGTGCAGAAGAACTATTATTCCTTCCCTATTTAAATGGAGAAAGAGCACCGATGTGGAATTCAAAGGTTCGTGGGAATATTTTTGGTCTTTCTTTACGCCATAAAAAAGAACATATCGTTCGTGCTGGATTAGAAGGAGTCATCTATAGTATTTATCATGTCGGCCAAACATTAGAGAGACTTGCTGGACCACCTAAGAAAATTCTTGCAAGTGGTGGATTTGCCCGTTCTCCACTTTGGCTACAAATCCTAGCTGATATGTTCAATCAAGAAGTACAAGTACCTGTTAGTCATCAAAGTTCCTCATGGGGAGCTGCTTGGCTTGCTTTATATGGAATAGGCGTCACACAAGATCTCTCGATGATTAAAGAGCATATTCCGATGAAGGGACAATACATGCCAATAAAGGAAAACCATGAGATCTACATGGAAATGTTTGCTTTATACAAAGAACTTTCAGAAACGATCAATCGAATTCGATAGCTTAACAGAGGGAAATGAAAGGGGAAGCAGAATGAATAATCTTTTTAATGTGACAGATAAAATTATTTTAATTACTGGATCAACAAGAGGGATTGGATTAAGCTTAGCCAAGGGCTTTTTGAAAGCCGGAGCAAAAGTCATTATTAATGGACGTAATCATGATGCGACAGAGAAGGTAGCTGCAGAGCTTGGAGAAAAAGCATATGGCTATACATTTGATGTAAGCGACAAGGCAGCTGTCATTGAAAATGTAAAAGTCATCGAGGAAACCGTAGGGCCAATTGATGTCCTCATTAATAATGCTGGCATCCAGCGCCGTGCACCATTAGAAGAGTTAACAAATGAGGATTGGAATACAGTCATCAATGTGAACTTAAATTCTGCTTTCTATATGTCCCAAGCTGTTTTTACATATATGAAAAATAGACAAAAAGGAAAGATCATCAATATTACGTCTTTAAATGCAGAGAAGGCTCGCCCAAACATCGGAAATTACTGTTCAGCCAAGGGAGGATTAAAAATGCTCACAAAATCGATGGCTACTGAATGGGGGAAATACAACATTCAAACAAACGCGATTGGTCCTGGCTATTTCTTAACTGATTTAACAGAGCCGCTATCAAACGATCCTGCATTTGATCAATGGGTAAAAAGCGAAGTGCCGCTACAACGCTGGGGCAATCCCGAAGAATTGATCGGCACGGCGATTTATCTTGCATCAGCTGCGTCTAATTATGTGAATGGGCATACGGTATACGTTGACGGAGGCTGGCAAGCATCACTGTAAGATTGGATGTTTTTGCTCTTTTAATTGGATCGTTCACTAATATACGGACCAGTTCGCTTTTATATCAGCAAGTTTGCTAATATACTAATAGGTTCACTAATATATCGGTATCTTTCTCTACTATACGGACAGCTTCACCAATTAAAAATCCTTGCACATCGATTGTGCAAGGATTTTTTCTATTAACCTAATACTTTTTTAATACGCTCAATTGCCCAATCTAAGTCTTCTTCGCTAATAACTAAAGGTGGAGCAAAGCGAATAACTGTGTCATGTGTTTCTTTACATAATAAGCCTTCTTCTTTTAATGCTTCACAATATTTACGTGCAGGCTCAGTCAGTTCAACACCGATAAATAATCCACGTCCGCGAACCTCTTTAATAATTGGATTCGTGATTTCCTTTAATTTTGCCTTAAAGTAGTCACCAAGCTGAAGGGAACGTTCTGCAAGCTTTTCTTCAACAAGGACATCCATTGAGGCAATTGATACTGCGCAAGCCATCGGATTCCCACCAAATGTTGAACCGTGCGAACCAGGGTTGAAAACACCTAATACTTCATTATTCGCAACAACACAAGAAATTGGGAATACGCCCCCGCCTAATGCCTTGCCGAGAATGTACATATCAGGATCGACATCTTCCCATTCACAAGCAAACATTTTTCCAGAACGAGCAAGTCCTGCTTGAATTTCATCAGCAATGAATAACACATTATTCTCTTTACACGTTTCATATGCTTTCTTTAAGAAGCCTTCAGGTGGGATGACAATTCCGGCTTCTCCTTGAATCGGTTCAATCAAGAATGCTGCTGTATTTTCAGTGATTGCATTTTTCAATGCATCTAGATCACCGTAAGGGATTAATTTGATTCCTGGTAGCATTGGGCCAAATCCACGCTTGTACTCTTCCTCAGAAGAAAGGGAAACAGCTGTCATTGTCCGGCCATGGAAGTTTCCGATACAAGCTATGATTTCTGCTTGATTATCAGCCACTCCTTTTACATCATATGCCCAGCGTCGTGCTGCTTTTATTGCTGTTTCAACTGCCTCAGCACCTGTATTCATTGGAAGAGCCATTTCTTTATTCGTTAGCTTACAGATCATTTCATACCATGGGCCTAGCTGATCGTTATGGAAAGCACGTGAAGTTAATGTCACACGATCTGCTTGTTCCTTTAATGCGGCAATAATTTTCGGATGACGATGCCCTTGATTCACAGCAGAATAGGCACTTAACATATCCATATATTTATTTCCTTCTGGATCTTCCACCCATACACCCTCAGCCTTAGAAATAACGATTGGCAGTGGATGATAATTGTTTGCACCGTATTTTTCAGTTTGATCAATAATTACATTTGATTTTGTCATAATATGCTAATCCCCCATTTCCAATTTATACATTCTCATTGTAACTCATAGAATAAAAAAGAGTCATTTTTATTGCATAAAAAAATTCCTCTGCTTATTTTAAACAGAGGAATTGTTTTTACTCATTATGCTTGTGACTGATTAATCCATTCTTGAAGCTTATCTTTCAATGTATTAAAGCCTTGTGAAGAGTCTGTATCTACTTTAATCGGCGCAGCTTGACGCTTGCTCTTTGGTTTTTTTGCCTTTGCTTCAACAACTGGTGCTTCTTCTGTCGCACGGATTGATAAACCAATTTTTCCAGCTCCTTCGTCAATTGAAAGAACCTTCACGTTTACTTCGTCGCCCACTTTTAAAAATTCATTAATATCTTTTACAAAACCATGAGTAACCTCAGAAATATGAACAAGTCCTTGTGTATTTTCATCTAATGCTACAAACGCACCATATGGTTGAACACCCGTGACCTTTCCTGTAATTACACTTCCAACTTCGATTTTCTCAGACATGAAAACACTCCTAATGACATATTATTTTTCTCTTTTATTCGCAATTAAAAATTATACTATATAATTGACTTTTTATCAAAAATTATTAAATGTACGGTTGTTCTCTATTTTGTACGCAACTTATTGTAATTATGAATAAATTTTCTTTACAACATACGTATAAAATAATGAATGATGGCAATCCTTATCTTATAAAGCTTTCTAGTATTCCCCCTTTTTGAAGTGGACAACCTTTTGGTTGTCCCTTTTTTTTTATTGTAATTCTCCTTTTTTCTGAACATAATAAGAGGAAAAGTAAAAGTAGGGAATCTAGATGAGCCATCATACATTAACAATTAATGAGAATGAAATTTATTACGAATCATATATACAGGACCAAACAAGACAAACGATCATCTTACTGCATGGCTTCCTCTCTTCTACCTTTAGCTACAGACACTTGATCCCTCTTTTAAAAGATGAATTCAATGTGATCTCAATTGACCTGCCACCATTTGGCAGAAGCGGCACCTCTCATCGCTATGTTTACTCTTACATCAATCATGCCAACACCGTTATTCAGCTCTGTGAGCGGCTTCAATTAAAAAAAGTAACGTTAATTGGACATTCCATGGGCGGACAAATTGCCCTTAATATTGCATATTTGAAACCTGAACTTGTTGATGGCTGTGTGTTGCTTTGCAGTTCCGCCTACCTCCAAAAGTCCAATCGCTCACTGATTGCATCAAGCTATCTTCCTTTTTTTCATTTGTTTGTTAGGCGACATCTTGAGAAAACAGGAGGGGTTGAGAAAAATTTAAGAAATGTCGTTTATGATCATTCAAAAATCACCGCTGAAATGGAGAAAGGTTATTTAGAACCTTTTTTAGAGAATGGGATTTTCCATGCATTAAAACGTATGATTCGTGACCGTGAAGGCGACTTGCCGATTGAGAAATTGCATCAAATAAAAACGCCTTGCCTATTAATATGGGGCGAATATGATAAAGTTGTTCCATTATCAATTGGAAAACGGCTGCAAAAGGATTTAAAGAATGCGAAGCTAATTATTTTAAATGATACAGGTCATCTTGTGCCAGAAGAGCGTCCACATGAAGTGCTAACTCATATAAGGGCTTTTATCTCACATTGAGCGTTTTTACTGAGGTTTATATAGAAAAATCACCAGCATCTGGTGACTGTTTCTATAATCGGCAAGATCCGCTATTTTTAATTGTTAGTAGCTTAACTGCCGTATTCTTACAATTTTCCAATGGGATCATCTGCTCGAAGGAAAATTCATAAATGGCTTGAATTTTTCTACCAAGCATATTTTTATCCTCTGTATCATGAACAGCTTGTATTACATCGGCAATTTCTGTTTCGTATTGGCCAGCCCCTATTTGGAACGGGTCCCATTCATCTAAAACACTTATAAGCTGACGATTCATTTCTTGGATTTGCATGTAATCACCTTTTATTTTTACTTTTTGTTTCCATCCTTTATTATAGAAGGTGAGAATTGAATTGAAAAGGTGGGCTCTCTATGAAAAGGTATGATTTTGATCAAAGGATTAATCGGGAACATACTTCCTCTGTTAAGTGGGGATTAACAAAGAAAATCTTCGGAGTGAGTGATGTACTGCCAATGTGGGTTGCTGATATGGATTTTCTGCCGCCAACAGAGGTAACGGAAGCGCTTCAAGCTAGACTTGAACACGGCATCTACGGGTATACTTATATCTCCTCTTCCACAACCAACACTGTCAAGCAATGGATGAAACAAAGAAACAAGTGGGAAATCGATGAATCATGGGTGCTTTACAGTCCTGGCGTCGTTCCATCTATCGCGATTGCAATTGAAGCTTTCACTTCACCAGGCGATACAGTGATGCTGCAATCACCTGTCTACACCCCATTTTTTGAAATGATTGAAAAGAATGACAGAAAAGTCATGAACGCCCCACTACACTTAAAGAATGATCGATATGAAATTGATTTTGAAGCATTTGAGCGTCAATTACAAAAAGGTGTCCAGCTATTTCTTTTATGCAATCCTCATAACCCTAGTGGAAGAGTATGGACAAAAGAGGAATTAGAAAAAATCGGAGAGCTTTGCGCACAATATAACTGCCTTATTTTATCAGATGAAATTCATTCAGATTTAATTTTAAAGCCTCATGAACATACACCAATTGCCTCCTTAGACGAGAAGTATAGAGACATTACGATTACTTGTATCGCACCAACAAAAACCTTTAACCTAGCAGGATTACAAGCTTCATCTGTTATTATTCCGAATAAAAAGCTCCGACAAGCTTTCGAAAGTGTACAAGCGAAGCAAGGATTTTTCTCCTTATCGACCTTTGGCATCATTGGTATGGAGGCCGCCTATCGATACGGAGAAACTTGGCTAGAGGAATTTCTTGCCTATATCCAAGAAAATATCGAAACCGTAAAATCATACATTCATGAATCGATACCAGGCATTTCTGTTATTGAGCCTGAAGCTGGCTATTTAATATGGTTAGATTGCCGCAACCTTCAATTCAGTGATGAAGAGATCAAAGATCGTCTATTAAAGAAAGGAAAAGTAGCACTTGAGCCTGGACCAAAATACGGACCGGGTGGAGAAGGCTTTGTCCGCATGAATATCGGCTGTCCAAAGGACACTGTCCTAGAAGGATTAGCAAGACTTAGACAAGCATTCGAATAAAAATAGCCGACTAGGTTTCCATCTTCCTATAATAACAGGAAAACGGCACTAGTCGGCCTTATTTTTTATTTGTTGGCTGTGGATGCATCCAAAGCGAATCATTGAAACAAGTATGAATTATTTCTGATCATCCTGTGCCTTCTTTTGTCCCTTTTCATCTTTATCCTTAGAAATGGAACCACAGGCAATGCGTGCACCTGAATTACCTGCTGGCTGTGTCATACCGTCATCCATTGCTTCATGAATAATAATCGATGTTCCCTCTTTCGTAAACAAAGAGTTTTTATTTTCTTTTAATGTCACCTGTGGGGCCATAAACTCCGCATCTACCTTGCCATCATCTTCTACAATCAAATTCGGCAAATCCCCTGCATGTGCACCTTCTGGATGAAGCAACCCATGCTCCTTATCATCCGGATTAAAATGATTGCCCGCTGATTGAAAGTCTGGCGGTTCACACGCACCCTTTTCATGAAAATGGATCGCATGCTCCCCCGGTGGCAGCCCCTTTAAATCCATACTTACTTTTATTCCAGCTGCCTGTTCCTCCAATTTCACCTTCCCTAACGAATCACCCACTGCATTAAACATCTCAACATCCACATTCCTTATATTTTCTTCCGCGCATCCTGCTAGTAAAAAAATCGGAATCAATAGCCAAGCCTTTTTCATGATCTTAAATCCTCCATCAAACGATTTGTCCATAGTTTCTCCAAGATTTACAGATGGTAAACAAATAAGAGTTCTCGGTTTATGATCATATGACTTTGACATAAAAAATCGGGATAGCGTTCAAGGAGGCAATGATAAATATACTTAAGTTGCTTGTTCAAAAATGGGAATGTTTTATGGGGAAATTTGCTGTAAGTTTATTGAAGATATCTCATTGAGGGGGCCTATGAGACATCAGGTGCTTTAATTCTTACCGAGATGTCTCAGAGAAGAGTCCAATGAATTAAATTCCGCTTTTATCCAAAGAAACTGCCTGCCTATTAACTGTTCTCTCCTTTTTTTAAGCTCTTTTCTAATTCCTTTGCCTTTGCTTCTTCTTTTTTAGAAATTTTAATGAAAAATTTAAAGGTAAAAAAAGCAGCTAGGGCAAAAATAGCTAATGCAATGCCAGCTGGGATATATTCAGTCTTATCTTCAGGAAAGTATAAAAACAAAGAAAGTACAGTCCATTCTAACATGTAATCCGACCTTTCAATTAAACAATAGTTAATAGCTTATTATACCAGCATCAATCTTATCAGCCAACTCATCCGCCTTTTATTTGTTTTTAACAAAAAATACGTCATAATAAGAAACAAGTGCAATCATAGGTAGGAGGAGAATTCATGGAAGAGATTAAAGTTGGAGATAAGGTAAGAGCGCATTATAAATCAGGGACATATATTGGTGAAGTGACAGACATTCGCCCTCAGCATTATTTAGTGAGAGTTTTGGCTGTTGTTAAGCATCCGATGCAAGGAGATTTACATAGTCCAAAGGATGGGGATGCCCTGTTTTTCCATGAACGCAAAGCATTAGCATATCGTGAACAAACGAATGTTCCATTGAAAATGGTTAAGCACTTCGAAGAGGACATTCCTGACTATACGGATTCTTTGAAACTAGCGTTGAAAAATATGAAGCAGGAGCTTGAAGGAATTTCTTCTCCTTGGGCTGAACAAAGCTTAAAAAATATTGCTTCACTGGAAAAGGATTATTTTAAGTAATCGTATAAAAGCCAAATCGTCTGCTAGCGATTTGGCTTTTATGCGAATTTATTCAACAGCTTGGAAAAATCTATGCGATCACCAATTGTTGTTGGCTCATGCTTCTCTAAGTATCGTTTATCTTTTTCTACTAATCTAAAAATATTATATGTCGTCATTGCATCATCCAAAGCTCGATGATGTTTGCCTGTTCCTTCTTTCCCATACTCCTGTACAGCCTTCCATAAACCTGTCTGATTCTGATCACCAAAGAAGCGCTTGTATTCCATAGAGAGATCTACTTCCTTTCCACTAAACGGAAACACCAAGTCCGCTTTTTGACAATTAGTACGCAATACCCTCATATCCATATTTCCCCATGTAATAATCGTACAAGATTGATTATCACTTAGCTCCTTCAACTTTTTGACGAGTTCGAGAAAGGAAATTCCTTGATCCACCTGTTCCTGAGTTATATGTAGAAATGATTTACAGCGTTCGGACAGTTTCGGAAAGCGTATCGGTGAAATATAAGAAGAATATTGATCAATTATGCGATCATTTATAACAGCAACGACCCCAACCTCAATAATCTCAGGATAAAATCCTTTGAACCCCCTACCCTTATCAGGCATTGTAAATTCAAAATCAATGAATAGATAGCGGCGCTCGTCCTCCATTTTATCACCTACCTTCTGTACAGATTTAGCGTACAATATTTTGTTTATTATAACATGAAAATTTCTAACTTTTCTGTGTAATTTTCTAATTAAACAAATTTCCTTCCTTACATACCACAATAATGAATGACAAAGTTGTCTAATGAAATTATGAATAAAACCATTATTCTTTAATACTATTAAAATAGGTATACAAAAAATACTCAGAACGCATGAATGATCGCGTACAAACTGGATGAACTGCCCCTTTCGACAAAGAATATAGGACATGCTTGATGCATTCTCTTAAGAGAAGTACTGAAATTTGATAGGCACTTCTATTTATTATTGAATGCTGTACATGCTGCTCATATGTCCCTTGTGAGTCTAGCGCGATTACACTGATCTCCAGTACATAAAAAATAGCAAAGGACAGATTTCTACATGATTATTGGTTTGTCGATTATTTTAGCTCTTGTATTCTTTCTGCCATTCATGATTAAAAATGTCGAGCATAATTTAGAAGCCTTTTTATTTCTAATGGGTATTGCTGCTGCAACGATTAGCCATGCCATGGATGATGATTTAATGATAAAGGCACTAACGGATCCAATTCATATTACATTAGCTGTACTCCTTGCAGGATTTCTTGTTAGATGGTGTCAGCATTCGATTGAAAAGGGCATTCTAGGAATGAGCAGAGCTGTTCCTTTTCGATTATTTTCAGCACTCGTTGTCATAATACTTGGACTTATCTCCAGTATAATTACAGCAATTATTGCTGCAATTTTGCTTGTTGTTGTTGTTAGTGTCTTGCGTCTTAATCGGAAAGCTGAAATTCGCCTCGTTGTATTGGCCTGTTTCTCTATCGGTCTTGGTGCAGCATTAACACCTATAGGCGAACCACTAGCAACGATTACGATAAGTAAATTGGATGAGGATTTCTTTTATTTAATTAGCCTAATTGGCACGGAGATCATCCCAGCTGTGATTATTTTTGGTATTTTAGCTGCCATTTTAGTTAGTCCAAAACAAGTGAATAACAATCTGAATACTGGATTACAGAAGGAAAGCTACAAGGAAATTATTACTCGTTCACTGAAAATATATATTTTCATTATGGGACTAACTTTACTCGGTGCAGGTTTTGAACCATTTATTGAGAAATACTTGTTAGAACTAAGCCCGCTTAGCTTATATTGGATTAATATGATTTCTGCCGTATTGGATAATGCAACACTTGCTGCAGCTGAAGTCAGTCCAATGATGGATGCACCAACCATTCAAGCAATTTTGCTCGGTCTTATTATTAGTGGTGGCATGCTTATTCCAGGTAATATTCCGAATATCATTGCCGCTGGAAAACTCAAAATATCTAGTAGAGAATGGGCAAAATTTGGACTGCCTGTTGGATTCATTACAATGATTATCTATTTTTTAGTAATTATCAGTTTCGGGTGAAAAAAATCCTCCTAAAATAATGATTAAAATCCCTTATATCAACAAAAATAGACCTTCAAATTTCCATACAATTTGAAGGTCATTTTGCATTTTTAATGTTTGCGATAGTTAACGGAAGCCTCTAACCGTTCGTCCTCTTTTTATCGATTCGATTGAATTCTAACATATTCCCTTGCCCCAAATACTTTAACACGCTTGCTTTTAAAATTGTCCATACTTTCTAAGCTATCCATTTCCGAAACATTTTGTAGTGTTTGCATATTTACATTTAGCGGGATTATTTCAGCCACTTCTTCTACTCCAGGAATAAAGAATTCACGCTTTCCTTTTTGATCGATT
Source organism: Cytobacillus eiseniae (assembly GCF_017874625.1). Taxonomy (GTDB): domain Bacteria; phylum Bacillota; class Bacilli; order Bacillales; family Cytobacillaceae; genus Cytobacillus; species Cytobacillus eiseniae. Next base: position 184,805 of record NZ_JAGIKZ010000003.1, on the reverse strand, counting down.
ATCCAAGCACTAGAAAATAAGAATGTAAAAATGAAGATGGATGCAGTAATTTTCTTTTTCATCACACACCTCCTAAGATTAGTGTGTGAATTTTATTCATCATTTATACAATTCCGCCTCGAAGGTATAATTTTATTTTCGATAAAATTTTTTCTCGATAATTTGACCTATTTCTACATATTTAATAAGCAGGTGCAAATCCTTTAGCTATAAATATGCAGTACATGCACAGACCATTATTTTAGGTTATAATTTACTGTGGAGTATTAATACGGATAAGCATAATGTATAGATTATACTTAGGGGAGGCTTCTTCCGTACATGAAATTAAGGGGGGTCATGATTTGTCACTGCTTCATTTGGCAATAATTTCACCATTTTTATTTGCCATTATCATACCAATTTTGTACAAGCTCTTTAGGCAAGTACATACGGGTTGGTTTGTCTTGCCATTGCCAATCCTATTGTTCAGTTATTTTATTTCTTTTATCTCCTCGACTTCTAATCAGGAGATAATAACTGAATCTGTCCCATGGATCCCTGCTCTTGGTGTTGATTTCATCGCCAAAGTAGATGGGTTAGGCCTATTATTTGCCTTGTTAATAACAGGCATCGGTTCATTAGTCGTATTATATTCGATCTACTATCTATCCAAGGATAAAGAAAAGTTAAATACATTTTATGTATATTTATTACTTTTCATGGGTGCAATGCTTGGCGTTGTCTTATCAGATAACTTAATCGTATTGTATACATTCTGGGAATTTACAAGCTTCTCATCCTTTTTATTAATTGGGTATTGGTATGATCGAGAGAAATCACGGTATGGTGCACAGAAATCAATGCTGATTACCGTATTAGGCGGATTATCTATGCTTGGTGGGATTATCCTTCTCTATATTATGACTGGTACGTTCAATATTTCAGAAATCATTGAACAGGCAGCGGCTATTTCCGTTGACCCATTATTCATTCCAGCACTCATCTGTATTTTATTAGGTGCTTTTACAAAGTCAGCACAATTTCCTTTTCACATCTGGCTTCCAGATGCGATGGAAGCGCCTACACCTGTTAGCGCATACTTGCACTCCGCTACAATGGTTAAGGCTGGGATTTATTTAGTTGCTCGAATGACACCCGTTTTTGCAAGTGAAGGATTATGGGTTTGGCTTATTGCTGGTTTTGGGATAGTCACTTTATTCTGGGGCTCATTTAATGCAGTGAAGCAGACAGACTTAAAGGCTATTCTTGCCTTTTCAACGATTAGTCAGCTTGGGATGATTATGTCGCTCTTAGGACTCGGAGCTGCCGCACTTCACTATGATGACATTGAAAGTAGTTTTTTCGGGGCAGCAACAACAGCAGCTGTCTTCCACTTATTTAACCATGCCACATTTAAAGGAAGTCTCTTCATGGTTGCCGGAATTGTCGATCATGAAACAGGGACAAGGGATATTCGAAAGCTCGGCGGTTTAATGAATTTCATGCCGATTACCTTTACTTTGGCGATCATCGGCACATTCTCAATGGCTGGTTTGCCGCCATTTAATGGATTCCTAAGTAAGGAAATGTTCTTTACGGGAATGGTTCGTGTATTAGAATTAAATATTTTCAACTTTGAAACATGGGGAATGCTCTTCCCTGTCATTGCCTGGATCGCAAGTGTATTCACATTCCTATATAGCATGATCCTTGTTTTCAAAACGTTTACTGGCAAATACAAACCAGAACAATTAGAGAAGAAGCCACATGAAGCACCAATTGGGATGTTAATTTCACCCATTATTCTAGCTTCACTTGTAATTATTATTGGGTTCTTCCCAAATATTCTATCGAATACGATTATTTCACCTGCTTTAGAGTCTATTCTGCCAAATAATACGATTGATGTTCATATTAGCTTTTGGCATGGGCCAACGCCTGAATTATTCATGACAATTGGTGTAATTGCCCTAGGTATTTTACTTTTCCTTACCTTGCCAAAATGGAGAAAAGTATATGATCTTTTCCCAACGAAATTAACATTAAATCGTTTGTATGATGGCGGCTTAGCATTTACACAAAAGGCTGCTAACAAAATAACAAAAACATATATGAATGGATCGATCCGTTCTTATCTCGTCTATATTTTTGCCTTTTTCATTGTGATTCTTGGAACAACACTTGCTGTAAAAAATGCGTTCAAATTGGATACAAGCAATGTTTCATCGATTGGCTTTTATGAAATCTTGCTCGCCTTAGCGATCATGATTGGCTCCATTAGCATTTTATTTGTCAAATCAAGAATGACAGCGATTATCCTGCTTGGTTCAGTTGGTTACACGGTTTCATTGTTCTATGTACTTTTCCGGGCTCCGGATCTAGCGCTAACGCAGCTTGTCATTGAAACGATTTCTGTTGCGTTATTCCTTTTGTGCTTCTATCACCTGCCGAAGGAATTGAACAAAGAGAGAATGTCATTCAAACTGACAAATGCGATCATTTCTATTGGTGTTGGTGCAATGGTGACATTAATTGCTCTTTCTGCACACAGCAATAAATTATTCGATTCCATTGCTGAATATTATATTGAAAACACATACACAGAAGCAGCTGGTAAAAACATGGTCAACGTCATTCTTGTTGATTTCCGTGGATTTGATACATTGTTTGAAATTACCGTTCTCACGATCGCTGCATTAGGAATTTTTGCAATGATAAAATTGCGGATGGGGGGAGGAAAGAAAAATGAAAACAAATGATCTCATCCTACAAACAACAACAAAAGTCGTCTTGTTCATCATTATTCTTTTCTCCGTTTATATCTTTTTTGCAGGTCATTATACACCGGGAGGCGGCTTTGTCGGTGGATTGCTTACATCAGGGGCCATAATTTTGCTCACTTTGGCCTTTGATATGAAGACAGTGAAACAAATATTGCCATTTAATTATATTTATATGGCAGCAACAGGCTTACTGTTTGCAGGTGGCACAGCAGCAGGATCTTTATTATTTAATGTGCCATTCCTTACTCATGCTTTCGGAGATGTAAATATTCCCATATTAGGTGAGACTGCCCTTCATACGGCTACATTATTTGATCTTGGGGTTTTCTTAGTTGTTGTTGGTGTAACAATGACCATTATTCAAACGATTGGGGTGGATGAATAATGGAAATCGTAATGGCTATTGTGATCGGTGTATTATTCATGTCAGCCACTTATTTAATGCTTTCAAAAAGTTTATTGAGGATCATTATTGGAACAGGGTTATTAAGTCATGGTGCTCATCTTCTAATATTGACAATGGGTGGCTTGAAGAGAGGGACGGTCCCGCTCCTTGGTGAAGAAGCAAGTGCATACACAGACCCTATTCCACAAGCCTTAATATTGACTGCAATTGTTATTAGCTTTGGTGTCACAGCTTTCTTCTTAGTACTAGCCTACCGGGCATTTAAAGAACTTGGCACGGATAATACTGAAAGATTGAGAGGAAATGAAGGAAATGATTAACTTTTTGATATTGCCGTTGCTGATCCCATTTCTTACAGCCATCCTTTTAATCTTCTGTTCAAAAAACGTTGTCTTACAGCGGTGGGTGGCTGGAATTTCGGCCTTTATAAATGTGGCTGTTGCGTTTCTACTTGTACAGAAAGTAAGAAATAATGGAATCCAAACATTAAATCTTTCAAGCTGGGAAGCACCTTTCGGAATTACACTTGTATCAGATATGCTTTCTGCTTTACTTGTACTAACAACAACCATCATTGCTTTTGCATGTGTAATTTATTCCTTCAAATCCATTGGAATCGAGCGGGAGAAGTATTTTTATTATCCTGCATTGAATTTCATGATTGTAGGGGTGATTGGCGCATTCTCAACAGGTGATATTTTCAACCTGTTTGTATTCTTTGAAGTATTACTTATGTCCTCCTATGTATTGCTTGTGCTTGGTGGGACGAAAATTCAATTGCGTGAAACAATTAAGTATATATTAGTCAATGTCATTTCATCTGCCTTATTTGTTATTGCCGTTGCTTATTTATATTCAGTTGTTGGCACATTGAATATGGCCCATATTTCAGTACGGTTAAGTGAACTTGGCCAATCTGGAATTATTACTGTTATTGCTGTCCTGTTTCTAATCATTTTTGGATTGAAAGGCGGTATTTTCCCGTTATACTTCTGGCTACCTGGTTCGTACTATGCTCCACCAGCACCAGTGATGGCTTTATTCGGCGCATTGCTGACAAAGGTCGGAGTATATGCCATTATGAGGACATACACATTGTTTTTCATCCATGATACAGGATACACACACCAGCTTCTAATGATTCTTTCGATTATTACCATTATCGTTGGGGTGGTTGGTGCAATTGCTTTCTCTGATATTAAAAAAATTATTATTTACAATATTATTGTTGCTATTGGGGTTATCCTTTTTGGAGTATCAGTAATGACACCTGATTCCCTAGCTGGTTCAATCTTCTACTTGATCCACGATATGATTATTAAATCAGGATTGTTCTTATTAATTGGCATTATCATTGCCATTACAGGAACTAGTCATTTGCGAAAGTTTAGCGGATTGATCAAACGCTATCCTGGACTTGGGTGGACGTTCTTTATCGCTGCACTCGTTCTTGCGGGAATTCCTCCATTTAGCGGATTTGTGGGGAAAGTCCTTATTGTTAAGGGAGGATTCGAATCTGAACATTATTGGGGTGGAGCCATCATCTTAGGCTCAAGCCTTCTTGTGCTCTTTTCAGTGATGAAAATCTTTATTAATGGATTTTGGGGAACTCCACAAAATTTCGCTGGCGAAAGCAAAGTACCCGTTAGAAAGCTATTAATTGCACCCATTATTCTTGTAACGATATCCGTCTTATATGGAGCTGGTTCCGAATTTATCTTCCCTTATATCTTACAGGCTGCAGAAACACTTGCTAATCCAAGTATTTATATCGATGCAGTCTTAAAGGAGTGGTGAGTATGGCATTTCAAATCTTATTAAATGTGTTTCTCGGTTTTTTATGGATGTTTTTCACACTGTCATACGAGCCAGTTGCTTTTATAAAAGGGTATTTACTAGGGATGCTCATTCTCTTTTCATTTAGAAGATTTTTCGGCACACGATTTTATCTTGGGAGAGTCATTGCGATCATTTCTCTCTTGCTCCTTTTTATAAAAGAGTTGATTCTATCAAATTTAAGCGTTCTAAAGCTTGTATTAAAGCCAAAGCTCGATATTAAACCCGGCATCTTTGCACTGCCAACTGTGTTAGAAAAGGATTGGGAGATTACCATTCTTGCCAACTTGATTACATTAACACCAGGAACACTTGTCGTAGATTTATCAGATGATAATAAAATTCTTTATATCCATACCATTGATATGGATGATGCACAGGAAGCGATAGATTCCATTAAAAATACATTCGAAAAAGCGATCATGGAGGTGAGCCGATAATGATTCTATTAGCAGTTAAGATTGCTATCCTATGCATGTCGGTCGCCATTCTCGGTTTATTATATCGAGTGCTTAAAGGGCCTTCAGTCCCTGATCGAATTGTTGCGTTAGATGCGATTGGAATTAATCTTGTAGCTATTGTAGCGCTTACAGCCATTTTCTTAAATACGAGTGCGTTTCTAGAGGTTATTTTGCTCATAGGGATTCTTTCTTTCATTGGGACAGTAGCCTTCTCCAAATATTTGGAAAAAGGGGTTGTTCTTGAACGTGATCGAGATTATTAGAATTCTTATCGTCCTATTCATCCTTATTGGCGGATTCCTCAGCCTTGTTGCTGCATTCGGCGTCCTTCGTCTACCTGACGTATATACAAGGAATCATGCCGCATCAAAAGCTGCAACATTAGGTGTCCTATCTGTTTTACTCGGTACCTTCCTCTATTTTTATGTGGAAGAAGGCCATTTTAACTCTCGTGTCATTCTCGGTATTGTCTTTATCTTTGTTACCTCACCAGTAGCTGGTCACTTGATTAGTCGTGCAGCATACAACTCAGGTGTCAAGCTTTGGAGCAATAGTGTACAGGATGACTTGAAGAGAAAGAAAAGCAAGCAGAAATAAACAGAAAGGACTGATCACGATGGATCAGTCCTTTTCTTTATTTCCTCTTAATTACCGCCATCGTACATCTTGACACACAAATCAGCTTATCTTGTTCATCAACAAGCTTAATATCCCATACCATCGTTGTTCTTCCTTGATGAAGCACTGTACCTATTGCAGTCACCACTCCATCTTTCTTCGCCCTTATATGATTCGCATTAATTTCTAAGCCTACTACGACTTCAGTCGCTTGATCAACTAGCTCAAATGCACCGATACTAGCGACCGTTTCTGCTAATGCAACAGATGCCCCTCCATGAAGCAAGCCAAAGGGCTGCCTTGTCCGTTCATCAACAGGCATTGTTGCAACAACCTTTCCCTTCTCAAGCGTAATAATTTCAATCCCCAGTGCTTGGATAAGCGTATTTTCAATATTCATGTTCAAGCATAAATCCCCTTTTCTATTGTATTTCCTTTAACTATAACAGAATATTCTTTATAATTTGAAGAGAAAAGTGTTAAAAATACAAAACGAACGTACTTATCGATTGAGAGGAGCTATATCGTTGGATATCCGACTTGCAAAAGAAAAAGATATAAAACAATTAATTCAAATGAGATGGGATTTTACAATCGAGTATGATAAATCTGGAAAAATCGAGAAAACTTCATTTGCTGCTTTTGAAAAGGAATGCCAATCCTTTTTATTGAATGCAATGAATAATGGGCAATGGTTTATATGGGTTGCAGAGAAGAATGGAGAAATAATAGCTAATATCTATATCGAATTAATTCAAAAGGTTCCACGTCCTGGGAGAACGACCTATCCATTTGCTTATATGACAAATGTATATACCGTTAAACCATACAGGAATAAGGGAATCGGAAGTAAGTTGCTCGCAACAATTAATGAGTGGGCAAAAGAAGAGAAGTATGAATTTATTATTGTTTGGCCAAGCGAGGATAGCGTTCCATATTATCAGAGAAATGGATATGTACATAGTACAGAGCCTCTGGAATATTTCCCCTCTTAATTTTAGAAATAGCAATAAGAAAGAAACGACCCGCTTAACCGAGTCGTTATAGCTTACTCATCGAATTGTATTTATTAAGCTTCATGATCCATTTTTTTCACTACATAGTTCTTAAAAAACAGGGTATCCAAAACCATAGCCATATGGCGGGAATGGTCCGTAGAATGGCCCTGGTCCATAGAACGGTCTTGGTGGTCCGTAAAATGGACGGGGTCTTGCAATTGCCGCACCAGCAAAGCCACCTATTAAGCCCCCAAATAACCCACCGACTAAAGGACCAGCAAAAAAGAATCGTGAATCCCCTGGATATGGACTCCTTCTCATATTGTACATACGGGTAACCTCCTAATTTTTATGCCTACACTATTTCATATGCAAATTTAACGAATATGGAGTGGGCGTTTGTCCTTTGCGTTAAGAGGTTATTTACGGACGAATCTATTCTTATGTAGAAGACAGGCTTCTCCTAATCTTGTGGAGGAGAAATACAACACCGAAGGCACTAGAGCTAAATAATTTCTAACGATAAAATTCATAATAAAAAACCCCTTTGATCAATGTCAAAGGGGTGAAAATTTAACTTAATTTAATGCAGCTGCATTATCAAATGCTAGTTCGACTGTTACATAGTCGTAACCAAGATCTCTTGCTACTGCTTCATATGTAATGCTTCCGTTCACTACATTCACACCAAGCTTTAATGCAGGGTTTTCATCAATTGCACGCTTAACCCCTTTGTTTGCAATTTGTAATGCATAAGGGATTGTTACATTTGTTAAAGCAATCGTTGATGTTCTTGGCACTGCACCAGGCATGTTTGCAACAGCATAGTGTACAACTCCATGCTTTTCATATGTTGGATTATCATGTGTAGTAATATGATCAACCGTTTCAAAAATACCACCTTGGTCAACTGCAACATCAATAACAACTGATCCTGGGGACATCGTCTTAACCATTTCTTCAGATACAAGCTTTGGTGCCTTTGCTCCAGGAATAAGCACTGCCCCAACAACAAGATCACTATCTTTTACCGCTTCAGCAATATTAAATGGATTCGACATTAATGTTTGAATGCTATTTCCAAATATATCATCAAGCTGGCGAAGACGCTCAGGGCTTAAGTCAATAATTGTCACTTGAGCACCTAATCCAATAGCCATTTTTGCTGCATTAATTCCGACTACTCCACCGCCAACAATCGTTACTTTTCCGCGAGAAACGCCAGGAACACCAGCAAGCAGAATGCCTTTTCCACCATTTGTTTTTTGTAGGAACTGTGCACCAATTTGAGTTGCCATACGTCCCGCAACTTCACTCATAGGTGTTAATAAAGGCAATGTGCGGTTGACTTCAACTGTTTCATAAGCAATCGCGATAACGCCTTTCTCGATTAGTGCCTTCGCTAATTCTGGCTCAGCAGCTAAGTGTAGGTATGTAAATAATATTAGCCCTTCTCGGAAATATGTATATTCAGATGCTAATGGCTCTTTCACCTTCATAACCATTTCTGCTGCCCATGCATCTTTTGCAGAAGTAACAATTTCTGCTCCCACTTCTTTATAGTCTTCATTTGTGAAACCGCTTCCAAGACCTGCATTTGTTTCAACTAAAACCTGATGACCAGCTTTTACTAAAGTATAGACACTAGCAGGTGTTGCTGCCACACGATTCTCATTGTTTTTTATTTCCTTAGGTACTCCGATAATCATTGCTATTCCCCTTTCCTACTCACCATTTTTATATCAAAAACTAACTTAAGTATAATAAGTAGATTTGAAATAATCAACTTAATTTCCCCTTTATAAAAAATAGCAAAATAGATTGACAATCCTTACAGGCAAACGATTCATTTTTTGCACCCTTTCCTTAGAGCTTGTCTATAATATACAGAAGTTATTTATGATCACAAGGGGGGATAATCATTGGATATAAAGGAACTATTTAGCTTAAAAAACAAAACAGCGATCATAACTGGGGGAGGCAAAGGCCTCGGTGCGCAAATGGCCATCGCACTTGCTGAAGCAGGAGCAAATATTGTCGTGTGCTCTAGAAATCTTGAAGCATGCGAAACTTTTTGTAAGCAGCTAAACGAAAATGGGGTAAAGGCAATGGCCATACGATGTGATGTAACGAATCAAGAGGATATTCAACAAGTCATTGATAAAACTGTTCAGCAATTTGGCACAATCGATATCCTTATCAATAATAGTGGAACCTCTTGGATTGCTCCTACATTGGACTTGCCAGAAGATAAATGGGATAAGGTAATGAACGTAAATCTAAAAGGCATGTTCTTATTTTCACAGGCTGCTGGAAAAATCATGGCAAAGCAAGGCAGCGGAAAGATCATTAATATTTCTTCAGTAACAGGTATAAAAGGCACAAATCCAGCATTTTTAGACGCCATTGCCTATAACACTAGCAAAGGTGCTGTTAATTCATTAACAAAAGATCTTGCAATTAAGCTTGCTGCACACCATATACAAGTAAATGCAATCGCTCCTGGCTTCTTTCCTAGTAAAATAACAACAGCCTTCGAGCGCACGAATCAGATCATCTTGAGTAGAATTCCTGCTGGCCGCTTTGGAACGGATGACGACCTAAAAGGCGCAGCCCTATTCCTTGCCTCAAGAGCATCTGACTATATGACAGGACAAGTACTCATTATTGATGGTGGATTAATTTCATCGATTTAATTTAGAAAGGAGAGTGTACAATATGATGACAAATCACACAGAAGGAATTCTGAATGTAGTTAAAAATTTAGGTACGAAAGTAGAATACGAATTAAATGAATCGATTTTAGGATTGATGAATCAACCTAGAGTCCTGAGATCTGTAAATAACCAATCACAAATTTTCGCTTCCACAATTAAGAGACTACAGCAAACAGTTGAATCCCTATCCATTCCCTTCAATTTCCCAACAAAAAACGATGTCACTAATACAACGAAACGATTTATCCAGGCAGAAGAAAAACTTGATTTATTAGAAGAACGAGTCATCCATTTAAATCATTCGATTGATGATTTAAAAGACACAATAACGGCCTCTTCATATAGAACTGGAGAAAATTAAAATGAATAAATGGACTGGCTTTCTAAAGGCAATTACTACTACCGAGGATCCTATGGTTGGAATGACACCTCGTAATCCAGTATGGAAGAAAAACAAGGCAACCTTATGGCATTATCCTCCAAAGGAAAAGAAATACAATATCCCGATCTTTATGATTTATTCACTCATTAATCAGCCATTTATTCTTGATCTCGGTCCAAAATATAGCCTAATTGAAGCATTAACCAATAGTGGCTATGATGTATACCTTCTAGACTTTGGAATTCCAAGCTATGAAGACAAAGATCTAACGATGGATGATTATATCCTACGTTATATAAAAAAAGGGGTACAAAGAGCTTTGCTCCATTCTAAAGCAGAGGAAATCTCACTCCTTGGCTTTTGTATGGGGGGCACCTTTGCAGCTATCTACGCATCCATTGCAGAAGAGCCAATAAAGAATCTCATCCTTTCCGTTGCACCTGTTGACTTTTCTACATTCTCTGTATTGGAGAATGGAATCGATCTCCTCCGGGAAGGTGAAATCCATCTTGAACCATTACTTGATGCATGGGGCCTCATACCCGCTCGCTCGATGAAGAGCGGAATTCGTCTAGTATCTGCTCCCATTTACTATTCTCATTATTTATCATTATTAAGTCATGCAGACGATGAGGAAAAAAACTTGAAATGGCGACGCTACAACCATTGGGCGAAGAGCCATATTCCATTCCCTGCGGCAACCTTGAAGCAAATGATGAATGACCTCGGAAAAGATAATAAACTAATCAAAGGGCAATTAATCATTGGAAACAAACAAGCAAAACTGGATAATATTCATGCCAATTTACTAGCTGTAGGTGCTACCTATGATCGTCTAGTCCCTAAGGAACAAATCCTTCCTATAACCGATCATGTTTCAAGCATTGATAAAACCTTCCATATGCTTAAAGGTGGGCATGGCAGCCTAGCAAAAGACGGCAAGGCTCCTAGCTATCTTACTAATTGGCTTTCCATCCGCTCCAATCCGATTTTATAGAATGACGATAATGGTTGACTTTTCTTTCCCCTACTGAAATTACATGGATCAGATGGGGAAAGCATTTTTTTTGAGAAAGGAGAGAATCGGGATGTTTTACTTATACAATCCAATGATGCCCATTACAACAAATATCACTATTCATAGTTATCTCGGATTTGCAACCATCGTATTTAAAGACTTCTTCCATTTTGAATAAGAAAAGCGGAGGCGACTGTTTTGACCCGACAAGCACAAGACGAGCTGGATAGAAGGTTGCCCTTTAACCTTCTAGCCAGATTGGCTTGTGACCTCGAGGGGCAAGGAGCCGGAGCTAGACAATAGAAAAGCGGAGGCGACTGTTCTGACCCGACAAGCACTGACTGAATTAGCTATACACTCAGAACTTTGTTGGAAATTCACTTTCTTTGCCGAATCAAAACTTCTTTTGTCAGACAGGAAGGAATCCTTAATTCCAGGGAGAATCCAATCATTAAATAAGCTAGCTAAGGGTGTTATACACTCTTAGCTTTTAATTAAGGAGGATTCAGGATGAATACAAGTGCAGTAGCCAAGTTACTAGGCGTTTCATCAAGCACAATCCAACGTTGGGTGAAGCTGCTGGAGCTCCATATGGAACGGAATGAGCTTGGACATTATTCATTTACAGATGAGGATATCCAATTGCTTAAAGAAGTAAAAGAACAACTAAACACAGGGGTCCTGCTACAGGATGTAACGGTAGAAAAGAGAAAAATCCGCAAAGGAGCAGCAAAGATAGCTGCGAATGATCAGCTCACAGCCAGACTAATGGAAAAAATAAATCATATTGAACTAAGATTAAATCAGAAGGCTGATGACGTTGTATCCTATCAGCTTTTACAGCATCGGAGGGAAATTGAAGAGATTCAACAAGAAATCAAAAACTTACACGCCCATATAAACCAACTAGAAGAGGGACAGAAAGGATTGAATCAAAACATCCCTACAGAGAACTTACATTTTATTGATCAAGAAACACCAAAAAAGAAAATGAAAAGAAAAAATCTCATTGCTTCCTTATTCAGTTTTTAAGCATTTCTACACATACTGAAGTACTTCTCGAACCCTACTAAAAAAAAGCAGCTCCTATGAAAAGTAGCTGCTCATCTATTTATAAAATCATTGCGGCCAGCCATCCAAATAGGATGAGTGGAATATTGTAATGTATAAATGTTGGGACACATGTATCCCAAATATGATTATGCTGGCCGTCCACATTGAGACCTGCTGTTGGCCCTAACGTACTATCAGAAGCTGGAGAACCTGCATCGCCAAGTGCGGCTGCCGTTCCTACAAGTGAAATGGTTGCAAGTGGGCTAAAGCCAAGCTCAAGGCATAGTGGAACAAATATCGTTGCAATGATTGGAATCGTTGAAAAGGAAGAACCAATTCCCATCGTAACTAAAAGGCCAACAACAAGCATAAGGAATGCGGCAAGTGCTTTATTTCCACCAATAATTAATGCCGCTTGCTCCACAAGTGCTTCTACATCACCTGTTTCCTTTAATACATCTGAGAAACCGAAAGCTGCCAGCATTACGAACCCGATGAATGCCATCATTTTCATCCCATCTGTCAAAAGCTGATCTGCTTCTTTCCATTTTACAGTGCCACTTGCATAAATAACGAAGATCCCTGCTATTGCACCAAAAATCATTGAATCCAGCTTAATTTGAACGATAAGTGCAGCTACAATGGCAATGAATGCAAAGAGTACACCAACTTTCGTGTATTGACCCTTTTCCATTTCAATACGCTCATTTCGCTGATAGCTTCTCTTTTTTCGATAAGAAATAAAAATCGCAATAGCTAACCCAACGACAAGCCCAGCTGTTGGAATCAGCATAGCCCTTGGAATATCACTCGCATCAACAACTAATCCACTACTTGTCATATTATCTGCTAGAATCCCGTGGAATATTTTACCGAAGCCAACTGGAAGTAAAATATATGGAGCAGTTAAGCCAAATGTGAGAACGGAAGCAATCAATCGCCTGTCCATTTCGAGCTCATTCATGACGATAAGCAGCGGTGGAATGAGAATGGGAATAAATGCGATATGAATGGGAATCAGATTTTGTGAGAAACAAGCCATAATTAGAATAAATAGGATAATTAGTGCTTTAGAGAGTGTCTTCCCCTTCGATTCTCCATTTTTTGCAACCTTATTTAGAATCCATTCAACAAGTAAATTAGGTAGCCCAGTTTTGGAAATAGCAATGGCAAATCCACCTAATAAAGCGTAACTTAATGCCACTTCCGCACTGCCTCCCAGCCCATTAGAAAAAACCTCGATTGTTCGATTCATCCCTAATCCGCCAGTTAAGCCGCCTACCATCGCACCAACAATCAATGAAATGACAACATTAACACGAAGAAGACTTAATATAAGCATAATGAGAACTGCTAATAAAACTGCATTCATGATGGATATCCTCTCTTTCCTTTTCCTTTATCTCGCTAAATTGGTAGAGAACTAAAATATGAATATAAAACTATCATAAATTACATTCCTCTGTCAATTCATTTTTAGTAAAAAAATATCTTAAGAGGATTTAGATTGCTAGCACTCCTATTTTTGTACAGAACAATAGCGCAGGCGCCTAAGGCCTCGCCGTACAAACTGGATAACTGCCCCTTTCGATAAAGGAAACACGGTGAGCGTGAGCGAAACGATGTTGACGCAATCGTTGCGGAGCAGTACTGAAGCTTGATAGGCGATAGGCGCTGGAGCTGGTCGTAGACTAAAACTACTCATAATGTTATACACAACGTGCGATTTTATAGTACGATAGACAGTAAAAAAGCTCCAGAACATGTCTGGAGCTTCTCTATTATTTCGATTCTAGTTCAAATCTTTCAACAAGGAGGGCAAGTGTACGAACCATTACACCTGTTGCACCTGAAGGGCCAAGGTCGTGTTCCTTGCGTGTAGTAGATGTCCCTGCGATATCCAAGTGTACCCAAGGAGTATCTTCGGCAAATTCACCAACAAAGGCCCCACCCATAATTGCATGGCCTTCGCGTCCTGGAGAATTATTTAAATCAGCAATTTTGCTGTTTCTCACTCGTTGTTTGTCTTTTTCAAATAATGGAAGACGCCAGATTGGTTCACCAGCCTCATAAGATGCCTCAAGGACTTGTTCCCAAAGCGCTTCATTATTCGTTAATGCCCCTGTTGTTTCCATGCCAAGTGCAACGATTACACCGCCAGTTAATGTGGCAACATCCACTAAGTAGTTCGCGCCATGATGCTTTGCATATGTAACTGCATCCGCGAGCACAAGACGACCCTCTGCATCTGTATTCAATACTTCAATTGTTTTGCCGCTCATTGACGTAATGACATCATCTGGTTTAAATGCATTTCCACTAATCATATTATCAGTTGATGGAATAACAGCAACGACATTTTGTTCAGGTCTTAATTCACCGATCACCTCCATTGCCCCTAGAACAGCTGCTGCTCCGCCCATATCTGATTTCATGCCAACAAGGCCGTCTTTTGTTTTAATCGAATAGCCGCCAGTATCAAAGGTAATTCCTTTACCTACTAGACCAATGACATCTTTCCATTCATCTTTGCCTTGATATTTCAGCACAATCATTTTGGGAGGTTCAGTTGACCCTTGGTTGACTGCAAGCAAAGCACCCATGCCAAGCTTGAGCATGTCCTCTTTTTCAAGAACTTCCACTTCAAAATCATATTTTGCGGCTAGTTCCTTCGCATAATTAGCCATATCTGTAGCTGTCAGCATGTTTCCTGGCAGATTCACAAGTGTACGAGCTGCGTTTGTTCCTTTTCCGTGTGTATAGCCAACTGTTAATGATGCTTTAATTTCTTCTCCATCCTCAGCACTACTATATACAGTCATGCTTTCAATTGCTTTGATCGGCTCATTTCTCTTTTGCTTATAGCCATCAAATCGATAGGTAGATAAAGTAAATGCTTCACTAATCGCATGTGCCACATCAAGTGCATCCATATCTTCTTGAAGGAATGAATCAAGAAAGATCCCTGCTTCCGTTAACTTTGCAGCAATCGCTACTTTGAAAGTTTTTCCTAATGCTTCACGCAACCCTTCAAAGCTGTAATCCTTTTCACGGCCAAGACCAACAACCAATAATCTTTTTGCACCAATTCGACTAAATGTATGTACTTTTGAGACTGCCTTTTTCTTAGCAGAGATATCTCCACTTTTCACAAGCTCTGTCAATTGTCCTTCAAACTGCTTATCCAAATCTGCAAGAACACCTTCAAATTTATTCGGCTTATCAAATAAGCCAATTACAAGACATTCATGTTCAGTCGCATAATTCATTTCACTTTTTACTGTAAACATCGCTTCACCCCCGTTAATATTGTTTTCATTATATCTGAAATTGTTCACTATTTCGACTATCCAATCATTTTCATCAGCATGAATCATGATTTTTTTTATAAAAACAATTGCACTCTCACAAAATGTTGATTATCATCTTAACAATAGGTCTTTTTCAGCACTTATTATGAATAAGTCATTTACGCAATTTGCTCCACCACGGGTGTATTGCGATCTATAATAAAGGTGGTTTCTGAATGGAATTATTTATGAATTTCCCCCTATGGTCGGCATTATTTGCCATCTTCTTTGCCCAATTTGTTAAAGTGCCCATTTACTTTATTGCCTCTCGGAAACTTGATTGGTCACTCATTACAAGTACAGGAGGCATGCCAAGCTCCCATTCAGCCGCTGTCACCGCTCTATCAACAGGTGTTGCATTGGAAACTGGTCTAAATTCACCTATTTTTGCCGTATCCGCTATTTTTGCAATTATTACGATGTTTGATGCGACTGGCGTGCGCAGACAGGCTGGCGAACAAGCGATTGTCCTCAATCAGTTAGTATCAGAATTTAATCGATTTGTTGAGGAAGCAAAGCATTGGCAGAAAAAGCCTGAACAAGAAAAACGCAGGGAATTAAAGGAATTGCTTGGCCATAAGCCAATTGAAGTCTTCTTCGGTGGATTAACAGGTGTTCTTTTAACACTTGTACTTCATTACTTTTTACACTAGTTAAGAACAATTTATACTACTTCATAAAAGAAACAGGCAATTTCTCATAAAGAAATTGCCTGTTTTCCTATCATCTATTTTTCTTCTGACTTTGTATATTGCTGACGAAATACTTGCATCGATTCATTTTCATTCAATGTATGAAGATCTTCTTCTGTCAGTGATCCATCCCCTATTTCAACGATGTACACATCAAGTGTCTTTTTCCCCCATTTATTGTATACATCTTCAACCGTCTCATAATATAGATCCACCTTATTCCCTTTAATTGCCCCACCTTTATCCGCTACAACGCCATACCCATAACCGGGAATAAATAAGATGGTGCCAATAGGAAATACATTCAAGTCTGCTGCGACAGTCGAATATAAATCTCTTTTCACCTTTACACCAGAATATGTAATGCCAAATCCAGGGTGGTTAGGATGTTTACCTGTTGATTCATAATAGGCTGTATAACCTGTTGCGACTACTTTCTTTGCTGGATACTTCGTCCAATCAATGGCTTCCTCCAATGTTGGGGGCTCTCCAGAAACAGCTTTGCTTGAAGATATTTGCAAATCACCGCTAACTAGCCTTTTAAGAAATTTAAAAGCAACTCCTACCTTCTTAAATGTATGCTTTTGTTCTGTATGTTCATCCGCTCCTGCTACATCATTCACAAAATAAGGGACTAGTGTTCTTGCCTCTACACCAGAAATTGATTGAAAGGTCGTTAAAATTGCAGCAATAAATAAAGTTAACATGATTATTCGCCTTGTCCAGCTTTTTATTCTACTCATATATTATTTCACTCCTCCCAAGAATATTCATTTCCCAACTTTCAAAGAAATATTCATGAGAGAAATAAAAAGAAAGATAAAATCAGCCAAAAACCCTTTATTTCCAACAGTTCAGCACTATTTAAAGAATTTTTAAAAAATACATATAAAAAGACCCTGCATTATGCAGAGCCCTCTCATTAAAACATTTGATATCCCTTTTTCCGAAGAACTTTCATCGTTACACCAGCAATAATTGCACCAGCTAAACCGCTTGATAGAATAAGTACATCAGCAGTTGCCAACTGAGATAATTCATTTCCTAAACTTATAAATGAATCCTTCGTATTTGTAAAATATTCAATAAACCGAACTTTATCAATGATAAATAAGGCAATAATTGGATAAACAATAGCCATAATCCATGACATTCTTAAAAGCATATTTAAAATAAAACCGATTCCAAAAAATAATACTAAAAAAAGCAGCATTGAAATAGGCAATACGAAAATTGTCATTTCCATCTTTTTTTGTTCCTCCCTTTACACATCCTTATTTAGTTTACTGAATGTATAAAAGGGAGTCAATAAGAAAGGTACAAGTGCCTAAGGTCTCTCCGTACAAACTAAGAAGGCGTCTCCTCCTTGCGATAAAGGAAACACCATAGCGAACACAAACCGATGTTGACGCAATTGCTGCAGCGGGGACTGGAAGTTAAGATAGGCGTTAGGTGCCCGTCTATAAGAAGAACGCTTATACTTGTGCGAAGTGCGCTTCTTGGCTACCGATTTTCACTGAGGTTCCTTGTTACGGGCGACATGAACGCTTCTTAGCTACCGATTTTCACTGAAATTTCTTGTTGCGGGTGACATAAGCACTTCTTGGCTACCGTTTTTTTCTATTGATCCTTACGCTGAGGAAGTCTGTCTTATGGAGCTAAACCATTTATTATTGAATAAAAAACTCCGCTGACTTAGCGGAGTTTAACTGAGGTTATTCCTTTTTCTTGCCTGTTCCACTGCAGCAGGAACAGGTTTCTGAACCACCAAGTAATAACTGAAAATATCCTTTTCCTGAACAGTACGTACATCCATTAAATTCATATTTCTTTGTTGTCATTTTAGCCCTCTCCTTTTGTAACTGAATTTTCTGATAATATATCAAGAATTGTTTAAAAAGAAAAGGCTGAAATTCGGTGAAAAAGTAGGACTGGAAACGCATACAATCACTTCTTCCTTTTATTATCTCCCTCGTTCTCATACTTTCAGAAAAATCAATAAATATTAAAGCGCATTTCCACTTCTCAAGCGTGGAGCGATGAGTTTTATCCGAGGATCAACAGAATGATTGATGAGCATTCGAATGATATAACAAGTTTTATTCTTGTAATGATTCATAAAAATTGAAAAAATGATAATGTTGGTGCCTGCTATATTGGCTTAGATTTTGGGTTTCTAGCAGCTTTGGATAATTTATTGGCTACTTCTCTGATTTTATCGGTCAATAGTAAAAGACTGCCCGCTTTTCGGACAGTCAGTTTTCAAACTAAAATTATAAGATGTTGAATTTACCTTTTTTCATAACAAGTGATGGCCCACCAATCATATATAAGGCACGGTTATCAATCATTTTCTTCATAAATGATGCCTTTGAACCAACCATTTTCTTGCCGAAAGCGACCCCAATTGCATCATCTTCACCAAGTGAACATACTGTTCCTTTAATATCTGGCTTGAATTGCTCTAGTTCATTCTTTCCACGAACTAATGCAGCAAGATTTCTAGCACATGTTTCTCCTTGCTGCATCGCAATTTGAGCAGTAGGTGGGTATGGACGATTTATTTCTTCATTAATCATTAATGAAGAATCCCCAATAATGAATACATTTTCATGTCCTGGTGCTCTCAAGTCTAATTGAACTTTCACACGACCACGCATCGCTTCAAATCCTGATTTCTCAATGATTGAATTTCCACGAATCCCTGCTGCCCATACGACTGTTCCTGCTTTAATTTCTTCTGTTTCATCTTCACCTTTACCGACGATGATTCCTTCAGGTGTTGCTTCTTTAATCGCCGTACCAATACGGAACTCAACACCTTTTTTCTCCAAATGAGCCACTGCATAATTGACAAGCTCTGGATCAAATCCTGGTAATACCATTGGTGCAGCCTCTACACAAATAATTCTTACCTTCTCATAATCCACATCATATTCCTTACATAACTCTGGAATTCGATTGCCTAACTCACCAAGGAATTCAATGCCTGTAAATCCAGCACCACCAACAACAATCGTTAAACGCTCATCTTTTTTCTCAATTTCTGTATTGTATGTTGCGAATTGATATTCAATATGCTCACGAATTTGGCGAGCGGAATTAACATTCACAATTGAAAAGGCATGTTCCTTTAAGCCTTTAATTCCAAATGTTTCTGATTCTCCACCTAGTGCGATGACTAAGTAGTCGTATTCAAGTTCTCCATTTTCAAGGATTACCTTTTTCTCTTCTGTCTTTATTTCTACAGCTGTATCTTGAACAAACTGAACTTTATTCGTATCGATTACGTTTTTCACATCATATCTAACTCGATCATGATGTAAGGTACCTGCTGATGCTTCATGTAACCAAGTCGTTTCATAATGGTAGCTATTCTTATTGACTAATACGATTTCTGCTTCATTCACTCCGACTGCCTTTTGTAATCGAGTGGCTGTCATTAATCCACCATAGCCTGCACCTAAAATAACGATTTTTACCTTTCTCAATGTGTATCTTCCACCTTTTTGTATATTTTCTATCGTATTTTGTAACCGCTGTCTTTTTAAAGGCTGTTTTCACTTAGATAAAGTTAGTAAAGGTTGATTTCGCCAAAGGATGCTGCAATCAACCGATCCAGTTGGTAAACCCTATTTATTTAAACAGTTAGTTTAAGCACAACAATCTTTTAGAAAAGAGCCTTTTTAAAATAAGAGTTTGTGATTCTATTCACTAAAGTTGTCAAAAAAAAGTTGGTAATTTGTCACAAAATCTTAACATTATATTTATATTATATATTATTCGTTTTACTACTGTTTTTCAACCAAAAAATCATAAAAAGCTTAATATTGGATTTCAGTTTAGCAAAATTCCTCTTTATTTACTAACATTTACTATATGTTTAGATTATTTAACCTTTTCGCAATATTTTTTCCAAAGAGTGAGCTTTAGATTATTTTATGTTATTATATATGATGGTAGTTGCACAAATATTTTGGGGGGATACGGTGTGAAAGAAGATCAAAAAGTATATGATATAACGATTATTGGCGGAGGACCAATTGGCTTATTCACTGCTTTCTATGGCGGCATGAGACAAGCCTCAGTCAAAATTATTGAGAGCTTGCCACAGCTTGGCGGTCAATTATCGGCCCTTTATCCTGAAAAATACATATATGATGTTGCAGGTTTTCCTAAAGTGCGGGCACAAGAATTAATCGATAATTTAAAAGAGCAAATGGCAAAATTTGAGCCAGCCACTGCGCTTGAACAATCTGTTGAAAAGTTGGAAAAGCAAGAGGATGGCATCTTTAAATTAACGACGAATAAAGAAATTCATTACACAAAATCAGTCATCATTACTGCTGGAAATGGCGCATTCCAACCACGCCGCCTAGAGCTGGATAGTGCTGCTCAATATGAAGGCAAGAACCTTCACTACTTTATTGATGATTTAAATCATTTTGCAGGTAAAAAAGTAGTCGTATTCGGCGGGGGAGACTCTGCAGTGGATTGGGCTTTAATGCTTGAACCGATTGCAGAACAAGTAACCATTATTCACAGACGTGATAAATTCCGTGCGCATGAGCATAGTGTGGAGAATCTGAATAATTCAAAAGTAGATATTAAAACACCATATGTACCTGTTGAATTAATCGGTGATGACAATGGCATTAGCCAGGTAGTACTTGAAGGCGTAACTGACAAGGAAAAAGTTACATTAGATGTAGATGCAGTTATCTGTAACTATGGATTCGTTTCTTCCCTTGGCCCAATTAAAGAGTGGGGCTTAGAAATTGAGAAGAATTCCATCGTTGTTAATTCGAAAATGGAAACAAATATTGCCGGCATTTATGCAGCAGGAGATATTTGCACATATGATGGCAAAGTGAAGCTTATTGCTTGTGGTTTTGGTGAAGCACCAACGGCAGTGAACAATGCAAAGGCTTACATTGATCCAAAAGCAAAAATCCAGCCGATGCACAGCTCTTCGATGTTTAATTAATAAAAAAGGGAATCCAATGTTTGGTAGTTCGGTTGTGAAGTTAATACCAAGCTAAATCATATTGCTGAGTAAACGCAATGGCTTTACATCTAGCAAAAGAAAAATAAGCGGAGATTTTCCGCTTAATCAAAGAAAAATCACCCATTATTGGACCTTTTGAGTAAATAGGCGGAATTTTTCCGCTTATTTACTCTTTTTTCATTAAAAATTTTGAAATAAGCGGATTTTTCCCGTCTATTTATCAGTTCTGCTGCTCAAGCCACCCCCTTTTTTAGAATCCACTTAATCGTGATAAGGGAACAGTAATTGTCCATTTGTTGCTATTTTCAACAGTAAAAACTAACAAAAAAAAGCAAGCGAGAATATTTGCTGACTCGCTTGCTGAAATATTTGTTTTTTATTTTTCTACCTTTGCATCGAAGCACTTATCTTGATGTTCGGTTCCTTTTCCATGTTTAACCAATTAACATTCCTCAGGTGTTCCTGTTGCTGTTGCTGTACGGAAAGATGAACCACATCCACATGAGGCAATCGCATTTGGATTATCAATGGTGAAGCCTCCACCCATTAATGATTGTTTATAATCGATTTTCGTTCCTTGCAGAATCGGAGCATCCTCCTTGTTAACAAGAATTTGAATGCCATATTGTTCAAGCTTCGTATCCATTTCCTCTATTTCATGAGCAAATCCCATGCCATAGGATAGCCCACTGCAGCCTCCACCTTTTACGGAAACACGTAAAAAGGCATTCTCTTCCTCACTCGACTTCATCATTTCCTTAATTTGCAGAGATGCAGCTTCTGTTAATATAACTACTTCATTCATCTTCTTATCCTCCTTCCCTTTTTCTGAAAAGCATTTATCCAAATTGATAATTTCACCTTACTAATAGTATATACACTAACACGCCAGTCCTCAACTAATCTGAATGCATCATTTTTCACTAAGTCCATATTGGTTTTTAGTGCTTTTATCATGAAATAGAGTATAATATTAGTAATAATGATTAGATATTCCTATAAAGGAAAATACACCATTATACCTAAGGAGGCGATCTCTATGACACAAATTGACCCCATCTATGATAAGCAGTGTACATGTAAAATATGTAATAATGCTTTCACTACAAAAAAGCTCCGTTCTAAATTTATCAAAGTAAAGAGCTATGATACTGATTTTTGTCCGATCTACTCTTCAGAGGAGCTAAACCCAATTTTATACAATGTAAATGTCTGCCCTCATTGTGGATTTTCTTCTACAGATGATTGTGCTCCGTATTTTCCACCTGGAGCAATAGATGAAATTCAAGAAAAAGTATGCGCACAGTGGGCTTTACATGATTATGGAGAAAAACGAACCATTCAAGATGCGATTAAAACATATAAATTAGCTGTTTACTGTTGTTTATTGAAGAAGGAAAAGCATATTATTGTTGCTGGTTTCTATGTGAGACTTGCTTGGTTATATCGAATCTTAGAAAATGTTGAACAAGAACAGCGTTTTATGAATCTGGCTATGAATGACTATTTAAATTCCTATATGGCAGATGATTTTAAAGGTACACAAATGTCAGAAGTAAAGATTCTTTATTTAATCGGAGAACTTGCAAGAAGAACACATAAAAGAGACCAAGCTGTTAAGTACTTCTCAAAAGTGATTGAACAGCAAAACCGTTCAGTGGAATCAGGCATTATCGATATGGCCAGGGAGCGCTGGCATGACATTCGCGCCGATAAGCACACCGAAAATGTCACAACCACTTGAGAACATAAACTCCCCCACTCCTTAAGGCCATGCTAGTGGAGGAATACATGTTGAAGCAGCTATCAAAAAAAGACTACACTTTTCTATCCGGTGTAGTCTTTTATCATTTTAAAACATTGGATTTTCTTCTAAAAATTGATAAATATTTTCTACTAGTTCTTCAGGTGTTTCCCCTGTAACTGCTTCTCCGTTCACAAGTGCGAAATGCGTGCCTGCACATTTCCCGCAATAACCGAGGCAGCCATATTCAATTACATCCAAATCATAATCCTTTTCGAGTATTTCAAACGCTTTTTGAGATCCACTCGCAAGATTACTAAAACAAAATTCAATAATTGGCTTTATCACTTGATCACCTCATACTCTTTAATGCTACCTTTTTTTATGTTCCACCGCAATCAATTTTGTTTAGTAAAAACTGCTTACTTTTACTATTTACAGCTTAATTTGTCAAGTTTCATCTGCTAACTGTTGTAGTTTTGACACAATTTCGTTATAATTTCTATGGAATCAAGCTGTTTGATAATTTTTATTTTAATAAATACTTTTAACTTTATACGAAATAATGACTACTTTAGAGCTGACTAAAAGGGGAATTCAAAATGAAAAATCTAGTTATCCTTGGAGGGGGATATGGCGGTATGAGGGTGCTTGCCCGTCTATTGCCAAATCAACTACCAGAAGATGTATCGATTACTTTAATTGACCGAACGCCTTACCATTGTTTAAAAACAGAATATTATGCATTAGCTGCAGGCACAATTTCTGATCAACATGTGAGAGTTGCTTTTCCAGAACACCCAAGATTAACCGTCAAATATGGTGAAATTACTTGTGTAGACATTGAGAAAAAACAAGTACGCTTACATGGAGAAACACCCATTTCATATGATGATTTAATCATTGGTCTCGGATGTGAGGATAAATTCCATAACGTCCCTGGTGCTGATGTTTATACGTATAGCATCCAAACAATTGAAAAATCACGTGCAACGTATCAAGCGTTAAATAATTTAATTCCAGGCTCTGTTGTAGCCATTGTTGGAGCGGGGCTAAGTGGAGTTGAAATTGCCTCTGAGCTTCACGAAAGCCGGCCTGATTTAAACATTAAATTATTTGATCGAGGCAGCCATATTCTCTCTGCATTCCCAGAAAGACTCAGCACATATGTGGAACAATGGTTTGATAGCCATGAAGTGGATATTGTCAGCCATTCGAATATTACACGAGTGGAAGAAAATATTCTTTATAATCATGATGAACCGATTCCTTGTGATGCCATCGTTTGGACAGCTGGCATTCAACCTAATAAAATTGTACGTGACATGGATGTAGAAAAGGACACACAGGGTAGAGTGATACTTACAATGCATCACAACCTTCCAACGGATGAGCATGTCTATGTAGTTGGCGACTGTGCAAGCCTGCCTCAAGCACCAAGTGCCCAGCTTGCAGAAGGACAAGCTGAACAAATTGTACAGATCCTTTTGAAACGCTGGAAGGGTGAATCTTTACCTGAAGAAATGCCAACCATCAAACTAAAAGGGGTACTCGGCTCGCTTGGCAAGAAACATGGCTTCGGTGTAGTTGCCGAAAGACCAATCACTGGCCGTGTAGCTCGTATGATTAAATCAGGAATTTTATGGATGTATAAAAATCATCGTGGCTAAATATCATCCCACTCCATTTATTACAAAAGTACTGCCATTTAGGAGACTGCTTAAAAGAAACACATTTTGAAAACAATGGAAGTTTCCATCCATATACACTCCACAAAAGAAGCTAACATCCTCTATGAAGTAGGTCGTTAGCTTCTTTTTCTGCATAAAAAGACTTTTACAGCGCCCTCCTAACTTGGTTATAGGTACCTTCACTGATTATTCTTGATAATCACTTAATTTTTTATTATAATTACAACCACGACGTTATAGTTTGGGGGTGTTTCTTTTGGGACAGAGAAATTAAAAATAGGTGAATTAGCTGAGAAAACAAAGCTTACTAAGCGTACGATTGATTATTATACAAAGCTTGGATTATTAAAAGCTGAACGTTCCTCTTCAAACTATCGTTATTACGACGACTCTTCCATAGATCGAATTCACTTCATTGAGAAGAGAAAGCAAGAAGGGGTCTCTCTAGAACATATTAAGCATGAAATCATTGAAAAATATTCAGAAGAGATCGATGTTCTTGACTTAAGGCTAAAAATGCAAACTTTAGAAAAAGAGGTAACTGAAGCTCTCGCTCACTTGGAAAGAACAGATCAAAAGAAATTCGAACGAATAAAAAAGGAAATTTCCCATGAAAGCCTTACTTTAATTCAAACATTGCTATTACTGCTTAATTAAACAATTTCCACCAAATAGAATGTTCATTTCTAGCATGTCTGATTTCACTCTGGGCAAAATGAGAAGTGACTAGCAAACACATATAATTAAAATATTGGGAGGTGTATGCCTTACTTGTAAGGCTACCTATTGACGACGATAAATTTAATTTTGATTATCCTATTAATCGCATTAACAGCCTTTTTCGTGGCAACTGAATTTGCCATAGTTAAAGTGCGAAGTTCTAGAATTGATCAACTCATTTTAGAAGGAAAAAAAGGGGCCCTTTCTGCCAAAAAGGTTGTCACACATTTAGATGAATACTTGTCTGCCTGCCAGCTAGGGATCACAGTTACAGCATTAGGTCTTGGTTGGTTAGGGGAGCCGACCGTAGAAAAGCTTCTCCACCCCCTTTTTATTAGATTAGACCTAAATGAATCTATTACACATCTCTTATCCTTTGGAATTGCATTTGCTTTAGTTACATTCTTGCATGTTGTCGTAGGGGAACTAGCGCCAAAGACGGTTGCGATTCAAAAGGCTGAAGCAGTTACTCTTGCATGTGCCGTACCGATCATCTGGTTTTATAAAATAATGTACCCCTTTATTTGGGTTTTAAATGGATCAGCACGTATTCTAGTTGGTCTTTTCGGTTTAAAACCAGCATCCGAACATGAAGTCGCTCACTCCGAAGAAGAACTGCGGATATTATTGTCCGAAAGTTATAAGAGTGGGGAAATTAACATGAATGAATTAAAGTATATGAATAATATCTTCGAATTTGATGAAAGAATTGCGAAGGAAATTATGGTACCACGAACAGAAATGGTCACTATTTCAATGGACGATACATATACAGAAATTCTCCATATCATTACTTCGGAAAATTATACCCGCTACCCAGTAGTCGATGGGGACAAGGACAATGTACGTGGTTTTATTAATGTAAAGGAATTTTTAACAGCCTATCTCAAAATTGAGCAAAAAGATGAAGCTTCATTAAAATTAGAGGCATTCATTAATCCAGTGATTCGTGTAATTGAAACGATTCCCATCCACGATTTATTAGTTAAAATGCAAAAGGAACGGGTTCATATTGCTATACTAATGGATGAATATGGCGGTACTTCAGGGTTAGTAACTGTTGAAGATATACTGGAAGAAATCGTTGGTGAAATTAGAGATGAATTTGATATAGATGAAGTGCCTGATATACGTAAACTTAATGACAATCACTATATATTAAATTCAAGATTACTAATTGAAGATGTGAACAATTTATTAGGAATTGATTTGCCACATGAAGATATTGACACACTTGGTGGCTGGTTCTTAAGTCAAAATATTGAAGCTGACATTAATTCAGAGATTGACTTTGGTGGGTATACATTCAAAATTAATAATATCGATGGACATCAAATTCATTATATTGAAGTAGAAAAAATCTAATCTCGGTCATTTTATAAAAGAAAAGAGAGCTTGTGTTCATTCTGATTAGTTCCATAAGCTCTCTTTTTTCCTATTTATTTATGCTTGATAACCGTATTTCTCCATTTCCGCATAAATGGTTTTAAGCCTTGGATTGCCTTCTCCTACGATTTGATCTTCAATTAAAACAACTGGATAAAACATGTCTTCATCAATCACTCTTTGAGCAAATTTCCTCTTTTCCTCATCTACTGGTGGATGATGAATATCAACATATGTTACCTTAAATGGCTGTGTTCCATATTTTCTGTCTAAAGCCGCTTGCAGCCATTCATATGTTTCTTTTGAAGAAGGTAGATTCACACAGCTTGGGCATAATTGCTCGGCTCCATAGACAGTTAATTCGATTTCATGCATTCCATTCATTCCTCCCCTGATTAAAAAGTATCCTTCCTTCTATTTTACAATATAATAAGAGTAGAAATCTCAGGAAATTGCTCATTTAAGTGGAAATCCGTTTGTTTAAATAGATTTTTGCACTGAGAATGATTATAATAATTAATAAGAAAGGGGTAGATACAAATGGCAGAACAAACATCCTTGATGAATCAAGTTCAAGAAGTATTAGATAAATTACGTCCATTCCTTCTACGTGACGGAGGAGACTGTGAATTAGTGGATGTGGAAGATGGGATCGTTAAGCTTCGTCTTCTAGGTGCTTGCGGCACATGCCCTAGCTCAACCATCACATTAAAAGCAGGAATCGAACGTGCACTGTTAGAAGAAGTACCTGGTATCACAGAGGTTGAACAAGTATTTTAATGAACAAATGCGGAGGTGCCTAAGGTCTCGCCGTACAGACTGGAAGGACTGCGACTGAGATAAAGGAAACACGGTGAGCGATAGCGAACCGATGTTGACGCAATCGTTGTGGAGCAGTACTGAAGTTTGATAGGCGATAGGCGCTGGAGCTGGACGTAAAACAATCGATTTATATTTTATACACAACGCGCGATTATATATTTAGTAGACATTAAAAAAGCGATGTTCCGACATCGCTTTTTTTTATGTTCATCTGTTAGGCAATTCCACTTTCAGATACAGAATATACAACACTTCCATTTTGATCGATAGTCAAGCATTTGCACGCCATATTTGGCAATTGTCGAGCCAGTCCTTCAGCTACCATTCTCCCCATTCCCTTTTCTGCTAAACAAAGAACAGTCGGTCCAGCCCCACTTAATGCTACACCAAAGGCACCTAGCTTAGGAGCCAATTCTTCAATATCAGTCAAATGAGGCACCATTGCTTTTCGATACGGGTGATGATAACGGTCTGCCTTCATCATTTTGCCTGCCAATTCATAGTTTCCTTTTAACAATGCGGCAATTAAAACATTGCCAACTGCACCAGCTTGAACTGCCTCACTATACACAAGACTGTCTGGCAGCACTCCTCTCGAATCTTTTGTTAATAATTCCTCATTTGGAACGACAGCAACGAGGTCAAATGTCAGATCGTGAAAGGCTTCCATTCTTACCTCCCCATCTAATTGACAGCCTATAACTAAACCACCGAATAGACTTGCACCTACATTATCAGGATGTCCTTCAAATTTTGTTGCTAGTTCTAGTTTTTCCTCTCTAGTTAGGTGAAGCTGACAAAAGGAATCAGCCAATTCGATCCCTGCAATAATAGCAGCTGCACTTGAGCCAAGTCCTCTTGCAAGTGGAATATCTGTTTTTACTCTTATACGGCAAGGAGGCAGCTCCCTTTGATAATTTCTTGCTGTATGAAGTGCGATTTGTATGAGAAAATTTCTTTCATCCTTTGGAAACATCTCCAATTCGCTAGAAAGAGGAACAACCTCCCACTTTTCAGCTTTCTCCGCTTCTACCGTTAAATACAGATTTACGGCTAACCCGATCGAATCAAAGCCTGGACCTAGATTGGCTGAACTGCCAGGTACTTTAATGATGAGCATCTCCCCATCATTCATATAGGAACAACTCCCTTAATATATGCAGCAACTGCCTGTTCATCATTTGGCAAGATAACAGGTGTAATCGGACTTGCTTCCATCGCTATTAGGGGATCCTTCAAGCCACTTCCAGTTAAAATCGCAACCACTCTTGATTGATGGGGAATCTCTCCATTACGAAGCTGCTTATAAATACCTGCAAGAGACGCACAAGAAGCAGGTTCAGCAAAAATCCCTTCTGTTGAAGCTAACTTTCTATACATATGCAGAATTTGTTCATCACTCACCTCATCCACTGCCCCATTCGATTCCCTTACTGCATCTATTGCTAGCTGCCAGCTTGCTGGGTTGCCAATACGAATCGCTGTTGCGACGGTCTCAGGCTGTTCAAAAATTCGATTATGCACGATAGCTGCAGCACCTTCTGCCTCAAATCCATGCATTCGTGGCAAGCCGGTTTTCTTTTTCAGATGATATTCCTTAAACCCCTTCCAATAGGCACTAATATTCCCTGCATTCCCAACTGGTAGGGCAAGAATATCTGGCGCATTCCCTAATGCATCACAAATCTCAAAGGCAGCCGTTTTTTGCCCTTCTAATCGATAAGGATTTACTGAATTCACTAGAGTAATAGATTCTGTTTCGCTAATTTTTCGAACGAGAGCCAAAGCATCATCAAAGTTCCCCTCAATAGAAATAATTTCTGCTCCATACATAGCTGCCTGTGCAAGCTTCCCCATCGAAATTTTCCCATCTGGAATGACGACGATGCACTTCAAGCCCGCTCTTGCAGCATAGGCAGCAGCAGCAGCAGATGTATTCCCTGTAGATGCACATATAATCGTATCACTGCCGTTCTCTTTTGCCTTTGCGACAGCCATCACCATGCCTCGATCTTTAAATGAGCCGGTTGGATTGGCTCCTTCTACTTTTACATAAAGATCCACCCCCCATTCATCAGAAAGCTTATTTAGACGAATCAACGGTGTATTTCCCTCATTCAATGTAATCAATGGTGTGTGATCATTAATTGGCAAATACTCTTTATACTCATTCAATAGCCCTAACCATCTCATCTATTGGCACTCCCTTCTACCCGATAGGAGCTTTCGATTGATTGAACGGCCTGCAAATCTCTTACTTTCACTAAACTATCCTCGTAATTTTGCAAGGAGGCTTGATGTGTCACTAGTACAACTTCGGCAAGCCCTTTATCTTTCAATGGCAGCTGGAGGATTTTTTCAAAACTAATATGCTGCTCAGAAAAGATCGATGTAATCTCTGCAAATACACCTACTTCATCCTTCACATGCAAGCGAAGAAAATACTTTGAAAACATTTCACTTGGTTCCTTAATTTGCTTTTTGAATTGCGGAGTGACAGCGCTTTTTCCGGTAACACCTAGCCTCATATTTTTCATTACCCCAACAAGATCGGACACTACCGCTGTTGCTGTTGGCATACTTCCAGCACCTGGTCCATAGAACATCGTTTCTCCCACCGCTTCTCCGTACACATAGACAGCATTAAATTCATCTTGTACTGATGCAAGAGGATGTGTCTCCGCCATTAATGTTGGCTGTACACTAATTTCAACCTTTTCCCCTTCACGGTGAGCCATCCCAATGAGTTTCATTATATAGCCAAGCTGCTTCCCATACGTAAGATCACTTTTTGTCACACCTGTAATACCCTTGACTAACACATCATCCAAATCAATTTTCATTGAAAAACCAAGTGTTGAAAGGATTGTCATCTTTCTAGCCGCATCTAGTCCTTCAACATCTGCTGTCGGATCTGCTTCTGCATAGCCAAGTGACTGTGCTTCCTTCAAGACTTCCTCATAATCACTGCCATACTTCGTCATTTTTGTGAGAATAAAATTAGTTGTTCCATTTACAATCCCCATCATTTTCGTAATTCGATCAGAGGCAAGTCCATCGACAAGACTTCGTAAAATAGGAATTCCCCCTGCTACACTAGCCTCATAAAAAAGATCACAGCTATTTTCTGAGGCAATCGTCAAAAGCTCCGCCCCGTGTAAGGCCATTAAATCTTTGTTTGCGGTAACGATATTTTTCCTATTAAGTAATGCTTGTTTTAAATATATTTTTGTTTCCTCAATTCCACCCATCACTTCAATAATGATATCAATATCCGGATCATCTAGTATCTCAGCAGGATTAGTAGTGAGTAAAGTACGCTCGACATGAACCAGCCGCTCTTTATTTAAGTCCTTTACAAGAATACGTTTGATTTTGACAGGACAACCAATTTGGTGAATGAGCTTATCCTGATGGTTTTCAATAATTTTTACAACACCCGATCCAACCGTTCCTAAGCCTAATAACCCAATTGAAATTTCCTCCATATATTTATCCCCCTTACTGTTCACTCTATATGTACATTTGTTTTTATATAGTAGACATTATAGAACTAATCAATTATTTTTACAAGGATTTTTCTAATAATTCAAATTTTAAACAGGATTAGCACTTGGTCATTATTTAACCTCCAGAAGAAAAGTTGGCTGGAATTCCCCATCTAGCACAGCTTGACTTATTCTTTTGTATTGTATTGGAGTTCAATAATTGAAAAATCAAAAGCCTGTAGGGAATGAACTCCGCCCCACAGGCTTTGTATCTTATTATTTCTTTAACCAGTCTACTAAAGGGATATTCATTTTTAAAACGGGGACTTCAGCAAAGTCAAAAAACCTTCCTAGAAAACGCTCATGATCATCTGATTGCTGTAAAAATTTATTTAGTCTTTCTTCAAGAAGAATTTTCTCTTGTTCTGATTGCGTTCCATAGTATGTTTCAATACAAGTAAAATAGTGTAGGGGAAAAAGGATACGCGCATAATACAGACGCCAAGAAAAAGACGATAATGGCGTAACACTTTGATAGTCAGCTAAGAACTTCTTTAAATCTGGCTCGTATGTCTTGATATTATGGAAATATTTCTCCCTTGTCCACTCAGCCAAATCTCTAGATGAATGATCGAATACCCAATCAAAAGGATTTTTAATATAGTAAGAATTTCCCCATGTATGATCTGTAAATCGAATATGACTGATCGTCCCGCTATCCATCATGGTAGGATCATCATCAAGTTCTGCATCTACTAAATATTGAATCGCATTTTCGGCTATTCCCATATAATATGGAAAGGACTCCAGAAACATTCGTTCAAATTCATTATCAGGCTGTGTAAACAACAGTTCATTCCAAACCTTCTCCATTTGATCCAGCCGCGCTTCCCATAATTGCTTCCATTGGCCAATCCGGCTTAGCTTATTCACAGAAAAGGCGACTGATCTTCCCCGATAATGAAATTTTGCTAGCTTTCTCCCAAATCGGCTGATTTTACGATTTTGGACGTACTCATTTTTTAATACACAATATTTTCGGTTTTCCCATTCGCTCATTTGCTGTCCGTCCTTCGTTTTGAGAAAGGTACTGCTATATTTTTCCCCATTTCTCGCTAAATGATCGGCAAGCATTTCTAATTCAAGCAGTTCATCTTCAGCAAATCCATCGACTGGTACGAATAAGTAAATTTGCCCTTGTGTCCGACAAGCATGATAAGGGCCCACACGAAGTTCCTCATCCATTTGGATTCCATATTGTTTTTCAAGGAGATTATTCAGCATGATCACACCTCTTTGTTTTTGGCTGTTTTCACAAACACTGTTGCTATTTTACACTTCATTGGTAAAGGTTGATTTCCGCGTACGTGTGCTCCCTTTCCGCGGGGTAGTCCGCTTGAGCCTCCTCGTCGCTCACGCTCCTGCTTAGGTCTCAGCTGTCCTACGCATCCCGCAGGACATTGAATAAACATCCTGAATGACACCGCACGAAGGAAATGTGATAGCATTTTCGAGGAGTGTCGCACCTTCCGCTCCAATCAACCGACCTATTTGGTAAACCCAATCATCCAAATATTTGATATAAAACAACAAGCTTTTCGAAAAGAGCCTTGTTTTTCCAGAGCTTTAGAACATATATATGAAGGAATCTTGCAAAACTTGTTTTTTTCCTTCGCTTGATTAATTAAGAATAGCTAGGATAAGATAAAGGGTAGATATTTCCAACTATCAGACATGGCATAAATTCTTGCCTGTCGGTATATATTTAAGGAAAAATAACAAGAAATAGGTGGAGCCGATGAACGAAGAAAAATCAGTTGATAAAATTGAACAAACTGCACGAAAATGGCTGCATGAACGAGGGGTTAAAATTCAAGATATTGCCGATTTAGTGTTCTTTCTGCAAGAAAAATACCATCCAGATTTACAAATGGACGTATGCATTGAGAATGTGGAACGTGTACTGTCTAAACGGGAGGTACAAAATGCTGTTTTAACAGGCATTCAGCTTGATAGACTTGCAGAAGAAAAGAAGCTCCAAGAGCCACTGCAAGGTGTAATCGAAAGTGATGAAGGCCTTTATGGAGTCGATGAAGTTTTAGCGTTATCGATTGTAAATGTATATGGTTCCATTGGGTTAACAAACTTCGGTTATATTGATAAATTGAAGCCTGGCATCTTGCATGACTTAAATGATAAGAATTCAGGTAAATGCCATACTTTCTTAGATGACATTGTTGGAGCAATTGCAGCCGCTGCTTCTAGCCGCCTAGCACACCGGGCAAGTGGAGCAAAATAGATAAGCGCAAGCCCGAGGTTATTGTCGTACAAATTTTGAAGGAACCTAACTAAGATATAGGAAACATATCAAGAGGCACAGGAGCTAGATAGTTTACTGTCCTCTTTCATATTTTTTTGAAAACAAAAAACCGCTTAGATTTTTATGCTCTGCTCCTTTTAATTAAATGAGGTGGAGACAGCCAAATCAAAGCGGTTTTACCTTTTTAGTGACTTAATTATATTATCCAATCCTTTAGTGTATGAACAACATATGTAGGTTTTTTTTCGTAGCCTGCAAGCAATTGCTCTGTTGTCACACCTGTGTGGACGAGGAGAGTATCCACTCCTGCATTCATTCCGGCTAATATATCTGTATCGTAATTATCCCCAACCATCAGCGTTTCGGATTTTTTCGTGCCCAGTACTTGCAGTGCTTGTTCCATGATGATTGGTTCAGGCTTCCCGATAAAAAGTGGCTTCGTTTGTGTCGATACTGCAATAACAGAAGTTAATGAACCATTCCCAGGCAATAGACCTCGTTCTGTCGGTATTGCGATGTCCCCGTTTGTTGAGATGAAAATAGCTCCATTGCGAACAGCTAAGCATGCTGATGCGAGCTTTTCATAGGTGATCGATCGATCAATGCCAACAACTACAAAATCAGCCTCTTCTTCCGCGATGCGAAATCCCTTATTTACTAGCGCTTCACGAATCCCTTCTTCACCAATTACAAATACGGAAGCATCCTTTTTTAAATCATATAGGTAATTAGCTGTTGCTAAACTCGTTGTAAAAACTTGCTCCGCTACTGCTGGAA
The DNA here is from genome assembly GCF_017874625.1 of Cytobacillus eiseniae. Classification (GTDB taxonomy): domain Bacteria; phylum Bacillota; class Bacilli; order Bacillales; family Cytobacillaceae; genus Cytobacillus; species Cytobacillus eiseniae. The sequence goes on along the minus strand of NZ_JAGIKZ010000003.1, from coordinate 150,553 downwards.
TCGAAAATGAACGAAGCTTTTCAGCCACTTGAGCTGGTGTTCTTGATGAGTTATTTGTGACAAATAAATAAGGCAAATCCTTCTTAATTAGATGATTGACAAAATCGGCTGCTTCTTTAATGAGCTCGTTTCCTCGATACATCGTTCCATCAAGGTCAATTAAATATCCTTTGTAATTCTTCATTCCTATCACCTCTATGCAAACTTTACTTATAATTAATGAAAGAGCGAGCATATTTTTATTAAAGGCTGTTTACTTAAAGATAGTTGTTTTTAAATCAAATGTTAGAATGAATGTTTTACCAAATAGGTCGGTTGATTGGAGTGGAAGGTGCGAGACTCCTGCGGGATGCGTTGGACAGATGAGACCCCGCAGGAGCGAAAGCGACGAGGAGGCTCATCGCCAACCCCGCGGAAAGGGAGCAACCTGGAGCGGAAATCAACCTTTACCAACTATATCTTAATATACAACATTGTTTGCGAAAACAGCCTTCTCAAAAAATAAAAAGGCCGGAGCGAATCCGACCTACTCTTATTTTTTCTAGTTGCGAAATGCTGAAACTGGTCCTAACTCATTTAACAAGTATTCCCTTACTCTTGAAGGAAAATGCTTGATTACAGGAAGATGTTTCGTAAACATAACTGCTACTTCTTCATGATTGATGTCTAAATACGATTGAACTAACATCTTTCGGTATTTAATGATTTGTTTACAGCTGACACTTAGTTCATCATGAATCACTTTTTCATCATCCAAAATATCAACAATATCTTCATAGCTTCCAGGATCCCTCATGATGAATCCATCAATCATTGCATTTCCAACATCGAGGATGGCTTCAATAATCATATGTGTAGCCCGCTCCATTGCTGTTCTTTCAATGATAGATTCCCAATTATTCACTTGCTCGAATAAAGAAATTTGCTCTTCTAAATAGATAAGCGTTTTTTCGATCTTTTCTCTGTCAACAAAATACATGATTCTCACCCTTCTGCAATTAAGATGATTTAAGCCCCTTCTCTAAAGCCCGCGGCCGAGAGTAGAAATACCCTTGTGCTAAATCAACCTTATTTCTTGAAAGAACTAATGCTTCATCTTTATTTTCAATGCCTTCAGCAACTACTAAAGAACCAGCCTCTCTTGCAATTAATAGCAGTCCCTGAAGCATCGACTCTTTCACAGAGTTTTTATCAATATCCTGAATAACCGAACGATCAATTTTTATAATATCCGGCATAATTTCACTAATGGAATGTAAGCTTGCATATCCAGCCCCTGTATCATCTACCGCAATCTTGAATCCCCATGTTCGCAATACCTTTATATTATATAAAAGGTTGTCCATTCCCTCGATCGAATCCCGTTCTGTTACTTCAAGGGTAAGCTGACTAGGAAGAATGTTTTTATGTTTTGCGAGCATTTTCTTTATATCCCTAACGAACCGTTCATTTCCAATTGTAAGCGGGGTGAAATTAATAAAAATATCTTGCCTGCATCCTGTTGCTTTAATTTGTTCGATTATTTTTTCGAAAACAATCATTTCCAAATCGTAGAGCAGTCCCGTTTGTTTAGCAACAGAGAATAACTGTAAAGGACTTTCTAATCCCGTTCCTTTTGGTCCGCGCGTCAGCATTTCCCATGCCTTTACTTCTCCTGTGGCTACATTAATAATTGGCTGTGCAAGCATTCGAATATCCTTTTTAGCAATAATTTTATTTAATGCGTACAGCATTTCATTAAATTCAGATTGCACACGCTTTTCTGCCATTGCCAATGCTTGCTGATGAGCTTTCATAATCGCTTCTTGAATAGAGTAATGCTTCTTTTCAATAAACATGTATCCCATATCAAAAACTGGGCTTGCCGCAGGCATCTCTGTATAAAGGTTTTTTTCTGCTTCACGCAAAATTTTCTTCATTTTTTTATCAATTTCTGTGACACAATATTGACTATGATCAATTGATAATAATAATGTAAGTCCATCACTGGAATAATCATGAAGAGCAATAACTTCCTCTGAATCTATTTCTTGTTTAACGACCTCTTGAAAGACTTTCTTAAGACAGGCAATAAATTTTGTATATCCCTGCTGGCCAAGCTGGTCAGGAAGTTCACGTAAATTTTTTATATTAAAAACGACAATTGCTACTTCATTTCCACTATTAAAAGCTTTCCATACCCCTTTTGTAATCGGGTCACGAACAAGAAACTGAGGTGGAAAAAATCGCATCTTTTGTAATGGCAGAAAGAGTTTCATCCATTTGCCAAAACTTGATCGTATCTTGCGTTGATGGACCATTTGCTTCATTCCTCTCAGGTGCGACTAACTTCATGTCCATATTTTATCACATTTCCAGCTAAAATTTCCCTTAGTAGAATGAAATATGGAAATAATATTTATACAAAGTGAGAAAAATACATAATTCTGTTAAGATAGAAAGTAAGCATTTTATAATTGCGGCAAAAGGAGAACAAACTATGACCGAACGTTTCTTTTTATATGACGACCTTGTAGATACAAGAACTCGATTTGTTAGCTTTGTATGTGAAAACCAGCGTTTTGATTTAGCCATCATTCAATCTGACCGATACTATGGGAAACAAATCGTACTCGATATTCAAAGCAATCGCTTTGCCATTATCGGAGAAGATGATTTAAATGAAGAAGGGTATTTAGAATATGCCTTTAACCTTTCTGAAGAAGATGCAGAGGAATTACGCTCCTTTCTCATGGAGCTTGTTTAATAATCCTTTTAACACAAATACTAAGGGAGAGCCTTTTCTTATGAGGGTTCTCCTTTTTTCATTTAAAAGAAACAGAAAGGGGATTAAAATGGCAAGGAAGGATGAAGAAGTATACGCAGATTTTTCAAATGTTATCGCACAGAGGAATAATCTAACTGCTGAGGAATTGCCTGAAGGCGCCTACGGTTCCCCCTTTAATAATGAAGAACCTGTAGAAAATAAAAGTACCCCTTGGCGTGCTGGCCAACGAAAATATAGTGCCTTTACTTTCACAAATAAAGACTTGCATGAAGGGTTGCCGAGGCAAATGGATGGGGCTCACCCTCCTCATGATGACCCGGAAGAAAGCACACAATCCCCTTATTAGGATTTGCACAAACAGACGACAAAAAGGGCAATCAGTATTTTTCTGATCGCCCTTTTGTTACTTGCCTATTTTCTTTGCTACAAAATAGGCACAGCCAAAATTACAGTACTCATATAAATATTCTGTTAATGTACTGATTTTCGTATCAAATGTTGCTTTCTGATTTTGATCATCGAAAAACCCTCTTAATCTTAGCTGGCCATAGCCCCAGTCTCCGACAATATAATCATATCTCGTCAAAATTTCACTATACCTACCACGAAAAGCTTCTTCATTAAATCCATCACGTTTTTCTTCAATGATCTCATAGCAAATATTGTTAATACAAATCAAGATTCTCACCCTCTACTCCAACCGCTAACTTTAATTAAAGGCTGTTCTTTCGCAAACATTGTTGCTAATTTAGATAAAGTTGGTAAAGGTTGATTTCCGCGTACGTGTGCTCCCTTTCCGCGGGGTGGGCGCTGAGCCTCCTCGGCGCACTTGCGCCTGCGGGGTCTCAGCTGTCCCACGCATCCCGCAGGAGTCTCGCACCTTCCGCTCCAATCAACCGACCTAGTTGGTCGAACATACTTTCACATTTGATTCAAAATCAACAACTTTTAGAAATGACCCTAATTAAATTATAACTGATTCTCCATCAATTACTAAGAGAAAAAAATAAATGCTTGGTCATTCTATAAATGAGGAGGTGTTTCAAATAAATAAATCATTCATTATTTTTAGTATTTGTGGACTCGCAGCTTTAACTGCCTGTCAAAATAATAGCAATACGGCACATGATCAATTGTATGAGGAAAGTGGGCAAACGATTAATGTCAATGACCAGCGTGCAGATATATACAATCGAAACAATGGTTCGACTAATAAAAGTGAAGATTTCGGTTATGTACGTCATCAAAGAAGTCCAATCGCTGGTGAAAATGTTTCTTATAATCACTATGCTGCCATTGATCGAGAAAAAATTGCAGATATCATCGGAAAATACTGCACAGAAGTCCCACATGTGGACGATGTTTCTACACTCGTGACCGACCGAGAAGTGATCATTATTTATGCAACAGATACTGATAATGACAAACAAACAGCAGACCAAGTGAAGAAAATGGCACAATCGGTTGTCCCAAGCTGGTATCACATTTATGTAAGCGACAACACCGCTTTACGAAAAAATGTCGAAAGCTTCGCTACATTAGATGCTGACAGCCGAAACGCACATTTCGCAATCGACAAACTGATTAATGAAATCAAGCAACCCTCTTCACAAGGAAAATAAATCTTTAGAAAAAGAGTTCAGCTTATCTCGCTGAACTCCTTTTGAGTTTTTTAATTGAATCTTACGTATAAGTAAGTTATGCCTCTTGTGCTTCCTTCTCACCTAATGCTTGTTTTCTTTGTGCCGCAGCATTTACTTGTTCGTCTGCATGGTAAGAAGAGCGTACAAGCGGCCCAGCTTCACAATGATTAAAGCCCTTGCTTAATGCAATTTCCTTTAATTCCTTAAATTCATCTGGGTGATAATATTTTTCTACCTTTAAATGATTTTTAGATGGCTGCAAATATTGACCAATTGTCATAATGTCCACATGGTTTGCTCGTAATGCATCCATCGTCTCAATAATTTCTTCCTTTGTTTCACCAATTCCAATCATCAAGCTTGATTTAGTTGGAATATTTGGCTGCAGCTCTTTTGCCCGACGTAATAATTCTAATGAACGATGATATTTTGCACGTGCACGCACTCTTGGAGTTAATCGTTCAACCGTTTCGATATTATGGTTTAAAATATCTGGACGGGCATCCATTAGCATCTTCAAATTCTCAAGTACTCCACCCATATCTGAAGGCAACACTTCAATGCTTGTGAAAGGGCTCTTCCTTCTAATCGCTCGAACCGTTTCAGCAAAAACAGCTGCACCGCCATCTTTTAAATCGTCCCTCGCTACCGCAGTCACAACCGCATGCTTTAAATTCATAAGGGCAACAGAATCAGCTACTCTTTCCGGTTCCTGTAAATCCAATTCAGTAGGCAAGCCCGTTTTCACCGCACAAAAGCGGCAAGCCCTTGTACATGTATCACCAAGAATCATGAAAGTCGCTGTACGTCTCTCTGCCCAGCATTCATGAATATTCGGACACTTCGCTTCCTCACATACTGTATTTAACCCTTTTTCCCGCATCATTTTCTTTAAGCCAGTGTAATTATCATTTGTATTTAACTTTATTTTAAGCCAATCTGGTTTACGTAAATATTCTTCCTTTTTACTCAAAATATCCACACCTCATCCAAAACTTTTTAATCCATCACTGATGTCACTTTATCATATGGAAATTATAAGAACAAGTCGAAGAGAAGAGATTTCCAATAATTGATGGAGTTGAAAACTTTGAAATCTCACAAACTAAATAGCAAGACAAACTTAGAAGGGAGGATTTTTGTGCGATTCATTTTTCCCGTTATTTTAACCATGTTTTTTTCATTCATTTGTTATTCTACTGGACAGGCTGCTGAAACAAACGAAACATCGATTTATGATCAGCGAATGGAATTATACAAAAGAGTTGAACTCGTTACAAATATCCCCTGGTATTATCTTGCGGGAATCGATCAATATGAACGAAATGTCAGGCAGTCAAGAAGGGATTTGCCAAAAGCAGAAGGAATCACAGGGATCTATTTCAAGCCGGAAATATGGGCTGGTCCTTTAAATCCTGATTATCAAGATGAAAACCCATTATCGATACGATTTTTCAATGGAATGGGTATGGATGGAAATGGAGATGGACTTGCTTCATCTACTAGTGATGAAGATGTCCTGTTTGCTTTTGCCAACTATTTGCTTTCCTATGGGACCGAACATGATCATATTAAGATGGGGTTATGGGATTATTATAAAAGGGATAAAACAGTCGGAATCATTGTCGGAAAGGCACAAATTTATAAACATTTCGGGCGGCTAAACCTTGATGACCACGCATTCCCTGTTCCTCTAAGAAGCAATTACAGTTATAAAAATACTTGGGGAGCAGCTAGGGGCTGGGGTGGCAGAAGAATACATGAAGGAACCGATATTTTTGCGGATTATGGTGTGCCTGTCCGATCTACAGCTTACGGGATTATCGAAATGAAAGGCTGGAATCGGTTTGGTGGCTGGCGTATCGGCATTCGTGATATTAATAATAACTATCATTACTTTGCCCATTTAAGCGGTTTTGCGAAAGATTTAAAGCTTGGCCAAATTGTCGAGCCTGGCATGCTCATTGGTGGTGTCGGCAGCTCCGGATACGGCCCCCCAGGCACATCAGGGAAATTCCCTCCACATCTCCACTATGGCATCTATAAAGACAATGGCTATACTGAATGGTCCTTTGACCCTTATCCGCATTTAAGGTTATGGGAAAGGCAGGAGCGTCAAAAAAAGTAAAATATACATGAAGTAGCAAGCCACACTTTTTGATCTAAATCCATATTAAAAGGGCTTCCACAAAAGGAAGCCCTTCATCTTATTTATTTTGCCTTTTTTGACTTCGCTACAGCATTTACAATACTCGCAGCAAGCCCACCCCAAATAATTAGCATCCCAACGACCATCATTGTAATTGCTCCACCAGACATTATTGAGATACCTCCTTGTTTTCTGGAATTTCAAGCGTTTGCGACTTATTCCATTTAATCGCCATAAAGACAAATCCTAATATAATCGCAAGTACTGCTACTCCCCATCCCATATACAATAGGAAACTTGTAGGGTAGCCCTCATAGTTCTCTTTAATATTTGTAACGATATTTTGAACCATCATATACCCTAAAACTACTGGTGTAATAATTCCTAAACAGATTTTCCACCAGCTACCTAGACGAATATCAGACATGCTGTTTGCATGGCTTTGAAGATTTTTTAGTTCTCTTAATACCCATGCAACGATAATTACTTCAACTAGACCAGCAAGTGCAACTCCGAAATTATTTATGAAGTAATCTGCCGCATCAAGGAAGTAAAGTCCGCCATTTGTTGAAAATAAGATAGAAACAATTGCAGCTAATCCACCACCAAATAGAACAGCTTTTGTACGTGATAGCTTAAATTTATCCTCTATTCCAGCAACAAATGTCTCGACTATAGAAATTAATGATGATAGCCCAGCTAAAACTAAACAGATAAAGAATATAGATCCGAATATGCCATTTAATGCTGGCATTTCACTAATAATTTGCGGGAATACGACAAATGCTAAACCTACACCACCAGCAACAACTTCACTTACTGGAACTCCAGCTTGAGAAGCCATGAATCCTAGTGCTGCAAATACGCCGATTCCAGCCAGTAATTCTACACCAGAGTTGGCAAATCCAGTGATAAATGCATTATTTGTGATATCAGTCTTTTTTGGTAAATAACTTGCATAAGTAACCATAATGGCAAATGCAATAGATAAACTAAAGAAAATTTGCCCATAGGCTGCTACCCAAACTTTAGGGTTCGCAATTTGGCCCCAGTCTGGTTTAAAGAATGCCTCTAAACCTGCTGCAGCTCCTTCAAGAGTAACAGAACGAACAACAATAATTAAGAATAAGATTAGAAGTGCAGGAATAAAGATTTTATTTGCAATTTCAATTCCTTTTTTAATCCCTTTAAATAAAATACCTAAAGTGATAATCCAAACAACGACTAAAGGAATAAATACCCCTGGTACGATGCCTCCAACATCTCCTGGATTATCTGCTAATTTCAAAAAGCTTCCAAATAAGAAACCTTCTGGGTCATCTCCCCATTTAAGACTAAATGAGAAACCGGCAAATCTAATTGCCCATGCAATGATAACTGCATAATAAGTAGCGATTACGAATGAAATCGCAACTTGCCACCAGCCTAACCATTCATACTTTTTATTCATCCTTGCGTAAGACAATGGTGCTGATCCACGATATTTTTGACCGATCGTAAATTCCAAAATTAAGAGTGGGATACCAGCTGTTAATAAGGCAAATAAATATGGAAGAAAGAATGCACCTCCACCATTTTCATAAGCGACTGCTGGGAATCTCCAAATATTCCCCAGGCCAACAGCTGAACCTATTGCAGCTAGCACAAACCCTGCTCTCGTTCCCCATTGAGGACGATTCTCCATTTCTTTTCAACCCCCTAATCATTTTTATTTCCGCTCGAAAGAATCGGAAGCTTTTGTATTTTCAGATTATTCGATATAATCTACAGCTAGTATAATGTTTTTTGATTAATCTGTCAAAACAATATTTTCTGAAAAATAGTCATATTTTCATGTTGGGGAATTTCTCGAAGATATTATATTACTATCACTTAACCTCATAGAAGCATCTTTTACGTGACATATGAATCAAATGGTGCAATAGGAGATTCGAAGGATAAAAAGAGGATATGAACTAGTCATAACTGCATTTCCTGTAAATACTTTATTATGAGAAAGGAGCTTCCATATGGAAAGCTCCTTCTTGCGTTTCTACACTTCTTTCGTTCGACGGCTTGTAATTATAACAAATAGAATCAATAGAACCACAATGGTTAGCAAAGCTAAAGTCGTACTCCCGGTGAATCCAATAACTAGAAACCCGAAGCAAGCAATTAACGCTGAAATAACCGCATACGGCAGCTGAGTCATTACATGATCAATCAAATTACAACCTGCACCTGTAGCAGAAAGAATTGTTGTATCTGATATCGGTGAACAATGATCACCAAATACCGCACCAGCCAATACAGCAGCTAGAGCTGGCAATAGCAGACTTATATCTGTTGCAGCAGCAATATCTCCTGCAATTGGCAGTAGAATGCCGAATGATCCCCATGAAGTACCTGTACTAAATGCCATCACACAGGCGATAACAAACAGGATCAAAGGGAGAAAAGAATGATTTAAATTAATTATCTCTACAACACCAGCCAAATATTTGCCTGTTTCCAAACGCCCAATTAGATCGGCAATTGTCCAAGCAAATAATAGAATATACACAGCTGGGAGCATTGATTTCGTGCCAGCCCATACCCCTTTTTTGAAAACTGATTTGTCTACACTTTTATATACAAGGACTTGACGGATAAAAAATCCAATAGTTACAGCTAATCCTAATAACCCGCCAATAATCAATGATGTATTCACATCGGTATTTTCAAAAACAGCTAGCAGCGATACATTTCCTTCAGAGCCCACAATACCAGTCCAAAACATGGTGCCGACAACTCCGACAATCAGAGCAATAATCGGCCAAACAAGATCACCGACAGACCCTTTCTTGCTTGTTGGCAAATCTTCTTGTAATTTATCAACGGCTGGCTTATTCGGATCAGAAACAAGCCCTTCTTTTACTGCACGCCTCTCATGGATCTTCATTGGACCAATTTCGATATTTCTTAGTGCCACAATGAATACCATCGCCAATGTAGCCCACACATACAAATTCATTGGGACGATTTGTATAAAGGCTGAGAATGCAGAGTACTCCGTTATATTATGTGTCGCCAAGATCGTTCCAATTAAAGCAATAATCGATGCCCCCCAGCTGGACACTGGTGAAACAACACATATCGGTGCAGACGTTGAATCAATTAAATAGGCAAGCTTTGCCCTTGAAACCTTTTGACGGTCTGTGATGGGCCGAGAGATTTGTCCAACGGCAAGTGCATTAAAATAATCATCAATAAAAATAATAATTCCGAGAAATATAGTTACAATTTGTGCGCCTACTCGTGATTTCACTCGTGTAATCGCCCATTCACCAAATGCACGGCTCCCACCAGAAATAGTAATAAATGATGTAATGATGCCAAGTATGATTAAGAATAACAGGATATATATATTCGAAGTATTCAAACTGCCCTCTGATACAAAGATGCCTTTCACCGCATCATAAATGATGCTGACAGTTCCTGTTAGGCTGAAATTTGCTAGTAATAGTGATGCTGATACGATACCCACACCTAGTGATAACAAAACCCTTCTTGTTAATACCACCATGATGATTGCTAAAAATGGGGGGATCAGCGAAAAAATGGTATTTTCCATTCCTATTCCTCCTCTGTATTATTATCGGAAAGCTAGAAAAGCTTATCCCTTTATTTAGAGGGGATTGGATAATGATAGAAAAATGCACAAAAAAAGAGTAACGATAGAGATTATCCATCATTACTCTTTAATAAGCAATAAGATTCTCCATCACGACCTGTAGCTCCCCAGTATGAAGGTTGATTCAAACATTCCTTCATAATGACAGTGTTACTCTTATTCAAAGTAACCCCAGCAAATCAATCGCTGACACAATTCATTCACTTCGGCAAAGCTCCCTTTAGGCTGTGATCTACGTTGTCATCCTCACACAGCTTACTCTTGAACTCTGCACCTCTACCCCATCGGATATGATAAGGTTATTTAATTATCTATTACTATAGCAGAATAACAGAATGCAGACAATGGTTATTTTTAGATGAACGGGATATATAATGAAGAAGGTGAAAGAAATTATTTACTACTGTGCAGAGATGACTAATAGGGAGATAATCGAAGGCAAGCGGGGGACAGGAGGACATGGCATATATGCATACATGGTCCAACCATCAATCAAAGGAAAATCCTCCTGATTGATGGTTACTTCTTAATCATTGGCTGTTTCCGCAAACATTGTTGCCTTATTAAGATAAAGTTGGTAAAGGTTGATTTCCGCATACGTATGCTCCAATCAACCGACTTATTTCGTCAAACATTTAATTCAAAAGCAACAATCTTTCAGAAAAGAGCTTAATCATTAAAAGCCGTAACACAGCTTGTAATAACTACATTTAGCTCATTCTTCATATCCAATTTATATGGATTTACTTGTTCGCCATTTTCCTCCACTATTCGGATAACAGGACGATCACCAAGACCTGTATTTTGATGAGTGACAATTCCTTTCCTGCCATCACTTATTTCAACAGTAATTCCAACTGGATAAATAGCAACAGCTAATCGGAAGGCCTCAACAATTTCCTTTTCAAACAAAGTACCAGATCCTGCATAAAGAATCTCTAATCCTTCATGAGGCAGCATCGCTTTTCGATAGACTCGATTCGATGTAACCGCATCGAAGACATCGGCTACAGCAATGATTTTACCGAAATAATGAATGTCTTTTCCCATTAATCCTCTTGGATAGCCAGAACCATTAATCCGTTCATGATGCTGGTATGCACAATGAGCAACAATTAATGAAATGGTTTGTACCTTTCGCAATAATTGGAACCCTGCTTCCGCATGTTCTTTAATCGCAATAAATTCATCCTCCGATAATCTGCCAGGCTTTAATAAAACATCTAAAGGGACCTTGAGCTTGCCAATATCATGGAAAATTGCACCTAAACCAAGTGTTTCTAGCTCCTTTGGTGAAAGCTTCAACTCCATTCCTATCGCTAAGGAGTACATTGTCACATTTAATGAATGAGAAAATATATAATTGTCATAGACAAAAGCATCTGAGAGCAAGTTTAATAACTCTTTATTCCCATCAAGCTCTGTCATTAGAAAACGGATTAATTCTGATAAACGCCTTGAAGCTTTTTCAACAACAAATGAATTCGATAATTGAATATCCTTCTGAATTTCCTGAAACGTTTGGTTGATTGTATAGATTGCTTTTTTACGAACAGGATCGGAAAGTGTGCTTTTGTATTCAATATCTTCTGTTTGCTTATCTTTTATAAATATGTAGGTGATTCCTAATGTTTCCAGCCTCTGAATCATCTCTGCTTTTAGTTCTACACCTTCACTTAATAATACACTGCCTTTTTCGTTGTATATCGATTTGGCAAGGATCGCACCAGCCTCTACCGATGTGGTTGTCACTAGTCTCATAACGTACTCCTATAATTGTTCCTCAGTATTTTCCTTATATGTATATAATACCAAATCACGAATGAATTCACCCGAATTTTGTCGAATTTTTAAAAATTAATCGTGACAGGCAGATGAATATCGGTTCTTACAGGCAGTAACAAGCTGAGTTATTTCATTAATAAAACAAGTCAAGCCCCCAAAAAGTAGAGGTGCTTTTTAGAGGCTTGACTTCGTCATGGAGAAATTATCTCCAACTAAAACGCTATATATAGTTAAACCATTTTAAGTAGCGCTTCTTTTCCAATCATCCCTTTATGAATACCTAATGATTCCGCTTCATACGTAACCGATTCCAGCGGTGCATCGAGCAGCTGTTCAATTGTTTTTACACCAACAGCTCTGCCTGCAATTACTTTGCGATCCTTCAGCTTTTCATTCAATAACGCAACATCAAGCGCTCCACACATTATATATCCCTTGTCATTCGAAACAACAAGCAAATTTGTTTTTGGCAAGACAACCGAGACACACAGGAATGTATGGCCCTTTATATCAATCGGTGCTAATTCAACCATTAATCTTACACTCCTTTCCTTCCCACTATAAACTATGCACGCAGGTGGAAAAGCGTGTAGAATGAGCAAGCCATTCCTAAAACTGTTTTAAATGATTAGTGAACGTTTCATATGTAGTTATGTAACAGTTGATTTTAAATGAGTTGTTATTTCCTATTTTGAGTATGCTGTATACAAAATTGTAATACTTTCTGTAATTAACAGGACATACGTTCCGCTATTTGCAAAGATTATTATGCCTTTACACTTTTATCGGACATACGTTCCGTTATTTAGCTAATAAGGTGTTATTTCCACCTAATTATCAGCAAATAACGTACTCAGTGTCCGTAAACTCTTCAAAATGGCCTGATTTATGATAATAACGTTCCCACAGTCCGCACAAAAAGTTGAAAGTAAAAAAAAGAAACGCCTGGATTTTCACATAGAATCCAGGCATTTTTATTTACGATTCTATTGCCTTTTTGCTGTAATGTACATGATCTGAACGACTAAAGGCTCTTTACTGACTTTCTTGGCACACTTATATTTCTTCAACGACTATCTAGCCAAAATAACAGAGAAGACGAACTTTACAAGTTCGCCTTCTCTGTAGCAAAGAAAATCTGAATCGGCATAACCGATTCAGATTACTTGTTTGTATGATGTTACCCGATGCTGCCTTCCATTTCGAACTTAATCAAACGGTTCATTTCAACCGCGTATTCCATTGGAAGTTCTTTTGTGAATGGCTCGATGAAGCCCATTACGATCATTTCTGTTGCTTCTTGCTCAGAAATTCCGCGGCTCATGAGGTAGAATAGTTGTTCTTCAGATACTTTAGATACTTTTGCTTCATGCTCTAATGAAATATTGTCATTCATAATTTCATTATAAGGGATTGTATCTGAAGTGGATTGGTTATCCATGATTAATGTATCACATTCGATGTTTGCACGAGCGCCATCCGCTTTACGTCCGAATTGAACAATTCCACGGTAAGATACTTTTCCGCCATGCTTAGAGATCGATTTAGATACGATTGTTGAAGACGTGTTTGGTGCAAGGTGAATCATTTTTGCTCCTGCATCCTGGTGCTGCCCTTTACCAGCAATCGCAATGGAAAGGGTCATTCCGCGCGCGCCTTCTCCTTTTAAAATAACAGCTGGATACTTCATCGTTAATTTTGAACCGATATTGCCGTCAATCCATTCCATTGTTGCGTTTTCTTCACAAACGGCACGCTTTGTCACTAGGTTATACACGTTGTTTGCCCAGTTTTGGATCGTCGTATAGCGGCAATAAGCATCCTTTTTAATGATGATTTCCACAACTGCACTGTGAAGAGAGTTTGTTGTGTAAACTGGTGCTGTACATCCTTCAACATAGTGAACATGTGCACCTTCGTCAACAATGATTAATGTACGCTCGAATTGCCCCATGTTCTCAGAGTTGATACGGAAGTATGCTTGTAACGGTGTTTCCACTTTAATTCCTTTTGGAACATAAATGAATGAGCCACCAGACCAAACAGCAGAGTTTAATGCAGAAAATTTATTATCCGTCGGTGGAATCACCTTTGCCCAATGCTCACGGAAAAGATCTTCATTTTCACGGAGTGCTGAGTCTGTATCTTTAAAGATAATTCCTTGTGCTTCAAGATCTTCCTGCATATTATGATAAACAACCTCTGACTCATATTGAGCTGAAACCCCAGCTAAATACTTTTGTTCTGCTTCAGGAATTCCAAGCTTGTCAAATGTTTGTTTAATTTCTTCAGGTACTTCATCCCATGATTTTTCCGTCTTCTCAGATGGTTTTACATAATACGTAATCTCATCGAAATTTAATGACGCTAAATCTCCACCCCATTGCGGCATTGGCATGTTGTAGAAATGCTCTAATGATTTTAAACGGAAGTCAAGCATCCACTGTGGCTCTTGCTTCATTTTCGAAATTTCTTCTACAATTTCTTTCGTCAAACCGCGTTTTGATCGGAAAATGGAAACGTCTTTATCGGCGAAACCATATTTATAATCGCCAATCTCAGGCATCTTTTTTGCCATCGTCGTGTTCCTCCTTTAATCCTTTTTCCATAGCCTTCCATGCTAAGGTCGCACATTTAATTCTTGCCGGGAACTTGGCAACACCTTGCAATGCCTCAATATCCCCAAGGTCGATATCATCTTCATACTCTTTTCCCTGCATAATGAGAGAGAAAACCTCTGATAGCTTTAGTGCATCCTCAAGCGTTCTCCCTTTAATTGCTTGGGTCATCATAGAAGCAGAAGACATGGAAATTGAACAGCCTTCCCCTTCGAATTTCGCATCTACTACATTGTTGTCTTCAAGCTTTAATGTCAATTGAATGCGATCCCCGCAAGTAGGGTTATTCATATTGATCGTTAAACTATCATTTTCTAAAACCCCTTTGTTACGAGGGTTTTTATAATGGTCCATAATCACTTGTCGATAGAGCGTATCTAGATTATTAAAAGACATCGCTGAAATACTCCTTTGTTGTGAGAAGCCCACTCACAAGCTTATCAATATCCTCTTCTGTATTGTACAGATAGAAGCTAGCTCGTGCAGTTGCAGATTGCTTCAGCCATTTCATTAACGGTTGAGCACAATGATGACCTGCACGTACGGCAATACCTTCTGCATCCAATACAGTTGCCACATCATGTGGATGGACATCATTTAAATTAAATGTGACTAGACCAGTTCGCTTAGAAGCTTCCTTTGGTCCAAAAATCGTGATTCCTTCAAGGGCAGACATCTTATCCAAAGCATAAGCAGCAAGCTTATGTTCATGAGCTTCAATATTGTCTAAGCCAACCTCTTCAAGAAAATCAATGGCAGCGCCTAATCCGATTGCACCAGCAATAATTGGTGTGCCTCCTTCAAACTTCCAAGGAAGCTCCTTCCACGTAGATTCATATAATCCGACGAAATCAATCATTTCTCCGCCAAATTCAATCGGCTCCATATTTTCTAAAAATTGCTTCTTGCCATATAATACGCCAATCCCTGTCGGCCCGCACATCTTATGACCAGAAAAAGCAAAGAAATCACAGTCCAAATCTTGTACATCTATTTTCAAGTGCGGTGTGCTTTGTGCCCCATCAACAACCATAATTGCTCCATGGTCATGCGCAATTTTCGCAATCTCTTTAATAGGGTTTACCACACCAAGTACGTTTGATACTTGCATAATGGAAACAATTTTCGTACGAGGAGTGACTGTTTCTCTGACATCTTCAAGAGAAATAGTCCCATCCTCCTGAAGTGGCAAATACTTCAGTACAGCTCCCGTTTGTTTGGCTACCTGCTGCCAAGGGATAATATTGCTATGATGCTCCATATGAGAAATGACAATTTCGTCCCCCTCATGGAGATTTGCCCGGCCGAAGCTAGCTGCAACTGTATTTAATGCCGTTGTTGTACCTCTTGTAAAAATAATTTCTTCTGTCGATTTCGCATGAATGAACTTGCGAACCTTTTCTCTTGCCCCTTCATATCCATCTGTCGCTCTCGTTCCAAGTGTATGAACGCCTCGATGAACATTTGAGTTACTCTCACGATAATATTGATTAATAGCCTCAATCACCTGAACTGGCTTTTGGGATGTCGCTGCACTGTCAAGGTAAACAAGTGGCTTCCCATTGACTTCCTGATCTAAAATCGGAAACAGTTGACGAATATCATGGGCATTCATTATCTTACTTTCCTTTCAATTACGGAAGTAAGCTGTTTTTTAACTCCTTCAATTTGAAGTGCATTAACTACCGGAGCAAGGAATCCATGAATCACTAATCTTTCTGCTTCCTTCTTAGGAATACCACGACTCATTAAATAATATAATTGAAGTGGGTCAACGCGTCCTACTGACGCCGCGTGTCCTGCCGTTACATCATCTTCATCAATTAATAAAATTGGGTTTGCATCCCCACGCGCTTTCTCACTAAGCATAAGCACACGTGATTCCTGTACAGCATTTGACTTAGACGCGCCATGCTCAATTTTGCCAATTCCGTTAAAAATAGAAGTAGCGGCATCTTTCATCACACCATGCTTAAGAATAAAGCCTTCCGTATTCTTACCGAAATGGACAATGCTCGTTGTAAAGTTTTGTGTTTGCTCCCCGCGTCCGACAACAACTGTTTTCGTATCAGCAAATGAGCCATCACCAATAAGATTTGTTACATTCTCATAGATCGTATTGCTATCATTCATTAAGCCAAGAGCCCATTCGATTTTCGCATCACGATCTGTTACACCACGACGATTCACATAGCCAGTGAGTCCTTTTGCAAGCGTATCTACTGCTGCAAATTTCACTTGTGCATTCGCTTTTACAATAACTTCTGCAACAATATTAAATACACCATTAGCAGAATCCATTGTAGACACATAGTTTTCTACATACGTAACCGAACTATTATCCTCCGCTACAACAATCACATGATTGAAAAGAGTCGCCTCTTCATGATCATGAACATAGATCGCTTGGATTGGTTCAGTTACTTCCACATTTTTCGGCACATAAAGGAATGTTCCGCCATTCACAAATGCAGCATGCAGTGCAGTTAAGCGATGCTCATCTACCTTTACGCCTTCTTGCATGAAGAATTTCTGCAGCAAGTCACCATGTTCCTTTGCAGCAGTAAAGATATCAGTAAAAATAACCCCATTATCCTTAAGCTCTTTAGAAAGAGAAATATAGGCTGGTTTGTTATTGCGTTGGATATATAAATTTTGATCAGCAGCTTCAAGATCGAATAAAGATTTCACTTCTTCAGGTAGTTCATCTAATGAAGTGTAATTCTCACTGCTAACCATATGTTTTTCAAATTGTGTAAGGTTCCACTTATCAATTTTCGTTTTATCAGGCTTAGGCATTGGCAAGTTTTCTGTAGCTGCTAGCGCATTTAAACGAAACTCTGTTAGCCAAGCCGGTTCTCCCATTTCCTTTGAGAAGGAGCTTACATATTCCTTATCAAATGGTAATATAGTATTTGTTGACATAATGATCCTCCTAACAAATTACGCTTCTTGACCAACTGTTTCGTCTTCGATACCTAGCTCTTTTTTAATCCAGTCATATCCTTCTGACTCTAGACGTTGTGCAAGTTCAGGTCCGCCTGACTTCACAATACGTCCTTGCATCATCACGTGAACATGGTCAGGAGTGATGTAGTTTAATAGGCGTTGATAGTGAGTAATGATTAAGCATCCAAACTCTTCTCCACGCATTTCGTTGATTCCTTTAGAAACAACCTTCAATGCATCGATATCAAGTCCTGAGTCAATTTCATCGAGAATAGCAATTTTCGGCTCGATCATCATTAACTGAAGAATTTCGTTACGTTTCTTTTCTCCGCCTGAGAAGCCTTCGTTTAAGTAACGTTGTGCCATATCTTGATCCATTTCAAGGAAATCCATTTTTTCATCCATTTGACGGATAAATTTCATTAATGAAATTTCTTTGCCTTCTTCTAGACGGCTATTGATTGCTGAGCGTAAGAAATCCGCATTTGTTACACCAGTAATTTCACTTGGGTATTGCATTGCAAGGAATAGACCAGCTTGTGCACGCTCATCTACTTCCATTTCAAGTACATCTTCCCCATCTAAAGAGATGCTTCCGCTTGTTACTTCATATTTCGGGTGACCCATGATTGCAGAAGAAAGGGTTGATTTCCCTGTACCATTCGGTCCCATAATTGCGTGAATTTCTCCACCCTTTATTTCTAGGTTTACACCTTTTAATATTTCTTTGTCTTCAATTGAAACATGAAGATCTTTAATTGTTAATTTAGAACCTGCCATTTCAATACCTCCATCAATAAAAGAAGATTTTATCTTACGATTAAGTATCGCAATCCTCTATTCTCATTTTATTCTCATTACAATCTTATATCAAATAAAATTTGTTCGCAACTCTTTCAAACCAATAACTAAATTATAACTGATTTGTCCGATAAATACCTAAAAAAGATATGTAATTAGTCTAATTTATCCTTGTCTCCCCTATTTGTTGCTCACTTATTTATTCTTCCCATTAATTAGATAAGCATTCCATAATTGAGAATGAACTTCACAAAAAGACTAATATAAGCAGTTTCCACATGTTCTTTGAAATAGAACAAGTACTGTATATATAAATGATAAAAGTAGTTGGCTTTTGCTTGCGTGTGCCCGCTTTTTCGCTGAGTAGCTCGCTTGAGCCTCCGAGGCAATCGCTCTTGCTTAAGTTTCAGCTTTCCTACGCATCTAAGCAGGATATTAAATAGGCTTACCAAACGAAGGAATTACGACAGGATTTTCTAGGAGCCTTACACCTTTCGCAACAATCAAGCGACCTGTTTAGTAAACCATTCATTCAAACTTTTGAAATAAACACCAATCTTTAGAAAGAGGACTTAAAAAGAAAAAAGGGAAATTAGCTATATTCACGCTGATTTCCCTTTTCCTTCATTAATATATCGTTTTCGAATTAAGAATGAATTTTCTTTTCTAAATTAGCAACCATTTGTTGGCATTTCATATGCTCTTCTTGTCGCTTTTTTTCAACTTTCATTCGTACTTCATGCTTTCTGCTGTACGTTTCATAGCCTACGCCATGAGCTCCGTGCATTGCCTTTTCCATATCGCTCGTATAGTTCAACTGTAGCTGGTTAATAAAAAACCAATCCCTTCGTCAGTGCGATTTATTAATACGTTCAAATTTTACCACCAACAGAATGTTGCAGACAATGACGAAATTAGCAGAAATAAATAGCAGAAAATTGACTGAACTCGTTTAAAGCGCTTTCATTCACCTCTTACTTAAAATACATCCAAATTTCTCTTTTATGTAAATATAAAGCTTGAAGTACAGGCTCAAAGACTATTTTTTTAAAAGGCTCTTTTCTAAAAGATTGTTGTTTTTATAACACTTGTTAGAATGAATGGTTTACCAAATAGGTTGGTTGATTGGAGCGGAAGGTGCGTGATCCTCGAAAATGCATTCGTATTTCCTTCGTGTGGTGTGAAAATCTAAGAAGCCAATTCAATGTCCTGCTTAGATGCGTAGAACAGCTGAGACCCCGCAGGAGCGATTGCTCCGAGGAGGCTCAAGCGGACTACCCCCGGAAAGGGAGCAACCTGTAGCGGAAATCAGCCTTTACCAAAATTATGTGTAAAATAGCAACAATGTTTACGAAAACAGCCTTTTAAAAAGAGCAGACGATTTCCTAAGCATTTCCGTTCAGAGGTAGAGAAATAAAAAGGACAAGTGTTATAGAAGCGAAATTAGCCTATAAAGATTGCTAAAAGATGGGAAGCTAATAATTCTCTAATCTAGAAGGTCCCCACTTCTCGATTAGGGGATTAGGCTTAGCATCTAATCTGATAAATAGACGGAAAATTTCCGCCTATTTCATAATTATTAATAAAAAAAGCAGAATTAAGCGGAGAAAATCCGCCTAATGTCTCGAGAAATTCAAAAATGGAGGATTTTGCATCAAATAAGCGGATAAATTCCGCTTATTTCACCAAAAAAGAGCTTTATTCTACATTTAACCGGAAAATCTCCGCTTATTTTCCTGTTACTCGATTTAGGACAACTTAGTTAATTCATTTATTTGCTTCATCAACTAAAATTGCGTTAGTTGATGAACATATCATTAGATGATAAAAAACGCAGAGGATGTTAGAGACCTCTGCGTTTTACCGTAATCTATAAGTATGCGATGAGCTTCGTTCACTTCATAGCTGAACTACTTGTTGTACGATTATACCTAACTCTTTTCACTTCTTATTTTGCTGATGAAATGACAGCACCTTGGTATTTTTCTTCAATGAATGCTTGGATTTCCTCTGATTGAAGAACTTCTACTAATTTTTTAAGCTCCTCTTTATCCTTATCTTCTGATCGAACAACGACTAAGTTTGCAGGCACAACATCACTGCCTTCGAATGCAATGCCATCATCCTTAATATTGATATTTCCTTCTAATGCATAGTTCGTATTAATCGCAACAGCGTCCCCTTCACCACTTGTAAAAGAAGAAGCTAATAATTTTGCTTCGATTAATGTTGTAAAGTCTAAATTCTTTGGATTCTCAATAATATCCTCGACTCTCGCGTTTGCACCAACGCCTTCTTTAAGCTTGATTACTCCTTCTTTTTCAAAAATCGGTAAAATACGGCCATGGTCACTAAACGAGTCACTCATAATAATTTTTGCTCCATCTGGTAAATCACTTAAGCTATCATATTCCTTTGAATAAATTCCAATCGGCTCTTGATGGATATCACCGATGCTCACGAAATCAAAATCTTTGTTTTCTTCCATTTGTAAAGCAAGATAACCTGGTGTTTGAAAATAGTTTGCATCTAATTCTTTATCTTTTAACGTAATATTCGGCAGTACATAATCTGTAAATACTTTAATTTCTAAATCAATGCCTTGATCAGCAAGAAGTTTTTTAGCTTCTTCAAGTACTTCTGCATGCGGAACAGCAGACGCACCAACAACTATTTTTTTATTGCCATCCTCTGAACCGTTACTTGTTGAATCACTTTCTTCCCCACTGCCACATGCAGCAAGTGTCAATGATAGTAAAGCAATAATAAATATCCCTAGAATTTTTTTCATTTTTCCTATTCTCCTTTATTATCGTTTATCTGTTTTCTTTGTAAAATAATCACCAATAAATTGGATGATAAATACTAAAATTAGAATAGCAATTGTTGCAACTAATGTAATCACTGAATTATTGCGCTGGAACCCTTCCAGATAGGCAAAATGCCCTAATCCACCTGCACCGATTACACCTGCCATCGCGGTAAATCCTACTAATGAGATAGCTGTAACCGTTATTCCTGAAATTAAAGCAGGTAATGACTCAGGAATTAACACCTTATAAATAATTTGAAAATTGCTTGTTCCCATTGATTGTGATGCTTCGATGACGCCTTTATCAATTTCGCGAAGGGCAATTTCTACCATTCGCGCATAAAACGGAGCAGCCCCGATAATGAGTGATGGCAATGCCGCATTTGCTCCAAGCATCGTCCCTACTAAAAACTTTGTAAATGGAATGAGTAGAACAATTAAGATAATAAACGGGATCGAACGGAATACATTCACAATAATCGAAATAACCGAGTTGATCGCCTTATTTTCCCACATACTTCCCTTAGCCGTTAAAAATAACAGCAAACCTAGAATGAGGCCAATAATAAAAGTAGCAAGCACAGAAATGGAAGTCATATAGATCGTTTCATTTGTTGCTTCCAATAATTTCTCCCATTTAATCGTTTCGAGGAAGTTATCCATTTGCGATCACCTCCACACCTACCTGCTGCTTATTGATAAATTCGATCGCTTTCTCCACTTCTTCTTTTGATCCGTTAAGATGGATAAATAGCGTACCGTATGAACCATTTTGCGTATGCGAGATTTTCCCTTGTAAAATATTCACGGTAATCTCATACCCGCGAATTAAATCCGTGATTAACGGCTGATCCGTTGTTTCGCCAACAAATGTTAATTGGACAACCTTTCCATCTGGGTATTTTTCAAGAAGATGCTTTGTTGTTTCTTTCGTTTCCTCCGGCTCAGTCACCTGTTGGACGAAGCGCTTCGTAATGACTTCCTGTGGATTTTTGAATACATCCAGGACAGGTCCCATTTCAACAACTTTTCCATTCTCCATCACCGCAACCCTGTGGCAAATCTTTCGAATGACATGCATTTCATGTGTAATCAAAACAATGGTTAATCCTAAGCGAGCATTAATATCAACTAGTAGATCAAGGATAGAATCTGTTGTTTGTGGATCAAGGGCTGATGTTGCCTCATCACATAATAATACTTTCGGATTATTTGCCAGTGCTCTGGCAATGCCTACTCGCTGCTTCTGCCCACCGCTTAGTTGAGATGGATACGCATTTTCTCTGCCTTCTAGGCCCACTAGCTTAATTAATTCATCTACTCGTTTTAACCTTTCCTTTTTTGAAACACCAGCAATTTCAAGTGGAAAAGCAATATTATCTCTAACAGTTCTTGACCAGAGCAAATTGAAATGCTGGAAGATCATACTAATTTCCTGGCGAGCCTTTCTTAGCTGGCTGCCTTTTATTTTCGAGACTTCATTATTTGCGACAACGACTTTCCCTTGTGTTGGTAGTTCAAGGCCATTTAACATCCGAATTAACGTACTTTTTCCAGCCCCACTATAACCAATCACACCAAAGATTTCTCCGTCACTAATTTCAAGATTCACATCATCTACTGCCTTCACTTGACCTTGTTTTGAAGGATAGATCTTTTGAACATTTTTTATTGAGATCATTTTCTTGTTGCACCCTCTTTAAATCCAATTTTCCATATCACTTTAGAAGACTTAAATACTATCTGTTGTTTACTTAGTATTCTTATTTTGAATACTGTGCATTCTGAAAAGAATAAATGCGCAAGCGCCTAAGGTCTCGCCGTACAAACTGGATGACTAACCATGGTGAGCGATAGCGATACTATACTGCCGAAGCATTCCTTGTGGAGCTGGACTTGAACAATCGAATCACAATTTCCAACATAGCATGCGATTATTATTGTCTAAAAATAAAAAATGCCTTTCTGACATGAGCAGAAAGGCATAAATAAATATTGTCCTTTCTCTCATCTCCCAAAGCAAATCTGCTTTGTGTGAATTGGCACCATTTCATTTTCATGACGGTTGCCGGGTTTCATAGGGCACTTCCCTCCACCTCTCTTGATAAGAGCGTAACATCTATATTCAATTAATACGTTAAATCAGTTAAGTACAACTTATGAGTGATATCGTAACATGTAAATATTGAGGGTGTCAATACTATTTTCCTATTTTTATATTTTAAAAACTTTAAGCAGATAAATTAGGCATTAGCCGTTAATGAAGTGATTCCAGTGGCCGCCTCTATCGCTTGTTCAAGATCATTGATTAAATCATCCACATGTTCAATGCCTACAGATATTCGAATAAGATCCTCTGACACACCAGCTGACTGCAGTCCTTCCTCATCAAGCTGTTGATGTGTCGTACTTGCAGGATGAATAATTAAACTTTTTGCATCTCCTACATTTGCTACATGTGCCCAAAGGTTGAGGTTATTAATTAATTTTGCTCCTGCTTCTCTTCCACCTGCAATCCCAAAGACAACGACCGAACCTGCTCCTTTTGGTAAATATTTATCTGCAAGTGCCTTATCTGGATGATTCTCATTCCCTGGATAAAGAATCCAATTAATTGCTGGATGGGCTTCTAGATAGGCAATAATACTTTTCGTATTGGCAATATGCTCCTTCATTCTTACATGCAGTGTCTCCAATCCAAGTGTAAATTGGAATGCATTTTGCGGACTCAACGCTGGGCCCAAATCTCTTAGAAGCTGAACTCTAGCTTTCATAATATATGCTACTGGCCCTAGAGCCTCACTGTAAATGAGGTCATGATAACTAGAATCAGGTTCTGTAAATCCAGGGAATTTAGGTGAATTCCAATCAAATTTTCCACCATCAACAATAATTCCACCCATCGTTGTGCCATTACCTAACAGCCACTTTGTTGCAGAGTGAATGACGATATCTGCCCCATGTTCAATTGGTCTACATAAATACGGGGTAGCAAAAGTATTATCGATCAGAAGTGGTATACCGTTCTCATGTGCAATATTTGCTACTTTTTCGATATCGAGCACTTTCAGGCTTGGATTACCGATTGTCTCAGCGAATATTGCTTTTGTTCGATCAGAAATGGCGGCACGAAATGCTTCTGGGTCGTCTGGATTGACGAATGTCACATCGATTCCATATTTAGGTAGGGTCACTGCAAATAGATTATATGTGCCGCCATACAAATTAGATGCGGCAACAATTTCATCACCTGCCTGAGCAAGATTTAAAATCGCTAATGTAATTGCAGACATCCCGCTAGCAGTCGCTAGTGCACCAACACCACCTTCAAGCAAGGCCACCCTTTCCTCAAATACTGTCACAGTTGGGTTATGAATTCTTGTGTAAATATAGCCTGCTTCCTTTAAACCAAACAGATTGGCCGCATGCTCTGTATCCTTGAATTGATAGGCATTGTTTTGATAGATTGGCACTGCTCTTGCACCCGTTACAGGATCTGCTTGAAGGCCTCCATGAACACTAAGTGTTTCAAACCGATAGTTTGCTTGCTTTTTACTCATTTTCTCTCTCTCCTTTATATTGTTTGTTAAGTTAGTCCTCATCCCTATACACTTATTAGAAAAGTCACTAACTGCAATCAACCATTTTATTTAAAAGAAGAGTTCAAAAAACCCTCTTCATAAGAAGAGGGTTATATCATCTCTCCTTATCTTCCAGAGCAAATCGCTCTGCTGGAATTAGCACCGTGTAAATTACCGGTTGCCGGGTTTCGTAGGGCCAGTCCCTCCACCTCTCTTGATAAGAATATTAAGTTTTTTCTGCAAATAATTAATTTTGATATTATCATATAAAAAGAAAAGAAGTCAATACATATTTTAAGTGTTTGAAAGAATAAATAACGACTCTAGAAAAAGGATTTTTCTAAATGTGGATTGGACTTTCACTCTACGCGTATTCATAGCACTCCTTAATCTTTCTTTTCCCATTAATACGCTGCGAATATTCTCTTTAGAACCAGCAAGAAGGACATCCACACAATTGTTTGAAAAGGCAGGATATACAGTTAGTCCCCCATTTTGAAAAAGAAGATGAATCTCCTCATCGTCTGATCGAATACATAAGGAAAAAGACGCCTCACTTAAAAGAGAACCGATATGACTTTTTGTTTCCAATTCATTAATGAATGCATCAGCTATTTCTTGCAATCCCTCACCCCTAAACCATCCCGAACAATGATTTTGATTTCCATATTCTATACTATTTCTGCAAATCATTGATGAATCCTTTATGAATCGTTCGACATGATATTAGTGGTTATTTCCTAAGAAATATGTCGGTTTAAACACTTTTAGCAGTAATTGGGGCAGAGTTTGTCTTATTATAGTTTTTAAATACAAGATAGAAATAAATGGAGCCAATTAAATATAATGAGGCGGTAATCGTAAATACAAGTGCATATCCCCAATATGCTCCATACTTAATGACTATGCCCGTAGAGACAGGTCCCATGAATGCCCATCCTAAGTTAAATACCATCTGATTAACAGAATTCGCCAGTCCTTTCATCGAGTCGCCAACCTTTGACATCATTAGCGACATTTGAATAGGGTTTCCAGCATTCATGAGTGCTTGTCGAAATAAAAAACCAATTGCGGCAAGCCATAGATTTTCTGTGTAAGCAGTTAATAAAAGAAATGGCAAGGATGAAAGCTGAAGAATCACAACAGCCTTTACTTCTCCAAACCTTCGTACAACGACAGGGCCAATAACCATCGCAACCGCAGTTGCAGCTTGCCCCATTGAAATAATCAACCCAATCGCTGAGTTGGATGCATAAAATCGATCAGCAAAATACAAATTGAGGTAAGGAATGACTAATCCTGCGCCAACCCCAATTAAAAGCTGCGCAAAAGCAAAAAGGAAGATGATTTTCATGTTCTTATTTTTCACAAAAAATGACTTTAGGTTTATAGCTCTTTTTTCTCGTTTTACTTCTCTTTTACTCGGTTTCTCTTTAAATCGGGTGACTGGAACAAAGCCGATTAAAAAAATGATGCTCCCAATCAGCAGCGTGAACCGAATACTATTTAACTCCGATGTAAAAAGTGAAAAAAGATCGGTTAAGATACCCCCGCCTAAGTTGCCAATGACATTTGCTCCAGTCATCACGGCAAAGTGAATACTGAATAAATGCACCCTTTGCTCTGCTTTAGAATTTTCTGCTAGCCAGGGAATCCCCGACACTTGAAATAATGCTGTTGCTAATCCGGTTGCAAATGCTGCAATAAGGAGTAAGGATTGAGCTTCGACTACTCCTCTTAAAATCAACACACCCCCTGTAGCAATTACCCCATAAAGCATTGCTTTCTTTCTGCCTAGCCGGTCACTAAAGATGCCTGCAGGAACAAGAGCAATGGCTGTCGCGAGGGATGTCATCGAAATAACTTGTCCATTGATCTGTTCATTAAATCCTAACTCTCGAATATAAAAATTATAAATAACCATAAATATCCCAAATCCAATTTGGGTGAAAATATTCGCAAGGATTGCTAATCGAATATTCTGATTATATCCTTTGATTTCCGTTACCCATTCTTTATATAACGCCATTTTCTCCACCAGCTCTTCTTGAATATTTCGTATCCCTAAATATCATAATCGCTGAAGGAAGAGTTTGTAAATAGGTTTTGATAGAGAATTGTGAAAGTTCACAAAACAGATGCCGTTTGGACATCCTTTTTTACACCATAAAAAAGAGCAAGATGTCACTATCTCGCTCTCTACCCATATGATTTAATTTTATCAAGTAAATAAGGGACGGAATGAAAAGCATAGAGCTTCTCTTCTAAATTCCCTTTTTTGAAAATGAGCAGACAGGGGACACTTTCCACTCCCCACTTTTCTGCAATATCTGGCATGTAATTTAAATCCGCTTTTCCAATGTGCATATCAGGAGTGAGCGCTGTAATTACAGACAGCATCTTCCCTGCGACCTGACATGTTCCACATAACGGAGTAAACAAATAGAGATAGGATATTTCCTCTGCTTGTGCATTCTCTATTCTTTCCCGTGTCCATTCTTCCACTTCATCTCATCCTCTATCTAAATACTCCATATTCACATCAATATTAGCTGATAGGAGTACACTTGCTAAGTGATACTCAGGTGCGGTTGCCACCTCACGATACATCCGATCAATATATAGATGCTCCGCCTCAGGAAACTCCCGTTTGAATTGTTTTCTAAGCTTTTCTCCAGCATCATCCGCATCCACTAATATAAATACATCCTTATCAAACAGTTTTTCGATTAACTCATCAAGCTTCGTAAGACTGATCGTTCCATTCGTGCAAATAATCTTGACAGGTTCACTTACGATTGCCATCACTTTTCTTTTATCTGAAGTACCCTCGACAATAATTACCTTCTCTGGTATTGCCTCATCCATATTCATCACCTGAACTTATGTTGAGTTTTGGGTTAGCCTGCTAAAAGAAATGCACAAACACCTTATTCACCCCCGATAAGCACGAGACAGGCCTCGTTGAAAGGTATTCTTTACCGCTCTTTAGAGAAACGGCTAGTGACCTCAAGGGTAGGCGCTGAAGCTAGACAATTCTCTAACTCCAATATTTACATTCTTATCTTATTGGAAAGTTATCCAATTGCTTGTGTATCACTTTATCATACCATATTCAGTATTCGATAAGATGGTGTTGAACTCCTTCTCGTTTATTGATCAACATACCGCTACTTATAACTTTTCCTAATAAAAATTGCTTATCCAAATGGGTCTCTTAATATACTCGTACGATGGATAAGCTGATGTAGAGCTGACACTCTTTTAGGAAAGAAAAGAGAGTTACCTTTTATTTGGCAACTCTCTTTTTTATTGACAATGAAGGACAGAACAACTTGAAATTAGTCTTCTTTCACCATTTCTTCGTATTGTTCTGCAGTCATTAGGTTATCCAATTCACCTTGATTAGTTGGCTCAACAACAATCATCCATGCTTTTTCGTATGGAGACTCATTAACAAATTCAGGATTATCACTTAAATCTTCATTAATAGCAACAACTTTACCGCTGATTGGCGCATAAAGCTCAGATACTGTTTTAACAGATTCTACACTTCCGAAAGGCTCGTCTGCAGTAATTTCATCGCCCACTTCTGGAAGTTCAACGAAAACGATATCCCCTAGTTCAGATTGAGCAAAGTCAGAAATACCAATACGAACTTGCTCTCCTTCTGTTTTTACCCACTCATGCTCTTCAGAATAACGTAATTCCTTTGGTGTATTCATTCCTAATCCCTCCATTTTTTAATCAATCTATGTATTTAACTGCCATGGCTAGGATTAAAAGCTAGATTACGAAAGCCATGTATTTTCGTAGTCCTCTTCCTTAAAACCGACTGTTACCTTTTCACCATCCGATAAAATTGGGCGTTTGATTAGCATGCCATCAGTTGCCAACAAATCAAGCAATTCATCAGTTGATAAAGTTTTGACTTTATCCTTTAATCCAAGCTCCCGATATTTTTGACCACTTGTATTAAAAAACTTCTTCAATTCTAAGCCGCTTTTTTCATACAGGGCTGCTAGTTCGGTTGCTGAAGGCGGATTTTCTGCAATATGTACAGCTTCATAAGCGATATTATGATCATCTAGCCATTTCTTGGCCTTTCTACATGTCCCGCATTTTGGGTACCAATAAAAAGTTCGCAACGCTTTTTCACCACCTAGATTATCATGTCCCATTTAAAAAATAAAGTAACTCTAGCTAAATAAATACTACCATATTTATTTTATTTTTCAAACGAATGCCCTACAGTGAAAATTCGACAAACTTCCTATTTTTCCTGCTATTTACGAAATATTTTTACGACAAAAAAGATGAATGAATGCCAATTATCGAGGAATTTCTAGGATGAAAGAAGTTGCTTTGAATTATTTTTGCGAATTCAGCTCTTTTTTTGCGATTTTACTAATTTATTTGCGAACTACGCTCTTTTTTTGCGATCTTACTAATTTATTTGCGAACCTCGCTCTTTCTTTGCGACTTTACTATTTTATTTGCGAACCCAGCTCTTTTTTTGCGACTTTACTAATTTATTTGCGAATCCTGCTCTTTTTTTGCGATTTTACTATTTTATTTGCGAATCCTGCTCTTTTTTTGCGATCTTACTAATTTATTTGCGAACCTCGCTCTTTCTTTGCGACTTTACTATTTTATTTGCGAATCCTGCTCTTTTTTTGCGATCTTACTAATTTATTTGCGAACTACGCTCTTTTTTTGCGATCTTACTAATTTATTTGCGAACTACGCTCTTTTTTTGCGATCTTACTAATTTATTTGCGAATCTCGCTCTTTCTTTGCGATTTTTCTAATTTATTTGCGAACTCCTCTCTTTTTTTGCGATTTTACTTATTTATTTGCGAATCTCGCTCTTTCTTTGCGACTTTTACTAGTTTATTTGCGAACTCCTCTCTTTTTTTGCGATTTTACTTATTTATTTGCAAACCTCGCTCTTTTTTTGCGACTTTACTAATTTATTTGCGAACCCTACTCTTTTTTGCGACTTTGCAATCTTATTTGCAAGTCTAATTCATTCCAATAAAAAGCCCCCTCCATTATTGAAGGGAGCTCCAGTACTGATGAATTATAGAACAAATTTCTCAGCATCAATTAATTTTTCTGATGCTTCACGTTTCTTCGCAATCACATTAATTGGTGTGTGGCGAGTGAATTTGCGTAATGATGAAAGCATCATGCGAAGCGTATCGCCTGTTTCAACGGCAACAAGTGTTTCTTTCGCATCCTGTTCAATCTTATTGAATGCTTCCTGACAGAAAATTTGTGTATAAAGCAATTTTTGCTTGCACTTTTCTGCACCGGCTTTTTCGATTGCTTTTTCAGTACGAAGAACAACTGATTCCATTGCGTATGCATTAGAAACGATATCTGCAATGTTCACTAATACTTCTTGCTCCTGATCCAATGCTTTGCCATATTTTTGCGCAGCTAAGCCGGCAGCAAGCAAGCCGATTTTCTTCGCATTCTTTACTAAATACTTCTCTTGAGCAAGCGGTGCATCACCTGGCTCTTCTGGCATCATCATCATTAGCTCTTCTTGAAGCGCCATTGCTTTTTCGAATAATGGAAGCTCCCCTTTAAATGCTTTACGCATGAATGTACCTGGCACTAATAATCGGTTAATTTCATTTGTTCCTTCAAAAATACGGTTAATACGAGAATCACGGTAGGCACGCGCAATCTCATATTCTTCCATGAAGCCATACCCGCCATGTAATTGAACGCCTTCGTCAACAACATAATCAAGTACTTCTGTGTTGAAGAATTTACCTAAAGAACATTCGATTGCATACTCTGCAATTGATTGAGCAATTGCTTTACCCGTTTTTGCTTCCTCATCAGAAAGCTTGCTCATCCGATCCTCGAATAAACCAACTGTACGGTAGATGGAGCTTTCAGCTGCATAAATTTTTGAAGCCATTGTTGCTAATTTTTCCTTTGTTAAGTTAAAGGAAGAAATGGGTGTCTTGAACTGCTGACGTTGGTTTGTATAAGGAATCGTAATTTCTAATGCACGCTTTGATGCCCCTAGCGCACCTACTCCTAATTTATAACGGCCAATATTTAAGATATTGAAGGCAATAATATGGCCACGGCCGATTTCTCCTAATAAGTTTTCCACAGGAACTTCTGCATCCTCAAGGATTAATGTACGAGTAGAAGAACTCTTAATGCCCATTTTTTCTTCTTCAGCACCTGTAGAAACACCAGGGAAATCCTTTTCCACGATGAATGCAGTAAATTGATCGCCATTAATTTTTGCATAGACGACAAAAACATCTGCGAATCCAGCATTTGTGATCCATTGCTTTTCTCCATTTAATACATAATGTGTTCCTGCCTCATTTAATTTCGCAACTGTTTTTGCACCTAATGCATCTGAACCCGAGCTTGGCTCTGTTAGTGCATAAGCAGCAATTTTTTCGCCTGTTGCTAAAACAGGAAGGTATTTTTCCTTTTGTTCTTCATTACCGAAAAGAACAATCGGAAGAGAACCAATTCCAACATGCGCGCCATGTGTAATCGAGAATCCACCTGCAATAGACATTTTTTCTGCGATTAATGCAGAGCTTACTTTATCTAAGCCAAGGCCACCATACTCTTCAGGAACATCTACTCCTAGAAGACCAAGTTCGCCTGCTTGATGCAATAATTTTACTGAACGATCAAATTCATGCTTTTCTAAATAAGGGACTTCTGGCAAAACCTCATTAATAACATAATCCTCAGTTGTTTTCGCAATCATTTTATGCTCATCTGTATAATCCTCTGGTGTAAATACTTGCGTGTAGGATACATCTTCAATTAAAAAGCTTCCACCTTTAATCATGCTTTCCGTATTGTTCGTCATTTTCATTTCCTCCATTCTATTATTAAGGGTATTTTTATTAACATTGTTTCAAATTAAAATATAGTTGGTAAAGGTTGATTTCCGCTCCAGGTTGCTCCCTTTCCGCGGGGTTGGCGATGAGCCTCCTCGTCGCTTTCGCTCCTGCGGGGTCTCAGCTGTCCAACACATCCCGCAGGACATTGAGTCGGCTTCTTGGAATTTACACCGCACGAAGGAAATGAGACAGCATTTTCGAGGATCTCGCACCTTCCGCTCCAATCAACCGACCTATTTCGTAATCCATTCAATCTAACATTGGATTTAAAAACAATACTCTTATATAAAAGGGCGTTAAAAGTTATTACTATAATAATTCAAATACCCCAGCAGCACCCATTCCGCCGCCAATACACATTGTTACGACACCAAATTGTTGATTCCGGCGCTTCATTTCGTGGATGAGGGATAGAGTTAGCTTCGCTCCTGTACATCCTAGTGGATGCCCTAGTGCGATTGCTCCACCATTCACATTTACCTTTTCTTCATCCAGCCCTAGCTCACGAATAATTTGAATTGATTGGGAAGCAAAAGCTTCATTTAGTTCAAATAATCCAATATCTGAAAGCTCTAATCCAGCAAGCTTCAGTGCTTTTGGAATGGCTACAATCGGACCAATTCCCATCACTTCTGGCGGCACACCACCAACTGCGAACGATCGGAATTTTACTAATGGCTTTAACCCTGTCGATTCAGCCTTTTCACGATCCATAACCATTACTGCTGCTGCCCCATCACTTGTTTGTGAAGAGTTTCCAGCTGTTACTGAACCTGTCACAGAAAATGCTGGACGAAGCTTTGCAAGTGCCTCTACCGTTGAATTCGCTCGGACTCCTTCATCTTGACTGAACTTGATTGCTTTCTCTACTATTTTATTGTCATTGCCAACTGATCGTAAAATAACATCCACTGGGACGATTTCATCGGCAAATTTTCCTTCTGCAATCGCTTTTGCTGCTTTTTGGTGGCTGCGAACAGCAAAGGCATCTTGATCCTCACGAGAAATTCCATACTTTTTCGCTACTTCTTCTGCTGTATGCCCCATGCCCATATAATATTCTGGAGCAGATTCAGCTAGTTTGGCATTTGGTCTTGTCACATGACCCATCATTGGTACGAGACTCATCGATTCAGCCCCACCTGCAAGAATCGTATCCGCGTGACCAATCATAATTTTCTCTGCTGCATAGGCAATGGCATTTAATCCAGACGAGCAATATCGATTAATTGTAATTGCTGGCACTGTATGTGGCAGACCAGCTAATGCACCAATATTACGCGCCATATTTAGCCCCTGCTCAGCTTCAGGCATCGCACAACCGATAATTAAATCATCAATATTGCCTTCATAATTTCCTGCACGCTTTAACGTTTCTTTAACTACTAAAGCACCTAAATCATCCGGCCTTACATTTGCTAACGTGCCTTTTTTTGCTTTACCGACCGGCGTACGGGCACCAGCAACGATTACCGCTTCTCTCATTTTATTCCCTCTCTTTCTACTGCGTTTCTTCGTTCATTCTTGAAATCTATCATTCTATTAATTACGCAATGGTTTCCCTTTTAATAACATATGCTGCATACGTTGTTGTGACTTTGGATCTGCAACAAGGCTTAAGAAAGCTTCTCTCTCTAAATCGAGTAAATATTGTTCATCTACTTTTGTTCCGTATGGGACTTTTCCACCTGCAATCACATAGGCAAGCTTCTTAGCAATTTTCAGATCATGCTCAGAGATATATCCTGAGTACATCATTGCTTGAGCACCTAGAAGCAAAGTTGCATAACCTGTTTCTCCAACAACTGGAATCTTCTTGCGTGCAGGAGACACATAGCCTTTATCATATAAAGTAATGACTGCTTGCTTCGCATCATAAAGCTGATGATCGCCGTTCACGCTCACGCCATCTGCAAAATTTAAGAAGTTATTATCGCGTGCCTCTTCACCAGAAGTAGAAACCTTCGCCATCGCAATCGATTCAAATACTTTATTGGCTACTTTTTGAAGATCGAATTCGACACCATTTGGCATGCTTTCAAGATGCTTAATATAAAGCTCCTTGTTTCCGCCGCCACCAGGGATGAGTCCTACACCCGCTTCTACAAGTCCCATATATGTTTCACTTGATGCCTGAATATGAGCAGTTGGGAGACATACTTCAGAGCCTCCGCCAAGCGTCATTCCGAATGGAGCGGCAACAACTGGCTTTGAGCTGTATTTAATCTTCATCATCGCTTGCTGGAAGTGACGAACGACCATATCAAGTTCAAAAATATTATCATCCTGTGCTTCCATCAAAATCATGGCAAGGTTTGCACCTACACTAAAATTTTTGCCTTGATTTCCAATTACAAGCCCTTTAAAGTTCTTTTCTACTTCATCAATCGCAAAATTGATCATTTGAAGAATATCAAGACCGATCGCATTGCTCTTTGAATGGAATTCAAGCAATGCAACTCCATCACCAAGATCAAGCAAACTTGCACCGCTATTCTTTTTTATCACGCCGTTTTTCTTTTTCAGACGCTTTAAATTAATTACTTTTGGATTTTCTTCGATTAATTTGTATTCCCCATTATGATAGAAATACAAATCTCCCTCTTCTTCCTTATAGAAAGATGTGAAGCCTTTTTCCAACATGTCCTTTACCCATGCAGGTACTTCAATGCCCGATTCTTCCATTCTTTTAATTGATCTTTCCACACCGATCGCATCCCATGATTCGAACGGACCAAGCTCCCAGCCGAATCCCCACTTCATTGCACGGTCGATCGCAACGATATCATCGGCTATATCGCCAAGTAATTGGGAAGAATAGACAAGTGCTGGATTTAAGATGTTCCATAATAATTGGCCAGCACGGTCGTCAGCATAAACAAGCGCTTTCATTTTATTTGCTGTGCCTTTTTCCTGCTTGCTTAATTCAGTTGCAGCTGTTTTTAACTTTTTACGTGGACCATATTCTAAGCTTTGTGGGTCCAGCTCCAGTATTTCTTTGCCTTTTTTCAAAAAGAAGCCCTGACCTGATTTGCTTCCAAGCCAGCCTTTATCAAGCATCTCGTTCATGAATGCAGGTACTTCAAAAACTTCCTTTTCTTTTCCTTCAACTTGGTCGTAGACGTTTTTAGCTACGTGTGC
Source organism: Cytobacillus eiseniae (assembly GCF_017874625.1). Lineage (GTDB taxonomy): Bacteria > Bacillota > Bacilli > Bacillales > Cytobacillaceae > Cytobacillus > Cytobacillus eiseniae. The sequence continues at coordinate 115,753 of NZ_JAGIKZ010000003.1, read as the reverse complement.
AAATGTATCAAGGCCAACTACATCTAATGTTCTGAAGGTTGCACTCTTCGGACGGCCAATCATCGGACCTGTAATGGAATCGACCTCTCCTACACTGTAGCCGCCTTTAAGCATTTCTTGCACAGTAACAAGAAGACCATATGTCCCGATCCGGTTTGCAATAAAGTTAGGTGTGTCCTTCGCTTCAACCACACCTTTGCCAAGTACATCTTCCCCAAATTGTTTCACGAAAGCGACAATGGATGGATCAGTATGTTTCGTTGGAATGATTTCTAACAGCTTTAGATAACGTGGCGGATTAAAGAAATGCGTTCCAAGAAAATGCTTCCGGAAATCCTCTGATCGACCTTCAGCCATTGCTTCAACCGAAATCCCTGATGTATTAGAGCTGATTATGCTGCCAGGTTTGCGATATTGATCTACCTTTTCAAATACTTGTTTCTTAATGGCTAAATTTTCAACAACAACTTCAATGACCCAATCAACCTCTTTAAGGCGTTCCATATCATCATCGAAATTCCCGGCTTCAATTAAGGCGATATTTTTTTTGGATGTAAGTGGAGCTGGTTTTTGCTTCAGCAGCTTTTGCTTGCCCATTTCACTTATTCGATTACGTACTGCTTTATCTTCAAGGGTTAGACCTTTTGCTTTCTCTGCATCTGTTACCTCACGAGGCACAATATCCAATAATAATGTTGGAATCCCAATGTTTGCTAAGTGGGCAGCAATTCCAGAGCCCATGACACCAGATCCTAGTACAGCTGCTTTCTTAATTTGCTGGATCAACTTCTTTTCCCCCTTTTACACTTTGAATGAATACTCATTCATTTTTACATTAAAAAAATATACTCGAATGAGTTCTGTTATCTATAACTATAAAATATTTCAAAAATTTACGCAATGATTTAATGACTGAAGTGAGGAAATTTTTAAAAAATTGTTATTGTAAAGTTGTTTTTCTTATTTTGGTTAGGCTATAAATGGAGGTGAAGAAAAATGGCAAGAAGAAAGAAAAACCCTTCTAAGGCTGGTGTAAGTGCAGCGAGTGTAAAGGGAGATGCGGGCCCGACTGTTGAGGCAGATGGCGGCGGGAAAGTAAATAGTCAAAACAACCAATTCAAAAAGCAGTAATTTTCCCTTTAGCTTTTCTAAGATACTGTTGACTTTTCAATCAATTATCTGAATAAATAAGGTTTACCAACTAGGTCGGTTGATTGGAGCGGAAGGTGCGAGACTCCTCGAAAATGCATTCGCATTTCCTTCGTGCGGTGTGAAATCTGAGAAGCCAATTCAATGTCCTGCGGGATGCGTAGGACAGCTGAGACCCCGCAGGAGCGTTAGCGACGAGGAGGCTTAGCGCCTACCCCGCGGAAAGGGAGCAACCTGGAGCGGAAATCAACCTTTACCAACCTTATCTTAATTAGCAACAATATTTGCCAAAACAGCAAAAAACAAACACAGCTCAAATGGATGGCTGTGTTTGTTTTCACTTTTCAAGGAACTTCAGTCCTATTCATTATTTTTTCTCCCGATGTTCTTCATTTAATCTTTTTATCTCCGCAATCAGCTCTTTCATATCCTCTTTTGCAGTCGGGTATGTATGATTCCAGTGCTGTATAAGCGGTGGCATCGACTTGGCAATATGTGAATATAAGATCCATGCTAATACTTTTTCTTTTAATTCTGTGTCTGATTGACCAATAAGCAATTCTGTATATTTTTCTAATAAGCCATCCATTTGCGCATTCATTTGTTCGCTCACCTATATCATCTTTCCTTCCTCTTTTTCTTTCTATAAAATCCTTTTTCAATTCATAAGAATCCCAATTACGGTAACAATAAGCAGACATAATGTCAAAGCGAATGGTGATTGCTTCATGAGAAGTTGGATGAAAAAAAAACGGAATAATGAACAAGAAACCAAAGAAGCCAAGGATGAATGGGAAGGGGAATTTATCAAGTCGAAGGACTATACCATCACTAATTATCGGAATCAAAAGAGTCATCTTCAATTTCACCTGACCTTTATGTCCACATTAGTTGATGAACAAATCCTTCAGCAAAGCGCTCTTCCCTATTTATTAGAGGGGGATCTGCAAACAATTGAGGATGTTAAGGAATTAATCCCGCTAGCAGATGTTGACGTTTCAAATGATAAAACGAAAATTGAACAAAATCTGATGAATGGGTATGTCATGATTACGCTTGAAAATCAAAAGGATCAATTTGCATTCATTGGTTCACAAAAGGAAATCTCACGTGGCTTAACGACACCGGAAATTGAATTTTCAGTAATTGGACCAAAGGAAGCCTTTGTTGAATCCATTGGCCAAAATTTAAATTTAATACGAAAAAGATTGCCTGTTAAAGAACTTATTATTGAGGAAATTACACTAGGAAGCTTATCAAAGACAAGAATCGCCATGCTCTATATGGACGGAATTACAAATGAAGAGAATGTCAATACAGTTAGACAACGGCTGAAAAATGTTGAATTTGACGCCATTACAGACAGTTCCTATATTGTTCAGCTCATTGCGGATAATTCGAATTCACCATTTCCACAATTACTGGATTCAGAAAGGCCAGATCGGGTTGCAGGTACATTGGCCGAGGGGAAAATTGCGATTGTTGTCGATGGTTCGCCTCATGTACTAATCACACCAACCACATTAATCGAATTCTTCAGCTCATTCGAAGATTATTTCTTAAATTGGATTTTATCCTCCTTTTTCAGATTAATTCGAGTTGGAGCTGTCCTGTTTTCGCTTCTTATTACACCGATTTATGTTGCTGTGCTTTCTTATCATTATGAACTCATTCCAATCGATTTGTTGGGAACATTAGTTGCATCAAGAAGGCAAATTCCACTTCCCCCAATTCTTGAAGCGTTATTTCTCGAACTGACCATTGAACTACTAAGAGAAGCTGGGGCTCGGCTACCGACAAAGGTTGGTCAGACGATTGGTATCGTAGGGGGAATCGTAATCGGAACAGCTTCTGTTGAGGCTGGACTAACGAGTAATATTCTATTAATTATTGTTGCCTTAGCTGCCCTTGCTTCATTTACCACTCCAGTATATAAGATGGGCAATACGATTCGTTTTTTGCGTTTTCCATTTTTGTTGTTTGCAGAGCTATGGGGATTGCTTGGTATTGTTTATGCCTTTTGTATTTTGATCACACACTTAATACGACTGACCTCTCTCGGACGGCCTTTTTTGGAACCTCTTTATCCACCGAGAATAACTGATTTAAAGGATTCATTTATCAGACTTCCGTTTAAATTTCAATCAAAGCGCCCTCTCTTTCTTAGAACGAAAAAACAAGAGCGCTACAATGAAAAAAAGGCAAAAGCGAAAATAGGCATCGATATTGATGAGTAAAGGGGGAGATGTATGAATGCCAGAACAACCAATTGCAGATAAATTTAAAATATCTCCTTTTTTAGTTCTTTATATGATTATGTCGATGCAAATTGGCATTGGAGTCCTAGGCTACCAACGGATCATAGTGGCAGAAGCGAAAAACGATGCATGGATATCTGTATTAGTTGCTGGTTTCGCTTTACAATTCATTCTTTGGATGATTTATAAAATCAATGAGACGGTGAATGGTGACATTGTTACCGCACATATTTATGTGGCTGGTAACTTTGTCGGAAAACTTCTAAGCTCTATCTTCATCATCTACTATTTTATACTCTCATTGACTGTACAGCGATCCTATCTTGAGGTGATCCAAGTATGGATGTTTCCAAAAATGAGCATTTTCTGGTATACACTCGCGTACATGATCCTTTGTATTTATATTATTTACGGAGGGTTTCGGACAGTTGTCGGGATTGCCTTTTTCGGGCTTGTTCTTCCATCTTATCTATTTCCAATTTTCGGCTTTAGTTTAAGCTTGGGCGAAGTGAATCACCTCCTCCCTATTTTTGAACAATCAATAAAAGACATCTTGCTTGGTGCCTATAAGATGTCACTAACCTTTATTGGTTTTGAAGTTGTTTTATTTTTTTATCCATTTATTAAGGAACCAAAAAAGTCGAAGAAATGGGCACATCTAGGCTTATTACTTACAACGCTAATTTATACATGCATCATGATTATTACTATCACGTACTTCTCAATGGATTTATTAGCAAAGTCTATATGGGCATCACTTTCCATGTGGAAAATTGTCAATTTCCCCTTTGTTGAGCGGTTTGAATACATCGGGATCGCTACATGGAGTCTAGTTATTCTGCCTAATATTTGTATTGCTCTATGGATTTCATCGAGGCTTATGAAAAGGATATTTAATCTCCAGCAAAAAAAAGGGGTAATATTTATAGCTATGGCTACTTTATTCGCAATTAACTTTTTTCCAACACGTGTAGAAGTCAATCTTTTAAATAATTTAACAGCAAAAGCTGGGTTTGTATTTACTTTCATTTATATCCCCTTGCTGTTTATCGCTGTGATGATCGCTAAGAAGGTGAAAAAAACATGAGTTATAGATCCCTATGTATTGCCATGGTCATCCTTTTCTTATCTGGATGTGTCGACAAGAGCATTATCGATGATATTAATATTCAATCCGCTGTAGCAATCGATCAAATTGAAGGCGATCCAGAAAAGATAAAAGGAATGATATTAATCCAAAATTACTTGCCAGATCAAGCAGTGGAAAATATTCGATTTACATCAACCGGAAAAATAAGAAGGGATCTTTTACTGAATATCCAAAAGAAGTCATCCCAGCCCATTGTTGTTGGTGGATTAATGGTCACCATTTTCGGTGATAAAATATCGGATTATGGCATTGCCGAGTATGTTGATGTATACATGAGAGAATCAAGTGTTGGAACAAGAAATTATCTTGCTACCTCTAAAAGTAGTGCGATCGGGATTCTAGCTGGGGAGTATGGGCCTCGCGGAAATGCAACTTATCTTCGAAATTTGATTGAGCATAATATTGAGCACAGAGATGTGCCTAAAACAAATCTCCATATTTTTCTGCGTGATTATTATTCAAGAGGAAAAGACCCTTACCTCCCAGAGATTAACGGTGTAAGTAAAGATGAAGTTGAAATTAGTGGCATCAGCCTATTTAAAGGCGATAAAGAAATTGATGTTCTGCCGAAGAATAAAATGTTTTACTTCAAATTACTCGTTGATAATTATAGCAATGGCAATTTCTTAGTTACCCTGGACAAACATAAAACAGCTATGGTCAAAAGTATTAAATCTAAACGAAAAATTAAAATATCAAAGGATCATCCTAATAAGGTTACATTTGAAATTCATATTAATGGAGTAGTAACAGAATATACAGGGGGGAAAGTGACAGAGAAGGTTTCAAAAGAAATTGAAAAGGAATTAGAGAAAAAGGTAAATGACGAATGCATGAAATTATTAACCCAATTTCAAGAGCAACAAATCGATCCGATTGGGATTGGCCTGGCATATAAAGCAAATATTCGTGGCACAGCTAAAAAAGGTAAAAATTGGATCGGAGAGGAATATCCAACTCTTTCATTCGATGTTAAGACAAAGATTGATATTCGAGAGTCCGGAGTAATCGAATAAGAGCGGGGCCATATAGGTCACCGCTCTTTAATCATTATTAGAAAACATATATTTTTTATGATGGTAGCGAATGGAGAAAATCAAGCTCATTGCCAGCATATTTCCCATTAAGGAGCTTCCGCCATAACTAATAAATGGCAAAGGAATGCCGGTAATCGGCAGCAATCCAATCGTCATCCCGATATTTTGGAATACGTGGAACGTAATCATACTAATGACACCCACACAAATATACGTATAAAACTTATTATTCGTTTCCATCCCTACTTTTGTTAGATGATAGATAAGCATGAAAAATAAGCTAACTAATATACTTGCACCGATAAATCCAAATTCCTCTCCAATAATACTAAAGATGAAATCTGTATGACTCTCTGGCAAATAAACCTCTCTCGTCCCATACCCTTTCCCACTTGTCTCTCCTGAGCCAATCGCAAGAAGTGACCTTGTTAATTGAAAACCTGTTGAGCTTTGGTAATTATAAGGGTCAATCCATGAATAAATCCGTGCAAATTGGTATTCCTTTACACCTAAAAATTTCTCTAAAATCTCTGGATGCCAAAGAACAAAATAGAAAATAACAGCAATCAACGTTACACCCGTACCGAAAATAGGTGCCAGCAGCTTCCATGTGATTCCTGATATAAAAATCATTCCTAGCATAATCGCAATAAAGACTAGGCCCGTTCCAAGATCAGGCTGCTGCATGACTAATAAGAGAGGCACCGCCGTAAATAAGCCAATCTTTATTAGTAGCCATAAATCCGTTTGCATCGTTTTGATGGCATTTTTCTGGTGATGATCATCAATTACCTTTGCTAGCACGAGTATGATAAATACCTTCACAAGCTCGGCAGGTTGAAGCGAACCCATTCCCGGTACCCGATACCATGCTTTCGCCCCATTAATGACAGGAGCGATACTGCTAGGAGCTACAATTAGAAAACCTAGAAGAAAGATCCCTATACCATATACATACCAGGATATTTTCTTTAACTGATCGGAGTCTAAAGTGATCACCGCTGCAATAATTCCGGTCCCAACCACATACCAGACGATTTGCTTTAATAAAAAGTTTTCCTTATATTGACCAGTCGTCTGGGCACTGTAAATAGAAATACAGCTGACTAAAAACAATAAAAGTAAAATTAACACTAAACTAAAATCAAGTCTAGGGGGTGTTGTCGTTTTTTTTTGTGTCATTCGCTTTCTCCCGTTAATCTAAAATGACAGATGCAATTCCTCTTTAAAGGCATTTCTCTTGTCCAAAAGTTAATTATATTTTTTCCAAGAGGAAATCACAACTACGAAGTGATCATTGCCTAAGAATTTCTAGTTTCTAAAGTACTTTTCTTGCACATCCTTCTTCATCCATTCTATATTATTTGGAACTTGCGGGATTAAATACCCAATAAATAGAGGTGTCGTAATAAAACGTGGAATCATTTTCGCATAAATCTCATCTTCATACAGATAGAAAAATAAATTATAACTGCTGCACTTAAATGGAAAGCTGTGTAAAATATAATGAGCAGCCGTCTGAATATATTTAGCAAAAAAAGTAATATCCTGAATATCTCCGAGCTTTACATTAAACTCATAAAATCCTACTCTTGGTGCAGTTGAGATTGAAAAGACCGTCCCTTGATTCTCGCTAATTATCAGCCCTTCGAAATCGCTTGCCTCCACTTTTTCTGTGTAATCAATCTCGTTCAGACCAATTATTTGCATATGTGGGTGGGCAATCGTTCCTCCAGATAACGGACCATGATTTTTAAAGAATATAACCGATTGAAATTCAACTTCTTTCATCATTTCTAACCAGTGGGTTAAACCAAAGCGAATCAGCTTCATTAAATGATCTGCTGAATAAGTAGACAATTCCCCATCACATTCATCTGTTTCAATTAATACCGTTTGATACGTATGTTCAAGCACAGGGTATTTATTTTTCAATAAAATAATTGAACCATCAACTGCTAAAATATCTGTTAGCTGTTCTTTTGCACAAAAAGGACAGCTTTGTTCTTTATTACGGATACTGTTCGGCTTTTGTTGACCGATTCCAGTATTAAAGGATAGATGTGTTTTTGTCATATTTTTTGCACCTGCTTTTTATCTGTCTCCCATCTATTTTAATAAACAATCGATGAATTAGCGAGAAGAAAGCTTGTATAGAAAAAAGCACATCCAATGCAATGTGATGTGCTTTTCCTTAAGCTTATTGTATGTCTAGCTCAACTTCTGAATGTTCATGTAACCCTTCATCATTATTTACATGTATTTTCACAAGGAAAGTGCCACTTGAAGGGAATGAATAGTCTCCAAGATATTCTCCTTCATTCTTTTCCTCTAACTCTACCCATACTGGGGTTGAGCCATTCTGAGAAATTTCCAATCTTACTCTAGCCTTATTAAGAGGCTCTTCCCCTTTTTGTAAATGGACAGATAGGGGGATTTGTTCATTCGATTGAATCGCATCTGGTTTTTCTAAATGAATGGTTACATCTCCGTGGTGATGGCTTTCTTCATTTGTTTGATTGTCGCTATGATGCGCGTCTTCTTCCACTTCACCAATTTGAATCGATTCTGTTGGCATTGTATGCATATTTCTTGCTGTTACATGTGATTGCACATGATATTTTCCATTTTCTTTGAAAGAGTGGCCTACACTATATTGTCCATTCTCCGTATGTGAGGCTTCAACCATTTCACTTTGATCCTTTAGACCATCTTTCCATATTTCAAATTTGACTTCACTTGCATCCTCCACAGGTTCCTCACCTTGTGTTACATGGACCGAAAGCATAATCTCTTCATCCAGCTCCCCAGTTTCCGGAATTTCTATCGCCGCTTCCAATATTTGTGGAACCTCTTCCTTGCTCGTATCCTTTTCTATTTCCTTGTCACTACATCCTGCCAACATAAGCAGAACTGCAAATATGCTAACCATAAATTTCTGCATAGAAACGCCCTCTTTCTATTATATTTACTCTCGTTAATATACTTTTAAAATGTGATAAAAGAATGAAAACGATGAAATAAAACACCTTATCATTTTGAACATTTTGTGACAATGTAATACCAAAACAGACACAACATAACGAAACATAACAAAAGTCACAGTAAGTTAGATTGTTTTCATGTAATTTTAAACATGGCACGAAAGAAGGTGATTCAAATTTACGAAAAAACCTATACACCAGATGAAATCGCCAAAATGTTTAAGATATCCAAAAATACGGTATATGAGCTCATTAAACGCGGAGAGCTTCATGCATTTAAAGTAGGAAATAAAATGAGAATAGAGGAAAGTGAAGTCACTCGGTTTAAAGAGGGCAGCAAACCATCACAAGCTCCCTATTCAGGCAATAACGCTCATCAAAGTCAAATCCTACATATCGCTGGCAGTCATGATTTTTTAATTGAGCAATTAATTAAATACATAACTGGACAAGCAAATGACATCTCCATCCAGCCAACCTATGTTGGCAGTTTAGAAGGATTAATGATGCTATATAAAGGAAGCTGCGATGTTGCTGCCATGCATCTTCTTGATCCTACATCTAAGGAATACAATCTCCCTTTTATTAAACAGCTTTTTGTTCATGAAAAGATTTCTGTCATTCGACTTGCTGAAAGAGAACAAGGCTTAATCACTGCAAAGGGAAATCCAAAGCAGATCTTTAGTATTAAAGATCTCGCACGTAAGGATATTCGGTTTGTTAATCGGCAAAAAGGGGCTGGGACCCGTTTTCTGCTAGATTCGCTATTAGCTGAGAACAAGATTGACCCATCTGACATTTTGGGGTATGAGGTTGAGGAATGGAATCATTTATCTACTGCTTCCTATATTAGTGGAGGAATTGCTGATGTCACATTTGGCATTCGTTCAGCAGCTACTAAGTTAGGGCTAGACTTCATTCCGATCGAGAAGGAAAAATTTGATCTTATATTTAAATGGACAAGCAAAAATGAGAAGGCCATTGAATTTTTAATTGACATTTTGCAAGTCACCGATTTCAGAAATAGCATCAATCAATCAGAAGGATATGATGCATCAGAGTTAGGGAGAGTTATGTTCGAAACAAAAAATTGGAGGAAAACAAAATGAAATGGAATCGTATATTAACTTATAGTTTGATTGCCTTGCTTTTATTTATGATGACAGCATGCTCGAACGGAACAGATGATACAGCCAAGAAGGAAGAACAAACAGATGCAGTAGTAGAAGAAGTAACTGATTTAATTCTAGCAACGACAACGAGTACACAGGATAGCGGATTACTTGATGTATTAATTCCGATGTTTGAAGAAGACAGCAACACAAATGTAAAAACAATTGCTGTTGGAACAGGACAAGCATTGGAAATGGGAACAAAAGGGGAAGCTGATGTTCTTCTCGTTCACGCACCTGCTTCTGAATTAGAGCTTGTTGAAAGCGGCGATGCAACAAACCGTCAACGAGTGATGTACAATGATTTTATTCTAATCGGGCCTGCTAGTGACCCATCTGCTGTTAAAGGAATGGAAGTTCAAGAGGCATTCCAAAAGCTATTCGATGATGGAGCAGTCTTCATTTCAAGAGGCGATGATTCTGGTACACATAAAAAAGAATTAGATGTTTGGAAATCACTTGAAATTACACCAGGAGAAAATGCTGGTTACACTGAAACAGGACAAGGAATGGGGAACACACTTCAAGTAGCAGCAGAAAAACAAGGCTATGTCATTACTGATCGTGCAACTTATTTAGCACAGAAGGAAAATCTAGATCTAGAGATTTTAGTTGAAGGTGACGAAGACCTTCTAAATATTTATCATGTGATGCAAGTAAATCCTGATAAGCATGACAAAGTAAATAGTGACGGGGCAAAAGCTTTCGTTGAATTTATGATTAGTGATGATACACAAACAATGATTGAAAAATTCGGACAAGAGGAATACGGCGAGTCTCTTTTCTTCCCTTATACGGAATAAGCAAAATCGGTAGTACCTGAGGTCTTTGCCGTACAAATTGGAAGGACTGAGGAAACACGGTTTGCGTGAGTGCTACCATGCTTGGAGCAGTACTCTTGATTTTCATGTATGTGGAGTAATAAGCGGAGAAATTCCGCTTAACCTCTCTAAATTAAACAAAATCCATCGATTTTGATCAAATAAGCGGAAAAACTCCGCTTATTTTTGAGGAAATACAGGTATTTCCCAATTTAACCGGAATTTTTCCGCTTATTTTTCAAACACAATAAAATTAATAGAACCAATCAGTTAAAAAGAGGACAAATTCGCCAATTTGTCCTCGTTGTACATACAATCAATCTGTTTAGAAAGCTGGAATGACAAATGGAACTTTTAATAGAGGGAATGAAAAAAGCAATAGAGATGCTGCTCTCAGGTGATCCTGAAATCTTCCAGATTACATGGCTTACATTACGGGTATCCTTAACAGCTGTCCTGATTAGCACACTTGTTGGCATACCAATAGGAATTCTCTTAGGTTTGACCCGTTTTCCAGGAAGAAGACTTCTACTCATTATTATTAATATTGGCATGGGGCTTCCTCCCGTTGTTGCAGGATTATGGATTACGATGCTGCTTTGGCGATCAGGTCCATTAGGAGACTTCTCTCTATTATATAGTCCATTTGCCATTGTCTTGGCACAAATCCTCGTTTCACTTCCTATTATTATTGGACTAACCTGCAGTGCTTTTCAGCAAATTGATGAGAAAATGCTTCTCCAAATTAGAGCACTCGGTGCCACAAAGCTTCAATCTGTTACCCTATTATTGCGGGAAGCGAAAATTGCCATTCTCGCTGCAATCATTGCTGGATTTGGACGAGTGATTGCCGAAGTTGGAGCCGCAATGATGGTAGGCGGGAATATCCGAGGTGAAACACGAATCTTGACGACCTCGATTGTCATGGAAGTATCTAAGGGGAATTTTGATGTCGCATTAGCACTCTCCTTCTTGTTGATGAGTTTAGCCTTTATTATTACCTTCCTTCTAACAAATTTACAGCAAAGGAACAAAATCCAATGAATCCGATCATTCGTCTTGAAAACATTCACTATAGGAACAAAGATCGTATGATTCTATCCGTTCCACAATTATCAATTGAGCAAGGTGAAATCCTTGGCATTATGGGGCCAAATGGGGCAGGAAAAAGCACATTACTAAAAACACTTTCCTGCTTGCAAGCTCCTTCTGCGGGCAGGATTTTTTATCATCATAACGCATTACCCACAAAAAATATCCCCTTAGAGCAACGAAGAAAATGGGCAGTCGTTCTCCAGCAAACACTTATTTTTGATACGACGGTTTTTCATAATGTGGCTGCTGGGTTAAAAATCCGCCATGTTCCGAGAAAAGAAATAAAGGAAAAGGTGGAATTTTGGCTTGAGAAGTTTGGAATTGCGCATCTTGCAAAGAAAAATGCACATCAATTATCAGGTGGAGAGGCACAAAGGGTTAACTTAGCTAGAGCACTCATTTTAGATCCAGAAGTATTGTATTTAGATGAGCCTTTTTCCGCTTTGGATTTTCCTACGAAAGTAAAGCTGCTAAAGGATTTTAAATCAATTATAAAGGATACGGATATGACAACTATTTTCGTTAGTCATGATTTAACAGAAGTGAAATTTATGACCGATCGCCTGGCCATATTAATGAATGGAGAAATTGTTCAAATTGGCTCGACTCTCGATGTTGTAACCAACCCGAATGCTTACTCCGCTCCATTTATGAACGAGATGCAATTGCCGATTGAGGAATGAACAGCATAGAATGTATATGCTGTTTTTATTTTTGAGTAATCTACTTTTTTGAATTGATTGAATATTCTTTTTATTGTATAATGAGGACACGATCTTTAAATACAGTTGGGATTGGAGGAGACATAAATTCATGGGGACTATCCTCAAAGCTCCACTTGGCGGAATTCTTTGGACAATGGCTGCAACACTGCTATTCTATATCTTTTTTGGCTTATCCCCTCTCACAATTGTCTGCTTTATGATTGGGGTCTTTTTAACAGCCGGTCATTTTATTTGGGATGAGTATAACTATTATGATAAGCAGGGAGAGAGTCAATGGATTGATCAGAATTTTACCTCCATCGATTAAAAGGGAGAGAGCTTGACTATACTGGTTGTATCCCCTTTTAATCGCTTCCAATAGGAGGCACTTTTTTTTGCCCTTTTTACGAAGGTCTTTTCACAATTATTGGATTAGACTTAAAAATTGTTTCGTACGCTCTTCTTTAGGTGAGGAGAAAATAGCCTCGGGCTTCCCTCTTTCGATAATTACACCGCCATCCATGAATAGCACTTCGTCTGCTGCTTCTTTTGCAAACCGCATTTCATGGGTAACTACAACCATCGTCATTCCTTCATTTGCAAGATCCTTCATTACCTTTAATACTTCACCAACAAGCTCCGGATCGAGAGCAGATGTTGGTTCATCAAATAGCATAACCTTTGGCTCCATCGCAAGAGCACGTGCAATGCCAACACGCTGCTGCTGACCGCCTGATAATTGGAATGGGTAATAATCCAGTTTGTCTCCTAATCCTACCTTGGTAAGGAGCTGGACTGCTTTTTTTCTTACTTCTTCCTTGTTATTCTTTTTCACTGTCACTGGCCCTTCCATGACATTTTCAAGGGCCGTCATATGTGGAAAAAGGTTATAGCTTTGGAAAACCATCCCTGTTAGTCTTCTAAAAGGAGGAATCTCCCTTTTTGAAATCGGCTTATTAAAATCTAATGACTGATCTTCGATATGGATCACGCCTGAGGTTGGTGTCTCTAAAATATTGAGGCATCTTAGCATCGTTGTTTTCCCAGATCCCGATGGACCGATCACAACGACCACTTTTCCCTTTTCTACCTCTAAATCAATTCCCTTTAATACTTCCAGCTGATCAAACTGCTTATGCAAACCTTTAATACTTATCATTTGAATACCCCTAGCTGGTCATTGCCTGTTTTTTTCGTTAATCTTCTGCTTTTTGCTGTTTTATTGGCTGCTTTTTCGATTGATTGGCCGCTCTTTACTGTTTATCGGACACTTCTTTTAATTTATTGGCCACTTCGCTAGATATCTATGAAACAAAGCGATCCAGTCTTTTTTCCAATCGACCTTGAACAATAGAAAGTAGGAAACAAATGATCCAATAAATAAGCGCTACTTCTAAATACAATAGTAAAAATTCATAATTGGTTGCGGCAATCTCCTGTGCTCTTCTGAACATTTCAGTAACTAAAATCATCGCTGCTAATGATGTATCCTTGACTAAGCTAATAAAAGTATTTGATAACGGAGGCAGTGAAACTCTTGAAGCCTGCGGCAATATTACTCTCTTTAAAGTTTGTGGATAGGACATTCCGATTGAATAGCCTGCCTCCCATTGCCCTTTAGGAATGGATAAAATTGCTGCACGAATAATTTCAGATGCGTAAGCTCCTACATTTAAAGAAAAACCAATAACTGCAGAAGGAAATGGATCAATAACAATGCCAACTGTTGGAAGTCCATAGAAAATAATAAATAATTGCACAAGCAATGGCGTTCCTCGAATGGCTGACACATAAATTCTTGCAATCATCTGCAAAGGCTTAATTGCAGAGATTCGTGCTAATGCGGTTAAAACAGCTAAAATAATCCCACAAATAAATGAAATCAATGTCAGTGGGATCGTATATACAATGGCTCCCTCCAGCAAAGGCTGAAGGGAATTTTTTGCAATTTCTATTAGACGCGAAACCCTTTCCGGATCCGCAAAAATACTATTCAAGAACATTTACACCAAACCATTTCTCGGAAATTTCTAAATAAGTTCCATCCTCGATCATTTCATTTAATGCTTTATTCACTTCTTCAATAAGTGTCTCACTGCCCTTTCTGAACATTAAGCCACTTTTTGAAGCATCATCAAGTGTATCAGCTATTTCAACTGGCGCATCTGGCTTATTCTTTTTGAAGTCTAAAAATGAAAGGTTGTCATTAATTGTGACGTCCGCACGCTTGGAGTTAATCAGCTCAATTGCTTGGTTGAAGCCTTCCACCCCTACAATTTCTGCTCCATTTTCTCTAGCTAAATCTGCATAATTACTAGTCATAGATTGGGCAGCTTTCAATCCTTCAATATCTTCAAAGCTTGTAACCGCTTCGTTGTCTGTATGCTTAATTAATACTCCTGCTGAAGTAATATACGGATCAGAAAAGTCATACTTCTCTTGACGATCTGGACGAATGCCAACTTGGTTAGCAATCATATCAAAGCGTTTTGAATCTAATCCAGCAAATATAGCATCCCATTGTGTTTCCATAAAGACTGGCTCAACACCTAATCTTTTCGCAACTTCTTTTGCGATTTCCACATCAAAACCAGTTAACTCTCCCTTGTCATCATGGAAAGTAAACGGTGGGTATGTTCCTTCTGTTCCAACTAATAGTTTGCCTTCATCCTTTACTTTTGCAAGTAAATCCTCTGTATTATCTTTTGCTTGATTTTCTGTATTCGTATTCTCTTCTGATTTAGGCGCAGCTTCATTTGATCCGCAAGCCGTAATCACAAGGATTAAACTAAATAATAGTGCTAATAATGAAAACTTTCTCACTTTCAATCCCTCAATTCTTATGTGTTTTGTCGGCATTAATAATAGTAGTACAAGAAGGCCCTTCTGTCAAAAGAAAAATATCTATTTCAACTTATCTTTTCCCAACAAGGGAAGCTTCAATCCACCCAGGCACTTTTTCTTTATTTTGCACTTCTTTACGTACTTTTCATAATGAGCTGACAGATCATACATAAATTGCTACAAACAGAAGAAAATAAGGATTGAATGAAAGGAGGAGAGCAACATGACCAAAAAGGATAATAAGGGGAGCAGGAATCAAAGCTCACCAAGAGGAAACCAATCAGCCGTTAGCGGGGATAATAGCAAAGGGGTTAAAAGAAATAAAGATCAATCCTCAAAAACAAATGATGATTAAAAAGCCAGGCTTTCGATTTGAAAGCCTGGCCGCATTTATTCTACCTTTATTTTTACATCCCCTTCAATCCAGGAAGGGAAGAATGAAAGCTTGAGCTCTAGCGGATTCCGGTACTTCCCTTGTGGAAAATTAATTCCAACCTCCTTCATTCCATTATTACCTCCTGTCCAGAATCCTGAGCTACCTTCAATATCATTTCCATCCGCATCCCTTATTGAAGAAAAGAGATGGTAATTAAACTCCCTTTCTGTATCTAACATAAAAGAAACACTTCCATTTTCCACCTTCAAATCCGCAAGTAAATTTCCTTTCGGCTGATTGAGTATTTTTTTATTTTCTACATCCACTTTCACATAAGCATCCTCTTGATCAACTGCCTGCAGCTTATTCATGGCAAGGTATAACTCTTTCGGCTCCTTAAAGTAATTGCTTTGCAAATAAAGAATCTGTTCATGATCATTTATAAAATGTGCCGTAAACCCATTCGCAATTTTTGTCCATGCTTCCCCGTTTTCATCTACTAAATGAATATCATCAAACGAGAGAATTTTCTTGCTGTTTTTTGGGTCCATTACAACGTGTACGGCTACGCGTAAAGGATAAATCTTAATATTCTTTACCGTTATTTTCTGCCCCTCAATTGAAACCGTTTCGTTGAGTTCGACTGTCTTCGTTGCTTTTAAAGGCTTTTCTAAAGTAAATAGAAAACGAAAATCCTCTTCATAATCATTTGTTTCAACGGTGAAAGTGACAATAAACTCCTTTGTTTTCAATGGTTCTTCAAAAAAGAAATCCATTGTAGCCATTTCCGTTTTTCTGAGATCAC
This sequence comes from Cytobacillus eiseniae, assembly GCF_017874625.1. Lineage (GTDB taxonomy): Bacteria > Bacillota > Bacilli > Bacillales > Cytobacillaceae > Cytobacillus > Cytobacillus eiseniae. The sequence goes on along the minus strand of NZ_JAGIKZ010000003.1, from coordinate 99,358 downwards.
CGTGTGGCTGATGGGCACCATAGCTATAGCTTCCTAAGTGAAGCTCTGTTCCGTCGGCAGATTCGAGCTTTAGATCGTTCACATAAAATTTTTCTTGTTTCTCTTTCACTTCGATCGTCTGAAAAACGACCATTCCTTTTTCATCTGCGATTACAGAATCAAGAGTCACCTTTATGTTCTCATTCTCTTGAGTCGCATTAATTGCCTGAACATACTCATGATTGACAGCAGACATTAATCCTTTGTTATCACTAATGAGCTCCACTAACTTTTCCATTCCAGGAATACTAGACACATAGCTCGCAAATACAGGAGACACACGAATACTTGTGAGAAAGCCAATTATAAAAACAGCAGCAGCTAATCCAGATAGTAGCCATTTTTTCTTCTGAGGGTTATTTTTATGTGCTTTCGCTTGATGAAAGCCTGAAAAAATCGCTTCATCAATTGCCTCCTCAGGGAATGGCAAATCATCATACATCTTTTTTAATTGGGAAAGATCCTTTTCCTCTTTTTCAAACATTAGAGATTCCTCCCTTTTCATCAAGCTTGCTACGCAATGACTTCAATGCTTTATGCAGCCATGTTTTAACTGTCCCCTCAGGGTAATCAAGTGAAAGAGCAATTTCTTTAATTTTTAAATCATGAAAATATTTGAGGGTAATAATCTCACGTGAACGTTCGTCTAAGCCTTGTATCGCATCTTCCATTTCCATTAGTGAATGATTTTCTGCATATTCCGTTGCAAGTACAAGGTCCTCATTCAAGATCAGCCTTCTTCTGTTTTTCAATGTATCATTACAATAATTAATCATAATTCGAATCACCCATGTGTTGAAATAGGCTGGCTCTCTTAGCTTCTTCAACCCTTTATATGCCCGGAAGGTTACTTCTTGGATCGCTTCTAATGCCTCTCCTTCATTTCGCAAGTAAGCTAAGGCTGTTTTATATAAGTCGATTTTCACCGCTTGGATGATTTCAAGAAAGGCCGAGTCATCTCCATGAATGGCTTTCTGTACAAGTTCTTCAAAATCCACATTATGCACGCCCTTTGTTCGTTCTATCTATTAGACAGTGTACAGTCGAAAAAGTTTTACAAAAATTTTCTTTTTTCACTTACAATAAAGTAAGCCTCTAGCCTTAGAGACAAATCATGCTACGGCTCAATGTTTTCATCATGAAATTTTCATAGAATAAGTGTAACAGAACAAATGCAAAGGAAGGGTGGCTTACCAGTGAAACGAATTTTTATTATTTTTATTTGTTTGATTGCTCTCTATTTACTGATGACATCGAATGTAAGAAATTTAATCCCATTTGGAAAAAGCGAGACGGAGGCAGAAGTATCAAAGCATATTGATTTAATCGATATCCAAGTTTCTTCCTCAAGCACGACCGTTGTTGTTGAAGATCGAAAAGATATTAAAGCTGAACTTAGCGGCAAAGGCGACGTAAGCGTAAAGAAAAGCGGAGACACCATTCATGTCAAGTATAATAGACAGTGGTATGATGGCTTTAATTTTCTCAACCAGACACCTAAGCTGAAAATTTATATTCCTGAAGATTATGAGAAAAGCATGGCAATTGATGTCGGATCAGGGTATTTAAATTTCAGAGGATCATCGATTAAATTAGATGAGTTAAATGTTCATGTAGGTTCTGGCAAGGTTGATTTAAGAGATATTGAAGCAAAAGAATACACACATAACGGTTCTTCTGGCATGATTGAAATTAATGGGTTACTCACTGAAAAAGGATCCGTTAAAATGAGTTCAGGCATCGTGAAAATAAGGGATTATCAAGGGGCACTTGATGCAGAAGTATCGTCGGGTCAACTGGATATTCAAATGGATAAAATAGTAGATGATATCAACTTAGAAGCGAGCTCAGGGCATATTAAGCTTGACCTCCCTGATCATGCCGACTTTACACTAAAAGGGAATTATTCGAGCGGATACATTGATAACGATTTTCCACTAACAGATAAAGTTGTTGAGAAAAATAAAGTGGAAGGTGTCAGTGGATCTGGTAAACATAATATTACAATTAAATTATCTAGTGGAATAGCAAAAATCTATTAATATGGATTATTTTCAAAAACAGGATTCACAGTCATAAAAAAATGAGCCACTCTTAAAAAAGTCAAGAGGGAAGCGGAATGATCCATTCTTCCACTTAAAATAGAACAAAAAAGCCCCTGAATACTAATTTAACAGTATTCAGAGGCTTTTTATATGAAGACAATCAAGAACCTTTTGTCTTTATCTACTATTTATCCATTTGTACTTCTTTTAAATGGCCACCAATTCGCTTCACCGAAGTTCTTAACCATTACTGGAATAAATAATGGCAGCATGACAGCGGCATAAAGGAACAAACCAACAATGACAATGGCAGCGATTTGCAATAATGACAGCATTCCTGATGGCATCATTGCAGCAAATGTACCACCTAAGATAATGGCTGCAGAGATAATGACTGTCCCCATTTTCTTCATTGCTAGGAGCATCGCGTCAGCTACTGAATGATCCTTGAATTCATTGAAACGATCCATTAAGAATATGCTGTAATCGACACCAAGGGCAATAAGGATGACAAATCCGAAGAATGGAACAGCCCAGCTTATGCCCGTATAGCCTAGAATATGGACGAAAATGACTTCATTAATCGCCATCGATGTGAAGTAAGTTAAGATTAACGAACCGATAATGTACGCAGGCATAATAATCGAACGGAAGAGGAAAACCAATATAATTGAGATCCCAATTAGCATCAAGACAACCGTACGGGTATAATCCTGGTCAGACATCGTACTTAAATCGGCATTCGTACTCGTTGTTCCACCTATTGCAACAATGGCATTTTCCAATTTTGTATCAATAGTTGCTCGTTTTACAGCTTCACCAATTTCCTCTACTTGACTAATCGCCTCATTCGAGTAAGGATTCGCTTCAAAGATAACATCAATCGTCATCACTTTACGATCTTCTGATAAATACACATCGAATACTTGGGCAAATTCTTCACTATCCAATACCTCTGCTGGCAAGTAAAATCCTTCCGTATTATCAGCATTCGATAATCCAGCTAAGTAATCTTGTGCAGAACCAAGGCCTTCAGCTACTTGATCCAGCCCTTCTGCACTTTGGCCAAGACCGTCCGTTAGCTGACCAATTTGTCCGCTTAAATCGGCAAACCCTTGAAGAAGCTGCTTCTGCCCATCATTCACACTATTTAGCCCATTCGTTACCTTAGGCATATTACGAATGATCTGTCCTTGCCCATCAGCTAATTGATTAAAGCCAGCCTGCTGTGCTTCAATCCCTTTTATAAGCTGTTCTAATCCCGCTGAAAGACCACCCTGGCCACCCATTGCCTGTTCGAAGCTTGCATTTGCCACGACCATTCCTTTAGTCAATTGACCAAGTCCAGCATTTAATTCATTGATATTCCCTGATAATCCACTAAGCTGTTTAAGAAGTCCTTGCTCACCAGAAGCTGTCTGCTTCATTCCTTGATACTGCTCATCAGTTGATAAGTCTGCATATTTATTTTCTAAATATCCGTACATGGCTGTATTTGCTTGTGCAAGTCCAGCAGATAATGCAGCTAATCCTTGACCTACTTGTTCATAATTCGTATGGATTGACTGTAGATTTTTTTCTACTTCTTTATATCCGCCAAGAAGCTGTTTATAAGCACCAAGCAATTCTTCTGCACCCGTTTTAGTTTGTGCAAGCCCAGCCTTAATTTCATCAGAGCCAGCAGAGCCTTGTCGAATGCCCGTTTCAATCTTTGCTAGATTGGTTTGAATCTCGTTTAAGCCGGAGTGAAGCTCACTTGTTCCAGCAATCAAGTCTTCAATCCCAGTTGCTGCTTTCTTTATTTCCGGCTCTGATTTAGCTAGCTCACTTCCTGCTTCATTTAAGCCCTCACTAATTTTTCCAAGACCTTCTTTTCCTTCACCAAGGCCTTCTTCAAGTGTTTCTGCCTGCTTGGCAATAAAGAAATCTTCAATCGGCTCCCCTGTCGGTCTAGTGACTGAGCGAACGGTATCCACTAAATGAACCTTTTCGATTTCTTTGCTGATTTTTTCAGCTATGCCAATATATTCAGCTGAATCCATTTCTTCATCATTTTTTATCACAACTTGAGTCGGCATGGATTCCCCTGGACCAAAGCTTTCTGCAATCGCATTGAAAGCTTTAATTGAATTTACATCTCCACTGATTTCCTCCAAAGAGTTATACGATAGCTCCCCATCATAAGTGACAAGGAATGGCACACAAACCGCAGCTACGATGAGCAATGCAATAAATGGGCGTGCCAATGAGAATCTACCAACCATTCCCCAAATCTTACTCTCCCCGTGCTCAGCCTTGCTTTTCGATGGCCAGAACAGCTTCTGTCCAAGTACCGCCATGAAAAATGGAACAATCGTAAAGAGTGCAATAAGTAATAATGCCACTCCGACAGCTACAGCGGCTGCCGATTGATAGAGGATAAATTGTGAGAACCCAATCGCTGCAAACCCAATCATGACGGCAATTCCACTAAAGAAGACCGTACGCCCAGCATTGCGATAAGTGGCAACAATTGCCTCTCCCACTGTTTCATATGCGGATAATTCCTCTTTAAATCGACTGAGCAATAAGATGCAGTAATCCGTTCCAATCCCAAATAGGACAGCAACTAAGAAAATTTGTGTGTAATTCGAAATTGGGAAGTCATAATGTGCGACTAGAAATGACACAATTGACTGTGAAACAAGATAAGAAAACCCAACCGTCACTAATGGGATAATTGGGGCAACGGCTGATTTAAAGACGAGCAGCAATACAATAAGAATAAAAACAACGGTAATGCCTTCCGTCTTCTTTAAGCCTTCCTCCGAGCTTGCCATTAAATCTTCATTAATTTGCCAGTCACTCGTATAATAATGATCGACTTTAATATCTTTTAACGCATGATATAATGCATCATTCAGTTCACCAGGTTCACGATCATTCCAGCTAATCGTAATGGAGGTGAGGATTGATTTGCCATCCTCTGAAACGAGCTGATCTGTTAATGTTTCTTCATTAAAATGAGTGAGAATTTCTTTGACCCCTAACTCCTTCTCATTTTCAAGAATCCGAACAGCCTTTTCCGCTTCCCTTATTTCTCCCTCAGTTAGCTTTTTATCATTGTGAAAAACTAAAGCAACCGATGTTTCATTCCCGCCCCCCTCTTGTTCTCTAACATCTGCCATGATACTACCTGCAAGTGAAGAAGAATACTCATCAGGAACAGTAATTTGCCCCTTTTCACGAACGAGCTCAGCCATATTAGGTGCAGCTAGAAATAATCCAGCAGCTATGACAATCCAGGCAATAATAACAAACCATCGATTTTTAATAATAAAATTCATCTCTACTCCTCCACCTTGTAGTCTTTACTCTCGATCAAAATTTTGTTCAATTTCTCATACGTTTTAATAAATGCTTGAATTTCCTCTTGATCAAACTGTTTGATAAAAGTTTCAACAAGCTTATAAATCTTTTCCTCTGTTTTTATATATAATTCCTTGCCTTGCTTTGTTAAAGTTAAATACACAACTCGGCGATCATTCTCATCACGTGTTCGCTGAATGAAGCCTTTTTCCCATAAACGATTAATAATGGCAGTAATCGCACTTTTTTTCACATCGAATTCCTCTGCTAATTCGGTAGAGGTACATGACCCAGCCCGATTAATATACCTCAATGTATAATGCTGATCATTTGTAAGCAGATCCCCTTCAATTTGCTCACGAATAAGTGATTCTCCCTTACGATGAACAGAAAAGGACAAGTCGATATAAGAATCAATCAACTCTTGGATACTATACGTCACATTTTTCACCTCTCTATAACTAATTTGATCATTTAATTGTTAACCTGTTTAACTATTAACCGATTTAACTTTACTAAAAATTTTATAGAATTGTCAATGAAAAAAAGGATCTCCCACAATGGAAATCCTTTTCTACATAAAGGTTTGTGCTTTTTTTATTTCTTGTGGTTTACGATGAGCTACATATTGTTCATTCTGAAACTCTCTTGCAACAATTCCTTTAATATGTTGGATTTCTTCTAAAGTTAAATTTCGTTTTAAATCTGCTTGAACGGAGTAAACCAATTCAATATAACGATCTGTCATATTCACGAAAATACCTCCAAATATCCCGACTATTTTAATAAACCAAGTAGTTATTCGACATACTTTCCTCCTTCTCCTTTTAAAAATGGCGATTTTTGTAAATTGTACAAAGTTTCGCTACAAACTCAAGGGGGGAGGTAGTCTTGCTCCTCTCCCCTTTCAACCAGACCATATCATTCGAACAACTTAACTAATTAAATTAATTTGCCGGTGTTTTCTTAGAAGGCTTTGGCTTGTGAAATAATCCAAGCTCTTTTTTATCCTTTGCTAATGAGCGATAGAGCGAAATCATCATTAGAACCATAATAATTGAAAATGGAAAGGCCGCTGCAATTAATGCGTTCTGAAGCGCCTGCAGTCCGCCGCTGTACAAGAGAATAAGTGCAACCATAGACTGTGCACCTCCCCAAGTGAGCTTTACACGATTCGGAGGCGTTAATGAACCATATGTTGTTTGCATCCCTAATACGAATGTTGCAGAATCTGCTGAAGTAATAAAAAATACTGCTACTAGTACAATGGCTATAATCGAAAGAAAAGTTGACCAAGGAAATTGACTAAAGATCGCAAATAACACTTCTTCTGTTGCATATTGTGTTAGATCGATCTTGCCAGCACGTTGAACCTCGATCGCAGTACTACCAAATACAGCAAACCAAAAAAAGCTTACAAGAGCAGGCAGCAGCAATACACCAATCATAAATTCACGGATTGTCCTCCCTCTAGAAACCCTTGCAATAAATATTCCTACAAATGGAGACCATGAAATCCACCATGCCCAATAGAAAATCGTCCAATTATTTATCCATGTTCGATGTTCTTCATTTAACGGGGCAATCCGAAAGCTCATCTGAACAATATTCTGGATGTACCCGCCAATTGTATCTGTAAAAATATTTAAAATTAAGATGGTCGGTCCAATAATAAACATGAGCAATACTAAGGCAATAGCCAAATACATATTCGTATTACTTAAATATTTGATTCCTTTTCCTAGTCCAGACCAAGCTGATAACATAAAAAGAAGCGTAACGATAACGACAATAATCACTTGCACTGTAAAGCTTTTAGGAATGCCCCATAAATAGGATAAACCACCATTAATTTGTGTTGCACCAAATCCGAGTGTGGTCGCAACCCCAATCACTGTTGCAAACACGGCCAACACATCCACTACAGTTCCTAATGTACCTTCCATTCTCTTTTTTCCAAGGACAGGTTTGAGTGTGGCTGAAATAAGGCCCGGCTCCCCCTTACGAAATTGAAAATAAGCTAATGAAAGTGCTACAATCGCATAAATTCCCCATGCATGAATGCCCCAATGAAAGAAAGTATATCTCATTGCCTCCTTATGTGCTGCAGCGGTACCCCCTTCTGCCAATGGGGGATCAATAAAATGTGATAGGGGTTCTGCAGCTCCCCAAAAGACAAGTCCAATTCCCATGCCTGCACTAAATAACATCGCAAACCATGAAGCCTTTGAAAACTCTGGCTTTTCCTCCTGCTTCCCTAATTTAATCGCACCAACTGGGCTGAAAATAAGAAAAACACAAAAGAGCACGATCAGTGTCACTAAAATTAAATAATACCAACCAAAAGCTGTCGTTAAAAATGCTTGTAAATTGTCTGTTGCTTTTTCAAAAGTATTAGGAGCCATAGCTCCAAAAATAACAGCTGCCAAAACAATCGCAAGTGTAATCCAAAAAACATTTGATATCTTTTTCATCAGAATTCCCTTTCTGTAATAAAGCTTTTCTCTTAGTATGCTTAAATTCAATACATTTAGTATTAGAACAAACACGAAAAAGAGGAATAATAGCCTTGCTAGTTTTTGAACATACTCCCTTTTCGAATGGCTCTGTTATTACACGGAGAATTTCTTCCAAGAAAGCCGAAGAAGCAAAATATAAGCGGAATAATTCCGGTTAATGTAAAAATGAAAGCTTAAAAAGTGAATATAAGCGGAGAAATTCCGGTTAACTGCTTTAAATAAGATAAAATCCATCCATTTTGGACAATTTAAGCGGAAAAACTCCGGTTATGTTTAAGGAAATAGAGGTATTTCCCAATATAGCCGGAATTTCTCCGCTTATTTATCAAACATAGTAAATCAACAGTAAATTTTAACAGAACCTTTTGAATAGAAATTGCCTGATGCAAAATTTATGCATGTTTGCCGCATTCATCAAATGAGGATATTAAAAGCTTTGTTAGAGCATAAGCGTTCATTTAAAATGCCAATAACCCTGTGCAGCTTGCACAGGGTTATTTTATCCATCTGGTCAATTGTTTTTGCTATATTGCCGTTTGGCAAACTGCTTTAGATCTCTTATCATTTCCTCTTGATCTTTTTTATCTTGAGAAAATTGAATCCCATAGAAATAGCCATCTATTGCTTTTTGTTTCCAAATGATTTGCCCTTGAATTTGATGTTCCATTTCGTGTAATGTAAAGCGAACTGAAATCTTGTTGCTAGCGTTTGGTTCTGACTTTGGGATATCATGTTGGGTACTTAATTTCATTCCATTTGGACTTAAATCAATCAGCCTTGCTTTCACTCCGTTCATTTCATCCATGGCAAAAGAAGCAGCAAGTGGCGTACCAAATGAAAAACGGAATCCCTCATCCCTTTTGAATCTCATAGATTTACCCCTTTACAGTAGTATTAATTAGCTATATTTTACAAAAAATAGCTAACATTAACAATGAAATATAACACACTCTCTTAACGAATGCATTGGATGTGGTTGAATTGACTCTACATAAAAAAATCCTTTTATCCACCCTGTTCCTAATGACTTTAACTGTACTAATCATTTACCTTAGTTCACTAAAAGAACAAATCGTCTATTTTCTATTCCCGCTATGCTTTCTACTTCCTGCCTTCTTTATATCAAAACAAATGAAGCACTTACAGTCGGAAACTGAACGCATGGAGGCAGAACGAATAAAGAATATTGAGCAGATAAAGAAATTAGAAAAGGACATGCACATGCTGCAGGCAAGCCGCACTGAATTAATATCGATTATTGACCATATGGACGGCCTTCTCTTTTCCTGTGATGTCCAAACCAGGCAATGGATTCATTCATCAACATTTATCAAATTCTTTGGAAAAGAGCACAAATTGAGCACTTTACTTGATAAATACATTCATCCAGAGGACAAAAAGCAGTTTATTAAACAAAAAGAGAAATGGCTTACCGGTTCACCTACGATCGTAGATTTTCGTATCATCTTAGAGAATGAAGAAATTCGCTCATATGAGTTACGGGCAAATACGATCAAGACTACTTCAGGAGAAGTCGAAAAAATTGTTGGCCTTCTGATAGACATAACTGCACGTAAAGAAAAAGAAGAGAAATTAGCACAAATGGCCTTTTATGATGCCTTAACTGAGTTGCCTAATCGGGCCTTGTTAAAGAGTCATCTAAAAAAGGTAATGGCACGTGCAAAACGAAAAGAACATGAGTTCACCATTATGTTTATCGATTTAGATGGTTTCAAGGAAGTAAATGATACGTTAGGCCATGATATCGGTGATGCGCTTTTAAAAGAAGTTGCCCATCGTTTAAATAGGACCGTTCGAGAAGAAGATTTCATCTCTCGATTAGGTGGGGATGAGTTTATTATTATTTTAGAGGATACTAGAAAAGAGGATGTAACAAGTATCGGCGACCGAATAATTACAAATATTTCTCAGCCTTATCCATTTTCTGAAAAGGAAGCCATTGTAACCCCTAGCATAGGGATTGCCAACTATCCAGATGATGGTGAGGACATTCATTCATTGGTTCAGAATGCGGATAAAGCAATGTATCATGCCAAAAACATCGGGAAAAATAATTTTCAATTCTACACGACTGATTTAAAGGACTATCAACCACAGGAATCCTTGATCGATAAAGTATTAAAGTTTTTTCTAAAGTAAAATTTAGCGGACCTCATTTGATTGTCTAGATCCCTTTTTCTTTTAACTTTAGTTTGACCTCTTACTCACTAATTGAAAAGGATTGTGAATCTCATGGATTTCACTATAATAAGGATGGGGGTGAGCAAATGGCACGAGAACGAAAATTTTCACAAGATGAGTTATTTTCAGCTACTAAGGAATTTCTACTCATTCATGGCTATGAAGGATTTACCTTTCTCCTCTTAGCCGAGCGCCTACATATTTCTAGAGGGGCATTATATAAGTATTATGATAATAAAGATGAACTCATTACGAGCTATATGATCCATGAACTTAAGCAATTACTTAACAGATTGCAAGAGGTCAAACAGTATGTTCGATTTGATGATCAATTTGACTTTTTGATGGAGCTAATATTCACCATGCCAGAAGTTCAGCAACTTATAATCATAGCCAATCAAATCTCAGCAAATACAAATGAAAAGGTTAAGAATAATAAAGAAGAGCTTACACAGCTTCATATGAGCATGTACCAATATTTAAGTGATTTTGTCCGATTAGGCCGACAAGAGAAAAAACTAAAAGAAAATATTCCAGATGGATTAATTTTAGGATTTATTTTTCAAACAATTGCGATTCCAAATCATTATGGTGTCCCACATACTGAATGGGTTGCATCGATTAAGGAGATAATTAGTCACGGAATGTTCACAAACAAGTAATTGACACATGTGTTACATTAATTGATAATAACTGTGACAATAGTGTATTTTTTTAGCATCAAAGTGACACTAACGTTACTAAAATAAATTACGTGAAAGGAACATAATATGAGAACACTTTTACAAGCCATTACCGATCGTGTCACAACGAAAAAAGGAATGTGGATTACCCTTTCGATCTGGCTCGTGGCCACCATATTATTATCAGTCTTTGCTCCAAATGTAAAAGAATATGAAGTATCAAGAATCGCTTCACTTCCTGATGATGCACAATCCGTCATCGCCCAGAACAAAGTGGATGAATATTTTAAAGAGAGTGAAGGAACGCCAGCCATCCTCGTCTTTCAAGCAAGCAAAGGGGAAGTCGAGCTTACAGAACTGGCAGCGCTTCTAGACAAAATTGAAGGTGATAATGTAGAAGGGGTCGAACAAGTGATTCCTTTAGCTATCCTTCCACCTCAAGCAGCAGCTGGATTTTTCTCAAAAGATAAGACAACCGCTATTATTCCTCTTACCTTCAACTCTTCATTAGAGTCAAAGGAAATAGGAAATTCTTTAGAGGATATTCAGGAAATTGTTAAAGAATCATCTGATTTCACGTTGTATGTAACAGGCCCAGCTGGAATTTCATCTGATTCGCTCGACCTTTTCTCAAGAGCTGATCTTGTTCTCATTTTCTCAACTGTAGGCTTAATTCTTGTTTTGTTAATTGTTATTTATCGCTCGCCATTATTGGCTTTAATCCCGCTATTAGCGGCTGTGTTTGTATATCAAATCGTTATGCAAACCCTTGGTTTATTAGGGAAATCTGGCGTTGATATTAGCAATCAAACGATATCCATCGCCTCCATTCTATTATTTGCGGCAGTCATTGATTATTCCCTATTTGTCTTCTCACGATACCGTGAAGAGCTTAAGCTTCACGATGATAAATACATTTCAATGAGAGCGGCAATGAGAGAAACAGGCATGCCTGTCTTCTTCTCAGGTGGAACGGTTCTAGCCGCGATGCTCGTGTTATTCTTTTCCGATTTAGGCGATTACCGCAACTTCGCACCAACGTTTGCAACAACGATGGCAATCATTATGCTTGCATCGGTTACACTTGTTCCAGCCCTATTTACATTGTTCGGAAGAAAATCCTTCTGGCCAAAAGTGCCACATGTAGGCGACCCGACAGTGAAAACAAATTCCATTTGGAGCAAAATTGCTCGTTTTGTTGTAAAGAAACCTAGAATGGCTGTTGGAATTGTCAGCCTTATCTTAGTCGTATCAGCAGCAAATTTGTTTAATTTAGAGTATGAATTCGATACAATGAAATCCTTCCCTGATGATATGCCTTCTCGTATAGGCTATGATATTTTAGAAGATAAGTTTGAAAAAGGGGACCTCGCACAAACAACGGTCATATTCGAATCACCAAGTGAGGTAACCGCTGAACAACAAGAGGAATTGAAAACGAAATTAGCCGATCAACCACTTGTCAATAATATTCGTTTAACAGGGACAAAAGAGGACAATAAAGTACTAAACTATAGCATGACTTTTGAAGAAAGCCCGTATTCAATAGAAACAATGGACGCATTAGAGACGATTATTAATGACGCTGAGCAAATTGTGACGGATAGTCAATTGACTGGTACGCTTTATTTCGCAGGAGAAACAGCTACGAAAGTGGATGATCGTTCAGTCAACAATAAGGACGTCATTCTCATCGTTCTGCTTGAGACCATATTAATCTTTATTCTGTTAATTGTTTTAACGAAGTCATTCAAAATGCCAATATACATGATGGGGACGATTCTCGTTTCATTCCTTGCAGCTCTTGGTCTAGGAATTTTCTTAACCAATCTATTCTTTGGAATTGATTCAATCGCAAACCGTGTGCCACTATATGCATTCGTCTTCTTGATTGCATTAGGAATTGACTATAATATTATATTAATTTCTAGATTCCAAGAGGAAAGAAGAAAGCACCCAGTTAAGAAAGCTATTGAAATTGCGGTAGCCAATACCGGTGGCGTGATTTCCTCAGCAGGAATTATTCTTGCAGCTACATTTGCTGTCCTTATGACACAGCCTGTTCAAATGCTATTTGTCTTTGGGTTCATTGTTGCTGTTGGAATCCTGATCGACACATTCTTAGTCAGAGGAATTTTACTTCCAGGGTTAATTGTCTTATTTGAGAAAGACAAAGCTGGAAAGAATGAAACCGCTGAAACCAAATAAACGATTGCAAAAAAGCCGATCAAACTGGTATTCCAGATTTGATCGGCTTTTTCTATTTTTATCAGAGAAACGTATTAAACAGTCTTTACTAATAAATAAATAAAGTACGGTGCACCAAGTATAGACACAACCAACCCAACCGGTAATTCCATCGGCGCCATAATCACTCGTCCAAGCGTATCTGCTGTTAGTAATAGGAAGCCCCCTAGCAATGCGGTTAATGGAAGAACTTTGGCATGCCTAGCACCGATTAAGCGTCTAGCAATATGAGGTGCAATTAATCCTAAGAAGGTAATGCCGCCACCTACGGATACACATGCACCTGCTAGTGCAACAGATACGATAAGCAGGATTCTTCTTTCTTTCTCAATATTCACCCCGACACCTACCGCAACTGGATCACCGAGGCGCAGCACATCAAGGAATCGTGCTTTGTAAATGGCATATGGAATAAAAATAATGAGCCATGGCAGCAGTGCTAGAACAAATGTCCAATTCGTTCCCCAGATTGTACCAGATAGCCAAACAATGGCCTTCATGAAGTTAACTGGCTCCATTTTCATTTGAAAAATAATTAGACCCGCTCCAAATGCCGCATTCACTCCGATCCCGACTAATAATAGACGGACTGGCGTGACCGTTCCATTTTTCCAAGAAATGCTATAAATTAAAATAGCAGCTAGAAATGCACCGACTAAGGCAGTGAGCGGCATAATAAAGATCGAGAGCATCCCTGTAAAAAAGGCCGTACCTTGGAAGAAAAACATGTAAATAACGACAGCAAGTCCAGCGCCGGAATTAATGCCCAATATCCCTGGATCTGCTAATGGGTTTTGTGAAATCCCTTGAAGAATTGCTCCTGATACAGATATGCCCATCCCTACTAATAAGGCAAGAACAATTCGAGGCAATCGGAAATCAAAAATCGTTAATTCGTTCTGCGGAGTCCCTTGGCCAATCAATGTGGAAAAAACAGCATCGAAAGGAATTTTAATAAACCCAGCATTAATACTGATGACAAAAACGATAACTGTTAATAGAGAGATCGTTATAAATAATGTTTTGAATTTATTCTCGTTTTTCGCTAAACTCTTTTGCATTATAGCTCTCTCCCTTCTTTGCGTGCTAAGTAAAGGAAGAATGGAACCCCAATAATGGCAGTAATTGCACCAACCGGTGTTTCAAATGGCGCATTTACCATGCGTCCAACTATATCAGCAAAAATTAAAAGAATGCCTCCAAGAATGGCAGAGCATGGAATAATCCACCGATAATCGACACCAACTAAAAAACGCGTAATATGTGGGATAACAAGTCCAACAAATCCAACCATCCCTGCAATCGAAACAGCCGCACCAGTTAATAATAGAACGGCTATCATCCCTAATAGCTTGATCACTTTCGTATTTTGACCTAATCCCTTCGCAATTTCATCTCCTAAGCTGAGAATAGAAATCGAACGAGATAATAAAATGGCCAAAACGATTCCAGCAATAACAAATGGTAGCACATAGTATAGCTGCTGCGTTTGTACACTAGCCACTCCCCCAGCATACCAATAGCTAATATCCTTTGATACATTGAATTTAATCCCAATCGCTGTTGATAAGGAGCTAAGCAAAGTGGTAATGGCTGACCCTGCTAATGCAAGCTTGACTGGTGTGATTCCCCCTTTAGATAAAGAAGTAATACTAAAAACTAAAGCAGCACCTAATCCAGCGCCTATGAACGAAAAGGCAATTAATCCTGAATAGGAAACCGCGGGAATAAAAGCAAAAGCAATCGCAATTAGAAAGGAGGAACCAGATGTCACACCCATAATGGATGGTGAAGCAAGCGGGTTTCTTGTCATCCCTTGCATAATAGCACCAGAAACAGCTAGACCAGCACCAACGATCACCGCTGCGATTGCTCGTGGAAGTCTTAATTCGCGAATAATGATATGCGATGAGTTTTCACCATCATAGGAAAATATCGCTTTCCATACTGTTTGAAAGCTGAGATCTGCTGCCCCAAAATGAATAGAGACGATGATAGAAAGAAATAGTAGGATGGAACCGCCTAATAAGATGATGGAACCGATCAAATGATTGCTATGTAATTCTTTTCTTGCCATGTCAGCATGAATATTCGTGTTTCGACTCATAATAAAACGACTACTTTCTTCAAAGAATAGACATATCTTTTTAAATTATATTATTGACAATTTACCTGTTTTATATTTTAATTGAAATCAATAATCATTATCATTTAAAAGCGCTACATAATATTTTAACATATTTCTAGGAGGTTTCCAATGATTAATGTACTAAGCACGAAGAAGATCATGCAGTTAATGGGTGTTGGATTACTTGCTTTCTCTCTAACAGCTTGTGGAGATTCAGAAACAGAAAAGCCAGCCGAAGATCAAACAGAGCAGCAAGCAAAAGATGAGGCAAAAGAGAATGCAACTGAACGGACATTAACTGATGCAATGGGAAATGAAGTCGTTATCCCTGCAAACCCCGAGCGTGTCATTGCTTCCTACCTGGAGGATAACCTTATTGCATTAGGCATCAAGCCTGTAGCACAGTGGAGCGTAAACGATGGTGCAAGCATTCAAGGATATCTACAAAAAGATTTAGAAGGAATTCCAAACATTCCTCACGATTTGCCATTTGAAGCGGTTCAAGACTTAACACCTGATTTAATTATTATGGATTCTGCCAGCATGGTTGAAGGTGGAAAATATGATCAATATAATAAGATTGCCCCAACTTACGTGATCGGCACAGAAGTAAATAATGATTGGCGTGATGAGCTTCTTCGTGTAGGTGAAGTATTTGGCAAAGAAGACGAAGCGAAAAAGGTATTAGCGGATTATGAAGAAAAGGCGAAAGAAGCTAAGGCAGAAATTGAAAAAACTGCTGGGACCCCTTCAGCCGCTGCGATTTGGTTAGTCGGAGGAAACTTCTTTATTGTAAGTGAAACACTTTCAAGTGGAGCTGTTATGTATCAAGATTTAGGATTAGAAGTTCCAGCTGTAGTGAAGGAAATCTCTGCAAGCGGAGAAAGCAACTGGAATGCCATCTCATTAGAAAAGCTAGTTGAACTAGATGCAGATCATTTATTCCTCATTAATAGTGATGCTGCAAGTGGTTCTCCTACTTTAAGTGAGGCATTATGGAAGAGTATCCCTGCCGTTAAAGCTGGGAATGTACATGAGTTCTCTCCAGATGAAAGCTGGTTATACACGGGAACAATTGCAAATGGCCAAATTATTGATCATGTTTTAAATAGCATTGTAAAATAATTGTAAGAGGCGTCGAAAAGTTGAAAATAACTTAGACGCCTCTTTTCTATTTACCGTATTGTTTTTCTAATTTCATCATTACGATTTTTAAACATCTTATTATGCGTAGAAACCATTGCCGTCTTAGATGCCTTAGGATCAATATATTGCTTCACTTTATTTACTGTATTGGCCGCATCAATGAATGCCCCCGAAATCATATTCAATTTGGCATTATGCTTAATGATGTCACCAATCGCAAATAAGCCTGGTACAGAAGTCGTTCCATTTGGCTGACCATCTATATAGCTATTTTCAACCGTTTGGATAGGAAGATCGCAATTTCTTAATAATGTAAAATCCCGATCATATCCTAGATTAATTAATACCTCATCAACAAAAATTTGCTTGCGTTCATTCGTATTTATGTTTTCACACATTAATGAAATGATCCGTTCCTCATCATCCACTTCTGCTTGGACAATCGATGTTTGAAGGAGGATTTGTACGTTATTTTCAGCAAGTCGCTTTTGAACATCTGGTGTGATCTTTTCTTTCTCATCAGAAACAACGACCGTCACTTTTTCTGCAATTTCGGCAAGTGCGTTTGCCCAATCAAATGCGGACGCACCCTTGCCTGATATGACTAACCGCTTATTTTTGTAGAGGCTTGGGGACTTTATTGTATAATGAATGTTTTCAAGATGATTCTCAAATACCGTCAGCCGCTGCGGGGAGAAAATCCCACCGCCGATTGCTAATATGATAGTTTTGGAGTAGTGGATTTGATTCTCTGAGCGAGCAATAAATAGGTCGTCTTGTTTTTCGATACTCGTAATTTTTTCATTTAAGCAAATCGAAGGATTAAATGTTAAGCCTTGACGAATAATTTGGTCAATAAGCTTACAAGCTAAAGTAGGCGGCTGTCCCCCAACATCCCAGATTACTTTATCAGGGTATAGCTGGATCTTTCCACCAAAATAAGGCTGGGCTTCGATTACTTTCACTTTCATTTCCCTAAGACCGCTATAGAAAGCTGCATATAAACCTGCAGGACCACCGCCTATAATCGTTACATCAAAAACTTCCATCGTGAAGGACAACTCCTTACATACGCTTATTATTGATTATCATTATCAACTAGTATATGATAAAATTAGCTATAACTCAATATGGATACACGGAATCGGAGAAAAGAGGTTTTGAAATGAACCGTTTACTAACGAAGGATCTATATGTAGGATATCAAGACCATATGATTGTAAATGAAATGAATATTCAATTTAATAGCAATGAAATAACAACAATAATTGGCCCAAATGGATGTGGGAAATCGACCTTATTAAAAGCAATTACTCGTATCATTCCCCATTCGAAAGGGAGTATTTTATTAGATGGGCAATCGATCGCAAAGGAAAATACGAAAAAGCTAGCCCAAAAAATGGCGATACTGCCACAGACTCAAGACAGTGCTTCTGGCTTAACCGTTGGAGAGCTTGTTTCATATGGCCGATTCCCTTACCAATCTGGATTTGGCAAGCTCACATCTAGCGACTATGAAGTCATTGATTGGGCGTTGAAAGTAACCAATACCCTTGACTATAAATATCGAGCAGTCGATTCACTTTCTGGTGGTCAAAGACAGCGCGTTTGGATCGCAATGGCCCTTGCACAAGAAACCGAGATTATTTTCTTAGATGAACCAACTACTTATCTCGATATGGCCCACCAATTAGAAGTACTTGAGCTCCTAAAAGATTTAAATGATTCCCAGCAGCGGACGATTATTATGGTGCTGCACGACTTAAATCATGCTGCTCGCTTTTCACATAATATCGTTGCATTAAAAAATGGGAATTTAATTAAAGCAGGTACCATTGAAGAAGTCATGCAAAAGGATATTCTCCAGCAAGTATTCAATATCGATGCAGAAATTAGCCGTGACCCTCGAACAGGAAAACCAATGTGCTTAACTTATGATTTGATTAGAGCATAGAATACCGATAGGGGCTGCCTATAAAGTTGTATTTTCAACTTTTGGCTGGTCCCTTTTATTTGCGAACTAGCTGCTTTTTTTGCGAGCTCCTCCTTTTATTTGCGAACTTGCTACTTTTTTTGCGATTTTCTTCTTTTATTTGCGAATTAGCTACTTTTTTGCGAGCTCCTCCTTTTATTTGCGAACTCCGCTCTTTTTTTGCGATCTTCTACTTTTATTTGCGAACTCCGCTCTTTTTTTGCGATCTTCTACTTTTATTTGCGAACTAACTGCTTTTTTGCAATTTTCTTCTTTTATTTGCAAACTTGCTACTTTTTTTGCGAGCTCCTCCTTTTATTTGCGAACTGCCGTTTTTGGCGATCTCCTCCTTTTATTTGCGAACTAACTGCTTTTTTGCAATTTTCTTCTTTTATTTGTGAACTAGCTACTTTTTTTGCGATCTCCTCCTTTTATTTGCGAACTGCCTTTTTTTTGCGAGTTTCTCCTTTTATTTGCGAACTAACTGCTTTTTTTTGCAATTTTCATCTTTTATTTGCGAACTTGCTACTTTTTTTTGCGATCTCCTCCTTTTATTTGCGAACTGCCTTTTTTTTGCGATCTTCTACTTATCTTTGCGAACTAACTGCCTTTTTGCAATTTTCATCTTTTATTTGCGAATTAGCTACTTTTTTTGCGATCTTCTCCTTTTATTTGCAAACTGTGCTGCTTTTTAACAACTTGCTGATAAAACCAAAATCCCATCCCAAAAAATTTTTATTTTTCAAATTTTGACTGCCCTATTTCTAGATGACTGCTTTTCATTCAACTTTTAAAACGTAGATCTGTTACATAAAAGTTCCGTTCTTTTCGTATGCTAAATCCGATGAGGAGGTAGGGCATGGACTTTTTTATTCCTAGTGGAAAAAGTAAAGATAGTGAAAGCGGAAACTTAAGTTGGTGGCAATTATCATTAATTGGGGTTGGCTGTACGATTGGAACTGGCTTTTTCCTTGGTTCTGCAATTGGGATTAAGAATACAGGCCCATCGATTGTTTTTTCCTTTATTATTGCTGCTCTTGGTACATACATCGTCTACAATTTATTAGCTAAAATGACAGCTGAAGATCCGCAAGAAGGATCATTCTGCTATTATGCGGATAAAGCATACGGCACATGGGCGGGGTTTAGCTCTGGATGGAATTATTGGGGTTCAAATATATTAATAATGGGCAGTCAATTAACGGCACTATCGATCTTGTCTAGATTCTGGTTTCTCAATGTTCCTTTATGGATTTTTGCATCTGGCTACGCCATTCTCTCCATTATTGTTGTATTAACTGGGAATAAAGGGTTCGATAAAGTTGAAAATATCCTTGCCATCATTAAGACCGCAGCCATTATTATGTTTATTATTATTGCTGCCTCTGCCTTGTTTGGATGGTTAGATGGCAATGTAAAGCATCCAGGGATCCCTAACTCGATGAATGCCCTTTTTCCAGAGGGACTTCGTGGATTTTGGGTCTCATTCATCTACGCATTCTACGCTTACGGTGGAATTGAAGTCATCGGTCTTATGGCAGTGAGATTGAAGAAGAAGGAAGATGCCCCGAAGGCAGGACTGATTATGCTTATCGTTCTAGTTATTATTTACGTGCTATCGCTTGGTCTTGCCGTTTTTATGGCAGCACATGGGGCATTTAATGAGAAGGAAAGTCCCTTTGTTACGGCCTTTGATAAATATAATATTGCCTTTTTTCCTCATGTATTCAATGCAGCCATCATTATCGCCGGTTTTTCCACGATGACTGCATCATTATTTGGGGTAACAGCCCTTCTTGTAACGATGGCCAATGACGGCAATGCCCCTCGGCTATTTGCAAGAAAACTAAAATTTAAGGATCTGCCGCTTCCTTCATTAGGACTTGCTATCTTTGGATTAATTGCATCGATTATTACAGCCTTATTATTACCAGACAAAATTTATGAATATATTACGACTGCAGCTGGGATCCTTATTTTATTGAATTGGTCGTTCATTATTATTTCAGCTCTGCGAATATTGAAAATGAAAATCTGGGGGAAAACATTAGCTTTTCTAGGACTTTTACTGCTCCTAGCTGCTATCAGTGGAACCTTGATGGAAAAGAGCATTCGTCCAGGCTTTTTTTTAAGCATAATTATAACGGGGATTATCGGAATTGCTGCGGCGATTATGCACAAAAAGACAAAAGCAAACACAACCTAAGAATGGAATGATAAAAGTCGCATCCATTAGAAATGCGACTTTTTCAATCGTTAATCCATTTTCTTTTCGCTCATTGTCCGATAAAGCTGGGTATTCATACTTCCTTGAAGAATATTTTCTAAAAAGAAGCAGCTAACTAGTTTTTTGTATTCTTCATCATTAAACATTTTTTTATTTTGGAATTCCATTTCCGCTAAGCCTTCATATGTAGAAATAAGAGCGTATGTATGATCTTGTCCAGTAATCGGTGCTAGAATCTCTATCGTGTGATCAAAATTCTCATTGCGATACTTTTTTATTGCTTGTAAATTTTCAATTCCTTCAAGAAATTTATCTTGTTTTATTTCGAAGGTTTGATATACGTAAACAGGCATTGCCACTCCACACTCCTCAAGAATAACCCACTTTATTGATATTATTGTCATTAATCAACTGATTATTCTAAAACTCCAATACAACCAATAAAAGTAGTTGTACAACCCTATAACCGTGAATAGAATAGTACGAGCATGTGAAAAAAACAGTCAAGGGGTTGGAGGATGAATGAGTATTTTTCTCGGTTATGTTTTTCTTGGCCTATCATTAGCCGCACCGATTGGACCAGTAAATGCCGCACAATTAGATAAAGGAATCAAAAGTGGATTTTTCCATTCTTGGCTTGTTGGGTTAGGAGCAATGACAGCTGATGCTGTCTATATGCTGATGGTTTTCCTCGGCATCGTCCACTTCCTTGAAATCCCCTTTATGA
Organism: Cytobacillus eiseniae; assembly: GCF_017874625.1. Lineage (GTDB taxonomy): Bacteria > Bacillota > Bacilli > Bacillales > Cytobacillaceae > Cytobacillus > Cytobacillus eiseniae. Next base: position 78,075 of record NZ_JAGIKZ010000003.1, on the reverse strand, counting down.
AAACATTTCTTTGGTCTTTTGGTTTTTTTGTCCTTGTTTATACTGGAATTGAAAGCATCATCCATGCTGGTAAAGTTGCTCTAAGTACAAGAGACAGTGGAGATTCCGCTGTAAAGTCGTTTCTGTCTGGATTTTTCATGTCCATTTCCAATCCGTTAACCATTCTTTTTTGGCTGGGGATTTATGGATCTATTCTTGCTGAGACGGTGAATAAATTCGATACCCCACATATTATTCTCTACAGCTTGGCCATTTTTACTGGATTAATTATTTGGGATATTACAATGGCAGCGATTGCTAGTGGGTTCAGGAAATTCCTTAATGAAAAATCTCTTCGCTCGATCTCTATTTTTTCGGGAATCTCCTTAATTGGCTTTGGCGTTTACTTTGGAATTCAAGCGTTTAAAGAATTAACCTCTCTTTAGAATAAGGACTAATGATGATTAGACTAAAAGCAAACCATCTAAATCCAAAATTTCAATGATGCGATGCTTCTTCTTTTTAATATATCCTCGTTCTTCAAGAATTGTTAAGTGCCGGCTAATCGTTTCAGGGGTTGTCCCTAAGTAGGAAGCCAAGTCCTTTTTACTCATCGGCAATTCAAATTCACCATTGTTTCCATCCGTCCACTCCGCCAAAAACAACGCAATTCTTGTTTCAACTTTCTCTGTAGCAAACCGAGTCGTTTGTTTTTCTGATTGTTCTAGGCGATTGGCAAACTCGGTTAAAATTTTCAATGAGATGGAAGGATATTTCAAAAGAAAGGATTGTAATTCAGCGCGCTTGATCACACACACATTTGTCTCTACCATTGCTTCCGCATAATTTACATGCACAGAATCTTGAAATAATGCGAGTTCCCCTGTAAAATCACCAGGCTGCAGGATTCGTACGAGCTGTTCCTTCCCTAATTCGGATAGTCGATAAATTCTTATTTTTCCTTTGCTCACGATATATAAAGAATCGGATTGATCATCTGCATGATAGATCATTTCATTTTTCTTATATGTGACTGGATGGACGGCTTGCATGATTTCAGCCATTTGCTCTCGTTCCAAATGGTTAAAAATCGGAACGAGCGAAACACATGCTGTATGCGAATGGGTAGAATCATGGGAATGATGTAAAGCACAAGCATTCTTTTCTGTCATTCTATTTCCACTTCCTTAATAATAGTAAAAGCATTTTAAAGGCAAATATACGGTTCGTATTTCCAATGTGAGGCTACAAGTCTTGATCTTCTATCCAATCTTTTTTATTCACTAATGAGCCTCTCACTTGCTTAGATGGTTGGGCGTTGCGTGCTATTTTTATTCATATGATTAAATTTGATTAAGCGCATCCCATTTAAAATAACAAGCAGCACACTTGCCTCATGAATAAACATACCAGACGCCAGATGAACGGTGCCATTTAAAACACCTAACAGTAAAATAAATACAATCCCAACTGCAAAATACGTATTTTGCTTCATATTACGAATGGTTGCTTTTGAAAGGGAGTAGGCGTGGGACAGCTGCATAAGCTTATCAGCCATAAGAACAATGTCAGCTGTTTCCATCGAGACATCAGTCCCACCCTCTCCCATTGCCAAACCGATATCTGCTGTAGCAATTGCTGGGGCATCATTGATTCCATCTCCAGCCATCGCAACTACATGGCCCTTTTCTTTTAATTTTTTCACATATTCTACTTTGTTTTCAGGCAATAACTCAGCATAATATTCATCTAAGCCTAATTGATTTGCAACAAGCTTTGCCGTATGCCTATTATCTCCTGTTAACATGATGATTTTCTTGATGCCATTTTTTCTCATTTCAGAAAGAGCCAGTTGCGCGTCCTCCCGAATTTGATCTGCAACAGAGAAAATTCCCGCGATTTCTCCATCCACTGCTGCAAAAATGGCTGTGTTCCCTAACATTTCCCGCTCGCTTGCATAGCTTGCTGCTTTTTCCGAAAGCGGAATCTGTTCATTGTTTAGTAGCATTCGATTTCCGATGATTAAGACATGTCCATCGACAATTGCACGTATGCCATTTCCCTTAATAACCTCTCCGTCTACATGCTCATTCGTGATAGTCAGCTTCCTTTTCTTCGCTTCTTTTACAATCGTTTGACCTAAATGATGCTCTGAAATCGTTTCAGCCTGTGCAACTAGTCTTAATAATTCGTTCTCGTCTCGATTGTGGAATGTTTTAATATCTGTGACTTCTGGCTTCCCTTTTGTTAATGTACCCGTTTTATCGAACACGAATGTGTCTACTTTAGCAAATGTATCCATGACCTCTCCGCCTTTAACAAGGACACCATGCCTAGCACCATTCCCAATCCCCGCTACATTAGAGACAGGGGCACCGATAACTAGAGCACCAGGACAGGCAATGACAAGAAATGTGATTGCGATATGAAGATCTTTTGTGAACAAATAAACAAGAATCGATAAGACTGCAACAGCCGGTGTATATATATTAGAGAACTTATTAAGAAACTTTTCTGTTTTTGATTTTGTATCTTGCGCTTCCTCGACTAATTCAATGATTTTCGCAAAGGTTGTATCGTCGCCTACTTTTTCAGCAATCATTTCAATTAATCCATTATCCACAATTGTACCACTAAACACTTGATCATCGATTTTCTTTGATACCGGAATCGCCTCACCTGTTACAGCTGCCTCCATAATCGATGCTTGCCCAGTGATAATTTTGCCATCCACAGGAATCTTGCCGCCGGGGCGAATCATGACATGGTCTCCTTCTACAACCTCATCAACTGGAATCGTATGACTCTCTCCATTTCGCAAAACCGTTGCTTCTTGGGGAGCCATATCGATTAATTCTTTCAAGGATGAACGTGTTTTTGCTAATGTCCGCGCCTCTAGATAATCACCAAATAAAAATAAGAAGGTGACAACCGATGATTCTGTATATTCCTGAATCGAAAGCGCACCAATAACAGCTATTGTAACAAGTAATTCAATACTAAAAGCTTTCATTCTTAAAGCTTGGTAGGCTTTAATGACAATTGGCATCCCAGCAATCAATGTAGCTGCCACTAGTGCGATATTTTTGATGCCGCCATTCCCTGCTAATCCTGATAGAAATCCAATGATGATGAGAATAAACGCCATCGCTGTAAGATGATTTTTATGTTTATTAATTGTAGTAATCATGAAATACTCTCTCCTTATTCCTGTTCTTATACTAATATAATAGGAAACTTTTCATTAGAAAGAATTGACAACCATCAAGTTTCAGATGATACTGTTCGGAAATAGAAGGTTATTAATTGTATTGTTTGCTGCATACATGTGTACAAAGAAAAAGACTTATAACCCAATCATGTTATAAGTCTCTTTCTTTATTCAGATATTTTTGCAGATTGGACGGGATATCCTAATTTTGTAATGATTTCTTCCAATTGCATGCCCTTCACTTGTGTTTCATCATATTCGGCTTTTACTTTCCCTGCATTGAATAGGACCTTTGCAGATTGTACACCCGTTGTTTTATTGAGTGTTGTTTCAATTTTATTAATACAAGATGGGCATGTTAATGGTTCTAGTTGGAATACAGCTTTTGACATTTTATGTTCCCCCTTCAATTGATTATGCTCTCATTTTAGGACAGATCTGCCTGAAAAAAATTGATTATAATCAAGAGAAGGAAAAAGTCATGGTGTGTGCAAACATTGTTGCTATTTTATACATAATTGGTAAAGGTTAGTTTTCGCTCCCATCTTTTAGACAGACTCTATTATTATTTACTGTTGGTTTTCATGGATGTATGAGAATTCATACACGGAGGATTTCTGTCCATATAAGCGGAATAATTCCGGTTAATGTAAAAAAGGAAGCTTAAAAAGTGAAGATAAGCGGATAAATTCCGGTTATTTGCTTTAAATAAGACAAAATCCTTCCATTTAGATTAGATAAGCGGAAAAAATCCGCTTATTTTTAAGGAAATAGAGGTATTTCCCAATATAGCCGGAATTTCTCCGCTTATTTTTCAAACATTATAAAATCAATATTCAGTTTGAAGAAAAGAAACATCCATTAGTCATTATTTTTTATTTATCCTTCACACCTTCATTCCACCTAAGACGAGCTTGCCGCCTTTCCGCGAAGATTAAATTGACTATCATACATATCGAAGTAAAATCCCTTTTTCTGCATAAGTTCTTCATGTGTGCCTGATTCAATGACCTCCCCTTGATTGATGACTAAAATACGATCGGCATTTTCAATCGTTTTTAAGCGGTGCGCAATGATAAAGCTTGTTTGTCCTGCGGTTAAACGAGTAATTCCCTTTTGAATTTCGATTTCTGTATTTGTATCGATGCTTGATGTTGCTTCATCAAAAATCAGAATATCCGAATCTGCTAATATCGCCCGAGCAATTGCAAGTAGCTGGCGCTGGCCTTGACTTAAATTCGATCCCCCTGAAGTGATTTGCGTATGATAGCCTTCGGGTAAATGTTTAATGTATTGATGGGCAGAGGCCATTTTAGCTGCCTCTACCACTTCCGCATCTGTTGCTTCTAAGCGGCCATATCGAATATTCTCCATAATTGTTCCTGTGAATAAGAATGTATCTTGAAGCACGACCCCGATCTTTTTTCGCAAGCTGCTTAATTGATAATCACGAATATCTTGGCCATCAACTTTTAGTTCACCAGCCGTCACATCATAGAATCTCATCAATAAATTAATGATTGTTGTCTTCCCAGAGCCAGTCGGTCCTACAAGGGCAACGGTCTCACCTGATTTCACCTGGAAATGAATATTCTTCAATACCTCTTTGCCTTCATCATATCCAAAGCCCACATGTGAAAATTCAACATCCCCTTTTAACGAATCCACAACAATCGCATCCTTCTTATCTAGTAAATCTGGTGTCTCATCCATAATTTCAAATACACGCTCTGCTCCAGCGATTGCGGATTGGAACATATTTAATAGATTCGAAAGTTGATTAATCGGTCTGAAAAATTGACGTGAGTACGTAACAAATGCAGCAATAATCCCGATCGTTGCTAGATCATTGATCGTCATAACCGCCCCAGTGGCGATAACTAGTCCAAGTCCTAAATTATTAATAAAGTTATTCACAGGCCCAAGAAAGCCTGAAACCGTATCAGCCGCCATCGCTGATTGACGCAGCCTACTATTCACTTCTGAAAAATGATTATTCATCTTTTCTTCTTTGCCAAAAAGCCTGATCACTTCATTTCCGGAAATCGACTCTTCAATAAAGCCATTTAATTCACCTAAATCTCGCTGCCTTTTGATAAAATGACTGCTACTATACGTAATCAATTTCTTCGTTGTAAAAATCATAATCGGGATAACGAGCAGCGTCACAATCGCTAGCACCCAATTAAGTGAAAACATCGCAATTCCTACCCCAACAATCATCAAAATAGAAGAGAGAATTTGAATCACACTTTGTGCCAATGCATTGTTTAAGCTATCAATATCATTTGTTACCCTACTCATCAGATCACCATGTGTCCGTTTATCAAAGAATTTTAATGATAGCGTTTGAAACTTATCAAATAAATCCTGACGAAGCGTTCGAATCGTATGCAAAGAAACGCGAACCATCATAAAAGTTTGCAGCCAGGTGAATATGGCAGTAGCAACATAGACAGCTGCTAGTAAAGCAAGAAACTTGAGTGTACCAGCAATATCTTTTGGAATAATATACTCATCAATGACTACCCCAATCATATAAGGCGCAAGTAGCCCAAGTAAGGTTGAAAGGAGGACAAATAGAATCGAAGCAATTAATGCCGCTTTCTGCCTTCCCATAAATAGCCAAATCCGTTTGATTGTTCCCTTTGGATCCTTCGCTTTAAGTACAGGTCCACTCATTCCTCTAGGACCACGCACGCGATTCATAATATTCGGGTTTGATTGTGAAGTGGTTTTACTCATACGTTCTCAACCACCCTTCCGCTCTGTGATAGATAAATCTCACGGTAAATCTTGCTGCTAGCTAGTAATTCATTATGTGTCCCAGCCGCTTCAATTATCCCATCCTCTATGACAAGGATTTGATCAGCATCCATAATCGAGGATATTTTTAATGAAATAATAAATACCGTCGTATTTGTGTATGCTCCTTTTAAAGCTTGTTGTACAGCAGCTTCAGATAACGCATCAATGGCAGAAGTCGAATCATCAAGAATCAAAATTTTCGGCTCACGGATAAAGGCACGTGCCATCGATAATCGCTGCTTTTGACCGCCAGATAAATTGGTCGCTCCTTGTAAAAGTGTGTGCTCAAATTGATCATCAAACCGATGAATAAATTCACTTGCAGCAGCTGATTGTGCCGCATACTCCATCTGTTCGATCGTGGCATCCTCTTTTCCAAAACGTAAATTGTCCTCAATCGATCCTGAAAACAGCAGTGCCTTCTGTGGAACGAACCCAATCGCTGTACGGAGCTTTTCTAAAGGCATCTCCTTTACATTCACCCCATCAATGAAAATATCTCCAGAGTCGGGATCATACAGCCGTGGAATGAGTTTCACAAGCGTTGACTTTCCGCTCCCCGTTGATCCAATGATCCCAATCGTTTGTCCAGCATTTGCTTTAAATGAAAGATTAGTCAGCACATACTCTCCATTTTTACTATAGCTGAAATGGACCTCTCTAAATTCCACATCCCCGCGGATTTCATCCATCTTGCTCGGCTGCTCAGGTTCTGTAATCTCAATTTTCGTTTCCAGCACCTGAACGATCCGATCAGCTGAAGGAAACGAACGGGCAATTTGCATTAAAACATGACTGCTGCTCATTAATCCGTTCATCATTATATTTAAATAATTGATAAAAGCGAGAATGACTCCCACTTGAAGTGTGCCTTCATTCACCTTTATGACACCCATCCACAACCCGGCAATAATCCCGAGATTCACAACAAACATCATGATCGGCATCAATGTTAGTACAAGCTGTTCAGCCGTCATACTTCGTTTCATTAACGTATCATTGACCATTTTAAAATGGCCTTTTTCATACTCATTGCGATCAAAGGCCTTAATTACCCGAATGCCGGCCAGCATCTCTTGAAGCTTAGTATTCACCTGATCCATTGCTTTTTGCACATGCGAAAATAACTTCCCAGACTTGACTGAAAAAAAATAAATGAATACGAGTAATATAGGAATCGATACTAGCAATACAGGAAATAGTTCACGTGCAGTAAACCAAACAATCACAACAGAACCGATAAATAACAAAGGTCCCCTAACAAAAATACGCAAGGTCATGATGACAGCCTGCTGCATAGTCGTAATATCATTCGTCAATATCGTAATTAATTTACCAGAACCAAATGAATCAATATTGCCATTTGAAAATTGCTCCGTCTTCTTAAACACATCACGTCGTATATCGGTTGAAAAACTCACTGCCGTTCTTGCTGCATAAATCGAGCTCCCCGCCCCGCCAATTAAGCCAATAATTGCACTAAGCAGCATAAAAAGGCCTAGTTTTATTACATAGGCATGATCTTCATTGGCAATGCCCGTATCAATCACCTTCTGCATAATCGTCGGCTGCAATAGATCCATCACCACTTCAACGCACATGAAAAGTGGACTTAAAATCGCAATAAACGTGTACGGCTTTAAATAGTGTAATAACTTTCTCATTGCATTCATGAACGATCCCCTTGTTTCGTGCTTTTCTTGCTTAATGATTCGGTCATGTCATCAATAAAGGCAATTAACTCATGAACACTTTCAGGATTCCCTCGTGCATGCTTCATCGCTTTTCGAAATTCCTTTTCCCAGCGATCAACTGCCCCTCTTAGTTGTATCGATTGTTCCGAATTCCTCCACATCATTCGCTCTTTCCATTCAACCCAGAAATCGCCCTCTAAATGCTTATTTTGTAAATGCTTTACGCCATTCTCATTAATGGAATAAACTTTTTTATCTGATGATGTATCAAGTTCAATCAATTGTTGCTCCATTAATTCCTGGAGTGCAGGATAGACGGTTCCAGCACTTGCCGAATACGTACCATTTGAACGTTCCTCCAACTCCTTCATGATTTGATAACCATGCATCGACTCTTCCTTTAGCAAATGCAAAATCGCAAACTGAACAAACCCTCTCCGTCTTCTCATTTTACTCCTCCTTAATTATATCGATAATTATAATCGATATATCGTTTATGTTCAAACGTAAGTATCTTTATGCCGATTTTCGGAATGAGTGAGTAAGGTCAGAGTGATACCATTGGAGTGTTCTATGAGACAAAGATCAGGGAACAGACAAGGCGATTGTCTCATTGGAGCGTTCTATGAGACAAAAATCGGGGAGCGCACGAACCGTTTGTCTCATTGGGGCGTTCTATGAGACAAAAATCGGAGAGCAGACGAGGACTTTGTCTCATTGGAGCTTTCTATGAGACAAAAATCGGGGAGTGCACGAGGACTTTGTCTCATTGGGGCGTTCTATGAGACAAAAATCGGGGAGCAGACGAGGTGTTTGTCTCATTGGGGCGTTCTATGAGACAAACATCGGAGAGCGGACGAGGACTTTGTCTCATTGGAGCTTTCTATGAGACAAAAATCGGGGAGCAGACAAGGCGTTTGTCTCATTGGAGCTTTCTATGAGACAAAAATCAGGGAGCAGACGAGGACTTTGTCTCATTGGAGCCTTCTATGAGACAAAAATCGGGGAGCGCACGAAGCGTTTGTCTCATTGGGGCGTTCTATGAGACAAACATCGGGAAAAGGACGAAGCGATTGTCTCATTGGAGCTTTCTTGAGATAAAAATCGGGGAGGGAATGAAGCTTATGCCTTATTGGCGCTTTCATCCCCTTAGCGAAAGAAGAAATAATAGATAATAACCCCTACTACTATTACTAGAATAAGAATGCCCGTGCCTTTCCATCCTAAACTGCCTATCAAATCAACAAGGCTGCCATTGTTTGCTCTGTTAAAAGAGTCGTTTAAGTTACCTGTCGGATTGTTTTTTAATTCTTGTTGTCTTATTCTTTCTCTTTGCTGCTCAGGTGTTTCTTTGTCACTCATCATACCCCTCCTTTTAAAAATTAAACTAGTAGACGGAATGGACTCTTTCGCCATAAATGTTAGCCATCCTTCTTTTAATCAATTAAATTTCAAAATAATCATTTATTTTAATATAGAAAATGCTAAAATCATTGTATGATTGAATACTTGAAAGTAGGCTAAACATGAATATAGCAGCTATGATTAAATTGACAATTTCTATGGCTATTTTTGGCTCAATCGGCTTTTTCACCATTCATACGGGGATCCCAGCAGTTGAACTCGTTTTCGTTCGATGCATTTTTGCCACCCTGTTTTTAAGTGCATTATGGTATTTTACCGGTGGTCACAAAACAGAAGTATGGAAGAAAAGAGAAGTCATTCAGACATTAGTTTGTGGTGTTTTTCTCGTTTTGAATTGGGTATTTTTATTTAAAGCATTTGAAGCCATGTCCATTTCCGTTGCGATTTCTATTTATAATTTAGCACCGATCTTTGTACTGATACTTGGTACATTGCTATTAAAGGAACGTATCCATTTTACAGGTATACTCGCAACCGTAATTTGTTTTATCGGCAGTATTTTCATTGTTGGCATTGAAAATTTCCAGTCTATCGATCAATTCCTGAATTCTGGCATGATCTGGGCTTTGCTTTCAGCGATTTGCTATGCAGCAACAATGCTTTTAAGTAAAACATTACAAACATTATCTCCATATACAACTACTTTTTTACAAACGATGGTCGGGATCATTATGTTATTGCCGTTTTGTGATTTTGCTGTTTTCAACGGTTTAACTACTTCGAATTGGTTATTTATTTTAGGTACAGGATTGATTCACACCGGGTTTGTTTACTACTTATTTTTTGATAGTATTCGCAACTTACCAACAATTGTTGTATCTGTTCTCGTCTTTATGGACCCAGTAGTTGCGATCCTACTTGATACAATTCTATTAGATTTCAGACCGACATTTGCACAATCGATGGGCATTCTATTGATCTTTGGAGGGATTTTGTACACGGTCTTCAAACCTGTTAAACAGCCAATGAAAAATAGTGAATGGAATACGCCCTAAATGATAAAACCAGTGAAACAATTTATAAGGTTTCACTGGTTTTTTATTAGAATCGGAACGATGTAATTAAAATGAAATAATGATGGTCATCCACTATTCTTTATATTATGAGGTAAATTATGTTGTAACATAAATTTGAAGCAGGTATTTTATTGACTGTATTATTAAAAGATACGGGAATGCCGTATGATATGTAACTATCTGACAGCAATGAAATGCTAATCCTGCTTACAGCAGCATTCCTTGTCGTCCTATTTTTGTGAACAAATAACATCTTTCACAGTTAATTAAACCTCTGTATTTGCCATATTGCACATAGAAAAACGCAGAAATTCAATAGGTCTCTGCGTTTCTATCAGCTCATTTGTTAGTTACTAAAAATCACTTAAAGTTTTTATAAAGATTACCCATTTCAATCGCTCCTACGGCTGCCTCATATCCTTTATTTCCTGCCTTTGTACCTGCTCGTTCGATTGCTTGTTCAATTGTATCTGTTGTGAGCACACCAAAAATAATCGGAATCCCGCTTTGCATTCCTGTATTCGCTACACCTTTTGCCACTTCACTGCTTACATATTCAAAGTGAGGCGTAGCCCCTCTAATGACTGTTCCTAGTGTAATGATTGCGTCAAATCCACCTTGATCGGCTAACTTCTTTGCTGCAAGCGGAATTTCAAAAGCGCCTGGAACCCATATGACTGTCACATCCGCTTCATTCACTCCATGTCTCTTAAGGCCATCCTCTGCTCCACCAAGCAGTTTACTCGTAATAAACTCATTAAAACGTGCAACCACAATCCCAATTTTCAACCCTGTGCCAACTAAATTTCCTTCAAGTACTTTCATTATTATCCACTCCTATTAAAATATTAGTAAATGTCCTAGCTTTTCTTGTTTTGTTTTTAAATACTGTTCATTTTCCTTTTTGGCTGTTATTTGAAGAGGAACGCGATCAACTACCTCTAAACCATACCCAGCGAGGCCAGTTATTTTCCTAGGGTTATTTGTTAATAATCGCATCTTTTTCACACCGAGATTTCTTAGTATTTGAGCACCAATTCCATAATCACGTAAATCAGCTTTAAATCCTAGTTTATGGTTTGCTTCAACCGTATCGAAGCCTTCCTCTTGGAGCCTGTACGCTTTTAATTTATTGATTAGCCCGATGCCTCTGCCTTCTTGTCTCATATATAGAAGGATTCCTCGCCCTTCCTCCTCTATTTGAGCAAGAGCCGCATGTAGCTGAGGTCCGCAATCACAGCGATTCGAACCGAACACATCACCAGTTAAGCATTCTGAATGGACTCTTATAAGAATGGGCTCCTCTTCACGAATGTCACCTTTTACAAGTGCAACATGCTCCTTGCCATCACTTTTACTCGTAAACCCGACTGCCCGAAAGTCACCAAACTCTGTCGGGAGCTGGATTTCAACCTCACGTTCAACAAGCGAATCATGCTCAAGCCGATACTCAATAAGGTCTTTCACCGTAATCATCTTTAAATCAAATTTATCTGCAACCTCTTTTAAATCATCTACCCGTGCCATCGTTCCATCATCTTTCATGATTTCACAAATGACCCCTGCGAATTTCGAATCAGCAAGTCTTGCCAAATCAATCGCTGCTTCGGTATGGCCAGCCCGGCGAAGAACACCACCTTCTTTGGCGATAAGAGGGAAAATATGTCCTGGTTTTTTAAAATCACTTGGCAGCGAATCTTCTTCCAGTATTTTTTGAACAGTTAATGCGCGCTCAAACGCACTAATTCCTGTTGTTGTATCTTCATGATCAATACTAACTGTAAAGGCTGTTCCATGGCTGTCTGTATTGACCTCTACCATTGGTTGAAGTGCCAGTCTTTCCGCTATCGATTCGGTAATCGGAACACAAATCAGGCCTCTTCCTTCTTTTGCCATGAAATTAATCATTTCAGGCGTCGCAAATTCGCCCAGACCTACAAAATCTCCTTCATTCTCACGATCATTATCATCACAAACAATAATGACCTTGCCTGCCTTTAAATCTTCAATTGCTTCCTCAATTTTATGGAACATGAATTTGTTGCCACCTTTCTGCTGGTTCAAGACTGTTTTTGTAAACATTGTTGCCTTAAACATGAATTCGTAGAGGTTGATTTCCGCTCCAGGATGCTCGCTTTCCGCGGGGTGGGCGCCGAGCCTCCTCGTCGCTCACACTCCTGCGGGGTCTCACCTGTCCCACACTTCCCGCAGGAGTCTCGCACCTTCCGCTCCAATCAACCAACCTTATTTGTCGACAGTTTTCATTCACTCAATTTATTCAACAAACAACAATCTATTAGAAAAGAGCCTTGCTTAATTTTTACATAAATCCGTTATCCTTAAGAAAATCTGTAGAAATACTGCTTTCTTGTTTTTGCGATTCATTTTTCTGAAGGAAGGAATATAAATATTTGCCGATGATATCGAACTCGATATTCACCTTATCACCAATCTTTTTGTGACCAAGTATCGTTTCTTTTGCTGTATGAGGAATAATCGACACGGTTACTTGGTCCTTGCTGATACCAAAGATCGTTAATGATGTTCCATCAAGCGTGATTGATCCTTTATATAAGGTTAGATGGCTGAATTCTTTAGGAAACTGAATGTCAATATAGATGGCATTTTCTTTTGGCTCTCGTTTGACAATTTGTCCGGCCGTATCAACGTGCCCAGTAACAAAGTGACCGCCAAAACGGCCATTTGAGCTCATCGCCCGTTCAAGATTCACGAGTGAGCCTCTCTGCAGCCCTGATAATGCTGTACTGTGAAAGGTTTCAGGCATAACATCTACTAGAAAGGAAGAATGACTGAATTCTGTTACCGTTAAGCAGACACCGTTCACAGCAATGCTATCTCCAAGGTTCATGTCTTCTAGCACTTTCTTTCCTTGAATGGCAAGAACGAGTGTATTTCCTTTCGCCTGTATGTTTTGAATCGTTCCTATCTCTTCGATGATTCCAGTAAACATTATTCGGTTTCCTCCTCTTTGAGAGGTTTTGCGGTTATTTTAATATCTGGACCTATCTTTTCTACCGCAGTAAAGCGAAGCTGTTTGCCTAACTTCACAAGCTCAGGACCTGCTCCGCCAATAAAAGGAATAGCCTCTCTGCCACCTATGATTTTCGGTGCCACATACGTAATAATTTGCTGGAAAGCTTCTTCTTCAATAAATGAAGCATGGATTTCTGAACCGCCCTCTACTAGAACGGAGATGATTTCCCGTTCTCCAAGCGTATGCAGAACTCCCTTCAGCGAAATTTCAGCGCTATCTTGTGAAATAATCGTTACGCCTAGGCTCTCAAGTTCTCTTTTTTTATTAAAATTAAACTGACTGCCTGTAAAAATGATTGTTTGAGTAGGGCAATCTTGAACAACATTTGCTGACACTGGAATTTTCAATTCCGTATCTAATACAATTCGAATGGGATTTTTTCCACCTCGGGGTCTTCTGGTGGTTAGAAGGGGATTATCTTGTAGGATTGTGTTAATTCCTACTAAAATTCCATCATGCTCATGACGGAGCTGATGTACATCTTGCCGTGATTCAGGGGAGGTTATCCACTTACTATCACCTGATTTAGCTGCTATTTTCCCATCTAATGAAATGCCTGCTTTAATAGTTACAAATGGAGTGTTTTTTTGGATAAAGTGAAAAAACTTTTCGTTCAGCTGCAGCGCTTCTTCCTTACACAAGCCTACTTCGACCTCAATTCCAGCACTTGTCAGCTTGTCAATGCCTTTACCTGCTACAAGCGGATTTGGGTCTAGCGTTGCAACAAAAACCTTTTTAATACCTGCTTCTATAATGAGATCGGCACACGGAGGTGTCTTCCCGTGGTGACTGCATGGCTCAAGTGTCACATACATGTCAGCACCCTTGGCGGCGTTTCCAGCAGCTCTAATTGCATGAACTTCTGCATGGGGAGTACCGGCTTTCATATGCACACCTGTCCCTACTAATCTGCCATCTTTCACTAACACCGCACCAACACTTGGGTTTGGACTTGTCTGACCCAACGTTGCACGAGCTAGTGAGATGGCCACGTTCATATATACACAATTATTCATCTTGAAAAAAAGGTAGCCCCTTTCATAGTAAATTCTCCATTTAAACACAAAATCCCTTACTAAAATTAGTAAGGGAGAAAAAAAGCAACACAAATAAATGTCAAAAAAGAGCTTTTTTGAACAATTAAATCTTCCTTCTCCCATCCAGACTTTTACTGTCGGCTTTGGAATTTCACCAAATCCACCGTTTTCATACATATGAACCCGGGTCACGGACTAAGAGGTACACCCTCATCACCGCCGGTTGGGACTTGCACCCGACCCCGAAGGAAATCCTATTCAATTAAAAAAAGCATAGCAGATTAAATAGTAGACTACAAGAAAAATAGCTGGAAGCGTATGATGTGAATTTTTGATGGGACGAATGGTTTTACTTATAAGACCGTATGGCCTGGCCTGCGATAAGAGGAAATACAAGTTGTATGCTAATTCCAAAAAGTAAAAAACCAATGAAGCGAAAATCTAAGCAGTTCGGTTCAGAAGTAGAAAAGTAAAAAAGAATAAGTGTTTTAGCAAGCGAATTAGCATATATCCACCTTCTACTTTATCTTGTTATGACAAGGATGACTACGCTCTAACAGATTTAGCATAGGTTTTACCCATTGGGCAATAGCTCTATTGGTCACAAGATAAAAAATGTCTTATAATCAGTGCAAATGGATTATATGAATGATCTAGGAAAAGTTTGAAATGTTGTTGATTCTCCTATCTAGGATCGAAAAAGTCCGCACCGATCGGTTTGTGGATCTCGTTGAGCACCCAACCGGATAAATAGACGGAAAATTTCCGCCTATTTTGTAAATATTAATAAAAAAAGCCAAAATAAGCGGAATAATTCCGCCTATTGTCTTGAAAAATTCTAAAATGGGGGATTTTTTATTGAATAAGCGGAAAATTTCCGCTTATTTTCCTAAAAAGGAGCTTCATTTTGCATTTAAGCGGAAAACTTCCGCTTATTCTCCTTTTGCTCGTTACTCGATTAAGGACAAAACATCTTATTTAGATGGAAAAGAGGTTATAAGCAGGGGTGACTTTTAGCAAAATCTTATCAACTAAAGAGGCGTTAGATGAAGAACAAGTCATTAAAAACACAGAAGTTTGCTAAACCTCTGTGTTTTATGTGTAATTTTATAGTCTAAAAGTATGCGATTTAGCTTGATATTGACCGTATGGAATCGTTTTTTACTTCATAACGATATTTATTGATGGACAGTCTTCTTCAAAAAGACTGAACTCAATACCTTTAATTAGCAAGCACATGCCTTTCCAAAAATGGTCAAACTTCGACAACATTCATGGAGGAGCAGGCACCAATAAAACGTTGAAATCCTTCTTGCCCCTCTGCATTTCGCTTAAAAACAGCAGCATCTTCTAGTCCCTTTAAAAACTTTTTCCCAACTTCTGCTCTTACGAATGATTCAACTGTTGTTTCATTGGCAGTCACTCGGTAACGTACTTTTAATTCTTCAGCCCATGCTAAATGATAGTCGGCAACCCTATGGGCCTCATCAAGAATATATTTTTCTACTTCCTCAAGTTCCTCTTTTAAACGGGCGGGTAAAACGGCAAGCCCCATCACTTCAATCAGCCCAATATTTTCTTTTTTAATATGATGAACATCGGCATGAGGATGGAAAATTCCCAATGGATGATCATCGTTCGTTCGGTTGTTTCGCAATACCATATCTAATTCAAAGAAATCCCCATTTTTACGAGCTATGGGTGTAATCGTATTATGAGGTGTTTCACCAGTTCTCGAAATGATTTCAAGCGATTCATCACTGTAATTTTGCCATTTCAAAAAAATATGTGACCCAGCCTCAACAAGAGAACCGATTTGTTCCGAACGAAGACGAATGACGGCCATCGGCCATTTGACAATAGAACAGTCCACATCCTGAAAGCCAGCCATTTCAAAGGTCCAATCAGAGTCTGCCTTAGTCATCGCAAATTCATAATGACCTCCTTGGTAATGTTCATGGGATAAAATCGACCCTCCGACAATTGGCAAATCAGCATTTGAACCTACAAAATAATGGGGAAACTTCTCCACAAAAGTTAATAGCCTTAAAAATGTTGCAGCGCTCATCTTCATATCAGTATGCTTTTCTGAGAGCAAAATGCAATGCTCATGATAATAAACATACGGCGAAAACTGTAGATACCAATTCTCTCCCAATAGATCCACTCGAATCATCCGATGATTAGAGCGGGCAGGATGGCCAATTCTCCCAGCATATCCTTCATTCTCAATACAAAGCAAGCATTTCGGATAGTCCGATTTATCTGCCATTCGTTCAAGCTCAATACTTCTTGGATCTTTTTCTGGCTTCGATACGTTTATCGTAATATCTAGTTCGCCATACTTTGTCTCCACCTTATATTCAATATTATTACGAATTCTTTTCATCTGAATATAATGGCTGTTTTTACTTAACTTATAAAAATAATCTGTAGCAAATTCCGGATTCTGCTGATAGTTTTCATAAAAAATTTGGTTAATGAATGATGGCCGAGCAATTAAGCAGTTCATGAGTTGACTTGAGAAAATTTCCTTTTCATCGAATAGATCTTCAATGATTTTATGAGTACATGCATATTCCACGATTTTTTCTAGTAAATCAGAGATTTCATCGTCATTCTCCCTTTCCGCCTTCTCTTCCTTAAACTCAGCAAGACGCAGAAGTGACAAGACTTGATTCCGTGCATAGATCACATCTTCCTGCTTAATTAACTGAGCAGCAACAGCTTGAGTGATTAATTGTTGAACCCATTGATAAATCACTTTTTCCACCTCTATTTAAAAGCTACTTTACTAGCCCTTGTATATTACTAACTTTATCAAACAAGGAACTAGCAGTCTCCCTTAATACTTTATTTAATTCCTCTATATTTCTCTTTCCTGTTTCCTGCAGCCAGTCACGTCCTGCTTTTTCCCCATCCTCAGCAAATTGGGCTACACCATCCTTCCAAGTTGCCCGCCCACATAATACTCCATTAAAAGTAGATCCCAACTTTTTTGCAAATATTAATGTTTCCTGGAATAGTTTTGCACTTACACTGGCACTTAAGGCAGTTAAAATTCATTGCACTCACTTTTTCACATTAATTATCCTAGGCATGATAACGGCAAACACCATCCAAATAGGTCGCAATTAAATCAAGTCCAGGATTTAACACGATAAAATCGGCATCATACCCTTCTGCAATCTTTCCGCATTCATGATCAATCTGAACACTTTTAGCAGGCACTGTACTTGCCATATAAATCGCCTCTTCTGGTGTAGCAATCCCCCACTGAACAACATTTTTGACGGCATCCTTTAATTGCAGAATACTTCCTGCCAAGCTTCCGCCCTCCATGCGAGCAGCCCCGTCTTCCACAACGACAGGAAATTCTCCCAATTGATATGTTCCTTCTGGCATGCCTCCTGCCATCATGCAATCCGTCACCATAACCGTTGAATCTCTGCCACGGGCATTCATTAAAATATTTGCTGCAGCAGGGTGAACATGGTGGCCATCACAGATAATTTCGGCAAAAACATCCTTTAAGTTCATCGCCGCACCAGCCATTCCAGGTTCACGATGGTTCAGCCCACTCATTCCGTTATACGTATGAACAAAAATGGACGCTCCATGTTCAACTGCATGTTTCGCTTCTTCATATGTTGCATCACCATGGGCTAGTGCAATTGCAATATTTTCTTTCACAGCATATTCAATAAATTCTGCTGCTCCTTTTCTTTCGGGAGCAATCGCAATTTTTTTTATCAATTGATTTGATCGTTCCTGCCATTTTTTCAACTCATCAATTGACGGATCTCTGAAATATTTCGGATTTTGGGCCCCTTTATATTTTTCAGTGAAAAATGGACCTTCCAAAAAGAGCCCTTTGATTTTTGCCCCTTGCACTTTCGTATAATTATCCCCGATCATTTCAATCACTTTAGTTAACGATTCGTTAGAGCAAGTTAAAGTAGTCGGCAAAAATGAAGTAACACCGCAGCTTAACAGCCCTTCAGAAATTTGGTTCAATCCTTCAAAGTCATGATCCATAATATCGTGATTTTTAAAACCATGAATATGTGTATCTACTAAACCAGGAGCAATCCATTTCCCCTCATAATGAATGATTTCTGCTGCTTCAACGGGTCTATTTTCAGAAAAGACACCGAATTTCCCCTCTTTTATTTCCAGAAAGCCAGGACCTTCCACCTTGTCATCGAGAAAAAACTTCTCTGCAAAAATATAAGTTGACATTTTTCCACCTTATTCTTCTCATATACTATTCATATTCGTAAATGTCCACGCCTTTTACAACCCATTTCACTGTTCCTGTTGGCGAAGGTGTATCTGGGGAATTTCCTACCTTAATAGAAGCTAGGATTGAGACGGTCTACTCAACCATCACATACGGCAATGCCAAGTAAGCATCTGGTATCGATAAAAGCGAATACACAAATGCATCAATGTAAGTCGCCTCATTACTCCCACAGGCAAGGGTGATTGATCTAATACAATTGGTTTTGGTGCCATTTCCAAGCATCCGTTATAATCTGTTCTAAATTCCGTTCTGCTTTCCATCCCAATTCTGAAAAGATCTTTTCGGAAGAAGCAACAAGTCGTGCTGGATCCCCTGCACGTCGTTCAGCCATTTCGACATTCGCTTTTATTCCCGTTACCTTTTCACACATCTCAATGACTTCTTTTACAGAATAACCAAGCCCATTTCCTAAATTATAGATTGCTGCTGATTTCTTCTCTGATAATAATGCTTCAAGTGCTAGAATATGGGCACTAGCTAAATCATCCACATGAATATAATCACGAATGCACGTTCCATCCGGTGTTTCATAATCAGAGCCGAAAACAGCAATCTTTTCTCGATGACCTAACAGCTGTTGAAGGATAATTGGAATTAAATGTGTTTCGGGATTATGACTCTCACCAATCTTAGCGGATTCATGGGCTCCTGCCGCATTAAAATAACGCAGTGCTACATAATTTAATCCATACGCAGCATGGAAATCTGCTAAAATCTGCTCAATTAATAATTTTGAATGTCCATAAGGATTAATTGGTGATGTTGCTGTTTTTTCATCAATCATATCAACAGTAGGAATGCCATAGGTTGCTGCCGTTGATGAGAAAATAAAATTTTTCACATGATTCTCAAGCATTACTTTTAACAGAGTGAGCGTGGATGCCACATTATTTTCATAGTATTTGAGGGGATCAATGACCGATTCACCAACCAAGCTAAAGGCAGCAAAGTGCATAACAGCCTTGATTGGGTAACGCTTAAAAATCAGTTGCAACTCTGCTTCATTCCCAAGATTGCCTTCTACAAATATGGCACGTGAATCCACTGCTTCCCGATGCCCAGTTGATAAATGATCGAGGACAATGACTTCTTCCGTTTCTACTAGTTCCTTCACAAGATGACTTCCAATATAGCCAGCTCCACCAACAACAAGAATCATGCTTATCTCTCCTCAGCTAAAATTTCATTCTTTGGGTTCATTATAATATGATTAAAATAACGCTGTCACTTGCTGCTTATTTATCCTTTAAATAAACTTATAATAGACTATAGGTGTAGACGTACATAGATATAAGAATATCCATGATAACTCTCTTTTTAAAGATCCTATTCCCCCTGGATTTTTTTACTCAATAAAAAATAAAAGCTATGTGAAGAAAAGAAGTTCACATAGCTTTATATTTATATCGAGATTATTGTTGGCTGCGTGCTTCAACCAATTTCGCTACGTTCGGTGTTGTCCCGCCATCTACACGTAAATCTGTACCTGTAATATAGGAAGCCCCGTCGCTAATTAAAAATTCAACCGCTGTCGCAATTTCATGCGCTTCACCGAAACGCTGCAAAGGGGTGACTTGAAGCATTGCTTGCATCATAGGCTGAGCTTCTGCTTCTTGTTTCCCCATTGGTGTGTTAATGGATCCTGGCGAAACAGATACGATCCGCGCACCTTTTTGTCCCCAGGCAATTGCTTGCTCTTCTACAATGAGAAGCACACCTAATTTTGAAAGGGCATAAGCAGCACCTGCTGACTGATTTTGTATCATTGGCAGAAGTTGTCCGATCACATTCTCAGCTAACGGTTGTTTCAACCACTCAGTATAAGGTCCTTGGCGAGGCGCATTATAAGCACTCATAGATGCAATACATACTGCTACTGTTCCTTCTTCTGCTAATGGATAAAATGCTTCTAGCACAATGCCAGTCCCAACTAAGTTTACTTCTAAAATACGACGAGCATCTCCCATTGTTGGTGATAAACCAGCAGTATGAATAATCGATTTCAATTTACCTAATGAAGCTGCTTTATCCGCTAGCGCTTTTACGTTTTCACGATCTGTAATATCTACCGTTTGGTAATGTACGTCAGTAATCCCTTTTTTGGCTAATTCCTGTTTTGTTTGTTCCAGGCGGGCTTCATTCATATCCGCTAATAATATCGTTCCCTTTTTCCCAACTAACTCAGCAGTTGCTTTCCCCATTCCACCTGAACCACCAGTAATAACAAATACATGATTCATCCCTTTGACCCCCAATGAAAAACTTCAATTCATTTTCATTATAGCATTCAGAATTATACGCCTACTTAGACGATTCTATTATATCAATCTGATGATGCTTATTACAAAATATACTGCTTCAGATCAACCCTACTATATTTCCCCTTGTTTTATGCGCATAATTAACTCTTCAAGCCAATAGATCGTATGCTCTGTTTTGGTTGAAAAATAGCTGTTCAGAAATTCTCTAATCTTCTCGGAATCCTTGTATGTCTGTACATGATCAAATTGACTAATTTTCTCCCATCCAGCCTTGATCGTTATTAATTTCTTTTCGAGTATTTCTACAACTTTATCTGTTTCCACATACTTCAAATTTGCTAAGCCAACCACCATATCCGTAATCACATCAGCCTTTTCAAACAATTTATAGATTAATTTCGGCAGTTCTTCACGGCCTTTAGACGTAATCGCAAATACTTGCTTATCTGGCCGGTGTTCTTCTTTTATAATTTCCACCGGTTCAATTAACCCTTTTTTAGCTAATGAATCAAAATGGTAGTACAATTTACTTTCTGTTAATCCGCCTAGTTCGTCTAATGGAATCGGTTCTGAAAGTTGTTTCTTTAATTTATAAGGATAATTATTATCCTCCATTAGTTTGCTCAATATAAAAATACGAATGGACATTCTCTTTGCTCCTTCAAGAAGAACTTCCTCTTTATTCTAGCAAAACTAAGCAGTGACTTCAGCTGCGTTCTTAATACTTTCAGTTTCAGTCCTCGTTTCTAGCTCCTCAACAGGCACTGGTTTATGCAAAAATGTGACGATAGCGATATTAATTAGCATCGCAGCCGCACCAATTGCTACCATTGACCAAATATATGGGCTTGGACTAATGCTTCCATATAGGTTTGCAAAGTACGCTTGGACAGAGTAATACATTGGTGAAATATGGCTCATCCATTCATATGGCAAGTACATCATTTCACGTGTAATCGTGGCACCATTGGCGATTGTTTGCATTAATAAAATAGGCAAGTTCAAAATCATCCCACCCTCACCAACTAAGAAGATCAAAATCGCAGTGAAATTGAAACATACCATATAGTTTAAAATTTGTTGCCCTAGCAGACTAAAAAACAGGTCACCACTCGGTCCATCTACTAAATAGGTTATAGCTGCGGCAACTAGTGATGATACAACGGCAATCACTAATGCAGCCAATTGAACATAAATGAATAAACGAGTTTTACTTGCTCTTCCACGGTTTTCTTTAAATGCACTTATCAATTGCATCGCACCGATCATTGCAGCCGTGTAACCAGCCATTGTTAAGAACATTGGCAGCATATTATGATGCATGCCGTCTGGTATATCATTAATGGTAACGATATTTCCTACATAAGCTGTTTCAATCTTTTCTGCTAATTCAGCTGCTTGCTTTTCTGGTACATGTAAATTCATTAACACACCTTGAGCTGTTTGTTGTGAGAATTGAGCACTTATCTGGTTGTTAATTTGGGTAACGATGGAACTCATACTAGAAGAAACGACTGTTGCCCCTGCTTCATTCATTGTAAAGTCAATACTTGATGATGTTTTGCCTGCTTGCATATCCGCAGAAAAGGTTTCAGGAATGTGCACAACTAATGCTAAATCATTTTTTTCTAAATCCTTTAACGCTTGTTTATTCGTTAAATCTGTATTGATTTCTTTAAACGGCAAATTTTCTTGTAACTGATCGGCAACCTTTGCCCCGTATTCACCGGCATCATCATTAACAACGGCAATCGGCAGTTTATCGATATTTCCTGGAATCGCTGTATAACCTGGTAAGAAAATACCTAGCATGGCAAGGGCATAGAAAATCCCCATGATGATCGCAGCAATTGCCCCTTTTGTTTTTAAAAACTGAGTAAATTTCATGTAGTATCCTTCCTTATGTTGAATTAGATTCTATACTTCAATTAATGTACTTTAATTAGAGTACATTAATTGAAGTATTTACTATTTTAATCTTTGTACTTATATATTGTCAATTAAAAACTATTTGTATGGGAAAAACTTGTTTAATACTTGCCTTACTATGTTGAATATGGATTTTTACAGCAGGAGAAGCTTCATTCAAACACTCGCTGCTGTTGGCTCTAAGAAATAGAGTAAGCCCAAATCAATTTGATTTGGGCTTGTGGGACACCAGTTCCCTTATTTGTTACATTATGGGCTAGTTCTATATGTTTGCGGACATAGGTTCCGCTATTTAGATAAAAAGCAGTGATTCCTTGTGTATTTTCGTAAATAACGTACTCAGTGTCCGTTCCGTCCTTAAATGAAGGTTATTTAATCAAAATAACGGATCCAATGTCCACATATGAATGCAATAGAAAAAGCCCTAACTTCGGATAACTCCTCAAAAGTTAGGGTTTTTTGCTTACTTGTATGCACAGTTTTGCATGAGCATTTTATTTATGAATTTAAGCCTTTGATAGCCCCTGCTTTGTATCTCAAAAGTAAATTGAGCACAAACGTTTATTCACCTGTTTCCGCAAATGCTTTGATGCGGTCACCAATTTCATCACGCACCCGCTGGAAAAATGCCCAATTTTCCTCTTCTGTGCCGGCTGCCTTTGCTGGGTCATCAAATCCCCAGTGCTCTCGCTTCACATGTGGTGGCGTCGCCGGGCATTTATCTGCCGCATCGCCACATAATGTAACAACTAAATCCGCATGATTGAATATTTCAGGATCGATGATATCAGATGTTTGATCAGAAATATCTATATCCGCTTCCTTCATTGTCTTTACAGCATTCAGATTCAAGCCATGTGCTTCAATCCCAGCACTGTAAACATGCCAATCCTCACCTAAATAATGCTTCGCCCAGCCTTCTGCCATTTGGCTTCTGCAAGAATTTCCTGTACATAAAAAGTAAATTGTTTTTTTTGACATAAATGACTTCTCCTTAATGAATAATTAACAACCAAATGTAAAGGCCGACTAATGTAATAAACAGCGTTGGAATCGTTAGAATGATCCCTGTTTTAAAATACGTTCCCCATGAAATCTTCACCCCTTTTTGGGATAAAACATGCAGCCATAATAAAGTAGCAAGTGAACCAATTGGGGTAATCTTAGGACCAAGATCCGAACCAATTACATTTGCATAAATAAGCGCTTCACGAATAACACCTGTAGTGTTTGTATCCGCAATTGCCAGCGCATCAATCATAACAGTTGGCATATTGTTCATAACGGAAGAAAGAATCGCCGCGATGAATCCCATTCCAACTGTCGCAACAAATAACCCTTGATCTGCCGCTACTTGAATAAGATCGGTTAACAGATTCGTCAGCCCTACATTTCTTAAGCCATACACAACAACATACATACCAATGGAGAAAAAGACGATCGCCCAAGGTGCACCTTTGATCACCGTCCGCGTATTTACGGCATGGCTTCTCCTTGCCATGAAGAGGAAAAAGATCGCAACAATGCTAGCAATAATAGATACTGGAATACCTATAAATTCGCTAGCGAAATAGCCAATAAGTAAAAACCCTAACACAAGCCAAGATAAGCGAAACATTTTTGGATCCCGAATGGCTTCCACTGGCTTTTTCAATTGAGACATCTCATAATTTTTTGGGATGCTTTTACGAAAAAATAGATAAAGAACCAAAATACTTGCTGCTAATGAAAAGAAATTAGGAATGATCATTCTCGAAGCAAACTCCGCAAAACCAATTCCAAAGAAATCTGCTGATACAATATTGACTAAGTTACTCACTACTAGCGGCAGTGAAGTCGTATCCGCAATAAATCCACTGGCAATAATAAACGGAAACACCATTTTTTCATTAAAGTTTAGATTTCGAACCATCGCTAATACGATCGGCGTCAAGATCAGTGCAGCTCCATCATTCGCAAAAAAGGCAGCCACCAATGCACCAAGGACTGAAACATAGATAAACATTCGCACGCCATTTCCTCGAGCCGCTTTCGCCATATGCAGCGCTGCCCATTCAAAGAACCCGATTTCATCAAGGATTAACGAAATAATAATAATCGCAATAAAAGCTAATGTGGCATTCCATACAATCGACGTCACATCGATTACATCTTTAAAATCAACTACACCAATAACTAAAGCGAGGATCGCTCCCCCGCATGCAGACCAGCCAATGGATAACCCTTTAGGCTGCCAAATGACTAAAATAAGTGTGATCAAAAATATCACTGATGCTAAAATAACGGATGTCAAATTGTTTTCCCCCTGTTACTCACACGAAATACGTAAACCTTGTTCTTCTAATGCTTGTAATTTAAAATCCTGATTCGGAAGATGTTGAAGAATTTCTTTAACCATTGGATAATACTCGCTTTCTTTATTTAATGAATAAATAATCCATTGGCCCCTTCTCGCTTCTTTCACGATTCCTAAATCTTTTAACTTTCGTAAATGCTGACTAATTGCCGGCTGACTCGTTTTAAAGATCTCAACAAACTCGCAAACGCAACAATCATGAGACTCCAAAATTTTAACCATTGTTAGACGAGTTTTATCCCCTAATAATTTCAAGATCATGGAAGCATTCGTCAGATCCATAAGTGATTTTTGCATAAAAGACACCTCCTGCTATACATATAACAATCCACTTATATAATAATCTGCTTATATGTTTATTGCAACTGTTTTTCTATCACTCTTTCTCTCATTTCATTTGCGTGAACTTAATTCCGTATGTTGTTCTGGGACAGATTATAGAAGATTGGTATAATTAGTGATGTAAGTTTATATTTTATATGCAATAATGATTTTGTAGAAAGATACAATACAAACATAGTGAAAGTGGGAATCAGAATGGCAACAGGAACGCATACAGTAGAAATTCCAGTAGATGTACAAGCAGTTTGGGACTATGTGAGTGATCTTGAGAAATGGGCAACAACAGTACCAGCCTATAAGGAACATGAAATTATAAATGACAAGCAATCGATTTGGACATTTGAAGGCAATGTAAAAGGGATCAGAAAAACAATTCGAGCACAAGTCGATATTACGGAATGGAATGAACCTTCAACGATTACATTTGAGCTAAAAGGCTTATCTGATAATTTTACAGGGAGCGGTCACTTTACTGCTGAAGAAGTTAACGGAAAAACAACGATGACTTGTACAGTAAACGTTCATGCAGGTGGATTATCGGGTGCGGTATTAACACCTATAATTAAATGGGCGGTTCCAAAAGTAGCTACTCGTTTAACAGAATCGATTGCACGTAAAATTGCCGTATACTCCTAGTTTTCATTTTAACGATCAATAAAACGCTTGATCTAGTGAGTATAATGACAAATCAATCATACAACTTTGAAAGGACTACACTTACATGCTAAATATTGGAGTAAAAGCACCTGACTTTAAAGTCGATACCGTTTCTACATTATCAAGCTTGCCTATCGCTGCAACACTTGATGATTACAAAGGAAAATGGCTCATTCTATTCTTTTATCCTTATGACTTTTCGATCGTTTGCCCAACGGAAATTAAAGTGATGAATAATTACCTGCCTGAATTCAGCAAGTTAAACACGGAGGTTCTAGCAATAAGTACAGATAGCATATACACTCACCGCGCATGGCTAAAGGCCGATCATCCAAACGCGATCGGAGACATTGAGCTCACTCTTGCATCTGATTTTAATAAAGAGATGTCCGGCGCATATGATGTACTCGATCCATCCGGTGCCGCTTATCGTGCGATATACATAATAAATCCTGATGGAGTCATCGATTACGCCTCAATGACAAATACAAATGTTGGAAGAAGCGCAAAAGAAACCGTTCGAATCCTTCAAGCATTACAATCCGGTGGGATGTGTCCGATGGATTGGAGTCTGGGAGATAAGGTTATAGAGGAATAAAGCTTTAGAAGCTAGCAGATAATGCTGGCTTTTTATATAAAAGCAAAATCAGATTTATGCCAACAATTTGAGTCCTAGGGCAAAAGTAATAATTCCCTTAATAATTCTTAATGCTCTACGGCTTAACTGAATGATATTACAATTTGAATATAACTTTTTCAATATGACTTCAATCATAAGCTTTCCATCATAGGGAAGATCTTTTTCTTGGATTGGTTGCGGTGACTTAATTCTACCAAAATAAGGTCTTCCTTTTTCTATTGAAATTTCTATTTACACAAAATATTTTCTCTAAAAAATATTATTTAGATAAAAATAAAAGATCATCAAAGAAGCGTGAGGTTTGTCCCCACGCTTCTTTGTTATTAAGAATTAGTCGTGCTTTCTTTCTGTTTATCAATGAAAAAAGTGATTGGAACGAATAATAAAAAGGCAAGTAGCAGTAAAGTTCCCCCCACGATAAATAACACCATTACAAAGGTTTCATTCAGATTTAATGGATTTAAATTGTACATCCACATACCAACGGTTAATCCAACAGCACCTACCATTCCTAGAATACTGTGAATCGAAACAAGTTTTTTATATTTTATCGTATACACCTTATAAAAAATTCCCCACGCAAATACTGAAAGCCATCCTACTAGTAGGATATGGGCATGAATCGGTCTCAACGAATAATCCATATTTCCAGACATTTGAGAACCCAGAAACGTGCCGATTATACCAAATATAGCTGAAAATCGAATTAATCGTATACTCCAAGTTTTTTCCATGATCTATTCCTCCAATTTTTTATTTATTTTTGGGAGTATGATTGTGAATGTTGTCCCTTCACCAACCATGCTATCAACCTTGATTTCCCCTCCATGAAGGTCAATAATTTGTTTAACAATAGATAAACCAAGTCCTGTTCCATCCCTTTTTCTTGATGAATCAACACGGTAAAAACGCTCAAAAATTTGTGATACAGCCTTTTCGGACATACCGATTCCTGTATCTTTAAAAATGATCGTTAGGAAGGATTCATTCATGGATAAGCCAATCCAAATACTACCACCATGAGCATTATACTTTATTGAATTTGTTAACAAGTTATCCCATACGTTGCTCATAAGCTCTGCATCAACCTTCATCCGAATAGATAGTAGTTTATAAGAAACTTCAATCTCCTTCTCCTCTAATCGCCATTGATACCTTCGAATCGTTTGTTTAATCTGTTCATCCAATTGCACTTCTGAAACCCTCATCGGATAGGATTTCTGATCAAGAGATGTCAGAAGCAATAGCTGCTTCGTAAGATTTGAGAGCCGCTTTGATTCAAGATCAATAATTTGTAAGTATTCTCTGTTTTCACGCTCAGTAACTTTTTGTGACATCAGAAGTTCTGCATACCCCTGAATATTCATAAGTGGAGATTGAAAGTCATGAGACACATTACTGATAAATGATTTACGGGCTTCGTCATTATGCTGTAACTGCTTCTGCATTGTATTAAAACTCTCCACTAATTGCCCAATCTCATCGTTACGATTGATCTTTAATGGGTAATAAAAATTCTCACGTGTAAACTCTTGGGTTGCTTCTGTTAACTTTGTAATCGGCTGAATAAGATGCTTTGCCAATAGGATTACTCCACTAATACTAACAATCACAATTGCTACAAAGAACCATGCCAGTATCATATGAATATCTGAAAAAAGCAGCTTATTATTTGGACGTAAGAACAATCCATGTTGTTGCCCGTTCATATCGAATGGTACGCCTACCGTATTTTTTATATCATTTGAGAAATGTCCCATCATCAAAAACTTATGCGAAAAATGACTCATTCCATGATAGATTTCCTTATCTTTAATAACCCTAATGGCTTCTTCAGGAAGATCTGTTTTAGTAAAAGGCTGGCCAAAATAAGCTTCTTTTCCAGATTCGTTGACAACATAAATCTGATACCCAAGATCCCCAATCGATTCCAAGAAAGGCTCAAAGGAGGAGCTACCAGAATGCATATTCTCAAGATTTAATGCAATGTTATGTGCAATCTCTACATTTTGTCGATCAATCTTCTGTTTTGTTGAGGTCATGTAGAAAAAATTGGCTAAAATTATACCAATAGTAATACTAATTATTAAAATCAATAGCGTTGCAACAATAAATTTTCGATATAAAGTCTTCATTCAATTACCTCTAGCTTGTAGCCCATTCCTCGAACTGTCTGAATTTCCACCGATGCCCCATATTTTTTCAAACGATATCGGATACGATTCATATGAGTATTTAAGGTTTGTTCTCCCCCTTCATAATCAACGCCCCAAACTTGTTCAATTAGTATAGTTCTAGGAGTAATCTTATTCACACGTGAAGCTAATAGGCTTAATAGTTCAAATTCCTTTAAGGGGAGAAGGATGG
Organism: Cytobacillus eiseniae; assembly: GCF_017874625.1. Classification (GTDB taxonomy): domain Bacteria; phylum Bacillota; class Bacilli; order Bacillales; family Cytobacillaceae; genus Cytobacillus; species Cytobacillus eiseniae. The sequence goes on along the minus strand of NZ_JAGIKZ010000003.1, from coordinate 48,992 downwards.
TTTCTTGATTAATAATTAATTCAAAGTTCTTGCGATCGATCATGAGGTTCCCTACTTTAATGACAGTTTCCAGAGCACGTTCCACCCGACGCAAAATAACTGCAACACGAAACAAGAGCTCTTTCACCTCAAAAGGCTTGACGATATAGTCCTCAGAACCAGACAAAAAGCCTTGTTCCTTGTCACTAATCTGTCCTTTGGCAGTCAGAAGAATGACGGGAAGATCAAAGTCGTCCGACAATATCTTTGTTAATTCAAATCCATTCATCTCAGGCATCATAACATCGACAATCGCCAAATCAACTGTTTTTTCTTCTAAAAAGGCTAATGCTTCCCTGGCATGATTAGCTCTATATACTTTATAACCTTCTCGGCTTAAATGTATTGATACAAGCTGTTGTATATAGATGTCATCGTCGACAACGAGAATGTTCATATCCTAAACCTCCTAAAAGGGAGAATACAAAGGGAGCCCTTTGTATTCTTTTTTATTGACTATTATGCGAGGTTTGCTTATCTTTTTCAAATAATAGTATCAAAGCTGGAAGCAGCATTCCACGAACTAAAAATGTATCAATTAAGATTCCAATAGCGACTATGAATCCAAATACGAAAAGATCAGCAATTGGCATCGTTGTCAATGCCGCAAAGGTTGCAGCTAGAATGATACCCGCAGATGATATGACACCCCCAGTATTACGAATTGCGATTTCAAGAGCATCTTTCACTCGATGAGTCTTTCTCTCTTCTATAAATCTTGAGGCAAGGATGATGTTATAATCGATCCCTAATGCCACAAGGAAGATGAATGCATATACAGGTACTCGAGTACTTAATGCGTCATAACCAAATAAGAGATCAACAAGGAAAATACCAAGACCTAAAGCAGATACATAGGAAAGTAGGATTGTCGCCATCATATAAATTGGCATTTTCATTGAACGCGTTAGAGCAAATAAAAGAATTAGTATTAAGAATGTTTCTAATATCACAATTGTAAAGATATCTCTCGTATTAATATCTCGTTCATCTACAAGCTTTGCAGTTACTCCACTATAATGTGCTTCTCCAGAAATTGAAAGATTTTTTAACAGATTTGGTGTATCTTTACGTAACTCTTCAATAATACTCATAGATTCTGTAGAATATGGATTCGTTGCTAACACAACACTTAGTTTAAAATCCCTTGCGTCTTCAGTTTGTGCAGTCAGTCGGACTGAAGCAATTTCATCATATTCCTTTAATTTATCTATAATAGTAGTTATATGTTCTTGTCCTAGAGCTTCATCACTTTCGATTAACAGTGTTGCAGGTGCTAGTTCCCCTTTATCATATCTTTCTTCTACTATTTCATAACCCACTCGAGAAGGTAAATCCTCAGGAAACTTTTTGACAGTATCAAACTCAAAATCAAGATTAAACACATTAAAAGCAGTTACGAGAAGGAAAATACCAACAATTCCACCAGAAACACCAGGCTTGTTCACCACAAACTTAGCAATCGGCCCCCAGATGCCATGTTTTACTTCATTTTCTTGGCCGTACTTTGGAACTCTCGGCCAAAATGCTTTACGACCAAACAGCGTAAATAAAGCTGGCACCAACGTGATCGATGCTAACATAATAAAGAATATGGCAAGCCCAAAAATTGGAGCAAAGTTTTGATAATCACGGAAATTAGCAAAGAATAAGATTAGCATCGCTGCTAACACAGTACCCCCAGCAAAAAATACTGGTTCCCCAGTTGCACGCATTGCCATTTTCATTGCTTCATATTTGCTTTCAAACTTGTTGAGTTCCTCACGGTATCGGGAGAATACAAATAGTGAATAATCAATCACCGCAGCAAATAGCAAAATGCTCATAATTGAGGTTGTAGAGTTATTGATTTCTAACCCGCCCGCTCCTAGTAAAGCAATACTTTGATTTACAATCTGATAGACAATAACCGTAGCAAATAGAGGGATAAATGCAAGCAACGGTGAACGGTAAATGACAATTAGTAAAACTAAGATAATCGCAATAGTTGCAAGTAATAGAACAAAGTCTGCTTGTTCAAACAGCTTAAGTGTATCCCCAGCAATCCCAGCAGGGCCAGTAATATAAAAAGTCATATTTTCAAACTCATCTGCAAGATTATTCCCAATTTCTGATACCTTATCATTGATATCAGAATATTGGTCATTGCCAAGGTCCTGTTCCAATTCCATCGGAACAATCATCGTTGAAGCATCTTCAGAAATAAAGCCAGTTAATGCTTGAGGTGGAAGGACTCTGATATCAACGATCGTCTCAATTCCTTTAATATCTTCTGCTACTATTCCTTCTAGTATTTGAATGACCTCATCGGTATTGATGTCTCCTTTATCATTGTGAAAAACAAGAATTCCCGGTGTTCCTTGCTCGTTTGGAAATAACTCCTCTGTCTTTTTCTCAGCAATTATAGATTGGGCTTCATTAGGAAGCGACTGGAAATTAGTTACTTTATAATCACCAAGCCTTGGTCCTGCACTTAATCCGACCATAAGGACGAGCCAAGCGATGATCGTTATCCACATTCCACGTTTAGTTGAAACCCAATCTGTAATTGGGTATAACAGTTTTCTCAAAATGTAAACCTCCCTTTAAATGTTTTCGATTATTATGTTACTAATTGAATATAAATTTAATATCAACTTTTAGTTACATTTGTTGAAAAACTGTTTTTTTGTTAGCATAAGTATTCCTAGAGGATTCACTGATTCCCTTATTTAACCTAATTCAATATGCATATAATATATCGTGGTTTGGAGGCATGATACACTTCCATACGATCCAAGTATCCTTCTGTTATAAGCAAGGACATACAAAAAGCCTAGTGAAAGTCAGTGACAAAACTAGGCTTTTAAAAGCTATCTTTTTGTGGGATTCTAACATGTATTAAGGTTCCTTGATTTAAGTTTGTTTCAATGATGGCTTCGCCCCCTAATCCCTCAGCTCTTTCTCTTATACTGAAAAGGCCGATTCCCTTCATCTGATTTCCCTTAACAAACTCAGGCTCAAACCCAACTCCGTTATCTTGAATTATTATGATCCCTTCCACCATATTAATATCTATGAAAATGCAGAAGATTTAAGAGAATTAGTAAATAAGTTTAAATTATAGAATAAAAAAGGCTAATAACAATGTGAAATTCAAGCATATTAGGTAAATTTCTATGCTACGCGCCCCCAATTAACAGCTCGATAGGAACACATAATCATAAAAACTAGGATAATTATCCTAGTCTTCTTTTATTCTCTTTAATTTATTCCCCTCCTTTTGAAGTTCCTTTCTTTGCCTCACATGCTTTTATGTCATTTGCATTTTGAATATTTTATTAAATATAAGGAAAGTTAACTATATACATGAGGCAAAGGGAGGAATTTGAAGTGATTCGAATTAGACGTCTTCCTTTAAAGAAGAAACCTAAAAAGCAAAAAGCACAACAACAGACATCTTCACAGGAAATCCCTTTATCAAAAAAGCTTACAGAAAATATTCATTTATTTTCCTCTTTATATCAAGATAGTTCGGATGTGATATTTCGTTCTTTTGTTGTTGGGAAAATCGATGCCACCATCATTTATATAGAAGGTTTAAGTGATACTCATAAGCTTGACGAACAAGTGCTTGATACATTATTAAAAAACGAGTTCAAGGAAATAGATTTTCTTATTTCTATAAAAAATCGATTGCCAATTTCAAATATAGAAACAATATCTACGTTCTCTGAATGTGTCAATGCCATTTCAGCTGGAAACCCAGTTTTGCTTTTAGATGGGTTTGAAGAGGCTTTATCTCTAGGCTTAGTGAAATTTGAAAAGCGCTCAATCGAGGAGCCCCAAGCTGAAACCTCCATTAGAGGACCGAGAGAAGGTTTTACTGAATCTTTGGGTGTGAATACATCTTTATTAAGGCGGATTATAAAAGACCCAGCATTGAAAATGAAAGCTGTTCATGTCGGCAAATATACGAAAACCAAGGTTATGATCGCATATATAGAGGGGTTAATAGATAGAACTCTAATTGAGGAAATCGAAAACCGTCTTAATCGCATTCATATTGATGGTGTATTAGAAAGTGGGTACATTGAACAATTCATAGAGGATAGTCCTTATTCCCCATTTCCGCAGTTATTATATACAGAGCGTCCAGATGTGGCTAGTGCTAATTTACTGGAGGGAAGAGCGATTTTAATCATTGAAGGGACACCCTTTTCCTTGATTGCTCCCGTGAGTTTTTTTAGTCTTTTTCAATCCCAAGAGGACTATTATGAGCGGTTTTGGATTGGAACCTTCATCCGGTCTCTTCGTTTTCTTTTTGTAGTAATATCCTTATTCCTTCCTTCTATATATGTTGCCATTACAACATTTCATCAGGAAATGGTTCCAACAGACCTCCTGCTAAGTATCGCTTCCTCCAGAGAAGGTGTCCCATTCCCTGCCATTGTAGAGGCGATCATGATGGAAATTGCCTTTGAAGCCTTGCGGGAGGCTGGAATACGTCTTCCAAAACAGGTTGGTTCAGCTGTCAGTATCGTTGGGGCTCTCGTTATTGGACAAGCAGCTGTTCAGGCAGGGATTGTTTCTGCACCTATGATTATCGTAGTGAGTATTACAGGGATTGCTTCATTCATGGCGCCTCGCTATTCAATCGGTCTTTCCATCCGATTGTTAAGGTTTCCTATCATTTTCCTTGCAGGCTTCTTAGGATTAATCGGTGTGATGCTTGCGTTAATTATGATTATTATCCATTTATCAACACTAAGATCATTTGGGGTTCCTTACTTAAGTCCAATATCCACTTTACAAAAACCTTCGATGAAAGATACACTCATTCGTTCCCCATTATGGAAGATGAACTTACGTCCCCATTTAACAGGGGAATTTAATGCCGTTAGACAAGGAACAAACTTAAAACCTGTCCCTAAGAATGGCGATGAATAAAGTGAGATTGGCGGTGAAATGACCATGATAGAAAAGGGGCAAATATCAAGCCTTCAAATAGAATTTATGATGGTTCCGACCATTATTGCTACGGGCATCCTTTCCATCCCATCCATCGCTGGAAAGTATGCTCAGCACGACATGTGGATGACACCAATAGTAGGCTCTTTAATCGGTTTTATCACTGTATATATTACCTGGAAGCTCTATCAATTGTATCCGAAGTTAACCCCGATCCAATATAGCGAAATAATCCTTGGAAAAGCAGTCGGAAAGATATTTAGTCTTTTTCTTGTTTCATTTTATATTCATAATACAGGGTTAATAATCAGACAGTATACTGATTTTATTACTGGTAATGTAATGTTTGAAACTCCCGGTGTATTTTTTTCTATCAGTATCATGTTTGTCAGCGCCTTAGCGGTGCGTGGGGGAATTGAGGTAATTGCAAGAACCGCTGTTATTTGCACAACCCTATATCTGATTACGTCTTTATCTCTTCTTTTATTAATTAAGGATATTGATGTTACCTATATGCTCCCCATTTTTGAGAACGGATTGCTTCCTGTAATTAAGGGGGGATTTGTACATACTGCATGGTTTAGTGAGTTTTTTCTTTTATCATTTTTATTTCCTTTTGTTAATAGCAAAAACACAGGTTTGAAGTCGGGGATGAAAGCCTCACTTTACGTTATGCTTATTCTATTATATGTTAACTTTTTTGTACTTACCCTATTAGCGGATTCATCTGCCAATCAATTTTATCCTGTATACTCGATCGTCGGTGCCATTAGTGTATTGGGATTTTTCGAGAACTTTGAAGCCATCATTACAGCTTCTTGGATTCTCGGTAATTATGTTAAAGTGTCCGTTTTTTTATATGTAGCCAGCTTGGGCCTTGCACAGCTATTGAGACTTTCCGATTATCGGAGTATTGTGTTTCCCTTAAGTCTGCTTTTGATCTTCTTTAGTTACTGGGACATCCCTAATATCGTGATTTTAGCAGATTATATGACAAAAATTCAGCCTTTTTATTTCGTTTTTGTTCAGACGATTCTCCCTCTATTCTTGCTACTAATTGCTTTAGCACGTTTGAAAAGGAGTGAAAGCAGTTGAAGAAAAGCCTTCTTTTCCTCATGTGCTTTTGTTTTATGCCAACTCTTACTGGTTGCATGGATCGGGTAGAAATGAAGGATCTTGCCATTATTATGGCGGCAGGTATAGACCGTTTGGAGGATGGGCAAATAAGAATCTCCGTCCAGATATTTATTCCTCGTGCAATTACAAGCGGAGAAACAGGAGAAGACCTAAGCCAAGGCCCCATTTTTGTTCGCGAAGGAATAGGAGATAATCTAGCAAATGCTGTTTCGATGTTACAAACGAATGTACCAAGAAGACTGTTTTGGGGCCAGTGTAAAATATATATTTTTGGTAATGAACTTGCTAAAGGCGGGATACGAAAAGAAATAGACTATTTGACTCGTCATCCGGGTCCACGGGGAAAGTCCTTTCTATACGTAAGTGAAGGAAAGGCTAGGGGAATTTTGACATTAGTTCCGCCCCTTGAAAGATTTTCAGGGACAGCACTAAGAAAATTAACAGAGGATGAATATGGAACGAAGACAACATTAAAAGATGTTGATATGGGCTTAATGGGGGAAAGTGAAAGTGTGTCTATTCCCTATATAAAAAAGCTGGAATCAAAGGAGAGTGCACGAAAATCACATGAAACCATACCTGTTATTGATGGGACAGCTATTTTTAAAAAAGATAGAATGGTCGGAACATTAAACATAAAAGAAACTCGCGGTTTGCTGTGGTTAAAGGATAAGGTAAAAAGAAGCACAATATCTATTAAGGCTGATGATGCAGATGGAGAAATTACGTTAACCCCGACGTTAGGAAAGGTCAAATTTATACCCGAAATTACTGAAGGTCACTGGATTATGAATCTAAACATAAATATTGAGGGAGATATTGTTCAAAATGAAACACATTTAAATTTAATGAATGAAGTGGTCCTGATGAAAGTTAAGAAAAAATACGAAGTAGCTTTAAAGGAAAGAGTAACCGGTACAGTAGAGAAGCTCCAACAGGAATACGCGGCAGATGTCGTCAATTTCGCAAGGAGATTTCATCAAAAATATCCAAAGGAATGGAGGAAAGTAGAGGATAGATGGGATGAGAAGTTCCAAGAGGTAAAATTCAAAATCAATGTTAATGCGACAATAAGGAGACCTGGCTATATCGGTCCACCGGCAGCTCTTCCAAAAGATGAGGTGATAGAATAATGCAATGGAATTGGACTACTGTATTTGTAGTACAAGTGTTTGTTTGGTTGATTGTATTATTCGAGCGGAAGCATCTCAGCAATAGCCCAAAAGCTGACAAAATCACATTTGCTGCCCTCCTGTTTATAGCTTCTTTCATGTCTTTTTTTAACCTTGAAATTTTACCAGGACCTCTCACTCTTCTTGATTACATTTTCGGTCCCTTTGAGAGAATGATGGAGTAAATAACCTACATCAACTTCATGTAAGTCCTACCTTGTTTAATTATGTTGGCATACTTCAGATAAAAGAACGAACATGAAACATATCACTATACCTTTTATAGGATTGTTTGTTTAATAAAGTGCTTTAGGATAATGAAAAATCGACTCTATTGAATAAAAACTGAAATATCATCAAAAAGTAAATATGATTCAAGCTAAGTATCGATTTAGAGACTTAATAAAAACGTGGGGACGTTCGTCACGCTTCTTGCAGGTCATATACTAAAAAGTAGATTGCTTATATGAAATAAATTTGTATTTTTTTCCAGAAGGTAAAGGTTTTCAATGAAGATCATTCTTATCAAGTAAATCAATAATTTTTATTAGTAAAACTGATATAAACGACAACATTAGTATAAGACAAATTCCAAGTGAGAATACTCTTGTCCGATCATCAAGAAAATAAGTGAAAGCCAGAAGTAATAAAACAAATATAACTGACATTGATATAAGAAATGAAATATATTTCCCATGGCTACCCCATTGTTACTGATATCTTCATTATAGCAACTTTCCGATCCATCAGGTGCGCGCAAAAGAAATCGTTCGAATCCTTCAAGCATTACAATCCAGCGGAATGTGCCCAATGGATTGGAGTCTAGGCGATAAGGTTATTGAGGAATAAAGTTATAGAAGCTAGCAGATAATGCTGGCTTTTTTATATACTTGTGTTTCTGAATTTTTGACAAAAACCAAGTGACCCCTTTTGGTTTATTAATTATTTATCTCCTATTTTAGCAAAACACTTTTAAGTTGCAGGGATTGTACTTCTGATTCTTGAAATGATAGTTGATACTACCGGAATAGTCCCGAGCATTAATTTAAAAAGGAGTGAATGGACATGTATAAAAAGATATATCTTTTCTTCATAATTGGTTTTCTGTTACTTATTATAGGCTGTGATCCATCTGCTAAAACGGTCAATGATTTATATGAACAAACACCAAGTACAAACCTAGAAAATGAAAATTTAAATGGGATTAAGATCGGAGCTACCGAGGATAAAATAATAGATGTTTTTGGTCTGCCACAAAAAACGGAAGAAGTTGGTAACCCTAAAGTTAAGCATTTAATTTATAAAAATGAAGAAGTAGTTTTTATGCTCGACGCGAAAGATAAATTAGTAAAATATTTTATTGCTAAACAACCAGAAATACAAACATCAAAAAATATCAGTACAGGAGACAATAAGACCGATGTCATTAATAGTTATGGAAATAATTTTTATGAGAGAGAAGAAGGCGGAACGAAACTAATTGGATATATTGACAAGAAAAATAATTTATACATAGAATTTGGCTTATCGGAGGAGAAAATACTACTATTTATTATAGTAAAACAGTACGAATAAAAACAATTCATTTTATGATTGCTGTAACAGCGAGGATACAATCCTACTTGGTATAGCGATTCTTATTGATACTTAATTTGTAATTATAATCTCTAGAACATCATAAATTTCCTTTATGATTTTTTGAAATTATGGTCATCATCTCTCCTCCATTAAAAGTTTGTTTAATATCTGGACTTTATACACATTTAAAGATATCTAGAAATATAGGAGGCATACTAAAATGAAAGATTGGGAGGCTGCATATATCGCAGGAATAATAGACGGTGAAGGATCAATTACTTTATCAAGAATGCATAAAAGCGAGCATCGAAGACCATGTGTTACAATTTCTTCAACAGATTTAGAACTCTTAAATTATATCCAAACTTTAACTGGCGGAACCATAATCAATAAAAAGAATTATAAACCAGAAAAGCACAAAAATTCCTATACATTGAATATAAAAACGAAAGGAAGTGTTATGGCATTATTAGCACATATTACACCATATTTAAGAATTTCTAATAAAAGAGAGCGAGCATTATGGATACTCGAAAACTATGACAAAGTAACGCCAAGAAATGGGAAATACAGTTCGGAAATGTTAAAGAAAAAATTACAATTTGAGGATTTCTTTTTCAAATTGTGACGAACAAATAAAAAACCACCAAATATGTATTTGGTGGAGACGGTGGGACGTGCACTTCCATGCTTTCGTCATGGCACTGACTATATCTTAGACCTGTAAGTTTCCAGGCCCTTCGGCGTATTATGCGAAATGTATATTTACCTTTGAAGGCAGGATTTCGCATCCTAGTACTACCCACTATTGTGGCAGCCTATAAGTCGATACACGGCTGTTGGATTGCTCCACATACCGCTCGGCATTGCCTTACCACGTATTATACGTGACTTAGGTTTCACCGATAAAGCCGAATTTTCACTTATGTGTTGCCACATAAGGCGACTAATTACTAATCGAACCCACGTCCAGAAACATCGGCACTTAAGCTTCTACGAGTGTAGTCGACATATTCGTATTTCGCTGAACCCTTCTGCCTATCGACAGGCTTCCAGTCAGCTAGTCTGGTTGTTCTCTTCCTTCTTCCTCAGACGGTGGAATCCGGCGTAGCCCACTCAGAGTGAGTCCGTTACCCTACCACATGGGCAATGGAGGGACGAACCGCTAAGCGCTATTAAGCAGCTAAAGCGAAGTTGTTTTGTTGTTTGCCAGTTATAGGCTTTGACGTTTTAACGAGGCCGATCCCCTCGACTCGCAACCTAAGCTCGAACTATCCCTGTCGAATCCGTAGCGTCCCCATTATAGAAATGCGCAAGGCGCCCGATTATCGGCGACAAGCATAAGACGAGCCGGCATGAAGGTTGTTCTTTAACCTTCTTGGCGGATTGGCTTATGACCTCGAGCCGATGGTGCCTGGAGCTGGACAACTAAGAAAAATCGGCGGCGAATCTCGGCGTCAACGATGGTCGTCAGTATCCTCACGTACAAACTACGTACGTTCCGGTACTTCCTCAATCGTTTCCTTGACCTTCTTGCCGCTTTTTTTCCAATGATGTTGTAACGTAGCAAAGAATTAAATAAAAATCCTGCACGCAGACGATATCCGGAATGCTCAAGTAGCTGAGCTAAAGATTGTGTCACTCTCTGTGACAAGTCTTATTATATCACATCTAATGACAAATTCAATTGTAAGCTTTTGGAATTACATTTTCTGTCTTTCTCGGAAAGCTCGTTCTACTTCACGCTTGGCTTCTTTCTTCTTCAAATCCTCACGCTTATCGTATTTCTTTTTCCCTTTTGCGAGACCGAGCAGAATCTTTGCATAACCATTTTTTAAATACAGCTTTAATGGAACAAGGGAATAACCGATTTCCTTTGTTTCTCCAATTAGTTTACTAATTTCTTTATTATGGAGAAGCAGCTTTCTTTCACGGAGCGGATCATGATTGTAACGGTTTCCTTGTTCATATGGGCTGACATGCATCCCGATTACGAAAACTTCACCTTTATCAATCCTCGCATAAGACTCCTTCAGATTCACTTTGCCTTGGCGAATGGATTTGATCTCTGTACCTTGTAGAACAATTCCCGCTTCATATGTTTCTTCTATTGTAAAGTCATGATAGGCTTTTTTGTTTTGTGCAATTGTTTTTCCAAAGCCCTTTGGCATCGCAATTCCCCCTCACTTCATCTTTTTCTGCCAGGTCATTGGGGGCTGACAGATCAAATAAAGTTAACAAACGTTTTCTATATTGTACCAAAAATTTAGTTGCTGCTCAATGTAGAGCGAGCGCCCATTCCTGCGGGAGCAGGTCTATCCACTTCCCGCAGGGCGCTTCAGCTCATTTATCGTTTCTTATTTTTTCGCTTGGCCTTAGGCGCATTTTCGTAATGCTTTTTTGTTTTTCTCGGCTTCTTGCTATTTCCTGATTCTGTTCGACTCTTGCCACTGCTTTCTTGATCAGACTTATTTCTTCGTGGCTTGCGTTCGCTGCTGCCTGTACGAAAAATCTTTGGACGCTCATTCGTCTCTTGTCTGCGCTTTCCTTTCATCCCGACAATTTCAAAGTCAATGGAGCGTTCTTCCTTATTCACATTCACTACCCGAACGGTAATCTCATCGCCAATACGGAAAATATTGCCTGTTCGTTCCCCAATCATGGCTAAATGGCGCTCATCGTAGCGATAATAGTCATCGGTCATATAGCTTACATGGATGAGTCCTTCAATCGTATTCGGAAGCTCAACAAACATGCCAAAATTCGTGACAGAGCTAATGATTCCATCATATTCCTCGCCAATCTTGTCTTCCATGTATTCCGCTTTTTTCAACTCATCGGTTTCTCTTTCTGCCTCAACTGCTCTACGTTCCATATTGGAAGAATGCTGGGCAATATCCGGGAGCAGGGCATTCCACTTTTCTCTTGTTGCTGGATCAAGCTTGCCCTCAATTAAGTATGTACGAATCAAACGGTGTACAATTAAATCCGGGTAGCGGCGAATTGGTGAAGTGAAATGCGTATAGAATTCTGTTGACAATCCAAAGTGCCCTAAGCTTTCTGGATCATATTTCGCTTGCTGCATTGAACGAAGCATAACCGTAGAAACGACCATTTCCTCTGGTTTGCCTTGCACTTCTTCAATAATTTCCTGTAATGCACGCGGGTGAACAGAATTAGCTGTTCCTCTGACAATGTAGCCAAAATTAATAATGAACTCAAAGAATCTTCTGAGCTTATCTTCTTTTGGGTCTTCATGAATTCGATAGATGAACGGAACATCCATCCAATGGAAATGCTCAGCCACTGTTTCATTGGCACAAAGCATAAATTCTTCAATTAACTTCTCTGCAACCGAACGCTCTCTGATCACTACATCATTCGGCTTGCCTTCTTCATCGACAATTACTTTTGCCTCTTTGAAATCAAAATCTATCGCCCCACGCTTCATTCGCTTCGTGCGTAAGATTTGCGCAAGCTCCTCCATTAACTGGAACATCGGAACGATTGGCTCATATCGCTTGATCAGTTCTTCATCTTGTTCCTCTAAAATTTTATTCACATCAGAATACGTCATTCTTTCTGTTGTTTTAATGACACTTTGGAAAATCTCATGTGAAACGACTTCTCCACCAGGCGCAATTTCCATTTCACATGATAATGTTAAGCGATCCACCTGTGGGTTCAATGAACAAATGCCATTAGACAAGCGATGTGGAATCATCGGAATCACACGATCGACTAAGTAAATACTTGTCCCACGCTCTTCTGCTTCACGATCAATCGCTGAATCCTCTGTCACATAATGGGTTACATCTGCAATATGTACGCCTAGCTTAAAGTTGCCATTCTCAAGCTTCGTTACTGTAACAGCATCATCCAAATCCTTCGCATCTGCCCCGTCTATTGTAACGATTGTTTGATCTCTTAAATCTCTGCGATTATCTAGGTCACTTGGATCAATCGTTTCAGGCGTGTTTGTTGCCTGCTCAAGCACCTCATCTGGGAACTCCATCGGAAGGCCATGCTTATGAATGACCGAGAGAATATCCACACCTGGGTCATTTTTATGCCCAAGAATTTGAATGACTTCTCCTTCTGCACTTTTTCTTCCTTCTGGATAAGTCGTTAATTTTACAACAACCTTATGTCCTTCCACAGCTCCAAGCGATACAGCCTTCGGAATAAAAATATCACTCGTAAACTTTTTATCATCTGGCAGCACAAAGCCAAAATGCTTGCTTTCCGTATACGTTCCAACGATCTGCGTAATTCCACGCTCAAGAACACGAACAATCGTCCCTTCTCTTCTTTGTCCAGAAGTCTCCGAATTGACTCGTGCCAGCACGATATCTCCATGCATCGCATTATTCGTTTCATTTGGTGGGATAAAAATATCATCCATCCCAGGTTCATCTGGAATCACAAAAGCAAAGCCTTTTGCATGACCCGTCAGTTTTCCTCGGACAAGACTCATTTTTTCAGGGAGACCGTAGCGATTGCTCCTTGTGCGGACAACTAGGCCTTTTTCTTCCATCTTCACAAGCGCTTTGACGAATTCTTTAAAATCCGATGAATCCTCAATGCCAAATGCGGCTTCCATTTCCTGTACGGTTAGTGGCTTATAGGCCTCATCCTTCATATAGTACAGGAGCTTTTCGATAATTTGTTGAATATTTTCCATTCAATCGTCCTCCTTTTCCTTTATTCTTCCCAATTTAACTTTTCTAAAAACTGATAGACATCTTCATGAAGCTGATCACGTTCTTTATCAAGTGTAATCACATGTCCCGATTCCTCAAACCATTTAATTTCCTTCAGATCGGATTCTACTTCATTATAAATAATGTTCGCACTTTCGGTATTAATCATATGATCCTCACGTGCTTGAACAACAAATGTCGGTGAATAAATCATATCGACATGATTGCGAACATCCGCAATTAGCGCTTGGAGTGCCTTTAGTGTATTCATTGGTGTTTTCTGAAAGTCAATCATCTCTTGTTCGATTTGATCCCCTGTCTTTCCTTCTAATCTCTTGTATTCACGGGCATACTGCAAAATCCCCTCATACATAACTTCCTCACTTTTAATATGCATCGGTGCACACATAGGAATGATTCCCTTAACAGGTACAGTGTAACCTAATTTCAAGGAAAATACGCCACCTAAGGAAAGGCCTGCCACAGCAATCTCGGTATGGCCTTTCTGTTGCAAGAATTCATACCCTTCCATTACATCTTTCCACCAGTCTTCCGGCCCCGTATGGACAAGTTCTTCTGGTGGAACCCCATGCCCTTTGTATTGTGGTGCATGGCATGTATAGCCTTTTCCCTCAAGAAAGCGCCCCATCATTCGCACATCTGCTGTATTGCCTGTAAATCCGTGAAGGAGCAGCACAGCTCTCTTTTCCTTTCCGAAAGTAAATGGTTTTGGTGTAACAATTTTCATCTATTCCATACCCCTTTATGTAAAATTCGCATCATCAAACGGTTGTTTCATCTCCATCCTATTTTTAGCATACAGCCTAGTGATAATCCTCAGAATACTAGCCCATACGAAAAAAACCTGACCTATTGTAGGCCAGGTATTTTTTATATTGCAAAATAAGATACGCCAATGGTAAGTAAAAAGAAAAGTACAGCTAGTACAATTGTGACGCGGTGAAGAATTAAATCTAATCCTCGTGCCTTTTGTTTTCCAAAAAGCTGTTCCGCTCCCCCAGAAATGGCACCGGAAAGACCAGCACTTTTACCTGATTGTAGGAGTACAACGACAATAAGGCCAACAGATACAATAACCAATAATGTAATTAATAGTGCATGCATAAAAAGCCACCTCCTAAAACGAACCTTTTACAGTATTTCTAATTTTAGCATGTTTGTGTTTTATTGGCAATAGAATTCAGACTATAGGAGGAGTTTTCAAGTTCAGAGAGAAATTCAATTAGGAAAGGAGTGATTAATTTGATGGTTAAGAAGTTTATAAAACATAGCAGCATTTATAAATTAGAGGCATTATTGAGACGCTTACGTATGGATCATCCAAAATATGAGGAGATAAAGGAGGATTTCAGAAAAAAGCTTGCTGGTTACACTGGAGAACGGGCCATATCCTATTATTTAGATTTCCTACCTGATAAAGATGTTTATATCTTCCATCATCTTCGGCTACCTAGTGGAAAACATTATTTCCAAATTGATTATCTCGTCCTCAGCCGCCGCCTTGCCTTTATCCTCGAATGCAAAAATTTCTACGGTACTCTGTTTCTTGAAGATTCATTTCAACAGCTTATTCGCACAACCAATGAGAAAGAAGAAGGCTTTCAAAATCCCCTCTCACAAGCTAAATGGCATCAGCAGCAATTACACGTTTTTCTACAAAACCACGGCTATTCCCAACTTCCGATTGAATACTTAGTCGCCTTCAGCAATCCCTCCACTATTTTAAAATCCAATAGTAGAAATCAATCCATTTTAAAAAGAGTCGTTCACGGCTACAATCTGCTAGAACGTATGAAATCGTTTGAAAAAGCGCATCAAAATGAGGTGATTGACATAAAAGGTGTGCGAAAACTCTCTAATCTACTTATGAAAAATCATAAACCTGAAGAAATGAATATCCTGAAAAAATATGGTCTATCTAAAACGGATATTTTAACAGGTGTTCAATGCCTAAATTGCCATAAATTAGGGATGATCCGTTTCAATAGAAGATGGCTTTGTGAAAAATGTGGGTGTTTTGATAGACTTGCACACGTGGAAGCAGTAAAAGATTACTTTCTGCTGATGAATTCAACTATGACTAATCAGCAATTCCGAGAGTTCGTTCATTTATCATCCATCGATATGGCTTCTAAACTGCTCATAAGAATGAATCTTCCCCATTCTGGCACGAATAAAGGCCGAGTATACTATCCACCAACTGAATTTAATTGAGTTATTTGCCGTTAGTGCGCTTTTATTGGACATGATTGCCGATTTATTCGCCGTTCCACTCGATTTATTGGACATTAGGGGCACTTTATTCGCCGTCACATCAATTTTATTCGCCAAACCACCGATAAAGGACGAAATTTGACTGGCCGCCTCTTAACTTATGCCTTGTGCACAAACCACATTTTCAAATTGGGGCAGGAACACAGTACCACTAGCTATGTTCAACTGCGTTATTCGCCGTTTCTGCACTTTTATTGGACATGATCAGCGCTTTATTCGCCGTCCTCCTCAATATATTGGACAATAACTGCATTATATTCGCCATCACACCGATTTTATTCGCCAAACAACAAAAATTTGCAAAACCTGTGGGCCACGTCTTCAAATTTGGGCAGACACAAGTGCCACTAGCTATGTTCAACTGCGTTATTCGCCGTTGCTGCACTTTTATTGGACATGATCAGCGCTTTACTCGCCGTCCTCCTCAATATATTGGACAATAACTGCATTATATTCGCCGTCACATCGATTTTATTCGCCAAACAACCAAAAAGGGCGACCAAAACGGCCGCCCTCATAAACTTACTTACTCAAATTATAAAATGACTTCATCCCATCATACACCGCTAATTCACCTAACTCATCTTCAATGCGAAGAAGCTGGTTGTATTTCGCGATACGGTCTGTACGAGACATTGATTTTTTATAAAACATGATTAAATCAACGTTTATTAGCTTTATATTCCTATTTATATGTGGTTGTACTGCATAATTCGTACAGAGAATATCCTTATGGTTCAATTTATGTACGAGTTAATTCAATTATATAGCATTATCCATACAAAATAAAAGCAACAACCGCTTCTGTTTTTAAGAATTGTAAGAATAGATTTTTGTTTAATAATAATTAGTTTCAATAAACTACAACCACTTCTCGTGGAAATACTTCTTCATCTATTATAAGTAGTAATAGAATTAAGTAAAGTTGTCTATAGGGTTTCTAGCGCTATATAGTTAAATCGTTTACACGGTATTGTTTTTTCTAGACTGATTGCGGGAGAGTAAGTGCTTTGTCGAATCCTATTTTACAAAATATTACTTTTGGTTATATACACCGCCCACTATGAAATAACACACATTCTATATTATCAGTAATTCTTCTTAACTGTGCCCAAATAAAGTATTATTATTCTTTAGGTAAACTATAATAATTTTTAAGGTATTTTTTTATAACCTCTTTATTAGGTATATTACTTGAATCAACAAATTCATCTAAATCATCCAAAAGTTCCTGAGGAGATAAATTTGAAGCTTTATGCAAACTATAAAGAAGATAATCAACTCTCACTTCATTTGCAATCTCATATATACTTTTTTCTTTATCTAAAATACTTGAATATAAATCGTTGATGTAAAATACTCTAATACAGTTACCTGTTAAACTTATTGTATAAAAAATGATAAATGCTAAAAAATATGAACTTATAGCTAGAACCAAATAGAACCATAAGACAGGTATCAGTTCTTGATGACTATATAAAATAAGATTTAATAAAAAAAACAGGAATATTCCAATACCAATATTAAATGTTAAAAATTCAAAACTAATTAATACTCTTTGAACTTTCCCTTTACCGTTTACTTTTTCTATAGAATTAAGTGAATCTTTATTTAATACACTTACAATTATAGCAATTCCTGCAAGTATTATTCCTAACATACCAATTAGTGCCTGTGCAACGTAAACTGTGATATTCTGTAATGGAGTTAAATAAAGGTCAAACTTAGTATATACATCAAGATACTTGAAAGAAAGTATCATAATAATAGTGACAATTAAAGACATTCTGCATTCAAAAGATTTAAAATTTATATAATCGTCCCATTTTTGATTTTCCTTGAACCTACCGAAAATCCGCTTTCTCATTCTACTTCTCCTATCGTAAGGAATTAGCTAATGATACAATTTTCCTTTTACATAAAGTAGCAAATTCCACTATAGAACTAGGCTTTTCTTCTAATTTATCTGTAATTGGTTTGGTTTTGTTTGTTGAAAAAAATCTACCACTTTTGTTTCTTGCTTCAACTGTTAAATATCCATTTCTTATAGCTTTTACATCTGTTAGTTTCGGATGTATATTATTTACTTTGTTTAGCTCTTTTTTTATTAATTTTGCATCAATATTCAAACCTCTTGAATCTTTAGATTCAAAAGCTGTACTTGTATAAGTAATATTTCCCTCTTTTATTCCTTCAATATATTCTTCCCCATTATCTTGTATTCCATCTAAAAGTTCATCATCTGGATTCGGTGGGATAATTTCTATCTTTAAAGTTTCTAGTCTACCTAATTTTTTTAACTGATTCTGAATATCTTCAACATTTAGTCCTTCTCTTAATACTGATACTTCGAAATTATATTCCTCACGTTTTGAAGACATACATATATTCAAAAACTCTTTAAAGACTTGAGGAAATTCAGCATAACCAAATCTGTTAGTTCTATAATAAGCAATTTTCTCTTTATAAACATCAAAGTAAAACTCTATAACCTCTGAGTTTTCAACAGGTATTTTAGTTACTTCTCCCGTTTCTTCATTTAATTTATTTGCAAATAGATAAGATGTTTTAATTACACTACCAACAATCGTATCGTCATCAAATTTTGTAATATTATTCAACTTGTAATCTGCATCATAAGTATATGTTTCACCATTCTCTGTATAATTCAAGTTGCTTTTTTTATATTTGATGCCTTCCTTTAGATTTAGGAATACTAATTTTAATATTTCATTTCGTTTTTTCTTATCTTTATAAATTTCCAATATATGAGAATTAATATTAACCTTCGCAAAATATAATGTTATTGACATTTCATTGCCCCCAAAATTAATAATATTAAAATTATATCATTTAATTTCAAATCAAGGTAAAATTACCCATAACTTCTATAATAAAAAACTATTTCTAAAGGTCTACCACTACTTCATTGTAAAAAAGATAGACTAAAAAACCCTATCATCGTTTCTTTAATTCCGCATATATCGAGCTTCTAGGTACACCTGTTATCTTTGAAATATCGCTTACACTCATTCCATTTGATTCTCTTTCAGCATATAGCTTCAATGACTTCTCGATTGCTTTTTTATCTTGTGAAGGTCTTCCCATATGTTTCCCCTGCTTTTTGGCTCGCTCTCTTCCTTCTCCAGTCCTTTCTACAATAATGTCACGTTCAAACTGTGCAAAAGAACCTAAAATATTAAACAGTAATGTTTGAAGGGAACTATTATTCTCTCCCGCTTGAAACTCAATATTTTCTTTTAAAAATCTAACATTTACCCCTTTTTCATTTAATTCTTTAACGATGTTATGTAAATCAATTATAGAACGTGCTAGTCGGTCAATTTTTGTGACGATTAAGGTGTCACCTTTATCTAAAAAATTAATAGCATCTTTTATTTCACTTCTTTTAATGGTACTTGTTCCTGTCACCTTTTCAAAAAAGATACGTTTACAGCCTGCTTCTTCTAATAAATGCTTTTGTGTTTCTAAACCATTTTCTTGTAGAGCTGTAGAAGTTCTTGCATAACCAATTAACGCCATTATAACCGCTCCTTTGTCTAAAAATTAACAATCTTTTATACCTTTATTTTAGACTAACTTTTAGACAACCACAAGTTGTTTCTAGACTAATTTTCAGACAATACTAATACATTGTTCAGAAGTTGAAACTTTTAGACTTTTCATAATTACCTTATAGATTTATTAACGTTTTTTAAATTAAATAATCTACCTTAATAAACGTAAAAAAGGACTGTTTTTTCAGTCCTAAAAGCATACTTTAATAAACAGCAATTTCTTAACTATTTATAAAAATATAGCAATAGTTAAACAACAATAAACAGCACCCATAAAACTGTGAACTTACTAGATTCCTTTTACATTTATTGATAACCTTAAAAGTGTAATCTATCGGTATCGATAATAAATACCCACAAAAAAAGACCTTCTATTGACGGTCTTCCTTTTCTAAAAGTATTATTGTTTTTCTAAATGAGGTAATAATAAAGTATTCCATTCCTTACCTAATCTTAGGGCTTCGATTATTTCTGGTTTTGCTTTTTTCAATGCTACCATGTCATTATTATGGATACCATTCATGAGATGTTCCATTGCATTTAGGGTTGGATTTAACATCTCAAAAAATTTTCCTTTCAATTCATCCTCTACAAGTAGAGGTGAAATATCATTATTGTATTGATTTATTAGTTCTATAGTTTCTTGAAATAGATTATCAAATTTTGTTCTTATATGTTGATTCGTTAATTGTTGCCTGTCTTCACCAATCTCCGCATAAAGCCTACCAAATTCTTGTAAATTGCCTGTAATGCTTAAACAATGCCAGGAAATATCATCTTCCCACATATATAAAACGTCTTTTGCCCCTGTTTCATCTATTTTAGTTACATGGCTATCATATCCTTCAATTCCCATTTCCCACTCTTTTATCAAATTAATAGTTTTTTCCAAGTATAGTTTAGCATCTTCAAAATAGTTAATTTGTCCATAAAATACCGCTTCATGTAGTAATCCCACTCCTTCCGCTCCATTGGTAACTATATCCATATGCGTTGAGAGCTTATCTTTTGGAAGTTCCCCTACAATGTCCTTATAATCTTTTAGTTTTGACATTAACTCATCATTAATTACTTCAATATTTGCCTCTACACCATCACTCGACAAAACATTATCGTTACCTTCTATATCTTTATGTAGTTCAAAAGCATCAATAAAAAGAAAATGTATACCTGTTACTAATTCTAAATGTTCCTGCTTATATTCATCTAATTCAACAGTATCAATATTATCCGACATTTTTTTAATATTTTCTTCTATTTCGTTTTCTTCACCGATAAAAGAAACCTCTTCTTTTTGTGGCATGAATACAGAAACAAGTATTAATACAAATCCTACTACTATTCCTATGCCTGGTTTTCTTAACTTCTTTTTTCTAAAAAGGTTAATAAATACCCAACCAATACAAATAACGGAAGTTAGAAGTCCAACAACAAGTAAATAAAAGTCCATATCCTCATACCCCTAAAATGAAATTTTTTCTATTAGATTACCGAATTCCTCTTGTGAATTTCCCCTCATTTAAATATACCATTATTTACTATTTATACATATTTTTAGAATAAAATCTATTTAAGTTAGTTTCATACGTTAGAATTTTGTCTATAGACAGGTTTTAATTAATAATCATACGGAATAGACTATTTAAATTTATGTAGGGATAGAACTCATAAAGCAAGAAATATAGAGCTATTTACTATAAAGCACAACAATCATTTAACAAAAGATAGATAATAGCACAAAAATTGACAAATCATAACTATTATGATATAATAAATATTATAAGAACATAGATTTTCATGCGTAAATATTATCCTTTGTCAACATCCACATAAACACTACTGTATCAATACCTACGCAACAAAAACACAAAATGTTACCCACTACATAAAATATTAATTTTATCAATTCTAAAATAACATCTAACATAACATTAATGATAAATACATGATTGCTCTCTATTGACAGAATTTAGAGTATTTTAAACCATCTTCATATGATACATATTCCATTACAAATTATGATGGTTGGATTGATATGTAACTTGAAGATTTAGTTAACAAATTGATGATTATGTACCTTTTTACACAAGCATGTCAAGAAATTTGTTACGCTCCGCTTCACAAATTATCTCGACACGTTGCGATGCAAAAAGGTACGCCAAAAACATCGCTAACAAATTTAAGAGATGTGAATGGAAAACAAATCACATCACATCCAGAGTTTAATTCGCCCTTTGCGTACTTTGGGCGAGGTCTGTTAAAAGTGCGTTTTTTGCACTTTTAACAGAGATGGTGGCAAAGTACATGATTAACAAAAGAACGATTTATGGAGAAAGGACGTATAATCGCTCCTTAATATATAAATTAATATTAAAGGACAATCTTACGTCCTTTTTGAAGATAATACATATTAAAAATACGAATGGAGTTTTGTTAGTGAGAAAAATAGGTTTAGTAGAACTAGTAATGGAATATGGAACTGATAAGCAGAAGGCTTGTGTATTGGCGGGTAAAAAATGGAGAATAGAAAGCCAAAATGCACTAATGAAGGTGTTGAATTCAAAATTTGGTGTCGTAGATGTTATAGGCAAACAATACAATATGGAATTTACTTTAGATGAAGAGTTTGATGTTGAAAAAGATATTGTAGATGGTCGTGTTTCAAATGGGCAAGGACAAGTACCGTTAAAATATGAACAAACATTTCCGATTATGGTAATTGAACATCTTCTAAATAGAATTGGAAATGAGCCATTAACAGTTATTAAATGGTTGGTTAATTTAGGAATTATTACAGATGATACGTTTCAAGCTTCAAAATTAAGATATTCACTTAGTGCTTTAGAGAAAGAATCAGATAAGTTAGTAGAAAATAAGGTTATAGAATCGGGGCAAGAGTATTTGATTGATGATTATATTAAACGTGAGATTGAAAGACTTCAAAAATATTTCATGGGCGTGATTCAAAAATTGGTGAAAGCTAAAATTATTAAGCATCAATCTTATACAATGGCTAAATGTGAGATACCTTATCTTCATGAGTATTTTGATGAAGAAAGTGGCATATACGTCAGAGAAGAAGCGATTCAAACTAAATACATTGAATTATCAGCACCTGTTGTAGGTGCGATTGCAAAGTTGGAACGCAAACTTCAAAATTCACCTAAATTTAGAAAGTTATCGCTTGATGAAATTAGCCGTTACAGAAACAAACCAATCGTTAAGGAATATTGGAAAGAACATAAAAAACAATTGAATCTAATCACCAATGAGATAGGTGAAAGACTATACATAGTATTGTCATACGAAGCACATGCACTATTCGTTAGAGCAGGTATAAATCCTATTATCAATTGGTTGGAGAAGAACAACAAAGAAGCATTGGCATTCTACAATTCCGATGAAGCAAAATACTTCTTGGAAAATAGAATTGATTTTCATGGAGCTTTAAATAAATATGTTGTAGATTTAGCGGAGGGTAGACAAGATAAATTCCAAAAGAAATCTATTAATGAATTTGGTGGTAAAGCAAATATACATAAGTTTGAAGATAATAAATATAGGGTCACACAGGATTTAATGATTAAAGGATTGTATGTAGAAGCATATCGTAAATTGCAAGAATACTACGGGTACAGCCTATTTGGTGATGTTAGAACAGGTGAATTTCCCCATGATGGTATTACACAAGAAAAGTTTAATAGTACATATGTTTCAAGCTATAAAGATAATCTAATAACAATTCAAGATGTTGAAGAAGAAGCGACAGCATAATACATAATCATTTTACCCATGTTATTCAATTAAAGATAACATGGGCTTTTTTATTGATGGAAGAGTGCAGTTATCCCCTTATTGAAAGTTAAATAACACCCTCTCTTAAATGAGAAATGGCTTCATTGTTTTAATAATAGAATGTATAGGATTAGCTGGCAGGGTTACCTATGCATGTTTTATAAATTCATCAATGGACTTGTCCTAGAAGCCATTTCTAAAATATTCTCCGTTTCAATTCCTTGCAAATAACGCTTTGTTACTTGGATATTTTCATGTCCTGCAATTTTGGAGCAACTATACAAATCAAGACCATTCCTTAAATTTGATTGGATTGAATAATGTCTCAATGTATGAGGGCTACATCTAATCTCTTCCCTCACCTTCGCTTTAACTCCCGCCTCCCTTACAATATTTTGTATTTGTACACCCGTTAAGGGTTTCCCGCTTCTAGACAAAAAATAATTATCGTGTTCCAATGACTTATTTTTAAAATACGCTTCTTTAATTCGTTCAAATCTAATCATGTATTTCTTTAACATAAGACTAATAGGAACATAACGCCATTTCGAACCTTTTCCTAAAACTCTCATATTCGTTTCATTTAAATAACTACAATGTAAATTTATTAACTCACTCATCCTTAACCCCGTATCGACAAACATAGCTATTATGACCTTGTTACGAGCGTTTAAATAGCTTTTAAAATCATATACCTCAATCATCTTTGCTACTTCTTTATCCGTGAATGTTTTAATAACAACCTTTTCTTCTTTCAATAGTTTTATTTTTGCCATTATATTGTGACTGACATGTTCCTCACTAACAAGATAATTATAAAATGCTCTAAAGGATTTAATCATTGTGTTAGTGTAATTTGATTTATTGCCAACTTCCATTTGATATTGGATAAACTTTTTAATATGCAGTGTTGAGATATCCTCTAAATCTGCAACATCATATTGCTCCTTCATAAAGTTTATTAATTGGTCTAGGTTGTAATTGTAAGTCTCTATTGTCCTCTTAGAATAATTCTTAATTTGCAAATCAAATGTAAACTCTTTTTGTAAATCTTTCATCAACATAGAAAAAACCTCCTATAAATGTGGATTTATCACACATAAATAGGAGGTTTTAAGCTAATACGTTTGTACGACTTAATTCATGTCAGTGTATTGCTAAATTCAGAAGGTGAAAAAGTGCCTTGTACGACTTAATTCAGACGCTTTTTCTCCCTTCAATTATTACTTACCTAAATTATAAAAAGACTTCATCCCATCATACACCGCTAATTCACCTAACTCATCTTCAATGCGAAGAAGCTGGTTGTATTTCGCGATACGGTCTGTACGGGACATAGAACCTGTTTTGATTTGACCTGCATTTGTTGCAACAGCGATGTCAGCGATTGTTGCGTCTTCTGTTTCACCAGAACGGTGGGAAACAACAGCTGTGTAGCCTGCACGTTTTGCCATTTCGATTGCTTCAAATGTTTCTGTTAATGTACCGATTTGGTTGACTTTGATAAGGATGGAGTTGCCTACACCTTGCTCAATGCCTTGTGCTAATTTCTTCGTATTTGTAACGAATAGATCATCGCCAACTAGCTGCACTTTTCCGCCAATGCGTTCTGTTAGTAATTTATGGCCAGCCCAATCGTTTTCGTCTAAACCATCTTCAATGGAGATGATCGGGAATTCATTTACTAACTCTTCGTAGAAGTTCACCATGTCTTCAGAAGTTAAGCCTGTGCGGCCTTCGCCTGCAAGATCATATTTGCCTGTTTCTTTGTTATAGAACTCAGAAGAAGCAACGTCCATTGCAAGGTAAATGTCTTTTCCAGCTTCATAGCCAGCGTTAGAGATTGCTTCAATGATTACTTCTAATGCTTCACGGTTTGAACCAAGGTTTGGAGCGAATCCACCTTCGTCACCAACAGCTGTATTTAAGCCTTTTCCAGATAAGACCTTCTTCAAAGAATGGAATACTTCTGCACCCATACGGATGGCTTCTTTAAAAGTAGGTGCACCTACAGGCATAATCATAAATTCTTGGAAATCCACATTATTATCTGCGTGTGATCCGCCATTGATGATGTTCATCATTGGTGTTGGCAATTGTTTCGCATTAAATCCGCCAAGGTAACGATATAATGGAAGGCCAACTGATTCAGCAGCCGCATGTGCAGCAGCCATAGATACACCAAGAATTGCATTCGCACCAAGCTTGCCTTTGTTTTCTGTTCCGTCTAATTCGATCATGACACGGTCGATGCCTACTTGATCCGTTACATCCATGCCAATAATCTCGTCAGCGATTATATCATTTACGTTATCGACTGCTGTTTGAACCCCTTTGCCAAGGTAACGAGATGCATCCCCATCACGAAGTTCTACTGCTTCATATTCACCAGTAGACGCACCAGATGGAACCATTGCACGGCCGAAGAATCCAGATTCCGTCATTACTTCTACTTCAACGGTTGGGTTTCCACGAGAATCTAATACTTCACGAGCATATACATATTGAATAAATGGCATAATTATTCTCTCCTTAAAATTAAGTTTATTTTTGAATTAATGTTATCCCAGTCATTTCAGCTGGTTTTTCAAGTCCTAGAAGATCAAGCATCGTTGGCGCAAGATCACCTAAGATTCCATCTTCTCTCAGCTTCACACCATTTTGTGTAAGAATAACTGGTACAGGATTTGTTGTATGTGCGGTCATTGGATTGCCTTCTAAAGTGACAACTTCATCAGCATTCCCATGATCAGCTGTAATGATCGCTTTTCCGCCTTTTTCTAAAATCAAGTCAACAATTTTTCCAAGGCATTCATCCACTGTTTCGATCGCCTTGATTGTTGGCTCTAGCATGCCTGAATGTCCGACCATGTCAGGATTAGCAAAGTTCAATATAATTGCGTCCTGCTGGTCTGATTCGATTTCCTTCAATAACGCTTCTGTTACTTCATACGCGCTCATTTCTGGCTTTAAATCATACGTAGCAACCTTTGGTGAGTTGATCAAAATTCGCTTTTCACCAGGAAACTCTGCTTCACGTCCCCCACTCATAAAAAAGGTAACATGCGGGTATTTCTCGGTTTCTGCAATGCGCAGCTGCTTTAAGCCATTTTGCGACAATACTTCCCCAAGTGTATTATCCAAGTTGCTTGGCTCAAACGCAACATAGCCATCAACCGTTTCACTAAAATGGGTTAAGCAGACGAAAAATAATGAATCTGGATGCTTCGGACCTCGATCAAATGAGCGGAAGTCTTTATTCGTAAATGTGTTTGAAATTTGGATCGCACGGTCTGGACGGAAATTATAGAAAATAACGGCATCATTTTCTTGAATCGTTCCAACAGGTTCCCCGTTCTCTCTAGTAATGACAGAAGGAAGAACGAACTCATCAAAAATTCCATGTGAATAATTATCCTCTACTAAATCAATTGCATTCGAATAGCTTGGACCTTCGCCATAAACGATCGAACGATATGATTTTTCCACACGCTCCCAGCGCTTATCTCGGTCCATTGAATAATAGCGACCAGAAATCGTTGCAAATTCTCCCACGCCATATTCCTTCATTTTTTCCTCAGCAGCTTTAATATAGCCTTCCGCCGTTTGTGGACCGACATCCCGGCCATCTAAAAAGCCATGAACATATACTTTCTCGACGCCTTCTTCTGCTGCAAGATGCAATAGAGCATACAGATGATTAATATGGCTATGGACACCACCGTCAGAAAGAAGCCCCATTAGATGAAGACTCGTTCCATTCTTCTTTACATGTTTAATCGCATTGACAAAGGTATCGTTTTTCTCAAATTGCCCTTCTCGAATGGCTACATTGACGCGAGTTAAGCTTTGATAAACGACACGGCCAGCACCAATATTCAAATGGCCAACCTCAGAATTGCCCATTTGTCCTTCAGGCAGGCCGACCGCTTCCCCGCTTGCTGTTAAAGTAGCGTGTGGGTAGTGATTCCAATAACGATCAAAATTTGGCTTTTTTGCATGTGTCACGGCATTTCCTTTGTTCTCACTTCTCAAACCGAATCCATCTAAGATGATTAAAGCAACTGGTGATTTACTCATACTGCCCTGCCTCCAATAATTGCAGGAAGGACTCCGCTTCTAGACTTGCACCACCGACTAATGCACCATCTATATCTGGCTGAGACATGTATTCTTTAATATTTCCAGGCTTCACACTGCCGCCATATTGAATTCGAATGGCATCTGCAGCCGCTTCAGAAAATTGTTCCTTCACGACTTGGCGAATGTACGCACATACTTCATTCGCATCCGCTGCCGTTGAAGATTTCCCTGTTCCAATCGCCCAAATCGGCTCGTAAGCAAGGACCGTTTCTTTCACTTGCTCTTCTGTTAATCCTTGTAATGCTTTTTCGATTTGTGAGCCAACAAATGCCATTGTTTCTCCATTTTCACGCTGTGCAAGCGTTTCTCCACAGCAAACAATCGGCGTCAACTGATTATTAAAGGCAGCGATTGTCTTTTTGTTCACTGCTTCATCAGTTTCATTAAACATTTCACGGCGTTCAGAGTGTCCAAGAATCACATATTGTACACCGAGGTCCTTAAGTGCAACAGGGCTAATTTCTCCTGTAAATGCACCACTTTCTTCAAAATGCATATTTTGTGCACCAATTCCAACTTTCGAGCCAACTAAATTCGCTAAAAATAATGCTGGCGCACAAACAACCGTTTCCACTTTCTCCGCATTTGGAATAGAGTTCGTAATGGTTTCTAGAAAGGCCTTCGCCTCTGGAAGAGTTTTATGCATTTTCCAGTTTCCTGCAATAATTGGTTTACGCATTTGGGCACATCCTTTTATGCAAATTTTTTATTTAACTAGCAGAGCTATAATTAAGCTGCTTCCGCTTTTCTTTGTCCAGCTCCAACGGCTAGACCCTCGAGGCATAAGCCTCCGCTTTTCTATTTATCATTTAACGCAACAACGCCTGGCAATGCTTTGCCTTCCATAAATTCTAAGGAAGCACCGCCGCCTGTGGAAATATGGCTCATTCTATCCCCAAGATGGAATTTTTCTACAGCTGCTGCAGAATCTCCACCGCCAATTACTGAATATGTATCATTTGCTTCAGCTAGAGCTTCAGCAACCGCTCTCGTCCCGCCTGCAAATTTATCCCACTCGAATACACCCATCGGACCATTCCAAATCACAAGCTTTGAATTTTGGATGACATCGCTATAAATTTCGGCTGTCTTTGGCCCAATATCAAGTGCTTGCCAATCAGAAGGAATGTCTTCAATTGCGACAACTTTTGACTCTGCGTCTATCGCAAAATCACTTGCAATGACTGCATCAACAGGCATATAGAAGTTTACACCTTTTTCTTTTGCCTTCTTCATGAATGACTGAGCAAGCTCTATTTTATCTTCTTCTAAAAGTGATTTTCCTATTTCATGGCCATTTGCTTTCACAAATGTGTATGCTAAACCGCCGCCAATGATTAAGTTGTCTACTTTCTCAAGCAAGTTATCAATGACGCCAATTTTATCTTTTACTTTCGCCCCGCCAATAATCGCTGTGAATGGACGTTCTGGATTTGAAAGAGCTTTGCCTAATACATCTAGCTCCTTTTCCATTAATAGACCAGAAACAGCTGGAAGATGTTGAGCAATGCCTTCTGTTGAAGCATGTGCACGGTGGGCCGCTCCAAATGCATCATTAACATAAAGATCTGCTAGATTAGCGAATGCCTTTGCCAACTCAGGGTCATTTTTCTCCTCACCAGCATAGAAACGAACATTTTCTAAAAGGAGAACATTCCCTTCACTCATCGTTGCAATCATTTCTTTCACTGCATCTCCATACGCTTCATCCGCTTTCTTTACTTCTTTTCCAAGAAGTGCTGATAAACGTTTGGCAACTGGTGTAAGACGCAATTCCTCAACGACTTGTCCCTTTGGACGTCCAAGATGACTGGCTAAGATCACTTTTGCCCCATGATCTGTTAAGTATTGAATCGTTGGAAGTGCCGCACGGATTCTTGTTTCATCTGTTACTTCGCCATCCTTCATCGGCACATTGAAATCAACCCGGCAAAATACTCGCTTACCTTTTAAATCCACATCTTTCACGCTTTTCTTGTTCATCGCAAAATGACCCCCACATTTTTGAAAAATAATTGTGAAAACAACTAAGAAAAGCACAAGCGCCTTGATCATCGACGTACAAACAGGAGGGTCTCCGACTAAGATAAAGGAAACACGATTTGCGTGAGCGAATCGATGTTGACTTATCGTAGGGAGGGGACCTGAAGTTTGATAGGCGATAGGCGCTGGAGCTAGACAATTCTCTGACTCAGATATTTTACTTTCCTATCTATAGAAAAAGGAGAGGGGTTTGTTCCCCGCTCCCCTTTTACCCTATATCATTATAGACGTTTAAACTTTTAATTTCCAATATGTTTCAAACATTCCAGTTAGTTTTTACAGACCTTTTTGTGCGATATAATCAACAAGGTCAACAACACGGTTTGAATAGCCGCTTTCATTGTCATACCAAGAAATAACTTTCACCATATTGCCTTCCATCACCATTGTTGAAAGAGCATCAATTGTAGATGACGCAGCATCTCCATTATAGTCGCTAGATACGAGTGGCTCTTCACTGTATGCTAAGATGCCTTTTAAGTCGCCTTCTGCTGCTGCTTTGAATGCGGCATTTACTTCTTCTGCTGTTACTTCTTTATCAAGCTCTGCTACTAAATCAACTAAAGAAACATTTGGTGTTGGCACACGAACGGCTCCACCATTTAATTTGCCTTTTAGTTCTGGCAATACAAGAGAAACTGCTTTTGCTGCACCAGTCGTTGTTGGAATAATATTCTCTGCTGCTGCACGCGCACGACGGTAATCTTTATGTGGCAAATCAAGGATTTGCTGATCATTTGTGTAAGAATGAATGGTCGTCATCATTCCGCGTTTAATGCCAAACTTGTCATTTAGAACTTTCGCAAATGGAGCAAGACAGTTCGTTGTACAAGAAGCATTTGAGATCACATGGTGATTTGCTGGGTCATAGCTTTCATGGTTTACACCCATCACAACTGTAATATCTTCATTTGAAGCAGGAGCTGAGATAATTACTTTTTTCGCACCAGCTTCTAAATGCTTCGCCGCATCCTCACGTTTTGTGAAGCGACCTGTTGATTCGATGACAACATCGACACCTAAGTTGCCCCATCCAAGCTGTGCTGGATCACGTTCTGCGATTACTTTTACTCGATGGCCACCAACTACAAGTGTATCTCCATCAACTGATACTTCTTGCTTCAATGTTCCATGTACAGAATCATACTTTAAAAGATGAGCAAGCATATTTGCATCTGTTAAATCATTTACTGCGACTACTTCTATATTTGGGTTATTAAGTGCTGCACGAAATACCACACGTCCAATTCTTCCAAATCCATTAATACCAACCTTTACTGCCATTTTAAAATTCCTCCCTTATTTCGGTTTTATATGATGATTCATTTTTCTATTAAATAAACTGCTTTTGCTAACATTGTTACTATTTTACACATAATTGGTAAAGGTTGATTTCCGCTCCAATCAACCGACCTATTTAGTAAATCATTCATTCTAACAATTGATTCAAAAACAACATTCTTTTAGAATTGAGCCTTTAATAAACATTTTGCTGCCCCTTCATCCGTAATGAGGATGGTGGATGGGGGTGCTTGTTTCATGTATGCAGCAATGGCCTTTGCTTTTGATGCTCCACCTGCAACGGCAATCACTGATGGGATATTCGCTAAATCTTGAAGCTGCAATCCAATGGTTTGGACTTTATGGACAACCTCGCCATTTTCATTGAAGTAATAGCCAAACGCCTCACCTTCTGCTTGAGCGCTTTTGATTATTTCAAGATCTTCATTGCTCGATTTTCGGCGCTCTGCCATTGTCATAGCGTCTCCAATTCCGTGCAAAACCATGCTTGCTGATTTGATTAATTGCAGCACTTCATTGATTTCTGGCTCTTTAATAAAGGAGTCATAAATATCTTTACTCACCTGATCTGGCACATAGAGCACCCGATATTTAGAAGCCATTCGGTCAGCCATCGCGGCACAAATTGAATTGGCCTGATTTTTGACATCCTCACCAATGCCACCTCTAGCTGGAACAAAAAGGCATGCTTGCTCTTTCTCACTCGGTGTTAATGTATCTGCAACTGCCGCAATCGTCGATCCGCCTGTTACAGCAATAATATTTTCTCTCGTGAGGATTGATTTCATACGACTTGCAGCCGCTCTGCCAAGTTCACTCTTCACCCAAGGCGATTCATCACTATTGCCTGCAACAATAATGACATCCTGAATCCCCATTTGCTGCTGCAAGCTTTCCTCCAATGAACGAATCCCAGAAATATCACGAATAATATGTCCAAGCTTCTCAAGTAAATCTCTTCCATCATCTGTTAAGCGCATGCCTGCACTTGAGGAAGTAATCAGATCTTGATTTTTCAGAAAGTCGACTTCGCTTCGCAGCACTCTTTCAGTTAGATTAAGGCTTAAGCTTAAGCTTCTTCTACCGACTGGCTCCATTAAGCCAATGTAATGAAGAATATGATAGCGTTTTTGCATAACGGTTAATAAATCAGGTAATAATCTTTTTTGAACATCAATTAATGAGTCCATTGATTTCTCCTTTATATCGTTTGTATCGATGGACTTTTTTTGTCCCTCGTAGACAAATTATGTCCCGATTAAAGTAAAAAAAATCACACCTGCTATATTTTTATCTTAACAGGAGTGATCCTAAATTTCAATTAATAATTATTCTTTTTTTCTGAAAACGCTTCACTTAACGTCCATTCATCAATTTGCCCATATTGAACTTCTTTGCCATCGATTTCAACGACCGGAATCATAATTCCATATTTCTCTGTCAACTCGTCGCTCGAATCAATATCAATTTCTTCTAGTAGAAAATCATACTTATTTTGTAATTCTACAATTATTTTCTTCGCTTTTTCACATAACATACAGCGATCACGTGTATAGAGAACTAATGTACTTTTTTTCATAGCTTTCACCCTTTATTCATAACGTTTTCTTTTTGATGAAGAAAGAATGCCAAGCTGGTCCCGATATTTCGCAATCGTTCTGCGGGAAACAACCATTCCTTCTTTCTCCTTCAATAAATGAACAATTTCTTGGTCGGATAACGGCTTTTGTTTATTTTCCTCTGCTATTAATTGATGAATCATTGTTTTCACTTGCTTGGATGAAGTATTCTCATCAGACGTTGTTTTAATCGTACTTGAAAAGAAGGATCGTAATTCAAATGTACCAAATGGGGTTTGCGCATACTTCTCTCGCACTGCCCGACTGACCGTTGACTCATGAATTTCCAGTTCATCCGCAATCTCCTTCATCGTCATCGGGCGCAAATTGGCTGGTCCCTTCACAAAAAAGTCCCTTTGTTTTTCGACAATCTTTAAAGAAACTTTCGTTAATGTTTCTTTTCTCTGTTCAAGGCTTCTCATAATCCATTGATAATCCTGTTGATTTTCCTGAATAAATCGATGGACCTGTTTATCTTGATTCGAAGAAAACCGCTTATAATAGGCGCTGTTAAAGCTAATTTTAGGCAATGTCTCATCAAATATACTAACTGTAAAGGATTCTCCATCCCATTTAATTACTACATCTGGCACTATGTAAGCCGATTTTTCGTTTTGAAAGGAGGAAGCGGGTCTTGGGTCTAGCGTTTGAATTAAATCGAAAACCTCTTGAATCTCATTCAATTTCACGTTAAGCGCTTTTGCTACGTCCTTCCATTTCTTTTCCGCAAAAGACTGGAAATGCTTTTCCACAATTTCTTCTGCAAGAGCATGCCTCTTTTCAAAGCGTCGCAACTGCAATAAGAGGCATTCTTGCAAATGACGGGCCCCAATCCCAGCCGGTTCCAATCCTTGCAATAGTTTAAGATATTCATAGATTTCTTCTGCTGATCGGTTGAAATAAGCAGCTACTTCATGTAACTCCGCACGAAAGTAACCGTTTTCATCAATACACTCAATCAAGTAATCTAACACTTTATTTTCAATCATCGTGAAATGATCAATATCTATCTGAGATTTTAAGTATTCATCTAGGAATGCAACAGTTTCCCCAATCTGTTCAATCCAGTTTTGTTTATCTTTATCTACCTTTTTACGCGTAGGCTTTACTCGATCCTTACGGGGTCCATCGCTTGTACATTGCCAGGCTCAATCTGCAATAAGGGGTTTTCCAATGCTTTATTCTCTAAAAATGCAGAAAGCTCCTGTGCGTTATACTGCAACAATGCAATCGCTTGCGTGAGCTCTTGCGTCATCGTAAGCTTTAATGTCTGCTGCTGCCATAACCCTGCTTGTAAGTTCATTTCAATCCCCCCTCATGTACATCTTACAATAATGTGAACGAATGTTGTATGGAAAAATCTTGGCATGAGGAAGTCTTAATAGAGTATAAATTCTAAAAACATGAATTTTTATGCATAATTCGAGCCTACTCTTTTTAACTAAACATAAAAAAGTGCTCCCACGAAAAAATCGTAGAAACACTTTTTTCAAAAAAATATCTAGCGCCCTCGGAGGGAATCGAACCCCCATTTTAAGAACCGGAATCTTACGTGCTATCCGTTGCACCACGAGGGCAGTTTAAAAGAATGCATTTGTGTTACAAATATAGATTATATGTGATTTTTTTAAACTTTGCAAGGCATCTTTCGTTTAAAAAGCAGGAGGAGCGGGTATGATGGAAACGAAAAAGCGTTATCGGATAAGGAATGTCGAATAATTATCTCATTTTGCTCAAGTGTATTGTTTGACCTTAATTGACCAACAGTGTATCATGAGAATACATACATCAATGGAAAAATATGAGGTATTGTATGTCAACCCTTACTTAATTAAAGGAGGAATAAAGAGATGAACTTAATCCCTACAGTTATTGAACAAACCAACCGTGGAGAGCGTGCTTACGACATTTACTCTCGTCTTCTAAAAGACCGTATTATCATGCTTGGTAGTGCCATTGATGATAATGTTGCCAACTCAATTGTAGCACAATTATTGTTCTTAGAAGCTGAAAACCCTGAGAAAGATATTACATTATATATTAACAGCCCAGGTGGAAGCATTACTGCCGGTATGGCCATCTATGATACGATGCAGTACATTAAAGCAGATGTTTCAACGATTTGTACAGGTATGGCTGCATCAATGGGGGCATTCCTGCTTGCAGCTGGTGAAAAGGGCAAGCGCTATGTGCTTCCAAACAGTGAAGTGATGATTCACCAACCTTTAGGTGGTGCTCAAGGGCAAGCAACAGAAATCGAAATTGCTGCTAAGCGTATTCTATTCCTTCGTGATAAGCTGAATAAGATCCTAGCTGAGCGCACTGGCCAACCACTTGAAGTAATCGCTAAAGATACAGACCGCGACAACTTCATGACGGCAGAAAAAGCATTAGAGTACGGCTTAGTTGATAAAATTATTACGCGTAAGCCTACAGAAGAAAAGAAATAAAGTTTTAAAAAAACACATGAGATTCTCCGCTTGGGAATCCATGTGTTTTTTAGGTGTGGGGATTATCATTTTGGGTAGAGGAGATATCTAAAGACAATGGAATTTTATATGCTTATAGTTATTTTTGTTATTTGTATTTGTATTAGTTCATTCCTAAATATCATCCTTAAACTGACGGATAAGAAAAATTGGCTCATGAGTTTTCTCATGTGTATTGCATTGACAATTGTTATTTTTGCCCTTTTATATGAAAGATAGTGATGATAAAAGCGGGGCTGCTAATGTAACAGGTTGGAAATAGTTGCTTATTCTCGAGAGTAAATCAAAATAAGCGGAATTTTTCCGGTTAAATGCAGAATGAAGCGCTTTTTTGGGAAAATAAGCGGAAAATTTCCGCTTATTCATTGTAAAATCGTTCATTTTTCATTTTTTTGAGTAAATAGGCGGAATTTTTCCGTCTATTTTAACTCCTTTTACTAATAATGATGAAATAAGCGGAGTTTTTCCGTCTATTTACCGCTCGGGTACGCAACCTAATCTCCCAACTATCCTTCTCTTGATCCTAATGAATAGAATGATTGATTCACTGTTTTCGAATGCACAAAAAAACAAGCGAATAAGTATATAAATTCGCTTGCTTCTACCTCTAAACGACTTGACTATTTAATTTTCCTGCAAAATATAATTAGTCAATTCTTCAAGCGCTT
This sequence comes from Cytobacillus eiseniae, assembly GCF_017874625.1. Classification (GTDB taxonomy): domain Bacteria; phylum Bacillota; class Bacilli; order Bacillales; family Cytobacillaceae; genus Cytobacillus; species Cytobacillus eiseniae. The sequence goes on along the minus strand of NZ_JAGIKZ010000003.1, from coordinate 13,481 downwards.
CAGCTTCGTCTTTGCCATCTACAATTAATGTAATGACAGAGCCTGAGCTAATAGCAAGGCTCATCAAGCCCATGATGCTTTTTGCATTGACTTTCTTTCCATCCTTTTCAAGGAATACATCCGATGAAAAGCGATTGGCTTCCTGCACAAATAAGGCAGCTGGACGTGCTTGTAAACCTGTTTTCAATTTTACTTCAACCTTTTTCTCCACCATTTCTACCTTTCCTCCCATTCTAGATTAGTCCTATTCTAAATCGATTCTCCAATACGTAACTTGTCAGCAATTTCATCTATTTTTCTTAAACGATGATTAATCCCTGATTTGCTTATATTGCCCCCTGAAACCATTTCACCAAGTTCCTTTAACGTGACATCCTGATAAGCCACACGCAGTTCAGCAATTTCTCTTAACTTATCTGGCAACACATGAAGACCGATTGTTTCATCAATGTAGCGAATATTCTCCACTTGACGCAAGGCTGCACCGATTGTTTTATTTAAGTTCGCTGTTTCACAATTTACGAGTCGATTAACGGAATTTCGCATATCACGAACAATCCGAATGTCTTCGAAGCGAAGCAATGCATTGTTCGCACCAATGATGATTAAAAACTCCGTAATTTTTTCTGCTTCTTTTAAGTAGACGATAAATCCCTTTTTTCGCTCAAGTGTTTTGCTATTTAAATTAAATGTATTCATCAATTCACATAAAGAGTCGTTATGCTCCTTATAAAGTGAAGAAATTTCTAAGTGATAGGATGAGGTTTCAGGATTATTCACTGAACCTCCCGCTAGAAAAGCACCACGGAGATAAGAGCGCTTACAACATTTCTTCTGGATCAATTCCTCCGAAATATTGTGGGTGAAAATAAACCCTTCAGTTAATATTTTCAAGTCATCCAAGATTTCTTTCGTTTGCTCTGCTAATCGAACAATATATACATTATTTTTCTTCAGCCTCATTTTCTTTCGAACAAGAAGCTCCACCTGTACATCATAATTCTTCTTAATAAGGATATAGATTCTTCTTGCAATTGCGGCATTTTCCGTTTGAATATCAACGATTAATTTTTTGTTGGAGAAGGAAAGAGAGCCATTCATCCGAATAAGTGCTGATAATTCTGCCCTGCTGCAGCAATCCTTTATTTCTAAATTTGTTAATTCCTTTTTCGTTTCTGAAGCGAAAGACATCATTTTTCACCACCTTAAAGCTAAACCACTTATGATGCACGAATCAATCGAAAAATGCAAGCATATTTACTTATTTTCTCTTTCATTCATGAGCAATGAATAGAGCATTTTAGCTACTTCTTTTGTATCATGACGGATTTTATCATCTTTTAAACTAACGATTTCCCCATGCATCACTTCGAGACCAAGTTCCTGCAGACGATCCACATCAAATAGAACAGGCTGTGACATTTCTTCACTATAACGTTCTTGAATATTTGCTGGGATTTCCTTATTGTTGACAAGAATCGTATTCATAAAGGCGCAGCTCATATGATCATAAATCGCTTTTACATGTTCACTCGCTGTATAATTATATGTTTCGCCAGCTTGTGTCATTATGTTGCATATATACACTTTTTTTGCCTTTGAACGGCACACCTCTGAGCCGAGCTTCGGCACGAGTAAGTTTGGCAATATGCTTGTATATAAGCTTCCTGGTCCAATAATAATTAAATCTGCTTGGCGAATGGCAGAAATCGTCTCAGGAAGTGCTTTAATTTTATTTGGCGTTAAAAAGACTCGTTTAATCTTTTTTCCAGAGAAAGGAATTTTCGACTCACCAGATACAATAGTGCCATCTTCCATTTCAGCATGCAAAACAACACTTTGATTCGCAGCAGGCAATACTTTTCCCCGCACATTGAGCACCTTGCTCATTTCTTGAATCGCATGAGTAAAGTTTCCTGTAATGGAGGTCATTGCTGCTAGAATTAAATTCCCAAGTGAATGCCCAGAAAGTTCATTGGATGTATTAAAGCGATGCTGAAACATCTCTTCAATCAGTGGTTCCACATCAGACAACGCGGCCAAAACATTGCGTATATCACCAGGAGGAGGAATATGCAAATCATTTCTCAGTCTCCCTGAACTGCCCCCATCATCTGCAACGGTTACAATCGCTGTGATATCAACAGGATATTTTTTTAGCCCTCGCAATAGAACTGGCATTCCTGTACCACCACCGATGATGACAATTCTTGGCTGTGCTTTTTTCATTTGTCTTTTTCCCTTCTCCCCTCAATATCACGATGCGAGATTCTTGTATGATATTCTTTCTTGAAGTATTCACCGATGTATTCAGCTAACGCAACCGAACGATGCTGACCACCTGTACAGCCAATTGCAATCACAAGCTGTGCTTTTCCTTCCCTTTTATAATGAGGGAGCATAAAGCTAAGCAACTCTGTTACCTTCTCAAGAAATTTCTGTGTTTCCGTCCATTTTAATACATAGGATGAAACCTCTTCATCAAGACCTGTTTTTGGTCGCATATGTTCAATGTAATGAGGGTTTGGAAGAAAGCGTACATCAAAAACGAGGTCTGCATCGATAGGCAGTCCGTGCTTGAAGCCAAATGACATTACATTAACTGTAAAAAGGGTTGATTTATTTACAGAGAACTCCATTAGGATCTTTTCCCGAAGCTCTCTTGGCTTTAATTTTGTTGTATGATAAATAAGCTGAGCCCTTCCTTTTAGCTCTTCAAGCAGTTCACGTTCAAGCTTGATGCCTTCTAAAGGCAAGCCAGAAGGGGCAAGCGGATGAAAACGTCTCGTTTCCTTATACCGTCTAACTAATGTTGAATCATCTGCATCCAGGAAGAGAATTTGCGGTGTAATCCATGATGTTTCAGCAAGATCATCCAATGCTTTGAATAGATGATCAAAAAACTCACGTCCTCTAAGATCCATCACTAAGGCAACCTTATTCATCTTATTCCCTGAATCCTTCATCAGTTCAAGGAATTTAGGCAGGAGCGTCGGCGGCAGATTATCAACACAGAAAAATCCTAGATCTTCAAAGCTTTGAATGGCAACTGTCTTACCAGCGCCTGACATGCCCGTTATAATAACCATTTGCGTTTCCTTTACTGCGCCAGTGCTCATTTATGATTCCCCCTGTATTTTTAAAAGGCGTCCTTATTATTTAATTAGTAATTAGGATGAAAGTCGATTCAATTCTTCAAGAAGTGAAGGTCAGAGGTTGTTTAGCTTGGATCAAGCCGATAGCTAAGCAATTCAAAATCAGGTGTATACGTAAAAGTACCATATATAATCCCGTTGCCATGGATCATGTATTCTAAAATATGATAATCCCCTGCAGCCATTGGCAGGTTCTTAATTTCTGCAAATGGATGCCAATGAATCTTTCCCTCTTCTGACTCATCTAGATTTAATCCATCAGACTCAGTAGCCAAGAATGTAAACATCATCCATTCAGAAAGCACTTGATCGCCATCCTTCATAATAAAGGTGAAAATTCCCTTTATATTCGGATTGCGTAAATACACTCCTGTTTCCTCTCTAAATTCACGAATGCACGAGTCTCTAACTGACTCTCCAGGCTCCATTTTTCCACCTGGAGCTACCCACCAGCCCCGACTCGGTTTTTGCAAAAGCAATACTTGCTCATCTTTTAACAATACACAGTTAGTGACTCGTTGCATGATTCTTCACCTCTTCTTGTATCCAGTCCACATGATTCATTTAATTATACTATTTTTATGCAGCGCCCACAATAAATAGCAGCTGCAAACAAATGGCAGTCTGAATGAAAGACAATATTCTGATATTGTGTATAAAAAAAAAGCACAGATTACCTGCGCTCTACAAAGGATTATATCTTTAAGGGGGTCAATTTCTACTCTTATCATACCCGACTTTTATTTCACGACTGTTACAGGAAAATTAAAAGAGAATGACTTTTTGTAAATTTATCTAAAATTATCCTTTTATTTGTGAAAAAAGAAAAGCCGCACAACAATTGTACGGCCATTCTACAAAAATTATGCTTTTAAGCTTTCCATTAATTCCTCGATATAGTGTTGAGCGCTTTGTGCAGCGATGCTGCCGTCTCCAGTTGCTGTCACTATTTGACGAAGCATTTTCTCACGAATATCACCTGCTGCAAAAACACCAGGCACTTTCGTTTCCATATGTTCATTTGTTTCAATATAGCCATTTTCATTTGTAATGCCAAGGCTTGCAAATGGCTTAGAGAGTGGAATCATCCCGATGTAGACGAAGACGCCATCTGTTTTGAATTCCTGCTCTTCGCCTGTTTCAGTTGAAACAAGCGTCACACTTCCAACCTTGCCATTCGCTTCATTGATTTCTTTCACTGTATGATTCCAAATGAACTCAATCTTTTCATTATCAAATGCGCGCTTCTGTAAGATCGCTTGGGCACGAAGCTCGTCACGACGGTGAACGATTGTTACTTTGGATGCAAAGCGTGTTAAATACACACCTTCTTCAACAGCTGAATCTCCGCCACCAATGACAACAAGTTCTTTTCCTTTAAAGAAAGCACCATCACAAACTGCACAGTAAGATACGCCGCGGCCTCCAAGATCCTTCTCGCCAGGAATCCCGAGCTTTTTATATTCAGCACCTGTTGTAATAATTACTGCTCGTGCTTTATATTGCTTAGCACCTGCAACAACGGTTTTATATTCCGGTCCATCAATAATTTCCTTAATATCCCCATATCCATATTCCGCACCAAATTTCTTTGCATGCTCAAACATTTTTGTTGATAAGTCTGGGCCAAGAATATGATCAAACCCTGGGTAATTTTCTACTTCTTCCGTGTTTGCCATTTGTCCACCTGGAATCCCGCGCTCAATCATTAATGTTGAAAGGTTCGCACGTGATGTATAAACAGCAGCCGTCATCCCAGCTGGACCAGCACCTGCGATAATGACATCATAAATTTTTTCTTCTGACATGCTCATTCACTCCTATAATAAAGGACTTTTATTTTATTATGACCATCTATTATTATCCTATAAAAATAAGTCATTGTCGTCCAAGTATTTGCTTATGAAAGGAGATTTTTTACTTTTTTTACATAGTTCTTTAAAGTCGAGGGAGAAATATTGTATTTAACGGCCATTTCTGTTTGAGATGTCTTTCCCTCTTTCATTTTCAGCCACACATATTCAACCGCTGCAGCCCAAGCCTTCGTATTCTTCATCGCTTGATTCGTATTCATTAGTTCGATAAAAACAGAAAACCACATTAAAAAGAGACCCGCTTCAACGGTGCCAATTGGGTGATGGTTCTCATAAAGCAATGCTGCTGTATCATGCAGAGGCAATGGCTTCATTTCTTGATTTGAACGCAATGCAGATACATAATCCCGCTCTAATGAAGTCAATCTTTGATTTTTCTGTACTTCATTTGAAGAGAGGATTTCTTCCCTTTTTTCTGAAATAGAAGTAAGAAATATCGCAAAAAGGCGTTCCTCGATATAGTCACTGTCCAGTTTTTTCAATATCGATGTATAATGATTTTCGAAGCCATCAAGAATCACTTTTTCATGATTCCAAGGCTCAAAGCCCGCCTTCTCTGGATTTAATGCTACTGCTTTTTTCCATGTGGATTCTGCAATAGACGTTCTGCCCGTATAATAGGCTGAATAGGATAGCCAGTAATAGAAGGCCCCATCTCCGTCAAATCCCTTTTTCTGCAGGTTGCGCAGCAATGAGAAAGCAACATCATATTCACCCGTTAAGGCAAAGGTTGCACCAAGCTTAAACTGATGATCAATTGAAATCGGCTTAATCTTTTTCAGCATTTCCTTTAAGACAGCTACTTCTTTAAAATCATGCTGGTAAAAGGCAAAAACAAGCTTGTTGCAAAGGGCATGCAGATTTCCCGGATTTTCTTGAAATACCTTTGCCAAAATCTCAGCAGCCTTCTGATTTTCCCCGAGATAGAAATAGGCAAGTGCGAGATTATTATAGGCAGACCAATATTCAGGATACTCTTCAATAACAGAATTAAGAATTTCCACTGCTTTTGGAAAATGTCCAGATTCGAGCAGTTCCCTTGCTTCTTCCTGCTTCGTAATTAGATCATCCTGGTCATATAGCTCCTCATCCAGTTCATCTGCTTCCATTGTTAGCAGTTCAAGCAGATCAAGTGTATCATCAACAAATTCCCCATCCTCCTCCATATCCAAATAAATATTGGCATGGTGGTAAGCATCCTTGAAGAAGCCAAGATGAGCATAGTTATTTGCAAGAAAGTAATGACATTCAACCATATCCTCGTCCAATTCCTCAAGAATTTGGTGAAGGAGGGTATTCGCTTGCTTGTACTCCCCTAATTCAGAGAAAATAATCGCTAATTGGCAGACAATCATTGATTCCTCAGGCTCTAAATGCATCGCTCGCTGTAAATATTTTTTCGCTTTATAAAGATCCCTTTTATGGTAAGCCTTTAATCCTTTTGCAAAGTAATACTCACCTGTCGGGTTAAATGTTAGTAATTTTCCTTTTGGTTGTCTTGCTTTAGAGTCTTTGCTCATGAAATCCTCCATCTATGTTAATCAACTCAAGTAGTATATCACATGAGCAAGCTTATGGAGAAGAGCTCCGAGGAATATTTGAAGCTTGCCTTTGAATGAAACGGCTTCGTGTGGCAATTTGAATGATTGATCGGGGCATTTTTTGAATTTGTATGATGAATAGAAGGAATTTTTCCGCTTATTTCGTAATTATTAATAAAAGGGATTAAATAGGCGGAGAAAATCCGCCTATTCACTCAAAAAACTCGAAAATATGGAATTTTTGTTTGTATAAGTGGAATATCTCCGCTTATTTCACCAAAAAAGAACTTTATTCTGCATTTAACCGGAAATTTTCCGCTTATTTTACTTTTGCTCGTAACTCGAATATGGACAAGACATCTTTTTAAGGAAAGTGGAGTTCCCAAGAAACTCATTATGATGTTCAAACCCTATTTCATGTAAGTGAGGTATTAATGGGGACTATCTATAATACCCATCAACTAAAGAAGGATTAGATGATAAAAAAACGCAGAGGTTTGCTACACCTCTGCGTTTTCCTGTGACCTTTTATTGTCTAAAAAGGATTGGATTTAGCTTATGGATTCGATTTTTTCAATCGAACGATCCAGAGCACTTATTCTTTTACTTGACCATAAATTGGATCGTTTGCCGATCGTGCAGCCATTTCTTCTTTTGTATAGATGACTCGCATCGGGTTTCCGCCGACAAAGGCACCTGCAGGAACATCTTTATGAATAAGTGTGCCTGCTGAAACAATGGCGCCATCGCCAATCGTTATCCCAGGCAGGATCGTTGAATTAGCGCCAATCATCACTTCACTGCCAATATCGACTGGCCCTAGACGGTACTCTTTAATTAAGTATTCATGTGCAAGAATCGTTGTGTTATAGCCAATGACCGTATTGCGGCCAACGCTAATTTTTTCAGGGAACATGACATCCAGCATCACCATGAGCGCAAAGGATGTTTGATCCCCAACCTTCATCCGCAGGAAAGTCCGGTAAAGCCAATTTTTCATCCCTAGAAAAGGCGTATATCTGGCCATTTGAATCACGATAAAGTTCTTTACCACTTTCCAAAAAGGGACCGTCTTATATACATGCCATAAGGAGTTGGCACCTTCTACTGGAAATCTTTCCGTATTCCTCATTTTTTCCCGACCTCGAGGATCGCAAGTAAATCCGTCATGTTTTCCAGCATGTAATCAGGTTGGAAGCCGCTTAAAAACGCTTTACCTTTCATGCTCCATGCGACACCCGCTGTTTTTGTGCCAGCATTTTTTCCACCAAGGATATCATGTGAGTTATCTCCGACCATTATCGCTTCCTCTGGCTTTGAGCCTAATAATTCAAGTGCTTTCAAAATTGGCTCTGGATCTGGCTTCGGTTTTTGCACATGATCCAATGCGATAATAACGTCAAAGAACGGATCAAGCTTCGATAGTTCTAATCCCTTTTTAGCAACCATTAATACTTTCGTCGTAACGATGCCAATTTTGAAACCTGCTTCCTTCAATTGACGAATCGTTTCATATACTCCATCAAAATCCTTCACAAGCAGATCATGATTCTCTAAGTTATACTCCCTGTAGACAGCAATCATTTCCTCTACATTCTCTGGGTTAATCGCTGCAAATGTTTCAGTGAGCGATGGGCCAAGAAAAGGAATGACCGCCTCTCGATCATATTGATCCGGGTAGTATTTCCCTAAAGTATGCAAGAAGGAGGAGATAATTAATTCATTTGTATCGATTAACGTTCCATCTAAATCAAATAAAATCGTATTAACTTGTGTGTTCATAGGCTGTTTCCTTTCTTTTAGCCATATCTGTCCGATTCCAAATATAGCTAATAATAAGCGTTAATAAAATCGCGACTCCTAGGCGGATGAGAAAGAGCGGCAGGATCGGGATCCCTAATGGAATAAAGATTAGCGTATCTTCAATCACCGCATGACAGGCGACGAGAAAAACAAAGGCAATTGTTACATCCCGCTTACTGACACCGTCCTCTTTCACTGCCTGAATCATCACACCTGCTCCATATGCCAGGCCAAATAATAAGCCTGCTGCAAGTGTTGTGGACGTATTTTCCTTCATGCCTAACGCCCTTGTCACAGGTGCCATCCATTTAGAAAAAATCGCAAGCCATTGTAAATCCTTTAAAATTTGAATGACGATCATTAGAGGAATGACGATAATGGCTAATTGAAAAATGCCAATGCCAGCCTTCTCCAATGCCTCTAGCAAAATAGCAGCCCAGCCTGTTACCTCTTCGTTTTTCACAGGAACCATTCCGTATTTCGCGATGTCTGATCCACCTTGCCATACTAGATTAATAATAACAGCAGAAACAAGCGCTAACCCTAATCTGACAGTGACAACAATCCATAGTTTCACACCAACCTTCGTTGCCACACTCGATTCGATTAGCATATTATGCGAAAAGGAAAGCATAACAGCGATAATAAATACTTCTTTGACCGTTAATTCGAGGGTTAAAATGGCTCCGATTCCTGCATAAAGATTCAGGAAATTTCCTAACACAATCGGGATTGCCGCATCTCCTGATAAACCGATCAAATTCATGAGTGGAGTGATGAGCTTAATCACCCATGGCAGGATCGGGGTATGTTGAAGCAAGGCAACAATTAATGTCACTGGAAAAATGATCTTCCCTAATGTCCAAGTTGTTTTTAAGCCAACGAGGATTCCCTTTTTGGATGATTCAACGAACATGTCACTCCTCCTCTACTTAGGCGCTTTTGTCTAAATAACGCTGATTGGCGTATCCTTTCATTCTTCTAAAGATAAGCAGGATGATCGCGCCAACAACAAGAACGATGGAAATCATTTGTGCCGTTCTCAGCATTTCCGTAAGCATTAAACTATCCGTTCGCATTCCTTCCACAAAGTAGCGGCCGATCGAATACCAAATCACGTACGTAAGGAAAAGCTCTCCACGGCGTAAATTCACTTTTCTTAAAAGAATAAGAAGAATAAAGCCAAGGATATTCCAAACGGATTCATATAAAAACGTAGGGTGGTAATATGTACCGTTAATATACATTTGATTGATGATGAAGTCTGGAAGATACAGATTTTCTAGAAATGCGCGGGTTACTTCTCCTCCATGGGCTTCTTGATTCATAAAATTACCCCAGCGGCCAATCGCCTGGCCGAGAATGATACTTGGAGCTGCGATATCCGCAATTTTCCAAAAGGAAACTCCGCGCTTTTTCGCAAAAATAACGGCTGTAATAACGGAACCTATTAAGGCACCGTGAATGGCAATGCCGCCTTCCCATATTTTAATCATATCGCCAGGATTTTGGCTGTAATAATCCCACTGGAAAATCACATAATAGATGCGGGCAGAAATAATTGCAATCGGAATCGCCCATAGCATTAAATCTGCAAACAATTCCTTTTGGAGCCCTCTTTTTTCTGATTCTCTTATAGCAAGTATAAGTGCTAAAGCAATGCCGATTCCGATGATCAGCCCATACCAGCGAATATCTAGCGGCCCGATAGATATCGCAATCGGATTAAGCGGTTGTATAGTTGATTCCATAATCACTGCTCCTTTATATCTCTTATTTCAAAAAACAAGCTGATTTTCCTAGCTAATGACTGTCTTTTAATCACTATCTTCAATAACATCAGCAAGCCGATTGGAAAATTGCTCTGCAGCATTGACACCCATCCTTTTTAAACGGAAGTTCATTGCAGCCACTTCAATAATAACGGCTAAGTTACGGCCAGGACGAACGGGGATTGTTAGCTTCGGGATGTCCATATCAATAATCTTCATTTTTTCCTCATCAAGACCCAATCGATCATATTGTTTATTCTGATCCCATAATTCTAAGTCCATCACAATCGAGATTCGTTTGAAGCTGCGAACAGCACCCGCACCAAATAATGTCATTACATTAATAATCCCTAGTCCACGAATTTCAAGTAAATGTTCAATCAGCTCAGGCGAAGTACCAACAAGGGTATTCTCATCCTCTTGCCTAATTTCAACACAGTCATCCGCCACTAAACGATGGCCTCTTTTCACAAGTTCAAGCGCTGTTTCACTTTTTCCGACACCGCTCTTTCCTGTAATAAGCACGCCGACTCCATATACATCGACGAGAACGCCATGGACAGCCGTTGTCGGGGCAAGCTTACTTTCTAAGAAATTCGTTAGGATACTGGAAAATCGCGTCGTTTTCAGCTTTGTCCTTAATAGTGGGACCGCTTCTTGTTCTGCGGCATTTATTAATTCTTCTGGAATGTCCATTCCTCTTGAAATAATAATCGCAGGCGTAATATCCGTGCATAGCTGTTCAAATCGGGCTTGCCGATCCCCATCATTTAATCGTTCAGTAAATGTGAGCTCCGTCTTTCCGAGCAGCTGAATTCTTTCTGCAGGGTAAAAATTAAAATAACCAGCCAATTCAATCCCTGGCCTCGATAGATCACTAGTAACAATCAGACGATTAATTCCCTCTTCTCCTGCTATCAGCTCTAAATCAAATTTCTCAATAATATCCTTCGTACTTACTTTAGGCAATCGATGTTCCTCCCATTCCATTATGGCAGTTTCCCTATATTTTAGCACTTTTTCCCTCAGAACCAAACGAGTTCATTCCGAAAATAGACAAGAATTAGAAAAGCACGGACTTTCGGGAATGAGACGTCCATTAATTAACAATAAAAATAGACCAACTTTGTTCCGAGTTGGTCCCTAAAATAGGCAGGCTATTCTCCTCTTTTCTTATCAAAAATAAACTTTTGGATGATGAGGTTGGCAATCGACATGACGATCGCTACAAGGAGTGCCGTTCCAAAGCTGGCAATTTCGAAGGAGCTTCCCATAATTCGATCGGTCAGTTGCAAAGTAATCGCATTAATAACAAAGAGGAAAAATCCAAGTGTAAATAAAGTGACTGGCAAAGTAAGAATAATTAATACTGGCCGAACAAGTATATTTAAAATGGAAAGGATGAAGCTTGCCCCAATAGCAGCCCCAAAACTAGATATGTAAAAGGATTCTTCTGAAAATCCTGCGATTGCGACAAATAGAACGGCATTAATAATGATCCCAACTATCCATCTCATAAAATACAGCACCTCAATTCTACATGTAGGAGAAAAGGGAATCATTAGAAGGAATGGACAACAGCATCGTCCTTTCTCTCTTCATTCTTCCCTCCCACAAGCTTTCTTTCGACAAATTAGAATGTCACTGATTTTGCTTTTTTCACTTGAATCGTTCCTGTTTTCGTCTCAGCAATGATCTTTAACAGCTGATCAGAATGATTCAATGATTTAAAGCGCATCGCCTTTTGCACGACATCACTTTTATCTTCAATTACTTGAATGCCCTCAAGATTAACATTAAAACCGCCAAGATTCGTTTTCAGCTCTCCATCAACCGCTTGGTTAGGAATTTGCAATTCGATTCCGCCGGTTGCAGCTTTCGCCTCAATGAATTGGCTTGTTTCCCCACTTATCGCGCAAAAAATGTCCCCATTAAAAGACTGAAGATCCAGCTTTTGATAATCTCCATCAATCATAATGGCCCCATTTAATGTTTCTGCTTCTAATTCATCAACAAAACTCTTTTGAAACGTAATTTGCCCATTAGCCGTCTCTACTTCAGCAAATTTGCCCTTCAGCTCTTGAAGGTGGATTTTTCCATTGGCTGTTTTCGCTTTATAACTAGCTACTGATAAATTTCTGCTCTCAATCGAACCGTTAAACATGCGAATTTTAATATTTTCATAATCAGTTTGCGGAATGTAAATATCCGCTTCAACCTTCATCCATTTTTGTTGAGTCGCAAAGCGCAGCTTCCTGCCATCAACGGCAAAATAGACTTCGTTCAAGAAATTTCTACGTGCTTCATCCTGTGTTTCGACGCGATACACTTTTGCATGACAGTCAATTCGAACATCCTGTTGATCCCATGGAATAATTTTCACTGAACCATTTGCTAAATCAATATCCACTTCTTTTAAGTCGACATCGCTTTGTTGAAAAATATGTGAAAGCTCAATCGATTTGCCAAAGTTAAAGTCTAAATCAAAATCCTTAATTTTTTTATATGCCTGATCAACAAAATCAATAATTTTGTCCTTCGCTGACTGGAATTTGTAATTGAGTGGGTCTTCTTTTTTTGCTTCTTCAAACTTTGGTGTATTGGATAGCTCTGGAAATAAGTCATCTTTCTTTACGGATGAAGACTTGCTCGATTGATCAAGACCTTCCATTAATAATAATGCTTCATCCACCGTTAACTTGCCCTCTTCAACCATTTTAAGTATTCGTTTACGCTCTTCTTGCATACGAATCTCCCCCAACACTTTTATAAAAAACATCCTACTCAGCGACATGCGCCTTCTTCTTTATATACGTGATAAAAATAATGAAGGTTTCAATTATTTTTTTATTTTTTGCTGTTTTACAGATATTGTTGCTTATAAATGGTTATGATTAATTGACTAATTTTGCACACAGACCCCTTATTTGTTCTAAAAGAAATTGCTGAGATCGTTTTAGAAGTGAATTGAAGATGCTTTGGCAGTTTTTTATGCCTTGTTGGACTTCAATAACCTCTATTGAGGACCCTTTGACGGTTTTTTTCGCTTGTTGGGGTTCAATAACCACTATTGAGGACGCTTTGACGGTTTTTTTCGCTTGTTCGGGGTTCAATGACCCCTATTGAGGACGCTTTGACGATTTTTTTCGTTTGTTCGGGGTTCAATAACCTCTATTAAGGACTCTTTGATGGTTTTTTTCGCTTGTTCGGGGTTCAATGAACCCTATTGAGGACGCTTTGGCGGTTTTTTTCGCTTGTTCGGGGTTCAATGACCCCTATTGAGGACGCTTTGACGATTTTTTTCGTTTGTTCGGGGTTCAATAACCTCTATTAAGG
>NZ_JAGIKZ010000002.1 GCF_017874625.1 Cytobacillus eiseniae | reverse complement strand
CTTTCCATAACAACATCAGTAACTTTAAAACTAGATAACCAATCACTTAAAGACAAGAGACCACTGGTTGTGGTTGTGAAAGTTTCAATTACTTTTTTCGGTCTTTTATCTAAAGGACCGAATAGAACACAGGCAACTACAGTTTCTTGATGCACATCTAGGCCAGCACACCGTTCAATCATTGCGTCCATAATAGAATCACCTCAATATTAGATTAACAACACACGTGAACAGTAGATATGTTTCAAAATTTTTGTATACGTGCTTTAAGCACAATAGACGGTTCTTCAATACTGCCACAACCAGTTTCCTAAACAGGGTATCTTTTAAAAGACCCACCAAAATTATTCCAGCCTGGTTGTATTGTTATAAATCATTATTGTCAATGCAAAAATAGTGTAGACTCTACTATGGTTAAGAATTAGTTTTCATGATAGACGGTGGCGGCGAGAAGCGCCGCCATGTTGGTTTCCTAGACAAAAAAAAGCGCCTAAATTGGCGCATTACTGACTTTACTACTTTTACCTTCTATCATTAATATGGACTCTTCATTTTTAGCAATCTTTGTTAATTGCGCATCTAATCGCTGATTAATTAAATTTAATTCTTCACGGTAGACTTTATTAATTGAACTTCCTTTAAAGATTTGAAAAAAATCCTTAAGTACATCTGTCTGGAATGAATCCATTTTTTCTAGAATTTCTTTAATATCTGTTAAATCTATTTGATTTACTTCTACTCTATGTTCAATGCTGTCCATCTTTTCTAATCGATCGAGCCGGTGTTCAAGTGTTTTAATATTACTGCCTATTTCTCCAATTTCCTGTTTGACTTCATTAATACCTGTAAGTATTTGCTTTAATATCTCCTCCATAGTATCTCTCCCCGCCTCTTTGTATTTTTATTCTATCATTATTCGATTAGCCAAATCTGTGGATATTTATTTACATTTTCTACTTTAGACGATAATAAAAACACATGGTAAGCTCATTTAAGAAATACCATGTGTTCTTTAGTCAAAATTAATTCTGCTTTCCGAAAATCTTCGCCTCTAGTCTTCTCCCAGTTGGTGTGGCTGCTAGTCCACCTTCTGCTGTCTCCCTAAGAGCGGATGGCATCGATTGGCCAATTAAAAACATTGCATGAATGACTTCATCACATGGAATTCGACTTGTTATTCCAGCTAGTGCCATATCTGCTGCTGTCATCGCATTGGATGCACCCATTGCATTTCGCTTCACACATGGAACTTCTACTAATCCAGCAACTGGATCACAAACAAGTCCGAGCATATTTTTTAATGTGATGGCCATTGCTTCTGCGGCTTGTTGTGGTGTCCCGCCAGCGAGCTCTACAATCGCCGCTGCAGCCATTCCGCTAGCAGAGCCGACCTCAGCTTGGCATCCACCAGCCGCACCAGATATGGATGCATTATTCGCCACAACGAATCCAAAAGCAGCAGATGTAAATAAGAATTCAATCATTTCCATTCTTGTTGGATTTAATACTTCCTTCACAGCAAATAGTGTACCAGGAACAACCCCAGCTGAACCAGCTGTTGGCGTTGCACAAATGGTCCCCATGGCTGCATTTACTTCATTCGTTGCTACTGCTTTACTTACCGCATCAAGTAGAATATTTCCAGACAAGGCTTTTCCACTTTGGATATATTTCTGTAAGAGAACCGCATCTCCACCTGTTAATCCAGAGACAGAAGTAACACCATTCAAACCTCGTTCGACCGCTTGCTCCATCACAGTTAAATTTCGATCCATTTTTGCAATGATCTCTTCTCTTGTAAGGCCTGTCACTTCCATTTCTTGTTGAATCATAATTTCTGCAATTTTTACTTGCTTGTTTTCTGCTAGCTCCACAAGCTCAGCGACACTTTTAAACATATTTTCACCCCTACCCTTTGCTGTTAGTCGACCATTCTAATTGTTTGAGTTACATTTGGGAGCTTTTCAATCTCTGTCATAATCGTTTGTTCGATTTTTTGATCCACTTCGATGACCATTAACGCCATCTTTCCTTTTTCTTTCCTAGATACTTCCATATGACCAATGTTAATTTCATGATTTGCTAATATTTGTGTGACAGCTGAAATCACCCCGAATTGATCATTATGAACGACTAAAATAGCAGGATGCTCACCCGATAATTTCAGTTCAAATGAATTAAGTTCTGTGATTTCAATCGTGCCCCCGCCAATTGATATTCCAACTATTTCCAAATCCCCATTATCATCGTAAAGGTTAATCCGAACTGTATTTGGATGATCGGTCACCTGATTTTCAATTTGAAAAACAACTTCCATTCCTAGTTCTTTTGCAAGCGTTAGAGAAGTTGGGATTCTTTCGTCAAATGTATCAAAATCAAGTAGTCCTCCAACAATTGCAACGTCCGTCCCATGTCCTTTATACGTTTTTGCAAACGATCCATACAAAGAGATTACAGCTTTCTTTGGAAGACGGTTAAATAATGTTCTTGCCACACGTCCAATCCGTGCTGCACCTGCAGTATGAGAGCTAGAAGGACCAATCATAACTGGCCCGATAATATCAAAAGCTGATCTATATTTCATTTCATAAGCTCCTTAAAAGTATTTAAATACGGTTACTTTTGTTCAGAAAGTTCTTCTGTTTGAAACTCATTCATTGTTCTTATTTTCTGCAAGTAATTATATACGGTAAACTTTGAAACACCAAGCACAGAGGCAACATAATCCGTCGCACCCTTTATAAGAAATGTTCCTTTTTCTTCAAGCTGTCTTACACAGTCTACTTTTTCTTCCAACGACATTAAGGAAGGGGCTTTTTTAAAACCTAAAATAACTTGTTCCACCATTTCATGTGTTACATCTTGAACAGATGTGAAAAAGCTTTCTGTTTTTGTCTCATGTTCATCAAAATTAATAAATTGTTCAAGTTCCCCACCGAATTGTATCAGAAGACTAATATCATAATTTATACATAAAGCCCCAATGACCTTTGCCTCATCATCGCGAAGGAAAATCGTTGCTGATTTCATAATATTCCCTTTTTTTGATTGTGTTTTATAATTTGGAATATCTTCAACTTCTTTTTTTTGTTTTGCCAATTCTTCAAGTACAAGATCGGTAATCGGAGAGCCAATTTCTCTTCCAGTTACATTTCCTGCAATATGAATCAACGATTTTTTTAAATCCGCAAAATCATGCACGGCTACTTCACAACGAGAACCGAACATTTTTACAAGCATATCTGCTGTGCGAATAGCTAAATCAAATATCGGCTGATGTGATTTCTTCAATTTTGACACATCCCTTAAACCAATGTTCTTTCAAAAATTATCATATCACAAATTATAGATAGTTAAAATAATATTTTAATAGCTACAAAAATATTGCAAATCAAATCATACTATAGTGTAAATGCGAAGTCACTGCAATTATCTTTTTAAAAGGAATAAGAAGCTAACGACCTACTGTATATAGGCTGTTAGCTTCTTATATGTTTGTATTGACGAAAACTTTCACTGCTTTCAAAAAGTATAACTTTTCAGCAGGCTATGTAGATGCTGTAGTATTTTTTATAGATTTTTCAATACTAAGTTTAAACGATTTTCTCGCTCATTCTTTTCATCCACAGAGGATAGATCGTATTTTTTCAACAGATGAAATACTTCATTCAAAATATCTTGCGTATGTTCCTTATCAAAAAACTGTTGAAAAAGTGGCTCCATATCGGAAGGCAAGTAGTCCTTCTGCTGCTCATATTTTTTCATTACTTCTTCATGTGAATGGTCTAATTTACATTCGCTCATGCGATTCCCTCCTAATAAAATATATCCTATATCTATTATATTACTTCATATTATTGTAATCATCCATCACACTCTCCATCCAATTTTGCAAATGGGTCCATACAAATCATTTCTTTTCCTTATTATTAACCAATCATTCCATTTGTAACATCATGGAACTTTCATTCGTCATATGAGTGAATACAAAAGAAAGGAGCCATACAAATGAAAAATGGAATCCTTTTCATTCTTGCTTGCTTGTTACTGACGGGTTGTAAGATTGATGAATCTCCTTCCCCTTTCCCTGGGTCTTCAGAATCCCAATCACATTCTGATATTGATTCAATCGCCATTGATGATTTTTTTCCTCTTGAAAATAAAATTTACTCCTTTAATGGTGAAGGCAATGAATACGCAGCTTATAAAGAAACTTTCTTCACTAGAATTGATCATTATCTTCCTTCAATCGTAGAAAATGGCGGTACTCGAATATTAAAAGTGTATGAATTAACAACTGAAGGCATTTATCTAGTATATGAACAGCCAGAATACTATGAAGAAACACTCCCTTCTATTGATTCCATCAAAGGTAAATTTAACCGACAAACACTACTGATGAGTCCATTAACAATCGGAACAGTCTATGATGATTGGGAAATCGTAAATATAGATGAAGAAATACAGCTTCCCATCGGTAAAATAAAAAAAATTATTGTTGTTGAGCAAAAAGATGAAGAAAATCAAACAATCATCACAAGCTTCTGGGCACCTGGATATGGAAAAATCAAGGAGGAGTTTGTATCTACTGAAGGGTCTGAAGAGTTTAAGGTTGTTTCTGAACTAAAGAACATGGAATAAAATAGCAAAAGCCACAATCGAAAAGAGAAACATTTCACCTACTTTTGCAAATGTTGGTGAAAATTGAAGAACTACGATGAACGCTGTATTGATTAAAATTTACACTTGATTGTGAAATAACATAAATAGTAAATTAATCATTTTTTCCAGGGCAAATGACGGTACATGCACTTTCCTTCTTTCATAGTATAGAGCAAAAGGAGAAGGAGGGTTCGTTCATGTATTTAGTACCTCTACTTTATTTTCTTAGTATGCTAGCTGGATTTGCTTTAATAAGTGTACCTACTTCAGCAGTCATTACAGCTGGTGTAGCCAGTTTCCTAGACATTGTCGGAGGAATTGCTGTCATTGTATTCGCAATTGCACTGTTATATCTTGGATTTAAGGCTTTATTTAGAAAATAATAAATGCAACAAGAAAGGGACATCTACTAGTCGAGGAGAAGTGACTGGGTCGATGTCCCTTCTTTCTTATTTCTCATATAAACATAAAGAAGTATAATAAAGAGTGTGGAAATAATTTTTTAGAAGTGAGAGGAGAAATAGCAATGCCTTACCCGAATACGAATGATACGATTCAACTATTAACAAAGTTAGTCTCAATTCCAAGCCCATCTGGGAATACAAATGAGATTATTTCCTTTGTCGAATCGTATTTAAAACAACTAAACGTGGAAACAAAAAGAAATCGCAAAGGTGGCTTGATTGCTACTATTCAAGGGATAGATAATTCTAAACATCGGATGCTAACTGCTCATGTTGATACGCTAGGAGCAATTGTGAAAGAAATCAAGCCAAGTGGCAGACTAAAGATTGACTTAATCGGTGGCTTTACTTACAACTCCATTGAAGGAGAATATTGTGAGATTGAAACATCCTGTGGGAAGAAGCTTACAGGAACGATCTTAATGCACCAAACATCTGTTCATGTATATAAAAATGCTGGGAAAGCAGAAAGAAATCAAGAAAATATCGAAGTTCGGTTGGATGAAGTCGTACATAATGCTGAAGAAGTTCGCGAACTTGGAATTGAGGTTGGTGATTTCATCTCTTTTGACCCGAGAGTACAATTAACTTCTTCTGGGTTTATTAAATCTCGTCATCTAGATGATAAAGCGAGTGTCGCTATCCTTCTTCAATTAATTAAACAATTAAAAACGGATAAAATTGAACTTCCTTATACCACTCATTTCTTAATTTCAAATAATGAAGAAATCGGGTATGGAGGGAATTCCAATATTACCCCAGAAACGGTTGAATATCTTGCTGTAGATATGGGAGCAATCGGTGATGGACAATCAACAGATGAGTATACCGTTTCCATTTGTGTGAAAGATTCAAGCGGTCCTTATCATTATCAATTAAGAAAACATCTTGTTCAGTTAGCTAAGGAACATGGAATTGATTATAAATTAGATATCTACCCATATTATGGTTCAGATGCTTCAGCAGCCATTCGAGCAGGATACGATATTATTCATGGTTTAATTGGTCCTGGCATTGATTCATCTCATGCATATGAAAGAACACATCAATCATCCATCGAAAATACAGCTAAATTGCTCTACCATTATGTGCAAACTGCCATGATTCAATATCAATAAAAAATATATGTAAGTCAACAGAGCACACTTGCATTTGACTATGGATAAAGCCGCGTTCTTTAGCGGCTTTATCCATAAAATTAAATTGGCACTCTAATAAAGCTCACACTACTTAGCGGAATCACCACTGGACGTGTCTGTTGTTCATACCCAGTAATTATTTCAGTAAATTCAATGACACCAGCCGTAACAGAGCGAATGATTCCTTCAAATAACCCATCAGCCACCGCTACTTCCACAATTACACCAGTATAATTCCTTAATTGATCTACTAATAAATCTGCAAACAAATTAAACACCTCCTATATTTAAAGTAATCATTCACAATCTAGGAATTATAGACCTGTCTGTGATAAATTTGAAACGGCTTGTACACTTGCTAGTGGGACTAAAACATTCGTATTTGTTCTTGTCTCAAGCAAGACAACATAATCCGTTTTTACAGCAGTTAGTAATCCTGTCACATCTGAAAAGTTAGTTGTTATCTCAACATTATTTCCTATTAAATTTGTAAGACGATCACGTAACTCTTGTTCGGGAATTGGGGTTGGATCTGGACAGATAAGATCGACAATCGATCGAATCGTTGAACAAATAATCCCTGAACGATAAATACGGTTTACCCCTTGCTGAGTTGTATCAATCACACCTGAAAGAACTTGATTTATTACAGCCAAAGTACTCACTCCTTTCTTTTATTCTTTATTACTATATTAAGAAAATGTATGAATGGAATGGACAACCTGTCATTTTTTTTTACTTTAACCACCCATTTTATACTTTTCACTCCTTAGACAGGCCATTTGCCTGTAATGCTCAGCCAATCGTAAAGATTTGAATGTCATCACCCTCCTTATTGTAATAAGCTACTATACGATCGTTCATTATTAACTACTTTATAAACTGGAGTGATAACTTTTGACGAAAAAGATCAAGGTTTTAATGGTTCTAGATCGGTTTGAGGTGAATGGTACAACAACACATGTACTCAATCTCATGAAAAAATTGTGGGAGTGGAATATTCATACGGTTGTAGCAGGTTATAAAGCTTCCTTTACCGACAGGTTCAAGGAGATTGGTTTTCCAGTGTATGAACTGCTGTTTTCAGAAGAATTAAACGAGGAAGACAGAATTACCCAGCAATTAGAAGAGATTATCGAGAAAGAACAGATCAATCTTGTCCATTCACATCAATTAACTTCAGGACTTATTGCAGCAAAATGTGCAAGAAGAAAAAATATCCATTCTATTTTCACAGTTCATGGGACTTACTATCATGATAAGGACTTTAAACAGATAATTGAACTAAACGACAAAATTATTTGTGTCAGCCCTGCCGTCTATCGGACCATTCAATTATTCGCAAATAACAAGATGCATTTGATCCCAAATGGAATTGATCTAACAGAATTCAATTATG
The DNA here is from genome assembly GCF_017874625.1 of Cytobacillus eiseniae. GTDB lineage: Bacteria > Bacillota > Bacilli > Bacillales > Cytobacillaceae > Cytobacillus > Cytobacillus eiseniae. The sequence continues at coordinate 412,351 of NZ_JAGIKZ010000002.1, read as the reverse complement.
AATACGTGGATTATGTAAGAAAAAACTTAGGAATAGACAAAAGTGATCCTATTATTGTTTACGGAAGTAGATTAACTTGGAAAAAAGCACAAATTTGCATGTCACTTATAAAAGCAGCAAGATCACTCAAGCAAAAAGATTATCCAACTCTCCATCTTATTATTATTGGTGATGGCAAGAGAATAAAGGATATTGCAAGTATGGCAGAACGCAATAATCGCTTATGTAAAGAGTCTTTTATTCATATCATCGGTCAGGAATTGAATATGAGGGATTATTATTGCAGCGCAGATTGCATTGTCGGCACTGGCAGAGTAGCGTTAGAAGCACTTGCCTGCGAAAAACCTGTCATTGCAGCCGGAAATGCTGGCTATTTCGGTCTCATCAGTCAAGAAAACTGGAAAAAAGCATGGGAAAGTAATTTTGGTGACCATGCATCCTTAAAAACAGTAAGTTCAATTATCCTGTATCAGGATTTAAAAAAGCTTTTTGATCAAAATGAGGAGTTAAAAATAGTTGGACATCATTCTAGACATATTGTAGAACACTATTTTAATAATGACAAAACAACAAATACAATCCTTTCTTTATATAATCAAATTGTAACTAATCCCCTTCACCAGTAAACCTAACTCTTCTCATTTAAACCAAGAATAGAAATAACTGAATGCAATTTCATATTCTTCGGGACAACCAACCACACACCCCATTGAACTTGACCATATATTATTTTAGACAAATAATGTTAGGTGATGAGAATATGAAAATATGTGTAATGGGCCTAGGGTATATTGGCTTGCCCACTGCTGTAATGTTTGCTGAATATGGACAAGATGTACACGGTGTGGATATAAACCCTGCTGTAATAGACAGCTTAAATAAAAAAAAGCCCCATATAAATGAACCAGGTTTACAGGAAAAAATGAGTGAAGTGATTGATGACGGAAAGTTAACAGTATCAATCCTTCCACAGGCAGCCGATGTATTCATCCTTGCTGTTCCTACCCCAATCACGAAAGATAAGAAGGCAGATCTATCATATGTTAAAGAAGCTACTAGAATGATTCTTCCCTATTTAACTCAAGGCAATCTAGTAATTCTAGAATCTACTGTCCCGCCAATGACAATCGACAATCACTTAATCCCCATTTTATTAGAATCTGGACTTGCCATCGGTGAGGACTTGTTCGTATCACATTCACCAGAGCGAGTGCTCCCCGGTCAACTTTTTGAAGAATTAATTTGGAATGATCGAATTGTGGGAGGTATTAATGAAGAATCCTGTTTAAAAACTGTCTTGTTATATAAAAAGTTTGTCAAAGGAAATATCTATATGACAGATGCAAGAACAGCTGAGATGGTGAAATTGATTGAAAATACCTATCGTGATGTGAATATAGCTCTTGCTAATGAACTTGCAGAGATCGGAGAAAAGCTAAACATTAATATATGGGAAGCAATCACACTAGCAAACTACCATCCTCGAGTACAAATTCACGCGCCTGGTCCTGGTGTTGGTGGCCATTGTATCGCTGTCGATCCTTGGTTCCTCATTGAACAATCTCCTGATGAAGCGAAGCTTATTTCATTAGCGAGAAATATTAATGATTCTACACCAAAAAGAATGGTGAAAATTATTGAGTCTACAATTAATCATTTACGTAACCCTACTATCACTATACTAGGATTATCCTATAAGGGAAATATTGATGATATGCGTGAGAGTCCCTCTTTAGTTATTTTAACTGAACTAATAAATAGAGGGTACAACATCAAAATTCATGATCCATATGTCAAGTCCTCAATTCCAGGTACTTCGGCAACATTAGAAGAGGCTATTCAAGATACCGATTGTCTTGTGATATTAACAGATCATAACGAATATAAATCGATCGATTTTAGCGAACTAAAAGATCTATTTCATACAAAAACAATCATTGACACTAGAAATCTATTAAACCACCAGCTGTTAAGAGATAACGGATTCACTTGTTTGCAAATTGGAACCGAATTCAATTAATCTATAAGGAACAAAAAAGCTATCCCAAAAAGTCATTTTTCATTGACTTTTGGGATAGTTTTTTTAAAATTATATAGTAAATATGGAGTATTTACGATTTCATGACTACTTATAGTTTGAACTGCTAGTATTCTGTTTTTATAAGCCTGATCATCGTAACATGATTCACCGATAATATTCGATCGTTTCGATTAATCCATCTTCTAATGAATATTTGGGATTCCATTTTAATATGTTATTCGCCTTATTTATGAGCAAACTGCTATGCTTAATATCGCCAATTCGTTCTTGAGCATAGTTCGGTGTAATTTCTTTATTCAGCACCTTGCTCATTGTTTCAATTAATTGGTTAATACTTACACTAGATTGACAGCCAATATTAATAATCTCATTGTCTGCATTGTGAATAGCCAATAGATTAGCCGTTGCAACATCCTTCACAAATACAAAGTCACGTGTTTGTTCCCCATCACCGAATACTGTAATGCTTTCATTTGCCAGTATCTTATTGGCAAAAACAGAGACAACGCCGCCTTCTCCTGTTGAGTTTTGTCTTGGACCATACACATTGGCATACCTAAGAATGGTAAACTTTACATCATAGAGATCATTAAATAATTGAGTATAGCGCTCTGAAAGGGATTTTGACAAGCCGTAGAAGGAGAGAGGCTGAACAGGAAAGGTTTCTTTAATCGGATTGTCTTTCGTGTCACCGTAAACCGCACAAGAGGAGGAGAAAATAAATTTCTGAACGCCTGCCTTTTGTGCAGCATGTAATAGCTGTACTGTTCCTAAAGCATTCGTTTTGAAGTCGTGTATAGGATCTGCTAAGGATTTAGTTACATCCACCTGTGCTGCTTGATGAATGATTATATTTGGTTGCTCTTGCAAAATAACTTGCTCCATCTCTTTTGAAAGGATATCGACTTCATATATTTTAATCTGTGATGGAAGAAATTCTTTACTGCCGCTTGATAGATTATCCGCTACAATAACCTCAAACCCTTGCTTAAGTAATAAATCAACAATATGCGAACCAATAAACCCTGCTCCACCTGTTACAAGTACTTTCATAAAAATTCACTTCTTTGTTGTTTTGTCATTTATTGTATTTTATGAAACAATTTTTGTTTTGTTCATTTACATCAGAACATTTTAAATCGAGATTGAATGGTACAAATATGAGTATTAGCTTCAATAATTATCGTAGTAATTGGTTCTTTCTCCTTGATTTTTCCGAATTTCCATCCAAAAATATTTGGCTTTGTTTCACCAATCCTTTTTTTGATTTGAAAATTGGAGGCAGAGGAGATTTCGATTTCCATTAATTTCTTCTTATCTTTTCTCAAGTAGATCTTATCCTTTTTAATTTCCGCCTCAATGCCAGGAGCAATATGCCAGAGAATTTCATAACAATGAGCTTGTAATGAATCGATTTCATCGATTACATTGATTACCTTTTTACTTTTGAAATATTCTAGTGTTCGTTTATGCACTACATTCTCGTAACGTTTGTTTATGCCTGAAACACAAGCATACTTCTTCCCTACTTTATAATCTGATAAAAATACTTCATTATATTTCTTATCCAATCTATGAAGTCCCACTTTATCAACTACAAGTGTATTATGGGCGTAGGATGAATAAGCATACTGTGTGAACGGATCGGAGTAATCGTAGCCATTTGGACCTGAATCGATAATAATATCTTGTTTGGCATATATAATAATACTTAAATCATCACTATGCTTATGATAATTCGTATGATAGGCCGCATTGAAAAATATAAAACTTGCATCCTGTCCCTTTATCCAATCGTCTCGAAAAATGGCATATCCAGCTTGAGGGAAAACAGCATCCGCTGCAGGAGGGGTAGCCCCACGTTGTCCCTGTGAAACGGAATATTGATAATATGGATGGTTTGTCCATAAATTTGCAGAAGGCTGATCCTTTAAAAATGTATCTCCGACAAGTGGCCAATTACCATTTGGCTTAATGATATAGGTCGCATATTCAGCCATCCGATCATACAAATCAGAAAAGTAGTCTTTGCTTTCATCCATGTTCGTCTCGAAATAAGTTTTATACCGTTGGACGGCATTGGCAATAACCTGATGATAAGCAGGTGAATGCTCTAGATGAACTCCTTCATCAGATATAATTGTATCGAAATAGCTCCTTAACCGTTGTTTTGCGACTTGCTCATAAATTTGGCTTCCTTTCACTTCATTAAAATAATGGGCAAAGACAAGTAATGCTTCATCTTGAAACATGCCATGATTCGTATTTTTCGAATAAAAAAGGTTTGTTGAAAGCAAATCTGCATGAGCAACCATTTGAGTAAATAAGAGTTGCATTTGATCTTTCGAAAAAATTTTTCGTGCTTCTTCAAAAAACCTAACCCAATTAATCAATCTTCTTGCTGTTACTTCATCAGCCCAGGCCATTTCATGTAAGTTTGACAGATCGCCTATAGGATTGTGAACTATCCAGTCTTTGATGATGTTATAACCAAAGATGATATACTTCTCCTCAGATGTTTTCTGAAATGCTTTAATTAAATCAATTAAAAAAAAGTGTCCATGCAAAGTATGCATATACGATTTTGTGAATGATGGATTGATCTTCCAATCCATTCCTTTTTTGTATGAAAACACACCGTAAGCAGGGAAACTATAAATCCCTGCTAAAAAGCCATTTGCTGCTTCAATATAGTTTTTATTTAATGGTGAGGAATAAAATGAAGCTAAACTCTTTGTATCTTTATTCGACTGAAGCATACTCTTCAATGACTTCTCAGTCTCTTCCAATGAAATTCCTTCATTAAGCCTACTCACTTTTTCAACTATTTTCTTCTTTAATTCTTCTATTTTCGTTTTAGTTAAATTAAAAAAGTTACATTGATATAGCTTCTGATTAAACTTTAGCTTTCCCGTGTTTCCCTCAGACTCAATGAAACGAACCCCTATGAGTTCATCAATCAAATCGATCGGGACAATAAGACGTTTGTTTTGAAAGATTGGAACGAATTCGAACTTCTTGATTAATTTTTTTGCAAGGAGATTATTTTCTGATGAAAAGGTAATCAAGACTGCTTTCTCAGTATATGGGTAAACATATAACAGCCTGTTTCCATTTAAAATTTCCATCCGAAACGCCTCAGGATTCCAAACAAACTTTAGGCTTAATTGTTCAACGATCTGTTGAAGATCAACATAGCGGATATCACTTTCCATTGTCTTCCTCCTCGAAAATAATTAGTTCGAACTTATAAGCTCCCTCCATTTTGTATAAATGACTGCTAAATCAAAATTATTCTCACAAAATTCCTTTACTGCTCTTTGCTCATCAAAATATAACTGACTGTTTTTTGTATAATCATTTATTCCTGCAGCCATTTCTTCCAGACTACTTTTTATAAATTTTTGTGGATAAATTTCTTCTGAACCCTTCCATCCTGTAATAAACGGAATGCTTCCTGATGCCATTCCTTCTGCAACTGCTTGATGAGAACCTTCTATATCACTCACAGAAAGAATAAAGCCAATTTTCTGTAGCCATTCTGGAATATCTGTACCCCACTGTTCAAAAAGTAAAGAATCATTGTGTCCTGAACTTTTGATCTCATGAAATAATTGGTCATAATATTGACGCTCACTCGGATTTCTCCATAGCCATGGATAGGTAGATGGATGTGCTCCTTTTATGTGTAAACGATAGCGCTCATCGTACTTTTTAAGCTCATTTAAAAGGGCAAACGCACGATCAGGTCTTTTGAGCTTAGGACTATAACCAATCATACCTATTTGATAATTTGCATTAGGCTGTTTTTGTAAATTGAATTTTTTAACAGGCACTGCATTGTATATTAAAATAGATTTTTCCTTAGGAAGAGCTAGCCGACTCTCTATCAAGCTCTTAATGGCTGGCGCGATAAAAACAATTTTATCAACATTCCTTAAATGAAGCTGCTCAGGATATGTCGTGTTCATTTCATGACGGTGAAACCTGATAAATAACTTTTGATGTGGCTGTTTATGTTTTGAATACCAAACAGCATTTCCTAGACACCATTCGGCAATAATAATATCTGCCCATTTCAAAAGCTTTCGGCTTTTTCCTTCATCATGCCTCGTATGCCCCGACCATTCATCCACTTCGACGATAAACTGGCTATCTTCCTTAAAGAAATGAATAATTTCTTTCATAAACTTTAAATCTTGTCCCGCAAATAAAAGGTTTAATTTTTTTTGGGTCATTTTCTCTCCCCCTATAAAGTAAATATCATTCGTGGAGAATATGATCCCCCCGCGAATCCGTTGGCTGACCTAATCACTCTCAGGAAATACTGTATAATTTGTTGTCGTCCCAGTTTTTTATTAACTGACTATCACCATAAAGTGTTTCCTCTACATTTTCACTACGTTATTCTGCGGTAAAATGGGCACATATTTTACGATAAACTTCCTTAAAGGTATAATTTTCACTAAGAAGGATCATTTGATTTGCTGCTTTTTGATAGATTGCATCATTTGTAAATGAAATGGTTACCTTTTGAATAAATTCATCAAAGGAATTAGCAAATAATGGATAATCTTTACCGAGAAGCTGTTCATGTACTTTTGTGCGATTTACAATCACAGGCTTACCTAAGCTTCCATATTCTAATAGCTTTGTAGACAGTTCTAAATGGTCATTTAAACTTTCATTCCTCCAGGAAATACATACATCTGATTTTGCTATTAGTTCCATTGCTCTTTCTCTTGTTTGTCCCATAAATAAGCGAATTTTCCGATTTTCACTTATCATTGACTCTACCTTTGCTTGAAAATCACTCACAAAAGGTTTATTGTAATATTTTGCTCCAATAATAAGGAGCTCACTATCTGGGAATTTACGAGAAATATGATCGAAGGCTTGTATAATTTTAAGCGTATGATATTGGGGAGATAGTTTGCCTGAATAAATTAACTTTTTTCCATTCCTTTTAATTACGATTTCATTCTTATTAAAATTAGGAACCATCGGAGGAAGTATAAATAATTTTTCTGGTGGAACTTTCATTTGTATTAATTGCTGTTTGATTGCATGCGTTTGACAAGCAATATATTTTGCCCTTGGAAATACACGATTGTAGATGGTAGGATCTCCTTCTCCATTTTCTAAATGATAAATAATACACTTTGATAAGATCTTCCTATACTTTAATAAAAGGGGACTAAGATTGGCCCCTCTTACTAAAATAGTTGTATAATTATGCTCTGTGTCCAAGTGATTGATCCTTTTTAAAGCATCTGCTGGTGACAAAGACTTTTTTGTATGGTTTAATAAATTGTGTTTGCCGTTATTTTTTTGTTCCCAGCATTCAACTAGTTGGATCGTAGGAAATATAGCTACAGATTGGATTAAGGTCTGATTGAAAATTGGAGTTTTCAAGAGGAGAGTAATATTATTTTGCCTATCTTCTGCTAAAGTTTTTAGAATAGAAACCACCCATATGGAGGATCCATCAATTATATTCATATCCGTATCTGCATAAACAAGTATATTATTCATTTGCTCTTATCACTCTCTTATTAAAACCGCTTAGAATTTCATTGATTTGCTCCATATCTGCAATTGTCTCTTGTTTATAAGGACTGTTAAACTTGGAATGAATATTGTTGGAATGAACGACAACAACAAATTTTCCTTCTCCTAATATTTCGTGTGGATAAGAAATCACACTCTTATGGCCACCTATAACAGAGTACCTTTTCCCATCCAACCATTCATTTGTTTTATAAATAAACGTATAAAAAGGCGGAGAAAAATAATACCATGTCGCAAGCCTATGGTAAACAGAATCATAAATATAGCCTTTCTGATTAATTAATGCGACCGTACTTGCCTTAGGCTTATATTGATGCAGTTGTTCAATAAAGGTTTGATGAAACATATCATCTGAATCTATTCTTGTTAGGTAAAAGTATTGATAGCCATCAATATACTGATTGACCTCTTTTACATACGCTGTTTTTTTAATGAATTTTATATTATTTGGAAGCTTCTCATATTTTCGTAGTGTATTTGCTATTAGTTCTTCTGTTGAATCTTCATATAAAATGAGTGTTAAAAAATCTTGTGAGGTTTGCTGCATAAGGCTTTGCAAGGTGAACTTCACAAATATTTCCATGCGATCTTCAATCCATTGCTTTGAAAGCCTTTCATCCCCGATCTCTTGGCTATCCCAATTATTAAATTTAATATTAATAATAATTCTTTTATTCATAAAATCACCTATTCATATATTAATTGAACGATCTTTAGAAAGCTTTTGAAATAGTGCTTCTGAGAGGTTCCCATTAAACGAAAAGTTATATCGATTGCTAGCATAAATATCCGCTTGATTTGAGTCCCTTTTTTTTCCATTCAACATATATTGAATGATTAATTCTGCATACTGATATTTCGTTACACACGCATCATATTGAAGCTCTTTCACTAAACATTCTTCATGCTTTCCTTGAATGAGTATTTTTGCATTTTCCGCTTGAAAATAGCAAACTTTTGTACTAATATCAGCACCACTGTACATTAAACTATGGACCATATCTGTTATGAAAAATGAACCATAATAGTGTAATGGTGAGAAATACGTATAATAAGCATTCTTATCCATTGTATATAATTGAAGTTTGGATAGGTCCAATAATTTTATATTTTCATTCGAATGATGGGCTTTGCAATATTTGCTAATTTCTGCAATATTTTCTGCTGGAACATATACAAGAAGACTTTTAGTCTCATAGGTTTGATTCTTGAAGGATCGAATAACTGATTGATATTCACTTAGGCTTTTAACCATTGAAAGGACGATTACCTTGCTATCAATTGGATTTACATTTAAGCCTATTCTCGTTGCAACTTCATACAGTCGATGTTTATAGGTATGCTTGCTAAATACTAGTCTTTGCCCTTCTAGTGAAAGCTTCATACGTAAATGATTATCATTTAAAAGTGTTTTTAGCTTTTGCTTTGCTTCCTGAGTAGTAGATGCCATCTGAACAATATTGCCCATTTGTACTTCAATCCCTTTGGCATACGAACTTAATATTGGTGTACCAGATGCAGCAATTTCAAAAACTCTTCTTGAAAACATCGTTGATGAATTTTTTACAGTATTCACATTTAGAAATACTTTATAATTCTTATATTCCTCTAAAAGTTTATTGTATGGCCGATGACCGACAATATGTTTTCTATATTTGAGAGGAAATTCATTTACTTGCTTCGCTTTTCCTTTTAAATGATAATTTCGATCAAAAATTTCTAAGCCATGCTCCAAAGCTGCATCTAAAATGGCCACCATATCCTTTGCACGTTCTTCGTGGCGATTAGCATAATAAGTGCCTGCGAAGCTTACATTTTTCTTCGGACGATATTGATTAATTGGGTTATGAATCAGAGGCTGTGCAGCGAAAAGTAAAGGATATACTCTTTCATGCTGAACCCTTTTTTTATAAATATTGATTAAATTAGCATCAGTAGTAAAAACATAGTCAAATAGCTTGGCAGTTTCTATGAACCGATCAAAATGAATAGGATCCTCTTTATTCCAAAATACGGTAGGAATCTTCATCTGATTGCACCATTTAATTAAACTTTTTAGTTCGTTTCCTTTTGAGTTCGAATAAGAAGCAATTCTATACTGCCAGGAACCAGAATTGCCATTCCATGCGGATTCAACAAAAAGAAAATGTGGTCGTTTTTTTATTAAGACTTCCTGCCAATTATTTGGGGTAATTGGAATAAGCTCACTATCTGGGTTCAATGCTTCAAAGGAAAATTCATCTAAAATACAGGCAATTCTCAAAGATGAAATGGGTATTAGATTACTCATTTAACATCCCTCCCTTCTAAATAAAAACAATTAACACTTCCCATTACTTATTTTTTGTTATACTCAGTTACTAGATTCTGTAGTTGCTTTGCTCGGTGTTCCCAAAGATTGTTTTTTAGAAACTTTTCCGTTTTTTCCTTATCGAAAGACTTATTTGTTACTTCTTCGATCATTCGAATAAATGCTGTATCAGTTTTAGCTATATAGACACTTGGATATTTTTTAATTTGTGGGATATCGATTGATACAACTGGCAGCTCAAGTGCTAAATAGTCGTATACCTTAATTGGATCTACCGCTTCACTTAATGGATTTTGCTTAAAAGGAATAATAGCCGCGTTCCATCTTTTACTAATCTCCTTTATTTCTAGACTGTTTTTTGGACCTAAATAGTGTATATTAGGTGGCAGCTTTATTTTAGGAAAGGAAAGGCCAATTAACTCGTACGTCCATTCTGGTTTTCTTTTTGCAATGGTGATTAATCTCTCCCAATCAAACCATGCTTTTGTTAAATGACCGAAATAGCCGATCACTAGCGGATTCCTTTGTTTCCTCATCATAGAGTTCTTCTCTCTAAAAAATATTGGATCTAGTGCATTAGGAGATAAATAAACCTTTTTGTTGCCATAGGACTCCATTTTCCTTTTCAAAGGAGTGGAAACGGCACAAATTACATCTGCCTGTTGATAAATTAACCTTTCAAGATTTTTATTATACCAATGGGCAGCACCCGCTTTTTGGAATTCCTCCCAATCATCGCGAACATCATACACTGTTACCCATCCATTAGAATGAAATGCATCGATGTACTCTGCACATATTAAATGTGGATAAGAGATAATAAATGCCTTTTCTTTATTACGAAAATCAAAATGAATGATTTTTTCCAATAGATGAATGATTTGCTTTTGGGGAATCTGAAAAAGGTACTCATTAGCAAAGGTTTGTAACGGTTTTTCTTGTTTTCCTTGATTATAGGAGTAGATGACTGGTATTTTCTGTTTAGTAAGTTCATTTGCTAGTTTATTAGGGCGGTTTCCAGAGTATTTATTCATATAAGTGGTTCCCGAAAAAATAAAGAAAATTTGTTTTGCCTTTGCATTAGCTGTAAAATCAAGGAAGTTATTCAGTTTGTTCTCATAATCTTGATGATTGAAATAAGGCAAAATAATTTCCCTCCATTTAAAACAACCAAATAACAAATTTCATATTGCCTTTTTTTCTATACACAAGTCATCCTATGTTTGTACACTAATTTTGTGTAGACTTATATATATATTCATTGAAAAAAAAGAAAAGGACTGATTAGTATAAACCACTAAACAATCCTTTTTCTAAAAATAATTTTCTATTCAAAGCTAATCAAAACGCCGTTCTAGCTCCTAAATAACGTGATTTCCAATAAGAAACATTCATATCACTTATTGTTACTCCAGTTGAAGAGCCCGAGTGAATAAATTGATTGTTTCCTAGATAGATTCCTGCATGTGACGGTCCTGATGATGTGTTGAAGAAGACAATATCCCCTACCTGAGGTGCTGATACAGTCTTTGTTGCATCCCAAATGGTTGCTACTGTTCTTGGAATAGAGATGCCTACATTATTAAATACATAATTCAAATATCCGCTGCAGTCAAAAGCTACTGGCGTGCTGCCGCCCCATTTATACGGGACACCCATATATTTTTTTGCCTCAATGATTAATGCATCCACCTTAGAAGCAGCTGCACTTGTTGATGACAACTTTAATACTTGTCCAACAACAATCGTATCAGAGCTTAAGTTATTCATTGACTTCAATTGTGTAATTGATAGATTATGGCGACTTGCAATAAGCCAAAGAGTATCTCCACTTTGGACTGTATATGTACTTAATGATTCGGTATGTTTAATCATTAATTTTTGTCCAGGATAGATCGTGTCGGACGTCAATCCATTTCTATCTTTTAATTCCTGAATCTGAAGATTGAATTTTCTTGCAATTTCCCATAATCTATCACCTGTTTTCACAGTATAACTCATCACATCTGCATCTGTTTGTTCATGAGTATGTGGTTCAATTAAGCTAATGCTTTGGCCAGGATAAATAACTGAAGTTGATAAGCTATTCCATTCTATTAATTGATTAATAGATAGATGATTCGCTTGAGCAATCTTCCATAACGTATCCCCTGATCTAACTTGGTAATTATTCTCGTGAGCACTTGCATTCCCACTAAAAGCTGTAATAAATAACCCAGTAGAGGCGGCTATCGTGAGTAGTTGCTTTCTCATGTTGTTCCCTCCTAATAATTCTTATACATCCTTATTTTAGTAGAGTATTACGTCAAAATATATCTGTAAGATATGGAGAGATTAGTAGATTTTACACAACTATGATTAATTTTACATTTTTGCTAGTATATTTCGCGATTTCAAGATGTTTTTACTTGATTTCTATTCTTTGTTTATGCTATTTTGACAAACATTGTTGCCAATATGCCATATTTAAATAAAGGCTGTTTTCGCAAACATTGTTGCTATTTAACACATAGTTGGTAAAGGTTGATTTCCGCTCCAGGTCGCTCCTTTTCCGCGGGGTGGGCGCTGAGCCTCCTCATCGCTTACGCTCTTGCGGGGTCTCAGCTGTCCCACGCATCCCGCAGGACATTGAGTAGGCTACTTAGAATTCACACCGCACGAAGGAAATGCGACAGCATTTTCGAGGACCTCGCACCTTCCGCTCCAATCAACCGACCTATTTGGTAAAACTTTCAATCTAAGAATTGATTAAAAAAACAACAATCTTTTAGAAAAGATCCTAAATAAAAAAAGCCAATCATGATGATTAGCTTTTATAATTTCTTTCCTTTCCAAACCCTTTTGTTCTCCACCCTCATAGTTAAACCAGTCATATCCAACCTTTCCAAAAAGGGAATCATGTATTTTCGTGATAGTCCAAGGAGTGCTTTCGCATCCCCAACTTCAAAGTCTGCGCCTGTTCCATTTCGTAATGTCTCAACAGCGTTACTAAAGTGCTCTCGATGCCAATAATATTGTTCATCTAGCGAAACAATTACTCCTTCATCCATTAAGAATTTCTTAATTTCTACAACAAGCGGTTGAGGTATTCCAGCCTTTGTAAAATAATCGTGTAAGTATTTTACTTGTAGACCATCATTTTTTAATTCATCTAGCAAACCATTCGTACGTTTTTGCCAATTGATAGGAATTTGTGGTTTAAAATCATGTAAATGGACGTATTGATCACGCTTACCAAATGTAGATGATTGTATGCCATTCTCCAGCACATATTCTAATAATTGCTTTGGGTATACATTTTGCATGATTTGAAAAAGCTCAGCACGATTCAAACCCGGCTTCATTTCATTTTCATTATGATAGTCCTTCATGCGATCATACATTTCTTCTTCAATCATAGAAGTTAATGAAATCAAGGTGTAATCTTTGTTCTTATATTGCAGGAACTCATCCTCTTCATGTAACAAATGTTCTAGCTCGGATTGTTCAAGCGATGTTCTTGTTAGGAGCTCAGAAAGGGGTAAACTTTTTGCTTCAAATAATGCCGCCATCGTTCTTTCCTTTGGTGTCCCTTCTTTTTTCTTTGCAAGCTCTTCAATTGTTTGATGTCCAAAACGATATTTTTCACCACGTGGTTCAATAACCCATCCCCCGCCAATTGTCTCAATCGGGCTTGGCCTTCTTAAAATAAAGCGATCGCCTCGTTTGGTGACAATTTCTTCTTCTAAACGGATTTGGCAGAGAATTTCACTGCTATCATCTTTTATTTCATTGCGATCAAAGAAAACGATTCTTCCCATTACTTCTGCAGTACCGATATGACATTTTATAGGCATTCTTTGCTTTACTATGTAATCTAGATCTGCAATCACACTTAATGCAACATCTATTGTTCTAGTTGTAATAAAATGCTCTGATGAAACAAGCACATCTCCACGTTGTACCTCGTCCGTTGCAATACCAGAAAGATTTACTGCTGTTCGCTGCCCTGCAAATGCCTTTTTTGCTGGTTGATGATGTACTTGCAGCTGTCTAGCACGAGTTTCCAGACCTTTTGGCATAATCATCAAAGGTTGGCCTTCTTCAATCGCCCCTTCGTATACTGTTCCTCTCACAACTGTTCCTTGTCCTTTAATCGTGAAAACTTGATCAATAGGTAATCTAAATGCACCTTTCACATCTCTCATTTCTTGTGCTTTCAATGTAGTCGTAATTAAGGACTTCAAGTCATTGATACCTTTTAATGATAAGCTATCCACTAACATAAATGGGGATTGTTCAAATACCGTTCCTTTTAACTCATCTAAAATATCATCTTTTACGAGATCGATAAATTCTTCATCTACACGATCCACCTTCGTAACTGCAACAATCCCGCTCTTTATCCCTAATAAGCCTAATATATGTAAATGCTCCCTCGTCTGAGGCATAACCCCTTCATCTGCAGCAACAACGAGCACGACTAAATCAATTCCGGCGACTCCTGCAATCATTTGTCTAATAAAGCGTTCATGCCCTGGAACATCAATGACAGAGATTTGGATGTCTTCGTCTTCATACAAGTGCGCAAACCCAAGTTCTATCGAAATTTGCCGTTCTTTTTCTTCTTTTAGACGATCTGTATCTACATTTGTTAAAGCTTTTGTTAATGTTGTTTTCCCGTGATCAATATGTCCAGCCATGCCGATTGTAAAATACCTTTTCAAAACTGCCACCTTCTTCTGTATAACTTATGCAACTTTCACATTATCGTTTAATGACATAAAGTTCAATGATTTACTTGCCAAATAATTTATTTGCAGCACGATCCTTCCAAACAAATGGGAGGAGCAAAAAGAAAAATAGAAAGATAGCAGCTGCTTCTAATGTCAATATATAGTATGGATAAGGTCCAAAATAATCTAATAAGGAACCATTTGTTGGTTTTTTGGCTAGAAACATATAATTTCCATCAGTTAGCTTATTGACCATAAAGGCGACTATCGCACTCCCATTTAAAAATAAGAAAGATGTAATCATTCCTCTTCTCGTTGGTCTATACGTATGGACAAATACAAAATAAAGACAAGTCCAAATAATAAATAGATGGGTAATGAAAAATTGAAAATAACGAAAATGAGGAAATCCAAGAAATAATTCAGGGGTTAATATAGCCATAAAGGCACCAATAATCCCAATGAAATAGACAATTTGAAAAATAATTTGCGATTTTGTCACTAACAAGATTAAACATAATAATAGACTAAGCGAACAAAGCTGAAGCGGAAGAGTAAATGAGAGATTCCAGTAGCCATCTTTAATCAGCCAAATATGATACATTGTTTCTAACAAGAACATGATCATAAACATGGCAGATCTAAACGCTTGATCCTTCTTCCGAAAATAACTTCGAAAATAATACAAGGCAACGGCTCCACTGACCAATAGGACAATCATTAGTATATGCGAAATTGAAAAGACCTCAAATGGAAAAAGATCATACTGATGGCCAAATAGCATACTCAACTTACATTCCCCTCCTTCTTTCAATCATATTATCGTAGATTAAAGCAATTGATTCAAGAAGGTGAGGAATGATAAAACTTCAATCAGTACATTTTTATCATCTCTCACTGATCGAAGTCCTCTTATGCTAAAAATTGAAAGTTCGTCTTACTTCCTGTCTGTGTTGCGATTACTTCAAGCCGTGCATCTATTCTTTCTTTTAGTTCAGGAACATGCGAAATAATGCCGACGAGTCTTCCGCTGCTTTGGATATCAATCAATGCCTCAATCGCTTGATCAAGTGATTCCGGATCAAGTGTACCGAAGCCTTCATCAATAAACATAGTCTCTAATGAGACACCTCCAGCATATTGTTGAACAACATCTGCTAATCCTAAGGCAAGTGCTAGTGCAGCCTTAAAGCTTTCTCCTCCTGATAATGTTTTCACATGCCGCTCTTGACCTGTATATTGGTCAAAAACAAGCAATTCTAAGCCACTTTGAACATTTCCTTTTGACCTGTCCGTTTTTCTGATAAGCTCATATCTTCCACTTGTCATCTTTCGGAGCCTGCCATTTGCTTCATTTAAGATATCATCAAGGAAGGAAGCTAAAACAAATCTTTCAAACGTAATCCGATACGTATTTTGCCCTTTAGCAATCTCGTATAAATGGCCAATCACCTTATATTTCTCTTCAAATGCCTTCAATTCCTCATTTATTTGTTTGATTTTATTCGCTATTTCCTCATTATCTCTTTTCTTCATAAATAGATTTGTATAGCCATCTTGCAGTGAACGAATTTGATCTTCTATATTTTTAAGTGCTATGTGTAGCTTTTCCATATCAGGTTTCTCAATATTTGCTAGCAACTCATCCAATTCATTGTAGCGATCTGTTACTGAACGGACTTCCTCACGATAATCAATGAAAGATTTCTCCAGCTGTTTGATCTCTTGCTCTGATTTCTTTGCACCATTGTATTCCCCGTACGTGGCGAAGCCCTGTTCGTTCATACGGTTAACAAAAGCTTCTCTTTCTTTTACTAGCTGCTCATTCGTTTTGTTCTTATTTTTTTCAATGGTTTCATATTTTGTCTTTAATAAAAGAAGTTTTTCCTTGCTTTTTCGATATTTCTCTTCTGCAGCTTCTAATCGGTTGCTTAACTCTTCTTGTTTTTTAATTGATTGATCGAGTCGTGCTTCATAGACCTCCATTGAACGTAGCTCTTCGGGAATGTTTTCCATCATCCGATTCAAATTCGTTTTCTTTTCCGTAAATTGAATTGTTGCTTCATTTACTTTTTCATTCATCTTTAGCCGTTCAGTAGCAAATTTCTCTTTATCCTGTTCAAGTGATTGCAATTCCTTCATACAGCTTGACAGTCGTTCAACGTTTTTAGTCAGTGTTTGCTGGGAAGCTGATAATTCCAACTGCTCCGAAATAATTGAATTTTTATAGACTGAAAAATCTTCCGTAGACAATTCAGGCTGTCGTCTTTGAATATCCTCAATCAAATTATTTACAGTTTCCTTTAATGATAGATTGATCGATTGTGCCTCATAAAACACTTTTTCAGCATTAACTTTTTCCTTTTCAAGTTCTTCGTATTGCTTTTTAGCCATTTTTATATCTATTTCATTAGGGATCTCATTCTCTGAAACTGCAAGTTTTGGATGATATTCTGATCCGCATACAGGACATGCATCCCCCACGTGAAGCTTAGCTGCAAGCAAGCTAGCTTGTCCATGCAGCCATTTTTGTTCCACTTCCAAAGTCATACTCTTTGCATCAGCTAATCTGGCTTCAGCATTCGCCAAAATTTTCTTTTTCTTTTCAAATTGGAAGGATGCCTTCTCTAATCGATTTTGTTGATCCTCAAATTTATTGATAAGTGAAAGTTCTCCAGCTAGATTTTCAAGCTTGTGTGTAAGTCCAATTAATTTTAGCTGATTTTGTTCAATCGCTTGTTTCTCTTCTTTTAAAATATGTGTAGCTTTTTCTGTCCTTTTTTCCGCCTCTTCCAGTAGAGTCCTCTCTTTTGACAACTTTCCAAGATGTCTTTCTAATTCGTTCACTTCCTTTTGCACACTTGCAAAGGAATGGATATCTGCCTTCATATTCTTTAAATAACTAATTTCCTCACCTATTGCTTTTCTTTCTGACTCCCGATTCTTTTCAGCTACCCAAATTTCTTCTTGCTCTTTAAGCTGAATTGCTTGTACTGTTAATTGGTCATTCAATAGGGAAAGCTCGTGATTAGCTGCATCCATCTCTTTTTTCAAGTGATGGCAAAGCTCTTCCTGCTTTGCAAGAACTGCTGCTTTTTGAGCAAGTTTCATTTGCACTTCCATTTCAGCAAATTTCGATTTGTCTTTTTCAAGTGCTGATTTTCTTACCTGCAATTCGTCCTTTGCTTTCAATTGTTTCGTAATTGCTTCCGCTTCATACAATTGTTGCTGGATAGCTTTTCTTTGCTCGTCTTTCTCTTTTAATAGATCTGCAAGCCTGCTCAGCTCCTCTAACATTTGACTAATTTCTATTTGTAATAGAGGCATAATCAAATGGTCATTGACACTTCCCGTATCTAAATAGCCTTTTAATTCTTCGTTATAAAGCGTATGGATGTCCTGGATCGCATGGTTTCGATTCTCCACTTGCTTTTCTACCGTTCTTTTAAGTTCTACTGCATCTTCCTTTAATTTTTCTTCAATACGCTTGTATACCTGGGTGTGGAATAGCCGTTGCAGAATAACTTCCTTGTCCTTGCTTTCTGATGTTAGTAGCTTTCGGAATTCCCCTTGAGGAATCATTAAAATTTGGCGAAATTGATTACTATCTATAATCATTATCTCTTTTACTTTTTCATCGACATCACGAACATTAGCCGCTAGAAGCTGACGGTTCCCATTTGTATCATACACATACAACTCTGCTTTTGCTCCAATCGTCGTAAATCCATCTCCACGTGCCTTTCTTTTTTCCTGCTGTGGAGATCTTATAATTAAATAGGTTTTATTTCTTAACGTGAACTCCAGGGAAACCTCTGTTGTTGTATCGTCTTTAGCAAATTGGCTTCTAAGATCCGGCCCGCTGCGGTCTTCTCCACTTGCTTTGCCATAAATTGCATAGCTAATCCCGTCAAAAATGGTTGTTTTCCCTGAACCCGTTTTCCCTGAAATAACGAACATTGTCCTGCTGCCTAGCTTTGTAAAATCAATTTGTTCTGTCTCGGCATATGGACCGAAAGCTTGCATCGTTAATTTTAATGGTCTCATTTTGCCGCCTCCTCCTTCAATGTTTTTTCGATTACTTCAGCCATAACCGTATTTTTTTCATCCGTAAATTCTGATGTTGTCATTTCTTCATAAAATTGTTTAAATAGTTCAAGCTCCGACTTTTTCTCCTCTCTATGTGAAGAGAATGATTTCTTTTTCTTCAGATCAGTCATTGTTATTTTTCGCTCAAGATGAAGCACATTCGGATAGATTTGGCGGAGTTTATTAATAGGATCAATTAATGCCCCTTCATCATGTAAATTAATTTTCAAGTAATCATTCACATTTTGTTTTTCATAAAAACTTGAATCCATTAACTCATCAAGATATCCTTCAAGCTCTCGCATATCATTCTTCGGAGCAATCGAACGAATACGAAGATCAAATTGACCATTGTCCTTCATTTCAATGATTGAAATTGATTTCTCTTGCTTCGCTTCTGAAAAGGAGTATTTTAATAGAGAGCCCGAATAGCGGACCTTTGGATGCTTAATTGCATCTGGGCTATGCAAATGCCCAAGCGCCGTATACGAAAATGGTTCGAAAATTTCTGCCCCCACACAACCAGATCCTCCAACAGATAAAGTTCGTTCTGAATCACTCGTTTTCCCTCCGAGGACAAAGGCATGTCCGACGAAAACATTTGGCTCATTCAGATTCATTGATTGCTCTATCTTCCCAATGACCGCCTTCATTGCATCCTGATGTGAGTGAATGGATTCATCATTTAATAGATGTCGAACCATGCCAGGTTCAGCATATGGAACAAGATAGAAATTTACACCATTAAGATGGACAGGTTGAATTTCTTGTTCTAGCTTTCCAGATAAATAAAATTGACTTTGCTTATACCACGAACTACCAAATGATAGCCTTTCAGCGCTATCATGATTGCCGCCAATCGCAACAACAGGTATCTGTAATTCCACATTGATTTTAAAGAGAATTTCATTAAGCAATTCAACCGCTTCTGTTGGCGGTACAGAACGATCATATAAATCTCCTGCGATAACAACCGCATCCGGCTTTTCCTCTTCTACTAATTTAACGAATTGATTTAGAAAATACCGTTGATCCTCTGTCATATATATGCCATGAACAAGCTTACCTAGATGCCAGTCCGCTGTATGAATAAATTTCATGCCGTTTTCATCTCCTTACATACTCTTACCTATTATTATATCAAAAATTTCATTGTTTTCTTTGTAAGAACGAATTAGAAACCGATTAAGCACTATAGCTGACTAAATTTCAAAACACTTTTTCACAAATTGCTGTCTAGAACAAATGCGCAAGCGCCTTGATCACCCCCGACAAGCACAAGACGAGCCTCTCGGAAAGGTGTATTTTACCTTTCTGGGAGGATTGGCTTGTGACCTCGAGGGGGTAGGCGCTGGAGCTGGACGCAGAAAAACTTGTCGCAAAGTTATCCACAACATCTAAATTTATAATTACGCTAAACAACAAAAAATATAAATTATTGGAACTATTTTAAATTTATCTCGTAATAAGAATATAGACAATTATTGCATCACTGAATTTCAGGGGGGAAAGAAAATGGCAGAAATTATCCTTACAGTTATTTGTTTGATTCCACTTGAGGCTTTGTTAATTTGGACTTATTTTTATCCTGAAGATAGTATATTAGTCGGGAAAAGGTGGATGTATCAAGAAGAGCCCGAAATTTCTAAATCAGCAATCCGTTATACAAAATTTATATCCTTGTTAACGATTATCGGGTTGCCTATTTTCTTATTAAGTATCATCTTAGATATTATGATTCTTAAATTATCATTAATCCTATTTCCGGCTGTGTTTATAATTGGTGCGATGAAGATATTTACAAATGAAGAAGATTAGTTATCGTTTGAATCTATGATCAATAACTTTAGGCGATCATTAGCGATTGTCATTATATTTGAGCAATCATTCTTACTTATAAACCTCCAATATAAAAACAGCCCAATCAATTGAAAGGGCTGTTCTGCATATTAGTTTTCGATTATAGTTTATTTACGTTAGCAGCTTGTGGTCCACGAGCACCTTCAACAACTTCGAAAGATACTTCTTGACCTTCTTCTAATGATTTGAAACCTTCTGTTTGGATAGCAGAGAAATGTACGAAAACGTCATTTCCATCTTCACCTTCAATAAATCCGAAACCTTTTTCTGCATTAAACCATTTTACTTTACCGTTTTTCATAAAGAAAATCCTCCTATAGGCACTAAAAGCCACATGTTAATTCACTATTTACAACGATTATCGCTTTTACCATACACTACTCTTCCAAACAAAAAAACTAGGGAAAATTAGCTAGCTAAATTATAATTCGATGCATATAGCTTAAACAAGCTTACCACTACTAGAAAAAATAGTCAATTCAATAGTATTGTACAATTCTTAGTTTTCCTCTTTCATTCGAGCTGGAAGACTTTGAATCGAATGGACAACAACATCTAGTTTCGCCTCTATTCGATGTAACAGATAAAGGGTGACAACGACAGGAAAGCCAACTTCGCTTATTAATGATACGAACTCTTCCATCTCCTAACTCTCCTTTCTATTATTCATTTAAAAGGGCAGCTCCACCTTGCGAACTGCCCTAGTTTACTTATTCAAAATCGTAATCTGTTACATTACGTTCAATCAATCTTGCCCCTTCAGCAGCTACAAAATCTCCATTTGCTGTTTGAAAAATAGCAGAAGTGATCATCTGCTCCATCGCGAGCTTAACTGCAGCAGCATCGATTGGCTCCTTCGGATTATCAATTGATAACCGCGATAACTTTCCTGTTTCTGTTAGAAAAGACAGCTCTAATGATTTAGTCATCCTATTCACCTCCCTTTCATTCGATCAATTGACTATTAGCCAACAATGTCAAAGCTATCATTTCTTACTACTGTAACAAGTGGGTCATTACACAAGGAAGCAATTGCCTGGGTTGCTTCAAAAATCTGATCTGCACTTGCCGTTTTCTTTACATTCCCAATGGTCTTCGACTTGTACTTCGGCTCGCCTTTTTCATTTACGCCTATTTCAAAGCTAAGGCGCAGTTTCGTATCAATCATTAATGCTTGTGCCATTCTCATCCCCTCCTTTCACTCTTTATATATAAGTAAATAATGAAAAAGGACATGGGGATTTGAAACAATATTTTATTCATTGCTTGTAAAAGATAATTGCTCAAAACTCTTGGCTATTTATTCCAATTTCTGTTATGGATTTAAAAATGAAGGATTCAATAATTGAAATACACCGATTCCTATCCTATGTAAAAGCACATAATTTTTAAATTGTTATTTTATAGGAATTAGAAACATTCCAAATTGCATCTTCTATCATAAGATAGTAGAGAACCAGTTAAGGAGGTGAAGGTATTTGGATTTACTTTCATATTTAAACCAAAATTACCTCATGCTTGTCCCTGCTTTATGGGTACTCGGATATGCATTAAAACAAACACCTGCCATTCCTGATTGGACAATCATTTGGATCATCTTACTAATTTCAATAATTGGGGGCAGCTTAGCATTCGGTTTTACAGTTACCGGTGTAATTAATGGAATTATTGCTGCTGGAGTAGCTGTCCTAGGACATCAAATGTTGAAACAAACTTTCATGGATAAAGGATTTAAGAAAAAGGATAATGGCAAATAAGATTCCATTAAACAAAAAGTACTCGCCATAGACGAGTACTTTTTGTACCTATAATTTAAAACGGGAGACAACTGTCTGCATTTCATCAGCAAGCTTTGCAAGAGAAATAGATGAAGTGAATACTTCTTCCATCGTCGCTAATTGCTCTTCTGTTGCTGCGGATGCATCCTCTGATGCTGATACACTATTCTTAGAAATCTCCTCCACATTCGTTATCACTACAGTAATTTGTTCAGATAATACAGACAGGTTTCCGAGTAAATAATTGATATTTTCTACCATTCCAGCTGTATCCAACATCGTTTCTGCTATTTCTTTAAAGGCATTCCTCGCCTCTTTTGTTTCAGTGAACATATCCGTCACTTGCTTATTGCCAACATCCATCACTCCTACTGCTAGGTTCGTTTCTTGTTGGATCATTCCAATCATATTTTGTATCTGTATGGCTGATTTCTTGGATTCCTCAGCCAGTTTACGTACTTCATCAGCAACTACGGCAAAGCCTTTGCCATGCTCACCAGCTCTTGCCGCTTCAATGGCTGCATTTAATGCTAATAGATTTGTTTGCTCCGCAATATTTGTAATAATACTACTAATATTACTAATTTCATCTGACCGCACTTCAAGTAATTGAATGGATTTTGTTGCATTTTGAACGGATTGACTTACCTCATTCATCTGAATAAAAACCCTTTCAATGGATTGTTCTCCTTTTGAAGATAAGTGATTGGATCGATTGGTTACTTCGAGCATTTCTTCGCTGCTTTTTGTAATCGCATGAATACTTTGATCCATTTCATGTACCGCCGTAGCCACTTCCTGGAATCCAGTAATCTGTTGTTCAATACTTGCTACATTTTGCTGAGATATTTGTGAAACCTGTTCAGCTGCATCTGTACTTTGCTCTGCACTTGATGCTAATTCTTCACTACTAGCAGTCAAATGTGTAGAAATCCCCCTAATTTGACTCACCATTTTTCTTAAATCCTTCACCATGCTATTTAACGAATGGATTAAAGAGCCAATTTCATCCTTACTTTTTACCTTTACTTCTTCTATATGCAGTTCACCGTTTGCAATTTGATCCATTGACTTAGCAGCCATTTGTATTGGTCTTGTAATCATTCTACTAATGAAAATGGCAATACCAATTGCAAAGATAAAGGAAGCAATACTAATAATGATGACGGTAAGCTGTGTTGATAAAATTGCTTCTGCGTTTTTTTCACTTTCTTTAGTTAACCTAGTTTCCTCATATTTAATTAATTCATCTGCCTTAAGACTAAATGCTTGACCGACTTCCTTTGCAGATGTTTGTATAAGTTCTAAATAAGCCGCTTCATTTCCTTCTATTTTATAAAAAAGGGCAGCTTCTGTAATTTCCGCAAATTCACCATGTAATTTCTTTAAATCAGTGATCAAAGATTGAGCTTCCTCGTTAACAATTAATTCCGCTAATACATCTAATTGCTGATCTAATCTTTTTCTAGCCATATCATAGTCAGTTATGTATGTAGATTCACCTGATAATAAGTATCCTCTTATTCCATTCGATTCGATGGTTAAATCCTCTTTGAAATTTTTAACAAGTAAAAGATTTTGTACACCCTCGTTTAATAAGTTGGTATATCGATCATTAATTCTTTTCAATTCATAATTGGATATTCCAGCAACGATTCCAAAAAGCATAAGAACAATAATAAAACCGAAGATAAGTTTCTTTCTCACTGTTATTTTCATACTAAAGCCTCACTTCATGATGTAATTGGACATGTTTATATATTTTACCATATAAATAGGATGATTTTTTGATTGACTATAGAAGTTTAAACAAAAAAAAGCCGTTCATCACATTTTACAGATGAACAGCAAAAGATATCACAGATCTTAAGGAGGAGATCTTACTATATATCCTATTCAATACTTAATAAACAGCTTGGACAATTCTCCTATTTTAATAAATTTTTCAATTATGCATCATGAATAATTTGACTCAATGACTCTGCCGAAGTTGCCACTTGAGTCGTTGAATTACCTACTTCTTCAATCACCATTAATAAATTTTCAATTTGGCTATCCATTGAACTTAAATTCTTTTCATTTTCTTCAATGGAAGAACGAATGATCTGAAACGTTTCATTCGTTGCATTGGAAGCCAAACCGCCATTAAGAACAACTTCTTCTACTTTTACGATTATTTTCGTCACTTCGGTCGTATAAGCATTCGATGTATCGATTAGTGACTGAATATCTGAAATGGAGTGTTTTGTTTTTTCTGCTAAGTTCCTTACTTCTTGTGCAACAACCGAGAAACCCTTCCCATGTTCTCCTGCTCTTGCTGCTTCAATCGCAGAATTCAAGGCAAGTAAATTTGTTTGCTCTGCAATACTATGGACAATACGGACGACCTCGGTAATTTTCTGCGAGGAATCGGTTAATCGAAAAACCATATCCTTCATAATTTGTGTATCATTCGTCACTTGATTCATATTTTTTAATAGTGATGTGAGCTTCTCCTGGCCCTCATTGACTTGTTTTTGAACTACTTTTGCTTGATGATAACTATTTTGCACTAATTGGTTAACATCTTTGCTGTTTGCAATTAAATGTTTAACTGAGGTATATGTTTCTTCAGAAACAATTACTAATCCTTCACTTACTTTAGAAATTTTCTCTTGTAAATTTTTTTGACCGTTATCAAATGTTTCTTTCAGTTTTTTTTCTGTCTCTTCATTATAAGCTTCTAGCACAATTTGCTGTTCAAAACTAAGAATTTTCGTAGTTGCCGTCCAAATTTGATGAAATTCCTCAGGATCCTTCACTTCTTCAAATATAATTTGAAAAAATGCACGTTGGACATTTTGAAATGCCCCCATATACCAAGCAGGCTTAAGACCAATTCGAT
Organism: Cytobacillus eiseniae; assembly: GCF_017874625.1. Lineage (GTDB taxonomy): Bacteria > Bacillota > Bacilli > Bacillales > Cytobacillaceae > Cytobacillus > Cytobacillus eiseniae. Next base: position 387,102 of record NZ_JAGIKZ010000002.1, on the reverse strand, counting down.
AATGAATTTTTGCTACTTTTATTCTTTTTTCATAAAAGGAAGTGTCAATTTTCCCGTCAAATAAATCTATTAAATGTGAACGTAATGTTTTACGTAAACGATCAATCGTACTATATGTATTTATAATATGTTGCAATTCCTTTACTTGCAAAATGGATGAATAAAACTCATCTACTAACCAATCTATATGTTTTTCCACTAAAGGTTTGATATTTGAAATAATTCGTAAGTCTTCTTCCTTTAGCTGAATCATTGAAAGTTTTTCTTGGACACTAGGAGTAGGCGCAATAATACGATGATTTTCCGAACTTGGTACTGATTGTAACCATTTTTTATTCATCTTCCGCCTTGTTAATTGTCTAAACACGTTACTTCTCCTCCAACCGATAACTACATTTTCTGAATAAAATTAGTTTACTATAGTCGTAGTAAAGAAGGAAGGAAAATGCTCAATCATTCACAAAATTACAAATAACTCTAAACTTGGGGATTGTTATAAGATTTGTTAACTGCATCCAAAAAAGAGTGTCAACACTTTTCGAAATTATTAGTGAGATTAACGTTTTCAGGGGATTTTTTAATACGATAAATATACAAACAGTGGGGTGTTGCCCCACTGTTTCCTTTTAATACAAATGATGTTTTATCCTGCTAATCTTCCATCAATCCCATCTTTTTACACGTATCAACAAAAAGTTAATTAGCCATTGTTAATTTCATTCCGCTTTCTAGTAATTGCAGCTTTATTTTTTCTTCTATTCTTGAATCAGTAATAATTGAATGAATGGCAGATAAAGAGGCAATTTGTGAAAAGGCACGAATTCCTATTTTACTAGAGTCAACCATTACGATCGTTTCATCAGCAATTTCTAGCATTTGTTTTTTTACTAATGCTTGGGATTCATTTGAATCACTCAGACCTTTTTCCAAATGAACGCCTTTGCATGAAATAAACGCTTTATTTACGTGATACATCTTAAGTGATCTTTCTGACAGTGGACCTACATATGAAAGGGATTGATTTAACAAAATCCCACCTGTAGAAATGACTTTTATTTGCTCTTTTTTACTTAGTTCAACTGCAGCCTTTATTGAATTTGTAAGTACGGTTAGAGGCATATCAGGTAATTCCTTAGCTAAATACCATGCAGTCGTGCTTGCATCTAAGACAATTTGATCACCAGGCACAATCATGCGGACAGCTTCTTTAGCAATGGCCTTTTTCTCGTCAATATTTACTATTTCTCTTTCAAGATAGGAAATCTCTGACTGTTCTTTTTCAACGCATATAGCACCACCATGACTGCGCTTAAGAAGTTGATCTTTCTCCAGCTTTTCTAAATCACGCCGGATTGTTTCTTCAGTTACTGAAAAGATCTTACTTAATTCTGTCACTCGTATACTTAATCTTTCATTAACTAAATCAATAATTCTTCTATGTCGTTCAGCAACAAGCACTTCCACTGCACCCTTCCAACTTTTGGATTATGTTTGTTTCTTTTTATTTATTTTGAGAACCTTTATTATTTTATCATAATATTCCATAAATAAAAAAGGAAAAAAAGAACCACCTACCTAGTAAATGCAGCAGGCACACCTCCGTCAACCGTAAGCATGCAACCTGTCGTTTTGTCTGCTTTAGAAGAAGCAAAATATGCAATTGCTTCTGCAATATCAGATGGATAAATATTTACTTGCAGTGTTGTTCGTTTTCGATAATGCTCTTCTAATTGATCTGGATGAATTCCATAAGCTGCTGCCCGTTCCTCACGCCAACTCGATCCCCAAATTGCTGATCCTTGTAGAACAGCATCCGGAAGAACCGAATTTACACGAATCCCATACTCCCCACCTTCAGCAGCAATACATTTAGCTAAATGGATTTCCAAAGCTTTAACAGCGCTATAGGCTGATGCATTTTTCCCTGCGTATAACGAATTTTTTGAACCAACAAAGATCATATTCCCGCCAATTCCTTGTTGTTTCATTTGTTTAAAGGCTTCACGGGCAACTAAAAAATAACCAGTTCCTAAAACATTCATATTCAAATTCCATTCTTGTAGAGTTGTTTCATCAAACGGATTAGAGGTTGCTAGCCCAGCGTTATTGACAATAATGTCCACACCGCCATATGAAAGTGCCATTTTTATGAATGCATCCTCCACCTGAACTTCCTTCGTTACATCCATTTGTACAGCAATAGCACGATTTGTCCCATATTTATTATTTATTTCTGCTGCTACTTTTTTTGCACCTTCAAGATTTAAATCTGCAATAACAAGATGTGCACCTTCAGAAGCAAACCGACGGCATGTCTCACTGCCAATTCCCCCTGCTCCACCAGTAACAAAGATGATCTTTCTTGAAAATTCAGCTTCAGCTGGTGCAAGTGATAGTTTATATTGCTCCAATGGCCAGTATTCTACATGATATGATTCTTCTTCATTTAATGAAACAAAGTCCCCTAGAGTAGTAGATCCCTTCATAACGGCAATTGCCCGATGATATAATGCACCACTTATTCCTGCATTTTCATATCCTTTTCCTGTATTCACCATTCCGATTCCAGGAATAAGAATAACTCGAGGCGCAGGTTCTACCATGTGATCACCATCCTGCTTATGACTGGTAAAGTAAGTTGTGTACTCTGTTTTGAAACGAATAATTCCATCTCTTATTCTCTCAATTAATAATTCTATATTCTTAGACTCAGGATCCCAATCAATATACAGAGGCGTCCGCTTCGTATGAACTAAATGATCTGGGCAAGCTGCCCCCACTTGAGATAGTTTCGCCGCTTGATAGCTATTTACAAATTGTAGAACATCCAGACTACGATCATACGTTAAGATCATTTTTCTATCTTCACTTACTGCACCGCGAATCACGGGCATAACTTTTGCTAAAAGATCAACTGCCACTTCTTCAGGGAGTGTTTCAAATTTTTGCCCTCCAAATACAGAAGTTTCATCAATTCTTTCATTTATATATGTTTCTGCTTCATTAATAATTGCTATTGTTTTGTGATATGATTCTTCAGATGTTTCACCCCAAGTAACCAAACCGTGCTTTTCCATTAAAACTAGCTCGGCATCAGGATTGTTTCGAACGCCTTCTGCAATCAGCTTTGATAATGTAAATCCAGGCCGGATATAAGGAACCCATACGAATCGATTGCCATATATCTCTTCAGCAATTTGTTTGCCATTATCTGCACAGCAAAGACTAATAATAACATCTGGATGTGTATGATCCACGTGTTTAAATGGCAAGAAGGCATGCAATAATGTTTCAATTGAAGCTCTGGGATGATTGCTATCAATCATGCAATGAGAAAGATAAGTAACCATCGCTTCATCAGTCATGTCTTCGCGATCATACAATGGTTGAATATCGTCTAATCGAAGGCAAGTAAAATTATCATCGGTCATTGTAGCTAAATCAGAGCCACTTCCCTTGACCCACATGATCTCAATATTTCTGCCACGAAAATCCTGCCCGACCATTTTCATTGAAGTATTTCCGCCACCCCAATTACATACCGTACGGTCAGAACCAATTAAATTCGAACGATAAACTAATTCCTCAAGCCCCTTTTGCATTTGTTGTGCCTTTATTTCATTCCATTTATTTTCCGCCATTCATTTCCCTCCTATCCAAAAATAAAATGCATTTTGTTTAATTATATAATATTTTTGTTTGTTTTTGAATATTTAATATTTAATTTTGTTTGTTTTTATTTATTCATTTCTTTTTCATTTCCTCGCATTACTTATAAATGTATCTATCTGCTTTTTTGTAGGCAAAGAGGCGATTGCACCTTTGCCAGCTGCTGTTAATGCTCCACAGCCATTAGCGAATTCAAGGATTTCCACCCCGCATTTTTGAAGTAATTCCTCAATATTAAATGGGGTTGCTTTCATTTCCTGGAGTTTATAATTGACTCCTCCTATAAACGCGTCACCTGCACCTGTTGTGTCTATTACATCTATTACATATCCACCTGACTCGTATTTACAATTCTTTATGTATAAAGTTGCACCATTTGCACCATTTGTATAGATCACTGCCTTAACATTTCCAATAAAAAGTGAATATATTGCTTGATCAATACCTTTAATACAAGTAATAAATTCCAGTTCGTCATCCGATACTTTAATCAAATGTGCAAGCGGTACAAAAGCGAGTATCGCTTCTCTGCATTCTTCCGGGCTATTCCATAAAGCAAGCCTTACATTTGGATCAAAACTAACAAGTCCTTGTGCTTGAATAACTGCTTGTATTGCTTTTTTATGTGCGTATTTCATTGGACTTTCCACTAAGTCAACTGAACAGAAATGAAGGATATCCCCAGGCTGAAACCAATTCGCATCAATCTCACTTTCATCTAATAGCAAGTCAGCAGAAGGGTTCCGATAAAAGGAAAAGTCTCTTTCTCCATTTTGTTTCAAAGATACAAATGCGAGTGCTGTGTTTGCGTCATATGTTCTTTTTATTTTATCAATTTCCACTCCAACACTTTCTAAATTTTCAATTAAAAAATCGCCAAAAGGATCCATTCCTAATTTTGTAATGACCGATGAAGAACCACCTAGTTTTGCAACAGCTGCAGCTACATTTGCCGGTGCCCCTCCAGCTGATCTTGTAAATGAAATTGTGTCTTTGAGCGGCTGACCACTCTGTAAAGGAATAAAGTCAATTAATACTTCACCTATTGCATAAAGCTTTCCCATTCTCATCATCTCCGCCATATTCGCTTACTTTTTACGAAAAATCCCTCAGTATTGGCTGAGGGATCCTTTATTATCTATCTTATTGATTCTTTTATCTCCTTCAAACATTTCATTACATTATTTTCTCCACGTCCAAAATAGTCATGCAGACGAATATATTCTTGATAAAGCTTTTCATATATTCGAACATTCTCTTGCATTGGATAATATGCTTCATTTTTTAGCTGTGCCATATTTCTTGCTGCATCAATAATGGAATCATATCCACCATTTATACTCCCAGCTGCAACAGCTCCATACATCGCAGCCCCTATTGATGAAGTCAGGGTTGTATTGGAAATTTTGATTTCCATGTTTGTCACATCTGCATAGATTTGCATTAATCGTTTATTGCGATGAGGGAGCCCTCCACAAGCATAAAGTTCTTTTATAGCTACTCCTTGTTTACGAAATGTTTCAATTATCGATCTCGTACCAAAAGCAGTGGATTCAATCAATGCTAAGTATATCTCTTCAGGTGTGGTTGATAAGGTCAACCCGATAAGTAAGCCTGATAAATCAGCATCCACCAATGGAGTGCGATTGCCATTTTGCCAATCTAAGGCAATTAATCCACTTTCACCTGGTTTCAGTCGACTAGCCTTTTTTTCTAGTAGTTCGTGAATCGATATGCCTTTATTTCTTGCTTCATCTTCAATATAGGACGGGACACTCTGATTAATATACCACGCAAATATGTCACCTACAGCCGCTTGACCAGCTTCATATGCAAAGAGCCCTGGAATGATTCCGTCTTCAACAACACCACTCATTCCTTCCACTAATAATTCTTTTTCACTTAAAAGCATATGACAACTAGAAGTTCCCATCACCATAACCATTTTTTCTGAATCAGTAACCCCCACACCTGGGACTCCTGCATGAGCATCTATTATTCCTACGGAAACAGAAATGCCTGGAGAGAGTCCCATAAATTCCGCCATTTCACTTCTTAGCTCTCCAGCTTTTGAGCCAATTGGAACAACTTCCCCACTTAATTTCGTTTCATAAATATCTGCTAGTCTCGAATCTAACTTATTTAAAAACTCAGGTGGCAAATATCCATCTTGTTTATGCCATATGCCTTTATAACCAGCCGCACAACTATTCCGCTTAATATTTCCAGTCAGCTTTGCTGTAATCCAATCTGCTGCTTCAAGGAAATAGACGGCCTCATCATATATTTCAGGTGCTTCATTCAATATTTGCCAAACTTTTGGCAGCATCCACTCTGATGAAATTTTCCCACCATAACGCTTTAACCAGTCTCCTCCATATAGAGAAGCTAATTGATTGATTCGGTTGGCTTCATTTTGTGCAGCATGATGCTTCCAAAGCTTTACCCAAGAATGAGGATTATCCTTCAATCGATCGATCAAACAAAGTGGCCTTAATTCTTCATCTGTTGGCAATATTGTACAAGCCGTAAAATCAATTCCCAGTCCAATTACATCTGCTGGGTCAATTCCCGATTGCTTTATCACTTCTGGTACAGAAGTAAATAATACGGTTAAATAATTTGCTGGGTTTTGTAAGGCAAAACTAGGAGCTAATACTATATCTGAATTTGGCAATTGTTTATCAATGACCCCATCCCTATATTCAGTTACATGTGTAGCAATTAACTCCCCATTTGTGACATCTACTAACACAGCCCTTCCAGATTCGGTTCCATAATCGATCCCAATTGAATACTTTTTTTCATTCATCGATTAAACCTCATTTACTTATAGTTTTTCATACACATTAAACATTTCATCATCAAAGTAAAACTAAAATCTGTTTGGATTTCTCCTTCACACTCCGTTGTTTCAATGTGGGAGTAAATATTAGTAGAATTAACGATATAATGGCCCATAATTGCTGCATGCACGGTAATCCGCACCTTCAGGGTCATTCGTTCCAAACATTCCCCAAGCACTCGGTCTAAAAATTTTGTCCTCGCTCACATTATGCATATTGACTGGAATGCGTAGCATAGAAGCAAGCGTTATGATTTCACTTCCAATATGACCAAAACTCAATGAGCAATGATTAGCTCCCCAGCTATTCATGACAGAATATACATCTTTGAACACACCGGAACCTGTTAAGTTAGGCACAAACCATGTTGTTGGCCATGTCGGGTCAGTACGGGTATCGAGTATATCATGAACCTCATTAGGCAGTTCCACTGTATATCCCTCTGCTATTTGAATAACCGGTCCTAAACCCTTAATTAAATTTATTCTTGCTATTGTAACTGGCATATTTCCTTTAGTTAAGAAATCACTAGAAAATCCACCTCCACGGAAATAGCCAGTAGATGATGGCCGCCAAAGTGTTGCATCTAGACACTTTTGAGCTTCTTCTTCACTTATTTCCCAGAATGGTTTCATTGCTGGCTTTCCATCAATCGATTGCTCTCCTGTTCCATCAAGTGCTGCTGCTCCTGAATTGATCAAGTGAATAAATCCATTTTCTGCCAATCCTTGAGGCTGATAACCCGTAACTCTTTCTACTGCACTTGGGCTCCAATAGGTTCTTACATCCGCAAATACTTGAGCCGTATTTGTTAACAGATGGCCTAAAAGCATTGTAATCCCATTTAAGCTATCATTTTCTGTTGCCAACATATAAGGAGGGCGAATGCCGTTCCAATCGAAGGAAGAATTTAATATCGCCTCCATGAAATCACCATTCGGGAAATGATCTGTCCATTGACGTTGACCTTGGAAGCCTGCAACAATCGCATTATGCCCCAAAGCCTCTTCGCCATAGCCGATTTCAGCTAATTTAGGATTTCCAATCATTAAATCACGTGAAATCAAAGCCATTTTCAGACTTATTTCCCAATCCTTATCTTTTTCAACTCTAGACCTCTGATTGGCTTCCACATTATTATCTGGACCTTCCATACAATTTTCTTTCACCCAACTATGTGCTCTTTCAAATTCTTCCTTATCATAAATTTCTTTATCCATCCTTCTAATAAACTCTGAACTATCAATATACTCATTTCTCATCCCTAGATAATCTTGAAAAAAGCTCTCATTGATCATACTTCCTGCAATCCCCATCGAGACACTGCCCATCGATAGATATGATTTTCCTTTCATCATTGCAACAGCTAGACCTGCCTTCGAAAATTGCAGAAGTTTCTCCTGAACATCATGAGGAATGGTTGTATCACCAACATCCTGTACGTCCTCACCGTAAATTCCGAAGGCAGGAATTCCCTTTTGATTATGGGCTGCGAGGACAGCTGCTAAATATACAGCACCTGGTCTTTCAGTTCCATTAAACCCCCATACCGCTTTAGGAATAGTTGGCGTCATATCCATTGTTTCAGATCCATAGCACCAGCATGGTGTGACAGTAATAGAGACACCTACACCCTCTCTTGAAAACTTTTCTGCTACTTGTGCTGCTTCAGCGACACCACCTATACATGTATCAGCTATAACAAACTCTACTAATTCACCATTATAATGTCGTAGATTTTTAGATAAAAATTTCACAACCGATTTTGCCAAATTCATCGTCGTTTGCTCTAAAGATTCTCGAACACCATTTCTTCTACCATCAATCGTTGGTCTGATACCTATTTTTGGTAAATCCCCGTGATACCTATTTTTACTGATTTTCATACAGATATCCCCTTTTCACTAGTTTAATAAAACGTTCATATGCTTCCTGCCATTCCATTTGATTTTGAGGTTCATATATTTTCAAAGGAAACGAGTTTGCTACGATTTCTCTTCCTTCTTTTAAATCCTTTATCTCACCTAATGCAATCCATTGTGACAAGGCATTACCAATTGAACTTGCTTCAATCGGACCAGCAATTACTGTTCGATTCGTAGCATTGGCAGTAAACTGGCATAAAAGATCATTTTGAATTCCGCCTCCCCCCATGTGAATCAACTCGATTTTTTTACTCGTTAATTGCTCTAATTTCTCTAGTACCCAACGATATTTAAGGGAAAGACTTTCTAAAATACACCGTAAGAAATCACCAATAGATTCTGGTTGCTGTTGCTCAGTCTGTCTGCAATATTCTGATAGTTGATTCACCATATTACTTGGATTAAAGAATGCAGGATCATCAGGATCTATCAAACACTTAAAAGCAGTCGAATGGTTAATTGAATGTAATTCCTCCTCATATGTAATACGATTCCCTTCCTTTGACCAAATAGATCGACATTGCTGGATAAGCCATAATCCCATTGAATTTTTGAGTAAGCGGGTTTCACCATCTGCCGTTCCTTCATTTGTAAATCCCCATTTTAACGCCTCTCTGCTTATTACTGGCTCCTTCACTTGAATTCCCATCAATATCCATGTGCCACAACTCATAAATGCTGTACTATCTGATGTAATTGGCAAGGCAGCTAATGCACATGCTGTATCATGTCCAGCTCCAGCTATGACTTGTGTAGAATAAATGCCAAGCTCTTTATTGATTGAATTCAATGTTGGACCAAGAATTGTTCCGGTCTTAACTATATCAGCCATTAAATTCATAGGGATATTTAATTCAGCCATTAAGTCATTGTCCCATTTTTTTTGATGAACATTATATAGAGAGGTGGTCGTACTAATTGTGTATTCATTCGCCTTTATACCTGTAAAAAAATAGCTAAGCAGATTCGGAGTTAGCAATAATTGATCGGCATGCTCAAGTAATGCAGGGTTTCGTTCATGTATTGCAACTAACTGACAAATTGTATTAATTGGTGCAGGTGCAACACCTGTCCGAGCAAAAAGCTCTTCTTTTGAAATTTTTTGTGCGATTTTCTTTATGCTTTCATTCGTATGTGGATCTCTATAGGAGTATGGATTCCCAATAAGTTCCCCCTCTCTGGAAAGAAGGCCAAAATCAACACCCCAAGTATCAATTGATAGACTTTCAACTGATTTGTATCCATTTTGAATGCTCTTTCCCATGCCATTTTTCATTTCTTGATATATTCTTAGTACATCCCAATAATAATGACCAGTCAGTTGAATAGGCTGATTCGAAAATCGATGAATTTCCTCTAGGTACATGTTCTTGCCATTAAAGCTATTTACCATTAAACGACCATTTGAAGCACCTAAATCGAAAGCCCAAACATGTTTCAATCCCTCATCCCCTTATGGCCTTCTCTTTCATTGATTGTCCTTGAGTAATTCTGAACGATATTTTTCTGAGGATAGATTTCTTAAATCTTGACATTCTTCTTTTGTGAGGATTCTTGGAGTACCAAAAGTTGAAGCAATTGTATATACCTTTGCAGATTCTTCAGTAATCTGCATAAAGAAATACGCCTCCTTCATTGTTTTTCCTACGGATAATACCCCATGATTTCTCATGACCACTACATCTGTATCTTCAATAACATTAGCAACAGCATTTGCTAATACTTCCGTAGTAGGAATCATGTAGTCCAAATAAGCAATCTTACGAATCATGGCTGGAAAATCAGGAAAGATACTTGGAATTTCATGACCAGCAGAAGATACACCTACAGAGTAACTAGGATGTGTATGAAGAACAGCCATTATATCTGGGCGTTTACGAAAGCATTCAAGATGCATTAATACTTCCGAAGATGGTTTTAATGAATCAATTATTTCTCCTGATTCGATATTCACTCGCACCCATTGATGATCTTCAATCTCTTGAAGATCAAAACCACTAGGAGAGATGTACATGATATTTCCATCTCTTATACTTAAATTCCCACCAGCACCAACAACTAGACCTGACTCAACAATTTTTGCTGCATACTGCTTTAATTCAGCAATTGCTTTCGACAAACTCTTCACCTCCATTTAGGAAAATTTGTTATATAAGCATTTCTAAAAGTGCATCAATCACTCGCATATTAGAAATGGCATGATCACCTGATGAAACAGGTTCCCTGTTCGACTGTATGCAATCTGCAAAATGCTCCACTTCGAATTTATATTGATCGCCATCAATAACATACTCTCTAAACTCATTTTCAAGCACAAGCTGTACAATTCCCTTTCCTGCATTCAAATCTGGCCGGTAAGCGAAAGGAACACGAATGGAGCCTTTCGAACCGATAATTTCATATTCATTTTTCAACATTGCATCAAAACTACACATAAACATTGCTTGCACATTATTTGGAAATGTCATGATTACTGAAGCGGAAGTATCAACACCCTCATCATTCATTTCTCCGATGACACTCATTTGAATGGGTTCTGCTTCTAAAATATATCGAAGTGAGTGAATACAATAGCAGCCAATATCATAAATCACCCCTCCACCTAATTGCCGATTTAGACGAATATTCCCTTTTCTATCCTCCATGTAAAAAGAAAAATTGGCGTGGAGCATCTTAATATCCCCTATTACATTATCTTGAATTAATTCCTTTACTTTTGTGTGCTGAGGATGAAAACGATACATAAATCCTTCCATAAAAAGGACATCATTGGCCATGCATGCTGAGACCATTGCTTTAACATCCTCTGTATTCAAGGCAGCTGGTTTTTCGCATAAGACATGTTTTCTTGCATTTGCAGCTTTAATCGCCCATTCTTTGTGCAAATGATTAGGCAGAGGGATATAGACGGCATCAATTTCTGGATCTGCTAATAAATCCTCATAGCTCTCATATGAATGTGGAATATTGAATTGAGAGGCAATTTTCACTGCTTTCCCACTGCTGCTGGCAATCGCAGCAACTACCCCATTAGACGATCTTTGGATAGCAGGAATAACCTGCTCCATCGCAATCTTTGCTGTACCTAAAATTCCCCATTTAATTTTATCCATTGTCTTTCCTACTTTCTTAGATTATGAGATTCAATCATTAAAGAGGATGCCACAAGCTGAACATCCTCCCTAATTTTGCTGACTATTCGTAAATAACTGCCGCTATTTCTTCGTCATCAATATTGTCTTTATCATAGTAGAAGAAACCAGTATCAATATTTTTTTGTACTTCTTTCCCATTAATCGCATCAACCGCTGCCTTTACTGTCTCATACCCTATTCCAACCGGGTTTTGCGTAATCGCACCTGTCATTAAACCATTCTTAATTGCATCAATTTGTTGTTTTCCTGAATCAAAACCAATCACAACTAAGTCATTTCTATTCACCTCAGAAACTGCATTAACTACCCCGATTGCAGAGCCTTCATTCGTACCAAAAATCCCCTTAAGGTTAGGATACGCTTGCATAATTGCCTTTGCCGCATCTGTTGATTTAAGATGATCTCCTCCACCATATTGGATATCTACAATTGTAATATTTGGATACTTTTCCTTTATTTGATTAACAAATCCATCACGACGGTCAATACCAGTTTGACTTACCTGATCATGAGCTACGACAGCCACTTCCCCTTCTTCACCGATTAATTCAGCCATTTTATCTGCTGCAAGTGCGGCTGCTGCACGGCTGTCTGTAGCAGCTGTTGCGAGAGGAATTTCACTTTCCACACCTGAATCAAAGGCGATGACTGGAATTTTATTATCACTTGCTTCTTGTAAAAGACTTAATGCCGCTTGGCTATCAAGTGCAGCAAAACCGATTGCATCAGGATTTTTATCTAATGCCGCACGCAGCATTTCCATTTGCTTATCAACCTGTGATTCACTTTCCGGTCCTTCAAATGTAATTTCTACATCAAATTCTTTTGCAGCTTGCTCCGCACCTTGCTTCACAGCCTGCCAGAATTGATGCTGGAATCCCTTAGAAATAATTGCAATATAAGGTTTTCCATCTTTTGAACCCCCTGAATCATTGTCGGTATTGGACTGATCTGACGAACAAGCACCCAAAACTAAAGAGAATAAAAACATTACAGCTAGAAAAATAGTACTCTTCTTTTTCACTTTATAGCCCCCTTGTTTTTTTGAAAAATATATATTATTCCCTTTTAGAGAGTAATACCGAAGTAATTAATTTGCCTTTTTATTTCTAATTACATCTGTGTAGACTGCAAAAAGAATGACTGCCCCTACAACGACCGTTTGCCATTCCTGTGGGACAGATAAAATGCGTAATCCATTTGTTAATACACTCATAATCAGCGCACCAATAACAGTCCCTAGAATGGTTCCTTTTCCACCACTTAATGAGGTTCCCCCAATCACAACTGCTGCAATGGCCTCTAATTCATATCCTTGTCCTAACGCTGGTTGAGCTGAGTTTAGACGTGCTGCCATAACGATTCCGCCTATTCCTGTAAATATCCCTGCAATCGAGTATATAATTATTTTCCACTTGTTCACATTGACACCAGATAATCGGGTGGCCTCTTCATTGCTGCCAATGGCAAAGGTAAATCTGCCAATAATCGTTTTATTCAAAATGATTCCACCAATAACTGCCATTCCGAAGAAAATGAGGATTGCATTAGGTATTTCAATCCCTGGAATAATGGAGCCCATTGCTATTTCTGTAAAAGCCTCATACGAAGTAAAATAAATTGGTGCTGCCCCAGAAATCACCAATGCTAAACCTTTTGCAATCATCATCATTGCAAGCGTTGCTATAAATGGCGGGATTCTAAATTTGGCGATTGCAATACCTGCAATGGCTCCGGCCGTGGCACCTGTTAATATCCCACCTAAAACACCAACAATAATGGGCAAGCCCATACTAGTGATAAAAACACCAGTCATTACTGAGCAAAGGGTCATTACTGTCCCTACTGATAAATCAATCCCACTCGTAATAATAATAAAAGTCGCTCCTAATGCTAAAATGCCTATAACTGATGTTGAAAGGAGAATACCAATAATATTATTAAACTGAAAGAAATTTGGAGATGCGATCGAAAAGAAGATGATAAGAATGATCAAACTGCCGAATGCTAAAAATTGTTGAATTGCATTTGATTTTAAATGAATCTTTTTCTTATCATTAGGTATCAACTGAGGACCTTGGGTTTCCATGGTTCATGCCCCTTTCAGTAGTCATTGTAAATCAATTAGCCTATTCGTTTTGTTGCTAGAGTCATAATCAATTCTTGTGATATTTTTTCATCATTAATTAATTCACCAGTAATTCGCCCCTCACACATCACGATTACTCTATGACTCATTCTCAAAATTTCAGGGAGCTCAGATGAAATCATAATGATTGATTTGCCTTGTGCAGCTAGTTCATTTAACAACTTATAAATTTCATCCTTTGCACCTATGTCAATGCCTCTTGTAGGCTCATCAAATATTAAAATATCTGAATCTCTCGTTAACCATTTTCCAATTACTACCTTTTGTTGGTTTCCACCTGATAGATTCTTTACAAGCTGATGAATAGAAGGGGTTTTTATTTTTAATGCATCCACCATTTTCGATGCTTGCTTATTTATATTTAATTTATTAAGCCAGCCAGTTTGGACAAAACCATTCATAGATGCAATCGCAATATTTGCTTTTATATCCATCTCAAGCATTAAACCAAACTGTTTACGGTCTTCTGACAAATATCCGATTCCATTATTTACAGCATCAAGTGGCTCTTTCACTCGGACTTTTTTTCCCCTAATATAAATATCTCCTGACTCAAGTGGATCCGCTCCAAAAATAGCTCGAGCTACCTCTGTTCTCCCTGCCCCCATTAACCCTGCAAAGCCAAGGATTTCACCTTGATGCAAATCAAAGCTTACGTCCTTTATTGTGCTTCCTCGATTTAACGATTTCACTTCCAGCACCTTTTCGATTCTTCTGTTTTTTATTTCTGGCCTTTGATTTTGATAGATTTGTCTGCCAACCATCATAGAAATAATTTGATCAATCGTTATTTCTCTCATATTAACTGTACCAATATATGTACCGTCTCTCATTACAGTTGCCCGATCAGCGATTCTTTTTAATTCTTCCATTCTATGGGAAATGTAAATAATGCCAACACCGTCCGAACGCAAGTTCCTAATAATTGTAAATAGTGAATCGATTTCCGAATCAGTTAATGCTGCAGTCGGTTCATCCATAATTAAAATTTTCGATTCAAATGAAAGAGCTTTTGCAATTTCTACCATCTGTTGCTTTGCTACTGATAAGTCTTCTACTAATTCCCCTGGATTCAAACGTATATTTAGACGGTCAAATAATTCCTGAGTCATCAGATTCAATTCTTTTTCATTTAAAAATAGACGAAAACCACTTTTTGGCTCTCTACCAATAAAAATATTTTGTGCGACCGTTAAATCTCTTGCTAAGTTTAATTCTTGATGAATGATACTGATTCCAAGCTGTTGCGCTTCCTTCGTATCAGCAATTTCTATTTCGTTTCCTTGGTAAATGATCGTACCTGAATCCCTTTGATAAATACCTGTTAAAATCTTCATTAATGTGGATTTACCTGCGCCATTTTCACCTAATAATGCATGTACCTCTCCCTTATTCAGATCAAAAAGTACATTAGATAATGCCTGCACACCAGGAAAGGCTTTACTAATTCCCTCCATTTTAAGTAATTTTTCAGCCATCATATCACCTACCAATCTATGATTTTTTGTAATCGTTTACATTTTTTTCGCAAAAACAAACAAAATAAAACAAAGGTTGTTTTGTTTGTATATTTGTTTGTTTTTATTGATTGTATAAAATAATCAAAGCAAAAGCAATGCATATTTGAAAATTCTTACTATTTATTTGAGCAGTTTTTTACAAATACTGATCGGCTATAAAGTATAAGCAATATTCAAGCTCTCCAACTTAATAATTTTCATATTGAATCTCTTTAATTTGCTCATTATTGATCAACAATCACTATATAAGACACCTTCACCGGCCCATGCACCCCTACAACAAGATTGAGTTCAATATCAGCCGAATTACTAGGACCCGTAATAAAATTAATGCAGGATGCCACTTTTCCTGTTTTCAAATAAATTTCTCGCATCTTTATTGCTGCTTGTGTCATCCTTGGGACAAGAGTGCTTTTCGGAATGAGAACAATACTAGATGTCGGCAGAAAGCTCACGGTCCTTCCTTTATTTTTTTCGCTAAACATAACAACTGTACCCGATTCAGCTAATGTGATTTCACTAATTGTCATTCCGATATTTGCCTTTTCTGCGTTTCCAATATTCTTCTCTTGTTTTGTATAATCCCACTCAAATACATCTATCCCTTTTTGGGGCCATTGTTGTGTAAAAAGTGTACTCAATCCCCAATTCCTAAATCGTTCATCCTTCCATGTAACGATCGGTCCGCCCCCATAATCCGTAACTGCCTTGTCTAAGATAGCTGGTAAATTACATACATCCGTCATATAGATATCCGTATGAATTTTCTTGCATTGATCCTGTAATTTTTCTAGTAATTCATCTGCTGTCGTGTTTTTCAATGCCTCTAATTGAGGTTGATGCGCCCAGCTTGGCCGAGTAATGGATGCGGAAATTCGTGGACGACCGAGCTGCTTGGCAATTTGATTTAAAAATCCTTCACGATTTCGGATGATGCCTTTCATCATATTTCCTCCTCCCGGCGTCGATTTTTAAACCAATCTCTGAATCTTTCTTTATTCGGCGAAGGAAATTCACGGATTTTTGTCCATTCTTTTAACGGACCAGGTCCAGTAGAAATAACCCCTTTCACCACAAATGGCTGCATGGCGCTTGGGGCAATTTTAGAGCCAAGCTTATATAAAGTAGGTGATGCAGCCCCTAGGCCAAAAGCTTTCATTGCTAGTTTTTCAGATATGGGGGCTTTCCCTTCTTTTTCGACGATGATTTCACGATGTTTATGAAGAAGCTGATGCAAGGGGATCTTCACAGGGCAGACTTCTGTACATGCACCACATAATGTAGATGCATAAGGCAACTCCTTATATTCGTCATATCCACCTAGCAATGGGGAAAGAATAGCACCAATTGGACCTGAATAAATCGAGCCATATGAATGGCCACCAACATGTCGATATACTGGACAAACATTCACACATGCCGCACAGCGAATACACTGAAGAATAGACTGGAATTCTCCCCCAAGTATGTTGGAACGCCCATTATCAACAATCACAAGATGGAATTCTTCTGGGCCATCAACATCTAATTCCTCCCTAGGTCCAGTTAATACAGTGATATAGCTTGTTAATTTTTGTCCGACAGCACTTCTTGTTAATAGAGAGACGAGCACCTCCATTTCCTCAAATGTAGGGACAATTCGTTCCATTCCCATGACCGTAATTTGCACCTTTGGCAGAGCAGTTACTAAATCAGCGTTTCCTTCATTCGTAACTAAGCAAAATGACCCTGTTTCAGCTATCGCAAAATTGCACCCTGTAATTCCGATGTCTGCTGTTAAATATTCATTTCGAAGCTTTTCACGTGCATGCCATGCTAGTTCCTCGGGCTTAGATGTTTTGCTATATCCTAGTTTTTCAGTAAAAACGTCCCGAATTTGTTCTTTATTTTTATGTAAAGCTGGAACAACTATATGAGAGGGTCGATCCTGATCATCGACTTGAAGAATGTATTCACCAAGATCAGTCTCAATCACTTCGCAGCCTGCTTCCTCCAATACAGCATTAAGGTTAATTTCCTCAGTAACCATTGATTTTGATTTCACAATTTTCTTTGCCTTTTTCTGCTGCACAACCGTACGAATATAGTCATTCGCTTCTTCCTTTGTTTCCGCAAAAAAAACATGGCCACCTAAATCCGCGATATTATCACTTAATTGTTCAAGATAGGAATCCAAGTGTTCTAATACATGTTTTCTTATTTCTTCCCCGTGAGAACGCCAATCTTCCCAATCTTCAAGCTCATCCATTGCTAATTTCCGTTTCATTCCCATGCCATCCTGTGCAGCTGAAACGGCCCCACGCATAAAGGAATTATCGATGCCATCATTTATCCGTTGCTTAAATTTAGATGTACCAATTTTCATAGCCACCGGTTTTTCCTCCATTCTTACTTGCTAATAGGAATTTTTTATTCACAGCTAAATCTTTATCGGCAATTAAGCACTTCAGCGATATGATAGACTTTAATAGGCATTCCTTTCCTTTGTATTCTTCCAGCAATATTCATTAAACAACCTGCATCAGACCCAATTAAATAGTCCGCATCTGTTTCTTCTACATGACGAACTTTTTCATCCACCATTTGTTCAGAAATTTCCGCCATTTTAACAGAAAAAGTTCCCCCAAAACCACAGCATTGTTCCTTTCCTGGTAATTCTGTTAATGTGAGGCCATTTACGTTATTCAAAAGGAGCATTGGCGGACTTTTTACACCAAGTAATCTGGTCATATGGCAGGATGCATGATATGTTGCTTTTCCCTCGAAAGCAGCTCCAACATCCTTTACTTGGAGAATATCGACAATAAATTGTGTTAATTCAAACGTTTTATCAGCAATATCTTTTGCCCTTTTTTCCCACACTTTGTCACCTTCAAAAATCCGTGGATATTCCTTAAACATAAAAGCACAAGAACCTGAAGGGGATACGATATATTCCGCATCTGCAAATGTTTCAATCATTCGTTTCATCGCTTCCTTCGACTCACGTACATAACCGCTATTATAAGATGGTTGGCCACAGCATACTTGCGATTCTGGGAAAACAACTTCACAACCTAGTTTTTCTAGCAGCTCTACAGTGGATTTTCCAACATTTGTTTGAAACATATCAACAAGACATGTAGCAAATAAACTCACCCTCATGTATTCACCTATCCTTTAATAACAAAATTAATTTTGTTTCC
The DNA here is from genome assembly GCF_017874625.1 of Cytobacillus eiseniae. Classification (GTDB taxonomy): domain Bacteria; phylum Bacillota; class Bacilli; order Bacillales; family Cytobacillaceae; genus Cytobacillus; species Cytobacillus eiseniae. The sequence continues at coordinate 368,653 of NZ_JAGIKZ010000002.1, read as the reverse complement.
TACTGTTTTATTATATATTATGTTTGTTTGTTTTTGAATATTATTTACGGAATTTTTTTAATATTTAAATTACAAGCGAGAGTAATGACAGCATGAAGGACATTTCTCCACTCTTGTACTTGACAGATGAAGACAATATAAGGTTAAGAATGGCATTCCAAATCAAAATTTAACTGTAAAATAAAGCCTGAATCCCTGTGTGTTTCACACAGAAGTTCAGGCTTCTTTCTAATAGGCACTTTCCTCTAAAAATCCTTATATCATCTGGACAGATGGGTTAAGGACTAAATAAATTATGGATCTAACCCTATTTAGCCATTTTAATCATTCTTGTTTTGATTGTTGAAAGTGTAATCGCCTAAAAATAACCTCCTAGGAATAATTAATTACCTGGGTGACATACGAATTCCGCCATCTAGACGAATAACTTCCCCATTTAAATATTCATGCTCCATAATAAATGTTGCCAATTCTGCATATTCTGATGGACGCCCTAAGCGCTTTGGAAATTCGACACTTTGTGATAGTTTATTAATCACAACTTCTGGCAGCATATCAGCCATTGGTGTCAAGAATAAACCTGGTGCTTTTGTGTTTACGCGAATACCAAATTGCGATAAATCTCGTGAAACTGGCAATGTCATCCCCACGACTCCGGCTTTACTTGCCCCGTAAGCAGCCTGCCCCATTTGCCCGTCAAAGGCAGCTACAGAAGCCGTATTGATGATGACTCCTCTTTCTCCTGAGTCTGTAAGGGGTTCATTATTCTTCATTTTGTTCGCTGCTAGCCTTAATACATTAAATTTCCCAATCAAGTTAATGCCAACAACCTAACTGAAATCCTCAAGAGGCAGAGCACCCTTTTTTCCAATCATTTTTGCTGCCGTACCAACACCAGCACAGTTTACACAAATATGGATGGCACCAAAGGCATCAATCGTTTGAGCGATTCCATTTTGTACAGATTCGTCATCAGCCACATTGACAAGGACAAATCGTACATTTTCTCCTAATTGTTCTACGGCTTCCTTTGCTTTTTCTTCATTTAAGTCAAAAATAACTACTTTCGCACCTTTCTCTACTAATCTAGTTACGGTTGCAAGCCCCAATCCGTAAGCCCCACCTGTGACAACGGCTACTTTATCTTTTAAATTCATCTGCATCCATCTCCTTCATTTCTGATTATTTTTCCAAAAATCTCTTCATCTACGAACGTTTTAATTGTATCTGAATCAAAACCAGCTTCCTTCAAAATATCTTCTGTGTGATACCCTGTTTGCACTCCTATAAATCTGTACTCTGCTTGGTTATTTGAGAATTTAATAGGAAAGGCGATTTGTTTTTTCGTCCCGCCATCTCGCTTCGGTACTGAGACAACTAATTCTCGTGCCTGTATTTGTGAATGATTGACCGATTCTGAAAAGTTCAACACTGGCTCCACACCCCATATCAGCTAGCATCATCGTAGCAAAAGGTCCTGGTAGAAGTGTTGAAAAATCCAAAACCTTCAAGCCATTCAAGATTCCCACATGCAATCCTCTACCTTCCTAAAATGTCTTTGCTAATAATTTCTTTCATAATTTCAGAAGTGCCACCGTAAATTCGTTGAACTCTTGCATCTACATAAGCTCTAGCAATCGGATATTCTTCCATATAGCCATACCCTCCGAAAAGCTGTAGACAACCATCAACAATTCTGCCTTGCGCTTCAGTAGTCGATAGTTTTGCAATACTTGCATCAGCTGTAGATAGTTGATTTTTCTCTAAGCTAGCAAGACATTGATTTACGTAGGCCCGATTGATTTTCGCTTCTGTTGTCATCTCTGCCATTTTGTGGCGAATGGTTTGTAAATGACTGAGTGGCTTTCCGAATACTTCCCGTTCATGTATATACTTAATCGTGATCTCTAAAGCCCCTTCCATCGCCCCACATGCACCAACAGAAAGAATCATCCTTTCACGTGGCAGTTCATTCATCAATGTGACAAACCCATAATCAAGGTTTCCAAGTATTTGACTAGAAGGAACAGTCACATCCTCAAAAAACAACTCTGAAGTATCGGCTGAATGTAATCCAATTTTCTTTAGTTTTTTGCCTTTTGTTACACCTTTGCTATTGGAATCAACATTAAATAAAGACGTTCCTTTTGCAGCAGGTACATGGTTGTTTGTTCTTGCAACTACAATGACAAAATCAAAGCTTTGACCATTGGTGATAAACGTTTTAGAGCCATTTATAACATAGTTTCCTGTTTCTGTATTCTTAATGGCTGTTGTTCTAATCCCCTGTAAATCACTCCCGTCACCAGGCTCGGTCATCGCAATAGCACCGATGTATTCTCCAGACGCCATTTTTGGTAAATAATGCGTCTTTTGTTCTTCTGTTCCAGAATTTAAAATATAATGAGCAACAATATTTGAGTGTACCGCTAAATTCCCCTCAACCGAGGGATATCCAAGCCTGCTGAATTCATCCACAATACAAGCTGCAAAATGGACAGGTGCTCCTAAACCACCATATTTTTCAGGTATATCAACACAAAGGAAACCTGCTTCCCCTAGTTTCCTCCACAATTCTCTTGGGACGATTCCTTCTTCTTCCCATCTGCTGTAATGTGCTTCAATTTCCTTTTTTGCAAAAGCTGCAACTGACTTTTTAAAAAGTGTAATTTCTTCTTCAATGACTACAGTTTGATTCATTATTTTCCCTCCTACTGTTTTTCTATATAATCTTATAGCAAGTTCTATGCCAAAATTAGAAGTATTAAAGTATCCTCTTCCCACACATAATGTGTAAACAATTATTAACACTGAATTGTAAATTGTTAATTTATTTAAGAAAATATTTTTAATGTTTACATTTTCATATGATACAATTATCAGAAGAGGAGGGATCTTATTGCTCGTTTCAGATATTATGACCACCAATTTCCATTGCTGCAGAGCGAATGACAACCTGCATCATGTGCTTCCTTTGTTTACCCACACACACTCCAATATACTTCCAGTTGTTAATGAATCGAATCAATTGATTGGGATTATCACCAAAAATAAGATATTTAGAATACTCGCAACAAAGCCCTCTTTCGATATGACGATCGACCATTTTTATAATCCTAATTTCATTTTTATCCGACCAACTGAGACAATTGAAAGCACCAGAGATTTACTATTAAAACATGAAATTGGTCATGCGCCGGTTGTAGATGAAGGGATGAAGCCGATTGGAGTCCTATCCACACAACAAGTACTGAGTTCGTATAATATAGTCCTAAGTCAAACGAAAGAATGGGAACAGAAACTACACTCTGTTATTGAATTTGCCTATGATGCTATTATTCTCGTGAATAAGAATGCTGCTATTACGATGGTAAATAAAGGCTTTACTGATTTATTTGATATCAATGGTCAAGAAATACTAAACAAATCTGCGTCCAAATTGTTTCCAGAACTCGAAATCGAAAATGTCCTTAACAATGGGATTAGCATTCAAAATATGCACTAAATGATCCAAGGACAACAATGTCTTATTTCTATTTTGCCAATAATGAAAAACGGTGAGACCATTAGTGCTGTTTGTAAAGTTACATACAGAGGTCTAACCCATTTACATACAGCATTAACAAAGGTTAGGAAATTAGAAAAACAAGTTAATGCCTATCAGACTGAAATAAGTGATTTAAAGGGAACAAAATATACCTTGTTTGATTTTTCCGGAGAGTTAGAAGCAATCAGAAAGATAAAACATGAAGCAACCTTAGCTTCTAAAAGCATGTCGACCGTTTTAATTATTGGGGATAGTGGAACAGGTAAAGAGTTATTCGCCCAAGGAATTCATGTGTCTTCTGGACAAATGGGCGCCTTTGTTCAAGTAAATTGTGCTGCAATTCCTGCTGATTTATTAGAATCTGAACTTTTCGGATATGCGGACGGTGCTTTTACTGGAGCAAAAAGAGGTGGAATGAAAGGGAAGTTTGAACTTGCTCAAAATGGGACAATCTTTTTGGACGAAATCGGTGATATGCTTCTCCCTTTACAGACAAAAATCCTCCGCGTGTTACAAGAAAAGGAATTTCAACCGATTGGTAGTTCTAAAACTATTCACTTGAATACGAAAATCATCGCAGCTACAAATCAAAACATTGAACAGTTAGTTCGTGAAGGTAAGTTCCGCGAGGATTTATACTATCGATTAAATATTATTCGCCTAAATATTCCACCATTAAGAAAGAGAATGGTAGACTTACCTGACATCACATATGAAATGATTAATCGATTGAATCAGAGTGGGTTTTATATTAAGGGAATTACCCATTCTGCTTTAACCAAATTAATGAAACATTCTTGGCCAGGGAATGTAAGAGAATTACAAAATGTTCTCGAAAGAGCAGCAAACTTAAAAACAGGTGATTATATTGATGGGGATGACATACCAACATTTAACGATTTACTTAAAGAAAATGCAGATCCCCACTACCCATCCCCAACTTATAAAGAAATTTTTCAAAAATCTGAGAAGGAAATGATTGTTGCTGCTTTAAAATAAGCAAAGTGGAACAAAACAAAAGCTAGTAAACTACTAGATATCAGCCGGCCTTGGCTTTATGCGAAGATAAATAAATATTGTTTGGAATAATATAAGGGGCAACTGACCTCATTCATGATCAGTTGACCACTTTGTTTTTACACCCTTACATTTTCTCGAAGCTTGAATTTCATCAACTTACCAGAGGCATTTCTCGGCAAGCTTTCAGAAAAAATAATCCTTCTCGGCACTTTATACCCAGCCAAGTGCTCTTTGTAAATTCAATAATTTCTTGTTCACTTGTTCGCTCCCCCTCTTTAAGGACAACAACTGCTGTGACAAGCTCGCCCCACCTTTCATCCGGTGTTCCAATTACAGCCAGATCTAAAATACAAGGATGCATTCCTAACACATTCTCAACTTCAACTGTATATACGTTTTCTCCGCCAGAGATGACCATACCCTTTTTACGATCTACTAGTTTAATATAGTTTTCTTTATCTCTAACAGCTAGATCACCTGTGTGTAGCCAGCCATTCTTAATCGTTTCTTCCGTTTCTAGCGGATTCTTATAGTATTCTTTCATAACTGTCGGTCCTTTTATAATGAACTCCCCAACCTCTCCAGGTTTTGTTGAATGTCCGTCTTCATTCACAATATCAATGACGGCAAACATAGCAGAGTCTCTTCCAGCCATTCCAGCATACTTCTCATGGTCCTTTGGATAGAGGACGATGCCATTCGGTCCACCTTCCGTTTGGCCGCATAAACTATATAATTAATTAGACCCAAAATCGCCCATGCATTTTCTTATAACGGCTTCAGACATCGGCGCTGCCCCATATATAAATTTCTCAACAGTAGAAAAATCAAAATCATCTTGTTTAGGAATTTGAAGGAAGGCCATGTGCATGGTTGGTACTGCTAGGAAGCTTGTAATTTTGTGCTTTTTAATATCACTTAGTATTTCTATTGGATTAAAATCCCGGTAAATGACAGTTAAACCACCGATATATAATCCACTGATCAGTCCAATAGTTAACTGTGCACAATGAAATAATGGGGCAATGTTCATCATTCTTTCATCAGGGTGATAGCCAAGTGATATGACAAATTGTAAAGCTACATATTTTACACGCTCATGGTCAAATAACGCCCCTTTCGGGAAACCAGTTGTACCAGATGTATATAAAATATGCAAATCATCTGTATCTGAAATTTCAATAGAAGGATTTTGATCATTTTTTGAGAAGAGATCAGTGATGGATTGGAATGCCTCATTGCTTGCCTTAGGAACAGAAATGAGATTTTGTATTAGCTCTTTATTATCGATCGCCTGTAAGATAACACTTTCAAATTCCTGATCGGTAATAATGTGTACAGTATCAGATTGCGTAATAATATAGTTCAGTTCTTTAGACAACAAACGAAAATTCATAGGAACAAGAACGGCACCAATTTTTGCACACGCATAATAAGCTAAGGCGAAGTAATCGGAATTCTTCATCATTAAAGCAACTTTATCGCCTTTAATTACTCCTCTTGCCACTAATCCATGTGCTAATTGATTGACACTCTTATTAAACTCATTATAGGTATACGTCATATCCTTATAGATAATCGCTTCCTTCTCAGGATGTCTGGCTGTATTTACCTCTAACATTTTTACAATATTCATTGATTTTCCCCCATTAAATAAAATTAAAATCCTTTATAATTTGGTATTCGTTTTTCTGCAAATGCGGAAAGTCCTTCCTGGAAATCATGGGAACGTGTATGATTTTTCAAAGCTAATAATTCTTGTCTTAAGGCTATATCTAGCGGTTGTTCAAGTCCATCTCTCACTAGTTTTTTCATCTCTTTTAAAACAAGAGGGCTTTTTGCTGAAAGTTTGTCTGCTAATTCTTGAACAACACCCTCGAGCTCATCCGCAGGAGTTACTTTCTGTACGAGGCCGTAATCCTTCATTTCTTGTGCAGTAATAAAATCGCCTGTAAAAAGTAAGTACTTTGCTCGATTGACACCTATGATTCGAGACAATCTAACTGCTCCACCACCACCTAGAAGGACACCGAAATTGGAATGTACATCCCCAATCTTTGCTTTATCAGAAGCAATGATAATGTCAGCTGTCATCGCAAGTTCTAATCCGCCTGCTAAGGTAATCCTGTTTAATGCTGCGATGAGTGGCTTCGACAGAATGTTAAGTCGTTCAAATATATTTCCCGCAATGTCTAGTATCCCTTTTTGTCCTTCTGACTTCTGATCTAAATTTACTAAAAGCTCTTTTAAATCAGCACCAGCACAGAATGTTTTTCCTTTCCCGGATAATACGATGACGCGGATTGTTTCATCCTGCTCCACTTCATTTAGTACTTGAAGAAATTCATTTACTAAAATTATTGATAAAGAGTTCATTTCTTCTGGTCGATTTAAAAATATCCAAGCGGTCTGCTGCCTTTTCTCACATACGATTGTCTGATAACTCAAAGTCGTAACTCCTTTCCAATTTAAAATACTATCTTGAAATTAATGCGGACAGTTCTGTTTGTAACACTTGTTCATCGACATTCTTAAAGGTAGAAAGCGCTAAAGTGATCTCTCCTTCCGCCTTTCTTTTTTTCATTTCAATAATTGTAGCCTTAACACATAAGACATCTTCCGGATAAACTGGTTTGATGAATTTAAGATTATTTAATCCCGTACCTGCGATCACATCATCACCAAAAACCCCCAATTTATTCCATAGCTTAAGAGAAATACTCAATGTATGTAGCCTTGATGCAATAATTCCTTTAAACCGACTCTGTTTCGCTTTTTCCTCATCCACGTGCATGTACTGTGGGTCAAAATGCGAGGCAAACGTCATGATTTCTTCCGTATTCATCTTATATGACGGTGTCTCAAACATCTGTCCAATGGAAAACTCATCAAATTTCAACTGTAATCACCTCTAATTAACTTAGAAGCAAATATCATGCCAACCTAGAAAGGTACTAGCAATCATCTTTTCTATGAGAAATAAAAAAACTGTAAAGTAACATTAACAAATCGTTGTTAATGTTACTTTACAGTTTTTAATCAAATAAACTTTCTAACGTGCGTTTTATTGGAAATATTAACACTTGCCACTAATATGTATTAAATTACTTGTAGATCCATGCCGTATTAAAATATAACTATCAAAAAAGCCTGAATTCCTGTGTGTTTCACACAGAAGTTCAGGCTTTTTCTAATACGCACTTTCCTTCTTACATGTCTTATTTCGATTGATCCATCTCAGAAAGAAAATAGATCATTAAATTGTTCGACTCTACTATTTAATGATGATGTCCATGAAAATCTTTTGCAGGATTCGTAATTTCAAATCCTTCTTGCGGCACATAGAAATATTTGATCCAGACGCCATCCAAAAATTCTTCTCGCTTGTCCAAGATAATATCAATATCCTTATCTGTTGTAACTACTTCATCATGCTCAGTTGGGGTATCAAGTTTCAAATCATAATGGGCATGATCCCCATGCATATGAGTAATGAATACACGAATACTCTTTCCTTTAGCATCTTCTGAACTTAACATGTTATTTAACACTTTTGCAGCATTTCGATTAATTTTACATTTCATAAAAATTCCTCCGTATAAATATGTAGTTTCTACTTTCAATAAATCAATACACACTAACTATATACCCATTCACTATCATTTGATACATACGATTGAAAAACAGTTTTTTCACTGAAACTATTTTATTAGGCTGTTTTCACAAACATGGATGCTAATTTAAATATGTGAATAAATAACACCACTCTTTTAAAAATGAGTATTTTATTATAAAATGCAAAAAAATTGCTCACATGCTTGAGCAATTCTGAAGAATTAAACTTATAGGAAAATAAAGGACTTGCCCGAAGAGCAGAACTCCTTCTAGAATCATTTTATAGAAGTCCGCTAAAAAAATGACAGTATGCTATTCAAGTATTTGGCGGGACCGCCTGGGAATCGAACCCAGCTGACCTGGCACGCAGGTCACAGATAGTTTTGAAGACTACGGAGGACACCAGAACCCCATTCAGCCCCATTATAGAACATATTCTATTATATTATTTTGATATGAAACATACAAGGGCAACTTTGTGAACATATTATAATAGTTGAACGCCATGTAACAAGTTTCACTTTATCCGAAGTTTTCTGGGGGTCGTTCCCTTGTCTTTGGAATAGACAAGGGATTATAATATATGTATGAAAAATGATTTGTAGGTGAGAATATGCTTGAAGGTTGGTTTTTGTGGTTCATCCTAGCTTGGATTATTATTTTTGCTGGTTCAATGGCAATCGGCGGATTCTTTATGTTCCGTAAGTTTTTGAAAAAGATGCCTAAAGAAGATGGAAAATCAGATATGGACTGGGAAGAACATTATGTAGATAATACAAGACATCTTTGGAGTCAGGAAGAAAAAGTTTTACTAGAGGATTTAGTAAGCCCTGTTCCTGAATTATTTAGGGATGTAGCCCGTCATAAAATTGCAGGAAAAATTGGTGAGCTTGCTTTAAAGGAAGATGCACCAATAATTAGCCAGGATTTAGTCATTCGTGGGTATATTTTAGCAACACCAAAGAGAGATCATAAATTTCTTAAAAAGAAATTAACCGAAAAACAAATAAATTATACGGCTTATGAGCATTATTTTAACCACTCTGAATAATAACTAGAGTGGTTTTTCATATTAAAAGGCTACCAATTTAGAGACTAAGTAGTTCAGATAACGTGGAGAAACACTAAAAATCGCATTTGAAATCGAGTATAAAAACGGAAAGGATTTATACTCGGCTTTTTGTTGATATGTAAGGGTTCCCCTTGTTTTCATTAACGATTGATCATTTGAAATAGTATACCTATTAACTGGATGACAATAACTGTTGTCCGTTGACTATTTTTGATGCGATTACGGTTGTTATTTGACATTAGGAAATATAAACGAACGTACGTTTCGTTATTTCAATAAAAACCTATGATTTTTGTAAGTAAACGGACTCCCTTTCCGTTATTTAGTTACTTTGAAGCTATTTTGTGTGATTTTGAATAAATAAAGGAACTGGTGTCCGCAACTGCGATGAAATAGGGGACTATTTGCAGAATAAGGGATTCTCAATCCGCAAAATAAATGATTCAAAAAAGACAAGCTCAGAGCCATATAAGGTCTGGGCTTTATTGTGTGGATTCAAATGCTATTTATCCTGTTATGTTAGATTTTCTCCACAATAACTGAACCACTTATTTAGAATCTGGTAGCCTTTTTCTTAGATTGTCCTCTTTGTCTCCATTGACTCGTAGAGATTTTTTTGGAGCTTTTTAAAATTATAGTACATAGCTACTCGCCATGGAACGATCATTCCAAATGCTAAAATCCAGAACATCCCACTTAATTCACCATAATCAATAGATGAGCTTAATATTAGCTTTCCTGCCATTCGAATGACAACCAAACCAACTAAAATATACATAAAAGCTTTTGAACGTTTTAAATATATTTCATTCTCTCTTATTTCAAATTTAGAGGTTTTTATTAGCAAGATGGAAAAAAGCATACCTACTGATGCGGCCTCCACAATTTCAATAGGAGTAACCCTAAAGTAGGGAAATATAAACATGAACGCACCAGTGCTCATAAATACTGGTGGGAGAATGATCTTTTTTGCTGTAGCTGGTTTTTTTGCTGCTTTCATTCGGACAAACATCGCAAAAATCGCAACACCAACTGCTCCAATTGAAGTAATAAGAATAAAATCCATTTCTTCCATCCTTTAACCAATAAATTTTCATCATTTTAAAAGTACAAACAAAAAGCTAACTCAAAAAGTGGCTATTCGAAAATAGCAAAACCACCGAGTCAGCTTATATTATACATTAACTTAATACTCTATTTACAGCATCCAAAACGCGTCCCTCATCAAAAGGTTTAACGATAAAGTCTTTCGCACCCGCTTCAATTGCTTCTACGACCATTTTTTGCTGGCCCATTGCAGAACACATAATTACCTTAGCTGACGGATTTTCCTTTTTTATTACTTTCACTGCCTCAATTCCGCTCATTTCAGGCATTGTAATATCCATCGTTACTAAATCTGGATTCAGCTTTCCGAAAAGTTCAATTGCTTCCTTTCCGTTTTCACCTTCACCTACAATTTCATGATTTGCTTTTTTAAGAATATTGGTTAAAGTCATTCTCATAAATTTTGCATCGTCAATAATCAGTATTCTTGCCATCGCTGTTCCTCCTTGATCAATACAACAGAAGTTTCATCTATTAGATAGTATATAATTTTTAATAAATATAAAGTAAAAACACATATTATATAATATAGAATAAATAAATTGAAACTTCAATTAAATCGAACGACAAAATTCGCAATCCACTTTTATTAAGCTGGATTTTATTGTTAAAAGCCTGTAAAACCGCCAAAAATAGGTGTAAGTATTTTAATAATTTCCGTCATCCAATCAAAGAAAAGGACAACCCCCATTATCATCATTATATATCCACCAATTTTCATAATTTTCAAACTATGCTTTCGAATCCATTTCATTTTGCCAATGAAAAATGACAGTACGAAAAATGGAACAGCGAAGCCTAGTATATAAGCAAACATATAAAACATGGCTGAATTAGGATTAGATGCTCCTAATGAAATAACAGCACCTAAAATCGGACCAGTACAAGGCGTCCATCCAGCAGCAAATGCCATCCCAATTAAGGATGACCCAATATAACCAGATGGGCGATTCTTAAACTCGAATCGTCTCTCTTTCATCAAAAATTCCGGTTTAAGAAAACCAACTACTAACAATCCAAAGAAAAAGATAAAGATGGCCCCAAGCTGACGAATCAGATCCTGATAATCAACAAAAAAGCTACCTATGAAAGATGTACCAAAACCAATTGCGATAAAAATAACAGAAAACCCAATTAGAAAAAACAGTGTATGTAACATGCTACGCTTTTGAAGCATCGCATTCTCTTCTTTTAGTTCACCTACTGACATTCCAGTAATATACGAAAGGAATGCTGGATACAGCGGCAAACAGCAAGGAGATATAAAGCTTAAAAATCCAGCACCTAATGCTAAAAACACATTTAAATCTGTCATTTATAACCTCTCCTGTATGTACTAATTCATTCCCCATTCTAACAAAACTACGGTTGAAAAGATAATATTTAGTTTTGAACAATTTGTGTCTATATAAAATATCCTTCATTCCGCATGAAATCAAGAAATTTTCCTTTCTTTTGTTAACGAATTGTAAAAAGATGTAGAATCACTTATTTTTCTTTTGAATTACTATTGATCATTCGCTATACTATAGTATATCCTAACAATATTTGTTAGAATCTTTCATGATTTTACAAATTTCATGTAAAATCAGCTATGTTAAAAAGGTTGAAAGGAATTTAAATGTGTCCAAACAAGATTTAATCCTATTAATTGAACAAAAAAGAGGAGAGCTCATCCAGGTTGCTCTAAAATATGGTTTTACTTCCTCATTAGCTGTTAGAAATAGCCAAGAACTGGATAGATTATTGAACGAATATAATAAAATTTCCAATACTAAAGTTCCAACTCATTAAAAAAACCAGCTTGCTAAAATTGCCAAGCTGGTTTCTCTTTTCTACAATTAATTAGCTTACGACATCTTCCACTCTTTCCACAGCACTATTTTGCAACAGATACATTTTATGATACAGTCCACGCTTAGCTAATAGCTCTTGGTGATTTCCTCTTTCCACAATTTCTCCTTGATGAAGCACGAGAATTAACTCTGCATCTTGAATTGTGGAAAGTCGATGTGCGATCGCTATTGTCGTTCTTCCCTTTCTCATTTTCTCCAGAGCAAGTTGAATCGCTTCTTCAGTCTCAGTATCAATATTCGCTGTTGCTTCATCAAGAATTAAAATCTTGGGATTAGCTGCAATTGTACGGGCAAAAGCGAGCAGCTGTCTTTGTCCACTGGAGAAAGTAGACCCTCTTTCTACAACCTTATGACTATATCCATCGTCCAGTTTTTCGATAAAAAGATGTGCTTGCACAAATTGTGCTGCCTCTTCAACCTCTTCATCTGTCATTTCCAGGTTATGAAGGCGAATATTATCCTTTATCGTTCCGTAAAATAGAAATGGATCTTGTAAAACAAGCCCCATCCTTGTTCTTATCTCATCTTCACTATATAATTTAATTGATTTCCCATCAATTAAAATATCGCCTCGTTCAAACTCATAGAAGCGCATCATTAAATTAATAATGGAGCTTTTCCCACTCCCCGTGTGTCCGACTAGTGCCACCGTTTCACCAGGCTTTGCAGTGAAAGATATGTTTTTGAGGACATCACGTTGCTTATCATATGAAAAACTAACATTATGAAATTCTATTTCCCCATCTGCTATTTTACTTGTTTTATCCGCTTGTTGAGCAGGTGCTAGCTCTGTTTCATCAATTAATATAAATACCCTTGAAGCCGCAACAATCGCCTGCTGATACATAGACAGTCGCTGCATCATATTATTAACAGGCTCGAAAAATCGATCTAAATAGCTAACAAATGCATAAAGAACCCCAATTTCTACAGGACTGCTAAAGGATGTAATTCCAAAAAAGCTCAATACGAGGATAATCGCAAAAACATATACGAGATCAATTGCAGGCCGTAAAAGCAAGCCATCTATTTTGATATTACGCATGCCAGCTTGATAGTGCTGTTCATTAATGTCACCAAATTCCTTCCGAAGTCTTCGTTCTTGTCGAAACACTTGGATAATCGCCATCCCCTGTAAGGATTCACTCAACTTTGCATTTAATTGACTCAATCGTTCTCTTAAATTCTGATAAAATATTGAACTATATTTCCGATAAGCCCGCATAATTAAAAAGAGCAGCGGTAAAATAAGCAAGCAAAATAGGGCAAGCTTCACATTCAAAATAAACATGGCAATGAATATGCCAATAATTAAGAATGCCCCTTGTATAAATGTAACTAATACACTCACAAACATATCCTTAATTGCCTCGGTATCATTCGTTACGCGAGAAACAATACTGCCAGCAGGTGTTTGATCAAAGTATTTCAACCCAAGCTTCTGAACCTTTGAAAATACATCCACTCGAAGCTGCTGAATAATCTTCAATGCAATCTCTTGAAATTTCAATAATTGAAAATAGGAAACTAGCACATTCATTATTTGTATACCTATATATGCTGCAGCCAACGCAAAAAGTGGTTCGAATACAAGATTGCGCGGTGTTAAATAATCATCAATGAAAACCTTAATTAATATCGGACCTAATATATCCCCAACAGTTGTAATGAGGAGTAGACAGAAAGCGAGAATAATTGTTTTCATATGCGGCTTTGTATAAGATAATAATCGAAACAGAATCTTTTTTTGGTCTTTCCCTTTAATTTCCGGCGTTTTATCCATATTCTCAGCTCCCTCCATGCTCCACTATTTCTTCTAGCTGCTGGTGCAAATACATTTCTTTATACCAGCCATTTTCAAGCATGAGCCTCTCATGATTTCCACTTTGCACAATACTTCCCTCATCAAGAACAATGATTAGATCAGAATGCTGAATGGCACTTAGACGATGTGCTGTAATAATGGTTGTTTTCCCTGTACGGTTTTGCTTCAAGGCCGTTAGTATGTCTTCCTCTGTTTTTGCATCAACTGCTGATAAAGAGTCATCAAGGATTAAGACTTCAGGGTTCATCATTAAAGCTCTAGCAATCGATATCCTTTGTTTTTGTCCGCCTGATAAGGATACTCCTCTTTCACCGACAACTGTTTCATAGCCTTCCGTAAATTGTAAAATATCCTCATGAATATGGGCTGTTCTTGCAGCATCATAAACTTCAGACAACTCTGCAAATGGGTTTGTAAAAGCAATATTTTCAGCAACTGTTGCCGAAAACAGGAAGTGGTCCTGCGGAACATAGCCAAGCGCCTCTCTCAAACTCTCTATGCGATATTCTGATAAAGGATGTCCAGCAAATTGAATGGACCCGTCAAAGCCTTCAAACTCACGAAGCAACAATTTCAATAAGCTCGTTTTTCCAGCTCCCGTTTTCCCTACAATCCCTAATGTCTGACCTTGCTTTAAAGTAAAGTGAATATTTTGAAGCACAGGTTCATTTTCATCTGGATACACAAATTCAGTAAGACGGTATTCGATATCCCCACTCGGTACTTCTTCAAGCGCCTCTAAATCATCTGGAATATCAATCTTTTCAGCAAGAAGAGCAGTCACACGATCATTTGACGCACGCCCTCTTTCAACGATATTAAAAAGCCAGCCAAACGCCAGCATCGGCCAAATAAGAAGCCCTAAATAGGTTGTAAAGGAAACGAGTTGCCCGATTGTAAGCTCATCATTAAGTACAAATTTCGCTCCAAACACAATGGAAAGGAAATATGAGATACCGACGATCAGAGAAATCGTTGGATCAAAGAGTGAATCAATTTTAGCAACTGAAATGTTTTTTTCTACAACATCTTCAGACTGCTTTCTGAAATCCTCAATATCTTCTTTTTCTTGGCCAAAGGTTTTAATTACTTTGATTCCTGATACACTTTCCTGTGTTTTATCATTTAAAGATGAAAAGGCCTCTTGCGCTTTATGAAATCTTTTATGTAACATGGTTCCGTACCAGCTTGTTAAAATCGCCATTAAGGGCATAGGAATCAAACAAATAAGCGTCAGTTTCCAACTAATTGTAGTGGCCATAGCAATAATGACAAACCCACCTGTAGCCAAAGAATCTACAAGTGTAAGAACACCTGATCCAGCCGTCTGCTGAATGGCCTGTAAATCATTCGTCGCATGTGCCATCAAATCACCAACACGCTTTTTTTGATAAAAGGATGGTGACATTTTTGTAAAATGATGATATAGCTTATTTCGTAAGAGTCTCGATAATTTAACAGCAGAACCAAAAATCATTATCCTCCAATAATAACGTAGAATATACATGATGGCTGCTGAAGCAACTAAAACCCCAATCCATATAAGCATTCCTTTAAGTGTTAATGTTCCATTCTTTATATGGTCAACGAACACACCAATTACACGAGGCGGAATTAATTGAAAAAACGCTACGAATAACAGCAAAATAACCCCTGTTAAATACGCCTTCTTCTCTTGTTTAAAAAACCACATTAAATCTGAAAAGACCCTCATCCTAATGTCCTCCGTCATTGTAAATAGCACAAATAAATCAGTTAGTTTTACAATGTATCATTCAATTATTTAAATAGTTTAACAAATATTTTTAATATAAGGAAGATTATATCATTAAAATAGCGAAAAGAAAAAGCACTCATATTCGAGTGCTCGTCCACCATTATTTTGTTTGCTGTTTGTTCATGGCGTTCATCATTTGATTGATTTTCTTTTGTGATGGCTTTTGACCCATTTGCATCATCATCATTTTTAACATTTGTTCATTAATTGGCGGATTTTTCTTTAAATAGCTCATCATGTATTTTCGAGCAATGAAAAATCCTAGTGCTACTCCAGCAAGAAGTGCTAGTGTACCGACTAGAATATAATACCACATTCAAAATTTCCTCCTTCATGTTGTCTATCTTTCAGTGTACTAAACCAAAGGTCATTATACAATATTTGCTTCATATTTTCTTCTATTTTTTAGACAAATTTTCTTTCTTTAATTGGTTTTAGCCAGCCATATCTTTGATGTGCCAAATCAATAGCTAAAAATGAAGCCTCACTCTTCCTTAAAACTTCAAAAAACACGGTCTCAGCATCGTAATTACCATTTGCTTCTAATATAAGGGATTGATCATTCACTTCAAGTCTTGCTGTGCTTCGTTTTCCCATCTTTATGTAGTATGCACCTTTTTCTGCTAGAAAGTCATTCTTTCTGTGCAGCTGCTGATTGATATATTGGTGGAGTTTTAATCCCGGTATTGGTTTTGTAATATATTGAATTTGTCTAGAAATGATTGCATTCAATGTACCGGATGATTTCTCAAATTCTTGAAATAACTGAAAAAACATCCTTTCCCTTCCAAAGTAATGGGAAGCAAACTCCTCTTCAATTAAATACAACTGATAAGCTCTCATCCAAAACCTCTCCTTCTGGGACATCCCCCTTTCTTCTTATTATAATGAATAGTCACACAGGTTTATGTCTGTTGCCGTCGAAAATTTACTCTTGTTTTGTCGAATGTCAAGTATTTCATTAAATTGTAAGAAAAAGAGAGCGTATCACACGCTCTCCTTTACAATTTATTAATTTTGAGTTAATTGCTTCACACGAGCAACTACATTATTTACAGAGAATCCGTACTCTTCCATGACCTTTTCACCTGGTGCAGATGCGCCAAATTGATCAATCGCAAGGACATCTCCTTCATCACCTACATAACGATGCCAACCAAGTGAAGAACCCATTTCGATGGCTAATCGTTTCTTCACAGTTTTTGGAATAACGGTATCTTTATATTCTTTTGACTGTGCTTCAAAGCGATCCCATGCAGGCATACTTACAACAGAAGCGTAGATCCCTTCTGCTTCTAATGCTTTTTGAGCTTCCACAGCTAAACTCACTTCAGAACCTGCAGCAATTAGAATGGCATCTGCCACATCTTTGCTAGCTGGTGATACAATATATCCGCCTTTTGATACGCCTTCATAGGCATTTTCTTTTGTATCTTTTAATGTTGGCAGATTTTGTCTTGACAATACGAGTGCAGTTGGTTGATCAGTTGACTCAACAGCTAATTTCCATGCTGCAGCTGTTTCATTGCCATCAGCCGGTCGAATAACTGATAAATTAGGCATTGCACGCAATGCAGCTAATTGCTCAATCGGTTCATGTGTCGGTCCATCTTCCCCAACGGCAATGCTGTCATGTGTAAATACATAAGTTACCGGAAGCTTCATTAATGCAGCTAAGCGGATTGCTGGACGAAGATAATCTGAGAACACAAAGAATGTTCCTCCAAAAACTTTAAGTCCTCCGTGTAAAGCCATCCCATTAAGTGCTGCACCCATTGCAAATTCACGAACACCAAACCAAATATTACGTCCTTCATATGATGCTGGCGTAAAGTCTGATTGACCATTAATCATTGTTTTATTAGATCCAGCAAGGTCTGCTGATCCACCCATAAAAGTTGGGAGATTTTTAGCAATGGCATTTAAAGCTTCTCCAGATGACGCACGGCTTGCAATGCTCTTGCCTTCTTCATAAACCGGAATTTCGCTATCCCAACCTTCAGTCAGCGTCCCATTGATCGCTTGTTCAAGCTGAATACCTAGTTCAGGATATGTTTCTTTATATTGATTGAACATTTCAAGCCATTGTTGTTCCTTTTTCTCGCCTTGTTCAACTACTTGTTTACGGAAATGCTCATAAACTTCTTCCGGAATATGGAAGTCTTCTTCGAATGTCCATTTATAAGCTTCTTTCGTTAATTTTAGTTCATCCGCACCAAGTGGCGCGCCATGCGAATCTGATTTACCAGATTTATTCGGAGAACCGTATCCGATAACAGTCTTCACTTCAATAAGAGTTGGATGTGTTTCATCTTGTTTCGCTTCTTCAATTGCTTTTGCAATTTCTGATAGATTGTTGCCATCCTCAACTTTAATATATTGCCAACCATATGAATTAAAGCGTTGTTCAACACTTTCAGAAAACGACTTATTTAAATCTCCATCTAGAGAAATATCATTTGAATCATAAAGAACAACTAATCTTCCAAGCTTTAAATGTCCTGCAAGTGAAGCTGCTTCAGCAGAAACACCTTCCATCAAGTCTCCATCTCCACAGATGCTATATGTATAATGATCAACAATATTCATATTTTCTTTATTGTAAACCGATGCTAAATGACGTTCAGCCATCGCCATCCCTACTGACATAGCAATTCCTTGTCCAAGAGGTCCAGTAGTTGCATCAACACCTGCAGTATGGCCAAATTCAGGGTGTCCAGGAGTCTTACTTCCCCATTGTCTAAACTCTTTAATATCATCCATTGATAAATCATATCCTGATAAATGGAGGAGACTATATAACAGCATTGAACCATGTCCAGCGGAAAGTACAAAACGGTCACGGTTAAACCATGTTGGATTTTTTGGATTATGATTCATAAATTGAGTCCAAAGTGTGTATGCCATTGGTGCAGCACCCATTGGCATTCCAGGGTGTCCTGAATTAGCCTTTTCTATGGCATCGATTGATAAAGTACGAATGGCATTTATCGATAAAGCATCATTTTGATTGATCATTTTCTTATTCTTCCTCTCTACAAATAATTGGTACCCTTTTAATAATATAGACAGCTCCAGTTTTATTCAATAGGATGTTTTCGCAACCATTGTTGTTCTTACATATTTTGGTAAATGTTGATTTCCGCTCCAGGTTGCTCCCTTTCCGCGGGGAGGGCGCTAAGCCTCCTCGTCGCTCACGCTCCTGTGGGGTCTCAGCTGTCCCACGCATCCCGCAGGAGTCTCGCACCTTCCGCTCCAATCAACCGAACTATTTGGTAAATCATTCAAACAACTACTTTAAAAACAACAATTTTTTCGAAAAGAGCCATTCAATAAAATGTATCAAAAGCGCAAGCAAAAAAACACTCTTTGTCTTATTTTGTCACAAAGAGATATCTATATGTAAGCCTGTTTCACAAACATTGTTGCCAATTAAGATAACGTTGGTAAGAGTTGATTTCCGCTTTAGACGCCCTCTGTCTGCTGAGTGTCCGCTTGATTCTCTTCAGAACAATCCCCCTGCAACAGTTGATTAAAAAGCAGAAATCTTATAGAAATGGCCATATGTAAAGAAGGAATACAATCGCATTGTATTCCTCCTCTTAATGAAGCTTGTTCTTTTTCTGAGCTTCTTTGAGCTTTTCAGGGGTCACATCATTTCCCTCAGGATCAACGATTGTTACACCTTTAAGTGTCGTCAACATGGAAGAACGAAAGGTTTCTAAATATTCCTTGCGAAGCACAGTTTGCTCCTTTGCTTCTGCATTTGTTAAACCTGTTTCCTTCGACTTCTTAGCAAGCACATTAATTCGCGCAAGTTTCTCTTTAGGTAGCATAATTCAGCTCCTTCTATCTGACATTAAACCCAAATGCCATAATACTAGAAATAAGTTTTTTTGACAAGAATCTTCACTTCTCTAGTTCTGCCTCCATATATTCTTGATACCGTCTATGGACAGTCGCTTTAGAAATATCATAGCCAAAGCCTCTTAAAGTAGCCGCAATTTCAGAAAAAGTTAACTGATTTTTCCTCAACCTAATAATTTCTTCAATTGGCACCTCAATACGTTCTCTACCCGAATGGGCACCTAGATTGGATAAATTCCTTTCGGGTTTATAGCCATTTTTGACTGCTCTTCTCATGCCGCGCTTGATCTTAATATTATGTAATTTTCTCTGGTATTCCTCTACCATGCCCACAATATTTAAAACCATTGAATCTGATTCAGAGAGCTGCAGCTCACCATTATGAGTAATACTATATAATTTCACTCCTTCTTTGAACAAACAATGAAGAATGGCGATCTTTGCATTCCCTCTTCCTATTCTTGTCTCGTCCTGTATAAGAATGACTTCTACTTGCTTTTCTTTAATTAATGATATCAGCTCCAGAATTCCTTCACGCTCAAGCTCATAGCCGCTCGCTTGTTCACTAATTATCTTCATTATTTCAAATCCATGTGAATTCGCAAGATTCATTAGCTCTTCTTCTTGTCTAGCAAGAGATGTTTCCTGTGTTGCTTTTGTTGTACTGACCCGGCAGTAGATAACGGCATTCATGTATTTGTTATTCCCTTCGATTAATGCTAATTTCTTTCAGAGCTCGCTAATTCAGTTACATTCGCATTTGTGATTTTAATAGGGATAATGAGCTCATCGCCAGGATAAATTCGATCACCTGTGATCTCGTTCGTTTTCTGTACCCACTGCACAAACTGTTTTGGAGATATTGAGTGTTCATCCGCATACTCTTCTGCAATCTGCCAAAGTGAATCTCCATTATTTACAGTAATCTTCATTAAATTTTCTTTTCCAGCACCATTATTTTGAAAGAATAGGATAAATGAAGTTAACAAGCTTAAAATGATTAAAATAATAGCATATGAATATTGATTCCACAATTTTTTTCCCATTATGTCACCCCTATAAGAATATACGTTCGATTAATTAATTTTATTATAGACCGAACATTTGTTTTGTGTCAACAAAAATTCGAACTTATGTTTGTACTTAATTGGAAAGGATGATATAATTAGGAAAAGAAATCATATGAGGTGTATTGATTATGATCAAATTATCGAAACGGCAGCAGGATATTTTAAATTTCATTAAAGAGGAAGTAAAATTGAAAGGATATCCGCCTTCTGTTAGAGAAATAGGCGAGGCCGTTGGTTTGGCTTCAAGTTCTACTGTGCATGGCCATCTTGCTAGATTAGAAACAAAAGGGTTAATCCGGAGAGATCCAACGAAACCACGTGCAATTGAAATACTAGATATGGATGATGAGGCACCAAGATTAGATTACAAAGTCATCAATGTCCCTATCGTTGGTAAAGTTACAGCTGGTATGCCCATTACAGCCATTGAAAATGTAGAGGAATACTTCCCATTACCTGAGCGTCTCGCACCAGCAGATGAGCATGTTTTTATGCTAGAAATTATGGGGGAAAGTATGATTGAAGCAGGAATTTTAGATGGGGATTATGTAATTGTAAGACAGCAAAGCTCTGCGAATAACGGGGATATCATCGTTGCAATGACAGAAGATGATGAAGCAACTGTTAAAAGGTTTTTCAAGGAAAAAGACCAAATCAGACTTCAACCAGAAAATTCATCGATGGATCCAATCATCCTACGTAACGTGACTATTTTAGGTAAAGTAATCGGGGTATATCGCGATATCCATTAAAAGTTTTGACCTTTATTTCTTATATACATAGCAAGAAGGGATGCTTAGAAAAAGCATCCCTTCTTGCATTTATTAATACATTGACATATATTGTTCTCTTTCCCATGGATGCACTTGGGTGCGGAACATATCCCACTCAATCTCTTTCGCTTCAACAAAGTGTTCAAAAATATGATCACCTAATGCGGAAACAATCGTTTCATTTTCTTTTAACTTTATAAGTGCCTCTGCCAATGTTGATGGCAGATCATCAATCCCTTCAGCAATCCGCTCCTCTTTGCTCATCACATAAATATTACGATTAACAGCTACTGGTGGAACGAGTTTATTTTTGATGCCATCGAGACCTGCTTTTAACAGAACGGCCATTGCGAGATATGGATTTGCTGCTGGATCTACACTACGAACTTCCACACGAGTACTTACTCCCCTAGAGGATGGAATTCGAATAAGCGGAGAACGATTTTGAGCAGACCAAGCTACATAGCAAGGAGCCTCATAACCAGGTACTAAGCGCTTGTATGAATTTACAGTTGGGTTTGTTACAGCTGTGAAGCTTGTTGAATGTTTCAATGTCCCAGCAATAAATTGTCTTGCTACATCACTTAATTGCAAATCCCCATTTTCATCGAAAAAAGCATTCTTTCCTTCACTAAATAACGATACATTACAGTGCATACCTGACCCGCTGACACCGAACAACGGCTTCGGCATAAAGGTTGCATGCAATCCGTGTTTGCGAGCAATCGTTTTTACAACTAGTTTAAATGTTTGAATTTGATCACATGCCATTAATGCATCTGCATATTTAAAATCAATTTCATGCTGACCAGGTGCTACCTCATGGTGTGATGCTTCAATTTCAAATCCCATTTCCTCTAATTCAAGAACGATATCCCGACGGCAGTTCTCACCTAGATCTGTTGGTGCTAAATCAAAATAGCCACCATTATCATTTAATTCCAGTGACGGATCCCCATTTTGATCTAGTTTGAATAAGAAAAATTCTGGTTCAGGTCCTAGATTAAATTCAGTGAACCCCATTTCTTCCATTTCACTTAAAATACGCTTTAAATTGTTGCGTGGGTCCCCTTGGAATGGTGTTCCATCTGCATTGTGAATATCACAAATTAGCCGGGCAACCTTCCCTTTCTCTGCAGTCCATGGGAAAACAACCCAAGTATCTAAATCAGGAAATAAATACATATCTGATTCTTCAATTCGAACAAACCCTTCGATTGATGAACCATCAAACATCATTTTATTATTTAATGCTTTATCAAGCTGACTAATCGGAATCTCAACATTTTTAATTGTACCTAAAATATCTGTAAACTGGAGACGAATAAACTTTACATTTTGTTCATCTGAAATTCGTTTAATATCTTCCCTTGTAAATCTAGCCATTCAAATTTCCTCCTCAGGATAGGTATGAATTAGTGAAAAAGCCGAGTAATATTTCCTTGATTTGACTGATTAAATCTACCCGCTTGCACAAGCTCTTTTCTAAGATGCTTTCTAATTTCATCATTAGATAATTTACGTTCTTTCGTTTCAGGCTTTAAGTCAGCAGCGAGGACATCTTTATTTTGCATGAAGAACAACTGCTTGATCCCAGCTAAATTGAGCCCCTCGTCAATTAAATCCTTAATTTCAAGCAGCTTATCAATATCATTTAGCGAAAACATTCTTCTATTTCCTTCAGATCGAGCTGGAGAAATCAATTGATGCTCCTCATAATAACGAATTTGTCTTGCAGTCAGGTCAGTCAACTGCATAACTGGGCCAATTGGAAAAAGCGGCATCGAACGTCGAATATTTTTTCTAGTCACTTTTCTCACCCTATCATCATTTCATGAAAATAACTATAAATCATGTAAGGTTTCTTGTCAAATCAATGTTAGATAATCTAACATAGATTTTTCTAGGAATAAAAACTGGCTTAAATAACGGCAGAACTAGAATGATATTAATGTCTTTGTTCTAATTATCAGCAAAAGATGGAAGCTTCTGATGTTTTCGGAGCTTGAAAGTCCATATTTAACGGTTAGGGAGGCATGTTGAGCACACGTGATAATAAATAGACGGAAATTTTCCGCTTAATTCCTCATTATTAATAAAAAAGACTTAAATAAGCGGAGGAATTCCGCCTATTGACTCAGAAAGTTCAGAAATGAGCGCTTTTCGCATTACATAAGCGGAAATTTTCCGCTTATTCTCCCTAAAAAGAGTTTCATTCAGCATTTAACCGGAAATTTTCCGGTTATTTTACTTCTGCTTGTTACTCGATTAGGAGTAAGACAATCTCATCAACTAAAGAAACTTACTTGTTGAACTGGCCATTAAATTAAAAAAACGCAGTGGGTACTTACCCTCTACGTTTTTCTGTGAAACATTATTGTTTAAAACTACCTTGAATTATTCTAATGCTGTTTTGATTGAATTGTGTTTACGATGTTGAAAAGAATCTGTTTCTCCTTTTCACTAACTAATTAATTGATTTGAATGAAGCCCTTTTCTAACAGTCCATTCAATGCATGGCAAATAGCAATTTTCACATGCGAATAAGTAAGTCCCCCCTGAACATACGCCACATACGGCGGTCGAAGCGGTCCGTCTGCTGATAGTTCAATGCTTGCACCTTGTATAAAAGCTCCAGCTGCCATAATGACTTCATCATTATAACCTGGCATTGCGCTTGGATATGGGGTTACATGTGAGTTAATCGGTGCTGCAAATTGGATGGCTTGGCAAAAAGCAATCATTTTCTCTCGATCATCAAATTGAACGGATTGGATAAGATCTGTTCGATCCACATCCCATTTTGGTGATGAATTCATTCCTAACCTTTCAAGTATAGCTGCAGTAAATACAGCGCCTTTAAGTGCTTGTCCCACTGTATGTGGAGCTAAGAAAAATCCTTGATACATTTCTTGGAGACTATATAATGACGCACCCGCCTCAGCACCTATTCCAGGTGAGGTCATACGGTATGAACATGCTTCCACATATTCCGTCTTCCCTACAATATATCCACCTGTTTTAGCAAGTCCCCCTCCAGGATTCTTTATGAGAGAACCTGCCATTAAATCAGCTCCAACATGGCATGGTTCCATTTCTTCAACAAATTCACCATAACAATTATCAACAAAAACGATCACATCTGATTTGATCTCTTTCACAAAATGGATCATTTCTTTGATTTGTTCAATCGTGAAGGATGGTCTTGTTGCATAACCTTTGGACCTTTGAATTCCAATCATCTTCGTATTTGGTTTAATATACGCTGCCACGGCATTGTAATCAATTGCTCCATCATCAGTTAATGAAACACTATTATACGAAATACCAAATTCTTTTAACGAGCCATTCCCATTTCCACGTATACCGACAATTTCTTCAAGTGTATCATATGGCTTTCCAGTCATATAAAGCAATTCATCACCTGGGCGTAGCATGCCAAATAAGCAAATAGATATCGCATGTGTGCCAGAAATAATCTGTGGCCTAACAAGAGCTGATTCTCCCCCAAAAACATCTGCATAGATCCTTTCAAGGGTGTCTCTGCCCATGTCATCATATCCATACCCTGTTGTAGGATTGAAATGAGAATCACTTACTCTGTACTTTTGGAAACTATTTAAGACACGAAATTGATTCCTATCGATTCTTTGTTCAATCTGTTTAGTAATTGTCGCAATTTGCTGCTCAACCTCTTCAACAATCGGCTGCAGCTTTTCCCCATAGGTTAAATGTTGAAACATGATGTTCTCCTATCTATCTCTTATATTTACTTAATTGACCAGCTATTTGATGATCCTCTAAATAGTATCCTTTGCACACATATAATTGTTTCTCCTCATCAAAGACTAACTCACGTAAAATCGTTTCATTCTTCAATTGAGAAAGGAGTTTTCCTTCTGTTGAAGGAACATCTACATGGTAAGAACTCATCATTTCAAGCACCATTTCTTCGATGACTTGTTTTAATTGGTTGCGGTCATGATCATCAAAAGCACTAATTTGAATGGCCTTTGTCTTCGCGATCGGAATAAAATCTGGATGCATTTGATCTTTTTTATTATACACCGTTATTTGTGGAATCTGCTCATTTCCTAAATCCTCAAGTAATTGATTCACCGTTTGCTCATGCTGATAATAATCTGGACTGGAGCTATCAACAAGATGCAGTAATAGATCTGCCTCTTTCACTTCCTCTAATGTAGAACGGAATGCTGCAATAAGTGTTGTTGGCAAGTCTTGAATAAAACCAACAGTATCTGTTAATAAGGTCAAAAAGCCGCTTGGCAAGATGACTTTTCTTGTCATAGGATCAAGTGTGGCAAATAATTGATTCTCTTCAAATGATTCCGCTTCAGTTAAGCGATTGAACAAAGTCGATTTTCCCGCATTAGTGTAACCAACAAGGGCAATCTGAAATGCTTTATTCTTCTTTCTTCTTTCACGATACCGATCCCTATGTTTCACAATGACAGAAAGCTGGGTTTTGATATCATTAATACGGCTCCGAATATGGCGACGATCAGATTCCAACTTTGTTTCACCTGGTCCTCTTGTCCCAATCCCTGCACCTAGTCTTGACATTTGAACCCCTTGCCCCATCAGACGAGGCAGCAAATATTGAAGTTGAGCAAGTTCAACTTGTAATTTCCCCTCTTTCGAACGTGCCCTCCCGGCAAATATATCAAGAATCAATTGTGTGCGATCAATGATCCTTACATCAAGTTCCTTGGAAAGGTTGCGAACTTGGCTAGGCGATAATTCATCATTGAAGATGATAATGTCTGCCTCCATCTCCTCATGCAATGCAACTAATTCCGCCACTTTTCCTTTTCCAATATATGTAGCTGGATGGATGCGCTCCCTTTTCTGACTAATAGTAGCTAGAACTTCCCCCTTAGCTGTTTCTGTTAAAGAACCAAGTTCATCCATCGAATAGCCAAAACGCTGATCGTCCACATTCGTTTGACAACCAACAAGAATTACTTTCTCAAGTTCTGTCTTAATTTCCAATCAATAACCCTCTTTCCTCGTTATTCTATTGTACATCATAACAAAAATCACAAATGAACTCTAATTTTCATATTGAACAACTATATTTCAGAAAAGGATTGTAAATCTTCCAATCTTTGATAAAATCATATTGTTTGTTATGTATTAAATTATGTTTTCATAGAGATAATTTATACTTGTTCTATTAATAACCGAATTTCACATCATTTGAGGAGAACATAAATGACTTGGGAAGTATTAAGTATGATCGGAACTGTAGCATTTGCCATTAGCGGAGCGATTGTGGCAATGGAAGAAGAGTATGATATTTTAGGCGTTTATATTCTAGGAATTGTGACCGCTTTTGGTGGAGGAGCTATTCGTAATCTACTAATAGGTGTTCCGATTTCTGCGTTATGGGAACAAGGCTTATTTTTTCAGATTGCTTTACTGTCAATTACTGCAGTTTTTCTTTTTCCACAAAATTTATTAAAACATTGGCAGAGATGGGGCAATTTTTTTGACGCCATTGGTCTGTCTGCATTCGCCATTCAAGGAGCTCTCTATGCCTCACAAATGAATCATCCGCTTAGTGCAATTATCGTTGCTGCTGTATTAACTGGAAGTGGTGGAGGAATTGTTCGTGATCTTCTAGCAAAAAGAAAGCCGCTTGTCCTTAATTCCGAAATATATGCAGCATGGGCCATTCTAAGTGGTCTAGCTATTGGACTTAAAATAGCAATTTCACCTCTTGAACTTTATGCTTTATTTATTATTATTACTAGTCTAAGAGTACTTTCCTATACATTTAAATGGAAGCTACCTATTCGAAAATTAAGTACGTAAAAAGGATTCCAAGTACAGGAATCCTTTTTTTCTGTCTAGGAAACTATAAAATCGCACGTTGTGTATAACTTTATGAGTAGTTTAGTCTACGCCGATCGCCTATCAAACTTCAGTACTGCCCCGCAACGATTGCGTCAAACACGGTTAGCTCACGCTCACGGTGTTTCCTTATCGAGAGGGGCAGTTATCCAATTTGTACGTCGAGACCTTAGACGCCTGCACTTTTGTTTCTTACTCTTCTTCAAATACTAAATCATTGCTTCTAATTGTAACTAGTTCATGTCGATCATACGTATTTTGCATGAGAAGCCTCATCGCCTGTGCTCTTATTGATTTTTCAATTACGTTACGAACATATCTGCCATTCGAAAAGCTTATAGGATTCAATTGTGTTTTCACCCAAAAAAGATGTTCCCGAAGCTTTTTCTCTGCTTCATGGCTGAAAACATATTCCCGTTCCTTCATCATCTTTTCACCTATTTCCATCAATTGAACAATGGAGTAATCAGGAAAATCAACAACGAGTGGGAATCGTGAATGCAGTCCAGGATTTAAAGTAAGGAAATAGTCCATCTCTCTGGAGTAGCCTGCAAGGATAAGGATGAACTCATGCTGCTTATCTTCCATATGCTTGACAAGCGTATCAATCGCTTCTTTGCCAAAATCCTTCTCCCCACCTCTGCCTAACGAATACGCTTCATCTATAAATAGGATGCCACCAATTGCCTTTTTAATTAAATCACGTGTTTTCTGCGCGGTATGTCCGATGTATTCCCCAACAAGGTCTGCACGCTCTGCTTCGATTAAATGACCCTTTGATAATACATTCATTCTCTGAAAAAGCTTCCCAATTAATCGCGCAACCGTCGTCTTCCCTGTGCCAGGATTTCCTTTAAACATCATATGGAGAGACTGTTTGCCTGCCTTGAGTCCAGCTTCTTCCCGCTTTTTATTTACATATATCCATGCATAAACTTCCTTAATCAGCTTTTTCATTTCTTCCATTCCAACAAGAGTACTAAGCTCTTCTTCAATATCTTTGAGTGCCGTATGCTCTGGTGGAATTTCATCAGACACTTGTAGTGGCTCTGGCAATTCCTTTGTCAATATTTTTCGATTCTGTGAATTAAAAACAATGCTTATCTGACCATTATTTTTCAATCGCATCGGCTGGTCCAAAAGCTTTCACCTCACGTTCTCAAAACAGTATACGCCTAGAAGTATTTTTTGTGACAAATGCCTATATCCCCAATACGGATTGATTCTTAGAAACAATACTATATCTATATGTATTCAAGCCCTGCGAACTTCATTAAAGATTTTGCTGAAATCATACAAAAAACCACGCTTAATATGGAATCTTAATTTGTGGGAAGATTGATTTTGTAAATGGAGACATTGATAAAGCGACTAGTCTAAGTTACTAACTTTTTGAAAAGGCAAAATCGTAACAAATGGAGACAATTGTAGAATAGATGGCAATCGTGAAACTTATGAAAGCAAAGATGATCTTAATGCATTTACGGATAACTAAACGGAAAGGTGTAAAAACGACACGCCTACTAGGACACAGTTGACTAAAGTACTGGAATAAGGCGAATAAAGAAAAGAGGAGTCTTCTCCTCTCTTCTCCACAAAGATGAAATTTTTCATTCTATTATTATGTCTGCGTTTGCGTCTCATTGCTATAAGTAGTTTTGCGTGTTTTCCTATTCCTCACTCTTGGAATATGGTCCCAGAATAAAAGTAATGTGATTACAAAGAAGATTGTAAAAGGTGCATGTGAAGCAAGGAATCCTAAGAATTCTACACTATATTGTGTACCTCCGTAATTATAAAGTGTATGTATAAATATAACTGCATAGATACTCTTAGTCCTAATATAACAAATCAGAAAAAAAATACCGAAAGCAAAATATTGGAGTAACCCCAATATAATATCTAATATCGAATAAAAATCAAATAATATTAACATTCTTGGAAGATGGCTTACACTAAAAAGCGCTTGGGATAGGATGATAACCATGATTAAGTTAAATAATGACTGTTTGTTTTTATCAATAGCGCAATAAACGGTATAAAATAAGAATCCCCTATAAATAATTTCTTCGTGCATCCCAACTCCCAAAAAATCTAAAAAGAAGGTCAATGATTCTTTCCAAGAATTACTTGTAACATATTTTGCCGAATAAGGATACTCAAAAAATAAGTTGATAAAAACCCCTTCGATCTGAAGAAGTACAATAATAATTATAATAACTATAAATCCAATTTTAAAATCTCTTATAGAAAAAATCCCAATTTCCCTAAATAAATCTTTAATTCTCATTTTCATTATGTATCTAATTATTAATAAACAACCACATAAACTTATAGTACTAGTAAGTAGATTCCAAGGTATAACATAGATAATGTCACTTGGAATGGAGAAAATTAATTTTTGAATGAGATCTGAACGAAGAAAGATGAATAGTGTAACACTTATTTCAAATACAAATATTAAAATGATTGAAATTATTAGATTTGATAATTTAGTAACATGATATGTTCGAAAGATATCAATATTTTTTATATGGATTATAAACAGAATTGAAACTAAAAGATATATTGCACTCAAAGTATACATAAAAAAATTTGAATTATGTAGTAAACCCAAAATCATAAGTATTTGAGATGAAAAGAAAAATAAGTAAATAAATATTGTATAAATATATACGTATTTTCCTTTAAAGTATAAAAACACAGAAAATAACAAAAATAAACCAGCTAGTAGCAAAGATTCATATTCCATAAAATATGGTGACTGGAAGTACTTGTTTGCAATAATAGCAGTACAAACACTACCAATAAATAGCAATCCTACTGTTAGGATAATAAATAAAGCAAGGTTTTTATTAATCGTCCACCGAGAAAATACTTTCATTTTCTTAAAGACCACCTTAACGCAAAATGCTGAGATTCTATAAGTTCATAGCCAATTTAAATTTACTAACAAAGAAGATAGAAAATACGAGGAATCTAAAATATTGATAGTCCTAGAGATCTTTTCATTTTTTTATTATCGTGTGAGGATTAAATACATAGTATTAATTTTTATAACATGGGGAAATCCATAATTTTCTAATTTACGTATTAAGGTTACGAAATTTTCAGATATATATCAATATTACTTATTAATTATTCACAAAATATACACATCTATTACAGAATGAAATAATGAAAATAACCCGTTTCGAATAAGAAACGGGTTTTGTATGTCTATATATAATGAATTATTGATTATCCATATCGAGTTGAACATTACGTTGAGGAGCAAATGTTGAAATGGCGTGTTTGTATACGAGCTGCTGCTTCCCTTCAGATTCAAAAAGTACTGTAAAATTATCAAAGCCTTTAATTTGTCCGCGAATCTGGAATCCATTTAATAAAAATACAGTGACATTTGTGTTATCCTTGCGAAGCTGATTTAAAAATTGGTCTTGAATATTGATAGAAGTTTTCATCCTTATATCCTCCTCTTTTATCTCTAATACTATGTATTCGATTTTATTTGTAGCTTTCCTTCAATATGTGTTGAAATTTCATTAAGTTTTTTTTCTACATTTGCTGAATTGATTGTTGCTGTCATCTCAAACCAATCGACATTCATTTTATTTCGGAACCATGTGAGCTGTCTTTTAGCATACCTGCGTGAATTCTGCTTTAATTGCTCGATCGCATCTTCTAAAGAAGAACGATGATTTAAGTATTGATAAATTTCTTTATAGCCGATTGCTTGAATCGATTGACAGTCCTTTACTCCTTGATGAAACAAATTCTCCACTTCCGGAAGAAGTCCTTCCTGAACCATAAGATCTACCCTCTGATTTATCCTGCCATAAAGTATTTCTCGTTCCATTGTTAAACCAATGATCACTGTTTGATACAATAAATCTGGCACTTGTCTCTCCTGATAGTCACTAACTGTTTTTCCTGTACAATGAATGACTTCTAGAGCACGAATGACCCTACGGATATTATTCGGGTGAATTTTACTGGCACTTTCTGGATCCACTTCCATTAATTCTTGGTGAAGCTTCTCATTGCCATCTATTTTTGCTTTTTCCTCCAGCACCCTTCTAAAGGAATCATCAGAAGGTGCATCAGAAAATTGATAATCATAAATAACGGATTGGATGTATAAACCTGTACCGCCAACAATCATTGGCAGCTTATTTCTACTCGTAATTTCTGCTATTTTCTCTCTTACTAATTGTTGAAATTCAGCAACAGAAAAAGGTTCATCTGGATTTTTGATATCAATTAAATGGTGGGGAACCCCATCCATTTCTTCTTGCTTTATTTTAGCTGTACCAATATCCATTCCCCGATAGATTTGCATTGAATCCCCGCTGATTATCTCTCCGTTAAATCGTTTGGCCAATTCAATACTTAATTTCGTCTTGCCTACTGCTGTTGGACCAATTAGCACTAAAAGCTTATCTTTCTCTTTCAATTTGTTCACACTGCCTTTACTACAACGATAATATCCTTTTCATCATTAGATGAATTTGGATATTTTCTATAATCGTAACACAAAGTAATCATACTTTCCTGTTTTAACCCTCTTCTATTTTTGTGTCACATAACTTCCTATATCGTATGAATGTACGACAAATAGTGGCTTCCTAACATCTAAGCATTATTAACAGATTTACCTCATCCTATTCATCCGACAATAGTCATTTGTTTATGGATAATTTTTCTTCTTTCATTACATTTCATTAACGTTTCGATAACAATCCATAAGAACCCCCAAAAAACATGATACCGTATGAGAAGGTTTTAATGAAAATGAAAGAATTAGGTGGGAAAATTATGTTAGCAACTTATGAAATCGGGATTGACCTTGGAACTGCCAATATATTAGTCTATTGTAAAAATAAAGGAATTACATATAATGAGCCATCTGTAGTAGCAATGGATACAATAACGAAAAAAGTGTTAGCAGTTGGAATCGAAGCAAAACAAATGATTGGAAAAACCCCTGGAAAAATTGTTGCGATTCGTCCGTTAAAAGATGGGGTTATCGCTGATTATGACACAACTACAGAAATGCTGCGTTATGTAATGACGAAAGCAACAAAGAAAGCTGGTTTTTCTATTAGAAAACCAAATGTCATCATATGTACGCCTTCAGGATCAACAAGTGTAGAGAGAAGAGCCATTCATGATGCCGTTAAAAATGCCGGGGCAAAACAGGTACATTTAATCGAAGAACCTGTTGCAGCCGCTATTGGCGCTAACTTACCAGTTGATGAACCTGTCGCCAATGTAGTTGTAGATATCGGAGGCGGCTCTACAGAAGTCGCAATTATTTCCTATGGAGGCGTTGTTTCTTGTCATTCCGTTCGTATTGGCGGGGATAAGTTGGATGATGACATTATTCATTATGTTCGAAAAGAATTCAATGTCCTTATTGGAGAAAGAACAGCTGAGCAAGTGAAAGTTGAACTTGGTTACGCACTTGTTGACCATGACGAAATAACAATGGAGGTTCGCGGACGGGATCTTGTAACTGGACTACCGAAAACAATCACCTTATCTTCCTATAAAATTCGTGATGCAATGAAAGAATCATTGCTGCATATCCTTGAAGCAATCCGTGCAACTTTGGAAGATTGTCCAGCAGAACTTAGTGGGGATATCGTTGATAGAGGTGTCATATTATCTGGAGGCGGCGCCCTAATTAATGGATTACAGGAATGGATTTCAAATGAAATTTTTGTCCCTGTCCATCTAGCCCCTAGCCCATTAGAATCAGTTGCTATTGGAACGGGCAAAGCTTTAAAATATATTGGAAAGTTGCAAACAGCAGTAAAATAAAATAGATATTCTTGAGAAGAACAATGTTCAAGATGAACATTGTTCTTCTCTTTTTATTAGTTAACATAATAATATTATTATATACTTGAATTTGTTATTAAAGTCAGCTGTGATATTTCTATACAGTTTACATAATATTATTATCATCTTCTATCTTTCGTGAAATTCATTTTAATATTATCTCTTCTATTTATTAGCACATGCGAATCTTACAGTCATTTCTCAATTGAACTATAATTTGTTATTATCTCTCCTTCTACTTAATTCACGCATCCTCTTCCATTGAATAATTATCACACAGTCTAGTGTTTACTTATGTATAATCCCTCTAAAATTTCACACACTAAAAAAAAATCGAGGTGAATAATATGCCTGCCAATTTTTTTAGAATATTTAATGCGATTTGTTTATGGGTAATTGTTATAATCTTTCTGCCAAAACAATCTTTTAAAAGGTATTTACCTGTCACATTTTTTTGCTCTTTTCTTCTACTTATTATTGAAATGTTAAGTCCAATATTTAATTGGTGGAAAGTAAAGGGCGGTTACAAATATATGGTATTTGACGCATTAGCTTTTATCTTGGGTCCGTTTTTTACAATTAATTTATGGATATTTCATTTAACTTTTGGAAAATTTTCGTTATATGCTATTTCAAATCTTGTTATTGACTTTATTTTTGCTTATTTGCTATGCCCGATTTTCCAAAAAATTGGACATTTCAAATTCAAGAAATTCACTTCAACTAAAATTTTTGTCCTTTACTATTTCCTTTCTCTGTTGAATTATGGATTCCAAAAATACATTGAGAAGCCAAATAAAAACATATAAAGCTAATCAACTATTAGCTTATTCCTATCCACCAAACTCTTTAGGGTAACCTTAAGAGTTTGAGTTGTCAGCTAAAAAAACAATCATTGTGACTCTAATAACTGCAATAATGCCTAGGTATAACTTAATCCGTGCTAAACTGCTTATTTTTTCAGCTGATTTTTATATTTACAGTAAAATCACTCCTATTTTTGTTATTTTTTTGAAACCTTCTTATAGACCCTAACGTAGTAAAATAAAATAAATGTTTAGGGTGATAATATGAAAAATAATCTTAAAAATGTATTAATTGGCATTCTAATTACTCTCCCCATAGCATCTATCACATCATTTGTTCTCGGTTACTGGAAAATAGGCATTGCAATTGGTGGTGCATTTGTCTGGCTATTACAACCAATAAGTGAATATTATTCAGATAAAAACAGAGAATACTTATTTAGCAGCTATTCAAAAAATAAACAAAGTAATAATCACAATAAATACTTTGACTAATTGTGATACCTGACAAAGGTATCATTTTTTGAATCATCCTACAAATAACAAATGAGCAGGAGCCGAAGCTGGACGTAGACTAAACTACTCATAAAATTTTACACAACGTGCGAGTTTATATTTTCCTAAATGATAAAAAAAGCAACAGAAAACCTCGTCAAAGGTTCTCCATTGCTTTATCCTACATCACCCGCTTAAACATCTTCTCCATCTCATAAATCGAATACTGAATAATGATTGGACGTCCGTGTGGGCATGTAAATGGATCGGTCGTTTGTCTTAGTTCATCAAGCAATGCTTGGATTTCATCATTTCTTAAATGATGATTGGCTTTAATCGATGCCTTACAGCTCATCATAATGGCCGCTTCTTCCCGCAGTTTTTTAATATCAACTCGCTTCATAGAAAGCAGCTGCTCAATCATATCTTCAATAATTTCTTGCTCTTCTCCTTTTGGAAGCCATTGGGGATGGGAGCGAATAATATAGCTGTTATGACCGAACGGCTCTAAGAATACACCAACTTTTTCTAGTTCGTGCTTGTATTCATCAATTTTGATAAATTCATCAGTTGAGTATTCAAAAGTAAGCGGAATGAGCATTTCTTGGAGCTCACTTTCAACTTGTCCTACTTTTTCTTTGAAATATTCGTATTTAATCCGTTCTTGAGCTGCATGCTGGTCAATGATATATAGTCCTTTTTCATTTTGAGCAAATATATAGGTCCCGTGCATTTGTCCTATTGGATATAGAGGGGGAACCCTAGATGCTAAAGGCTGCTCAGATGATTGAAAATGAATGTCGCTATCTTCTTCTTTAGTTATCGCTTCCCTATTTGCTTCATATGAAGGAACGCTCATCCCTTTTTCTTCATGAAAAACATTCGATTGGATGGAGAAAACGTCTTTCTGCGGCATAGCTTCTGCAATATTTTCCACAATATAAGCTGGTTTGAATTCTTCAATATTTGTTTCTTGAATCGGTCGAGCATTTGGCATATGATCCAAATTTAAAAATGTTTGTTCCTCTCTCGGTTTAACTGCTTTCGGTTCTGTAAAGCCTGTTGGAATTAATTGTTGTGACTTAAATGCGTTCTTAAACGCTTCAGTTACTAGAATATTTAATTCCTGCTCCTTACTTAGTCGCACTTCCATTTTAGAAGGATGTACATTCACATCCACTAATAATGGATCCATTTCAATATTTAATAAGGCAATAGGGTAACGGCCAATTGGCAGCAGTGTATGATAGCCTTCCTGAATCGCTTTTGCCAGCGGATAATTTTTAATGAATCGGCCATTGATCATCGTTGATATATAATTTCTGGAGGCCCTCGTGATTTCTGGTAATGCCGCATAGCCATTTATACGAAAATCTAAAGATTGTGCTTCAATTGGCACCATTTTTTTAACAATATTTAAGCCATAAATAGCTGCTAACACTTGGCGGACATCGCCATTTCCATTCGTATGCAATAGTTTTCGGTCATTATGAATAAGCCGAATAGATACCTCTGGATGCGCTAGTGCCAAACGATTGACAACATCTGTAATATTCCCAAGTTCTGTATGGATCGTTTTCATATATTTTAGCCTTGCAGGTGTATTGAAAAAGAGATCTGACACCGTTAAATCTGTTCCTTTTCTTGCAGGTGCCCTTTCTATTTCTTGAACCTTGCCACCTTCTACTTGAATGCGAGTACCAATATCTCCTGTGGACGTTTTCATATCGATTCTTGAAACAGAGGCAATACTCGGCAATGCTTCACCACGGAATCCAAGTGTACGTATACGAAAAAGATCTGTTTCATCTTTAATTTTGCTAGTTGCATGACGCTGAAAGGCGGTCAGTACATCATCTTCCTCAATGCCATCCCCATTGTCAATAATACGAATTTTTGCAAGACCAGCTTCTTCTGTCTCAATTTCAATCACTGTACTGCCTGCATCAATCGCATTTTCTACTAGTTCTTTAACAACAGATGCAGGCCTTTCAACTACTTCCCCAGCAGCTATTTTATTCGAAAGGGCATCATCAAGCTGGATGATTTTTGTCATTGCCTACACCTCACATGATATAGCTAGTATTAGCTTTTTATTTTTTTATGAAGATCATATAAAATATTCATTGCTTGCATTGGCGTCATATCTAATATATCCAGCTCTTTTATTTTTTCCAATACATGCTTTTCTTTTGAACGGAAAGTTGTAGCTTTTGTTTCTACTGGTTCATTGAAGAAAGAAAGCTGTGCATCCGGTTCAGCTATTTTCGGAGTCGATTCTGCCGCTTTTTGAATCGGCTGCCCTTCATCCTTTTGTTCAAGTCCAGCTAAGATTTCACTCGCTCTTTGAATAAGTACCTTTGGCAATTCAGCTAGCTGTGCGACATGAATTCCATAGCTTTTGTCTGCTGCACCTTCTTTAATTTTATGAAGAAAGACAACTTTGCCATTTTGTTCAACGGCACGCACATGGATATTCTTCACCATATGAAGGGCATCTTCTAACACGGTTAATTCATGATAATGGGTAGAAAACAACGTTTTTGCTCCAATATGATCATGAATATATTCAATCATTGCCTGTGCTAATGCCATGCCGTCATATGTGGATGTGCCACGACCGATTTCATCAAAGAGAATTAAGCTGTTTTTCGTTGAATGAACAATCGCATTTCGGGCCTCAAGCATTTCGACCATGAAGGTACTCTGGCCAGAAATAAGGTCATCTGCCGCACCTATACGTGTAAATACTTGATCAAATATTGGCAGTTCAGCTTCTGATGCTGGAACGTAACAGCCAATTTGCGCTAAAATCGCTGTTAAGGCAATTTGTCTCATATACGTGCTTTTCCCTGACATATTCGGGCCAGTAATGAGCAGCATTTCTCTATCTGCGTCCATATAACAATCATTTGGAACATATTCCTGCGCATTCATGACCTTTTCAACGACTGGATGACGTCCATCTTTTATTACAATTCGACGGTCTGTTGAAAAGTTTGGTTTCACATAGTGCCGACCTTCACTGACTGTTGCAAAGCACTGCAAGACATCAAGCTCACTCACCAATTTTGCTAAAGCCTGCAGTCTTGGAATAAATTCCTTTACATGCTCACGAACCGCAGTAAATAACTCATATTCAAGCTCCATACTTTTTTCTTCTGCCTGGAGAATAAGTGCTTCCTTTTCCTTTAGTTCAGGTGTAATAAAACGTTCGGCATTTGTTAATGTTTGTTTTCTCTCGTATCTTCCTTCTTCTAGAAGATGCAAGTTCGCCCTTGTTACTTCAATATAATAACCAAATACACGGTTATATCCGACCTTTAACGATTTAATGCCCGTTTTTTCCCGTTCTTGTTTCTCAAGCTGAGCAATCCATGTCTTCCCATTTCTAGTTGCATCACGATATCGGTCTAGGACTTCGTTATATCCATCCTTAATCATATTTCCGTCCTTAATGACTAATGGCGGGTTATCGACAATTGCCTGTTCAAGAAGGTCAACGACTTCTTCACATGCGTCTAATCGATCAGAAAGCTTCTCTGCCTCCTTATGTGGTAGCTTCTTTAACAATTCCTTTAAAAATGGAATTTGAAGCAATGAGCGTCTAAGCTGGACTAAATCTCGAGCATTCACATTCCCAAATGCGACTCTTCCTGCGAGTCGCTCTAAGTCATAGACCTCTTTCAGTTTTTCTCTTAATTCCTCCCGTTCAAAAAAGGAAGAAATCAAGGTTTCAACTAATGTTTGTCGTCTAATAATTTCAAGCTCATCTACGAGCGGCCGATCAATCCATTGCTTTAATAATCTTCCACCCATCGCTGTTTTTGTTTCATCAAGCAACCATAGAAGGGAGCCTTTTTTTCCTTTTGAACGGATGGTTTCTGTCAGCTCCAGGTTTCGTTTGGAGAAATAATCAATTTTCATATATTGATGTGTCTGATAGATTGAAACCTTTTGCAAATGATCTAAGCTTCTTTTTTGTGTCCGATATAAATAATTAAATAGTCTCGCAGCTGTAATACGCAGCTTTTCTTGATCAATCTCTGCTAATAGCGGCTCATAGCCTTCTTTAACGGAGCAATCTTCTTCAACAGAAAAGGTTAAGACTGTGCGTTCTTTCAATTTCCGCTGTAACTCTTCATTGAAATCAGCTGCAATAATGATTTCCTTTGCACCTGATAATGAAAGCTCATTTAGTGCTTCCTCAAAACCTGTATGAATCATAGTAACCTTTGTTTCGCCAGTAGACAGATCATTATATGCAAAGCCATACGTGTTATCAGAAAAATGAGTAATGGTAGAAATATAGTTATTTTCTTTCTCTTGAAGCGCTTTGCCTTCCATCATTGTGCCAGGTGTAATAAGTTGAACAACTTCCCTTCTAACAACACCTTTTGCCTGCTTCGGGTCTTCCGTCTGTTCACAAATTGCCACTTTAAAGCCACGTTCAACTAATTGCTCAATATATTGGCGTGCAGAATGATGGGGAACCCCACACATCGGTATACGGTCTTCCGAACCGCCTTCTCTGCTTGTTAATGTAATTTCTAACTCCTGTGATGCTTTAATCGCATCATCAAAAAACATCTCGTAAAAATCACCAAGACGAAAAAATAAAAAGGCATCCTTATACTCTGCCTTCACTTTCAAATATTGCTGTATCATTGGCGTATATGACATTGTATCCTCCAACATTTCATTCTTCAATTTAAATTTGTATTTATCATTGTTACCTCTTATTATATCATATTCTCTTTTTCAGCTTTAGCTAGACAAAAAAGAAATGTAGCTTACTTTAAGCAAGCTACATTCTTGAATTAACTATTGCTAGCGATCAGCTTTCTACAATTCTATCTATAACTAATTTTTTTCCAAAGCTAATTTTACCCCAAATAAAATTAATACACCTCCAGTAAATCCTTCCATTACTTTCATTGTAGAAGGCTTTTTCATAAAATGACTGACAAAGTTGATTAAGTAAATATAAACGAAAAACCAGATCATTGTTAATATAGTATAAGTTAAACCAAGCGCTAAAAATTCTATAAATGCATGCTCCCCTGTTCCTGCAAATTGTGGCAAAAAAGTTAAAAAGAATACTGCTACTTTTGGATTTAGTAAATTTGTTAAAAACCCTTGCTTAAAGTTTGATTCATTTGCGTATTTATTCACTTGATTAGGGGCTTGATCTGTTACCGGCTGTTTTTTCATAATATATAGGATAGATTTACAGCCAAGATAAATCAAATAAACCGCACCTACATATTTTAGGATAGTGAAAAGGAATGCTGATTTGACTATAAGAGCAGATAAGCCAAACACTGCAGCTAGTGTATGAATAAATAGAGCGGTTAGCGTTCCAAAAGTCGTTTGTATACCTGCTGCTTTCTTCTTTACAATTGTATTTTTCGTAATAACTGCCGTATCCGGACCAGGCAAAATAATGAGCAAAAAGGACATAAATACAAAAAGCAAATAGTTTTCCATTCATCCCACCCCTTTTAAAATAATTGAAATTTCAATTATTATATATGATAAAAGATGAATGATAAACAGAAATTTTAAAAAAGAGCTAATTTCGCAAACATTGTTGCTAAATTACACCTAAATGGGAAAGGATGATTTCCAATCACATATACTCCAATCAACTGATTTAGTAGGTCAACCATTTGATTCAAAAGCAACAATCTTTCAGAAAGAGCCTTTAAAAAGGAACGTTAAAAAAAGAAAAAACTAGGAAGTAAACCTCCTAGTTATTACTCTTCTTCATCACATACTAAGAAATCTGGATTTAAATCCTCGAATTCTTCATCATCTACATCAAGTCCCCAATCATCATCACAATCGCATTTGTCATGGTGAATGGCTACGCATACCTTCGTTTCGCCGATTACTTCTACTAGAAATTCTCTTTCGACATGAACAATTATTTTATTGCCATTCGGTGAAATGACGCATTCACAGCAGTTTGGCTGTTGCAGGACACGTGCGACTACTTCATGATCATCAAGACAGTCTGGATCGCGGTATTTTAATTTAATGACATCTTTATAATCAACACGCTCAGTAACTACCTCTGTTTTTGTATTATTATCAAAGGAATACCAAACGTTAATGTCATAGTAGCCGCAGACTTCTACTGATTTTCCGACCTTTTTCGCCTCGTACGTATGGTTTATGATCCAGCAGCCAAGTATGCTAGTTGGATGATGTTTAGGGCAAATCGTATGATTGGACTGTGTAAACTTTCGTCCTTTTGCAACGACAGCCTTTGTAATTATCTCTCTGTATTCTCCCATTGCGAGCGAACCTCCTCATTCATTTTCAATTCATCCTATGCGGGATATTAGACTAGTGTGCGATATTTATTGATGAATGTTAGGTAAAAGTATTGGCATAGTTCATAGTATGCTTTTTCTTGATGAAGGTGCCTACTTACATTGAGGCAAGGTATTTTTCTTGAAATCGGGGTGAATTGAAAAATATATGTTTGTCCTAATACAAATGCGGATACAGCTTGGCTATTTCATCAATATAATAAATTATCGATAAGGAGGTGAGCAGGATGGCAAACTTTGATCACTCAGATTTTAAGATTAATGTAAATGGCGAAGAATTAACAGGAGAGAATGCAAAAGAATTTGCAGAAAAAATATCAAAAAACTTAGCAGAGTCATTAAATGGACTCGTTACTAATAAACTTGGAAACTTTACGACAAACACAATGACTGGTAATTTTACCGACTCGTTAAACCCATTAAAAAATCTCAATGGACTTTTCAACCAAACTTCCTTAGGAAACAATGGAGTCCAAAATATTATTCCAGCTCTAAGTAAGATGATCCCTGTTTTTGAAACATCTGACGATAATCAAAAGATTAAACTTTCATTAAATGGTGTTTCCTTACTTGACCTAGATCTATCCGATTTACCGAATAAGAACTCTTCAAATAGGCAGTAAGCACTGCTTCAGTACTTTAGAGGAGGTGAAAATAATGTTATCAAATAGATGTTACGAAGATATTCGTCCTGATGTTGTTGAACCAGATCAGCATGCAGTCAATGGTGTTAGCAGCAATGGAGATGCATATAAAGCTTTTACTTTCGCAGCACAAGGAAATAGCCCACAAGTCAACCTTCCTGTACAAGTACCAGTATCACTTGGCGGATTCGCTGCAAATGCATCCCTAATTAATATTCCGATTCTTTCTGCTCAATTTAACGTAGCAAATGGTGGAGATTCACATGCCATTTCATTGAACAATTCTAACCAAGTTGAAAGCAACCACTCATAATGATGGGGTCAACAATTATATTTTAATCTATTTGTCCAATAAGAAGGGAGGTAGCGAATTTGCTAGAGAAAAGTAAACCAAAGTTAGACCCTGAGGTGCTTAAACAGCTCGGCGTCCCAGAAGAATTACTTGAAATGGCAGCAGAAGCAGGAATTCCATCCATTAATAACCATGCTGCTGGTGGAATGGGTGGACGGGCGATTAATTTAACGTATGTTGACAATTATTCGACTTTGCTTCTTGTATATACCTTCCTTCTTAATTATTTGGGCAAAGAAGGTGGTGAAAAAGGGATGACAAACTTAAATGCATCCCTTCTCTCCACCCTTAATGCAGCATTAATCGATCAGCAAGAATACCGAAAAGAGTTTCTTCGCGCAGTAGAATTATTAAGAAATAATTAGCCTCCACAACCCACCCATAGGCTGATTAAACCTCCTTTTTTATAATAGATAAAAACCCCCTGAACTGATTGAATAATCAGCAGGGGGTTTTTCAGTTCGTATATATTATTCGTGATGGTTGGCACAATCACTATTTTTCATTTGTGAACCAGTTTCTCCACTTAAAATATCTCCACCAGTTGAAGCAATCACTTCATCAGTTACCGTATTTGAAATTGCATTAGCAACAATTTGAAGCAATTCATTTACTTCCAGCTGAGATTGCTTAAATTCTTGAACGACTGGGATTGCATCCAATTCATTTTGCAATGTTTCAATTTTATCTTCTGTTTTCTTCAATGCTTCTTTTTTTCCAAAATGCTGAAGGTTTACTGCTTGTTTTTGTAATCCTTTAATATTTGAAATTGTTGAACGAATTTTTTCGTTTTCATTAATTTGTGCTTCAGCACGTTTAAAGAAGTCCACTTCTTCTGTTTCAGCGATCATTCTTGCAAGATCTTTTGCACGTGCTACGATATCATCTTTTGTATACTTTGCCATTTTACTCCACCTCAACCATATCTAGTTCTTCAATCATATCTCCGTTTAATGACCAAGTTTTCGTACCGGTTACTTTTACTTTAACAATTTTACCAATGGCAGATTTTGGTCCTTTAAAGTTTACTAGTTTATTTTTTCTTGTATATCCTGCTAAGACATCTGGATTGTTCTTACTTTCACCCTCTACCAAGACTTCAACTATCTCATCTTGATACTTTTTCATTGCTTCTGCTGAAAGCTCATTAACAAGAGCATTCAAGCGCTGCAAACGGTTCTTTTTAACTTCTAATGGGACATTATCCTGCATCGCAGCAGCAGGTGTTCCTTCCCTTGGAGAATAAATAAATGTATAAGCCGCTTCATATCCGACTTCACGGTAAAGGGACATTGTTTCTTCGAATTGTTCTTCCGTTTCATTCGGATACCCAACAATAATGTCTGTTGTAAAAGTAGCATTAGGAATAGCTGCTTTAATTTTGCGGATTAACTCTAAGTAATGTTCTCTTGTATACTTACGAGCCATGATTTTTAGCACTTCATTTGAACCAGATTGAACGGGCAGATGAATATGCTCAACAAGGTTTCCACCTTTTGCTAGTACTTCAATTAGATAATCATCAAAATCACGTGGGTGGCTCGTTGTAAATCGGATACGCGGAATATCTATTTTACGGATTTCATCCATAAGATCACCTAAGCCATAGCTCATGCCTTCAAGATCTTTTCCATATGCATTCACATTTTGGCCAAGAAGAGTAATTTCTTGATATCCTTGAGCAGCAAGCTGTCTCACTTCCTGAATAATATCTTCTGGACGACGGCTTCGTTCCTTACCACGTGTATATGGCACAATACAGTACGTACAGAACTTGTCACAGCCATACATGATATTAACCCAAGCTTTGATATTCCCTTTACGTACTTTCGGAAGGTTTTCAATTACATCCCCTTCTTTAGACCAAACTTCAACAACCATTTCTTTTGACATATATGCTTCATGTAAGATGTTAGGAAGACGGTGAATATTATGAGTACCGAAAATAATATCTACTTGATCATATGTTTTTAGGATTTTGTTAACAACTGATTCCTCTTGAGACATACAGCCACATACACCTAGAAGCAGATCTGGCTTTTCTTTTTTCAAATGCTTTAAGTGGCCAAGCTCACCAAACACTTTATTCTCAGCATTTTCACGAACAGCACATGTATTTAACAAAATGACATTTGCATCTTCAACCGAATCGGTTGGCTCGTATCCAAGATTTAGGAATATTCCAGCCATTACTTCCGTATCATGCTCATTCATTTGACAGCCAAATGTGCGGATATAAAATTTACGGCCTCTCCCCATCTCATGAAACTCTTCTGGGATATCAAAATCATTATGGTACTTAACATCTTCTTTTCCACGCTTTTTTGCTTCCTTTAAGGACGGTGGCGTATACACTGCTTCAAAGTACTTGCTATAATCTTTTTCAGCCTTATTCTCAGTTGAATTTGCCTTTTGTACTTGCTGGCCTTCAAGCCGTTGTTGTTCATTCATTTTTTTGTTAGTCCCCTTTCTCTATGAATATTTTGAGAAAAAATCTATCCATTGTTCATTCATCTAAATATAAGTGAAATGTCAATTTGTGAAGTTTTTCATCCCACGCTATTGGTTCTTTGCAGTCCAAACATAACGTGGAATACTTCGTTCTTTTCCTACACTTGAGCTTTTATGAACAGCAGATCCACCAATATGTCTTCATTCGATACTTAAAGAATGTTGTGGAAATCTTACTGCTAATTAAAGCATGTTAAATTATTATTGTAAGAACAAAGTGAATACCTGCACACATTACTATAGTATAAAGCTTTTATGAATTGAAAACAATAGAAATCCTCCCAAGGGGCAACAGCTCAGGCAGTTTTTCAACTTACTTTAAATCTACTGCTATGTATTCTTTTCATAGATAATAATATTATATGAATTTCAATGATTTGAACGTGATTTTTATCACTTTCACTTACATCTCTAGCGATAAAAAAAGAAATACCCAGGAATCCA
The DNA here is from genome assembly GCF_017874625.1 of Cytobacillus eiseniae. Classification (GTDB taxonomy): domain Bacteria; phylum Bacillota; class Bacilli; order Bacillales; family Cytobacillaceae; genus Cytobacillus; species Cytobacillus eiseniae. The sequence goes on along the minus strand of NZ_JAGIKZ010000002.1, from coordinate 323,807 downwards.
CCCAGGTATTTCACAATTATTACATAAATTCATCAACAAGTTTATCGAAATGTACTTGGTCTAATGTAAGATCTGCATCTACAAGCGGTGATTCTGAGTAGCCATTTAATAACTCTTGGTAAGATTTGCGCTCAGTATCTTGATAAATAAGACCTGTTACTAACCCATTATGATTCATTAATGTTTGCATAGCCATTCCTTTATCATGTGGGTTATATCCTTCGATATCACTTAGCTTGGTTAAATTTTCTTTAAACCAATCATATGTGTTGATTTTATTGTACGTCACACAAGGACTGAAAACATTGATTAAAGAGAAGCCATCATGGTTAATTCCTGCTTCAATTAATGCTGTTAAATCCTTTAGATCAGTAGAGAAGCTTTGTGCAACAAATGTTGCTCCAGCAGTTAATGCCATTTCCATCGGGGCAATTGCTTGTTCAATGGAACCTTCAGGCGTTGATTTTGTTTTAAAGCCTGTTGCTGATCTTGGTGATGTTTGTCCTTTTGTTAAACCATAGATTTGGTTATCCATTACGATATAAGTGATATTCACATTACGGCGAATGGCATGGATTGTATGACTCATTCCGATTGCATATCCATCTCCATCTCCACCAGAAGCAATAACTGTTAAATCACGGTTTGCCATTTTAACACCTGTTGCAATTGGCAGTGAACGACCATGAATTCCATGCAATCCATATGAATTAATATAACCTGAAATACGTCCTGAGCAGCCAATACCTGAAATAACTGCTAAGTTTTCAGGCTCTAGTCCAACATTTGCAGCTGCACGCTGGATCGCTGCCTGTACAGAGAAATCTCCACATCCTGGGCACCAGTTAGGCTTTACACTATTTCGAAAATCTTTAAATGTTGCCATTTATACCAACTCCTTGCATCTTGTATGAATTTCATGCGGCAAGAATGGATTTCCGTCGTACTTAAGCATTTTTGTCACTTTTTCAGCATGACCGACATTCATCAACATCATATTTGCCAATTGCCCTGTTGCATTGTTTTCTACGACTACAATCTTCTTCGCAGATTGAACAAGCGGCAATAATTCATTAGACGGGAATGGATAGATTAAGCGAATATGTGCATGGTTTACCTTTAAACCATCCTTTTCAAGTCGAGCCATCGCTTCCTCAATTGCTCCGCGTGTTGAGTTAAAGCCAACGATTAAAAGGTCCGCTTCTTCATGTGGAGCATTCTTATATACTGGCGTATCAAATTTCAAGTTTTCAATTTTACGGAATCGCTTGTCCATCTGTGCATTACGGTTTAAAGCAGATTCAGATGGCTTGCCTGTTTCATCATGCTCCACACCTGTCACATGGTGAATGCCATTTTTCGTTCCAGGAATTGTACGTGGTGATACGCCATCCTCGGTTACTTCATAACGCTTAAAGTATCCTTTATTTTCAATTTCTGGTAACTCTTCAGTTACAAGCTTTCCACGACGAATTTCAACTTTACTATAATCAAGAGGCTCTACTGTTTGTTTACCTAATGATAATTGTAAATCCGATAAAATGATAACAGGGCATTGATATTCCTCAGCAAGGTTAAATGCTTCTGCTGTATCATAGAATGCTTCTTGAACGGTACTTGGTGCCATAACAATCTTCGGAATTTCCCCATGTGTACCATAAATCATTGCCATTAAATCTGATTGCTCTTGCTTTGTCGGCAGCCCTGTTGATGGACCCCCACGCTGTGTATCAACAATAACTAATGGTGTTTCTGTAATCCCTGATAAACCAATGGCCTCCATTTTTAATGAAAGTCCAGGACCAGATGATGCAGTTAACGCACGTACGCCGCCATAGTTAGCGCCGATTGTCATTGTTACTGCAGCAATTTCATCCTCTGTTTGAATAACCGCTCCACCAACTGGAGGTAGCTTCTTAATTAAGTACTCCATAATATCTGATGCTGGTGTAATTGGATAGGCAGCCATGAATCGGCAACCGCCTGCTAATGCTCCAAGAGCAATAGCATCATTTCCGATCATGAACATCCGCTTATTGCCATCCGCTTTTTCAAGTTCCATTAGCTCTACTTTGTCACTAAGTTGTTCTTTCATCACATCAAAGCCTGCTTGAATGGCTTCCATATTTTTATCAACAACTTGCTTTCCTTTACGTCCGAAAATTTCCTCAACAACATCTTCAAACACTTTAATATTTAAATTCAAAACCGCACAAGTTGCCCCAACAGCTACCATGTTTTTCATTAGAGAAGTGCCCAGTTCAGTCGCACGCTCAGTAAAAGGCACTGCAAACATTGACGCTTGTGTGTCTTCCGGTTTTTTAGGGTTGAATTTTGAATCTGCAATAATAATTCCTTTTTCATGTAGCTCTTTGTAATTTAAATCAATTGTTTCTTGATCGAATGCTACCAAAATATCAAGATCGTCAGAGATCGAACGAACTTGAGTTGTGCTCACACGAATTTTATTATTCGTATGTCCACCTTTAATACGAGATGAAAAGTGACGATAACCGTACAAGTAGTAGCCTAATCGATTTAATGCAATAGAGAAGATTTCTCCAGTACTTTCAATACCTTCCCCTTGTTGCCCTCCAACTTTCCATGAAAGTTGATTGATCATGTCTTACACCCCTTTAGATACGTTAGAAAAATATGTAAAAACGATTCAATTAATTTAGTGTAGCACTCGCTTCAGAAACCTTATTAAAGTAAGTGAATGAAGGATTTTGAATGGGTACTAAACGCTTTCAATTCTAGACCTAAGTCTTAAAAAAATCAACCCTTTCGGAATAATTATTGTCGAAAATATGAATATTTTAATATTAATGCAAATATTATAGATTTATCATTTTTTCACACTATTTATTATGATAATAACAGAAGGAACTACTAGCTTTTTTGGGGGTATCTTTCAATAAAATTTTTAAACAAAAAATTCTCAATTTGTTTACTAGAATAATATTTTATTAGTTCATTTATTAAAAGATCGTAATCTTCCACACTAGCTATGCCCATCGGCAGCTTATCACCCATCCCGTCAAAATCCGAACCAAATCCTACATGATTTTCTCCACCTAGTGAGCAAACATATTCTAAATGTCTTAGTATATCCGTCACTGTTGCGATTTTCCTTGCCGTTAAGTATTCCGGATAAAAGGTTATTCCGATGACTCCGTTTCTCTCTATTAATGATTTAATTTGATCATTGCTTAAATTTCTTGGATGCGGACATAGTGAATAGCAATTAGAATGGGAGGCAATTGGATAGTCACTTAACTCTATCACATCCCAAAAACCGCGCTCCGATAAATGGGATACATCACACCAAATAGCAGATTCATTCAATAGATGAACAACCTTTTTTCCAAAAGTAGATAAACCAGCCCCTCTTTCCTCTAGCACACCGTCTGCTACGGCATTGCTATGATTCCATGTTAAACCAACAGATGTAACACCGAGGCGCAGAAGTGTTTTTAATTTCAATAAATCTTGGCCAATGGCATCACAGCCTTCTAAAGTCAATATGGCCCCTATATCATCTGCTCCCAATTGCTTAATATCCTTGTAATCTGTAATCATTTTCAGTTGAGGATTCGTCTTGATGACACGTTCAAAAAATAATTCTATCATGTATAATGCTGCATGAAAGCGCATGTCTGGATGCACAGACTCAGGGATATAAATCGCAAAGCATTGGACCTTCACTCCAGCGGCATTTAGACCATCTAGATTGACCTGAAGCGACTTTGAATCTTTGAATGGAAGTCTTGAATCTAAAAACAGCTTGTAGAGGACATCGCAATGGGCATCAAATATGTTCATAGATTAATCCACCTTTCATCAAATAATCATCCTAATGACTATGAAAGACTAAAAGCGAACATCCCTTTTTGGTAAAAAAGGGGGATGAGATTCTGAACTTTGATAGGAAGTTTACTCCTTCTTAACTAAGGATAATTATCGTTTTTCAACATACTACAATCTCATAAAAAGAACCTGCTTGCGGTTATTGCAAACAGGCGTCTAATTTTTTTGCTCTCATTATCTCTATTCTTGCTATGTTATAAAGTCACAGGGCTGCTTTGATGGAATTATCTTGGCTCAACAATCAGTTTGATTGCCGTACGCTCTTCTCCATCAATCTTAATATCTGTAAATGCTGGGATACAAATCAAATCCACTCCGCTAGGCGCCACGAATCCTCTTGCAATCGCTACTGCTTTTACCGCCTGGTTTAATGCACCTGCGCCAATTGCTTGAATTTCAGCGCCGCCTCTTTCTCGCAGAACACCTGCAAGCGCACCTGCTACAGAATTAGGATTAGATTTTGCTGAAACTTTTAAAATTTCCATTCCTAGCTCCTCCTTGTTTTACCCCTCCCGCATGTCCATATCCTACATTTTATCTAGTTAGTTCCTCCTTTAACTTTCACAAAATTGAAAGAAAAAGAAAAAGTTTCGAAGCTTTTCTTTGGCAGGGAACACGTCAGGTATAAATCATTCCATTGTTACTATATTCAGCAGTTAAATCACTTATTCCGGCTTGGACAAAATAATCAGGTCGTCCAATTGAGAAATAGTAACTCGTTTAGATTTCCCTTCCTCACGTATAAGCTTATACGTGAGGAAGAGCTTTCCACAGCAGTTTAATCACCCCTGTGGGACAGATGAGACCTGAGCAGGAGTGATTGCTCAAGCGTACCATGTTACGGATCCAGCGAGCATCCTGTAGAGGAAATCACCTTTTACTAATTATTTGTAAATTAGCAGCGATATTTGTGAAAACAGTCTAATAAAAAAAGACTGTGTCCTTTGCCTTATATGCATAGGATACAGTCTTTATTTTATTTAAGAATAAAAAGGATGATCATCATTGATTAAAATTCGTTCTATTTTCCTTGCTTTCCCTGTCTGATTATCAAGGTCAATTAATACTGCGCTTAATTGCTTTCGTCCTTCTTTTGGTACTTCAAAACGGACCGGCAGACTTGTTAGAAATCTTCTCAGCACCGCCTCTTTTTCAACCCCTAATATCCCATCATATGGGCCTGTCATACCTACATCTGTTAAAAATGCAGTCCCTCCAGGTAATATTCGGTTATCTGCGGTTTGCACATGTGTATGTGTTCCAATCACAGCTGTCACTTTTCCATCTAAATACCAGCCCATCGCTTGCTTTTCACTCGTTGCTTCTGCATGAAAGTCTACAAATATGATCGACGTTCTTTTTTTCGCTTCCTCAATCAATTCATCCGCCTTTTTGAATGGACAATCGATAACCGGCATAAAAGTTCTGCCTTGTAAGCTTATAATCGCAACTTCTTCGGTATTATACTTAAGATATACGATGCCCTTCCCTGGATTCCCCTCTGGAAAGTTTGCTGGCCTCACTAAATACTTTGCACGATCAATAAACTCAAAGATCTCCTTGTTATCCCATGTATGATTTCCAAGGGTAACTGCCTGTGCACCCGATTCCAAAAACCCTCGATAGATTTTTTCTGTAATCCCTTTTCCACCTGCAGCATTTTCACCATTAATCACTGTTATCTGTGGGCGATACTTTTCTTTTAGCTTGGGAACATATTCCTTTATCATATCACGCCCCTGGGAGCCAACTACGTCCCCTACAAATAATATATTCATCCAATCGCCCTCTCTATAAAATCCTCTTTTCAGTTTATCACAACTGAACCTTTTTCACTCAAGTTCATCTATCCTATCAAATTTTTTTAAAAAGCTCTGTTAATACGAATGTTGATTTTTACTATTTTTGAAAAATAAACGGAGAAATTCCGGCTAAATTGGGAAATACCTCTATTTCCTTAAAAATAAGGGGAGTTTTTCCGCTTATATGATCCAAATTGATAGATTTTGTCTTATTTAGAGCAGTTAACCGGAATTTCTCCGCTTATATTCACTTTTTAAACTTTCTTTTTTACTTTAACCGGAATTATTCCGCTTATATTTTGCTTCTTCAGCTTTCTCTTTACATATTGGGAGGAAATCCTCCGTCTATAATTTCTCATACATACACGATAATCAACAGGAAATAATAACAGAGCCAAACAAAAAAGAAAGCGATGCATTGTGCATCGCCTTACTTTGCATATTCTACGGCTCTTGTCTCACGAATAACCGTCACTTTAATATGTCCAGGATAATCTAGCTCTTCTTCAATCTTTTTACGGATATCTCTTGCTAATCGATGAGCTTCTAGATCATCAATTTGCTCAGGCTTTACTAAAATCCGGATTTCACGACCTGCCTGAATGGCAAATGATTTCTCCACACCATCATAAGATTCGGATATCTCTTCCAGTTTCTCTAGACGGCGAATATAATTCTCAAGTGTCTCTCTTCTTGCTCCTGGGCGTGCTGCTGATAATGCATCTGCTGCAGCAACAAGAACAGCTATAATTGATGTTGGTTCAGTGTCACCATGATGGGAAGCAATACTATTAATCACAATTGGATGCTCTTTATACTTAGTAGCAAGCTCTACTCCAATTTCAACATGGCTTCCTTCCACTTCATGGTCAATTGCCTTCCCAATATCATGCAATAGTCCCGCACGTCTTGCTAGCACTTCATCTTGACCAAGTTCTGCTGCTAATAATCCTGAAAGCTGTGCAACTTCCATTGAATGCTTAAGGACATTTTGTCCGTAGCTTGTCCGGAATTTCAAGCGGCCAAGAATTTTGATTAAATCTGGGTGAAGACCATGAACACCTACTTCAAAAGTAGTTTGCTCACCAATTTCACGGATATGTTCATCAACCTCACGACGAGCTTTATCAACCATTTCCTCAATTCGTGCAGGGTGAATACGTCCATCCTGTACAAGCTTGTCTAAGGCTAGACGAGCGGTTTCACGGCGAATCGGGTCAAAACCAGATAAAATAACAGCTTCTGGTGTATCATCAATAATAAGATCAATTCCAGTTAGCGTTTCAAGTGTTCGGATATTTCTACCTTCTCGACCAATAATACGCCCCTTCATTTCATCATTAGGGAGATTTACAACAGATACAGTTGTTTCTGCCACATGATCTGCCGCGCATCGTTGGATAGCTAATGATAAAATATCCTTCGCTTTCTTATCTGCTTCTTCCTTCGCTCTTACTTCGCCCTCTTTTATCATTATTGCGACATCATGAGCCACTTCCTGCTCGACTCGCTCCAAAATGATGGACTTTGCCTCTTCACGAGATAAGCCCGAGACGCGTTCCAGCTCAGTCTGTTGTGCACGTACCATCTCGTCCACTTTGCTTTCCATCTCTTCAATATGCTGTTGTCTTTTGTTAAGAGAATCGTCCCTCTTCTCTAATAGTGTTTCTCGTTTATCTAAGGTATCATCTTTACGATCAAGATTTTCTTCTCTTTGTAGCAAACGATTTTCTTGTTTTTGCAACTCATTTCTTCGATCACGAACTTCACGTTCTGCCTCTGTTCGAAGCTTATGAATCTCATCCTTTGCCTCGATTAGAGCTTCTTTCTTTATTGCATCTGCTTCACGTTTTGCATCTTCTAAGATCTGCTCTGCAGCATCTTTTGCTCCGGCAACTTTTGCCTTTGCAATGGACTTACAAACAAAATAACTAACAACCGCACCAACGAATAGGCCAAGCAAACTGGAGATGATGACTGCTGTTAAAAGTTCCATCATTTCACCTCCTCTTGCTATGAACTTTTTTTGTGTTACGTTTTTAAAGTGTTGGCGTGTACATTGTCCAATCAATATACAGCACTAAGGCTTTTCAACGTTTCATTTAATCATAAAATGTAAAATATACATTTTTAATTGTAAAGCTGTGGAATTTCATTGTCAAGGCCTACTCATGTACACGTTGCTATTATTTTGGCGCCTTTTGCCTAGCCGATTTTTCAATTTCGTATGTTAGGAGAAATGTGCAAGCTTGATTTTTTGTTCCCATTCATTTCGTTCTTGAAGGGAAGAGGATTTCAGCTATCGTTTTTATACGAAAAAGCACCTTTTACAGTTCGTTAATGCTATGAATCAAGCTTTATATTCTTTCCCTATAAAAAAGGCAAAGCTTCTATTTTGCAGCTTTGCCTTTTCTCTGAACTATTAATCAATTAGTTGGAATTCTTCTTGATCTTCATCTCCACTAATTGTTTTTTCACCATCAAGCCCATAATGCTCTCGAATTTTCGTTTGAATTTCAAGGCAAACATCAGGATTTTCCTTTAAGAATAACTTCGCATTTTCACGGCCTTGGCCCACACGCTCATCATTAAAGGAGTACCATGAACCACTCTTCTGAACGATATCCAACTCAGAACCAATGTCAATGATCTCGCCTTCTTTAGAAATTCCTTCTCCATACATGATATCTACTTCTGCCACACGGAATGGAGGAGCTACTTTATTTTTCACTACTTTAATTTTTGTTCTGTTCCCAACAATTTCTTGACCTTGCTTTAATGCTTCTGCACGACGCACTTCAAGACGGATAGTTGAGTAAAACTTTAATGCACGGCCACCTGGAGTTGTCTCAGGATTTCCGAACATAACGCCTACTTTTTCACGAATTTGGTTAATGAATATCGCAATTGTTTTTGATTTATTGATTGCACCTGATAGCTTACGAAGCGCTTGGGACATTAAACGTGCTTGTAACCCAATATGAGAGTCGCCCATTTCTCCTTCAATTTCTGCTTTTGGCACAAGTGCTGCAACGGAGTCAACAACTAGAATATCAACCGCACCACTTCTTACAAGTGCTTCAGCAATCTCTAATGCTTGTTCACCAGTATCTGGCTGTGAAAGAAGCAACTCATCAATGTTAACGCCAAGCTTTTGTGCATAGACTGGATCCAGTGCATGCTCAGCATCAATAAATGCTGCTTGACCACCTTTAGCTTGTACTTCAGCAATAGCATGCAGGGCAACAGTCGTCTTACCCGAGCTTTCCGGTCCGTAAATTTCAATGATACGTCCTCTTGGATAACCGCCTACGCCAAGTGCTGAATCTAGGGCAAGTGATCCACTTGGAATAGTAGACACTCGTCTGTCTGTTTGCTCACCTAGCTTCATGATCGAACCTTTACCAAATTGTTTTTCTATTTGTTTTAACGCCATCTCTAGTGCTGCTTGACGATCGCTCATTTATTCTTCCTCCTATTAATAAACGGATTTCTTAGTCTCAATGCCTATGTTTACTATAACGGTTTTCTGTGAGTTTGTCGAGCAAAAAAGCGAACGTTTATTCTTCTTTTTTCTCCCACTTCTACTTTTAGAAAAACGAATAACTACTAGAGAAAAAAACTAATTTCAACTGGTCAATTCTATAGAAATTACATAATTACCTTTAATAAAAATCAGAATGCACTAAACTGCATTCTGATTTCCTTTCAACCTATTAATTAAAAAGTGACAACCATATTTGACACTTTTTACTCGAATGGCCTCTCTCGTTCCTCCTAGATTTAATTTCTCCACTCTAGTAGGTTGTCCTTTTATCGACAAGCCCATATAGACTGTTCCAACTGGATTCCCCTCAAGTTCATCCGGCCCCGCAACTCCTGTAAAACTAATACCAATATCTGCGTTCATTAAGATAGCAATATTTTCAGCAAGCTCCTGTGCACATTGACGACTTACTACACCCATTTCTTCTATTGTTTCTCTTCGGACCTTTAAAACCGTTTCTTTCACTTCGTTTGTATAACAAACAACACCGCCCTTAAGAAGCACACCTGCACCAGGGACTGCCGTAAATTCCTGTTGGAACATTCCGCCTGTTAAACTTTCTGCACAAGCAATGGTTAATTTCTGTTCTTTTATTTGTTTTATTAACTCATGCATAAGGGAGGTTTCATCATATCCATAGAAGTATTCACCAACACGTGAGAGAATCTGCTCTTCTGTCTCCCCTAATAAAGATAGGGCCGTTTCCATTTGCTTATGCTTAGCCGTTAACCTTAACGTTACTTCTCCATCAGACGCGAGTGGAGCAATCGTTGGATTACTCTGAGCATCAATTAAGTCCTCAATTTCAGTTTCTAGCATCGCTTCTCCAATGCCAAAAAACCTTAAAACCCGAGAAACAATTACATCATCCTCTTTCAGTAATGTCCGTATCGCCTGATAGCCATATTTCAAAAACATTGGCTCCATTTCTTTCGGAGGTCCTGGGAGAAGCATATATTTATTTTTCTCTGTGTCTAGCAGCATACCAGGTGCCATTCCATGCTCATTCGGGAAAATATGCGCATCTTCTAGAACAATTGCCTGCTTTTTATTGTTTTCTGTCATTTGCCGCTTTGTTCTTTCAAAATAAAGCTTAATCGAATGAAGCGCCTCTTCGTTCATAATCAGTTGTTTATTTACATGCTTTGCGATTGTTTCCTTTGTTAAATCATCTTTTGTCGGGCCTAAGCCACCTGTGAAAATAAGGATATCTGAACGTTTCTCAGCAATTTCTATTGCTTCCTTTAATCGATCTGGGTTATCGCCTACACAAGTATGATAGAACACATTAACCCCTAATTCGGCAAGCTGCTGTGATAAAAACCGAGCATTCGTATTAATAATTTGACCTAATAATAGCTCAGAGCCTACAGCAATTATTTCTGCATTCATTATGCCACCTCATTTGTATATGATCATTCTACGCCTAAATGGCATTAAAGCTCTAAACTTAAAAGGGTAGATAATAAAGATTCATTCAACTTCATCGGATTGGTGAAATTATTTAGATTCAATAAAGGCACCTTTATTTTTTGCGAAATAATCCCAGCCAGACCAAACAGTAAATATTAATGCAATCCATAGAGCGATGTCATCAAATGGAACGGCTATCATTTCAAATATAATATTATGTAAAAGGAGAGCAGATATTGCAACGATTTGTGCCCAAGTTTTTATTTTTCCTAGTTGATTCGCTGCAACCACTTCCCCGCCGCCTGCTAGAATAAGTCGCAGGCCAGTTACAGCAAATTCGCGACTAATAATAATAATCACAATCCATGATGGGGCAAACCCAAGCTCCACTAAAACAATTAACGCTGCAGATACTAGCAGCTTGTCCGCAAGTGGATCGAGAAATTTCCCAAGATTCGTAACAAGATTATATTTTCTTGCGAAATGTCCGTCTACCCAATCTGTTGCAGCAGCAATAATAAAAATCAATGCACCAAGTAGATGTGTAACAGGAAGGGTTGTTCCGAGTAATGAAACATCTCCCCAAGAAACTGGTACGAGCATAATTAGTAAAAAGATTGGGATTAAACAAATTCTTGAAACCGTAATTTTATTTGGCAGATTCATGATTTACCTCCAATAATGTAATAACACGAAAAATAGTCATCATTTGATGACTATTCGTTGTTCTGTAAAAAGCGAATGGTAATATTTTGCGTAACAGACTGGGATGGTGGAATCGCATACTCCACTTTTTCATCATTTACATAAATCTCAGTTTCTGTCGATTTACCAATGACAATTCTTGCCTCAATCTCTTTAGAGAAATCGATCGTTTGGTTTTCACCATTGTTTAACGTGCCTTGGAAAAAGGATGTGCCTTTCCCATTTAAAATATTCACCCATGTCGCTCCAGTAGAGACAACCTTTAATTCAAACTGTTCGGTATTCTTCAATTCATATACGGACTTTTTTCCGCTTGTTTCTGCTTCTACAACAGAAATTTCTTGTTTTGGTGTATTTATTTCATCTTCAGTATTTTCGTCTATTTGCTCCTCTTCTTCTCCAGTTACTTTCTCTTCCTCAGGTTCTTCCTCTGGCTCATCGGTAAATTTATCAGATTCCTCAATCTTTACCGGATCACTGGTCACAGGATCTTGTTGATCTTTTGTTTTTTCTCCCCCACTACCTCTTTGCGAAAAAATATAAAAAACAACGACTACACCTATTATTAATATAGCAATTAATACTTTCGGGAGTATGTCAAAAACCTTAGAAGGACTTGTAGCAATATTCTTTCGTGACTGTACTCTTGATAACTTTTCAGGAATATCATCATTTATAGATGAAGGGATATCCTCCTTAAACTGTTCAAAAATTTCTTCTGGTTCAATTCCAACCGCTTCCGCATATTGCTTAATAAATGCCCTAACATAAAACTTTCCAGGCATCATGCTATAATTTCCTTCTTCAATGCCTATTAAATATCGTTTTTGAATCTTTGTTGCTGTTTGCAAATCATCAAGACTCATGTTTTTTGCCAAGCGAGCTTCTTTTAATCGATTACCCAGCTCTGTCAATTTACAACACCTTCCAACTCACTTAAAAATCAAAGCCCCCAAATTCAGATTCGGAAAACATCCTACTCTTATCAACGATATCATAAACAATTTCTTCTTCTGGATCATGGCGAAGTTCAATAATATAATCAAAATCGTCAATTGAGTACTGTGTGTTTTCAACAAATATATCGGGATGCTCCACCACTTTAGTAGCAGGTAAACTCATTATTTCACGCACTAGCTGCCAATGGCGCTCATTTGCACGTCGAGATGAAACAATTCCATCAATGATAAATAAATTATTTTCATTGTATTCATCTTGAATTAGCTGACTGCGGATTGTTTGTTTTAAAAGCGTAGAAGAAACAAACAGCCATCGTTTATTTGCACAAACACTTGAGGCAACAATTGACTCTGTTTTCCCTACACGTGGCATCCCTCTAATCCCTATTAGCTTGTGCCCTTCCTGCTTAAATAATTCTGCCATAAAGTCAACTAATAGTCCAAGCTCATCTCTTACAAACCTGAAAGTCTTTTTATCATCAGCATCTTGCTGTATGTATCTTCCGTGACGAACAGCCAAACGATCCCTTAATTTAGGCTCGCGAAGTTTTATTAATCTTATTGTATCCATTGTATGTAAAATTGACTCCAAACGAACAATTTGTTCATCGTCTTTCGCTAATATTAATAATCCTCTTCGTCCTTGCTCTACCCCATTAATTGTAACAATATTTATTGATAGCATTCCAAGTAGAGAAGAAATATCACCAAGCAACCCTGGTCGGTTCTTTGTAATTTCATATTCTAGATACCACTCTTTTTTACTCATAAAAAACCTCCTATACCCGTTGCCTACCGAATTTCTTTGCCACTTATATCATAAATGATTTCCTTTAAAGATGAAAGGAAAACCAATGCAAAATTTGCCATTTTAAAGAGAAAAATGAAAATACGGATATCAGTCTCAAAGACAACACAAAATAGTCCTGCCCAAAAAGGGGTCCCTCATATTCTAAATACAAGAACAAATGCGCAGGCGCCTAAGGTCCCGCCGTATAAAGTGGATAACTGCCCCTCTCGATAAAGGAAATACGGTGAGCGATAGTGATACCGATGTTGACGCAATCATTGCGGAGCAGTACTGAAGTTTGATAGGCGATAGGGCCGATGCTGGACGCAGTCTAAACTACTCATAAAGTTATACATAATGCGTGATTTTATAGTTTTCTAAGCAATTAAAAAAGAGAGGATTATCCTCTCTTTTTTAGACCATTAATTTATTTGTTTGTCCCATTATCATCCACAAGCTTAACCATCATACTTGCAATCGCCTGCTGCTCATCCTTGCTTGCAACAGACCAGAGATCAGCAAGAATTTTCTCTTGCTCATTTTTTGGTTCAACTTGTTTAGCTAAATAATCTCCAATTTGAAAAGCAAGATTATTCACCGTGTCATTACTCATTCCTTGCTGTTGTCCTTGATCGAGACGATCACCAAGGAAATCTTTCCACTGTTGCCAATTATCAAGTACAGACATGAAATATGATCCTCCTTTATAAACAATGTTGTACATCATTGTACATTGTTATTGTGGATTGCTTGAAGGGAAAATATGCATGTCTTTTTATCTATTGATTGAATTACATATACCAGCCACCATTCACACCTAATACTTGTCCGGTTATATAAGAGGCTTGATCAGACAGAAGAAAAGAAACGGAGTCAGCGATATCTTCTGGTGTAGCAAGTCTTCCCATTGGGATTTCATTTTTTATCTCCTCAAGCTCCTCAAATGAAAAGTCTTCCATCATTGCCGTTTGTACAGCTCCTGGAGAGACTGTGTTCACACGAATTCCATTAAGTGCTACTTCCTTACTTAATGCTTTTACAAACGCAATTTGAGCCCCTTTAACGGTTGAGTAGGCAACCTCACAAGCTGCACCCGTTTGTCCCCAAATCGATGATATGACTATGATATTTCCCTTTTTCTTTGTTAGCATTTTTGGCAATAATTCTTTCGTAAGCAGCAGCGGGGCTTTAACATGAAGACTAATTAAGTGATCTAACACATCATCAGTCAAATCATATAAAAGTCCATAATGACTTGTTCCGCTATTATGAATGATGCCATCAAGTGAAAATATTTGACTTGCTGCTTTTTTAACTCCTCTTTTTGAAGAAAGATCTGCCTGAACCGGTATGTACTCTCCACCAAATGATTGAAGAGCTTCTAAAAGCTGTTCAATCGCTTTTTTGTTTTGATGATAATGCAAATACAAGGAATATCCTTGTTCAGCTAATTTCATCGCAATCGCACTGCCAATTCCCCCACTTGCTCCAGTAATTAAGATAAACTTTTTCACAAACCATTCCCCCAATAAGAAAAGCACAAGACGAACAGGCTAGAAAGGAAAGTCTATCCCCTTCTGGACCGTTCGACTTGTGGCCACAAAGTGATCGCTTGTTTTGCTTTTTGTAAATAAATTCCTACCTTTTCGGCACGACCTGACATACAGTGAAGCGTTCTTCAGACAACAGCTCGCCCGCTGCTTTTTCGATATCCTCAAGCGTAATGCTTTCAAGTGTTGGAACAACATCGAATAAATTCATTTCATTGAAGGCATATCTCGTAAATTGATTCGCAATATATTCAGGTGAATTGACTGCACGAAGAAAAGCACCGATTTTTTTCTTCTTTGTCCGCTCAAGACTTTCAGTTGTAATTGTTCCTTTTGCTCCGAGAAGAATCCCTTTTAACACTTCTGCAAGCCGGTCTGGATCACTTGTATCTCCTCCGACCATCGCAAATCCAAAACCGTTCTCCTGTGTATAATCGAATGAGAAAGTCTCATCAATTAGTCCATCATTATACAATGTACTGAAATGATCTGAGCTTTTTCCAAATAAAATATCAAGCATCACATTTAAGCTTAATTCTGTCTTCATCATTTCCTTGCCCGTTTGATTTACATTCACGGCTTTAATGCCAACTAAGCATTTGGAAGTCTGGACGTTCATTTGTAATACTTGTTTTTTCTCCGCAACTATTTGTGGTTCTTCTTCAAATATCCGTTTGATTTCAGGAAGCTCCTTATATTCCTTCAAAGCTTGGTTATCCTTAACCAGTTTCATAATTTCTTGCTGATCCACTGGTCCAACAATGAATAATAACATATTACTCGGATGGTAGAACGTATGGTAACACTCATAAAGCATATCCTTCGTTATGTGGGAGATTGACTCTATCGTGCCAGCAATATCAATCTTTACCGGGTGATTTTTATACATATTCTGAATAAGTCCAAAATATAGACGCCAATCTGGATTGTCATCATACATCGTAATTTCTTGTCCGATGATGCCCTTTTCCTTTTCAACCGTTTTTTCTGTAAAATAAGGCTCTTGAACGAAATCAATTAATGTTTCAAGATTCTTTTCCACATTAGACGTGCTGGAGAATAAATAGGCTGTTCTAGTAAAAGATGTAAAAGCATTTGCTGAAGCCCCTTGCTTACTGAACTGCTGAAAAACATCCCCGTCTTCCTTTTCAAATAGCTTATGCTCTAGAAAATGAGCAATGCCATCAGGAACTTGGACTTCCTCTTTTCCAGGAGGAGAAAAATGATTATCTACAGAACCATACTTCGTTGTAAAGGTCGCGTATGTTTTGTTAAATCCTTTTTTCGGCAATACATACACATCAAGTCCATTGCTCAGTTTTTCATAATACATTTCTTCCTGAAGCTGATCAAATAGGATCTTTTCCATTCTATAGCTCCTCCTTTCCTGTTAAAAAGTAAATCGTATCTAAATTCACTTTTTTAGCAACAGCCATTACATCTTCCTTTTTAACCTGATCCATTTTGTCCATCCATTCTTGAAGGGAGATATCCTTTCGGGAAACGACATTATGGTAAAGTACTTCAACCATTCCCCTTGATGTATCCACCGTTTCAAGCAGTTGATTTTTTATTACCGCTTTCGTTTGGTTCATCTCTTCTTCTGTAAAGTCACCTTTTATCATTGCTTCCATTTGTTCATGAATGATACGAACAGCCTCTTCATAATTTTTATTATCAATCCCAGACATAACCATCATTAATCCTTTATGGCTTTCAAGGCGACTTGTTACATAATAGGCTAGACTCGCTTTTTCCCTTACATTAAGAAAGAGCTTCGAATGAGAGAATCCACCGAAAATCCCATTAAAAATTTGCAGAGCGTAATAATCATCATCTCCATAAAGGATATTTGTCCGGTAGCCAATATTTAATTTTCCCTGTTTGACATCCTGCTGTTCTTTGACTTCATGCACATTTCTCTTTTCATGATTAACAGACGCTTCAATCACTTGCGGCTTGCGGTCGTCAAATGGCAAAAGCTGCTCTGCAATGGCTTTCACTTCATCTTCCTTTACATCACCGATCACATAGAGATCTAATTCATCCGTTTTTAATGCCTGCAAATAATACTCATATAATTGTTCAGCCGTTATCGGTTCAACCGCTTCCATTTCCCCATGAACATGTAAAGAATAGGATTCATCTTTACACATTTCTTGAACAAGACGATAATTGGAATATCGCATTTTATCATCATACACAGACTGAATTCTTTGTTTTAATGTTCTTTTCTCATTTTCAACTGTTACTTTATTAAAGGCATGGTTATTTAAGTTAGGCTTTAACAAAATTTCCGTTAAAAACTCAAATCCTTTCTTTAATAAAGGAGTAGGATCTGTCAAAAACTTTTCATTCGCCATTTCTAAAGAGAAACTTATAATGTGGAACTCGCCTTTTTTTGCTAAATCAACAAAAAAACTAGCTCCGTAAAGCTCATCCAAATACGAACGGAGTTTCCCAGTTGTTGGGTACTTCTCACTATTGCTTTGAAGAACATATGGCAAAAGCGCTCGTAAAGTTACATCTTCTTTTGTTAAAGGCGCTTTCATTTTCCACACAATCGTATTTGTCTTATATTTGTCTGTGTTCACAATATGAAGTTTATAGCCGTTTATTGCTTGAACTGATTCTGAAATAATACCCATCTTTTTCCTCCTCATAGTCATACGTATTCACAAAACTTAAATTGACAAGCAAGGATGTATACAGTATGTATCTTCTCCAAATGTTATTTTCTACAATATCCTTTAAAATAAATCATATTCTAACTATAACTTGCCCTATTTCTACTTTTCAAGTGATAAGAAAAGTAGAGACGCCTTGGGGCTCCGTACAAACTCGATAGGCTTTAAATCAAAGCCCATAGAAAAAATGCCCTCCTTCAATATGAAAGAGAGCATTTTTATTAACGACTGCCTTTAATATACGGGACGCCAGATGCTTTTGGTGCATCAGCACGGCCGATAAATCCAGTTAATGCAAGGATTGTCAGTACATATGGCGCAGCTAGTAAATATACATTTGGAATGTTCTCTAGGAACGGCAAGCTTGAACCAATAATACTTAAACTTTGGGCGAAACCAAAGAATAAAGCCGCACCCATCGCACCAAGTGGATGCCATTTACCAAAGATCATCGCTGCTAATGCCATGAATCCTTGTCCACTAATTGTCGAATGACTAAAGTCAGATGTAATGGACTGCGCGTAAATTCCACCGCCAATTCCGCCTAAGGCACCCGATAAAATGACAGCAATATAACGAATTCTTGTTACATTAATCCCCATTGTATCAGCTGCCATTGGGTGTTCACCAACCGAACGAAGCCTTAAACCAAATGGCGTTTTGAAAATAACATACCAGGCAATAATAGCCACAATAATTGCCACATAAGAAGTATAGTATGTGTTAGAGAAAAATATTTTCCCTATAATTGGAATATCACTAAGAAGCGGAATATCTACTTTACTAAAGCCTTTTTGAATAATGTCTGTTTGCCCTTTATCATAGATAAATTTCACAAGGAATAAAGAGACCCCGACTGCTAATAAGTTAATCGCAACCCCCGAAACCGTTTGGTCTGCTCTAAATGTAATAGAAGCAACAGCATGGATAACAGAGAAAAGTCCGCCAATTACCATCGCAGCCAATAAAGATACCCAAGGAGTCATTTCCCCAAACACATGCGCAAATGTCAGGTTAAAAACGATAGCTGTAAATGCACCAATAACCATTAATCCTTCTAGTCCGATATTAACAACACCAGACCGTTCTGAAAAAGTACCGCCAAGTGCTGTGAAAATAAGCGGTGCTGCCCATAGCATTGTTGAAGGGATAACAATTGATAGAATATCCATTAAACTCACTTACTTCGCCCCCTTTTTGCCAATACGATCAATAAAGATTCGGATCATATAACTTGCAGCTACAAAGAAAACGATTAATGCAATAATGATATCGACTAGTTCATTTGGTACACCTGCTTCAAGCGGCATATTCAATGCACCAACTTTTAAAGAACCAAATAGAATCGCAGCTAAAACAATACCAATTGGCGTATTACCACCAAGCAATGCAACGGCAATCCCGTCGAAACCAACACCTGTAAATCCACCACTAATGGATTGATAGCCAAATGTTCCTAAGCCTTCCATTGCTCCAGCAAGACCAGCGAATGCTCCAGAAATAACCATCGATAAAATGATGTTAGATTTTACATTCATACCTGCGTACTCAGAAGCATGCTGATTAAAGCCAACTGCCTTCAATTCATAGCCTCTAGATGTTTTTTCTAGAATAAACCACATAATAATTACACAGATAAGTGCCACGATGATTCCCCAATGTAATCGAGAATAATCTGTCAGTCCTTCAAGAAATGGCGAGCGGAGTGAAGCTGATGCATATATATCAGCAGTCCTATCACTCTTATTAGAAAGTACTGTACGGATCACATGGTTCACTACATGAAGTGCAACATAGTTCATCATAATTGTAACAATTACTTCATGAACACGAAATTTTGCTTTTAATAAGCCAGGGATAAATGCCCAAAGCGCACCTGCTACAGCAGCTGCTAAAACAGCTAATGGCAAATGAATCACTTTAGGTAGTTCAAATGCAACCCCTACCCATACAGCGGCAAGCCAGCCAACAAGTAATTGGCCTTCTACCCCAATATTGAAAAGCCCCGTTTTAAAGGCAAATCCAACTGCAAGACCTGCAAGAATATATGGTGTAATTTGACGAATTGTTTCCCCAGTGTAATAAATATCACCAAATGCACCATCCCAAAGTGCAATAAATGCTGCACCGGCATCATAGCCTGTTACTAACATGATGATCGTACCAACAATGATTCCCAATAGAACGGCTAAAACCGGCACAATAATATTTTTCATTCGACTAGACATCTACTTACTCACCTGCTTCCTTCCGTGTAGAACCGGCCATTAATAATCCTAATTCCTGTTCAGTCGTCTCTTTCGGATCAACGATAGCAACGATTTGCCCCTCATAAATAACTGCAATACGATCACTAACATTCATAATTTCATCAAGTTCAAATGATAATAGTAGAACCGCTTTTCCATTATCTCGCTGCTCAATTAAGCGTTTATGAATAAATTCGATTGCCCCTACATCAAGTCCGCGTGTAGGCTGTGCTGCAATTAGTAAATCTGGATTACGATCCACTTCACGACCGATAATTGCCTTCTGCTGATTCCCACCTGATAAAGCTCTCGCAGGTGTAAATTCGCTAGGAGTCCGCACATCATATTCAGCAATTAAGCCTTTTGCCTTTTTGTAAATTTCTTTATAATTCAAAATTCCACCTTTTGAAAAAGGCTTTTGGTAATAGGTCTGAAGAACCATATTTTCACCAATAGGAAAGTCTAGAACAAGTCCATGCTTATGACGATCCTGCGGAATATGACTGACACCAGATTCTGTCACTTTACGTGGCGAAAAATTACGGATTTCCTTTCCATTTAATTGAATTGAACCGCTCTCAGTCTTTCTCAAGCCTGTAATCGCCTCTATTAACTCGGTTTGTCCGTTGCCGTCAACCCCTGCAATACCAACGATTTCTCCAGCTTTAACTGTAAGGTTTAACCCATTAATAGCTGGCAGCCCACGAGAATCTTTCACTTTTAGGTCATTAATTTCCAAAACATCCTGTTTCGGATTAGCACCTATTTTTTCCGTTTTAAAAGTAACTTCACGACCGACCATTAAGCTAGCTAACTCATTTGGATTCGTTTCACTAACATTAACCGTTCCAATCCCAACACCTTTGCGGATAACGGTTACACGATCACACACTTCCATAATTTCCTTTAACTTATGGGTAATTAATATAATGGATTTTCCTTCTTTTATCAGTGTCTTCATAATTTGAATCAACTCATGAATTTCCTGCGGAGTGAGAACAGCTGTTGGTTCATCGAAGATTAAAATCTCTGCTCCTCGATAAAGCGTTTTTAAAATCTCAACACGCTGCTGCATCCCAACAGAAATATCTTGAATTTTCGCTTTTGGATCAACAGCCAGTCCATATTTTTCGGATATTTCCGCTACCTTTTTCTCAGCTGTCTTTAAATCGATCTTCCCGCCTTTTGTCACTTCATTCCCTAAAATGATGTTTTCTGTTACAGTAAATGGATCAACAAGCATAAAATGCTGATGTACCATTCCAATTCCAAGGTCATTTGCAATATTCGGGTTTGTGATTTTCACAGACTTCCCTTTTACACGGATCTCACCCTTTTCTGGCTGATATAATCCGAAAAGGACGTTCATAAGTGTCGATTTACCTGCCCCATTTTCACCGAGCAAAGCATGGATTTCCCCTTTTTCCAACTGTAATGTAATATTATCATTCGCTACAATGCCAGGGAATTCTTTACGGATACCTAGCATCTCAATTACATATTCCATTTTTTCACTCCTTTAATCGTAAGGACATTTTTAGTAGTAAGAGGTCAGACTTTTAATTTTCAAAAAATAAGTTATAGATGAACTCTATAATATTTTTAACATATACAGGTCTGTATTTGATAAAACCTAAGTGAAAGGTTGAATAATTTCAACACTTCAATTAAGTTATCAAGGCTGATAGATTAACAGACTCTTATTATGTTGTCACTTTGATATTTGTTTAAAAAAGGAATAAGGGGTCCATCCTGCAACCCGCTTATTCCATTTTCATTTTTATTTCAAATTTGATTATTCTGCTTTGAAATTAGCTAACTCATCGATTGTACCAGGAACAGTAATGTCACCATTCTTGATTTTTTCTGTCCATTCTTTTACAGCCGTTTCGATGTCAGCTTTTGTAGTTACTTCATCGTTAATTGGTGCTAAGCTCACACCGTCTTCAGCTAAACCATAAACAATTGTTTCTCCGCCAGGGAAGTTTCCATCCATTGACTTTTTAGAAATATCTTGAACAGCGTGAGAAACACCTTTCATTGCAGATGTAATGATTACATTATGTTCTTTGCCGTCAATTTCAACAATACCTTCTGCAGATTGATCAGAGTCAACACCGATTGCCCAAATTTCTCTAGCTGGATCTTTTTTCTTAAGGTCTTTTGCTTCTGTAAATAAGCCATTACCAGTACCACCAGCAGCATGGAAAATTACATCTGCGCCTGAAGAGTACATTTGTGCAGCAGTTGCTTTACCAAGGTCCGCTTTGTCAAATGCGCCAGTATAATGTACATCTACTTTGATATCAGGATTTACAGCTTGGATACCTGCAAGGAAGCCTGCTTCGAAACGCTCGATAACTGGGCTTTCCATTCCACCGATAAAGCCAATATGATTTGTTTTTGTTGTTTTAGCAGCAGCTACTCCAGCAAGGAATGCAGCTTCTTGCTCTTTAAATAATACGCTTACAACGTTTGGTTGCTCAACAACGTCATCAATGATCCCAAAATGAACATCTGTTTGTTGTTTTGAAATTGTTTCAACATCTGCTTTTAATTTAAAGCCAATTCCAAAAATTAGTGAGAAATCTTCACGAGCAAGCTTGTTAAGGTTTGTTGCATAATCTGCATCTGATTTAGACTGAAGGTAGTCATATCCGCCTTTACCTTGATCAAGTCCATTATCAGCACCGAATGCTTTAATCCCTTCCCATGCTGATTGGTTGAATGATTTATCATCAACTCCACCAACATCTGTAACCATTGCTACTGAGAATGCGCTTTCTTTTTCTCCCTCAGTTGCAGTGCCTTCTTCTTTATCATCATTATTTCCGCAAGCACCTAGAATTGTTCCAGCAGCTAGTGCTAGGGACAAAACTAAACCAAATTTACGTTTTTTCAAAATATGTACCCCCTAATAGTTTTTAATTCTGAAAGTAGAAAACTTATAGTTCCGAATTTTTTTGATCCTTGCCTTAGAAATTAATTCTCTTTCTAAGAACCTGGAAGCTAAATTTATCGGCTCTAAAGTAATTGACTGAATACAGAATCGGTTCATCCATTTCATCGAAATGCATTTGCTTTAAAACAAGCAAAGCTGTTTCTGGATCGCATTCCAGAATAGGAGAAACTTTGTCATGATAGCCAATTGGCTCAATAGTCGTAACAGCATACGTAATCTTACGGCTCGCTTCAATTTCTAAAATATTAAAAATTGATTCTTGCTCATGTGAAAACGTATCTGCAAGGATTCTATCAGGTACTTTGTCAATACAATATACGACAGGCTCCCCATTTGCCGTCCTTACTCTTTCAATTACGACAATCTCTTCATCCATGGAACATGAGAAACGGCGAATATCCTCTTCTGTTGGTCCTGTTGTTGATGAGCTCATGAAAATAGTCCCGGGTTTCATTCCTGCTTGTAATATCATATCAGTAACACTGCTCAGCTGTTCAATTCCTGAAGTAAACAGCGGCTTTGCATTTACAAAGGTACCCACTCCATGACGACGAATGATAACGTTTTCTTCTTCAAGAATACGAAGAGCTTCTCGGAGTGTAGCTCGGCTTACCCCAAGCTGTTTAGCAAGATCAAATTCAGAAGGAAGCTTCTCTCTTTCTTTGTAATTTCCTTTTTCGATATCTTGCTTTAAATGGTCAATTACTTGTAAATATAAATGCCGGTTATCTGACTTAATAGACATGCAAGTTCCTCCAACCAATTTTCTAAAGCAGACATCAGACCTCTGATGTTCAATCATTCCTACTAATCGAAAATACTATAACACTTTTTACCCAAGAATGAAATAGTATTTTTAAAATCACACGAAAAAACTTACTTATTTCATGCTGGCAAATTTCACCAACATGCTTAAAATAATGGAATGGTTGAAAACGTTGTCAACCTATCTGCAGCAGCAAATGATTGTTGAGAAACATTCTTTTCCTTAAAAAATAGTATGCCCTTTCACAAGGGTCTATAATTTTTTTCACATACCAATTTCTAGCAAGTAAATAGTATAACCTAAAGAGTGACCGATAAGAATAACAGATACGAATAGGCATTTTTTCGTAGCCCTTAATCAAAGCTATCTGCTGAATCTACCTACAGACTTCTATATTGGTCATGTTTCCTATTCGTCTCAGCACATATGAAAATAAGAACAAATGCGCAAGCGCCTTGACCACCCTCAGGCATAGCACA
The DNA here is from genome assembly GCF_017874625.1 of Cytobacillus eiseniae. GTDB lineage: Bacteria > Bacillota > Bacilli > Bacillales > Cytobacillaceae > Cytobacillus > Cytobacillus eiseniae. Next base: position 300,028 of record NZ_JAGIKZ010000002.1, on the reverse strand, counting down.
AGACGAGCCGCTCGGAAAGGTGTCTTTTACCGATCTTTAGAGGATTGGCTTGTGACCTCGAGGGGGTAGGCGCTGGAGCTGGACGCCGAACATGTTGCAAAGTTATCCACAATATTTTAATATATAATTTCCTATAAAATCAAAAAAATCAGTGGGAACGAATATCCCCACTGATTCACTAATCACCAATTCATTCATGAGCTAGCTTCATCTGAAGGCTTACCTTGCAAGACTGCACGTGGCTTACTTCCCTCATACGGGCCAACAATTCCTCTTGCTTCCATTTCATCAATCAGCCTAGCTGCTCGTGTATACCCAATTCGAAATCTTCGCTGCAGCATGGATACGGAGGCCGTTTGCATCTCTAATATAAGCTCTACAGCCTCACCATATAAATCATCCTCTACTTCCGCTGTCGTTTCTGGGATATCATCAGGGATCATTTCTTCTTGGTATTGCGCTTTTTGCTGTTCAATTACAAAATTGACGACCTCTTCAACTTCATCATCTGATAGAAAAGCACCTTGAACACGAACAGGCTTTGATGCACCGACAGGTAAAAAGAGCATGTCCCCTCTACCTAATAATTTATCGGCTCCTCCCATGTCTAAAATCGTTCGTGAATCGGTTGCTGATGAAACGGCAAAAGCAATTCTTGATGGAATATTTGCTTTAATTACTCCAGTAATAACGTCTACTGATGGTCGCTGTGTGGCAATAATCAAATGAATGCCTGCTGCCCTTGCCATTTGGGCAAGTCTTGTAATTGCATCCTCCACATCTGATGAGGCAACCATCATTAAATCAGCAAGCTCGTCCACAATGACGACGATATAGGGCAATAGAGGCTGGGTTGCTTCCTCCTCCATATTTTGCCTTCTAACAAATTCATTGTACCCTTCAATATTTCTTGTACCAGTATGGGAGAATAATTCGTATCTTCTCTCCATTTCACTCACTACTTTTTTTAATGCTTGTGATGCTTTCTTAGCGTCTGTTACAACAGGTGCAAGTAGATGTGGAATACCATTGTATACATTTAACTCAACCATTTTTGGATCAATCATCATCATTTTCACTTCATGCGGTTTAGCTCTCATAAGAATACTAGTAATGATACCGTTTATACATACACTCTTTCCACTTCCAGTCGCACCAGCAACTAGTAGATGTGGCATTTTATTTAGCTCTGCTAAAACAGATTCTCCTGTAATATCACGACCAAGTCCTATTAGTAACTTTGCATCGGGTTTATCATGTTGCTTTGATTCAATGACTTCTCTCAGCGAAACTACAGCCACTTCTGAGTTTGGCACTTCAATCCCAATTGCTGATTTCCCTGGAATTGGTGCTTCAATTCGGATATCCTTCGCTGCTAAAGCCAATGCTAAATCATCATGAAGGCTGACAATCTTGCTCACCTTTACCCCTACATCTGGGTGAACCTCATACTTTGTAACAGCAGGTCCTAAATGTACTTGTGTGACTCTAGCCTTCACACCAAAGCTCTGAAACGTTCTTTCGAGCTTAGCTGCATTCGCATGAATCAATTCATATTCCCCACTTTGATCTGTTTGTTTTGGCAGCTTTAACAGCCTAAATGGCGGCAGTTCATAATCCTTGTTTTCAATTTCTGTAAAAGTGATCGGAGGAGAAAGTTCCATCGGTTCTTCCTGTTCATTTTCTGTATCACTTATGGATCGTTCTTCCTTTACACTCATCCTATCAGCATTTTGAGTAAAGCTAGAAATAATTGGCTCTGGGGAAATTTCCTCTTCCCTTTCTTTTGCACTGTTTATCGTAATCGTTGGCTCAGGCTCTGCCTTTTCAACCTTCTTTTTATCTACAGTTTGGGCTTGTCTCTCCACTTTTCTGTCCTTACGTGAATCATTCCAGTTTTTCATATCAACAAGAAAAGCTTCCCACTGTTTTACGATAAAGTTCCAAAGAACGGTCCCCGTTTTTCTTAGTCCATCGCCTAATGTTTTACCAGTAAGTAAAATAATTCCAATAATAATTAGCATGAACGCAACGATCTTTGTACCTGGTTCATCAAATAAAAAATAGAAAAGCGCAAAAAGAATGGCTCCAACCATTCCACCACCTAAATCGGTCGTACTCGTTTCCCCATTCACTTCCATCCAAAACAATTCCCATGTATTCGCTATCACACTAGGATCCTGAAACTTCCCCCCATTTAATAATAATTGAAATAATTTCACGTGACTAAGTAATAGCATCGAACATAGAATTAGATAGACCCCGACTAATTTCGTATGTAATAAATAAGGGATCACTCGCTTCCACATTAGATAACCAGCAAATAGGACCAGCCCCAATAGACTGATAATATACCATTCCCCCATAAAGAAACGGAAAAACAGGACCGTCGCTTTTCCAACTGCTCCTAGTTTTGCGATTGCAATGGCGGCTAATGCAATAAGAACTAATGCAACGAGCTCATATTGAATCGTTTTCTTTAAATTTTCTTTTTTCCGTGTTTGCCTTCTTTTTTTCTTGGCCATCTAATCACCTAATTTATTTTCTACTTATTTCCATATTAAACAAAAATCATAAGAATCATGCATTTTTTGATAAACGAAAGAAGAAAGCAGCCAATTTTGGCTGCTCTGAAGTTACTCTCTATTATACCATAACGCACCTAGACTCTGTTATGTTAAAGTTATTTTTGCACCTGGAGAAAATTTTTCATTCATGAAATCGGCTGGATCACTGCTCATTACCCGCAAAACTGTACAATTATTTCCTTCAGTCATTTCTACTAGAAGAGAGGTGCCTTCATAAGAAACAACTTTTTGCTTATCATATTCATTCATTTCTGTTGGAAAAATAAGCTCGTGGGGCATCGATGTATACAAAATCATTGCACAATCCCCTCTTCACTTTCTTTATTTATATCAATCAATTCATTCAGCTTTTTAATTGCTGGTCCAATGCCTCCGACTCCATCAATTAACCCATATTCAACTGCATCTGGACCAACTACGTTTGTTCCAATATCCCTTGTTAAATTCCCTTTCGCAAACATAAGCTCTTTAAATTGTTCTTCTGATACATTTGAATGCTTTGTCACAAAATTAATGACTCGTTCCTGCATTTTATCTAAATATTCAAATGTAGCAGGAACACCGATTACAAGCCCTGTTAGTCTGATTGGATGGATCGTCATTGTCGCTGTTTCTGCTATAAAGGAATAATCACAGGAAACGGCAATTGGCACACCAATTGAATGACCTCCACCAAGTACAATTGAAACAGTCGGTTTTGATAATGAAGAAAGCATTTCAGAAATGGCTAATCCTGCCTCAACATCGCCACCAACTGTATTCAAAATGACTAATAATCCTTCTATTTTTGGATTTTGCTCAATAGCTACAATTTGCGGAATAAGATGCTCATATTTCGTCGTTTTATTTTGTGGCGGAAGCTGCATATGCCCCTCAATTTGACCTACAATCGTCAAACAGTGAATCTTGGAATCTTGAGACAACTGTGGAACATTCGTTTGTCCTAGCTGTTGAATTTTATCAATTAAACTTGAAGATTGTTCTTCTTTTGGTTGATCTTGTCCATCATTTTGTGATTCATTTTGCCTTTTTTCATTTTTTCCCATTCTATCTTCTCCCTTCAAACTAATAAATAGAAGCCATATAATTTTAGTATGGTCGTTGAAGGGCATTTAATTCTCAGGAAAGATTAAACTTCCATAATAATAGGTAAAATCATTGGTCTGCGTTTTGTTTTCTCATAAAAATATTGATTCAATTCATCTCTCATTTCTTGTTTAATCCCATTCCAATCAAACGAATCTTTAGAAATGCTTTTCACTACTATTTCTCGGACTCTGTTCGTCGCCTCTACTAGCAGTTCCTCAGATTCTCTCACATAAACAAACCCTCTAGAAATAATTTCTGGTCCCGCAGAAATCTTTTTTTCCTTTTTATTCAGCGTCACAACGACTAAGAGAATCCCATCCTGTGAAAGAAGCTTTCTATCTCTTAAGACGATATTTCCTACATCTCCCACCCCACTGCCATCTATTAATACATTGCCAGAAGGGATTCTTCCGGCTGGACGAATGCTTCCTTCCGCAATCTCCAGCACATCTCCTTTTTCAGGGATAACGATTTGATTATCTTTTAACCCACATTCTTTCGCAATTTTAGCATGCGCCTTTAGCATCCTGTATTCACCATGCACTGGAATAAAGAAAGATGGCTTCATTAAATTAATCATAAACTTTAACTCTTCTTGGCTTCCATGGCTTGATGTGTTAAAGGTACCTTTTCCAGAAATTACATTTGCCCCTGCACGGTAGAGCATATCAATTGTTCTTGAAATGATTACTTCACTTCCTCGAAGTGGCGATGCCGCTAAAAGGACTGTGTCCCCTTTTTTTATTGTTACTTGCTTATGTGTTTGTTTCGCCATTTTCTGGAGTACTTCAATTGGCTCTCCTTGAATACCTGTTGTCAATAAGACAATTTCATCATCAGGATATGTATGAATGTCTCCAAACGGAATTAATATATCATCAGCAATATGTAAATACTCATACTGAATGGCAATATCAACAGCTGTTTGTGTGAAATTGCCAATGATGGCTACTTTTCGCTGACTCTCCTTTGCAGCATCGAAAATATGTTGAATTCTTATTAGGTCTGATGCAAAGGAAGCGGCAATTATTCTACCAGGTGCATGAACAAATGAATCGATCACTTGTTTGACTACCTTTGATTCAGATTGAGTATAGCCCGGTTTCTCCGCCTCTGTGCTATCTGATAAAAGACAGAGAACGCCTTCTCCACCAATCTGAGCTATTTTTTGAATGTCCGTCCGATAAAAGTTTGTTGCTGCCTGATCAAATTTAAAATCACCTGTGTACACAATATTTCCTTCCGTTGTATGGATACAAATGCCGACACTATCAGGAATGCTATGTGTCGTATGATAAAACGAAACCTGTGCTGACTGAAATTCCAAAAAGGAATCAGTAGAAATTTCTATAAAATTCGGCTTTCCTTTATATCCCTGCTGCTTTACCTTTGCTTTTGCTATTGCAATTGTTAGTCTCGTTCCGTAAATAGGCACATTAAGTTCTCTTACAATATATGAGAGTGCTCCAATATGATCTTCATGTCCATGAGTCAAAAAGATCCCTTGGACCCTCTCCTTATTGTGAATGAGATAAGTAATATCAGGTATGACAATATCAATTCCGAGCATTTCATTTTCTGGAAGCATCAATCCCGCGTCTAATACAAAAATATCTTCATCTATCTCAACTAGATACATATTTTTTCCGAATTCATTTACTCCACCTAACACCATAATCTTGATGCTCTGATTCTTTTGTCTGTTCAATGTAAACTTCCTCCCACAATTTCTTAGTCCGACCTTAGATCAGTTACCAATATTATACTTGAAGGAGGAAACAAATAAAATAACAAAAGTGAATGGTATAAACCTGTTGAGTAACAAACCTGCTATGCGTTAATAAGCTAATTCGTCGCCAAACAACTTCTTTCTAAATGTAAAAAGCTGATCAGAAGCATGCACCTGATCAGCTTGAAGCATTTTATTGATTTTGTTTTACTGTTTCGAAAACATTGTTGCTATTTTACACATAATTTTGGTAAAGGTTGATTTCCACTCCAGGTTGCTCCCTTTCCGCGGGGTAGGCGCTGAGCCTCCTCGTCGCTCACGCTCCTGCGGGGTCTCAGCTGTCCTACGCATCCCGCAGGAGTCTCGCACCTTCCGTTCCAATCAACCAACCTATTAGTAAACCATTCATTCTAACAATTGATTTAAAAACAACAATCTTTTAGGAAAGAGCGTTTGTCTTAAATAAGGCAATCAAGTCATTTCTTTCCTTTTCCGTTAATGGCACTAATGGCAGTCGAACCGATCCTACATTAAGCCCTTTTAATTGAAGTGCTGTTTTAACAGGAACTGGGCTTGGTGCCTTAAAGAGCCCTTCCATTAATGGAAGAAGCTGTCGGTGAAGTGCTGCCGCCTTTTTATTTTCTCCATTTAGAAATGCTTGAATCATCGTTTGCATTTCATTCCCTATTACGTGAGAAGCCACCGAGACGACTCCATCTCCTCCAATTGCCAAGACAGGTACCGTTAATCCATCATCCCCACTATAAAGTAAGAATTCAGGATCTGTTCCTGCAATAATTTTTGCCATCGCATTTAGATCACCACTTGCTTCTTTAACAGCAACAATGTTTTCAATTTTAGAAAGACGGATAATCGTTTCAGGTGCAATGTTGATTGCTGCTCTGCCTGGAATATTATAAACCATGACAGGAAGCTTTGTATTTTCCGCAATTGCTTTAAAATGCTGATATAGTCCTTCTTGATTCGGTTTACTATAATAAGGAGCAACAACCATAATGGCATCTACACCAAGTTGTTCTGCCTTTTTCGTAAGTTCAATCGATGCATACGTATCATTGCTGCCTGTACCAGCGATGACAGGTACTCGCTTGTTCACAACCTTTATCACATGCTGAAATAATGCAAGCTTTTCTTCCTTAGATAATGTTGGTGATTCACCAGTCGTTCCCGCTACAACGATGGACTCTGTTCCATTATCAATTAGATGATTAATAAGCTGCGTTGTTTTTGGAAAATCAATATGTCCTTTTATATCAAATGGTGTAACCATTGCTGTTGAAACTCGCCCAAAAAATATCATTCTTACACTCCCTTATACAACAAAAATCATGTTCTTTTTAACTTACTTTCAAAACCAATTTCTTTATCAAGCTCAAAAGCATCATGCAGTGCATTAACGGCTTTAACTAAATCGTCCTGCTTAACAAGCACCCATATCGTCGTATGACTATCTGCTGATTGTAAAATTCGAATCCCTTGTTCAGATAGAGCAGTGACTATTTTAGATGCCACTCCTGGTACACCTTGCATTCCAGCACCAACAATTGATACTTTCGCACATTCAACTTCCACCATTGGATGATGGCCGAGCTGTTTAAGAATGGAAAGTGCCTTATCAGTCATCTCTTTTGTTACTGTGTAATTCACTCCATTTGGATAAATATTAATAAAATCTACACTAATGCTTTCATTTGCCATCGCCTGAAAAACTTCAGCTTGTAAATTATATTGATTCTTTTTCGCAACTACCTTAATTTGAGTAACATGTGAAAGATGCGCAATTCCAGTTACTAACCGCTCCTTAATGTCAATCCCATGCTTTTCCTTTGTTAAGGCTGTCACTAGAGTTCCTAGACTATCTGAATAATTAGATCGGATTCGCATTGGCACCTTAGCTTGCATAGCCATTTCAACTGCTCTTGGATGGATGACCTTCGCTCCCTGATAGGCCATATTACATACCTCTGTATATGTGACAACTGAAAGAGGACGGGCATTTTCTGCAATACGCGGATCAGCAGTCATTATTCCATCAACATCTGTGAATATGTCGATCCATTCCGCATTTAGCGCAACACCTAATGCAGCAGCAGAAGTATCACTTCCGCCTCTGCCAATTGTTGTTATATCCCCATTTTTTGCAGCACCTTGAAAACCAGCAACCACAACACAATCTCTATCTTCTAATTCTTTAAGTAGTCTATCACACTTCATATCAATTATTTTTGCATTTGTATGATCATTATTCGTTCTAAATCCTGCTTGCGCTCCTGTTAATGCAGTTGCTTTAATCCCATTCTCTACTAACATATTTGTAAACACAATACTAGAAATGATTTCACCACAAGATAATAGAAGATCATTTTCTCTTTTATTAATTAACATATTATCTGTATTTACGAGTGATAGCAATGTATCCGTTGCATATGGATCTCCTGTTCTTCCCATAGCAGAAACAACAATAACGAGCTTATATCCGTCGGCTAATGCCTTTTTTATATGTTTTAAAGCATATGCACGGCTTTCTTGCGTACGTACAGATGTGCCTCCAAACTTTTGGACAATTATTTTCATTGTTACACCTCTGAGATGTCTCTTTTGTAAAAGTCACTGGCTCTAAAAGGAAGCCTAACTTAGCAAGTACAATGAATTAGAACGAAGAATAGAGGCAATTTGTAACATAACAACAAAGCTTAGGCTGATTGTTTACTTTATATTCATTTATGATGGTTCGTCATTTTCACTTGACAATACCTAATTTAATGAGGCTTTCTGCAATTTGAACAGAATTCCATGCTGCACCCTTAAGGAGATTATCTGAGACAACCCACATATGAAATCCTCTCACCTCGTCTAGGTCTTTACGAATTCTGCCAATAAAAACTTCACTTTTGTCCACACAATTAGCTGGCATTGGATACACTTGATTCAGAGGGTCATCTTGCAATTCAACCCCAGGTGCATCTGCCAATAAATCTTTTATATTTTGCGGTGTTATATCTGCCTTATCCACTTCAAAATAGATGGATTCTGAATGACCAGTCGGTACTGGCAAACGGACACATGTAGCTGCCACATGCAGATTAGGCAGATTCATAATCTTCTTTGTTTCATTGATCATTTTCATTTCTTCAAACGTATAACCGTTCTCCATAAACAGATCGATTTGTGGGATCGCGTTAAAGGCAATTTGATAATGCTTCTTATCCCCTTTCACAGGTAAAATTTCTGGGGTATATTCTTCATTATGAATGATCGCTTTAGTTTGTTCATATAGTTCTTCAACAGCTGCAGTACCTGATCCAGAAACAGCTTGATACGTTGAAACAATGACCTTACTTAGACCGTAAGTTTGTCTAATAGGTTCGAGTGCAACGACCATCTGGATTGTTGAACAATTCGGATTCGCGATTATCCCTTGATGATTAAAAAGATCTTGCTCATTTACCTCAGGAACGACAAGTGGAACATTTTTATCCATACGAAAAGCACTCGTGTTATCAACAACAATTGCTCCATGTCTTTTGGCGTGCTCTGCATATTCTTTAGAAACACTACCCCCAGCACTGAACAACGCAATATCAACACCAGCAAAGCTTTCAGGATTAACCTCTTCTACCGTATGCTCAATCCCCTTAAATTGTACCTTCTTTCCTGCTGATCGTGCCGAAGATAATAAGGTTAGTTTTGAAATTGGAAAGTCCTTTATTTCGAGTGTTTTTAGCATTTGCTGCCCAACTGCACCAGTTGCTCCAAGTACGGCTATATGGTATCCTTTTTTCTGCAATTTAAGCTCCCCTTTTCCACAATGAATTCTCGTTTTCTAGCAAAAAGATAGCTGGAAATATGATGAAAGAATTTTCTTATAATAACATTCATTTTAACATATTCGCTCTTTAAAGTAATAAACTTTTTGCTAGAATAAACAGGGGCTAATTTCCGTCCTTATACCTTTCCACAATAACCGGCTGCAATTGTTTTCCTTCAATCGCCATTTCAATCGTTTCAGATAATTGGCTCATTCTTGCAACCATTGAATTTGGCTTTTTCTCTGGGTCATCCTGACCATATGGAATAAAATAAATATTCTTCGTTGCCATTAGCCTCATTAAATTAACTCCATTAAGCCCTAGTGCATCATTTGTTGATATTCCTAACACAACAGGCTTTTGGTTACGTAAAGTGGCTTTGGCTGCCATTAATACAGGTGAGTCTGTCATCGCATTCGCAAACTTACTCATTGAACTACCTGTTAATGGCGCGATAACCATACAATCCAAAGGGATTTTTGGGCCTAGTGGCTCTGCCTTTACAATTGAATCAATTACTTTATTTCCTGTTAAGTCCTCAATCCTTTGAATCCAATCTTCACCCTTGCCAAATCTAGTTTCCGTATTTTTCACTGTAAAAGTAACGACTGGCAGTACTTCTGCTCCTGCGTGTACTAGTTTCTCGATTTCAGGAAATACTGCATCATACGTACAATGTGAACCTGTCAGACCAAAACCGATACGCTTCCCTTTTAAACTCATTTGATCAAATTCCTCCTTCGCTATTCATATCATCCTTAATTAATTGTGTTAGAACATTCGCCAAGATTTGCCCTGCTGTTTTTGGTGCAACAATCCCTGGAAGACCAGGTGCCAGCAAAGCTTTAACCCCTCTTTTTTCTGCATACCTAAAATCCGTGCCACCAGGTTTTGAAGCTAGATCAATGATCAATGTGTGGACTGGCATTTTCGAAATGACTGATGCTGTTACAATTAAATGAGGAATTGTATTAATACAAATATCCGTATCCTTCACTTCATTTTCTAAGTCATTTAAATAAAAGGGAGTAAGTCCCATCTCCGTAATTCTGGCAATATGCTCACTCTTTCTCGCACCGACCTTTACTTTTGCTCCAAGTGCTTGGAATGTTCTAGCAACACTCATCCCTACTCTTCCTAGTCCTAGAACCGCAATATTTGCCCCATGGATTGTAAAATCAGTATGCTGTATGGCCATCATAATGGTTCCTTCAACCGTTGGAATAGAATTATAAATAGCTACATCATCCCTTGAAAATAATTGTACAAGACGGCGATTTGCCAGTTTGGTAATATTGTCTAGATACGCATTGCTAATTCCTGAATAAACTGTACAATGTGCTGGTGTTTCAATTAGCATTTCCTTTCGTAAATACACCTTTTCATTTGAAAAAATTGTTTCAATTTGACCATCTGGACCTGTTCCAGGTACTGGTAATATAATGGCATCTTTACTTGAAAAATCTACTTCATCTATTTTTTCTTTGACGGCTCCTGTAAAAGCATGGTCTAATTGTTCAAAGCCAATCAAAGAAAGTTTTGCATCAAGGTCTGTTAATTTGCGAATGATTTCAAGTTGCCTTGCATCTCCGCCAATTACTGCAATCTGTATCCCTGTTAGCATGAAACCCTCACCTTCTTCTAAAGATTCGTACAGGAATGATCTATTTTGAACTACTTCAACATCTTATGTATGCAAACAAAAATCTGTGAGTTTTCCATCAAAGAATAAAAGAAAATAGAGGAATCAATTAAAAAAAGCAAACCAGCTATGCTGATCTGCTCTTCAAAGTTCGGAGTTGGATTGATTATTGCTACTCCTCTTCCGTTATATCTAAAATAATCATATCATTCCCAATCTTTTTTATATGCGTCCATGGAACACGTATTTCATCCCCTTGTCTTTTCAAGCCAAACCATTTCAGTGATGGGATAACCAACGCTTTTATTTGTCCATTTTTTTCATCAATTTCGAGATCAGTTTGACCAAGCACCCCTAATCTTTCTGCTTTTTTGACATCTACTATTTCTTTTCCACTTAGCTCACTTAACCTCATTTTACTCCCCCCTTCATTCTTCTCTTTATTAACTTATCGAACAAGATGCCAGTTTAGACTACTAAAAAACAGTCTGTTCAATGAACAGACTGTTTTTTAAGGTTTATATATTTTTTGGTAATTCACCACTTGGGCTAATTAATGCAACCGAATAATCATCAGTAAATATGGTGTTTGCCATTTCATCGACACCATTCTTCGTTACAGCATCAATTTGCTCAATAATTTCATCTAATGATCGATGGCGACCAAGCAATAATTCATTTTTGCCATTGCGGCTCATTCTACTATTTGTACTTTCTAAGCTTAACATAAGGCTTCCTTTAAGCTGTTCTTTGCAATTCGTTAATTCTTTCGAAGTAATTCCTTCTTGTTTCAATTTATTTAATGTATCTTGCATCGTTCCGAATAGTTCATCCAGTTGATTAGCACCAGTACCCCCATAGAGCGTAACAATTCCGCTGTCTTGAAATGCTGAATGATAAGAGAATACAGAGTATGCCAGTCCTTTCTGTTCTCTTACATCCTGGAATAAACGGCTGCTCATGCTTCCACCTAAAATATTATTTAGAATAATTAAATCATACATGTTTTCATGGCCAACCTGTAACCCATCAAAGCCAATACATAAATGTGCTTGTTCCGTATCTTTTTTCCTGGCAATTTGATTCGAGTGAAATGCTGGTTTGCCTTCTGCTTTTTCACGACTTCCACCTTCATAGGAGCCGAAGAATTGTTCTACTTCACGAATGAAGGATTCTTCAATATTCCCTGCAATTGAAATAACAATATTTTCAGGTGTATACATATTATGTACATACTGCTTTAATTTTTCCCCATTAAAAGTTGCAAGTGTTTCTTCTGTTCCTAAAATTGGATAACCTAGTGGATGATTTTCATAAATAGCCTTACTTAAAAGATCATGTACAATATCATCAGGTGTGTCTTCATACATTTTTATTTCTTCGTACACAACCTTTTTCTCTTTATCCAATTCTTCTTCAACAAAAGTTGAATTAAAAAACATATCTGCTAATACTTCAAGTGCAAAATGGGCATGTGTATCAAGAACCTTTGCATAGTAGCAAGTATATTCTTTCGATGTAAAAGCATTAACTTGTCCACCGATGCTATCAAAGGATTCAGCTATTTCTCTCGCTGATCTCGTTTTCGTCCCTTTAAAAAACATATGTTCTAGAAAATGAGATATTCCATTATTCTCCTTGTTCTCATCCCTTGATCCTGTTCCAATCCAAACACCAATCGCAACAGATCGTACAGTTGGGATCTTTTCTAGTACAACTCTTGCTCCATTTTGACACGTATACTTCTTTATCAATTAAATTCCTCCAGTCTCGATACTCTGCTGCACCTATTAATTTTATACTATTATCGCATATTTTTCCAAAATTAGTTGTTCAAACAAGATTATCGAGTTTCAATTGTTCTCTCAGCACTTAATAATTCAGTAACTGTGTTCATTTGTAAATCCTTTTGCTTCAGCATTTGGATTAATTGATCTAATGATTTAGCTGTTGAATCTGTAGGATGCATCAATATCATTGCTCCATTATGAACCTTACTTATGACACGCTGAATTAATTGATCTGGAGTTGGCTTCTGCCAATCGACCGTATCTACCGTCCACATGACTGTCCCTAGCTTTTCCTCTGCAGCTATTTGAACAATTTCATCCCGATAGCTTCCACTAGGAGGAGCAAACCATCGAACAGATTTATTTGTTGTCGCTTTGATTACCTCATTTGTTCTGCGGATTTCTTCTCTTGCCTTTGGCGTAGAGATCGTCTTCATATCTGGGTGTGTATACGAGTGATTTCCTATTTCATGTCCTGCCTCTTCAATCATTTTAGCTAACTCAGGATTATTCTGAACCCATCTGCCTTCCAAAAAGAAGCTGGCTGATACATTATGCTTTTTTAAAGTTGCCAGCATATCAGTTAAGTATTCGTTTCCCCATGCGACATTAATAAGAAAGCTTACCATCTTTTTATCCGGATGTCCTTTATAAACGGGAGTTGGTGGCAAATCACTTAAATTAACTTTTGGTGCAATTTGTTTAAATACAAGCTTTTCTTTTTTATACTTACCATCTGATTTCATTTTTTCGTAGGAGGCCTTTATATCAACTTCTACTCCATTCAGTCCTGGGATTGCTTTCCACACGCGATCGACTTTTGCATCGATCGGCGGAATATATAGGCTTTCTGAACTTTTGATTATTTCCATATATAATTCATCATTTTCTTTTGAAAAGACTTCATTGCCTATTTCTGTGCCAGCTGCATATTGATCTATGATTGGATGATTAACAATTATTAATGCTAGTAGACAAATAATGACGAAATGAGCATACTTTCTCATTTTCTACGACTCCTTCATTTAACATGTTGTTTTGAAGGGACAAGCTAAAACCGCCTAAGTCCTTACTACCTAGTATGTAATAATTGCTTCTATTTATAACATGGATATACAAAAAGTCAGGAGGCTTCTCCTGACTTTTAATTAACATAGTATAGAAAATTATATAATCGCACTTTGTGTATAAAAATCCGGGGCGATTATGCTTTTGTTCATTATTTCTGTGCATTTTCCTTTTGTTCTTTTTGCTCTCGAAGAACTGCCTTGCGAGATAAATTCACTCGTCCCTGCTTATCGATCTCAGTTACTTTTACAAGCAATTCGTCACCAATCGCAACGACGTCTTCAACTTTCCCAACACGTTCCTCAGCAAGCTCAGAAATATGCACAAGACCATCTTTTCCATTGAAGATTTCAACAAATGCACCGAATTTTTCAATTCGTTTTACTTTTCCAAGATACATTTGACCGACTTCAACTTCACGAACGATATCTTCAATAATCTTCTTCGCCTTTTGGTTCATTTCTTCAATTGTTGAGGAAATGAATACTGTTCCATCCTGTTCAATATCAATCTTCACACCTGTTTCTTCGATGATCTTATTGATTTGCTTTCCGCTCGGTCCAATTACATCACGAATCTTATCAGGATTAATATTCATTGTTAAGATTTTTGGCGCATATTGTGAAAGCTCTTTGTTCGGTTCAGAAATTGTAGCAAGCATTGAATCAAGAATTTGCATACGGCCTTTTTTCGCCTGTTGAAGTGCCTCTTCTAAAATTTCACGAGATAACCCTTCAATCTTAATATCCATTTGTAATGCTGTTACACCTTTAGCCGTTCCAGCTACCTTAAAGTCCATATCTCCAAGATGGTCTTCCATCCCTTGAATATCGGTTAAAATCGAGTAGTGCTCACCAGACTTAATAAGTCCCATCGCAATTCCTGCTACTGGTGCTTTAATTGGCACACCTGCATCCATCATCGCAAGTGTACTCGCACAAATACTTGCTTGTGATGTTGAACCGTTTGATTCTAATACCTCAGACACTAGACGGACAGTATAAGGGAAATCTTTTTCAGATGGAATAACTGGCTCTAATGCACGTTCACCCAATGCACCATGTCCAATTTCACGACGACCTGGTCCTCTAATCGGGCCTGTCTCACCTACACTAAAGTTAGGGAAATTATAATGATGCATGAAACGCTTCTCTTCTTCAATTCCGAGACCATCGAGAATTTGCACATCACCAAGTGCACCTAATGTACAAATGCTTAGCGCCTGTGTTTGCCCACGAGTGAACAAGCCAGATCCGTGTGTACGTGGCAGCAGCCCGATTTCTGAAGATAATGGACGGATAACATCCAGTCCACGCCCATCTGGACGAACCTTATCTTCTGTAATTAAACGACGCACTTCACCTTTAACAATTTTATCAAGAATTTGTTTTACTTGCTTTAGCTCATCCGCATCTGCTTCTTGCTCTTCATATTTTGCTAAAATTTCATCTTTAACAACTTTAATAGCAGCTTCACGTGCATGCTTCTCCTGCACTTGAATCGCAACAATCATGTCACGCTCACATAGTTCACGGACTTTTGCTTCGATATCTTGGTCTACTTGATAAAGAATTATTTCCATTTTAGCTTTGCCAATTTCAGATACAATTTCTTCTTGGAATGCAATTAAGCGTTTAATCTCTTCATGTCCAAACATGATTGCTTCAAGCATGATTTCCTCTGGAATTTCAAGTGCTCCAGCTTCAACCATATTAATCGCATCTTTTGTTCCTGCAACAACTAAATGAATATCACTTTTTTCAGCTTGGTCAACTGATGGGTTAATAATAAATTCACCATCAATACGTCCAATCGTCACACCAGCAATAGGCCCATTAAAAGGAATATCTGATACACTTAATGCAAGTGATGAACCAAACATTGCTGCCATTTCTGAAGAACAATCTTGATCAACACTCATAACCATGCTTACTACTTGTACATCATTACGGAAACCGTCAGCAAATAACGGACGAATTGGTCGATCAATTAAACGACTCGCCAAAATGGCTTTTTCACTTGGACGGCCTTCTCTTTTAATGAACCCACCAGGAATTTTCCCTACTGCGTATAGTCTCTCTTCGTAATTTACAGTTAACGGGAAGAAATCTAGGTTTTTTGGCTCCTTTGATGCAGTTGCTGTACTTAATACAGCTGTATCGCCGTATCGAACGAGCACAGCACCATTTGCTTGCTTTGCCAATTGGCCAATCTCAACAGAAAGTTTGCGTCCTGCCCATTCTATTGAATAGATGTGCTTATCTTGTTCCATCTTTGTAACCCCTCTCTATCTTATCCCACTTTTTATAGGATAAGGATCTATCATCACTTATATAAATCAACATAGCTCATCTAAGTATGAATTCATGCATAATAATAGTATGTACAATTTTTTCACTCGTTAAAATGCTTCTTTATGTATGTAAACAAGTGTTCTTTTTAAAACTAATAAAAAAGCGGGATAATTCCCGCTTTTCTAGAAATAGAAAATTTTGTATCACGGAATTAGTCAATTGTCTAACTCCGAGTGCCTAGGCTTCAGTCATAAGTTTATCCATCAGAAGGATTTATAATGCCTTCGTAATCAGAATCCTTATGCTTGACACCGATAAATAGGCACTCTACCCATTTCTATTAACGGCGTAAGCCTAGCTTGTTAATTAACACACGGTAACGTTGAACATCTTTGTTACGTAAGTACGTTAAAAGATTACGACGTTTACCTACCATTTTTAAAAGACCGCGACGTGAGTGGTGATCTTTCTTGTGTGTACGTAAATGCTCGTTCAAAGTGTTAATTTCTTCTGTAAGGACAGCGATTTGAACTTCTGGAGAACCAGTATCGCTCTCATGAGTTTTGAACTCATTGATTAGTTCATTTTTACGTTCTTTAGTGATTGCCATCCGTTTCACCTCCTAATTTATCAATCCCCATTTACTGAGCATGCGTCGGTGACTCGACATGCCAAGCAAAGGTTCATTTAATACGTTTATAAGGATACCTCTTTTTTTGACAAAAAGCAAGGCTAAACCCTGATTTTTTGGAAGTATTGCAAGGCATGTTCTTTATCCTTTTCTATTTGCGCCACAAGTTCCGCAATTCCAGAAAACTTTTGTTCATTTCTTAAATGTAAATGCCATTCAACTGTTGCCTCATGCCCATAAATATCTTGTTCAAAATCAAATATATGAACTTCTATCGACGGCTTCGCTGCAGCCTCACTTTTGAAGGTAGGTTTATAACCGACATTGCAGACACCATCATACCACTTGCCATCAACAAAAAATCGGACACAATAGACACCTAATGGCGGAATCATGTAATCCAATGCCAATTCAATATTTGCAGTAGGGAATCCAATTGTACGGCCGCGTTTGTCTCCATGAATAACCGTTCCTGTCGTTCGGTAATTCCTTCCTAAAAGTGAATACAGTTCATCCATTTTTCCGTTACGCAACAATGATCGAATGAGTGTCGAGCTTATTTTTTCTTTATTTGCTGATAATTTTGGGATAATCGTATAATCAAATTGCTCCCTTGAATGGAATGGCAATGTTTCCATTGTTCCTTTCCCCATTCGCCCATAGGAATAGTCAAACCCCGCTACTACATGCTGAACATTGAGGCCGATTAAATATTGATCAACAAATTCCTGTGGCAATAAATTAGCAAAGTCCTTTGTAAAATGAACAACAAATAAATAATCAATTCCTAAATTAGAAATTAATTCGATTTTATCCTTCAGAGGAGTAATATATTCAATATGTTTGATACTTTTCCCAAGAACGACAGATGGGTGAGGATCAAAGGTCATTACTGCACTCTTCATTCCTTTTTGCTTTGCCATCCTCTTCGCATTTAGGATGACTTCTTGATGGCCTAAATGAACCCCATCAAAATAGCCTAAAGCTATGACAAGTTCTGGCAAATCCTTTTTTTCTAGTTGAAGTGGATGTTGTACTGAAATAACTTCCATGATGTTTCACCTTTTTTCTTTTCCGAGCCTTATACTTGTATCTCATTTCTTAACACTTTAGCTGGCTTCATCAACCCTTGCTTCTGTGGATGGTGTTCATAGATGGCTAAAGCTTGGCTTTCGGCTGTTTCAAGCACAATTGGGCCCTTTATAGTTAATAAATGATCAGGGATGTGCAACACTGCCCCATTTCTTACTTTCTTAGCTAATGTATCATTTATCTTATATTTCGGCAAATGGGAAAGTGCTGTTTCTAATGGATAAATTGAATCAGCTAAACTGCCTTCTCCCATTTTATTTTCAATCTCTTCCAATGTGAGACAGTCTTCTAATTGAAAGGCAGCAGATTGAGTTCTTACAAGTTCTGACATATGTGCAGGATAGCCTAACTCTTGCCCCATCATTACCGCTAATGTACGTATGTATGTTCCTTTGCTACATGAAACGCGGAAACGGAATCGGATAATTTCTCCAGTGAAAACGGTTCTATCATCAAGAAGCTCGATCGAATAAATCATGACTTTTCTTGAAGGTCTTTCTACCTCAATCCCCTGTCTTGCATATTCATATAGTCTTTTTCCATTCACTTTGACAGCTGAGTACATGGGGGGTGTTTGGACGATCTCCCCAGTCAATTTCGATAATACTGAAAGGATTTGTTCACGAGTAAATGATTGATCCACTTTTTTTTGTTCAACTATTTCACCTGAAGCATCCTCTGTTGTCGTTGAAAACCCTATCGATACTTCTCCTTCATACGCTTTTCCCGCATCAGTAATGTATTCAGCCACTTTAGTTGCTTTACCAATACAAATAGGAAGTACGCCAGTCACGTCTGGATCTAATGTCCCTGTATGGCCGATTCGTTTCATCTTTAAGATTTTCCGAAGCTTAAATACACAATCATGCGAAGTCATTCCTTTTGGTTTCAATAATGGCAGAATTCCCTCCATATTATACCTCCTTTTAAAAAGTACAAAAACAAGAATTGTATCGCTCCATGATTTGAGCAAGGCAATTATCAAGGTTCCCCAAAGAAACTTGTACTTTATTCAAAAAAATGGATAGACAAATATGTCTATCCATCTCATTCTTTGTTTTCGGGTAAGCCCTATTCTTCATTCGACTTTGAACGGTTTTCGTCCTGAATTTGATGAAGCAATGTATCAATTCGATTTCCGTAATCAATAGATTCATCAAATTCAAAGAGAATTTCAGGTGTTTTGCGCAATCGAATACGCTGCCCAATTTCTGAACGGATAAAGCCTTTTGCTTTCGCTAAGCCTTTTAACGTATTTTCCTTTTGCTCCTCATCACCAAGGACTGAAATAAACACAGTTGCTTGTTGAAGATCGCCAGTTACTTGAACGTCCGTTACCGTAACAAACCCAACCCGAGGGTCCTTGAGTTTACGTCCGATGATTTCGCCCAATTCCTTTTTCATTTGTTCTCCAACTTTATTTGCTCGAAGGCTCATTATATTTCACCTCTTCTTAAAGCCACTCAATATCTGTTATTGTTCGCTCAATTTCTGGAAACGAATCAATCAATTTAAGGGCATTCTGTAATTCTTGTTCCGTCGAAACCTGCGAGGAAGAGACAGCAACGATTGCAATTTTCGTACGTTGCCATACATCTTGAAAATCGACCTCTGATACAGAAATATTGAACTTCTGCTTCAATCGGGTAAGAATACGCAGCATGACTGATCGTTTTTCTTTTAAAGAGTGTGCATCATAAATAATACATTCACAGGCTGCTAGGCCAATGATCACTTACGTTCAATCTCCTGCATAATGAACGCCTCAATAATGTCTCCCTCTTTTACATCATTGAAATTTTTAATTGTAACTCCACATTCGTACCCTTGGTTTACTTCTTTTGCATCATCTTTAAAACGTTTCAGTGCATCAATTTCACCTTCGAAGACAACAATGCCTTCTCTGATTAAACGAATTCCACTATCACGTGTAATTTTCCCATCAATGACATATGAACCAGCAATTGTACCAATCTTCGAAACTTTGAATGTTTGGCGGACTTCAGCTTGACCAATGATTTTTTCTTCAAATTCTGGATCAAGCATACCTTTCATTGCTAATTCAATTTCTTCGATTACTTTATAGATGATACGGTGTAGACGAATTTCAACACCTTCAGCATCGGCAGCACGTTTTGCATTAATATCTGGACGTACATTGAACCCTACAACAATGGCATTGAAGGCAGCTGCAAGTGTAATATCTGATTCATTAATTGCGCCTGCACCTGTATGCAGAATACGTACATTTACACCTTCTACATCAATTTTTTGCAATGCAGTAGTAAGTGCCTCGGCAGAGCCTTGAACATCAGCCTTCACAACCACATTAAGTTCCTTCATTTCTCCTTGTTTCATATGCTCAAACAAGTTATCTAAGCTTACACGAGTCTTTTCACTGCGCTGAGCCTGTAATGCTTGCTGTGCACGAGCTTCTCCGACTTGACGAGCCGTTTTCTCATCATCAAGGACAGCGAAGCGATCACCTGCTTGTGGTACATCATTTAGCCCAGTTATTTCAACAGGAGTTGAAGGTCCAGCTACTTTCACACGACGTCCTAAATCATTTACCATTGCACGGACACGACCAAATGTGTTTCCGACTACGATAGGATCTCCAACTTTTAATGTTCCATTTTGAACAAGGAGAGTAGCAACAGAACCTCTGCCTTTGTCTAATTGTGCCTCAATTACAGTTCCAACCGCATTACGTTTTGGATTTGCCTTATATTCTTCCATTTCACTTACAAGTAAGATCATTTCAAGAAGATTTTCAATTCCTTCACCTTTTAATGCAGCAATCGGTACAAATATCGTTTCCCCGCCCCATGCTTCAGGAACTAATCCATACTCAGTCAATTCTTGCATTACTCGGTCAGGATTTGCCGCTTCTTTATCCATCTTATTGACAGCAACGATGATTGGTACCTCCGCTGCTTTCGCATGGTTGATGGCTTCAATTGTTTGTGGCATAACCCCGTCATCTGCTGCTACAACTAAAATCGTTATATCCGTTACTTTCGCTCCACGCGCACGCATCGTTGTAAATGCAGCGTGTCCAGGTGTATCTAAGAAAGTAATTTTCTTTCCATTTACTTCAACTTGGTACGCACCAATATGCTGGGTAATTCCTCCAGCTTCTCCCGCTGTTACCTTTGTGTTACGTATCGAATCTAATGTTGTAGTTTTCCCGTGGTCAACATGTCCCATAATTGTAACAACAGCTGGGCGCTCTTCTAAATCCGTACCTTCATCTTCAGTGAAGTATACTTCTAAATCAGTTGTATCAACAATCACTTCTTCTTCGACTTCAACTTCGTACTCACCTGCAATAAGCTCAATCGCATCTTTATCAAGCTCCTGATTGATTGTTGCCATTACACCGAGCATAAATAATTTTTTGATAATTTCTGATGGTTCACGATGTAGCTTTTTTGCTAGTTCAGCAACAGTTAATGATTCAGAGAAGGTAATCTTTGCAGGTAATTCCTTCACTTTCTTTGGAGCTGGTACTGGTTGAGCTTGCTGCTGCTTTCCTTTATTGTTTCTGTTTTTATTATTCTTATTATTGTTATTGTTGTTGTTTCTTTGATTGCTGTTATTTTTATTAAATGGCTTATTGTTCCCCTGGTTTTGTGTTCTTCCTTCCCCAGCTTTATTTGCTGGTTTTGAAGATTGATTAGCAGGACGACTTCCATTATTCGATGATGAATTTGTTTTTGCTTTTACTTGCTCTTTTGGTTGTGGCTTTTGGCCATTATTATTTTGATTAGTTTGCATTTGAGGTTGCTTCTCTTCTTTCTTGCTATAGATTCCGTCCAATTTTTGTACGGCAGCCGCTTCAATTGTTGTCATATGATTAGAAACCTCAATATTCATACTTTGTAATTTCGTTATGACATCTTTACTTGAAACATTTTGTTTTTTTGCATATTCGTAAACGCGCATTTTACTCATACTTTCACCCCCGCTGGAATTAATCGAGCAACGACTTCAGCTTTTTTGCAAATCCCTCATCTAAAACCGCCACAACTACCCTGGCATCTTTTCCAATCGCCTGACCTAGCATTTCTCGGTTATCAACAAGCTTATATGGGACATGATAGGATTTACATTTGTCTGTCACTTTTTTTGCTGTATTAATAGAAGCGTCTGCTGATAGCAATATGAGCTTCGCCTTACCGTTTCTAATTTCTTTGATAGTAAGCTCTTCACCCGAAGTGATTTTTCGTGCCCGATTGGCTAAACCAAGTAATGACATCCATTGATTCGCTCTCATTTGGATTGTCGTTTCTCCTTCTCTATTAGCTCAAGAAGCTCATCATAAATTAAATCATCTATTTTTACTTCCAAATGATTGGCTAATATGTTTTTCTTTTTTGCAAGCAATATTGCTTCTTTCTCTTTTGAAAGATACGCTCCTCGCCCAGATCGTTTTCCAGTGAGATCAATCGATACGTCTCCTTCTTTTGAGCGAACGATGCGAACGAGTTCTTTTTTCGGTCTCATTTCACCGGTTGCGACACATTTACGCATAGGAACTTTTTTACGATTGTTCACGCTCATTCACCTCGATTATTCCATATCATCTGATAGATCGATATCTTCATCCTCAAAATCATTATCATCGTAATTTAATAATGTTTCTTCTCTCGGATAAATACCAGCTTCTCTAGCATCTGTTTCTGATTTAATATCAATTTTCCAACCTGTTAACTTTGCAGCTAAGCGGGCATTTTGTCCACGCTTACCGATTGCTAATGATAATTGATAATCTGGAACAATAACAGTTGTCGCCTTCTCTTCTTCATTCACAATGACATCTAATACTTTTGAAGGACTAAGCGAATTGGCAACAAAAACAACTGGATCTTGTGACCATTTCACAATATCAATTTTTTCACCTTTTAGCTCATTTACAACAGCTTGGACACGTGTTCCCTTTGGACCAACGCATGAACCAACTGGATCTACTTCTTCATTATCTGAGTGAACAGATATTTTCGAACGATCTCCAGCCTCACGCGCAACAGATTTAATTTCAACTGTTCCGTCATATATTTCAGGAACTTCTATTTCAAACAGTCTTTTTAGTAAACCCGGATGAGTTCGCGAAACAAAAATTTGTGGACCCTTAGTTGTTTTTTCAACTTTTGTAATGAACACTTTAATTCGATCATGGGGTTTATACTGCTCATTCGGCATTTGCTCATTTGCCGGTAAAATGGCTTCAATTTTCCCAAGACTGACATAAATGAACTTCGAATCTTGACGTTGTACGATACCAGTCATGATATCCTCTTCACGATCAATAAATTCAGAATAAATGATGCCTCTTTCAGCCTCACGCACACGTTGAGTTACAACCTGTTTTGCCGTTTGCGCTGCGATCCGTCCGAAGTCCTTTGGCGTAACCTCTAATTCAACAATGTCCTCGATTTGGTAATTCGGATTTAGCTTTTGTGAGTCTTCAAGCGAAATTTCCAATCTCGGATCGAATACTTCGTCAACAACTTCTTTACGTGCAAAAACTCGCATCGTACCAGTCCCCAGATTTAAATCAATTCGCACATTTTGGGCTTGATTGAAATTTCTTCTGTATGCTGAAACGAGAGCTGCTTCAATTGCATCGATAATTACATCTCGTGAAATTCCCTTTTCTTTTTCAAGCAAGGTCAGAGCATCTAACAATTCACTGCTCATGAGATTTATATCCCCCTTTAATAGAAAAGCGTAAGCATGAACATACTTGCGCTATGTATTCTCTTTTTTTCTTGGATTATTTCTAAAAAACTAAAGCGTAAGCGCCTTGATCACCCTAAGGTAAGTATGAGTCTTACCAGCAAAAAGGTTCTTCTTTAACCTTATTGCTGGAATGGCTTATGACCTCGAGGAGGTAAGCGCTGAAGCTGGACGTAGACAAAACTGTTAGCAAAGTTAAACACTACGTGTGTTAGTATAATTTCCTGGATAAATTACGAAAAAACCACTGCTAGACGAGCATTGGCCACTTTTTCATATGGAATATTAACCGTTTTCTTTCTCGTCTTAATTTTGATTTCAACAGAGACGGTTTGACCATCAAAATGCGTTAAAATCCCTTCAAACGTTTTTTCCCCATCAATAGGCTCGTACGTTTTAATGAATACATTTTTTCCAATTGATTGATTAAAATCCTTGTCATTTTTAAGAGGGCGCTCAGCTCCCGGTGATGAAACCTCTAAGAAATAGTTATAAGGAATAGGGTCAACCTCATCAAGTTTTTCACTTAATTGTTCACTGACTAGTCCGCATTCTTCGATATCCACACCATTTTCTTTATCGATAAAAATGCGAAGGAACCAATCTTTCCCTTCCTTAACATATTCAATGTCAACTAATTCTAATTTAAGTTCATCTAATATAGGGGTGACTAATCCTTCAACTGTTTCAGTCACTTTGCTCATACATATCCCTCCTTTACATAGAAATGCGGAAGCACCGCGTTCAGCCTTAGTTATCACAAAACAAATCTCTCAATATTCCTTTACTTATTTAGAGGAATGACTTGTGACATCAAGGGAAAGGTTGCTTGTGCTAGACCATTTTCCAACTCAAAAGAAATACCTCTTATCTTTTAAGAAAGTACGTACACAACACGAAAGAGTGGGTTGCCCCACTCTTCTTTTACGAGAGTTATAAATAGTATTTCCATTAAAACTATACCATAACCAATTTTTTTATGCAAATGGAATTGCTGTCATTTCAAGGCTTCCAGGATGCGTCAATTAAAATAATGATAGCTGATTTTGCTCAGGAAGGGATTCTAAGCAACCGTGATTATCCAGATATTCGATAATCGTTTTTGATAATTTAGCACGTTGCTGCAAATCTTCTTTAGAAAGGAACTCTCCTTCCTTTCTTGCATTTACGATATTAATGGCTGCATTTGTCCCTAAACCTGGAATGGCATTAAATGGTGGAATGAGTGCACCATCATCAATCAGAAATTCGTTTGCACTTGAACGATATAAATCAACCTTTTTAAATTTAAAACCACGTTCATTCATCTCAAGGGCAAGCTCCATAACTGTTAATAAATTCTTTTCCTTGTTGGATGCATCTAATCCTTTTGCATTAATATCCTCGATAACTGAACGTATAGCTTGTGATCCTTTAGACATAGCATCAACATCAAAGTCTTCCGCACGAACAGTAAAGTATGCTGCATAATAGTATAACGGGTGATGTACTTTAAAGTATGCAATTCGAACTGCCATTAAAACATATGCTGCAGCATGCGCCTTTGGAAACATATATTTTATTTTCTTGCAAGAATCAATATACCATTCTTGTACATTATTCTTTCTCATTTCTTCTTCCATTTCATCCGTTAATCCTTTACCTTTACGAACAGATTCCATAATTTTAAAAGCAAACGCTGGATCTAATCCTTGATAAATTAAATAGACCATGATGTCATCACGACAGCCAATCACTTCACTTAGTGTACAAATTTTATTATGGATTAGCTCCTGTGCATTGCCAAGCCATACATCGGTTCCATGTGAGAGGCCAGAGATTTGGACAAGCTCAGAAAATGTCGTTGGTTTTGTGTCCTCAAGCATTTGCCTTACGAACCTTGTTCCAAATTCCGGAATCCCCAATGTCCCTGTCTTACACATAATTTGCTCTTCCGTTACACCAAGTGATTCCGTTCCACTAAATAGTTTCATCACTTCCGGGTCATCCGTAGGTATTGTCTTTGGATCAATATCACTTAAATCTTGAAGCATACGGATGACAGTCGGATCATCGTGCCCGAGTATATCAAGCTTTAATAGATTGTCATGAATGGAATGGAAATCAAAATGGGTTGTTTTCCATTCAGAATTTTTATCATCAGCTGGAAATTGAATTGGCGAAAAGTCAAAAATATCCATATAATCAGGAACAACAATAATTCCTCCTGGATGTTGGCCGGTTGTCCGCTTTACCCCTGTACAACCAGATGCCAATCGATCAATTTCCGCTCCCCTTAATTGAAGATTATTATCCTGCTGATAAGCTTTCACATAACCGAAAGCGGTCTTGTCTGCAACCGTACCAATTGTTCCAGCACGGTATACATAATCCTCTCCGAAGAGCAATTTCGTATAGTTATGTGCACGCGGCTGGTATTCACCTGAGAAATTCAAATCGATATCTGGTACCTTATCGCCTTTAAAACCTAAGAAGGTTTCAAATGGAATATCCTGTCCATCTTTTTTATATTTCACATGGCAGTTCGGACAATCCTTATCAGGTAAATCAAATCCGGACCCTACAGAACCATCATTAAAGAACTCCGATTGTTTGCATTCTGGACAAACATAATGTGGTGGGAGTGGATTTACCTCTGTTATTTCTGTCATTGTTGCCACGAAAGATGAACCGACAGACCCACGAGATCCTACTAGATATCCATCATCTAATGATTTTTTCACTAATTTATGGGAAATCAAGTAAATAACCGCAAATCCATGGCCGATAATACTCTTTAATTCTTTCTCTAATCTTGCTTCAACAATTTCAGGAAGGTTCTCACCATAGATTTTTCTCGCCATCGTGTAGCTCATATTACGCATTTCATCGTCTGCGCCTTCAATTTTTGGCGTATATAAATCATCTTTAATTGGCTTAATAACATCAATCATATCAGCAATTTTGTTCGTGTTTTCAACTACAATTTCCTTCGCCTTTTCTGGTCCTAAAAACTTGAAGGCATCCAACATTTCATTTGTTGTTCGAAAATGGACATCGGGGAGCTTATGACGATTTAATGGATTCGCTCCGCCCTGTGAATTGACTAATATTTTTCGATAGATTTTATCGTTTGGATTTAAGTAATGAACATTGCCTGTCGCCACTACAGGAAGTCCTAGCTTTTCTCCAAGTTGAACAAGCTTCCTGATAATATCCTCTAGCGACTTTTCATCCCGAACTAATTCGAGCTCAAGCAGATGCGCATACACTTCTTTTGGATGTATCTCAATATAATCATAAAATTGTGCTGTTTCCTCTACCTCTTCAGGGGACTTTTGCATCATTCCTTCAAATACTTCCCCCTTATCGCAGGCAGAGCCGACAAGAAGACCTTCCCGATACTTTTCAAGCTGGGACCTTGGGATTCGAGGCACCCGATAAAAATAATTAAGATGCGAAAATGACACAAGCTTAAAAAGATTTTTTAAACCAACTTCTGTTTGTGCAAGCAATGTACAATGATAGGGCCTTGCACGCTGATAAGCATTTCCTTTGCCCATATTATCATTGAACTGATCATGATACTCAATCTCTTTTTCTGCTGCATCCTTTAGCATTTTCAACAAGAGATATCCTGTAGCCTCTGCATCATATATCGCACGGTGATGCTGGGTTAATTCAATATCAAATTTCTTCGCTAGCGTATTTAAGCGATGGTTTTTCATATCTGAATAAAGGAAACGAGCTAGTTCAAGTGTATCTATAACAGGATTTGTTGCCTTCCCAAGGTTTATTTTTTTATAACCAACATTTAGAAAGCCCATATCAAATGAAGCATTATGAGCAACTAATATCGCATCTTCTGTCCAATCATGGAATTTCTGCAGCACTTCACTAACTTCTGGTGCATTTTCAACTAGGTCATCTGTAATCCCCGTTAAGTTAATTGTCGTTGCAGAAAGCGGATGATGGGGATTAGCGAATGATTCAAAACGATCAATAATTTCGCCATCATGAATTTTCACTGCAGCAAGTTCAATGATTGTATCATACACAGCCGATAAACCAGTTGTTTCAACGTCAAACACGACATACGTATCATCCGACAATTTCCGATGGGCACTGTTATAAGCAATCGGCACCCCGTCATCAACTAGATTCACTTCAACCCCATATAATATTTTAATATCATTTTTTTTCCCAGCATTAAATGCCTCTGGAAAGGATTGAACAACTGCATGATCAGTGATGGCTATTGCTTTATGTCCCCATTTCTTTGCTTGTCCAACGAGTGCACTAACAGAAGAAACAGCATCCATTTGACTCATTGGTGTATGAAGATGTAGTTCAACACGCTTTTCATTTTCCGGTGATGTATCTTTTCTTTGAACAGGTTTTAATTCATTAATATCATTACCGATCATGACAAGATCTCGGACAAAAGTATCATTTTGAATGCTTCCACGTACTTTTAACCACATTCCCTTTTGGACATGCTGATATAGGGCAGCATCTTCCTTGTCGCGGGAAAACATTTTGACAAGAATGGAGCTTGTATAATCGGTAATTTTAAAGGTTAATAATGTTCTGCCGCTTCTAAGTTCTCTCGTTTCAGCAGCAAAAACATATCCTTCAACAGCTACTCTTCTCTCTTCATCTACAATATCAATGAGCTTGCGATAGTCTGCATCGTCTTTTATCGTTAAGCCAACCATGAGAGGACCTTGAAGTACTGATGAATCACCTTCTGCAGCTTCTGCTTCCTTCTTCTCCATATCGATTAATGCCTGAAGACCTCGTTCCTGATCTTCTTTTTCTTTTGCTGCAATAAATTTTTCGTATTCTTCATTTGTTTCTTCAGCAGAAATTTCTGTGTCAATAACTAGAGTCGGAAAGCCAAAGGATTCGAATACTTGACTTATCGTTCCTGCATATTTTCGTTTAATTGATAGACCTTCCATATCATTTCTAACTAAAATGATCACTTTATTTCCATTTACTTTTGGAATTTGTTCATTCAATAACTTTAAAAGAGGCGGAGCCATTCCTTCCATTTCTTGAATACAAATCTGCCAGTAATCTAAAATAAGCTTTTCATCAAACTGCTGATTTATTACATTTGTAGTAAATGAAATATTTGCAATATGCGAAAAAGCTGATCTTAATTGTGTCGTAAACATGCTGAAAACTCGAAATGGCAAAATAGCTTCTAATTGAAAGTGAAAATGCCATCTTCTATTCTTTTTCTCTATTACTACTTTTTGTATTTCCGCATCATGAAAATACTGAACAACCGCTTGATCTGTTAGTTGAATCTGCTGGAGCAAGAGGTGGAATCGCTCTTTATTGCTTAGGGCTTCCTCCATAATTCTCTCTCCCATCTAATTATTTTTTCGCTCATCTTTTGTAGAGACTTTGACCATTATATCATACTATATAATGAAAAAACGGATTCCCAATTTATAAAAGAATCCGCTTTTCACTAGAGTTAAATAGCTGTATATTCCACATGCATTTTAACGGATAACTGGCTCTAAGTAAAAATTAATGGCTTCGTATATTTACATCTGCTAGAAATTCTCTTAAGTTGAAAAAAATGTTCTACTTTGATTTATTGATTAACACCCCTACTATTAAAAAATAGGATCAAATTCTAATTGAATTTGACCCTAAAAACTTTTTATAAGAAAAAACGTTGAATATCATTCCATGTGACCACGAGCATAAGTAGCATTAGAAGGGCAAATCCAATAAAATGAACCATTCCTTCTTTATGTCGATCAATCGGTTTGCCTCTAACTGCTTCAACAGCAAAGAACATAAGTCTTCCACCGTCTAAAGCAGGAATAGGCAATAAATTCATAATTCCAAGATTAATACTTAGGACAGCCGCCCATTTCATTAAATAATAAATCCCAGATTTTGCTACAGTATCTGTGGAAACATAAATACCTACTGGACCTGATAAAGCATCAATCGAAAATTGCCCTGTCACAAGTTTCCCTAGCATGACAAATATTTCTTTTGTCCAGAGATATGTCTCTTTTGCACCATTAGTTATTGACTTTAGTGGAGATTTCTCCATTGGCTGATAAACACCTATAACGCCTCTTGATTTACCCTCTGCTTCTTCTTGCAGCTTTGGTGTCACAGGTAATTCCATTTCATTTCCATTCCGTTCTAATGAAAATTGCAGCTCTTTTTCAGGGTTTTTGCTAATAATTTCAACGATATCATTCCAAGTGGATATTTCAGCCCCATTTACACTATGAACGACGTCACCCTTTTTAAGTCCTGCTTCAACCGCAGCCCCATCTTTTGTTAATTCTCCAAGAATTGGCGCATCTGTAGGAATTCCTTGTAAAATACCAATTAAAACAAAGACAACAAATGCAAGCACAAAGTTCATCATTGGTCCTGCAAAAATAGCCATTGTTCTTTGTCCAAGCGTTTTAGAGGCAAATTGTCTATTATATGGGGCAATTAACGTTTCTGTTCCATTTTCAACTAGAACAGCAGTCGAGCTAATCGGAAAAGATTGAAGCTTTTCCTCTTCATCCCCTTCAACAAACCCTTTAATGATTAACTCATGCTCAATATCTGCATGTTCCACCTCTACCACTCTTGCATCTGGATATTTCTCTTTATTCGTCAAAATTATTTTACTAACTTGTTCTTCTTCATTAAACAATAATCCAACTCTGTAGCCTGGCTTAATCTCAATCATTTCAGGATCTTCTCCAGCCATCCGAACAAAACCACCAATAGGCAGCAATCGAACCGTATAGACTGTATCTCCTTTTTTATGAGAAAAAACTTTCGGACCAAAACCTATCGCAAATTCTCTACATAAAATCCCAGCCCTTTTTGCAAAAATTAAATGGCCTAGTTCATGGAAAAATACGAGAGCTCCGAAGATGACAATAAAAGCGATGACTGTACTCAAATGATAACCACCTTTTTAAAAGATAAGATTCTATCTTTTCTTAAATTTTTAGAAGTGAGTGTACATATTTTCTCGTATCCAAATCTACTTCACGAATATCTGCCAGGCTTGGATTAGAAATAGTTTGATGTTTACTCAAAGCTCTTTCAATGAGATCCTCAATTTGCAGGAAAGTAGCTTTTCCATCTAAGAAGGCCGCAACTGCAGCTTCATTCGCAGCATTTAATACAGTTGGCATCGTTCCTCCCGCTTTTCCTGCTTCATAACTAAGCTTTAAACAACGGAAGCGCTCAAGGTCCATTTGTCTAAAATGAAGCTTACCTATTTCTTCTAATTTCAATCGTTTAGCTGACGGGAATTTGAATCTATCTGAGTATGTAAGTGCATATTGGATAGGAACTCTCATATCAGGTGTACCTAGTTGAGCAATGATACTACTATCATGGAATTCAACCATAGAATGAATAATGCTTTCCTTATGCAATAAGACATCAATTCTGTCATAGTCTATCGAGAAGAGCCAATGGGCTTCAATTACTTCTAATCCCTTATTCATCATTGTCGCAGAGTCAATCGTGATTTTTGCACCCATTGACCAATTCGGATGATTTAATGCATCTTCCACTGTCACATTACTTAATTCTTCACGTGTACGATCTCTGAAGCTTCCACCAGAAGCAGTCAAAATTAATCTTTCAATATTTTTTTGATTTTCACCTTGTAATGCTTGAAAAATAGCCGAATGTTCACTATCAACTGGTAATAATGAAACTTGATTACGCTTTGCCTCTTCCATTACAAGATGACCCGCAGTTACAAGTGTTTCTTTATTGGCAATTGCAATACTCTTTTTTTCTTTAATAGCCTCCAATGTTGGGACTAGTCCAATGCTGCCAGAAACAGCATTAACAAGAATATTAGCCTTATGGTAAACTGCAACCTCTGTTAATCCTTCTTCTCCATAAGAAAATAACACATGCGGAAATTCAACTTTCAGTTCATTAGCAATAGAACGCTCAGCAACAGATACAAGCTCAGGACTGAAATCTCTAATTATCTTTCTTGTTAATTCAATATTTTTGCCCGCTGCAATGGCAACAAGCTTAAATTCCTGTGGGTGTTCATTAATAATATCTAATGTTTGCGTACCAATAGACCCGGTAGCTCCCAGTAAACTAATATGTTTCAATTGACTCAACTCCTATTGGAAAGCACAAGCATGCACATATAATTTAAAGTAAATAAATAAAATGAATCAACGGCCAAACAAATAATAAGCTATCAAAGCGATCTAATATTCCACCATGGCCGGGCATAATATTCCCAGAATCCTTTACATTATAGTGGCGTTTCAATGCTGATTCAACAAGATCACCAATTTGTCCAAAAACAGATAATACAACAGTAATCAATATTAATTGAATGTAAGAAGCATCAATATTTGTGAAGAGGAGGAATAGTACAGCTACAGCAAGTGCACAAATAACGCCTCCAATTGATCCTTCCACAGTCTTATTCGGACTAATTTCTGGCCATAACTTCCTCTTACCGATGGCTCGGCCAATGAAATAGGCCCCAGAATCGGTTGCCCAAATAATTAATAATGAGTACACGACATAAATCAACCCAGCATCTCTCGTCTCAATAAAATAATAAAAACCGATGCCCACATATAATGTAGCTAAAATAGAAAAAGCTACATCATCAAAGGTAAACTTATTTTTTGTTGCAACCGTATAGGTTAAGAACAAGAGAACAGCAAGCAGCGCAAACTCAATTTTAGTAAAGTGAATCAAATTAAGTACACTTTCAAATTGGTTTGGTAAAAGAAAAATCCAAAGCAATAATAACGAAATAATCCCCGGTGCAGAAAAAACACTGAGCTTGCGCATGTTTAATAATTCATAAAGTGCAATGGATGCCAATAAATAGGCTAATACAACGACGGGCACACCACCAATTACTACAACTGGCAGAAATATTGCACCAAATATAATTGCTGAAATAATTCTTTGCTTCATCTAATTGTCAACACCTTCACTAAACTCCACCAAAACGTCTTTGCCTGTTTTGGAATACTTCAATTGCTTCAATAAAGTGATCTTCTGCAAAATCTGGCCAAAGTACATCTGTAAACCAAAACTCTGTATACGCCAATTGCCAGAGCATAAAGTTACTTAACCGGATTTCTCCACTCGTACGAATCAATAAGTCAGGATCACTTAATCCATTTGTCATTAAATACGATGAAAATACATCCTCTGTTAATTCATTTTCATCTATTATACCACTTTTGCAATCATTTAAGACTTCCTTGATTCCTTCAATAATCTCATTCCGACTCCCATAGTTTAGTGCGAAGTTTAATATTAGCCCTGTATTTTCTTGGGTATCCACCATCGCCTTTCCTATGGCATTTCTTGTGTGAGAAGGAAGCATTTCTTTATCACCCATCATTTGAACTCTTACATTTTCATTCACTAGCTCTGGAAGAAATGATTCAAGAAACTCTTCAGGAAGCTTCATTAAATAATCTACTTCTAATTTCGGTCTTTTCCAATTCTCAGTGGAAAAAGCATAAAGAGTTAGCGTCTTAACACCAACTTCATTTGCCAATTTTGTTATTTTCCGAACGACCTTCATTCCTTCATGATGTCCAGCAATCCTAGGCAATGCCCTCTTACTAGCCCATCTGCCGTTGCCATCCATGATAATGGCGATATGTGAAGGAACTTGGAGCTCTTGAATCTTCATCATTCTTTCTCGGAGTTCGGAAGAGCTACTCTGATTCTTCCATCTTTTTAATATATTTAACATAAGACTGCTCCTTTAAGCTAGGTTAATCTTACCCTCCGATAAGAAAAGCGCAAACTTGAAGAGAAGAAAAATAATCCCTGCGCCTTTTTAATCTATTGAAAAAATAATCAACCCTATTTCCGCATGATAATATCATACCAAAAATAGAGAAATATATCTCTATAAATGAATATGTACAAACATGTTAAATAAGAATAAGACAATCAATTGTTATTAGTGGAAAGTTTACTAATTTGTAAGGACTCCTTCTTACCTCGTTTTTTTCAATAACAGGAAGTAAGTCTCCTCATTGATTGAAATATAACACTATTATCCAAAACATCAGGTAGAACAGCCGATTAACCGATTTCCTGCTATACATTTATGAGCCAATCAATTTCACATAGAAAGAGAAAAAAAACCCCCTATATATAGAGGGTTACTATATCTATTCATAGAATGGATGCAAATTAAACTTCAAGAATTTCTTTTTCTTTTTCTTTTGTGACTGCATCAATTTTACTAATTTGATCATCAGTCAGTTTTTGAATATCATCTGAGTAACCACGTAAATCATCTTCAGTAATTTCGCCACTTTTCTCCAGCTTCTTTAAATCATCATTCGCATCACGACGAACATTACGAATCGCAACCTTTGCTTCTTCCGATTCTTTTTTCACTAATTTAACAAGCTCTTTTCTGCGTTCCTCTGTTAGTTGAGGAATTGAAAGTCTAATAATGCTGCCATCATTAGAAGGCGTTAAACCAATATCTGATTTCAAAATAGCTTTCTCAATTTCTCCAAGGATTGATTTATCGTAAGGCTGAATAACAAGTAGACGAGCTTCTGGAACAGAAATTCCTGCTAATTGATTAATTGGTGTTGGTGCACCATAATACTCGACCGTTATTCGATCAAGTAATGAAGCGTTTGCTCTACCTGCACGAATTCCTGCTAATTCACGACTATATGCTTGTATTGCTTTTGTCATTCTATCCTTTGTATTCTCAATAACTTGTTTAGGCATTATTTTTTCCCCCTCACTATTGTTCCGATTGTTTCACCCATTACTGCCCGATTTATATTACCCGGTTCCATGATTGAAAAGACGATTAATGGGATATCATTATCCATACATAAAGAAGATGCAGTGGAATCCATTACGGCCAAGCCTTCCTTGATTACATCTAAATAGGAAAGTTGATCATATTTCTTCGCATTTTTATCAATGCGAGGATCTGCAGAGTACACGCCATCTACATTGTTCTTTGCCATTAAAATAACTTCTGCTTCAATCTCCGCGGCACGTAAAGCAGCAGTTGTGTCCGTTGAAAAATAAGGATTTCCTGTACCAGCAGCAAAAATAACAACACGTTTTTTCTCTAGGTGACGAATTGCTTTTCTGCGAATATATGGTTCAGCAACTTGTCTCATCTCAATTGATGTTTGCACTCTTGTCTCTACACCTAATTGTTCCAGGCTATCTTGTAGTGCTAATGAGTTCATTACAGTTGCAAGCATGCCCATATAATCAGCATTTGCTCTGTCCATTCCCATTTCTTCACCGATTTTCCCGCGCCAGATATTTCCGCCGCCAACTACAACAGCAACTTCAACACCTAGTTCAGCCAAATCTTTTACCTGTGATGCAACTGATTTAATAACAGTAGGATTAATTCCAAATCCTTGTTCCCCTGCTAATGCTTCTCCACTTAACTTTAAAACAACTCGTTTATATTTTGGGCTGCTCATAGAGAACCTCCATATGTAGGATAAGAATAGCACAAGACGCCCATGTGATTGTCAAGAAGGTCAAAACGAATCCAGCTTATTGAAGTTTGAACTTAACTAGCTTAATTGAATAGTTTGTAACCCTTGAAAATTCGACGACTTTAGCTAGACATAATCAAGTACTAAATATAATCAATCTTGAAAAATAGGGAACACAAAGTGTTCCCTAAAATGACAACAAAAAGTTGTACTCTACTATTATTTCTTCACTTGACTCATAACTTCTTCAGCGAAGTTATCTTCACGCTTTTCAATACCTTCTCCAACTTCAAAGCGAACAAACTCACGGATTTTACCGCCTTTTGATTCTACAAACTGACCAACTTTTTGATCTGGGTTTTTAACGAATGTTTGGTCATTAACACAAACATCTTCAAAATATTTACCTAAACGGCCTTCAACCATTTTAGCTACAATATTTTCAGGCTTTCCTTCGTTTAGAGCTTGCTGTGTTAACACTTGACGCTCACGTTCAACTTCTTCTTGAGAAACTTGATCACGAGTAACATATTTAGGGTTAAGTGCAGCTATATGCATTGAAACATCCTTTGCTGCAGCTTCATCAGTTGTACCTTCAAGAACTGATAATACACCAATGCGTCCGCCCATATGTAAGTATGCGCCAAATGCATCATTATCAGATTTTGTTTTCACTTCGAAACGACGAAGACTTAGTTTTTCACCAATTTTCGCAATTGCTGAATTAATATGTGATTCAACAGTTGCTCCATTTGACATTGTTTGAGCAGCTGCTTCTTCAACTGTAGCTGGTTTATTAGCAAGTAAATGAGCAGCTAATTCAGTAACAAGAGTTTGGAAGCCTTCATTTTTAGATACGAAATCAGTTTCAGAGTTCACTTCAATAATAACAGCTTCATTGCCATCTACTTTAATTGCTGTTAAGCCTTCAGCAGCAACACGGTCACCTTTTTTAGCTGCTTTTGCAATTCCTTTTTCACGTAATAAGTCAATTGCCTTATCCATATCGCCATTTGTTTCTTGAAGTGCTTTCTTACAATCCATCATTCCTGCGCCAGTTTTTTCACGTAATTCTTTAACCATTTGTGCAGTAATTGCCATGATATAATCCTCCTAGTATTTCTTATGTATTTATATCTTTACCTTTAACCGTACATTACAAACTGAATAAATGTAATATATTTATTCGTATTTTCTTCAAAAAAAGGTGATAAAGAGTGCTTCCTCTTATCACCTTTTTATTGTAACCAAAAATAATTTGCTTCTTAGGTGTTAGATAGAACTCCAACCCTAATGCTAAGGGGCTTTTTGGTCATAAGGCAATCAGCCAAAAAGATGAATGAACACCCTTTACGTCAGCTGCCTAATTCTGTCGTCCCTTTTTGAGCAAGTTACTTCTGTTTTTTAATTACGCAGTTGTAACTTCTTCACCTTGTTTAGCTTCAAGGATAGCATCCGCCATTTTACCTGTTAATAATTTAACAGCACGAATCGCATCATCATTAGCAGGGATAACAACATCGATTTCATCTGGATCACAGTTTGTATCCACGATTCCAACGATTGGAATGTTTAATTTATGTGCTTCAGCAACAGCAATGCGTTCTTTACGAGGATCAATGATAAATAATGCATCAGGAAGACCCTTCATATCTTTAATGCCGCCTAAGAATTTTTCTAAGCGCTCTTGTTCTTTTTTCAATTGAACAACTTCTTTTTTAGGAAGCACTTCAAAAGTACCATCTTCTGACATTCTTTCAATGTCTTTAAGACGTGAAATACGCTTTTGAATTGTTTCAAAGTTTGTCAAAGTACCACCTAACCAACGTTGGTTAACATAGTACATACCAGAACGGATAGCTTCTTCTTTAACAGAATCTTGTGCTTGTTTTTTTGTACCAACAAATAGGAATGTACCGCCGTTTCCAGCAAGTTCCTTAACAAAATTATAAGCTTCTTCAACCTTTTTAACTGTTTTTTGAAGGTCAATGATGTAGATACCGTTACGCTCTGTGAAAATATATTTTTTCATCTTAGGGTTCCAACGGCGTGTTTGGTGTCCGAAATGTACACCAGCTTCAAGCAATTGCTTCATAGAAATAACTGACATTTGTGTTTCCTCCTAATGGTTTGATTTCCTCCGCTTAAATCATTTTCAATCGGGAACCGAGAACTCAGCACCATCCGACTAAATCAATAAGCGTGTGTATTAACACCATTTGTTAATATAGCATATCATTAAAAAACAATCAAGCATTATCTATTATGGCTTTGAAATTTAAGTAATAGTTCCACTTCCGTTTTGCCTTTATTAAGAAGTTGTGCAATTTCCTCTATTGTATAACCTTGTTTCTTTAATTCTATTATCTGGTTAATTAATGAAGGTTTCAACTCTTCTTTTTTTTGAGGATTTTCTGTTTTATTCGGCTCCTCTTCAAATGGAGGGAGAGTAACTTCAGAATCTGCTTTTATTCTTTGATCATTCTCGCTCGATTGTGTATCCTTACTTTCTGCTTTCACGTATTGTTTATATGTATTGACCGCTTTATGTGCCGAAGCTTTACCTACCCGATTATATAGGGTTGTCTCTTTTGCAAGTCCTTTCGAAATTCCCTGATCGATTTCCTTCATTGACAATTCAACATTGTCTTTTTTCTCTATTGTTGAATTAAAAGGTAATTTGGGCAGAATTTCAACTTGTTGTACTTTAGTAATAAATGCTTCATTCTCTTCTTTCATTTGTACTAAATAGGCAGAAATGACTTCCTCCATATCAGCTAGTACTTTTTCTTGGCTCTTTTCCATTTGCAAAAGTCGATTTTGGCGGAGAAATAAAATGACAATTGCAAATAAGGCTAATATATTTAAAAACAAGCTAAGTAATAAAAAAAATGTAGTCATACCATCCCTCTATCCGCTAAAATCAATGAAATTTCCTTTATAGGGGTGTTTTTCTCTTTTCTCTTTTTGAGAATCTTTTATTTGATGCTCATCTTTCTCTGAATGATTCGGATCTTGATCATGCTCATTTTGTTCCTGGGATAACCTTACATTTCCCTTTTGCTCCTGTTTATTTACTGTTTTCCTTTTTTGTTCCGCTTCCTTACTCGTGTACTCAGAAGCAAAATCATTCGCAATTTGCCCGCGTTGTTGAAGCTGTTCTTGAATTTTCCCTGCTTCAAATGTTCTAGGTAAAGCAATTTGCATCTCAACAGACTTTAAGCTCATATGTAGTCACCCTAGACTTTAATAACTGGATTTTTAAATTCTACGATTGGCTCAGAGATGATTTCACTATTAGAGATTGAGTACTTACTGCTTGATTGGCTTTTTTGCAATTGAATGGCATATTTTCCAAACTGAAAAATTGTATTTGGATAGGCTGTTTTATAAATATGAATACATGAATTATTTCTTTCGCTTTGTTCATTATTTATTATTTCAAGCTCTTCATCGATTTCCTTTAACTGTTGTGTAATCTTATTTTTGCTTTCTCGCTGCATTAAAATAATTGATTTTTGTTCAGCAGTTAACATCCCTTTTGCTTTGCCAATGCGCAAGAGCTTATTCTCAATCATCATAAGCTTTTCAAATGTTGCATTTAATTCGATTTTATTCTTTTGAAGAGCACTCTCTCTTTCAATAACAGAGTCATCCACGCCCGCTCGGAGAGTTGTTTTCGTGAATAATCTATTTCCTACTTCCTTTATATGTATAGACTTTCCAGCAGTTAGCCTCCCCCCAATAACCAATGCATTTTCACAGAAAATAGAGCCCGCCGCTTTCACTTCACTATGTAAAATTGAATTATTCACAAAAATATCCTGTTTAGATTCTACATTCGCTTGGTTTAAGTAGGCAGCTTGAATATTTCCTATGGCAAATAAGCTCCCCTTATTTCCTCCAGAAACACCGCCTGATATGATAATATTTCCATCCGACCGAATGATAGCGCCTTCAACTAAACCGAATATTTTAACATCTCCGCCTGCAATGACTTCATATCCACTAGGAACATTTCCTCTAATAACAACATTCCCAATAAAATTAATATTTCCTGTTTTCAAATCTAGGTCTCCCTGTACTTCGTAGACAGGATTGACTGAAATTAATTTACTAGTTAAGCTAAGTTGTCCATCAGATGTTGAGTAAAACTTTGTTCCATTTAGAATAACATTCTTACCTGGGCGAATTTTTAGTGGCATGCCATTTTTGGCTGGAATAACATGACCGAATACATCGGTGCCCGATGTTCCGGGGGTTGGTGGGTAAATTGAAGCTAATACTTGTCCACTCGTTACAGAGGGGATTTCGATTACATTGCGGAAGTTAAATTTCTCCCGTTTTTCTTTTTTATCCTTTTGCACCTCATCCAGTAAGTAAGCATTGCTTCCATCCTTCGAAGGAATCCCTTCAGCAATAACAATTGGATATTGAATTGAATTTGGTGAATGGCATATATTGATTACAACTTCTTCCTTTATTCCAAAGGCGATTTTTTCCTTGTTAAGAAATTGAATGACTTCATCCTGCGACATTGCAAAATCATCCTCAACTTGCGCAATTCGTTCTATTTTTGCCACTAGCCGATTTTTATCAATTATAAGGCGAAAATATTGTTCCACCTGCCATCTCCTCTTTCCCTACAGAATTAATAGACTTTCTCCAAAGCATGGCGCAATTTAAAAATTGCTTTGGAATGAATTTGAGAAATTCTAGATGTTGAGAGACTCATGACTTGGCCAATCTCTGTTAGAGTAAGCTCCTCTTTATAAAACAAACTAATTACTATTTGTTCTTTTTCATTTAATTGTGAAATTAACTTGACCATTTCACTAATCATTTCATCCTTAATTAACTTCTCCTCAGGCATTTCTGTTCCTTCATCTTTAATAATAAAGGATTGTCCTTCTTTATCATCTTGATCACTTGGTTTTTCATCAATCGATAAGATGTTAGCAAAGAAATGTTCATTCATAACAGACTGTACTTCCTCTTCAGGTAAATTTAACTCTGAAGAAATCTCTTGAATTGTTGCATTACGCATTAATTTTTGCTCAAGTCTTTCAATTGCTGCCTCAATTTTTTTCGCCTTTTCCCTCGTATTTCGAGGCAACCAGTCTTCCTTACGTAAACCATCTAGAATCGCTCCACGTATTCTGAAAGAGGCATACGTATCGAACTTTAAATCTCGGTTTAGATCGAATTTCTCTAAAGCATCATACAAACCAATCATCCCAAGACTGCGGATATCATCACGAGAAACACTTTTTGGAAGATTTACCGATATGCGCTGAACATGATAACTTACAAGAGGCAAGTACTTTTGAACAAGGAAATTCCCAGCTTCAGCATCACGTGAAGTGACCCAGCTTTGCCAATGTGTTTGCTCCTCTGTCAATAGATGTGCCATACCCATCCTCCTCAAACGTTTGCATTACACTTTTACTGTGCGTAACCATTTTTATCAATGCCAAATCTAGCGTTTCACATCATACTCGGGGAATATATCAATAGGAAAACAGCCCTTTCATCGAGAAAGAGGCTGACACAATCTTCTGATATAAATAAGCCATCAGAGGATATGAATAGTTACCGAATGAAATCTACTAAAGATCCTTAATGCCTTTATTCACTGTCCGTATATTTAACAAACACGTCTTAGGATTAAATTCAATCGTTCTCCCACTATTTCCACCCACATCCTCTGCCACAATGGAAATATGAAGATCGGCAAGTTCCTTTCTCACCGCTTCTACATTCCTAGGGCCGATTCGCATCATATCACTTCCACTTGTGAATTGAAACATTTGGGCACCACCAGCAATTTTGGCCTTTAACGAATATGACCTAGCACCATTCTTCATTAAAATTGAAACTAGCTCCTTTATTGCAGTATCTGCATACTTGGCAATATTTAAGCTGCCTGACCTTGTAAGTGAAGAATCAGGCAGCATGACATGAGCAAGACCTGCTAGTTCTCGTGATTGATCATAGACGACTACACCCACACAAGATCCTAATCCAGAAGTTCTAATTACATTTGGCGCTTTAACAATATTCATATCAGCAATTCCAACTTTAATCGTATCTTTACATTCAATCATTATGACTAACTCCTAATGATTTGAAAATGGTCTGAAATGAGTCAGGGTCTGGGAGAAGAAAAAAGTGACCCTCCACATATTCTTTGTACTTTTCTTCCTCTTCATTCAAAGATGTATTGATCACGATGGCATAATCACTTACATGTGATAATTCAATTAAGCCATAACTTATAATGGCACCAAACATATCAATGCTTAATGCAGGTACAGAAGGATAGAGAGATAAATTTGTGAAATCTGATAAAGCAGATAAATAAGACCCCGAAAGAATATTGCCAAGCTCCTGTAATGCAGACAAGCCAATTTCATTATAAGGTGTCGTTTCAAACGAAAAGCTTTCATCACCGATCATTACTTGTATAAAGCTAGTTGCCTGTTCAAGTGGAAGTACAAAAAACATATTTCCTGGAGCTTCCCCTTCAATTCTTAGAAAAACTCCAGCAACAACATTTTCAGCTCCGCCAGCCATGTCCATCATTTCATCAAAGGAAACAACACGAACATCTGGTACTTTCATGTCAATTTTCTTATTTAAGACTTGTGAAAGAGCTGTTGCAGCATTACCTGCCCCTATATTGCCTATTTCCTTTAAAATATCAAGATGCAACGAAGAAATCTTATCAATGAAATCCATTGATTTATCCTTCAATTCCTAAATTACTTAATTGTTCTGGAATTAATATTTTTTCTAAATCTATTAATATTAATAAGCGCTTTCCAATTTTGGCAACACCATTAATATACTCTGCTTCCGTTACCCCAACTACTTCTGGTGGAGGCTCAATGGACTCAACTGGTATATCAATCACATCATTCGCTAGGTCGACAATAAAACCTACCTCTAAATCATTAAAATTTACAATAATGACCCGTGTACTTTCCGTAACTTCTGCTTCTTCAAGTTCAAATCGGCTACGCAAATCAATAATTGGCGTAATGACTCCTCGAAGATTAATGACACCTTTAATAAACTTCTCTGTTTTTGGCACTCTAGTAATATGTTCAACCTTCTCGATCGATTGCACTTGATTCACAGGAATTGCATACTCTTTATTCATTAATTGGAAAACAATAAGTTTAATATCTGATGCTACTGCTTCTGACATTTATTGTACACCCCCTCATTTGTTTCTATTTAATTAATGCATTACAGTCAACGATTAAAGCCACTTGTCCATCCCCAAGAATGGTCGCGCCAGAAATCGCAAATACATTAGTTAAATAATTGCCTAGTGATTTAAGGACAACTTCCTGTTGCCCGATAAAGGAATCAACAACAAGTCCTGCCATCTTATCCCCTTTTCTAACAATAACAACAGAGTAGAATTCGTCCTCTAATTCTTCAAATACTGGCACTTCAAATATTTCGTTCAAGAATAATACAGGAACAACTTTGCCCCTGAAATCAATTACTTGCTGATTATGTGCATTTAGAATATCCGTTTTCTTTACAATAGCTGTTTCAATAATTGAAGAAAGTGGAATAGCAAATTTTTCTTGTTGAATTTCAGTTAACATGACAGAAATGATTGATAAAGTTAATGGCAATTGAATAGAGAATACAGACCCTTGTCCAAGTTTTGATTCAATTGAAATGGATCCACCTAATGATTCAATTGTGCTCTTAACTACATCTAAGCCTACTCCTCGTCCTGAAACTGCAGAAATTTTATCAGCTGTTGAAAATCCAGAAGCAAGAATCAATTCATACACTTGACTATCGGTCATCGATGCTGCAGCTTGCTCTGTTACAATGCCCTTGCTTAAGGCTTTACTTAAAACTTTATCACGGCTGATTCCCGCACCATCATCTTCAATTTCTATGAATACATGGTTTCCGCTATGATAAGCCTTGAGAACAACAGTTCCAACTTCACTCTTTCCATTTGCTTTCCGTTCCTCTGGCGTCTCTACACCATGATCAAGTGCATTTCTAATTAAATGAACAAGAGGATCACCAATCTCATCGATAACTGTTCGATCTAATTCTGTTTCTGCCCCAATAATTTCAAGATCTATCTTTTTATTTAAATCACGTGCTAATTGACGAACCATTCGTGGGAAGCGATTAAAGACTGTTTCTACTGGAACCATACGCATATTTAAAATAATATTTTGTAAATCACCAGTCGTTCTAGACATACGCTCTACAGTTTCATGTAGTTCTTGGTTATTCAAATCCCTTGAAATTTGTTCTAGACGTCCACGATCAATCACTAATTCTTCGAATAAGTTTAATAGGATGTCCAATCTTTCAATATTTACACGAATTGTTTTGCTGCTAGAGTGTTTTGTCGTATTGGCAGCCTTTTTATCTTCTGGCTTGCTCTCTTGATCTTCATTACTAGTATTCTCTATTTCTACATGATTATTTTTTTCAGGTGTCACATCAGTTACTTCTTGCTCTTCATATTGACGAAGGTTTTCTAAAGATATGATATTAACATCTACACGATCTACTTCAGAAACCTTCATTATTTTCTTTTGAATATCATGATTACTTTCTTTCGATACAATTGTTATTGTAAATTCTTGATCAAAATTTTCCTCTTCTAATTGATCCACAGAAGGGTTTGCCTTAATTACTTCACCAATCTTCTCAAGAATTTCAAAGATCATAAATACTCGAGCAGCTTTTAATAGGCAGTCATCTCGTAAGGCAACCGTAATTTCGTATGTTTCAAATCCTTGGTCACGTGATTGTTGAAGAACCGTTAATTCAAATTCATCATATTCACTTTTAGCCGCTTGTGGTTTTTCAGCAATCGCAACAGCTACTTCTTTCTTTGCCTCAGCATTTGCAGGACTCTCACCATTTTCAATTAACAATAATTTGGCCACCACATTTGAAACATCTCTTTTTCCATCTCCACCGTCAGCGATTGATTGCACCATTGCTTCTAAATCATCGACCGCTAGAAATACGACATCTAATATTTCTGGATTAAATTTAATCTTGCCGTTTCTGATTGCATCAAGGACATTTTCCATTTGATGTGTTAACTTAGCTAAATCTTCA
Organism: Cytobacillus eiseniae; assembly: GCF_017874625.1. GTDB lineage: Bacteria > Bacillota > Bacilli > Bacillales > Cytobacillaceae > Cytobacillus > Cytobacillus eiseniae. Next base: position 255,912 of record NZ_JAGIKZ010000002.1, on the reverse strand, counting down.
TAGCCCATCGTCGCAGACATTCCTTTTAATGTATGAGCTGAACGGAAAATCTCATTAACAATAGCAATATCCTCTGGATTCTTCTCCAATTCAAGAAGTTGTTCATTACATGCCTGTAAATGCTCCTTGCTTTCTTCTATAAACACCTCTAAATACTGATTCATATCCATCTGGCCTACACCCCTCGGCATTAAACATATTTCAAAATTGTTTGTGCAATATTTTCTACATCTTGTATATCATCAATTAAATTCGTTGCAATTGCAGCTTTTGGCATTCCAAAAACGATTGATGTTTCCTTTGATTCAGCGATTGCTTTCACTGAGCCACTTTGCTTCAATACTTGTAAGCCCTTCGCCCCATCTGAACCCATACCAGTCATTATTACAGCTATCTTCGAATACTGCTGTATCTCACTAATGGATTCAAATAATGTATCGACTGCTGGTCTATGGCCATTTCTTGCCTCTGTTTGGTCAAGACTTATCACGATATTCGGTCCCTTTTGGATTGTTCTCATATGGAACCCGCCAGGAGCGATATAAGCTGTTCCCTTTTGGACGATTTCCCCATTTGTCGCTTATTTAACAGAAATCATGCATAGTGAATCTAATCGTGTTGCTAAAGACTTAGTAAATCCTGCTGGCATATGCTGAACAATTAAAATACCCGCATCTATATTGGCTGGTAATTTTGTTAGTACATTTTGAAGAGCTCTTGGCCCACCAGTGGAAGTGCCAATGCATATTAGTTTTTTTGATGCTTGATTCCACTTAACAAGTGACTTATTTACTTGCTGCTTATTCTCATGCAGTTCTATTTTACTATAACTTTCAGCCTTAGTAGTAGATAAATATTTATCATTTGTTAATTTAACTAATTGTTTACGATTCACTTTACTAGCTGAAATGATTTTCTGTATTAATTCTTCCTTGATTTTGTGTAAATCAAGGGAGATCGCTCCTGAAGGTTTCGCAATAAAGTCGATGGCTCCATTTTGCATAGCTACTATCGTATTCTCTGCTCCTTCTTTCGTAGTACTTGAGAGCATAATAACTGGCACAGGGGCATTCTTCATAATTATTTTTAATGCATCTATCCCATTTAATAATGGCATTTCAACATCCATTGTAATAACATCTGGTTTTAGTACTTTTAATTTATCGATGCAATCTTTTCCATTTCTTGCAGTCCCGATAATTTCGATCCGGGAATCCTCCGATAGAAAATCAGAAATGAGTTTCCTCATAAATGCCGAATCATCCACTACGAGGACACTTATTTTAGTCATGCTGATCTCCTACCTTTCAAAGAGAAATTTCTTAAGCTTTGAAACAAAGTGAATGGAAGTATGTGTAGATGGCAATTGTGAAAACTGTCTTTCCATGTATCTTTCCGTTATTTGCTTCATTGATTTTGAAGCAGCTGACTTTTGATTAAATAAGATAAATGGGATTTGTCGTCTAACTGCTAATTGAATGGCACGATCGTCAGGAACCATGCCAAGGCAGAAAACATCTCTTCCAAGAAAAGTTTTTAACACATTTGATAGTCGTAAAAAAGTTTGCTGTCCTTCTTTTTCCGTTTGAAATCGGTTCACAATCATATAGAAAGGAATGGACGAATCCATTAAATGTATATGTTTCATAATAGCATATGCATCTGTCATTGAGGTAGGCTCTGGCGTTGTAATAACAACGATTTCTTGAACAGAGAGAATGAATTTTAATGTTGCTTCAGACACCCCTGCCCCCATATCAAAAATAACATAATCATACTCATTAATTAATCCAGAAAGCTCATCTAAAAAGGAATGGATCAGATCATCATTAAGTCCAACTAAATGAGATAAGCCTGAACCGCCAGCAATGTACTTCATTCCTTCTGGACCTTCCATAATTGTTTCTCGTAAAGATATCGTTCCTTCAAAAAAGTCCACGATCGAATACTCAGAAGACTTCCCCATCAATATATCTAAATTGCCCATTCCCATATCCATATCAAATAACAAAACCTTATTGCCCTTTAAAGCGAGAGAAATCGAAAAACTCAAAGATAAATTTGATTTCCCAACTCCTCCCTTTCCACTAACAACAGCTAACGTTTTTGGCGTCTTGACCTCTGAATTTCCATTAAGTCTTAATCTTAGTTTTTCAGCTTGATCTTTCATTATTCTCGACCCCAATAATTGTTTTCGCAAGAGCATGTGGATTAGCAGCGATCATATCATCAGGAACATTTTGACCATTTGTCATATAAGCAACACCTTTGTTGTATTTATTGATCATGTTGTACATTGCACCATATGTCGATGTTTCATCTGCTTTTGTAAAAATAAACTTATCAATTCCAATTGCTGAAAATTGTTCGTAAATATCTTCCATATCCCGCTGCTTAGCCGTTAAAGAAAGAACTAATAATGTTTCTATATCTTTATCAAAATCAATAACCTTCTTTAGATCCTCTACATACTGTTTATTTCTAAAGTTTCTTCCGGCAGTATCAATTAAAACAAGATCATAATCCATAAATGCTTCAGTTGCCTTTTTGAATTCTTCAATTGTATAACACACTTCTAATGGAATATTTAATATCTTTGCATATGTTTTTAATTGTTCAATGGCTGCAATTCTGTAAGTATCTGTCGTGATAAATGCAACCCTTTTCTTGTAATTAATTACACATTCGGCAGCAATTTTTGCTAATGTCGTTGTTTTTCCAACACCTGTTGGCCCAACAACATTTATATACTTTTTCGAAAATGATACCCCGCCGAAAGGAATATCATTCAATCGGTTGATTAATTCCTGCTCAAGCCAAGTGTAAACCTTATCAATGGATGCATTTGCACCTGCAATATACCATTTTTCAAGAAGACTGCTTAAAATGGATTCCTGTATGCTTGAATCAATTTCTTGATCATTTAAACGCTTTTGCATGATTTGTACTGCTGCAGGGTATGCTGGTGAAAATCCGTTGTTCTGAACAGACATTGTTTTCATTAGAGATTTCAGTTCACTAATTTCTTTTATTACATCACTTGATGGTTTTGGCTCGATCGGTTGAATATCTTGAGGAACCGGTTGAGGCTTCCATTCACTTTTCTCTGTAATTGGAGTGATGATTTTCTTTTGCTTAGTCGTCGGAATTTGCTGTTGGGTTGATTTTGGATCAACAGCGGCAATCACTTCAATTGTTCTTTTCTTAAATAAACCAAGAAAGCCACCTGTTACGACTTCTCTTGAATTTAAGATGACTGCTTCACTTCCAAGTTCTGCACGAATTTGTTTCATCGCTTCAGACATGCTAGAGCCTATAAATTTTTTCACCTTCACTCCACATTCACCACCCCAACGCTCTGTACTTCAACATTTGCTTCAAGCTCATTATAAGATAATATTGGTATTTGTGGGAAATACCGTTCTGTTAATTGTCTAGTGTACATTCTGACTGCAGGAGAACATAGAACAATTGGTGTTTGTTCCATTAGCGATAATTGTTCAACTTGTGATGCGATTGACTCAAGGATGCCTTGTGAAACAGTTGGATCGATCGATAAATAGTTTCCATGCTCTGTTTGTTGAATTCCCTCAGCAATTAGCTTTTCCACTTTTCCTGAAAGAGTTACAACTTTTAGTGAATCATTTCCTTGAGAAAATTGATTAGTAATTTGACGAGCTAATGCTTGGCGAACATATTCTGTTAGCAATTCTGTGTCACTCGTGACTTTTCCAAAATCCGCCAATGTTTCAAATATTATTGGTAAATTACGAATAGAGACATTCTCTTTTAGAAGCTTAGCAAGTACCTTTTGAACCTCACCTACCGTGAGTGGATTTGGTGTTACCTCTTCAACTAAAATTGGATAACTTTCATTTAAGTGATCAATTAGCTGCTTCGTTTCTTGTCGTCCAAGCAGTTCATGGGCATTCCCTTTAATCACTTCAGTAATATGAGTAGATACAACAGATGGTGGATCTACTACCGTATAACCAAATATTTCAGCTTGCTCTTTCATATCTTCAGTAATCCACTTCGCTGGAAGTCCAAAGGATGGCTCCACTGTATCAATTCCTTCAATTGAATCGTCTTCAATTCCAGGACTCATTGCTAAATAATGATCGAGCAAAAGCTCTCCTCGAGCCATTTCATTTCCTTTTATCTTGAGTCGATACTCATTCGGCTGGAGTTGAATATTATCACGAATTCTCACAACTGGAATGACCAAGCCAAGTTCAATTGCAAGCTGCCGGCGAATCATAACAATCCGATCAAGTAAATCTCCACCTTGATTGGCGTCAGCAAGAGGAATGAGTCCATAGCCAAATTCAAATTCGATCGGATCCACATTTAATAAACTAACGACATTTTCAGGGCTTTTCATTTCCCCTGCTTCCATTTCATCTTCCAATTCTTCCAAAGGTTCTTTTCCTGACTCTGGTGTTTTGGAAATCATATACCCGCCGATACAAAGCAATGCAGCGATCGGAATCGTTAGAATATCATTAATAGGTGTAAATAATCCGAGTAGAAAGATCGTTCCACCAGTCACATATAACATCTTTGGAAATGCAAATAATTGCGTAAGAATATCTGAACCAAGATTTCCATCTGACGCAGCTCTTGTTACGACAATCCCTGTAGCAGTAGATATAAGTAGCGCTGGTATTTGACTCACAAGGCCATCACCAACCGTCATTAATGAAAAGCGATGAGCGGCTTCAGCAAATGGCAAGCCAAGCTGCATCATTCCAATGACAATCCCGAATATCAAGTTGATTAATACGATAATGATCCCTGCGATCGCATCTCCTTTAACAAATTTACTCGCACCGTCCATTGAACCGTAAAAGTCAGCTTCTCTGCTTACTTTTTCCCGACGTTCTCGTGCCTGCTGTTCAGAAATGATGCCCGCATTCAAATCAGCATCAATACTCATTTGTTTCCCTGGCATCGCATCAAGCGTAAATCTTGCTGCCACTTCGGAAACACGCTCAGCACCCTTTGTAATAACAATAAATTGAATAATAATAAGAATTAAGAAAACAACAAGTCCAACTACAATATTTCCGCCAACAACGAACGTACCAAAAGTATGAACAACCCCGCCTGCATCACCAGTAGAAAGAATCGATCTTGTTGTGGATACATTCAGGCCAAGTCTAAATAATGTTAATAATAACAATAAAGATGGAAAAATCGAAAATTGGAGTGGCTCACTCATATTCATTGTTGTCATTAAGACAAGAAGAGCCAATGTAATATTAATCAGAATTAAAATACTAAGCAGCCACGTTGGAAAAGGAATGATTAACATTGCTACTATTAAGATTACGCTCAGTAAAACTGATAAGTCTTTTAACCGCATTTATGTCCACTCCTATTAAGAAAAGCGCAAACGCCGTTCTCACCTGTAAATCTGTTCTAGGCGATTACGCACTACAGCTTTTAATCTTTCAAATTACTAGATTTTCTTTTTTGTTCGATATACATAGGCTAATATTTCCGCCACCGCCTTGAAGAATTCCTCTGGGATGGCGTCACCTATTTCGGTCTGACTATATAAAGCTCTCGCAAGAGGCCTATTTTCAACAGTTATGATCTCTTTTTCTTTGGCAATAAGTTTGATTTTCTGGGCAACGAAATCAACCCCTTTAGCAATTACATACGGTGCATCTGATTTTGTTTCGTCATACTTTAATGCAACAGCATAATGAGTTGGGTTCGTAATAACTACATCTGCATTAGGAACCTCCTGCATCATTCGACTCATCGCCATTTCCCGTTGTTTTTGCTTAATCTTAGATTTAATGAGCGGGTCCCCTTCAATATTTTTATATTCATCCTTAATATCTTGTTTTGACATTCGGATGTTTTTTTCAAAATCATACTTCTGATACAAATAATCAAGTGAAGAAAGAAATAATAAGGCAGCAGAAGCAAAAATGCCCATTTGCACTGTCAATCCGCCAATAGTTGCTAGTGCCGCGCCAACTGATAACTGTGATAAGATAAGAATTTCATCAATCCTGCTCCATAAAACCATAAAAGTAACAAGACCAACAAATCCAATTTTCAACATTGATTTAAGCAGTTCTACTAACGCTCTCACTGAAAAAATTCGTTTGAATCCTTTAATTGGGTCAAGTTTTTCTAATTTCGGCTGAATTGTTTCAGTTGAAAATAAAAAGCCAACTTGCATATAATTTGCTGCCACACCGGAAATCATCGCAACAGCCATAATCGGTGCTAGAAGGACAACAAGCTCTTTTAAAATCGTTAGAAAAACAGTATAAACATTTACTTCTGTTAATTCGAGCAGCATAAATTCTTGAAAGCTATGCTTCATGAGGTTAATAATAATATCCTTTAAATATGACCCGGCAAACAAGAGAAAAAGGAAGACGCCTAATAAAACAATGGCGGTATTTACATCTTGGCTTTTAGCAACCTGTCCTTTTTTTCTCGAATCTTGCCGTTTCTTCGGTGTTGCTTTCTCTGTTTTCTCTCCAGCAAAAAACTGTAAGTCTAAAGTTAATAATTGTTTCATTGACTATGCTCCCCCAATTAATTCCATGAGTCCACGCATTGTGCTTAACATTGTTTCAAATAATTGAGAAATAACAATCATTAATACACTGATTACTATGATAAGCACGATAAAGCTCACGCCAATTTTTAATGGAAGACCGACAACGAAAACATTAAGCTGCGGAACTGTTCTAGCGACAATTCCCAATGCGATATCAACTAAAAACAAACTACCCACTACTGGAATGGACAATTGGAAAGCGATAATGAACATCGAATTGAATGTTTTAATGATAAATTCAGCCAAATTCGGATCTCCGAAAGGAATCCACGGCTGGTCAATCGGAATGAATTGATAACTATAAAATACACCATCCAGCATGAGATGATGTCCATTTACTGTTAGTAAAAAAAGAAGGGCAATCGTATATAAATATTGGCCCATTAATGGACTTTGTGCACCTGTCTGTGGATCTATCACATTTGCAATTGCAAATCCCATCTGAAAATCAATAAAGCCACCCGCAATTTGTATAGCAGACAATAGCAAGTAAGCGATAAAACCAATCATTAGACCAACAAGTGCTTCTTTAATTATCAATAAAAAGTAATTATGATCTATTTCGATTGCAGGTAGATCAAATGTGAATACCATAATCATTGCCATAAAAAAGCCTATGCCAATTTTTGCCGCAGTCGGAATTGATCGATATGAAAAAAGGGGCATCATCAGAAAAAAAGATGTTACCCTTACAAAAACTAATAAAAATGCTGGAAAAGCGGGTAATAATTCTACCATCATATCAACCCACAAACTTCGTTAAGTTAGAAAAAATATCGCCCGCATATGAAAGGAGATGGCTAAGCATCCACGGTCCAAAAAACACAATCCCTACTAATACAGCCACAATTTTAGGAATAAAGGCTAATGTTTGTTCTTGAATTTGTGTTGTTGCTTGAAAGATACTAACAATTAGCCCAACAATAAGCGCTAAAAGCAATAGCGGCCCGCATATAAGTAATACAGTAATAATGCCGCGTTCTGCAATCGATATAACTGTTTCAGGAGTCATTTTCTATATTCACCTGCTTAAAAGCTTTGTAAGAGCGATTTAACGACTAAATACCAGCCATCTACAAGGACAAATAACAGTATTTTAAAAGGAAGTGAGATCATTACCGGTGGAAGCATCATCATTCCCATGGACATTAAGACACTTGCTACAATCATATCAATCACAAGAAATGGAATGAAAATCATAAACCCAATTTGAAAAGCTGTCTTAATTTCACTTATTGCAAATGCTGGCACAAGTGCTGTTAACGGAATATCACTAATCGATTCTGGCTTATCTGCCTTGGAATAATCGAGAAACAATGCTAAATCCTTTTGCCGTGTATGTGTGCTCATAAATTCTTTAAACGGAAGAGCTGCTTTCTCGTACGCCTCTTCCAAATTGATTTCTTCATTAAAAAGTGGTGTAAGTGCTTCTTGATTTACCTGTTGAAAGGTAGGTGCCATAATAAAAAAAGTTAAAAACAATGATAGTCCGATAATGACTTGATTCGGGGGCATTTGCTGAGTAGCAAGCGCCGTTCTGACAAAGGAGAGAACAATAACAATTCGTGTAAAGCAAGTCATTAAAATAAGAATACTTGGTGCCAATGATAAAACCGTCAGCATTAAGACTAATTTAACGGAAGTCGAAACATTCTCAGGCGAACTATTGTTAAAAAACTCCATAAATTCATTCATCGCTCGTCTGACCCTTTCTTCTCCATTTCATCGAATAATTTCTTTCTGCCTTTGGAAATATCATCTAGCTGCTCTTTTAACAGTGATTGAAATTTGTTCCCTTTATTATCCGTTGTTTGCTGATTCTTCTTCTTAAGTTGAAGTACCTTTGTCACAATATCGCTTGGTTGAACAAGCTGTTCCATTTTATCATTGTACTCTGAAATAATTCGACTACATTCCTCAGCATCAGTAATTTCTTTTAGAAGCTGAATATTCTCCCCTACACCTACAACTAAAACTTGATTTCCTACCTTAATTATTTGTACTGAACGGTTCGTACCTAAGGAAGTTCCACCTAAGTTTTCAATTAGCTGATTGCTGTTATACATTTTGCCTCTTTTATTAATGAATTTAAGTAAAAAATATAAAAGTGCAATGACAAACCCTGTAGCAAGGATCATTTTGATAATATCCCACGCAGTAATCCCTACTGTTGAAGGCTCAATATCCAACGGTTCTTCTCGTTCCTTTTGCTCAGGTGGGGATTCTTCTTTCTCCCCATTACTTTCAGGATTCTCATAGAAATCCTTTACACTATTATTTAATTGCTCTGCAGAGGCTGGAAGTTCCTGGCCTAGCAGAGCAATTCCAATAAGAAGTAGAAAAAGAAAAGTCTTTTTTACATATTGCAATAGACTGCACCCTCTATTCAATGTATTATCCTAGAGTTTTTGAGATTGCTTCAATGACACGATCAGCTTGGAAAGGCTTAACAATGAAGTCCTTTGCTCCCGCTTGAATAGCATCAATTACCATTGCTTGTTGCCCCATTGCAGAACACATAATTACTTTCGCATTTGGATTGATCTTCTTAATTTCCTTTAAAGCTGTAATTCCATCCATTTCAGGCATCGTAATATCCATCGTCACAAGATCTGGCATGGATTCTTTATACTTCTCAACTGCTTGTACACCGTCAGCAGCTTCCCCTACTACATCAAAACCATTTTTCGTTAGTATGTCTTTAATCATCATTCTCATAAATGCTGCATCATCAACAATTAATATTTTTTGCGCCATAACTCCTTAACCCCCATGCGTTTTTTTATCTAAGTTTTTTTATGCGGTCGCTTTGACTAATAATGTCTGTCACACGAACACCAAAGTTCTCATCAATGACAACTACTTCCCCTTGGGCAATCAGACGGTTATTAACGAGAATATCCACTGGCTCCCCAGCAAGCTTATCAAGTTCAATAATCGAACCAGATGATAGCTCAAGTATTTCTTTCACAGATCGTTTCGTACGGCCAAGTTCAACGGTAACCTGCAACGGAATATCGAGAAGCATATTTAAATTTTTCGACTCAGACTCTTGTAAATGAACAGGCTCAAAATTTGAAAATACAGCTGGCTGTACATTTACATTTGATCCATCGGCGAACGCAGATCCAAGATGTTGTGGCCCATTTGAATGCATTGGTACTGCCTGCTGATAGACATATGCCTGCTGCTGATACCCTGCTTGTGGAATTGCTTGTTCTACCTGTTGGGCTGCCGCTTGATTATATCCATAGCTTTGTTGAACTGGCTGCTTTTCCATCGAAATTTCACTTGAAGGGATGGATGGTTGAACAGGAGCTTCCATCTCACTACTTATCGTCGTATCTATTACAGGGTCTGGACTTGGATTTAACAATTCTTCAACTAAGCTTTTTGCAAATGGATGTGGCAAAAGCTGCATAATATTCGAATCAATTAAATCACCAATTTTCAATCGGAATGAAATCTTCGCCAATACTTCTTCAGCTGGGATTACTTCTGTTCCTTCACCTTCTTGAATGTCTAGCATATCAATTGTCGGTGGAGAAATATCAACCCTTTTACTAAAAATAGTTGACATTGACGTAGCTGCTGAACCCATCATTTGATTCATTGCTTCCTGCACAGCACTTAATTGGATTTCCCCCATCATATCTGATGGATTCTTCCCATCCCCGCCAAGCATTAAATCAGCTATAATTGCTGCATCCTCTTGCTTGATTACTAATAAGTTACTTCCAGAAAATCCTTCTGTATAACTTACTTGGATTGCAACATATGGATGTGGAAATTCCTCTTGCAACCTCTTTTTTTCTATTATAGAAACTGTTGGAGTTGTAATTTCTACTTTTTGATTTAGTAAAGTAGACAATGCTGTAGCTGAGCTCCCAAATGAAATATTACCGATTTCACCTAGAGCATCTTGCTCCATAGCTGATAGATAATCTTCAACAAAAAGGGAATCATCTAATGTTTCTTCTGTATCTGTATCATCTGAACCACTTAATAGAGCATCTATTTCATCTTGTGAAAGCATATCACCGCTCATCAACGTCGTCTCCCCCTTTCACAATATCCAAAACTTGAATGGCTAATTTTTTATTTACTTTACCTGGTTGCCCAATAAATTTAGGAATATCTCCTACTTTTACAATGAGCGGCTGATCAATTTGTCTATTTAACTCAATGACATCCCCAATATCTAATAATAAGAAATCCTGAATACTAAATTCTGAATTTCCAAGTTCACCAACAACTGGCAGCTCTGCATAGTGAAGATGACTTTCCAGACGTTTAATCTCATCAGGTTCCCTATCCTTTTTTTCCTTCTGCATATAATAACTATTAGATAATCGAGGAATAATCGGTTCGAGAACAACATGTGGAATACATATATTGATCATTCCACTTGTTTCTCCAATCATTGTATTTAATGAAATGACAACAACCGTTTCATTCGGTGAAACCATTTGCAAAAATTGCGGATTCACTTCAAAATCGACGAGCATTGGATCAATGTCAACTATCGTATTCCATGCTTCTAGATAATTTTCAAAAGCACTTTCAAATGTGTTCGACATGATTTTTGTTTCAATTTCAGTTAAATTTTCAACATTATTGACACTCGATCCTTTTCCTCCCATCATTCGATCCATTAATGAATAGGCGATGTTCGGATTAACCTCCATAAGAATTCTACCATCTAATGGCGGGACTTCAAATACATTTAATATGGTCATTTTGGGAATTGAACGAATGAATTCCTCATATGGGATTTGATCAGCAGAAGCTACTGTAATCTGTACATATGTTCTTAGTTGTGCTGAAAAGAATGTCGTCAAAAGTCGTGCGAAATTATCATGAATTCTTGTTAAGTTTCTTATTTGATCCTTTGAAAAACGAAGGGCTCTTTTGAAATCATAAACTTTGACCTTTTTTTCTGATTGTTCCTTTTTTAGTTCATCCGCATCCATCTCACCAGTTGATATTGCAGATAAAAGGGCATCTATTTCATTTTGTGACAATACTTCTCCAGACATGAGAACTCACCTCCAGTTTAGAAATTTAGCTATATTTCATTAGCCCAACACACATTCTATTGAAGGAGAGATTCGGTAATAAAGACCTCTTCAACCTTGCCTTTTTGCATGAGGCCGTTAATTTTTTCTTTTAATGCTTTTTTCAAGAGCGTTTGTCCACCCTTTCCTTGGATGTCTTTCGCAGTCATTTCAGACAATTCCTGAATAATAATATCTTTTACTTGAAAATCTCTTTTCTCTAATTCACTTTTTGCTTTTTTGCTGTCTGTTTGAATTTTAAAAGAAATACGAAGAAAATCATTGCTCGCTAAATTCGTTGTAATTTGTGGCACATCAACAGATGCTTCTAATACTTCATCAATCGTAGGTGCTTGTGACCCCGAATTACTATTTAGCTCCTTGACAACAATAACCGCAACAGCACCAACTAGGGTAATGGCAACAAGCATAATTATCATAATCATTAGCAGCTTATTATTCTTCATTTTCATCCTCTCCCATACGCTGTTGCCCTAGCAGGCTTACAGATTGATAAAAACTTTTGACACGCTCTACAACCATATCCTCATCTTCCCGTACAACATATTTCCGCCCATTTGTTAGCATAATTGTCGTATCAGGAAAAGATTCAATCGTTTCAATATAGATCGCATTTAACATAAATTCTTTGCCATTTAATCGAGTAACCTTTATCAATGTTATGTTCAGGACCAAAGAGCTTTAAGTCTCTGGCCCTGTCCCCCCTTTAACTTATCGTTTTAAGTTAACTAACTCTTGCAAGATTTCATCAGATGTAGTGATAATACGTGTATTAGCTTGGAATCCACGCTGAGTAACAATCATTTCAGTGAACTCTTCAGAGAGGTCAACATTGGACATTTCTAGAGAGCCAGGAGCGATTGTTCCACGTCCACTACCTGGAATTCCCACATTTGGTGTACCCGAGTTAATGGATGCTTGGAAAAGATTGTTCCCAGCCTTTTGTAAACCAGAAGAGTTGCTGAATTTAGCCAGAGCAAGTACCCCTAATGTATTAACTTGTCCATTTGAATAAACACCATTAATTTCACCCATTGAACCGATATTGAAGCTTTCTAGACTTCCTTCAGTATTTCCATCAGGGCTTACTATAGCTGTTGTTGCACCATCAACTTGGGTTAAATCCTTAAAATTTAAATTCAATGCAGTTGCACCCGTCCAGCCCGGAATTAAAGGTGCTGCAGGTGCTGCAGTTCCAGTAGCTATAGGAGTAAAAGCAAAAGAAGTTGGTGTTGTTGTCGGTATACCAGTAGCAGGATCAAATGCAATAGTTGTATCTGCTGTAGGTTTAGGATTTGCTGCTGGATCTGCGTTTATATAAACGTTCCAGGTATCTGCTGTTGTTGACTTTTCAAAATGAACATCAATTTTGTGTTCTTTCCCAGCATCATCAACAATTTTAATTTGTTGAGTAAAAATGGAACCATCAGTTGCATTTGCAGATAGGTTTTCTGTAATTGATATATCTCCAGTAGCTGTTGCTGGCAACACAGCGTTAACATTTACAGCTACATCCCCATACTGATTTGTTGGTAAATTAGTTTTAGAATCTACCTTATAAGCCTGTACTTTCAATCCATCCCCGTTAACTAAATTTCCGTCATCATCTAAATAGAAATTTCCAGCACGAGAATAGAATTCTGCATTTCCTTGTTTGACAACGAAGTATCCATCCCCATCTATCCCAAGGTCAAGTGCTCGACCTGTTGTCTGCAAGCTTGCTCCTGTATGAATTGTATCTATTGTTGCAAGTGTTGATCCCAATCCAACCTGCATTGGGTTTTTTCCTCCACGGTTTTCACTAGCGGCACTTGCGCCAGCAACCATTTGATTCATTGTATCCTTAAAAGTTACTCGACCCTTTTTAAATCCAAAAGTATTAACGTTAGCGATATTGTTACCAATTACATCTAACTTTGTTTGAAAGTTTTTCATTCCGCTTATTCCTGAGTACATTGAACGTAGCATTTAATAATTACTCCTCTCATATACAGCTTGCATCCATCATTCAGCAAGCCATGGCTTCCATTTGAAGGTCCAGCCAATCATTTTATTGATCTAACAGTATCGTTCCGTTAATATTCGTAAATATTTGTGTTCGGGCTTCCTCCCGATCCATTGCCGTAATCACTGTATTGTTTTTTGCACTGACGATAAGTGCTGCATCTTTCAGCAATACAAGTGATTCCTTTACACCCTTGTTTTTTGCTTCTTGTACTTTCTTTTCAATCTGATTCCAACTCGTTTCATTGATATGAATTCCTCTTTGAAGGAGGCGCTCCTTTGCATGCTTGCTCACAGTAAGCTTGCTGTCTGTTTGTAAAGCTTGATGAAAATGAACGGTAAATTGATTATTCGATTGAAACGTTTGATTGACTGATGTTGGTTTGGGTTTCGTTACGGACTTTGGTTGAATCGGATGAAACATCATTTTATCCATCCAATCACTTCCCTGTATTATTCAATTTTTGTAATTTGTGAAGACGTAATTGTCGTCCCATCTGCTAATTGGAAAACGGTTTTTCCATCTTTAAATGAAACTGATTTCACTTCCTCTGTCTTTTCCACTTTGTTTTCATCTAAGAAAGTAACAATTTTCCCAATCATCATACTTGCTTGTACCATTGCATTTTCTTTTGATGTTTCATTAATTTGCGAAATATTTGCTGGCTCTAATTTTGTTCCATCATCAAGAATAAAAATAACACTATTATCCTTAAATTGAACGGAAGCTACTCGACCTGTTCCTTCTTCAATAACAGGTTCCTGCCCTGAAGCTGAAGTTGAAATCTTATGCCAAGTTACATCTTTGCCAACAAATTGATTATAAGCAATGACTTGACTTTGTTCCTGTACCTTCACAAAGTTTTCCATCGTCTTGCCCATATTCGTAATCTGCTCCAAAGTAGAAAAAGTAGCCATTTGAGCAATAAAATCTTTATCCTGCATCGGATTTGTTGGATCCTGGTTTTGCAGCTGAACCATTAATATTTTCAAAAAGTCATCTTTGCCTAAAATGTCAGAACCCGTTTTTCTTTGCTTCTGTTGATAATCAGAAAGCAGCAATGATGAATCGATTGTATTTGTCATATATATCACACCTATGCTTCCGTATTGAGGAGTGCCTCTTCAAAGCTTTTAGTAAAATGCTCATTAGCTTGTTGTTCCTTTTGCTCTTCTCTCGGCTGTTGTCTTTCCTGACCTTGCTGTTGTTCACGGTTAAAGGTACGTTCCTGTCCAGTAAACTGTTGCGAGATTTCCACTCGTTCAATTTGGATGTTTTGTGAACTAAATGCTTGCTTTAACCCATTCAACTGTGATTCCATCATTTCTCTAGCCAACGAGGTTGATGTTAAAATCCGGGCAACCATCATCGAATCCTTTTGGATCAACTCAATTCTCAGTGCACCTAAATGTTCAGGATTCAACTTGATGAATAGCCTTTGTGTACCACCATTTACACTAAATTTACTTCGAGATAGAATGGATTCAAATTGCTCCATTAGCTGCTCTGCAGAAACGGGTCTTTGAGTACTTGTCATTAGTGTTAACTGCTCAGGCTTTGACATCTGTTGAAATTGAATGAACCCATTATGGATGTTATCCGTTTTATTCAACACTTGAGATGGTTGTTCCACCTTTGCTTCTGTACCTAAAATAGGATTTTTACTGCTCATTTCTTGAACAAGTGTATGAAAAGTTTTCTGTAAATACTCTTCGCGATTAGCAGACGTTTGACCATTCAGCTTTAATTCAAACTTCTCATTGATATTTTTTAGTAATTCTTTTAATCTTGTTTCACTTCCGAAAGAATCTTGGTTCGCTGCTAATAAATCATAAAGCTTCAATGCCTTCAATCCTTGAGCCAGTTCTTTATCCATCACTATACTTGTTTCCTTCGTTTGCATGACAGAAATTGCTTGAATAATAGAAAGAATCGCTTCTAAATGATTCTCTTCCGCAGGGGTCACTTCACCATTTCCTACCCATTCATTTTGCTTCATTTCATCAGTCGCAAAATGATTATAAATAGTCGTTAATAATTGGAGAAGCCCTTCAGATGAAATATTTAATTCCTCTTCAATCAATGAAATAATATCTGTGTTACTTTGAAATGCAGTCTTCCCAAGTAACTCCATCCCATTTTCCAGTTCAAGAATATCATTGATTTGCAAGAACTGAACAAGACCTGCAAGCTCTTCACCTGTTAATTCATTCGATTCCTCATTCACTGAATTCGGCTGTGTAGTTATAGGTGAATCAGATACTAAATTGGAAAGAAGCGATGAGAAACTATTGCTATTTTTTCCTGTGCCACCTATTTTTACCTCTGAAGAAATAAGTGTATTTATTGCACCTATACTTGAAATATCCACTTTTTCACCTCCTTTCAACGATCAATTTAGGATAATCATCTATTCATTCACATCAATATCTGCTGTTAATAGTTCAGTATATCTCGCAGCATCTTCTGGCTCCATTTTTTCCATTATGGCAGCTAGTGTATCTGATTTAAGATTTGTGAGAATTTGGATGGCTTCCTCTTCTGTCATTTGTGCAAGAATCGGTGCTGCCTTTTTTGCTGAAATCGTTTCGTATGTCTTGACAATATCTTTGAACGCTCGTTTATTTTCATCTTTCATTGCCGTTAACTCAGCAATTTCTTCTTCTAGACGTTCTTTTTCCAATACTGACCTAGATATCTCTTGATCTTTACTTTTTAATTCAGACTCTAATTTATCTATTTTTGCTTCACGATCTTTTATTTCTGCTTCAAGCTCGATCATTTTCGTTTCCATTTCCTCAGCTGATTCTTTCGTATCCTCCGAGAATGCCGAAGATAAGAATGGAATCTTTTGACCATATTCCTTTGTTAAGTCAAAAACATTGTAGCCAAGATAAGTCATCACAAGTAGGGTGACGCATATGGCACCTAACAGCGGAATTAGAACAATATAAATGAAGCTTTGGAATCTTGATGTTTTTTTTGATTCTACCTCTTCTGTAACTTTGTCCACATTACCACCTAATTTCCCCGACTCATATATTGCTGGATCGAGATATCATCCATTTGTTTGCCTTCTAAATACTTAATTGTTTCAGTATGCATGGCGAAGTCCTTCTCTTTAATCTTTTCATATTTTTTGACTTCAATGTTTTTCTCCATCAGCTTTTCTTGATAAAAATTCATATGATTTCTTGCATTGATGACTATTTGTTGATAATGAGTAATCGTTTTTTCTAGATTATGAATAAAATGCTGATGATGTCTAATTTCCTGAACAGGTAATCCATTTACTAGTCTAGATGATTGGTAAGTTTCAAGGTCTTCCTTCTTCTTCAACAACCCATATAGCTTTTCTGCAGCCTCTTCAAATTTTTTCACTGCTTGGCTATAAATATTGAAAGCTTCATCTTTTTCTCTTTCTTTTATGGAAAGAATTTTTTCAAATTTATATTGATACTGCATGAAAGCTACTCACCTTTCCCTACTAAAGTAAATAGTTGCTGAAGGCTTTCTTGAAAAGTGATTTCCTCACTTGTTGCTTGTTTTAAAAATGAAATGATTGAAGGATATAGTCTAATTGCTTCATCAATTTCGACTGACGATCCCCGTTTATATGCCCCAATATTAATCAAGTCCTCTGAATTAATATATGTGCTTAACACTTCACGTAATTTTTCAGCCGCCTTTACGTGAGCAGGATCAACAATATTATTCATCACTCGACTCACGCTTTTTAGGACATTTACTGCCGGATATTGACCTTTATTGGCAAGCGCCCTGTCTAGAACGAAGTGACCATCTAGAATTCCACGCACTGTATCGGCAATTGGCTCATTCATATCATCACCGTCTACTAAAACTGTGTAGAAGGCGGTAATTGAACCTAATTCATTCGTTCCAGTTCTTTCTAAGAGCTTTGGAAGAATGGCAAAAACAGATGGTGTATACCCCTTTGTTGTTGGAGGTTCGCCAATAGCTAGTCCTACTTCCCGCTGCGCCATCGCTACCCTCGTAACTGAATCCATCATCAGCATGACATTTAACCCTTTGTCACGGAAGTATTCTGCGATAGCTGTAGCTGTGAACGCACCTTTAATTCTCATAAGTGCCGGTTGATCAGATGTTGCAACGACAACAATTGAACGACTTAGTCCCTCTGGACCAAGATCCTTCTCAATGAACTCTCGGACTTCTCTTCCTCGTTCTCCAATTAGAGCAATGACATTTAAGTCTGCTGTCGTGTTTCTAGCGATCATCCCTAATAATGTGCTCTTACCAACTCCACTACCAGCAAATATTCCCACACGCTGTCCAGTACCAACTGATAGTAAGCTATCAATCATCCGAACACCTACATTGATTGGTGTCGAAATAGGTGGTCTCTGCAATGGATTTGGTGGTTCTTGTTCTGTTGGTACAGACGAAAGACCAGTTGGAAGCGAGGATCCATCAAGCTTATGCCCAACGGAATCAAGAACAGAGCCTATTAGCTGTGCACCAACTTTAATTTCTAATGGCTTAGAAGTCGCTTCAACTAAGCTTCCTGGAGAAATATCATTAATCGTTGTATATGGCATTAATATGACATCGTCTCCCTTGAAGCCTACTACTTCTGCTTTAATCACTCTTTTTCGAGTGCCTGCAGTATGAATGTAGCAAACATCGCCAATCGAGCTTTCAGGACCCTGAGACTCAATCATTAATCCGACAACTCTTTTTACTCTCCCATAACGCTTAAATGTATCTAATTGATCGATTTGTTCAATTAAATCAGTAAGATTCATTTCTTACTCACCCTCTAGCATTTCGATAATCTTTTGCTTTATTTCTTCTAATTGACTATCAACGCTTGCATCAATTCTCCCGCTAGCAGACTCAATAAAACAGCCTGTCTCCGCTAAATCATCATTCGGATAAATATAGAAATCTATTTCCTTTGGGAATAGCATCAATAATTCCTCTTTATTCGCAAGAAGGAAGTCATAATGAGTGGGATGAACATGAAGCTGTACTTCCTGATTGTCTCTTGCCTCTTTCATCGCTCGTTTGACAATAGATATAAATTCTTCTTCATGTTCACTTAGTGTCTTCCCGAGAATACGCTCTGCCACTTTCATACCTAACTCAAGGATCGTTCTTTCAGATGAAGCAATATGACTCTGGTAATCTTTCTTTGCTGAGTCAACAATTTCAATCGCAGACTGGATCACTTCACGATACTCCGTATATCCCTGCTGTCTTCCTTCTTCTATCCCATGTGAAAAACCATCGTTACGAGCTTGTTCTGCCATTTTTTCTTTGGCCAAATCAAAAGCCTGTCTCTCTTCCATGATTTCCCTTTGAAAGAGTTCTGCTTTTTGTTTTGCATCATTGATAATGGATTCTGCTTGTATTTCAGCTTCACTCAAAATGGTTTGAACCACTTTATCAGTCTCAATTGCTGAAATCTCTTCTACTTCATCATCTTGAATGAATGGATTTAGTACTTTAATAGATATTACTTTTTTTTCTGTTTCAGTTGGTGGATTCCACTTTGTCCCTTTAATTAATCTAGACAATAATATCATCTCCTCCACCACGGGCAACGACAATTTCTCCTGCTTCTTCTAGACGACGGATAATCGCAACAATTCTGGATTGTGCTTCTTCCACATCACGAAGCCGAACTGGACCCATAAATTCCATTTCATCTTTAAAGGTCTCAGCCATACGAGAAGACATATTCTTGAAGAGGATTCCTTTCACTTCATCACTTGATACTTTCAGTGACAACATAAGGTCTTCATTTTCACAATCACGAATAACCCTTTGAATGGCACGGCTATCAAGCGTAACAATATCTTCAAATACAAACATTCTTTTCTTAATTTCCTCAGCAAGCTCAGGGTCCTGTATTTCTAGTGCATCTAAAATGGTCCGCTCTGTTGAACGGTCTACTCCGTTAAGAACATCAACAACCGCTTCTATTCCACCCGTTTGCGTGTAATCCTGAGTAACTGTTGAAGAAAGTTTTCGTTCAAGAATTTGTTCTACTTCATTAATGATCTCTGGTGACGTGCTATCCATGACAGCAATTCTCTTCGCAATATCTGCCTGCATTTCTTGTGGAAGCTCAGATAAGATTTGTCCAGCCTGAGCGGCATCCAAGTAAGAAAGAATGAGAGCAATTGTCTGTGGATGCTCATTCTGTATAAAGTTTAAAATTTGTGCCGGATCTGCTTTTCTAGCAAAATCAAACGGACGAACCTGTAATGATGAGGTTAGTCGATTAATAATGACAGCTGCCTGCTCATTACCAAGTGCCTTTTCAAGCACTGTTTTTGCATAGCCAATTCCACCTTGAGAAATATAATCTTGCGCCAAAGCAATATTATGAAACTCCTCAAGTATTTCCTCTTTTGCATGAGCTTCAACTTTACGCACGCCTGATATTTCCAAAGTTAATTTTTCTATTTCTTCCTCGCTTAAATGTTTATATACAGATGACGCGACATCAGGACCAAGGGAAATAAGCAGGATGGCCGCTTTTTGCTTACCAGATAATTCTTTTTGATCTCTTTTCGCCACTTTTTACCCCCCTTAGTCTTCAGCAATCCAAGTGCGCAATAGCTTCGCAAAATCTTCCGGTTTTTCTTTTGCCATTTTTTCAAGCTGTTTCTTACGCATTGTACCTTCAGTTTCATGCTCTTCATTCACATCTGGAACATGTAATAATTCTTCTTGTATTTCAAGTTCTTGTTCTTCTGCCTCACGTTTTCTTTTCGCGCGGATAAATAGGAATATGAGCAATGCAATAATGGCTAATAGTACTCCACCTACAATATAAGCCCATAATGGAATAGCCGTTTTTGTTTCACTTTCGAAATCAACTTTCCCTTCAAACGGCTGAACAGAAACAACTACTTTATCATTAATCTCGTCTTCTGTAAGAGCCGTATTCCCGGCATTTTTGTCAATCGTTGTCCGTACAATTGTCCCTAGGATTTTCGTAATATCGTCAATTCTTTCCTGCGGAAGATCGCCTTCCTCCGGAGGATTGACCATTACTTGAATTCCTAGATCACGAACTTTATAAGGACTTTCAACAATTTCTCTGCGAATTTTATTTACTTCATTATTAATTGTTTCTTCAATTCGTTCGTAATCACCATTTGATCCATTGCCTTCCAAGTAATTGGAACCTAGCGCATCGGATGGATCTTCTCCTTGCGGAATTCCACCAACAGCATCTCCATTGCCAGTGAAAGTTTCGGTGATTTTTTGGGCGCTTATCGCAATCCCTTCCATATCTTCCTCATTTACAGGCTTAACCAAATTTTCTTCTCTATTTTCTTGTGTGAAATCAATATCAGTTGAGACAGATACAACAACATTACCTGGCCCCATAAGTGTACTTAGCATACTTTGAACTTGACGTTGAACATCTTTTTCAATTTGTTTCTTGATTTCATGTTGAGTAGCAAATGTTGAACCTGGTGAAGAATTATTGTCATTATTTTTTAAATCAAAGTACTCAAAAAACTGATTCATTATGACGATATTATCTGTAGGTAAATTCGGAATACTTTTTGAAACTAAATGATAGAGTGCTTGAATTTGAGTTTCTTCAAATTGATAGCCTGACTTTGTGTTAAGAATAATAGATGCAGAAGCTGCTTCTGAAGCATCACTCACAAAAATACCCTTCTCAGGCAAATTGATCATTACCTTCGCATCTTGAACTCCATCAATCCCCTTAATCAGGTTAGCCAATTCAGCCTGCATCGAATCTAGCTTAATCATATTGAATTCATTATCTGTTGTACCAATTCCAGCATTTTGGCTAAAAAACGAGTAATCAATATTACCTGAATTAGGAATTCCCTCTGCTGCAAGTTCCACCTTGAGTGTGTCAACCATCTTTTCAGGTACTTTTATCGTCGTTCCACCATCAGCGATCTCAGAAGTAATCCCTCTTCCATCTAAATTTTCCTTAATCGTACCCGTTTCTGATGGTGTCAGATTGCTATAAAGTGGGACAAGCGTCTTTCTTGTAGTAAAAAAAGTAATTAAGACGATAAATATAATTAATAAAAGTACGGAACCAAAAAGCAGCATTTTTTGCTTTTTGGTCAGGCCACTCCAATATTCCATCATTTTATCTTTATATCTTAGAAACGATTCGTTCATTTTTATCCCCCGGTTATTTTGTCTCATATTAGGTTGCTAATAACCGCTAAATTACTAGTTTTTAGCTTTAAATATTATGGCTATTTCCGCAAACATCATCGCTATTTTACACCTAATTGGGAAAGGTTGATTTCCGCTCCAATCAACCGACCTATTTGGTATATTATTTATTCTAAAATTCATTAAAAAACAGCAATCTTTTTAGAAAAAAGCCAATATTATTAAACTTGCATTCTCATAGTTTCCTGATATGCTTCAATGATCTTATTTCGAATTTCAAGAGTTGCTTGCATTGTCACACTAGCTTTCTGAGAGGTAATCATTACTTGATGTAAATCAACATTCTCCCCGTTCACCAATTTCTCTGTCATTTTATCAGATTGGATTTGTGTTTCATTCACTTTTTCAATAGATTCTTTTAATACGGACGCAAAACTCTTCTGTACTTCGTATGGTGTATATGGCTGAGTCTTCGTATTTATATCCGCTTTAAAAACATTCGTTACTGGCTGGAATCCACTAATATTCATTTATTTCACTCCTTTACTTGCCAATTTCTAGCGCCTTCATCATCATGCCTTTGGACGCATTAAAAACCGTGACATTCGCTTCATAAGACCTTGTTGCGCTTATTAAATCTACCATTTCACGTAATGGGTCAACATTAGGTAGTTCTACATACCCATCATCGTTTGCATCAGGATGTTCAGGATTATAGACTAGTTTGAAAGGTGTTTCATCTTCTGCAATTCTTGTTACCTTTACCCCATTGCCAACAGTTTGATCTCCACCTTTATTCATAGCAACATGTAAGAAATTTGAAAACTGACCTTCCTTCGGCTGAAGAACAACCGATTTACGTCTATAAGGCTGCCATTCGCCATTAACATATTCTGCCCTTGTAGAATCAACATTCGCCATGTTGGATGAAATTACATCCATGCGTAGACGCTGAGCAGATAAGGCTGAAGCGGTATTATTCATACTATGAAAAATCGTCATTTTTACTTTCCACCCCTAATTACATTTTGCAAACTAGAGAATTTTCCACTCATTCGATCGATCAATGCATTGTAATAGATCTGGTTCGTTGCTAGGTCAGCCATTTCATTATCAACGTCCACACTGTTCCCGTTTTCGTTATACGAAACATTCTCCCTTGTAACAACCCCTTGAGTTGAAGCATTTCTAATATTAAAATCATAATGCCTTACATCTGTGCGATAAGCAGAAACAGAGCGATTCACTTCCGTTTGCAATGTTTCTTTAAAGCTAACATCCTTTGCCTTATAGCCCGGTGTAGCCTCATTCGCAATATTTTGTGAAATAACCTTTTGTTTTAAAGAGGAGTAATTCAATCCGTTCTCTATTGTTGCCATCGTATTTGAAAATAAATTCATATTCGGCACCTCATTATTATTCGTTTAATTGTATAAACAATCAAGTAATTTTCTGAATTTTGATGAATTTCGACGTAATATGACAATCTACTATTCATTGTAAAGAAAATGAAATAATATGTCCATGCATTACTGGATACTTTTGTTATGACCTTTGGCCCATTTTCATTATAAATTTAAATCATTCGTTGCGAAACAGGAAATCTATGTAAATAATGATGAATTTACGAACGTTTTTTATTTGAAGGGCTGCTGCATATACAAAACTTCGTATCTTCATTAAGAAAATATAGTAGAAATTAACTAATCTTGTTGCATGCCTTTTGTAAAGTGATTGCAATAAAAAAACACCTTTCTTGTCGAAGAAAGGCGTTTTGTATATACACTTAATTTGATTTAAGTTTTTCTAGTTCAAATAAAAACTTATCATTTAATACTTTAATATATGTTCCCTTCATACCTAATGAGCGGGATTCAATGACACCAGCACTTTCTAATTTTCTCAATGCATTAACGATGACTGATCTAGTGATTCCTACACGGTCTGCAATTTTCGAAGCAACAAGAAGGCCTTCTTTGCCATTTAGTTCTTCAAAAATATGTTCAATCGCTTCTAATTCACTGTAAGATAGAGAACTAATTGCCATTTGTACAACAGCTTTGCTACGAGCTTCTTCTTCGATTTCCTCTGCTTTTTCACGTAGGATTTCCATACCTACAACTGTTGCTCCGTATTCAGCAAGGATTAAATCATCATCATGGAATTGATCGTTTAATCTAGCAAGAATAAGTGTACCTAAACGATCTCCACCACCAATAATTGGAACAATTGTTGTTAAGCCATTGCTGAATAATTCTTTATTTTCGATTGGGAAAGCAGTGTATTCACTTTCCACATCTAAATTTGAAGATGTTTCTTGGATGTTAAAAAGGCTGTTTGTATAAGCTTCAGGGAATTGGCGTTCCTCAAGCATTTTTTTCATACGATCATTTTCAATTTGCTGGTTAGCTGAAAAACCTAGCAGCTTCCCTCTTCTACTAACGACATAAATATTGGCACCAATAACATCACTTAAGATTTCTGCCATTTCTTTAAAGTTTACTGGTTTACCTGCTGCTTTTTGAAGCATCGCATTAATTTTTCTAGTTCTTGATAATAAATCCATTCTTTCTTCCTCCTAAATACTAAACACAATTCCTATTTTATTGTTTATTTTCATTTCAAAATCCTAACTTAGCAACTTATTGTATATAAAATCTACAAAATAAATTGACTTAAGTCTTTGTTACGTGAGATTGCACCCAATTTTTCCTCTACATATTGCGGAGTTATTGTAATTTTTTCTAAAGTAACTTCAGGTGCTTCAAAGGATAAATCCTCCAATAGTTTTTCCATAATCGTATGCAGACGGCGGGCTCCGATATTATCCGTGTTTTGATTCACTTCAAATGCAAATTCAGCAATCCTACGAATAGCATCGTCAGAAAATTCAATTTGTATACCCTCAGTTTCCAATAATGCTTCATATTGTTTTATTAATGCATTATCTGGTTCAACCAAAATATTAAAGAAGTCATCAACCGTTAGCTTTGTAAGCTCCACGCGAATTGGAAAACGACCTTGTAATTCAGGTATTAAATCGGACGGTTTTGCCATATGGAAAGCTCCAGCAGCCATGAATAGTACATGATCTGTTTTAACTGTTCCATATTTAGTTACAACCGTTGACCCTTCGACAACTGGCAAGATATCTCTTTGAACCCCTTCACGTGATACGTCTGCACTTGATCCTCCACTATTCTTGCTAGCAATCTTATCGATCTCATCGATAAAAATAATTCCCGATTGCTCCGCACGAAAGACCGCTTCTTGTGTTACTTCATCCATGTCAATTAATTTTTGGGCTTCTTCATTTGTTATTAATTTTCTTGCTTCACTTACCATTAACTTTCTCTTCTTGCGGCGCTTTGGCATCATACTGCTTAATGCATCCTGCATATTCATGCCCATTTGTTCCATTCCTGAACCTTGAAGCATATCGAACATCGAAGGCTGCTGTTCCTCTAACTCAACCGTAATAATTTCTTTCTCAAGCTCACCAAGGGCTAATTTTTCTTTCACTACCTTGCGTCTGCTTTGAAGATCCCAATCATCATTTGATTGATTTTCTTGTTCTGACTGATCGTTGCTTCCACCAAAAAACATTTCAAGCGGGTTTTTAAAATTTGCTGATTTTTTATTTGAAGGAACTAGTAATTCAACAAGCTTTCTGTTTGCACTTTCTTCTGCTCGTTCTTTTACACTAACCATTTTCTCTTCCTTCACAAGTCGGACAGACGTTTCAATTAGATCGCGTACCATTGATTCTACATCTCTACCTACATATCCAACTTCTGTGAATTTCGTCGCCTCTACCTTCACAAAGGGAGCACCAACTAATTTCGCAATTCTCCGAGCAATTTCAGTTTTACCAACACCTGTAGGTCCGATCATCAGAATATTTTTAGGGCTAATTTCATCACGTAGTTTTTCATCTAGCAAACCACGACGATAACGGTTCCTTAATGCAACAGCAACTGCTTTCTTCGCATCCTTTTGACCAATAATAAATTGATCAAGCTTCTCAACAATTTGGCGGGGAGTTAAGTTTGTTCCATTACTCATTGATTACACCTTCCCTTAAAGTTCTTCCACAATGATATTCGTATTCGTGTATACGCATATTTCTGCAGCCATTTCAAGAGATGCTTTGGCAATTTCATTAGCAGATAAATGCTCACCAGCGTAACGCTTTAAAGATCTGCCTGCTGCCAATGCATAATTCCCTCCCGAACCAATAGCTAATACACCATCATCGGGTTCAATCACTTCACCAGTGCCTGATATGAGCAATAAGCTTTCCTCATTCATCACGATAAGCATCGCTTCTAACTTACGCAGCACTTTATCACTTCTCCATTGTTTTGCGAGTTCAACAGCTGCTCGTTGTAAATTGCCATTATACTCTTCTAGCTTTCCTTCAAACATTTCGAATAATGTGAATGCATCTGCAACTGAGCCAGCAAATCCAGCAATTACCTTTCCATTAAACAGCTTTCGCACTTTTCTTGCAGTGTGCTTCATCACAACTGCATTTCCAAAAGTTACTTGGCCATCTCCAGCCATTGCACACTTCCCATTATGTTGAACAGCAAAAATTGTCGTAGCATGGAATTGAGACATAAATATCCTCCTTTTGCTTATTACCTTTTCTTAAAGTGGATGTTCAAAAAGCCCGGGAAAAATAGCCGCCTTTATTTCTGCGTCAGTTTGCTTATCCGCTCCTCAAATGCCAAAAACGTACGCTCCGGTGCTCTAAGCTTCACTTCCTTGAACTTCTCGGCTCTTTTTGCCTCCTTTTTGAACACTCACTTAAATAAGAGAAATACTACCTTATGCCCTTGGATGATGGGTCATATAAGTTTTTCTTAAATATTCATTGGTAACATGTGTGTATACTTGAGTTGATGATAAAAAGGCATGGCCTAATAACTCTTGTACGGTTCTCATATCAGCACCATTCGCAAGCAAATGGGTTGCGAATGTGTGTCTTAGCATATGTGGATGTATTTTTCCAGTTAAGGATGAATGTTCAATTAATTTATTAAGAATTAATCTTATTCCTCTAGCTGTTAGCTGTCCCCCTCGAAAGTTCAAAAACAAATAGTCATTTGCTGAATTTCCTGAAAGGAGATTCTTTCGGGCATTTTGTATGTAGTCCTCAAGGGCATCATGTGCATAGCTACCAAATGGAATATAACGCTGCTTATTCCCCTTGCCATGTACAAGTACGGTTGATAAATACATATCAAGGTCTTTCATCCGAATATGGCTGCATTCACTTACCCGCATCCCAGTTGCATAGAGAAGCTCTAAAATCGCTTTATTCCGTTTCCCTAAGATCGTTTCTGTCTCACAAGCATGAAACAAGGCGCTCATTTCTTTCTCATAAAAAAACTCAGGAAGTTTCTTTTCTCCTTTAGGGATGGAAGCAAGTGCAAATGGATTATCTGATACTAGTCGCTCCCTCACCAAAAACTTAAAAAAACTACGTAGACATGAAATCTTTCTGGCAACCGATCTTCTGGCAAACTTTTCATTATACAACTTTGTCAAAAAGAGTCGAACATCAAAATATTTAACATCTTCAAGATTCATTATAGCTTGTTCAGACATGAACATAAAGAATTCTCTAATGTCATGGTGATAATGCTCAATTGTATATTGTGTATAATTTTTCTCAATTTGTAAATATTCAATAAACAAATGTAACGAATTGTTCACATTTTGATCCATTAAACCACCTCGCAAGAGCTTCTAAATCGTATCATATTTTAGAAGCTCTTGCAATTAAATCCCCTTACTTTTCACAAAGTTCTGAATTGTTTCTAACGCTCTTTCAGCATGTTGCTCATTTCGTTCTTTTTTCCCTTTTATTCTAACAGGTAAATCAGGTAAAAGCCCAAAATTAGCATTCATCGGCTGAAAGTTTTTCTCATTTGCTGAAGTAATATATCTTGCCATGCTTCCAATTGTCGTTTCGTGTGGGAATTCAAGCATGTCTTCTCCCTTGACGAGACGAGCAGCATTGATGCCGGCAACTAGTCCACTTGCTGCTGATTCCACATATCCTTCTACACCAGTCATCTGTCCTGCAAAAAATAAATCATCACGGTTCATAAATTGATATGTAGGTCGTAATACTTTAGGAGAATTAATAAAGGTATTACGGTGCATCACTCCATAACGCACAATTTCTGCATTTTCTAAGCCAGGGATTAACTGAATAACTTCCTTTTGTGGTCCCCATTTCAAATGCGTTTGAAACCCGACAATATTGAATAAAGTACCAGCTGCATCATCCTGTCGAAGCTGTACAACCGCATATGGTCTTTTCCCTGTTTTCGGATCCTCTAAACCAACTGGCTTCATTGGGCCGAATAACATTGTTTTCTTGCCTCTACTCGCCATAACTTCTATTGGCATACAACCTTCAAAAAAGATTTCCTTCTCAAATTCCTTTAAAGGAACTGTTTCTGCAGTAATTAATGCTTCATAAAATTTTTCAAATTCATCTTCAGTCATTGGACAATTAAGATAGGCCGCTTCTCCCTTATCATAGCGCGATTTCAAATACACTTTGTCCATATTTATTGATTCTTTTTCAATAATTGGTGCAGCTGCATCATAAAAGTACAAGTAGTCTTCCCCAGATAGATCCTTTAATTTAGCTGATAAAGCTTCACTTGTCAGCGGCCCCGTCGCAATAATTGTCGGACCATTTGGAATCTCTGTCACTTCTTCAGAAATCACAGTCACATTCGGATGATTCTTCACTTTATCGGTCACTAATCCTGCAAACTCATGGCGATCAACCGCTAGTGCACCACCAGCTGGAACAGCAGAAGAATCAGCTGAATGAATAATAACTGAATTTAATTTCCTCATTTCTTCTTTAAGAACGCCTACTGCATTTGTTAATGTATTTGCTCTTAATGAATTGCTGCATACGAGCTCTGCAAATTTATCTGTATGATGGGCTGGTGTTTGCTTTACTGGTCTCATCTCATAAAGTCGTACTTGTATTCCTCGCTCCGCAATTTGCCAGGCCGCTTCACTACCGGCTAGTCCAGCACCAATAACATTAACAATCCCTTCATTCATTTACAATAAACCTCCTACTATGGATAAATGTATTTATATTCCCATTCTGCTTTTTGCTCTATCCTTTTTGCACGCAAAAGAGTGGGCATCAAGCCCACCCTTAATTTTGCTTTTCTTCCTTGTAGTCACATGCTACACATTGAACCTGGACACCTTTTTTCAGCTTCTTTTCTACAAGAAGCTGCTCGCATTTCGGACAGCTACGAGGCAGTGGTTTGTCCCAAGAAATAAAGTCACATTCAGGGAATCGGTCACACCCATAAAAAATTCGGCGTTTCTTGCTTTTTCTTTCAATTATATTTCCCTCTTTACAGTTCGGACACTTCACACCTATTTCTTTCACAATTGCTTTTGTGTTCCGGCAATCAGGGAAATTGCTGCACGCCATGAATTTTCCATAGCGCCCCATCTTAAATACCATCGGATTCCCGCACTGATCACAATCTTCTCCTGCAGGTTCATCCTTAATTTCTACTTCAGCCATTTCTTTCTCTGCTTTACTAAGATCTTTTTCAAACTCTCCGTAAAATTCATCAATAATCTGAACCCAATTGACTTTTCCTTCTTCAATATAGTCCAGATCCTTTTCCATTTTAGCAGTAAACTCAACATCTACAATATCTGGGAAGAATTCTAAAATCGATTCTGTCACAATCTCCCCTAGCTCTGTTGGAATAAACCTTTTATTATCTAAAGCAACATATCCACGCTTTTGAATCGTATCTAACGTTGGAGCAAACGTGGAAGGGCGACCAATACCAAGTTCTTCAAGTGTTTTCACAAGTCTAGCTTCTGTGTACCTTGGTGGTGGCTGTGTAAAATGCTGCTTTGGCTCAATCTCTTTTTTTAGTACGATATCGCCTTCTTTTAGATCTGGCAGCATTTTATCCTTTTCTTCAGCCGTATCATCCGTTCCCTCTACATATACTTTCATGAATCCAGCAAATTTCACTTTTGAGCCAGTCGCTCTAAAAGTTACATCCTCATTGATTAAATCAACACTCATCGTATCCATAATAGCAGATGCCATTTGGCTTGCAACAAAACGTTCCCATATTAATCGATAAAGTCGAAGCTGATCCCTAGACAAATACTCTTTAAGAGCAGATGGCTCCTTCAGAATGCTTGTAGGTCGAATAGCCTCATGCGCATCTTGCGTATTTGACTTTTTCTTCTCTTTCTTTTTGCTCGTCAGCAAGAACTCTTTCCCATATGCTTGCTCAATATATTGCGATGCTTCTGTTTGAGCAACTTCTGATACACGTGTAGAATCCGTTCTCATATAAGTGATTAGACCTACTGTTCCTTCTTTTCCAAGGTCAATCCCCTCATAGAGTTGCTGTGCAAGCATCATTGTCTTTTTCGCACGAAAATTTAATTTTCGTGCTGCTTCTTGTTGTAAAGAAGATGTCGTAAAAGGAGAGGCAGGATTCCGTTTCCGTTCCTTTTTAGTAACGGATGTAACCTGAAACTCATTCCCCTTCAATTTACTTAAGACATTTTCAACCTCTTCTTTCGATTTCAATCCTAGCTTTTCATTGCCCATGCCATAAAATGCTGCATCAAAAGCTTCTTTTCCTTTCAAAAATTCGCCATCAATTGACCAATATTCTTCAGGAATGAAAGCTTTAATTTCGTTCTCCCTATCAATAATAAGGCGAACTGCAACAGATTGAACTCTCCCTGCACTCAAGCCTTTTTTTATTTTCTTCCATAATAATGGGCTTATATTATAGCCAACAAGCCGATCAAGAAGTCGTCTAGTTTGCTGTGCATCAACAAGGTCCATATTAATTGGCCGAGGATGCTTAAATGATTCTTTAATTGCATCTTTTGTAATTTCATTAAAAACAACACGGCAATCAGATGATACATCCATATTTAAACTATGGGCTAAATGCCAAGCAATTGCTTCCCCTTCGCGATCAGGGTCAGCTGCTAAATATATTTTCTTTGCCTTTTTTGCTGCCGTCTTTAGTTCTTTTAAGACAGGGCCTTTTCCGCGAATTGTAATATATTTCGGCTCAAAGTTATTTTTTTCATCTATACCCATTTGACTTTTTGGCAAATCTCGAATATGCCCCATAGATGCTTTTACTTTGTATTTTTTACCGAGATAACGCTCAATCGTCTTCGCCTTCGCGGGAGACTCAACGATTACAAGAAACTCTGACATCAATAG
This sequence comes from Cytobacillus eiseniae, assembly GCF_017874625.1. Lineage (GTDB taxonomy): Bacteria > Bacillota > Bacilli > Bacillales > Cytobacillaceae > Cytobacillus > Cytobacillus eiseniae. The sequence continues at coordinate 224,779 of NZ_JAGIKZ010000002.1, read as the reverse complement.
TCCTCCTTAAGAGGGATTTTTAGAAAAAACAGACACACTTTATTTTTTAAGAACTTTTATTTGATTGTTGTAAGGTAATTAATGTGTAAATGAAAACGGGTAACAATCAACCTTTTTCATTAATTTGTTAGTTAGCACTATTTAAAAAGACAGCCATTTATCTAAATAAATGAAATGTATTTTTATCATTTGTGTGACATACAAATGCCACTGAGAAATGATTATAGCCTATTATCCATGCAAAATATATGATCTTTTCATTCAAGAATGAAATATCCACTATTATTGAACATAATTTGCATATTTGTCAAACATTATTATCCATCCAACTCAACTTGTTTCAAACGCTTCTTACTTTATCATAGATCTATCATAAAATCTAAATTTATTTTTTTATGAAACAATACAGAAAATTTTTATTAATTTAGTACTTTATTATTTTATTTCGCACAAATGCTTATTCTAGTTTAAACATAGCTATTAATTGATATTAAGTAAAATAGATTAATTCTTCCATTATATCTTCAGGACTATTTACAAGCTTTGCTCCTTGCTGAATTAGCTCATTTGTCCCTTTTGAATGTTCGCTAAAAATGGTTCCAGGCAGTGCAAACACTTCTCTTCCTTCCTGTACTGCAAAATTAGCCGTTATTAATGAACCACTTTTTCTTTTTGCCTGAATGACCAAGGTTCCCTTACTAATTCCGCTTATTATTCGATTCCTCATTGGAAATTGCCATTTTTGTGGTTTCGTATTTGGTGGGTACTCTGAAAGGAGTAGATGGTTGTTCATCATTTCTTCAGCAAGCCTTTTGTTTGCTTGGGGATAAATATAATGAAAGCCTCCTGCGATAACACCGATTGTCTTTCCTTTATTCATCATCGCCACTTCATGTGCAATTGTATCAATTCCAGTTGCCAAACCACTAACAATAACAATGTTGTTTTCTATTAGTTTAGGAAACAAGTATTTTATTGCGTTTTCCCCATATTCTGTGTATTGCCTTGTCCCTACAACAGCTAAATGAATCTTTTCATTTAATATTGCCAAGTCTCCCTTAGCATATAACACCCAGGGAGGCTGATACGTCTCTTTTAATAATTGCGGATAGCGATCATCAAAAATAGTAATCATTTGAATACCATTTATCAAATATTGCTGGATTTGATCATAGATCTGTTTTGAATGGAGGTCATTATATGCTTCGATTGCAGAGGTTTTTGGAAGATTGAGGTCATTCATTTTGAGGTAATAAAGTGATGTAAGCTCAGGGTCAGCCTTTAATAGTTGAAAAATCGTATTCCATCCGATGCCTCGACAATGATGCAAATGTACAAGTCTCATTGTAAAGTCGTTCATTTGAAGCCTCCTCTATTTAAAATGCTATTTTAGAATCAAAGGATACAATAAATAGTCCCCCACATTTTCAGGGGACTACTTTATTGTTTTTTAAATTAATGTGTTTTACATTGATCGTAAAGGCCTTTTTCTTTCAGTACCTTAATTAACGTTTCTCCCATAACAGATGGTGTATCAGCTACTTCAATTCCGCATTCATTCATTACGCGGATTTTCTCATCAGCTGTTCCTTTTCCACCTGAAATGATTGCTCCAGCATGTCCCATACGTTTTCCTGGAGGTGCTGTACGTCCACCGATAAAGCCAACTACTGGCTTTGTCATATTTGCTTTTACCCACTCAGCAGCTTCTTCCTCAGCAGTTCCGCCAATTTCACCAATCATAATTACTGCATATGTTTCTGGGTCTTCATTGAATGCTTTTAATACATCGATGAAGTTTGTTCCGTTCACTGGGTCTCCACCAATACCAACTGCTGTTGTTTGGCCAATTCCGGCTTCTGATAATTGATGCACCGCTTCATATGTTAACGTTCCAGAACGAGAAACAACGCCTACATGGCCCTTCTTATGAATATATCCAGGCATAATCCCAATCTTACATTCATCAGCAGTAATAACTCCTGGACAGTTTGGACCTACTAATCGAGTCTTCTTGCCTTCCATATAGCGTTTTACTTTAACCATATCTAATACTGGAATATGTTCAGTAATACAGATAGCTAAATCCAAGTCTGCATCTACAGCTTCTAAAATCGCATCGGCAGCAAATGGTGCGGGTACGTAGATAACTGAAGCAGTTGCCCCAGTGGCATGAACTGCTTCCTGTACCGTATTAAATACAGGTACACCTTCTACTTCAGACCCGCCTTTACCTGGTGATGTACCGCCGACAATTTGTGTTCCGTATTCAAGCATTTGTTTTGTATGAAAAAGGGCTGTTGAACCCGTAATTCCTTGTACAATAACTTTTGTATCCTTATTAATAAAAACGCTCACATCAATTCCCCTTTCTTATCTCCAATTGCTTAGCCAACTAAGGAAACAATCTTTTGTGCACCGTCAGCCATAGACTCAGCCGCAACAATATCAATGTCTGATTCAGCAAGGATCTTCTTACCTAAGTCAACATTTGTACCTTCTAAGCGTACAACTAATGGTACTTGTAAGCCTACTTGCTTCGCAGCTTCAACAACACCTGTAGCAATAACGTCACACTTCATGATTCCACCAAAGATATTTACGAAAATACCTTTAACCTTTGGATCAGAAAGAATAATTTTGAATGCTTCAGTTACCTTCTCAGCAGTCGCACCGCCCCCAACATCAAGGAAGTTAGCAGGGTCCCCACCATAATGCTTAATGATATCCATTGTAGACATCGCAAGGCCAGCACCATTTACCATACAGCCAATATTTCCGTCTAATGCAATATAGCTTAGGTCATATTTAGATGCTTCAATTTCTTTTGCATCCTCTTCTTCAAGATCACGGTACTCAAGAATATCCTTCTGACGGTATAATGCATTGGAGTCGAAGTTTAATTTCGCATCTAATGCCATGACCTTTCCGTCGCCTGTCACAACTAGCGGATTAATTTCAGCGATTGAACAATCCTTTTCAATGTAAGCCGTGTATAGACTCATCATGAATTTCACTGCTTGTCCGACTAGTTCTTTTGGAATATTGATATTAAATGCAATACGACGTGCTTGGTATGCACTTAAACCAACAACTGGATCGATTTCTTCTTTGAAAATTTTCTCAGGTGTCTTTTCCGCTACTTCTTCGATCTCTGTTCCGCCTTCTTCTGATGCCATTAAGACAACACGTGAAGTAGCACGGTCTAGAACTAAACCAATATAATATTCTTTTTTAATGTCACAGCCTTCTTCAATAAGTAAGCGTTTTACTTCTTTTCCTTCTGGTCCTGTTTGATGCGTAACAAGCGTTTTGCCGAGAATTTCATTTGCATATGTACGTACTTCATCTAAATTCTTCGCAACCTTAACGCCGCCAGCCTTCCCACGGCCACCCGCATGAATTTGTGCTTTAACAACACAAACCTGTGTGCCTAATTCTTTTGCTGCTTCAACTGCTTCTTCAACTGTGAAAGCAACCTTTCCATTTGGTACTGCTACCCCGTATTTTCTGAGGATTTCTTTACCTTGGTACTCATGGATATTCATTTCCCATCCTCCTACTATAAGCTCATCAAAAATTAAACTGCGCTTTCATTTTATAAAACTCCACAATTCTTGTCTACCTTTATTAGGTGAAATATTATATTTCTTTTAAAATTTCTAAATTCTAATACAGTATATTCTAAGGAAAGTAGGTAGTATAGACTAGTAAAATTGTTTTTTGAATATAGAATTTTCTAGTTCTTTCGTTTGTCTTTTGCCTCTTGGTCTGTCCGATAAATAAAAGCAAAGATTTCCGCAACTGCCTGATATAATTCTTCAGGAATTTGTTCATTTATATTAAGCTTGCCAAGCAGCTCAACTAGTGATGGGTCCTCTTGTATGGGAATTTTATTTTCTTTTGCTTGTTCAACGATATTATCAGCAATCATTCCTTTCCCTTTAGCAACAAGACGAGGAGCATTTGTTCCATATTTATCGTATGTTAAAGCAACGGCTTCTTTTCTAATGATCCTTCCTTGTTTGTTCATACTCTAAAGTCCACTCCATTAAAGTTATTTGGACGAATATAAGTTGAATTCTTCCCTTTTATTTCAATGTTTTCCTTATTTTCTAGCGGTTTATCAAATGTAACTGATGATAGATGATAATTTATTTTCATTAAATTTGTTTTTAAATTAACTAGAAAAGGATCAGCTAATCGCTTTAGATCTTCTCGTTCATTAATTATAGCAATGTTCATCACCCTATTTTGTACCTGCAAATCAACAATGGTTTCTTTCAATTCGCTAAGATGAAGATAGAATAATACACGACAATAATTAGGATCAATTTTCCCTTGGTCTGTTTTTTTCCCACTCCATTGAATCGTTAAATCTGTTTTCATTTCTGAAAAAGATAGTGGGATTTGTGTAACATATTGTTGGATCGGGCCTATTTCCTGTGACAGCACTTGAAGCCCTGTAATTTTGTACAGAAGCTTCTCTGCCGCATCTTTCACAGGGACGCTTGTTTCATCCGCTAGCAGCTGCATTAATAGTGGTTTAAGCGACTCTAATTGGCTCGTTCGATCTATTTCTGGATTTTTCAACATGTCGATGACACCATGTTCATACGAAAGACCTAATGATCGTATGATTTGCTTCAGTTGATGATTAACTGCATTTGAATTCTCCCATTGGACTCCCATTACCTGTGTTTCCCTTTTTATACTCGAAAGCAAGGCATCCTCTTCGCTCGAAAAGGTAGAAGAGTGCTTCGCTAGATCATTCGTTAACAAGCTAGAGATCTTTGTAAAAGCTTGTTCTGTCCCATTTAGGATTGAAAGTGCCTGATTCATGAATACAGACTGATTTTGCATACTATTAGCAGGAGTGAGCTGCAAACGAAGAACCCCCTTCGTCACCGAGAGCAAATCATTATCACTTAATGGCGGTGTTACCTTTCCGACTTTTACATTTGTCAGCAATTGATTGAGCGTTTCAAGCAATTTAGCATCTACAGGATTTGAACTGTTTCGTATTTGCTCCTGTAGTTTTATTAGTGAAAAAATAAGCTGTTGTCGGTTTCCTGTACGGCTTCCTTCGATTAATTCAACTAATGAATGGGCAACAGTAGAAGCGGAACTCGACTTTCCATCAGCATCCATCCACTTTTCAGCCAATTGATTCATTAGCCCGGCCTCATTTGCAGCTGTTGATAGAAAACCTGCTTTTTGTAATAAATGAAAGGCTGCTTTTGATTGAGATTCATCATTTGATCCAATCCATTCTTTCGTCAATTTCATTAAAGCAAAGCTATTCATCTTTTCTTTATCGGTTTGAGTCATTTCATTTAATAAAGCTGTTAACTTGATCGATGTAGGGCCATTTGAATGAACTTGACTTAATTGCGCCTTCAAACCATCCATCAAAGTAGTAAAAGATTCATTCTTCAAAACGGAAGTGAGAGATAAAAAAACATCTTTTGTAAATGGAAGCTGCTTATTAAGTATTAACTTTATACTTTCTAAGCTATCCTGAAGTGACGTACTGCTCTTTAGCCAGTCAGCAGCTAATTGCAGCGTATCTTTTGTTATAGGGAGTTGTTCTTTCATAAAAAATTGGAGTAGAGAAATATGTTCTTTCGTTACTGGAAGGTTCATTTGTCTAAGTAAGTTCTCAACTGAAGGCTGCTTACCATTGCCACTCACTACATCTAAAACCTTTAAATGGATTTGTCCATCATTTGATTGCACTTGGAAAAAGTGACGGTCATTCACCGATAAACCTACTTCTAACTGTGCAATAACCTTTCCCGAACCAACCTGCACCTCTGCAATTTGGTTTGGAAACAATTTCAATACTTTCCCGCTAAAAATTTGACCAGGTCTAAAGGATGTTGCTTTTGAATGGATTGACTTTTCTTGCCTTAATAAACTATCTACCATATTTAATGAGCTCATCATTTCACCTTATTCTTTTTTTACATAGTTTTTGATGGGCGCAAAGCTTTTCCGATGATGGCGCGTTATGCCATATTTTCGTATGGCTTCAAGATGGGCTTTCGTACCATACCCCATATGCTTTGCAAAACCATACGCCTCATATTCTTTTCCTAAATCCGTCATCATCCGATCTCGCGTTACCTTTGCAATAATCGATGCTGCTGCAATGGACACGCTTTTCCCATCGCCCTTAATAATTGCTTCAAGCGGATATGGAGTATCAAGCTTAACGGCATCAACAAGAACAAAATCAGGCTGAACATGTAATCCTGAAATAGCTGCTAGCATCGCCTTTTTAGATGCTTCATAAATATTGATTTGGTCAATTTCATTCACATCAACAATGCCAATACTCACTGCAATTGCTTTTTCGTGAATCTTAGCGAAGTATTCATTTCGTTTTTGTTCGGATAGCTTTTTTGAATCATCAATGCCAGGTAAATAAAAATCAGCAGGTAGAATAACCGCAGAAGCAACAACAGGGCCAGCGAGAGGACCTCTTCCAACTTCATCAACTCCAGCAATAAATTGATAGCCTTGCTTCAGATACTTCTTTTCATATTTGGTCATTAGTAGATACTTTTCAAATATTTTTCTTTCTTGCTCTTTCCATTTCAGCCATTTATTCAATAGCTGCTGAACACCTTTTCGTTCGTCATTCAGTAAAGTTTGCATAAAAATACTATCTGGGCCGTTTACACTTATTAGCTTTTCTTCTATTTCACGTATTGTTAATTTCTCCATGCTTAATCCCCTTTAAATTACATACTATATGTATCGGCAATTTGAGAAAAAAATAAAGGCCTTCTAGCAGAAGAAGGGCCTTTAAGAGATTGAACTTTTATTCATTATTTCTTTGATTACTGAACGGTTGGATCTAACCGTTCATTTGGATATTCTAAAGTAATGGAGCCAAATTTTTCTGAGCGAAAATCACGAATGATCAGATCTGTGACCTTATCATAATCAATTCCCCCACCACTGATTAGACATCCTCTCAATTTACCAATTTCGTCAAATAGCTCGACAATATCTTCTGGAATGACTTCAAGCTTATACCGTTCTGTCAATCGATCCGGATATTTATTTTGAAGAAATCGAAGTGCGTAAACTGCAATATCTTGCAAGTTTAATATCGTATCCTTGATCGCCCCTGTAAGCGCAAGTTTTAAGCCGACCTCTTGATCCTCGAATTTCGGCCAAAGAATACCAGGTGTATCAAGAAGTTCTAATTCTTTCCCAACTTTTATCCATTGCTGCGCCTTCGTAACCCCAGGTGTATTTCCAGTCTTCGCAATATTCTTATTCGCAAGCCGGTTAATTAACGTCGATTTCCCTGCATTAGGAATACCTACAATCATTGCACGAATGGCCCTAGGCTTTACACCCTTTGCTTTCATTCGATCAAATTTTTCCTGCAAAATTTCTTGTGATGCACGAACAATCTCCTTCATTCCTTGCCCTGCTTGTGAATTAATTGCTATGGCCTTAATCCCTTTGTCTTGAAAGTAGTTAATCCACTGCTTTGTTGCGTCCCGATCAGCCATATCTGCTTTATTCAAAAGCACTAATCTTGGCTTATGCTGAATGATTTCATCAATCATTGGATTACGAGAAGAATATGGAATTCTTGCATCGACAAGTTCAAAGATGATATCTACAAGCTTAAGTTTTTCTGTTACTTGTCTGCGGGCTTTCGCCATATGCCCTGGAAACCATTGAATAGTCAAGACTTCCACCTCCATTCCTTCGCTTTATTTTACAAGTCGAATATCTTCGATTGGCCAATAGATAATCCCTGTATTACCTAGCACTTTTTCCATTGGAACCGTTCCAATATGACGGCTATCTTTACTATATCTACGGTTATCTCCCATAACAAAGAGATGGCCTTCAGGAACCGTTTCTGAGCCGATCTTTTCCTCTAGAGTAAAAGGTTCAGTTAAAGGACCATCGATTACTTGGCTTTTATAATCATCAAGATACGGTTCTTCATATGCCTTCCCATTGATAAACAGGGTATCATCCTTATATTCAACCCGATCACCAGGCAGGCCAATCACTCGCTTGATGTAATCTTTATTTTCTGGCGCATGAAAAACAATAATATCAAAACGGTCTGGGTTTCCAATTTTATAACTGAATTTATTAACAATCATACGGTCTTGATCATGTAAAGTTGGCATCATAGACAACCCATCTACAACAATTGGAGCAAATAAAAAGTATCGGATAACTGCTGCTAACAAAATTGCGATTACAAGTGCCTTTGTCCATTCCCAAATTTCATTTTTCTTTTTTGCCATGTTTTCCCCACCAATCTCTAGTAAAAATAAATCCATCTATAAAGCACCAAGCTTTTATTTGGATTGTAATCCACTTCTCTATATTACAAAAATCCCACATAAAAAACATGATGGGAGGCTTATAATCTTATTATTCGTTAAAAAAATTTATTTATTGCAGAATAATTGCTAGAATACGCCCATTTATCATCCGACTCATTCTTCAATATTTATGGGGAATCGTCCTCAGACAGATTGGTGTTTATACTTTATTTGCTAAGAAAAAGGAGCTTGATATACAAGCTCCCTTTCGCTTTTCTTATTGTCCAGTTACAACGCCTAGCCCCTCGAGGTCACAAGCCATTCCGGTAAGAAGGTTAAAGAACAACCTTCCCACCGGACTATCTTATGCTTGTCGGGGCTGAACAAGGCGTTTTCACTTTTCGGATTAACGAATTTCTTTAATACGAGCTTTTTTACCACGTAGATTACGTAGGTAGTAAAGTTTCGCACGGCGTACTTTACCGCGACGGATCACTTCAAGCTTCGCAATTTTTGGTGTGTGTACAGGGAATGTACGCTCTACGCCTACACCGTAAGAAATCTTACGAACTGTGAAAGTTTCACTAATTCCACCACCACGACGCTTAATCACTACTCCTTCATACACCTGAACACGCTCACGAGTTCCCTCAACAATACTAACGTGTACACGTACAGTATCACCAGGACGGAAAGCCGGAAGGTCCGTACGAAGTTGTTCTTTAGTGATTTCTTCGATTAATTTATGCATCGTTTTCAACTCCTTCCAACAGATGCTCTTGCACATGTCTCAATCCATTGCAGCGGAACATCTTTATAAGACAATAAACTGAATATGTCAGCCTAAGTCACAAAAAGTATTGTATCATATATACCGTACAACTTCAATGCTCTTCATGTTCTTTTTTTATTTCCTCTAGCCACTTTTTCTGTTCAGCAGATAACTCCATATGGTCGAATAAGTCTGGTCGTCGAAGCTCAGTTCTCCTTAACGATTCTTTCATTCGCCATTCATCAATTAAGCGATGATTGCCAGATGTAAGAACATCCGGCACCTTCATTCCTCTGAAATCTGCTGGTCTAGTATAATGAGGATGTTCCAGTAGCCCTGTACTATAGGAATCACTTTGATGCGATTCCTCTTTCCCTAGGACACCCGGCAGCAGGCGCACAATACTATCAATGACAACCATTGCTCCAAGCTCTCCACCGGTTAGAACAAAATCTCCTATCGAGATTTCATCCGTTACTACATGCTCACGAATTCTTTCATCATATCCCTCATAATGACCACAAACGAATATCAGATGCTCTTCCTGAGAAAGTTCTTCTGCTTTTCTTTGCGTATATTTTTCCCCTTGTGGACAAAGAAGAATTACTCTCGGTGAGGATGTACTCTTCTTCTGTAAATCTGCAACGGCATCAAAAATAGGCTGTGGCTTCAATACCATACCGGCACCACCACCATATGGGTAGTCATCAACTGTTTGATGTTTATTGTCCGCGTACGTGCGAAAATTTACGATATTATATTCAACAGCATTATGCTCTGCCGCCCTTTTTAAAATAGAATGGCCTAAAACACCATCAAACATTTCTGGAAAAAGGGTAAGAACATCCATTTTCATCATGACAGCAGTCCTTCAATTGGATCAATGATGATTTTCTTTTCCTTCACATTAACCTCTTTCACGACATCATCAATATAAGGGATTAAAATGTCTTTCCCGCCTTTTCCTTTAATTACCCATACATCATTTGCACCTGGTGAAAGAATTTCTCGTATCTTACCGACCTCTTCACCATCTAGTGTATTTACAGAACAGCCAATAATTTCATGATAATAAAATTCATTCTCTTCCAATTGTCCGAGCTGATTCTCTGATACTTTTAAAATGCCGCCCTTCATTTTTTCAATCTCATTCATATTTTCATACCCTTCGAAAGTAAGTAAATCAAAGGACTTATGTATTCGATGTGATTTAATCACAAGATCAATTCTGTCATTTGAATCAGGCATAAATAACGTGAGCGTATTGCCAGGCTTATACCGCTCTTCAGCAAAATCCGTCTTTGAAATAACTCTCGCTTCTCCTTTTATGCCATGGGTATTTACGATTTTCCCAACATTAAACCATTTTTCCATCCTTTTCACCTCTAGCGTATTTCAGCAATCATTCCATCTTTAATAATGATTGCTTTTTCACTTTGTATTTTATCCCAGCAATCCCCTACTTTTATCTCAATCCAAGCTTGTACTTCTTTTTCCTTCAATTCGCTTCCTAACGGTAGTATATGTAATTGTTCTATTTGAAAATCAAGTAGTTTTACCTTTTCCTGACGCATTTGAATTTCTTTCTCAAAATGTTTTTTCAAAGTTTCTGGCTGAAACTTTTTTGTACGTTCAATTTTTTTACGTTCAAATTGAAGCTGATCACATTCTTTCTCCAATTGCCTTTTCTTGACTAAATAACTTTCTAATAGCTCTTGTTTACTTTTTTCTGTTAGAACCTGCAGCACTGCGACCGTTTGAAGGATTTTCATTATTCACGCCTCCCTAAGGGTACAATCGTGATAAACATTTATAATTGGAAAAAAAGGAGGGTAAATAAACCCTCCTTTTTTATCGTCTAGCTTCGGCTCCTAGTCCCTCGAGATCATAAGCCATTCTGTCTTATGCTTATCGGGAATAGGCAGTTGCTTCCGCTATTCTTATTCACTGATCTCTAGATAGATCTTTTTTTGTTGTGATGATCCTGCTGCATAGACAACAGTTCGTATTGCTTTCGCAACGCGCCCTTGCTTTCCAATTACTTTCCCCATGTCATTCTTGTTGACGGAAAGCTGGTAGGTCACGCGATTTTCTTCTTCAAAAGTTGTTACTTGAACCTCTTCTGGAAAATCAACAAGGGGCTTCACAATCGACACGATAAGTTCTTTCATCTTAATGTTAAATTACTTACCGTTTTTTGCGTTATGGAATTTTTCCATAATGCCTTGTTTAGAGAAAAGATTACGTACTGTATCTGATGGCTTCGCACCAGTTTGAAGCCATTTAAGAGCTAACTCTTCATTGATTTCAACGATAGCTGGTTGAGCTACTGGATTGTAAGTTCCTACTGTTTCAATAAAGCGTCCATCACGTGGTGAACGAGAATCAGCTACTACGATACGATAGAAAGGAGATTTGTTTGCTCCCATACGTTTTAAACGAATTTTTACTGCCATTATTAAAGCACCTCCGAATAGTTTCACACAAGATAATATATTATCAGATTGATTTATGGTTTGTAAAGTGTTTTTTCTTTACATCACTCAAAAAAGATTACAACTGCTTAAAAAGGATTAAAAGGAAGCTTAAAACCACCCTTTTTCTTTCCTTTAGGTGATGAAGCTGTCATTTGTTTCATCATTTTTTTCATGTCTTCAAATTGCTTCAGTAAACGATTGACTTCAGGAACTGTTGTACCGCTTCCTTTTGCAATTCGTTTACGTCTGCTTGCATTAATCGTCTCAGGATGAATTTTTTCGTCCTTTGTCATTGACTTAATAATTGCCTCAATATGAGAGATTTGCTTTTCATCGACTTGAAGATTATTCAAGCCTTTGATTTTATTTGCTCCTGGCATCATTTTCAGCAATTCATCAAGTGGTCCCATGCTACGAACCTGGGTCAATTGCTCTAAGAAATCATCAAATGTGAGGGAAGCTGTTCGCATCTTTTGCTGCATTTCTTTTGCTTTTTCTTCATCCACATTCGCTTGCGCTTTTTCAATTAAAGTGAGGACATCACCCATCCCTAAAATCCGAGAGGCCATTCTCTCTGGATGGAAGGATTCTAAAGCATCTAGTTTTTCTCCAAGCCCAACAAACTTAATAGGTGTATCTGTTACAGAGCGAATAGATAAAGCTGCTCCTCCACGTGTATCACCATCAAGTTTCGTTAGAACGACACCCGTCAGTCCAAGAAGCTCATTAAAGCTTTTTGACACATTTACAGCATCCTGCCCAGTCATCGCATCCACAACTAAGAAAATTTCATCTGGATTAGAAAGCTCTTTAATTTGCTTCAATTCATCCATTAATGCTTCATCCACATGCAATCGACCTGCTGTATCAATAAGGACATAATCATTATGATCCTCTTTCGCCTTTGCAATTGCTTGTTTGGCAATTTCTACAGGGCTTACTTGATCTCCAAGTGAAAATACAGGCATATTCAATTGTTTGCCAAGTGTTTCAAGCTGCTGAATAGCTGCAGGACGGTAAATATCAGCTGCTACAAGCATAGGATTACGGTTGTATTTCTTGCGAAGCAAGTTTGCGAGCTTACCAGTGGTCGTTGTTTTACCAGCACCTTGTAAACCAACCATCATAATTACCGTTGGCGGCCGGTTTGATACAGCTATTTTGCTCTGCTCGCCACCCATTAATTCTGTTAGCTCTTCTTTAACAACCTTGATGACTTGTTGCCCAGGTGTTAAGCTTTTCATCACTTCTTGACCTACAGCACGTTCACTTACCTTTTTAACAAACTCTTTGACGACCTTAAAGTTAACATCCGCTTCAAGTAAAGCAAGACGTACTTCTCGCATCATTTCTTTGACATCCGCTTCATTAATTTTCCCTTTGCCGCGGATTTTCTGGATTGTATTCTGCAGTCGGTCGGCTAATCCTTCAAATGCCATCTTGCCGCCTCCTAATCTAATTTCTCAAGTTCAGCTATCTTCTGAATAATTGTTGTTGTATCAGTAGAATCAGCTTTAAGTAGATCCTTGATTCTTACGATAAGCTTGCCTCGCTCTTGAAATTTATGAAATAATAACAGCTTTTCTTCATACTCTTCAAGCATTGCTTCAGTCCGTTTAATATTATCATACACTGCTTGCCTGCTAATATTGTATTCTTCTGCTATCTCTCCAAGCGAGAAATCATCCAGGTAATAAAGGGACATATAGCTTCGCTGCTTAGGAGTTAACAACGATTGATAAAAATCATAAAGATAATTCATTCTCGTTGTCTTTTCTAACATCCCAACTCCCCCTTGTTAAGTGAAAAGCCTTTACAATAGTTAGTTTACCTAGAACTACTCTGCATGTCAAGAAATTATCTTTACAAATGTACACAAATAGCTCAGCTATTAAAAAGCAGGTTTCTTGATTTTTAATTTCGTTAACACCAGAGCATTCGTTGCACAAAAGAAGCAGCTGGAACTCACTTTAAGTCAATCGGTTTAGATGTAACATGTATAAGTGTTTTAGCAAGTGAATGAGCGTATAAATTTGCTTGCTATTTTTGATAAGCATTTTATTTTTTAAACTAAAAATTTAGCATCAGTATTATTAATTGGTGGGCAATAGCTGACGCCACACTATATTATACATGTTAAAGAGTATAATCAAAAACAGTGCAAATTGTGTCATTTTCTAGGAAAGAGATGGAAGTTATTAATCCCCTTATTTAAGGTCAAGAAGGTCCAAGCTTGTAAGCGTTAACTTGAGCGCCCGAGCTAATAAATAGACGGAATTATTCCGCTTATTTCGGAATTATTAATAAAAAAAGCTCAAATAAGCGGAGATTTTCCGCCTATTGACTCGAAATATTCAAAAATCATTACTTTTGCATTGCATAAGCGGAAAAATTCCGCTTATTTCCCTAAAAAAGAGCTTCATTCAGCATTTAACCGGAAAATTTCCGCTTATTATACTTCTACTCGTTACTCCATTAAGTATAAAAAGCTTAATTTAAATGAAGGATTCCAAGAGAACCTCGTATTGGTTGAGGCATGCCAAGAGTAAGCGCGGTTATAACTAGGGAATTCTTTAGCAAAATCCCTTTGTCTCATCAATAATTGAAGCTTTGTTGATAAATATGGTCATTAAATTACACAAAAAAGCAGAGGATGCTCAAGCCTCTGCTTTTTCTATGCAATTTTATTCTATATATGATTAAGCCTGATCATGCCGATGAATTCGATTATTATTCTTCACAACCAAACTGCCTAGGCTTACTTCCAGCTACTAATCATTATTCCTCTTCATTCTCCATTAAATCAGCAAAAAGCCCATACACGTATTGTTCTGCATTGAACTCTTGCAAATCGTCCATTTTTTCACCAAGTCCAACAAATTTCACTGGAATATTTAATTCATTTCTGATTGCTAGAACAATTCCACCCTTAGCTGTTCCATCAAGTTTTGTTAAAACAATTCCGCTTACATTTGTTGCTTCCTTGAATGTTTTTGCTTGTATCATTGCATTTTGCCCGGTTGTTGCATCCAGTACTAAGAGAACCTCATGGGGAGCTCCAGGTACTTCTCTCTCAATTACTCGTTTTACTTTTTCAAGCTCTTTCATTAAATTTACTTTATTTTGCAAACGGCCTGCTGTATCACATATGAGGATATCCGCTTTACGGGATTTCGCCGCTTGAACTGCATCAAACATGACAGCAGCCGGATCCGATCCAGCACCTTGTTTGATTACTTCAACACCAACTCTTTCTCCCCACACCTCAAGCTGTTCAATTGCCCCTGCTCGGAATGTGTCACCTGCAGCCAAAACGACATTTTTTCCTTCTGATTTAAATTTATGGGCCAGTTTCCCAATGGTTGTTGTTTTCCCAACACCATTCACACCTACGAATAAAATAACGGTTAATGCATCTGTTTGTATATTCAATTCAGAAGATATCTCGCCGCCAGCTTCATAAATTTCAACTAATTTTTCAGAAATGACACTTTGCACTTCGTTTGGATCTTGTATATTTTGGCGCTTCACTTCCATTTTCAATTCTTCAATAAGGTTCATCACCGTATCAAATCCAACATCTGCCTGGATTAAAATTTCCTCTAATTCTTCGAAGAAATCCTCGTCCACCTTTCGATATCTAGCAACAAGATCATTCACCTTGCCTGAAAAACTATCACGTGTCTTTGCTAAACCATCTTTAAATTTCTCAGTAACTGTATCTGTTTGTTTTGTTATTTTTTCCTTTAGCTTTTTGAAGAAACTCATTTTATCACTTCACTTTCTATTGCTTATTGAGTAACTAATTCCTTCGTATCCTCTAAACGAACGGAAACTAATTTAGACACACCAGACTCCTGCATCGTTACCCCATACAGCACATCTGCATCTTCCATCGTTCCTTTTCTATGGGTAATGACAATAAATTGCGTTTCCGAACTAAATCTTTTTAAATATTGACTAAACCGGTAAACATTCGCTTCATCAAGTGCCGCTTCCACTTCATCTAAAATACAAAATGGAACAGGACGAACCTTTAAGATCGAAAAAAGAAGAGCAATTGCTGTCAGTGCTCTTTCCCCACCAGATAGCAGACCAAGATTTTGCAGTTTTTTCCCTGGAGGCTGCGCAACAATTTCCACACCTGTTGTTAATAGATCTGCTTGATTCGTTAATTTTAGATCCGCTCTTCCACCGCCAAACAAGGATTGAAAGACAGATTCAAAGTGATAGCGAACACCTTCAAATGTTTCCTTAAATCGCTTTTTCATTTCGGTATCCATCTCATCGATTACTTGGAATAACGTATCCTTTGCCTCTTGCAAGTCATTTTTCTGCTCATGCAGGAATTCATAGCGTTCGGAAACACGTTCATATTCTTCAATTGCACCAATATTCACATTTCCTAGTTCTTCAATTGCAAGCTTAATCAGCTTTACTTTCGTTCTAGCTTCATCCGCAGAAATTATTAAAGGATAGTCTTCCTTTGCTGCATCAAAGGACAGCAAATATTCTTCTCTTAAATGATTTAAGCGATTTTCAAGTTCAACATCAAGCCGATTCAGCTTTACTTCTTCATCCTTTAATGCTTCAGTCATTCCTTTGTGTAGGCGTTTTAACTCTTTTGTTTCAAGCTCTAAATCTTCTAAAGTTGTTTGCAGCTTCATCCGTTCTTCTCTTCTTGAGGAAATGAGCGCAATTGTCTCATTTTTAGCATGACGTTTATCATTTGCTGATTCCTCAAGCTGTTGTTCACCTGAGAAGCTATTCGTCATTTCCGAAGATAAAAGTGCAAGGTCTTCTTTGATAATTTCAAGTTTTTCTTTATTTGACCGATAATCAGAAGTTAAAGCTTCAAATTTATCCTTTGCATGTGTGTATTGTTCATTTTTTGCTGCAAAGCTAATTTTCAGTTCATTTATAGCCGAATTTAACGCTTCTTTCGATGATTGCTGGATATTTTTCCGATCTGTAAGGGCATTGATTTCGTTATCAAGTGCAGTAATCTGCATTTCTAAATCAGCAAGGAGCGCCTGAAGATCTGCCTTTTTTGAAACGAGTCTTTCTTTATCCTCTGAGAACTGCGCTTTATCAAAATCATAAAGAGATAGTCTTTCATTTAAACTTTTCTCTTCAAACTCCACCTCACGAAGATCACCTTTTACGGCTTGCTCCTTCAATCTTAATTCTTCACCTGTTTTTCGAAGCGTTTCAAGTCGTTGTTCCAAATCTTGAATGGTTCTTTTTGTTATTTTCACTTGCTTTTCCATACTGATTGTTTTAGCTTCCATTTCAGAGATGCTTGCCTTTAATTCTTCAAGCTCGCCTTTTCTGCTTAAAATAGAGGAGCTTTTTTGCTTTAATGCTCCACCAGTCATTGCTCCTCCTGGATTCACGATATCCCCATCTAGAGTAACAATTCTTGCCCGATATTGCAGCAATTTGGCTAATTCATTTGCACCTTGTAAATCCCTAGCAATTACAACATTTCCAAGTAAACTATTAATTGTATGGCTATACTTCGAATCAAATTGGATTAAATGAGCAGCTATCCCAATAAATGATGAGTGATCTTGAATCGATTGCAGCTGCATTTGGGTTAAACTTTTTCCCTTCATAACAGTAAGAGGGAGAAAAGTAGCTCTGCCATATGAATTTTTCTTTAAATACTGTATCGCATGACGACCATGTTGTTGGGTTTCCACGATAATATGCTGCATCGCTCCGCCTAGAGCAATTTCAATAGCTGTCTCGAACTCTTTAGGCACTTGAATTAATTCTGCGATTGCTCCTTCAATCCCTTGTAGTACTGTCCCTCTAGCCTTCAATACTTCCTTTACCCCTTGAAAAAAACCTGAAAAGTCTTCTTCCATTTCAGCAAGCATTTCTTGTCTAGATTTTGCTTTTTGCAAATATTGATATGCCTGATACAGCATCGTTTCTTGCTTCTGATAAGTATCCTTCATTGATTCGAATTTTTTTTGCTCATCACGAAAAAGTATTACTTGTTCATCTAACTCATTTTGTACTGATGCTAACTGTGCTTGAATCAATGCTTTCTTTTCAACGATCATTTTCCGGTTTTGAATAAAGCTTTCATTATCCTCTTCAAGCCTGTTTGTTCTCGTACCTAGTTGATTCTCTTGCATTTCAATATTTTGCAGCTCATTTTTGGCAGCAGCTTGTTTACTTAATAATTCAATATAGTCACTTTTAAATGATTCTAGCTTTTGTTCTGTATTTTCACTAAACAGCTTAAGCTGCTCTTGTTTTTCCTTTAATTCCTTTTGCAGCTCTGCTGCTACTGCCTCTAATTGTTGGACAATTTTTGATTGATTCTGTTTATCAGCCTCTAGGACCAGGTCTTTTTCAAGATACTCCTCAAGACTTTTACTCAGCTGCTCCTTATTTAGAGACACATTTTTCTTTCTTTCCTTTAAGACTTCTTTTCTTCCCTCAAGCTTCTCAAGCTCCTCGCTCGCATGAAGCAGCACATTTTGCAAATCATGAATGGATTCATCAATAGCTGTTGCGTTGTCTCTAATCTCTTCCATTTTAGCTTCTTTACCTTGCAATATGGATAAATGCTTAATTTCCTGTTGTTTATGTAATTCAAGCTCCTCTGAAAGCTTTTTCCATTTCGAATGTAAGTCTTCAATTTCATAAACAGTTAATGCCACTTCGATTTGTTCTAATTCTTCCTTATGCTCTAAATAATCCTTTGCAATGGAAGCCTGTATTTTCAGTGGTTCGACTTGACTTTCTAGTTCATATACGATGTCATTAACCCGATTTAAATTCTCTTGTGTCTCAGCAAGCTTGCCTTCTGCTTTCTTTTTACGATTTTTATACTTTAGCACACCTGCTGCTTCTTCAAAGATGGTTCGACGATCCTCTGCCTTGCTATTTAGAATCTCTTCTACTCTTCCTTGACTAATAATTGAAAAGGCTTCTCTACCTAGTCCAGAATCCATAAATAAATCAACAATATCCTTTAACCTACAAGATTGTTTGTTAATGAGAAATTCACTTTCTCCAGATCGATATACTCGTCTCGTGACACTGACCTCATTATAGTCAATCGGTAAACGCTGGTCCTCATTATCCAGCGTAAGTGTAACTTCTGCAAAGTTCACCGCTTTGCGTGAATCGCTCCCAGAAAAGATAATATCTTCCATTTTTGCGCCACGTAAAGACTTCGCCGATTGTTCACCAAGCACCCAACGGATGGCATCAGTAATATTGCTTTTTCCACTTCCATTCGGGCCTACAACAGCGGTAACACCCGGAACGAAGTCAACCATGATTCTCTCTGCAAACGACTTGAATCCAACTACATCTAACCGTTTCAAAAACATAGCTGCTCCCCCTCTTCTAAGGGCATTATTTCCCTATTTATGTGTATGATCTATGGTTATTTTCTTAACACTTTTAGAGCCATTTCTGCAGCATGCTGTTCCGCTTCCTTTTTGGAGCGGCCAGTCCCTGTCCCCAATTCGATTCCATTCATTAATACTCTTGAAACAAATTCACGATTATGTGCAGGGCCCTTCTCTTGTAAAATTTTATACTCAATTAGACCCGTTCCATCCCGTTGAACTAATTCTTGAAGCTGGCTTTTAAAATCCATCACATGTGAAAAAACACCTGAATTAATTTTAGGGAAAACGACTTTTTCTAAAAATTTGACAACCGTATCAAAACCCTTATCTAAATAAAGAGCTCCGATGAACGCTTCAAATACGTCTGCTAGAAGGGCAGGTCTCTCTCTGCCACCAGTCATTTCTTCTCCCTTCCCTAGTAAGACCAGTTTCCCAAAGGAAAGTTCATTAGCAAAAGCAACTAAAGAGGGCTCACAAACGATTGCAGCTCTTAATTTTGTTAATTCTCCTTCACTCATCATTGGATATTTTAGAAATAAAAAATGAGAAACGGTTAATTCAAGAACTGCATCTCCAAGAAATTCAAGTCTTTCATTATCCTCATTTGGCTTCCTGCGATGTTCATTCACATAGGATGAATGAGTAAAAGCTTGTTTTAACAACTTTTCATTTTCAAATTCGATCCCGAGCTTTTCCTGAAAATCCTTATATTGCTTTTCAATTAAACGGACAGTTCGCTTTCCTTTGTCTTTCCCGTTATTGTGCATTTTGTTCCACCCTTGTTAGTTATAAATTGTCATTATAAATAGCTATTCCCGTTTTTCACAGAATAAAGCCCCGTTTGAGAACGGAGCTTTAAAATACCGTATTTACTGTCCGTAACTATCTGAATTGATGTTCCAGATAATAACGGACAGGAAATACGAAGTTTTCAAATGCAGTGAGGGCAAAAAACCCTCACTGAAAAAGGTAAGATCACTCGCTGATTACTGTTTCGCTTTTATGTAGTTAACTGCGTCACCAACTGTTGAGATCTTTTCAGCGTCATCATCAGAGATTTCCATGTCAAACTCATCTTCTAATTCCATAACTAATTCTACTACATCAAGGGAATCCGCGCCAAGATCATCTTTAAATGAAGCTTCAAGCTTCACCTCAGATTCTTCAACACCAAGACGGTCAACGATAATCTTCGTAACACGTTCTAATACTTCTGCCATCCTTATTCACCTCCCCTCAAGACATTATAGAGTATTTGCGACAATTAATAAATATGCCTCGAATAAATTTTTATCTCATAAGAATTTAAAATGTACAGTTGAGCCTTAACTAGACTTACATTACCATTCCACCATCAACATGCAATGTCTGCCCAGTCATATATTTGCTATCATCTGAGGCAAGAAATACGACAACATTTGCAATGTCAGATGGTTCACCAAATCGTGCCAATGGAATCTGTGCTAACATTTGCTCTTTCAATTCATCATTTAACTTATCCGTCATTTCAGTTGAAATAAAACCCGGCGCAATCGCATTTACAGTAATTCCTCGCGTAGAAAGTTCCTTTGCGGTCGTTTTTGTAAGACCGATCACACCAGATTTAGCAGCTACATAATTTGCCTGTCCAGGGTTTCCACTTACACCAACAATAGAGGAAATATTAATAATACGTCCACTTCTTTGTTTCATCATTGGTCTTGTTACTGCTTTCGTACAAAGGAAGACTCCTTTTAAATTCGTATTAATAACATCATCCCATTCATCCTCTTTCATTCTCATGATCAGATTGTCTCTCGTGATGCCCGCGTTATTAACTAAAATGTCAAGTCTTCCAAAGGTATCAACCGTTTCCTTTACCATATTAGTAACTGAATCACTATTAGCTACATTACATTGAATAGCAATGGCATTTCTGCCAAGCTCTTTAATTTCTGCAACCACTTCATTTGCTCGTTCTTTACTACCTGAATAATTAACGACCACATCTGCCCCCTGCCTAGCAAGACCTAAGGCAATCTCTTTACCAATCCCACGAGAAGCACCTGTTACAAGAGCAATTTTCCCTTCTAGTTTCATCGATTTCCCTCCTTTAATGTCTCCATTACTTGCAGACAGCTTTCACGATCAGATACAGCATATATTTGAACGTTTTTATCAATTTTCTTCACTAAGCCCGATAATACTTTGCCTGGGCCAATTTCGATAAATGTATCAACACCTAAGGAAATCATTCTTTCGACAGAATCCTCCCATAATACAGGTGAGTATAGCTGTTCAATTAGTCTTGTCTTCATTTCATCAGCTGAAGTCATTTCCTTTGCAGTTACATTTGCAATAACAGGAACTTCTGCATTATTTACTGTTAGTTGATTTAGAATCTCTTTAAATTGTTCAGCTGCTGGCTTCATTAGCTCCGAATGAAATGGGCCACTTACAACTAAAGGCAAGACTCGCTTTGCCCCTTCTTCTTTTGCTTTACTTGCTGCAAGCTCCACTCCTTTTTTCGAACCAGAAATGACAATTTGGCCGGGGCAATTTAAATTGGCTAATTGCACAGAATTCCCTTGTTCTGTAATTTCATCTGTCACCGCTCTTAGCTTTTCCCTGTCCATTCCTAACACAGCCGCCATTGTCCCCTCGCCACTAGGAACAGCTTCTTCCATGAATTCTCCTCTTTTTCTAACAGCATATACACCGTCACTAAAGGATAATACTCCTGCCGCAACTAAAGCTGAATACTCCCCAAGACTATGACCTGCAACGAAGTCTGGCTTAACTCCTGACTGTTTAAAGAATTCTAAAATGGCGATACTTGTCGTTAGAAGTGCAGGTTGTGCATTTGTAGTCAAAGTTAACTCTTCTTGCGGTCCTTCAAATATGATGTTCGAAAGTGGAAAACCTAGTCTTTCGTCAGCCTTTTCAAAGAATGAATGAACTGTTTTATCTGAGTCTGCTAATGATTTTCCCATTCCAACAACTTGAGATCCTTGACCAGGAAAGATAAATGCAATTTTGCCCATTTGTTTTCCCCCTATTTAGATGATTCTATTTCTACTGCTTCCTTAATCGTTTGAGACACATGATTCTCAATCATATTTCGAGTCTGCTTCACAGCGCTGAATAGTGCATTCGCATCAGATGAACCATGTGCTTTAATAACAGGTGCCTTTAAACCAAATAAACCTGCACCCCCATATTCTGAGTAGTCCATTTTTGCTTTTAATTGAACTAAATCAGGTTTCAATACTGCAGCAGCCATTTTGCTTTTAAAACTGCTATACAAGGATGTCTTTAACATTTTAAAAACAGAGAGGGCAGTTCCTTCAATCGTTTTTAATACCATATTCCCTGTAAATCCATCTGTTACAACGACATCTGCAACCCCACTTAGAAGGTCACGTGCTTCAACATTGCCAACAAAGTTAATATTTGCTTTCTGCAATAATTCGAAGGCATTTTTCGCAAGCTCATTTCCCTTTTTCTCTTCCGTACCAATATTTAAAAGCCCTACTCTTGGCTTGGAAACACCACGAACCTTTTCAGCGTATATAGAGCCCATTATTGCATATTGAAGTAAATGTTCTGGTTTGGCATCTACATTTGCACCAACATCTAGAAGCAGGAATCCTTCTCCATCAATGGTTGGCAATGTTGGAGCTAAAGCAGGGCGTTCAATGCCGTCAATTCGCCCAACAACAAATAGTCCAGCAGCCATTAATGCACCTGTATTCCCCGCTGAAATACATGCATCCGCCTTGCCATCTACAACTGCCTGTGCAGCAAGAACCATTGAAGCACTCTTTTTTCTCCGTACCGCTCTTACTGGCTCATCTGTTGGCAATATCATTTCTTCTGTATGTAGAACATCAATTCGTTCATTTGTTGTTAAATGCGCATTTATTTGCTTTTCATCCCCAACTAGGGTAATTTGGATATCCTTATATTGTTCAATTGCCTTTATCGCACCAAGAACAATTTCCTTTGGGGCATTGTCTCCACCCATTGCATCGATTGCTATTTTCATAAATAAGACTTCCTTTATTATAAATTATGCATAATCTTTTAGGATCTACGTTCATTTTTAGAACGGAACATTTCAAATTCACCTTTGAATACAAGCTCATTATTTACAAAGCTAGATACTTCAACATTTGTTCGGCCTTTTGTCGTATCCATCGTTGTCACTCTAGCTTTTGCAATTACTCGTTCATTTTGCTTAACTGATCGTGTAAATTGAATATTCGCCTTAGCTGTTAAAGCAAGCTCATCGTTCATTAATGCAACTGCAAGTGAGTTCGCTTGAGCAAATAAATGATGGCCACGTGCAATTTGATTTCTGCGAAAGACATGATCAGCTTTAATATCTAAAATCGAAATAGCTGATTTGTCTAGTTCAATATCAATAATTTCACCGATAATTTCTTCAATCGGCAATGCTCTCACTTCATCATCAAAGTTCTTTTCCGCAACGTTCTTAATCCGTTCACGTAATTCTGGAATCGATAATTCCAGACGATCTAATCGGATCGTTTGCACACTGACAGAAAACCGATCAGCCAGCTCTTCATCTGTTACAAATGGGTTTTCCTGAATGGTAGTGCTTAGTAATGCTTGTCGTTCCTTTTTCGTTCTTTTCATTTATCACACCGTCCGAGATATTAAGACTAGGTACTAATAGTAGTATATAGTTAAGAAAAGCTTTAATCAAGCTTTTCTCCTTCTAAAACACCTGATTCTTTTAAATAATTTCGTAAATACCCATACTCAGGTACATGCCAAAATTCTTCTGTCTGTATTAATTTTGCCGCATCATCCCTTGCTGTTTCTAATGCCCGATAATCATGAACCATATCTGCCACTTTAAATTCTGGCAGTCCACTTTGTTTCTTTCCGAAGAAATCCCCAGGTCCTCTTAATTCAAGATCCTTTTCACTTAAAACAAAGCCATCATTTGTTTCGGTCATAATTTTCATTCGTTCTTTTCCAACTTCAGACTTAGGCTCTGCAAGCAGAATGCAGTAGGATTGCTCACTACCTCTTCCTACTCTTCCTCTAAGCTGATGCAGCTGAGCAAGTCCAAATCTTTCCGCATCATAAATGACCATTATTGTCGCATTTGGCACATTGACACCTACTTCAACAACTGTCGTTGAAACAAGCACTTGCTTTTTATTTAAACTAAAGGTTTTCATGACTTCCTCTTTTTCAGTAGGCGTTAATTGTCCATGCATAAGACCAACTTCATAACGGCCATTAAAATAATGGGTGAGTGTGCTATGCACATCAATCACATTTTGCACATCCAATTTCTCTGATTCCTCGATTAATGGACAAATGACATATGCTTGGTGGCCAGCCCTTAATTCCTTTTCAACAAAACCAAGAACTCGATCAAGCATATCTGGTTTTGCCCAATACGTTTCAATTGCTTTTCTTCCCGCTGGCATTTCATCAATAATTGATACATCCATTTCTCCAAAAACCGTGATGGATAATGTTCTTGGAATCGGAGTAGCTGTCATGAAGAGCACATCAGGATTTTCACCCTTTTCTCTCAGGACTCTGCGTTGCTCCACTCCGAAACGATGTTGTTCATCTGTGATCACAAGACCTAAATTTTGGAATTCCACTTCCTCTTGGATTAATGCATGGGTTCCAATTAATAGATGAATTTCCCCGGACTTTAATAATTGGAGAATTTCTTTCCTTCGTTTGCCCTTCACTGAACTTGTTAACAATTCACAGCGAATGTCAAAAGGAACGAGCATATTTTTTAATGAATCCATATGCTGCTCTGCTAAAATCTCTGTAGGAACCATTAATGCACCTTGATATCCAGCTGTCGTGCTTGCATAAAGAGCGATCGCTGCGACAGCGGTTTTCCCTGAACCAACATCCCCTTGCAAAAGCCGATTCATTCGGAATGGAGATTTCATGTCTGATAGAATTTCATTCACCACACGTTTTTGCGCATTTGTTAGTGCATATGGAAGTGAGCTGAGGAACTCCTTAACTTCTCCGAGTTGATAATTTTGTGCTATCCCTTTCGAATGCTCTCTCTCAATTTTTCGGAGGGCTTGCATCTTTAATTGAAAAAGGAAAAATTCTTCATACACAAATCGCCGTCTCGCTTGTTTGAGTTCCTGTGCATTCATTGGGAAATGCATAATTCGAAGGGCCGTCTTTTTATTTAAAAGCTTATAATTGATTAAATACTGCTCCGGAAGTGATTCTTCTATTTCTTCCCCAAACTGATTAAAGGCTAACTGAATGAAGCGACGCAAGCCTTTAACTGTCAATTTTCCCTTTATTGCATATACAGGTTCAAAATCCTTCGTTTTTGTAATGGCTCCCGTATGCACTTCACTAGCAGTAATTGTTTGCCTGTGCTGATCCCATTTTCCTGTCACTGTTACAACTTCATTAATGGACAGTTTATTTTTCAAATAGGGCTGATTAAACAAAACAACTTGCACAAGGTATTTTTCAACTAACAGCCTTAACGTTAATCTAGATCGTTTCCTGCCATAATAAATAAGAGAAGGCTCACTATGAACCTTCCCTTCAACTGTCACGCGCTCCTCATGCTTGATTTCTTCTAAATCACGCACCCGGTAATCTTCATATCGATAAGGGAAATACTCTAGTAAATCTTTGACTGTTTGGATATTCAATTCGGCAAGCGCTTCTGCCGTTTCTCCGCCAATCCCTTTAATAGCAGTTATGGACTGTCTAAGCGTTTCTTTCACAATATTTAAGCGGTGCACGGTAAGCGACCCGCTCTCCCTCCCTGCATAACGATTTAATTCTTTGGCTGTTTTCGCAAACATTGATGCTAATTAAGATAAAGTTGGATAACATTATTTAGAATACAAGCCATTTCTAGTAAGCAAATCTCTCTTATCGTACAAAAAAGAAGGGGAGCCCCCTTCTTAAAATACCACTTATTCAATCGCAAAGATGAAAGCGTAAAGAGGCTGTTTGCCATCATGTACTTCAATCTCTACATCTTCGTATGCTTCCTCTACAAAGCTAACTAATGATTGAATATCAGCATCTGTTGAATCCTCACCTTTTAATATCGTAAGGATTTCTGAATCAGAATCGATCATCGAAGCTAATAAATCTTTAGCTAGCTGTACTTTATCTTTATTTTTCAGAACAATCTTGCCTTCACTGATCCCCATGAAATCATCTTTTTCAATTTCAAGGCCATCGATACTAGTATCTCTGACTGCAAATGTTACTTGTCCTGTTTTTACATGCTGAAGTGCGGTTTTCATTCCTACTTCATTTTGTTCCATACTTACACTTGGATTAAATGCAAGCAAAGCAGACATCCCTTGTGGAACTGTCTTTGAAGGAATAACTATTACTTCTTGGTCAGAAACTTCTGCTGCCTGTTGTGCAGCCATAATAATATTTTTATTATTAGGAAGGATGATGACCTTCTTCGCATTTACCTCTTGCACAGCCTTCACAATATCCTCTGTACTAGGGTTCATTGTCTGACCGCCTTCAATCACCGCATGCGCACCGATGCTGCGGAATAAATCAGCAATGCCGCTTCCCATTGAAACAGTTACAATTCCATATTCTTTCTTCTCTTTAGATTTCTTATCATTCACCAGTACAAATGGAGTTTGAACATCGTCAACTAAATTTGAATGCTGCTGACGCATGTTTTCAATCTTCATATTAATCAGACTGCCGTAGCGCTGTCCATATGATAAGCAATCGCCTGGCTGCTCAGAGTGAATATGTACTTTCACTAATTCTTCATCTGCAATCACTAATAAAGAATCCCCATATTTACTTAAATCCTGTCTGAATTTTTCTTCAGTAAAAGGATCATTAGAAAGCTTTTCATCTTCAAATTTCACCATAAACTCTGTGCAATAACCATAGACTATATCTTCTGTATTCATAAAGTTATGCACATTCTTATGATGCTCTGCACTAACTAGTTCATCCATTTTTGGCAATGTTACAGGTTCTTCGGATAATTGTTCCCCTTTTAGTTCTGCAAGGAAACCTTCATACACAAATACAAGTCCTTGGCCGCCACTATCAACAACGCCAACTTCTTTAAGAACTGGCAGTAAATCAGGTGTACGATCTAAAGAGGCCTTCGCTTCTTTAACTACTTCTTCCATAACTACGATGATGTCCGATTCATTTTTCGCTACAGCTACACCTTTTTTTGCTGCATCTTTAGCAACAGTCAAAATCGTACCCTCAACAGGCTTCATTACTGCTTTATATGCGGTTTCTACCCCACTTTGAAGCGCAGCAGCGAATTCAACACTATTGATTTCGGCCTTTTGCTCAATTGCCTTTGAAAATCCACGGAATAACTGGGATAAAATAACCCCTGAGTTTCCGCGTGCCCCCATTAATAGACCCTTCGAAAGTGCGGTACCCACTTTTCCAATATGTAACTGAACATTATTTTTCACTTCTTTTGCACCAGAAGTCATTGATAAATTCATATTTGTTCCTGTGTCACCATCTGGAACAGGGAAAACGTTCAGTGCATCTACTAACTTTGCATTAACAGATAGATGATTCGCACCTTTAATAATCATTTCTGAAAAACGTTTTCCGTCTAAAACTTTTATAGACACAAATCTTTCCTCCTCACTACGGATTCGTTACACGAACTCCTTGGACGTAAATATTCACCGACTCAACGGCAAGCCCTACTGTTTGATTAAGCGTGTATTTTACTTTAGATTGCACATTATGAGCAATTTCGGAGATTTTCGTCCCATAGCTAACAATTATATACATATCAATATGTACTTCATCGTTTTCCTGGCGAACAATTACACCACGGGTAAAATTTTCTTTACGCAAAATTTCGGTCAAGCCATCTTTAATTTGATGCTTTGAAGCCATACCTACTATACCATAGCAATCTATAGCTGCTCCACCTGCCAGTGTTGCAATCACGTCATTTGAGATATCAATTTGGCCGAATTTCGTTTTAAGTTCGATTGACATTTTTTCTTTCCCCCTTTGGAAATTGCTCTTAAACTTTATCGCATACCTTTTCACATTTTACTATAAATTGTTTCATTTTGAAAGTCGCACTTTTTATCATTATTATAGCTTATCGTATAGAAGAGTATGTCAAGGAATTTTTCTTGAAAGCTTTCAACAGAACTATTGCAATAAAAATCGTTGTATGATAAATTATTAAAGTATCTTTTAATGTCTTGAAAACAGTATTTCTGTTTTAAACATTAAATTCAAATATTCATCATACAAGCAAATGAATGTTGAAAAATAGCTTCAGCTTATGTGTTAAGGAGGGAAATGAATATGCCACGTAAATGTGTTGTAACTGGTAAAAAAACAACTACAGGTAACGCTCGTTCTCATGCGATGAATGCTAACAAACGTACATGGGGTGCTAACCTTCAAAAAGTACGTATCCTTGTAGACGGTAAGCCTAAACGTGTTTGGGTTTCTGCAAGAGCGCTTAAATCTGGTAAAGTAGAACGCGTTTAATTTAGATAGGACATCCTTTTGGATGTCCTTTTCTATTGCTCAAATAACTGAAACATACTTTTTATACCAATTTAGAACAAATTAAGCCTTAATTTCTCTTTTCACCCGATGCCGTTTATCCAGTTCATATTGACTGATCAAAAAAAATAGAGCACCTAGTGTAGGTGCCCTGCTTTCTCTATTGTCTCAATTTTTTTTGAAGGTTCCTAACATCGCACGGACAATTCCGCCTAAGAACTTTGGCAATTTTATCGTATAAAATCTCATATCCCGTGTCCCTCCTCACGATCTCTTACACATCCATCAAACCACTACCATCATATTCAATAAAAATAGATAAGTACTAATCAATTTTCTATCTAATCATTACTTCTTACAACCAATAATATGCCTTTTAAAAATGAAAAATGACCATTATCGATAATAAGTTCATTACTAATACAAAGTGTCGATCCAATAGGAAGGTTTCGGTTTGTTAAGGGATATTTAAAACCTTCCAATGTAATGCCGCTAACTTCCATTGAAATCGGTAAAAAAGAAATATATTTATAATGTGATTTTTTTTGAACCGTATATGAACCTGGACTACGCAAATATACGAGATTTTTTTGATCAATAATTTCCACATGGACAAATTGATCATTTTGCATTGGTTTAATTAGAAGTTGAATATTAGCAAGAAAATGATCAATTCTGCCACCCGTTGCACCAAAGATCCGAATGGTTTCAGGTAGTTGCTTCAATGCCCAATCTAGTGCAAGCTCCAAATCTGTCTCATCTTTTTCTGGATGAAACCGTTTTAATTCCTCAACCTTCTCTTCAATCAGCTGCATTTCTTTTTTTGTTACGGAGTCAAAATCTCCAAAAGCCATTGTTGGTTGGATGTTGTTAGAAAGCAGTGTATATACACCTTTATCAACTCCGATCCAAACATCCTTATCATTTTGATACGCCTCAAGGCTTGGAATAAATTCTGATGGCCCTCCAGCTAAAATATTTATATTCATTATATCCACCTTATTACAAGTTTTGAGTAAGCTGTTTTCGCAACATTGTTACTATTTTACACATATTTGGTAAAACATTTGATTTAAAAACATCAATCTTTTTAGAAAAGTGCCTTTCACGAACAATTATTATACTATTCAGTCAAGATTGATTCTATTTAGCACTTCGATCCTTATGTAGAACGTTTAATAAGATCCTTAATTTGACACCTTTGAATGCATGTCAAGGTGCATACACTTTCCACTCCAACCAACCTAGTTGTTCAACCCTGAACCTTGATAATGAAAGGTCATGTGAAAAAAGAAGTCAGCCTTAACAGCTGACTTCCCCATTAATTGTGTATGGCATTGCCTTTAATGGCTGCAATCGCCTTGGCACGGTCCTTTTGATTATAAACAGCAGATCCAGCTACTAACACATCTGCACCAGCATCGATACATAGCTTTGCCGTCTCTTCATTTACACCGCCGTCTACTTCGATTTCAATATTCAAGCCTTTGCTATCTGCCAATCGCTTTACAGCAGTAATTTTTTGAAGGACGGATGGGATGAATTTCTGACCACCGAAGCCAGGATTAACAGTCATAAGCAGAACCATGTCTACATCCTCAATGATCTCTTCAATCGTTTGCACAGGCGTAGCTGGATTTAACACCACTCCTGCTTTCACTCCAAGTGATTTAATAAAATGAATCGTTCGATGGAGATGACGGCATGCTTCAACATGTACGGTAATATAATCCGCTCCTGCTTTAGCAAAAGCTTCGATATAAAGATCTGGATTTTCAATCATTAAATGGACATCAAGTGGAAGCTTTGTTACTGGACGAATCGCTTCAACAATTAAAGGCCCAATTGTAATATTCGGTACAAAATGTCCGTCCATTACATCGACATGAATATAATCGGCTCCACCTTTTTCAACATCAAGAATTTCTTCCCCTAATTTTGAAAAGTCAGCAGATAATATGGATGGGGCAATCTTAACCATAGCTTAGTACCTCGGCTTTCTGTCTTTAATTTCTTGCAAAAATTGTTTGTAATGCTCATAACGATAAGCAGGTAGTTCTCCTGTTTCAATAGCAGCCTTTACTGCACATTTAGGTTCAGCAATATGTAGACAACCTCTAAATTTACATTCCTCACTTTTCAATTGAATATCTGGAAAGCAGAAATTCAAATCTGACATTTCAATTTCCATAAACTCAAGTGAACTAAATCCAGGGGTATCTGCGACTAAACCATTCCCCATTCTTATTAATTCAACATGCCTTGTCGTATGCTTTCCTCTGCCAAGATGGGATGAAATATCATCTGTTCTTAAATCTAAATCTGGATTAAGAGCATTAAGAAGAGAGGATTTTCCAACACCAGACTGACCAGCAAAGACAGAAATTTCCCCATCTAAATATGGATATAATTCCTTTATTCCTTCTTCTGTCTCAGACGATGTTAACAGCACAGTATACCCAGATCTTTTATAATCTTCCGCATACATTTGAATTTGCTTATGCTGATCTTCACTCGTTAAATCCATTTTCGTAATACAGATGATCGGCTTAATCCGATTATATTCCACTAAAACAAGGAATCGATCAAGGAGAGCTGTACTGAAATCAGGTTCCACCGCTGAAAAAACAAGGATGGCCTGATCTACATTGGCAATAGGCGGACGAACAAGTTCATTTTTACGATCTTTCACTTCTAAAATATATCCTTCTTTGTCATTTTCCGCTTGAAAAACAACTTCATCACCAACTAGCGGGGTCACTTTATTTTTCCTAAATACCCCTCGACCACGGCATTGAATGATTTCATCATCGCTATATACATAATAAAATCCACTTAACGCCTTAATGATTTTGCCCTCAGGCATAGCAACACTCCTTACTGAATAGTTGAAATCATGTTACATAAATCCCCAGCCTAAATAATGCTTATTACTGTGGATATGGCACTTCCTGTTGTTCGATGACCGTACTATCTCTTCGTACTTGGTATACCGCATTCTGACCAAAAGGAATCTCGAGTTCAATCCTGAACTTTCTATTTTCTGTAATATATTCAGTAATATAAGGTTCTGTTATTGAGCGATTCATATCATTAATATAGATTTGAACCTCCTGTGGCTGCCCTTCAATCTCAGGCTCATATGGAACTGATACTTCAATGAAAACAACCTTTGGCGGGATTTCCTTTTTCCCTTTTGAAATAACGACTTTCACTTTACTTCCTTTGGTAAGCTGTTTTCCAGCTGCTGGCTCTTGCGAGATGACAAGTCCTTCGGCCACAGTTTCGGAATGATCCTCCTTCGCAACCTCAATAACTATCCCTGTAGAATCCTCATATTCTTGCAGCCCTTTCGTATTATACCCACTTAAATCTTTTAACGTAATTGGCTTGGGTCCAATACTAACAGTAAAGATCAATTCTGTTTCTTCAGGGATAACTTGATCCCCTTGTTTAAAGTTTTGCTCAAGAATTGTTCCTTCAGCCTCACTATCATTATTCACTTCATTTTTCTTGATTGTAAAATGATGCTTTCCTAATAATCTTTCTACTTCATCAAAGGATTGACCGATGTAATTTTCAAGCTCAAACTTCTCTTTTCCCAAGCTTTCATAAAGATCAATTTCATGTCCTTCTTTAACAATCTTTCCAACCTTTGGATCTGTTTTAATCACGAGACCTTCTTGTATTTCTTCATCATTCACTTGAATGGTTTCTCTAATTTTAAATCCAGCATCTTCAAGCTCCTTTATTGCATCTTCAATGCTTTCTCCACTTACATCAGGTACAGTAATATCATCTGGAGATAATAAGCCAGGAAGAATAAAAACAACAAATAAACCGAGAATAATTAAGCTAAAAAAGATAGAGACTAATACAATCGGCCATTTTTTCTTTTTTTCTTTTTTCTTAGGCTTTGGCTCTTTTTTTGATTGCCCACTTTTTACCTCTTTATGAATAACTGTTTCATCCATATTTGAATAAGAATGCTCATTCGTAATAATTGGAATGGCAATGGTCGCATCATCATCAATAGGAATGCTAAATTTTTGCTCATGAAGTCTTTCTGGATCCAATGCGGTTCGAATATCATCCTCCATTTCCTCTACGCTATCATAGCGATGAAATGGATCCTTTGCGGTTGCTTTTAAAACAATATTTTCTACACTTTGTGGGATAGCAGGATTCCATCTTCTTAAAGAAGGGGTTTCTGATTGCAAATGTTTTAATGCAATCGTCACTGCGGAATCTCCAGAAAAAGGGAGTCTACCTGTTAACAATTCAAACATTACAATCCCTAACGAGTAAATATCCGACTTCCGGTTTGCCATTCCACCTCTTGCTTGCTCTGGTGATAAATAATGAACAGATCCTAATACTGAATTTGTTTGTGTAATACTTGTTGCACTTAGTGCCATCGCAATGCCAAAATCAGTAATCTTCACATTGCCAAGCCGATCAATTAATATATTATGAGGCTTAATATCCCGATGGATAATATGATTTTGATGCGCATGAGAAATGGCAGATGTTAACTGCTTCATAATTTCAAGGATTTCATCTATTCGAATGGGATTATTTTGCTGTATGTATTGCTTTAATGTTTGACCATCTACATATTCCATTACAATATAATAGATGGAATCCTCTTCACCTACATCGTAAATACTAACAATATTAGGGTGTGCAAGACTTGTAGCCGACTGTGCCTCACGATGAAAACGGCGGATAAATTCTTCATCATTAGCAAAATCAAGCCGAAGCATTTTTAAGGCTACATCACGATCGAGAATCATATCATGCGCTAAATAAACATTGGCCATTCCACCCCCGCCAATGGTTTCAAGAATTTTATATCTGCCGCTGATTCTTTTTCCAATCATCATAAGCCATCACCAGATTCGCCACTATCTAAGAATTCAACGATAATTAACGTAATATTATCTTCTCCGCCATGATTATTGGCTAAATCAATTAATGTCGCTGCTTTTTCATTCATGCTTTGCTCACTTTGAAGAACTTCAATCATTTCCGCCTCTGTTACTTTATTTGATAATCCATCAGAGCATAAAAGCAGTAAATCTTCTTCTTCAAAAATAATCGTTTTTATATCTATATTTACTGTTTCTTCTGTTCCTAATGAGCGAAGTACAACATTTTTCATTGGATGATGCTCAGCATCCTCCTTAGAAATTTGTCCCGTACGAACTAGTTCATTTACAAGGGAATGATCGTCTGTTAATTGCTGAAAACCATTCTCATTGAAAATATAACATCGACTATCGCCAATATTTGCTACACTAACAAAACGATCTGTACATATAGCCGCTACAACCGTTGTCCCCATGCCTTTACATTCAGACACATTTTTCGAATGCTCATATAGAAGAGTATTGCCATTTTCAATCGCAGTTTTCAACCATTCTTCTGCTTCATCAGCTGTTTGAATTAAGGTTGCTTCTTCCCACCGCTTTTTCAAATTGGCTAAAGCCATTTCACTTGCTACATCCCCTGCGCGGTGGCCGCCCATGCCATCAGCAACGATGGCAAGTCGTTGGCCGCTAGTGTTTTTGAAAACACCACCATTATCTTCATTATGTTGACGAATTCTGCCTCGGTCTGTCATATAAACAGCTTTCATCCTGTCACCTCGTCTCCTCTTTTCGCTCCTTTGCACGAAGTTGTCCACATGCTGCATCAATATCATGACCGTGCTCTCTGCGAATTGTTACATTAATACCGTGATTTTTTAAAGTCTTTTCAAATGTATATATTTGCTCTTTTGGTGTTCTTACATAATCTCTTTCTGGAACATAGTTTACTGGGATTAAATTAACATGACATTTGATTCCTTTTATAAGTCTTGCCAATTCTTCTGCATGTTCAACCTGATCATTCACTCCACCGAATAATCCGTACTCAAAGCTTACTCGTCTACCTGTTTTATTTATATAGTAGCGGATCGCTTCCATCAAATCTGGCAATTTGTATGCCCGATTGATCGGCATCAGTCGGCTTCGTAATTCTGTGTTAGGTGCGTGCAGTGAAAGAGCAAAGTTAATTTGCATATTCTCATCAGCAAATTTATAGATTTTCGGTATGATTCCACTAGTTGAGACCGTAATATGACGTGCACCAATATTTAATCCTTGATCATGATTGATTATTTTCAAGAACGAAAGCATATGATCAAAATTATCAAACGGTTCACCAATCCCCATTATAACCACTGAGCTTACTCGCTCGTTTGTTTCATCAAGGGCTTGTTGTACCTTTACAACCTGCGCAACAATCTCTCCTGCTTCTAAATTACGCTTTAATCCACCTAAAGTAGAGGCACAGAATGTACAGCCAATTCTGCATCCAACCTGTGTTGTGACACATACGGAATTCCCATAATCATGTCTCATTAATACGGTTTCAATGGAGTAGCCATCATGAAGTTCAAACAGAAATTTGATTGTTCCGTCAGATGATTGCTGCTGGATAATCGTATTTAATGTCGTCATGGCAAATGCTGCTTCCAGCATATCTCTTAAACTTTTTGATAAATTCGTCATATCCTCAAATGAGGTGACTCTTTTCGTGTATAGCCAATCAAAAATTTGTTCCGCACGAAATGCCTTTTCATTATTCTCTTTGAGCCAATCCTTTAGCTCATGTAGTTGTAAAGAATAAATGGAAGGTTTTTGATCTATTGTTGTCTTTTTCTCTGTTGTTTTTTCCATTTTTACACCTTCTTTCTTAAACAGGCTATATAAAAGCCGTCTGAACCAATATCTTGTGGCAAAATTTGAAGTTGAAATCCATTTACTAATGGACGGATCAATTCAGGCATTCGATCCTTTAGTGTGGGATCCCCTTCAAAATCCACTTGATCCTTTAAAAATGTTTCTACTACCTCATGATTCTCTTCTCTATCAACCGTACAAGTACTATAAACTAGAATACCACCTTTTTTCAACAAAGGGGAAACTGCTTTTAATAAGTTTTTCTGGATTTCTGAAAGTCGAAGTACGTCTTCTTCCTTTTTGACATATTTCATATCTGGCTTACGTCTCATTACTCCAAGTCCGGAACAAGGCGCATCTAATAAAATTCGATCAAACGATTCCTTTTCAAAATGGGCTTGGACATTTCTGCTATCAAGTACATTTGCTTTAATATTCGTTAGCTCCAGTCGATTGGCATTTTCATTAATTAATTTCACTTTATGCTCATGCAGATCTAGAGAGATGACTTGTCCTGTATTTTGCAGCTTCTCACCAATATGTGTGGATTTTCCCCCAGGAGCCGCACATGCATCTAAAATGCGTTCATTTTTTCCTACATTTAATGCAATAGCAGCTAACATGGAACTTTCATCCTGAATGGTTAAGAAGCCTTCTTTAAATGCAGTCGAATTCGCGAGATTCCCACGGTAGCATTTAATTGCTTCTGGAATGACCTCACTCGCTTCCACTTGATAACCTTCCTCTATAAGCTTTGCCAAACATGCATCTTTAGTTATTTTCGTAAGATTAACCCTCGCTGTTTGTAATGGCGCCGTTAAATTAAGTTCACACATTTGCTTTGTTTGCTCAAACCCAAGCTGCTCCACCCATCTTTTCACAAGCCAAATTGGATGACTTGTTTCAATAGCCAATCTTTCAATTGAATCAGCTAGCGTCTCTAAGGATGGGAGTCCTTGTCTTTGAATATTTCTTAGCACTCCGTTCACCATTCCAGAAATGCCTTTATGGCCCCTTTTCTTCGCAATTTCTACTGCTTCAAAAATCGCCGCACGATCAGGTATTTTATCTAAATAGACCATTTGATATAGTGTGACACGCAATAATTGTTTTACCCAGCCTTCTATTTTTTTATTGCCTTGTAAGAAAGGCTGTAAATAGAAGTCTAGACTCATTCTTCTTTGTAATGTTCCATAAGTTAATTCTGTCAATAAACCAATATCTTTCGGAGGAATCGCATTTTTTTGAATGGCATGATTCAGTAAAAGATTGCTATAAGACTGATTTTTTTCGACTGCTTCTAATAAATCGAGGGCAGTCTCACGAACATTTTTCTTCCCATCTTTTTTCATTCTGTTTCTCCTAGACGATGACCAAC
Organism: Cytobacillus eiseniae; assembly: GCF_017874625.1. Taxonomy (GTDB): domain Bacteria; phylum Bacillota; class Bacilli; order Bacillales; family Cytobacillaceae; genus Cytobacillus; species Cytobacillus eiseniae. The sequence goes on along the minus strand of NZ_JAGIKZ010000002.1, from coordinate 188,187 downwards.
CGAAATATGGGAGCCAGCTCCACGTAAAAATTGCTCAGAAGACATTTTTTTCTTGCCAGATGGCTGAAGCTCAAGAATTTTAATTGCTGTCTTATTTCCAGTAGCAACAATTAGCGCATTGTCATCCAGCCCAATAATTGTCCCTGGAAGCAGATTTGTTTCTCTCGCCGTTTTCTCTGCCCACCAAACTTTAACAACTGATCCTTCTAGTGTTGTGTAAGCAACTGGCCATGGGTTTAGCCCACGAATATGGTTATAGATGTCTTCTCCTGCTTTTGACCAATCAATCTTTTCTTGCTCACGTTTAATATTAGAAGCAAATGTTGCTTCTTCATCCTTTTGAGGAATGGGCTTCAATTCTCCATTTAATAATTTCGGCAATGTTTCAGATAACAGCTTTGATCCTGCGGCACTCAGTTTATCATGCAAGGAACCAACCGTATCTATTTCAGTAATTGGTACTTCTACTTGGGTTAATATGTCACCCGCATCAAGCTTCTCAGCCATATACATGATTGTTATACCCGTTTTTTCTTTCCCCTGAATAATCGAATAATGGATCGGTGCCCCACCTCGAAGCTCTGGGAGAAGTGAAGCATGGACATTGATACAACCATATTTTGGTGCATCAAGCAATTCTTTTGGCAATATTTGACCAAATGCTGCGGTAATAATTAAATCTGGCTTTATAGCTAAAATTTGCTCCAATTCCTCTGGTTGACGAATTTTCTCTGGCTGATAAACGGGAATTCCATGTTTTTCAGCTTCTACTTTCACTGGAGGAGGCGTTAATTTCCTTTTCCTTCCTACTGGGCGATCTGGTTGAGTGACGACTCCAACTACGTCATATCCATCATTTAAAATTTGCTGCAGTACAGGAACAGAAAAATCTGGTGTTCCCATAAAGATTATCTTCGTCATTCTTCTTCCAACCCTTCTAACTCTTCTGCTTCTAAATATCTTTTCACTTTTGAAGTAAATAAAACGCCATGTAAATGATCGATTTCATGTAATATCGCTCGTGCTAAGAAATCCTTCGCTTCAAAAGTAAAAAACTTGCCTTTTCGATCCTGTGCTTTTATTTTCACATAATAGGGCCTCTCTACTTCTCCATATAGATCTGGAAAGCTTAGACAGCCTTCTGGACCTAATTGTTCCCCATTTGTTTCGACGATTTCTGGATTAATCATTTCAATTGTTCCATTTTCATCATCAATATCAACAATCGCCGCCTGCATATCTAAGCCAATTTGGGGGGCAGCAAGACCAACACCATCAAATTCAAGCATCGTATCATACATATCATTCAATATTTTTACTAGTTTTTTATCAAATTGTGTAACAGGCTTACATTGTTTTTCTAATATTTCTGCTGGATATGTGACTATTTTTCTAACTGTCAAGCTATTTCCTCCTGTTGTTTCACTATTTTCAACCATTTACTTTATCTTCATAACATACGTGGAAAATTATTAGAGCAGTTTCTCCATTACATTAATATAAATGGATTGACATCGACTGAAATTTGCAGTCCATTAGTATGTATTTCCTGCTGGTATTGATCAAGCATTTTCTTCAGTGCTTGATTAAGCCCAGGCTCCCGTTTGTATTTTATCAAACATTGGTAGCGATATCTATTATTGATCCGAGGAATTGGCGAAGCAACTGGCCCTAAGCAAATCGCTTCATTTGATAATTTGGATCGAATATAAGTTGTTACTTTCTCTGTAACTGATACCACTTTCATTAACTCCTCATGACTAACTGTTACGAGAGCGATGTAATAAAATGGAGGGTACTTGTGAATTTTCCGCAGCATCATTTCTTGTTCATAGAAACGATCATAATCCTGTTCAGCAGCGAGTTCGATACTATAATGCTCAGGAGTATATGTTTGAATAACAACTTCACCTTCCTTTTCATGCCTCCCAGCTCGTCCACTCACCTGTGTTAAGAGCTGAAATGTTTTCTCTGATGAACGAAAATCTGGAAGATGAAGCATCGTATCTGCCGATAACACTCCAACTAATGTGATATTTGGAAAATCAAGTCCTTTCGCAATCATTTGTGTTCCGAGAAGAATATCTGCATGTCCCTCTTGAAATTGATCAAGCAGCTTTTCATGTGAACCTTTTCTACTTGTCGTATCCACATCCATTCGAATGATTCTAGCTTCAGGTAAAACTTTCACAAGCTCTTCTTCTACTTTTTGAGTCCCCGTACCAAAATAACGGATATGCTCACTCGAACATTCAGGACATTGCCTTGGCACTTGCTCTTCATGGCCACAATAATGGCATTTCATTTGCTGATTGGCTCGATGATAGGTTAAGGAAATATCGCAATTTGGACAATTGACGACATATCCACAGTCTCTACACATCACAAAGGAAGAATGCCCCCTTTTATTTAAAAACAAGACGATTTGTTCCCTTTTCTCTAGTCGATCCTTCACTTTTTCCAATAGTAAACGAGAAAACATCGATCGATTGCCATCACGCAATTCTTCCCTCATATCAATAATATCAACACTAGGAAGGGCTTGATTATTCATTCGAGACGGCAACGAAAGGAGCGCATATACACCCTTTTGTGCACGAGCAAATGATTCAAGTGAAGGAGTGGCACTACCGAGTATAACCGGACATTGATGGTTCATCGCTCGTTCAATTGCAACATCCCGTGCATGATAGCGGGGATTCTCTTCTTGCTTATAGCTTGTCTCATGCTCTTCATCAATAATAATAATTCCTAGATTTTCAAATGGAGCAAAGATCGCTGAGCGTGCACCGACAACGACCTTCACTTCTTTTCTTTGAATCTTGCGCCATTCATCATATTTTTCTCCTGCTGAGAGTCCGCTATGGAGAACGGCTACTTGATTACCAAATCTCCCTTTAAAACGTTTGACCATTTGTGGTGTCAATGATATTTCTGGAACAAGAACGATTGCCTCCTTCTTCGATTGAAGCACTCTCTGAATCGATTGAAGATAGACTTCTGTCTTGCCACTCCCTGTCACACCATATAACAGAAACGTTTGATGCCTGTTCTCTTCAACAGAAGCAAGGATAGGTGTGATTGCTTGTAGCTGATTTTCTGTAAGTGGAAGGGGCTCTGTCCGGGCAAACTGTCGATCCTCAAATGGATCACGATAAACTTCCAATTCTTTTTCTGCCAAAAGCCCTTTTTGAATCAGTCCCTTCACTGTAGAAGAGGAAATATGAAGCTCGCTTAATAGCTTCCGTAATTCAATTGGGGAATCGGTGTGAAGGATAAAGTCAATCACATCTCTTTGTTTTGCAGCCTGCACTGGAAGCTGTTCTTTTGCTACTATAAGTTCCTCTTTCGTTAAGGAAGAAAAAACATGCTTAAGCTTTTTCTTTTTCACACGTTCTTTAACCTCATAAATAATTTCAACTGTATTTTTAGCTGCCTCTTTTTGCAAAAGGGATAATACCCCTTGTTCTACTGCTTCTTCCCAAGTAATGATGTCTTTTTTTCCAAACACATGTATAAGTTCTTCAGAAAGTGCTTGAATATCACCAGTTATTCTGATTTTTTTTTCGTATTTTGCTTTTAAAGCAGCTGGGAGCATCACTTGATAGGCAGAAATTTTATAGCATAGCGATTCTTCAGTTAGCCAATCACCTAAGGCAAGTAGCTCATCATTAATAATTGGTGTTAAGTCCATCGGTTCGATGATTTCTTTTAATTTACCAAAATCAGAATTAGATTTTATTTCAATAACAAAACCTTGAATTTTTCTCGGGCCAAATGGAACAATTACGCGCATCCCTGGAACAATAACCCCATTTAAATGTTCAGGTATCGAGTAATCAAATGGCCGATCTGTTTGTTTCGCAGGTACATCAACAATTACACTTGCAACAGTCATCTATTTTCATTCCTTAATAAATTTGAAGCTTCTTCTAAAATTTTAACTGCTACTGCCTTCTTCGACATGAGTGGCAGTTCAATGAACGCTCCATCCTTTTTAAAGAGGGTTACGATATTTGTATCTGTCCCGAAGCCGGCGCCGTCTGCTTTCACATTATTCGCTACAATCATATCTGCATTTTTCTTCTCAAGCTTTTTCTGTGCATATTCCACTAGATGATCCGTTTCAGCAGCAAATCCGATAAGAATTTGTCTATTCTTTAATTTACCTAGTTCAAGAAGAATATCCTTTGTTCGCTCAAGCTCTAGACTTTGTTCGCCTGGCTGTTTTTTCACTTTATGATCAAAGCTTATTTTCGGGCGATAATCTGCAACAGCAGCAGTTTTAATGACAATATCAGCACTTTCATATTCATCCATGACTGCTTGATACATTTCTTCAGCGCTTTCTACTTGAATGAGTGTAACGCCGGAAGGAACATCTATTGAAACAGGTCCAGATATAAGAATAACCTCTGCACCTGTATTGACTGCTTCCTCAGCGATCGCATAACCCATTTTTCCTGACGAATGATTGGTAATATATCTGACAGGGTCTATTTTTTCTCTAGTTGGCCCAGCTGTAATCACAATTTTTTTACCCGTAAACTGAGGATGCCCAGACTTAAAAAAATGACGAATATGATCAATTATTTTCTCTGGTTCCTCTAATCTTCCTTTACCGACGTATCCACAAGCAAGATACCCTTCCCCTGGTTCAATAAATTGATAGCCAAATTGATGCAATGTATCAATATTTTTCTGAACAGCAGGATGACTATACATATGTACATTCATTGCAGGTGCAATCCATACAGGTGCCGTGGCTGCTAATAGGGTCGTTGTAATCATATTATCAGCAATTCCATTTGCTAACTTTCCAATCACATTTGCAGTTGCTGGTGCAACGATAATTAAATCAGCCCAATCTGCTAAATCTATATGTGCGATCACCTTTGAATCCTTTTCATCAAACGTATCTGTGTATACATCATTTCTTGACAATGCTTGGAATGTTAAAGGGGTAACAAACTCACAAGCAGACTCACTTAGGATGACCTTCACATTGGCTCCTGCCTGAGTAAGCTTACTTGTTAGGGCCGCTGCTTTATATACTGCAATCCCACCTGTTACACATAATAGAATTTTTTTACCGTATAGCATGATATAACCCCCATCATCTTTACCTTTTCCTATCCTTTATTATGCAAGAAGAATGATATTTTTTCATCCTTTTCCTATCAAGAACAAACAAAAATAACAACCTAATCGGTTGTTATTCAGTCAATTATTCGTAAGCTTCTTTCTTTTGCTGAACACCCAATTGATAATGCAATTGATCGGCATGGATTTCTTCAAGTGCTTTTCCTACATTTTTATGGGAAACGTATTTATCAAGCTGCGGCTTTGCATTTTCCTGCATCATTCTTGCACGTTTAGCTGCAACGGATACAAGGGAATATTTTGAATCAATTTTTGTCATTAATGAGTCAATAGAAGGATATAACATATTTTATTCAACCTCCAACATTTTAATATAGCGTGGTTCTACACGTTCTCTGCGACAATGTTCTGCAACAACAATCGCTTTAATTCTTTCACAAGCACGTTGAATTTGATCATTTTCAACTACATAATCATATAAATTCATCATTTCTATTTCATCTTTTGCAACAGACATCCGGTTATTGATGACATCCTCTGTTTCAGTTCCTCTTGTTACAATCCGATTTTTCAACTCGGACAAACTTGGTGGAACGAGGAATATAAATAATCCATCAGGGAATTTTTCTCGAACTTGACGTGCCCCTTGAACTTCAATCTCAAGAAATACATCTTTCCCTTGATCAAGCGTTTCTTTCACATAATCAACTGGAGTGCCATAATAATTGCCAACAAATTTAGCATATTCAAGCAGTTTATCTTGCTCGATTAACTTCTCAAATTCATCATGTGTCTTAAAAAAATAGTCGACCCCATCCACTTCCCCTTCTCTTGGGGATCTCGTCGTCATCGAAATCGAATATTCAAATGACGTGTCCTGCTGTGAAAAAATCTCTTTTCTAACTGTACCTTTTCCAACACCAGAAGGGCCAGATAAAACAATTAATAAGCCTTTTTCTTGCATTAAAATATTCCTACCCTTCATCGATAATTTCATCACGATCATTTATACGGTGACCGACCGTTTCCGGCTGAACTGCAGAAAGAATGACATGATCACTATCCATCACAATAACCGCTCTTGTTCTTCTGCCATATGTTGCGTCAATTAATGACCCACGATCACGGGCATCCTGGATAATTCTCTTAATTGGTGCTGATTCCGGACTAACGATTGAGATAATGCGGTTGGCTGAAACAATATTGCCAAAACCGATGTTTATTAATTTTATCGACATAAATGTCCTCCAAGCATCAGTTATATATTTTGACCCCGTGTGACTTATTCTAAACAAGTACTACTCTATATTTTGCACTTGTTCCTTCATTTTCTCAAGGCTGCTCTTCATTTCTACTACCTCTGCGGCAATGGAGCTGTCATTTGCCTTTGCACCAATCGTATTCACTTCTCTATTCATCTCTTGGATTAGGAAATCTAATTTTCTGCCTACACGTTCATTTTCCTGTAGAGTGTTTGCAAATTGATTGATATGACTTAAGAGTCTTGTTAGCTCCTCGTTAATATCTGCCTTATCTGCAAAGATAGCCACTTCAGTCAATATTCTTGTTTCATCTAGCTGACCATCTAAATACAAGTTCATCCGTTTCTTTAATCGTTCTTTGTATTGTTGAACAACTTGAGGGGCAAATTCCTTTAATTTGCCTACCCTAACTGATAGATGATTAAGATGATCGATTAAATCCTTTTCAAGTTCAGCACCTTCCAATTTCCGCATTTGCTGTAACTTTAGACATGCCTCTTCAATGGCAGAAAGAAGGACCATTTCAATTTCCTCATTCTCCGTCTCTTTCTCTTCAATTGAAATGAATTCATCTCGCAGCACATCTTGGATAGTCATACTCTGATCGATCTTATATTTTGCTTTTATTTTTGTGATATTTTGATAGTAATCATCTAATAAGGACCAATCTACATGAACTTCACGATTGAATGCCCTGTCTCCTTCTACCGTCACAAAAACCTCTACTCGACCTCTATAAATATACTCACCAAGCTTCTTCTTCATTCTATCTTCTAAATAGAGCAGCTGCCTCGGCATTTTTATTTGATACTCAGAAAATCGATGATTGACTGCTTTCATTTCAACCGAAACAGTAAGTTGATCGATACTCTTTTTACTTCTACCAAAACCAGTCATGCTAACTATCATATGTAACACATCCTATCATTAAAGGAATGTTATAAATTATGTAATTGCTATGAATAATTAGTTCGTATTTTATCATAAAAGAAGAAAATTGTATGCAAAATCTGAACTAGCAAGAAAAATAAAGGCTGTTTTCGCAAATATTGTTGCTATTTAACACATAGTTGGTAAAGGTTGATTTCCGCTCCAGGTCGCTCCCTTTCCGCGGGGTAGTCCGCTTGAGCCTCCTCATCGCTTACGCTCTTGCGGGGTCTCAGCTGTCCCACGCATCCCGCAGGACATTGAATTGGCTTCTTAGATTTCACACCGCACGAAGGAAATGCGAATGCATTTTCGAGGATCTCGCACCTTCCGCTCCAATCAACTGACCTAGTTGGTAAACCATTCATTCTAACAATTGATTTAAAAACAACAATCTATTAGAAAAGAAACCAAATAAAAGATAGGTCCCATCCTAAACACAGAAAAAGTAGCAGAGCGCACTCTACTACTTACAATAATGATTATAACATAAACTACTTTCTTTTTGTTAGTAAAAATGATCCTGCAAGTAAAAAAGTTGGAACAGCTGAAAGACCAGCAATCATGAACCAGTCATTCAATTCAATTGGAAGAGTGTGGAAGATCGGCTGTAATGGCGGATAATATATCACGACAAACAATAACAGCAACGATGAAATGACTGCCCATACTAAATATTTATTCCCAAAAGGATTTCTTGCCAAGATCGACTTTTCACTTCGGCAATCAAATACATGGATTAGCTGAGCAACAACAAGTGTTGCAAAAGCGATTGTTTGAGCGTAAGGCAAATTATCTGGGTGTGCATTGTAAGCAAAGATAAATGCGATTAAGGTGACAATTCCAATTAAAAAGCCTCTTGAAACAACTTTCCAGCCAAGCCCTCTAGCAAATACACCTTCTCTGGGGTTCCTTGGCTTCCGTTTCATCACATCACCCTCTGGCTTATCTAAGCCTAATGCCATTGCTGGAAGTCCGTCTGTCACAAGATTTACCCACAGAATTTGAATGGGAACTAAGGGCAGTGGGAGAGCTAGTAACATCGCAAATAACATGACAAGAATTTCCCCAACATTTGAGGCTAATAAATACCTGATGAATTTACGAATATTTTCATAAATATTTCTGCCTTCTTTAATTGCGGCTTTGATTGTTGCAAAATTATCATCTAGCAATACGAGTGCAGAAGCTTCTTTCGCTACATCCGTGCCTGTAATTCCCATTGCCACACCGATATCTGCTGCTTTTATTGCTGGCGCATCATTAACGCCATCACCTGTCATTGCAACAATATGCCCTTTATTTTGTAAAGCTTTTACAATTTTCAATTTATGCTCGGGTGAAACACGGGCAAACACAGCTACTTCATCAACAACCTCTTCAAGCTCATCTACATCCATATTAGAGAGTGCCTTTCCATCAAGCACCTTCGAATGATTTGTCAAAATGCCAAGTTGTTTAGCAATGGCCTTTGCCGTGATCACGTGATCGCCAGTAATCATTACCGTTTTAATTCCTGCTTCTTTACACTCTTTGACCGCATCCTTTACTTCTGGACGAGGTGGATCAATCATGCCTTGAAGCCCGATAAAGGTTAGCCCCTTTTCTGCCTCTTTTTCATCCATGATAATCGTATTTGAGGGGATTTCCTTAAGACCAATAGCAATTGTTCTTAATGCTTGGGAAGCTAGGTCTTCAATTGCTTTTTGGATTTGACCTGCCACTTCTCGATTGAAAAATTTTCGTTTTCCATCCCAGAGTGCTGTTTCACATATACCTGCAAGTACATCTGGTGCACCTTTTGTAATAATAAACTGTTTCCCATTTTGATCTTTCACAATGATACTCATCATTTTTCTAGCAGAATCAAATGGAAATTCTTTAATAATTTTGAACTGACTTAATAATGCATCCCTGCTAAAACCTGCTTTCATTCCAGCTACTAGTAAAGCTCCCTCTGTAGGATCCCCGTCAATCACAAATTCATTTTCTTTTTGTTTAATTTCTGCATGATTACACAGCATTCCGAACATAAGCATCTGTTGAAGTGCTTTATCTTCCTTCGGTTCTACTTGATTGTCATTTCGATAAAAACACCCTTGAGGTTCATATCCAACACCATCTACATTCCACTGTTTCCCTCCGCTCCATAGATGGGTAACCGTCATTTTGTTTTGTGTCATCGTACCCGTTTTATCTGAACAAATAACAGATGCACAGCCTAATGTTTCCACAGCAGGCAGTTTACGGACAATCGCTTTGTTCTTAATCATCCGCTGGACACCTAATGATAAGGCAACTGTGACGATTGCTGGCAAGCCTTCAGGAATGGCGGCTACCGCTAAGGAAACACCTGCTAAGAACATCGTATACAGATCATGTCCTTGGACAACTCCAGCAAAAACTACAAGGGCAGTAAGGATTAATGCAACAGTAATAAGGATTTTTCCAAGCTGTTCCAGTCTCCGCTGCAACGGCGTAATCATCGTTTCCGCATTTTGCAATAAATCGGCAATTTGTCCCATCGCCGTTTTCATCCCTGTAGCAACAACAATGCCCATGCCACTTCCACGAGTAACTAATGTGCTCATAAAAGCCATATTTTCCATATCGCCAATGCCTATATTTGCCTTTTTGATTGCACCAGTAATTTTTGAGACAGGCAATGATTCTCCAGTTAAGGCTGATTCCTCCAATTCAAGACTGTATGATTGGATAATTCTAACATCTGCTCCAACTCGATCCCCACTTGCAAATTTGAGTATGTCACCGACAACTACATCTTTAGATGCAATTTTCATCCATTCTCCATCTCTATATACATTTACTTGTGGAGCAGAAAGCTCTTTCAATGCTTGCAGTGATCTCTCAGCCTTTCTTTCCTGAAAAAAACCTAGCAATCCATTGATTAGAACAATTGCAATAATCGCAACTGCATCAATATATTCACCAAGCAATCCTGAAATTAGTGTTGCTGCTAATAAAACAAGGACCATAAAATCCTTAAATTGACTGAAAAATAATAGTAAGGCTGACTGCTTCTCCCCTTCTTCTAATTCATTCTTGCCATATTGATTTCTCCGTTTTTTTACGTCGGCTTCAGTTAAGCCCGTTTTTGCATTTGTATTTAGTGCCTGCTCAACCTCGGTTTCATTCATTTCATGGAATTTCATTCAGAATCACTTCCTCCTCCAAGCCATACTTATCATCTAAAGAAAGCATATTCAGCCTTGTCCGAAAAAATGCTATTATGTATAGATAAACAATAGCTTATATAGAAGAGGATGTTCTAAATGTCGTTTGACGGATTATTTACAAGAGCTATAACGGAAGAACTCACCGAGCAACTAAAGGGTGGAAGAATCAGCAAAATTCAACAGCCTTATAAAAATGAAATGATTATAGTCATTAGAGCAAACGGAAAAAATCATAAGCTGCTCCTGTCAGCTCACCCTAGCTATGCAAGAGTACAGCTTACAAATGAAGTACATGATAACCCATCAGAGCCGCCAATGTTTTGTATGTTATTACGAAAGCATCTTGAAGGATATTTTCTTGAGGAAATTCGCCAAGTTGGCTTGGATCGAATCATTATTTTCGAAGTAAAAGGCAGGAACGAAATTGGCGACACTTCGTACAAGCAGCTAATTGTTGAAATAATGGGCCGACACAGCAATATTACATTAGTTGATAAAACAAGGAATATGATTTTGGATAGTATTAAGCATGTTTCCTTCGCTGTTAATAGCCATCGAGCAATTTTACCTGGACAGGAATATGTGTTGCCTCCACAGCAGGATAAAATGAACCCGTTTGAAGCAAGTGAAGAGGATGTTTTGAGGCAAATTGATTTTAACAGCGGAAAGCTGGATAAGCAGCTTGTTGCTGCATTTGCTGGTATTTCACCATTATTTGCAAAAGAAATCCTTTTCCATTCCGGATTGGCTAATCGGACATCCGTTCCGAAAACGTTCTTGCAGTATATGCAGTTATTAAAGGATCATCAAATACAGCCTGCAATTACAAATAGCGGGCAAAAGGAAAGCTTTTATCTTTTACCATTGGAGCATTTGCAAGATGAGTCCAAAAAGTTCGAATCACTTAGCGAAATGCTTGATCGCTATTATTTTGGCAAAGCTGAACGGGATCGCGTGAAGCAGCATTCGAATGATTTAGAACGATTTATTATGAATGAAAAAGAAAAGAACAAGAAGAAAATAGAAAAGCTCCAAGTCACATTACTGGATGCTGAAAAAGCCGACAAGCATCAGTTGTTCGGCGAACTCATTACGGCCAATATTTATGCGATTAGCAGAGGGATGAAAACCATTGAGGTCATCAATTATTACGATGAAAATGGTGCAACTGTTACCATCCCGTTAGACCCGCAGAAAAATCCATCTGACAATGCTCAGAAATATTTTACGAAATATCAAAAAGCAAAAAATGCGGTCAACATCGTAAGAGAACAAATCGACTTAGCGAAGGCAGAACTTGCTTACTTCGAATCCTTGCACCAGCAGGTTGAAACGGCTTCACCAAAGGATATTGAAGAAATACGCGAGGAACTGATTGAAGGCGGCTACTTAAGAGACAGACAAAAAAGAAAAAACAAAAAAGCCCAAAACACAAAGCCTGTGCTTGACCGCTACATCGCATCAGACGGGACAGAAATCTTTGTTGGGAAAAACAATAAACAAAATGACTACTTAACAAATAAGTTTGCCGCAAGAGACGAGATCTGGCTTCATACAAAGGATATTCCCGGCTCACATGTTGTCATTCGCAGCAAGGAACCTGCGGAAGCCACGATATTAGAAGCAGCAAATCTAGCAGCATATTTCAGTAAAGCACGCAACTCGAGCTCTGTACCTGTTGACTACACGCTTGTGAGACACGTAAAAAAACCAAGCGGTGCAAAGCCTGGTTTTGTCATTTATGAAAATCAGCAGACTGTGTACGTGACGCCTGATGAGGAGACCGTTCTTGCTCTTAGGCAGAGCTAAATTTCAGTTTTCAATTAAAAAGGCAAGCTTTCCGCTTGTCTTTTTAATATAACTAACGTCTCAGTAATACTAATATAGATTATTACCCTCTTCAAAATATACAAATTTTGACGAGGGTAAATGATTTTGGAACTGTAAAAATATCAATATAAAAGCCTTTGAAGAATTAACTATGAGGCAATAATGAAGGTTCATCGGAGTATTTGATTGCTATTTAACTCAATTGTTTTTTGATATTACCAATTTCTCTTTCATTTCTTGCCGTTTTCTCCCAAATAAAGTCCTGGTCATTTTCTAGTGCTTTAAAGCGCTTCATTATTTCTTGATGGCGTTCTTCACTTTTTATCTCTATTGTTTGCAGGCGTTGATTCATATTTTGCACTTCTTGTCTCAATCCTTGCTGGTCTTGTTTCATTTCTTGCTGTTCTTGCTTCATTCCTTGTAGCTCTTGTTTCATTTCTTGTTGTTCTTGCTTCATTCCTTGTTGTTCTTGTTTCACCCCTTGTAGCTCTTGTTTCACCCCTTGTAGCTCCTGTTTCATTTCTTGTTGTTCTTGCTTCATTCCTTGTTGTTCTTGTTTTACCCCTTGTAACTCCTGTTTCATTTCTTGTAAGTCAGAGTGAATTGTTCCTACCATTTTAATTAATTGAGCAAGCATATTTTCTGTTTTTTCACTGTTCATTCATCCCTCACCTCCCTATCAATCATATTATATCTTAAGCACAACTATTTATAAATGACATTTTATTTTCGTAAATAATACTGCTGGTAAAAATCTACTAAGTATAAATTCGTGGTACAAGGGTGCAGAACCTTTGACCACGAACTTATGCATAAGCTTATTTGGCCCGGGACACCGTACCTGTCCCTCTGTCCCACTCTACCGGATTCTTCCGCCATTCCGCTAGTTTCTTCATATCCTCTTCTTGTACATATCCTTTTTCCTTTGCAGTTTCTGAAAGGGTTTCAAAATCTGTTAATGTGTAAGCTAAAATATTCGCATCTTCTAGCAATTGTTTTCCTTTTTCTAATTGGTATGTAAAGATTGCAACAACGCCTAGGACTTCGCATCCTGCTTGACGCAGTGCTTCAACTGCAGTTATGACACTTCCTCCTGTTGAGATTAAATCTTCAACAACTACTACTTTTTGACCAGTTTCTGTTTTTCCTTCAATCTGATTGCCTTGACCGTGTCCCTTTGGCTTTGAACGTACATAACACATCGGCAGGTCCATTAGATCACTAACCCATGCGGCATGAGGGATTCCAGCTGTTGCTGTCCCTGCGATTAATTCCGCATCAGGAAACTGTGACAGAATCGTTTCCTTTAAACCGTTAGCAATTTCCTTACGAACGGCTGGGTAAGAAAGTGTTAACCGATTATCGCAGTAAATTGGCGATTTCATGCCAGACGACCATGTAAATGGATTGTTCGGCTGTAAGGCAACTGCTTTGATTTCTAATAGACGTTCGGCGATTTGTTGTTTCATTGGTGAACACCCTCCCAAGATCTTTTAATTTCAATGTATTTTTCCAGTGGGTTTTCTGATTTTGTAATCGGGCGGCCGACCACAATGGCAGAAACACCTTCCGATTTTGCAAATTCAGGTGTAGCCACTCGTTTCTGATCCTGAACATGATCTGTTTTTAAACGAATTCCAGGTGTAACCGTTAAAAAGGATTCGCCCATTAAATGGTGAATTTGCTTTGATTCAAACGGGGAGCAAACGACCCCATCAAGACCAGCAGTCTTCGCCAAGGCGGCATAATGTAGGACTGACTCCTCTAACGGGACATGAATCAGCTGTTCCTCTTGCATTTGCTCTTCAGAGGTACTCGTTAACTGTGTAACTGCAATGCAGAAAGGTCGCCCCTGTCCTGCTACTGTTCCAGCCTCTAATCCTTCCAGCGCAGCTTCCATCATTTCTTTTCCGCCTGCCGCATGTACATTTACAAGATCACAGCCAAGACGTGCGAGCCCCTTCATAGCTCCTTTTACCGTATTCGGGATGTCATGAAGCTTTAAATCTAGGAAAATATCATGCCCTTTTTCTTTTAGGTCATAAATGATACTAGGACCTTCCTGATAGAAAAGCTCCATACCAACTTTTATAAAAAGCTTTTCATCATTAAATTGCTTTAAAAACTGAAACACTTCCTGTTTTCCTGCAAAATCAAGCGCGATGATGAGCGATTTTTCCATGCTTGTTCCAGCTCCTTCCCGTACATTCAGAAATATGATCAAAGCCTAGGCTTTTCACTAGTTCAGGCAGTTCCTCAATAATCGTCGGACAGACGAATGGGTCAACAAAGTTTGCTGTTCCAACAGCAACTGCACTTGCCCCAGCATAATAATATTCAATGACATCCTCCGCTGATTGAACACCGCCCATCCCGATAATCGGTAAGGACACATGCTGACTCACCTCATGAATCATGCGAATCGCAACAGGTTTAATTGCTGGCCCCGAAAGTCCGCCTGTTTTATTCGCTAAAATTGGATTCCCCGTTTTCAAATCGATTCTCATTCCAACGAGCGTGTTGATCATTGTTAAACCATCGGCTCCGCCATCTTCCACTGCTTTTGCCATTTCAACTATATTTGTCACATTAGGTGAAAGTTTGACGTAAACAGGGACACTAGACACTTCCTTAACTTTTTTCGTTAAGTCCTTTGCCACTTCTGGAATCGTTCCAAAGGTAATTCCCCCTGTTTTAACATTCGGGCAGGAAATATTTAATTCTAGTGCATGAACATTCGGAGCTTTGGATATTTCTTTCGCTACTGCAATATAATCTTCTTCTTGAGAGCCTGCTACATTTGCGATGATCGGTACATTGAATTGATCAAGCCATGGAAGCTCTTCATTCATTACTTTTTCAAGTCCCGGGTTTTGCAGTCCGATCGCATTAAGCATTCCTGCTGACGTTTCCGCTACACGAGGGGTCGGATTTCCAAAACGAGGCTCTAATGTTGTTGCTTTAATCATAATCGCCCCGAGACCGCTTAAATCAAAGAGCTCAGCGTATTCGCGGCCAAATCCGAAGCAACCGGAAGCTGGCATGATCGGATTTTTCAATTCTAATCCTGGTAAGCTTATTTGTAATGATTTCATAGAACGACCTCCCCAGCTTTAAATACAGGTCCATCACTGCAAACCTTTTTATATGTATAGCCAGTTGGATCGTCTCCAGTGTGGCATACACAGGCAAAACAAGCACCGATCCCACAGCCCATCCGTTCTTCAAGTGAAAGAAAGACCTTCTTTTCTCGATAATTATTTTCAAGCGCCTTAAGCATTGGTGTTGGACCACATATATACAGCACATCAAATTCAAGCTTTCGATCTTCGATGATGTTTGTAACAAATCCTTTCGTGCCGTAGCTGCCATCGACTGTGGCTACATATGTTTCACCCAGCTGTGAGAAGGCTTCATCATAAAAAACAACATTTTCTGATTGAAACCCTAGAACATGGATGACATGAACTCCTTGCTTAACGAGCTGTTTTGACAATTCGTATAATGGCGGAACACCAATTCCACCTCCAACAAGAAGGGCTGTTTCTCCAGCACTCGCCTCTTCAATTGGAAAGCCATGACCTAAAGGTCCAAGAACATCTACGAAATCTCCTGGCTTTTTCTCAGAAAGTAATGCAGTCCCTCTGCCTTCTGCCCGGTAAATCATTGTAAATTGGTTCTTATCCTTATTGATGTAAGAAATACTAATGGGTCTTCTGAGAAGTGGTTCAAATTGGTCTGTAATCTTCAAGTGAACAAATTGACCAGGTTCACCCATTTCGCGGACAAGCTCACCTTGAAGGGTGAGCTCGTAAATTTGTTCGGCAATTTTTCTTTGTGAAACGATTTTGCATAATTCTTTTTTTATCATACAAGAACCGCCTCCTGTACCTCAGCCGTTTTTCCCATTGGATCGGCTGAGAAATTCATTGATTCAATAACTTTTAAGATTGCATCTGCAGTATCAAGTGAAGTCAGACAAGGCACACCGTTCTCAACAGCCTCACGACGAATGCGGAAGCCGTCTCGTTCTGGCTGTTTTCCTTTTGTTAATGTATTGATGACGATTTGCGCTTTGCCATTTCTGATCACATCAAGTAAGTTAGGACCGTCTGAGCCGATCTTATCAACGACATCGACTGAAACGCCTGCTGCTTGCAGCAATTGCGCTGTTCCACTCGTCGCCATTAAACGATACCCAATCGAAGCAAAGCGTTTGGCTAGCTGAAGTGATTCTTCCTTGTCTTTATCAGCAACTGTCATCAATACCGAACCGAACGGATGAATCTTCATTCCTGAGGCAACTAATCCTTTATATAGAGCCTTTTCAAGGGTAGTATCTTTCCCCATGACTTCACCTGTCGATTTCATTTCTGGTCCTAAAGTAATGTCAACTCTTCTTAATTTAGCAAAAGAGAACACTGGTACTTTTACATACACACCGGATTTTTCTGGCACTAAGCCAGCTTGATAGCCTTGCTGTGTAATTGACTGACCTAAAATCACCTTTGTTGCAATTTTTGCCATTGGTACATTCGTAATTTTGCTTAAAAATGGTACGGTACGGCTTGATCTTGGATTAACTTCAATTACAAACACTTCTTCATTTGCAACAATATACTGGATGTTTAATAAGCCAATGATGCCAAGTCCTTTGGCAAGCTTTTCTGTATAATCAACAAGTTTCGCTTTTACCTCAGCTGAAATGCTCTGTGGCGGATAGACCGCAATCGAATCGCCAGAGTGAACTCCAGCCCGTTCGATATGCTCCATAATTCCAGGAATTAGAACCGTTTCACCATCTGAGATCGCATCCACTTCAATTTCTTTTCCTGTTAAATAACGGTCAATTAGCACCGGATGCTCAGGATTAATCTTCACTGCATTTTTCATATAGTGCAGAAGCTCTTCTTCTTTATAAACAATCTCCATTGCCCGGCCGCCGAGAACATAAGATGGACGAACAAGAACCGGGTAGCCAATTCCATTTGCGATTGTGACAGCCTCTTCTACTGAGAGTGCTGTTTTTCCTTTTGGCTGAGGAATTTGAAGCTCAGATAACGCCTGTTCGAATTTATCTCGATCCTCCGCTCGATCCAGGTCCTCAAGGGAAGTCCCCAGAATCTTTACGCCTCTTTCTACTAGACTAGCAGCTAGATTAATAGCTGTTTGTCCGCCAAACTGAACAACAACTCCTTCAGGCTTTTCTAGGTCAATAATGTGCATCACATCTTCAATCGTTAATGGCTCAAAGTAAAGCTTGTCAGAAATACTGAAATCTGTTGAAACCGTTTCTGGGTTGTTATTAATGATAATAGCTTCATAGCCTGCTTCTTTAATCGCCCATACTGAGTGAACAGTCGCATAGTCAAACTCAACCCCTTGCCCAATGCGGATTGGACCCGAGCCAAGTACAACAACACTCTTGCGCTCTGTAACGATGGATTCATTTTCATCCTCGTATGTGCCATAGTAATACGGTGTTTCTGATTCGAATTCGGCCGCACAAGTATCTACCATTTTATAGACAGGTACAATCTCGTTTTCAACTCGCCAATTATAGACAGCTAATTCATTCGTTTCCCAAGCATTCGCGATCGTTATATCTGCAAAGCCCATTTCCTTTGCTTTCCTGCCAATTTCTATATCAAATCGCTTAGCAGCAAGATCTTTTTCAAAAGAAACGATTTTCTCCATTTTATGAAGGAAGAATAGGTCAATCTGGCTCCATTCATGAATGGTTTCGATTGTTACGCCTCTTCTAAGTGCTTCACCGATGTAAAATAATCGCTCATCACCAGCTTTGCGAATTCTTTTTTCTAGTAATTCATTATCGATCGTATCTGCATCATTCAGAGAAAGATGATACACATTCGCTTCAAGTGAACGAACAGCCTTCAATAACGATTCCTCTAGTGTGCGGCCGATCGCCATTACCTCGCCAGTAGCTTTCATTTGTGTTCCTAGTGAACGGTTCGCCGACTCAAATTTATCAAATGGCCAGCGCGGAATTTTTGTCACGATATAATCAAGTGCAGGCTCAAAGCTTGCATAGGTTTTCCCAGTAACTGGATTCATCATCTCATCTAATGTTAAGCCGACAGCTATTTTTGCCGCAAGCTTGGCAATTGGATACCCCGTTGCTTTTGATGCTAAAGCAGATGAACGGCTCACCCGTGGATTGACTTCAATAATATAGTAGTTGAAGCTGTATGGATCGAGTGCAAGCTGAACATTACAGCCTCCTTCAATCCCTAAAGCGCGAATAATTTTCAGTGAGACATTCCTAAGCAGTTGATACTCTCGGTCGCTCAGTGTTTGGCTCGGGGCAACGACAATCGAATCACCAGTATGGATGCCGACAGGATCAATATTTTCCATGTTACAAACGACGATTGCATTATCACCTGAATCTCTCATAACCTCGTATTCTATTTCCTTAAACCCAGCAATACTTTTTTCTAACAAACATTGGGTTACTGGGCTATTTTTCAAACCACTCGTTACAATTTCAATTAGCTCATCTTCATCGTGGCAAATACCGCCGCCAGTACCACCAAGTGTGAATGCTGGACGAACGATAACAGGATAACCAATTTGATTAACGAACTGATACGCTTCCTCTAACGTATGGATGATTTCACTTTCAGGCACAGGCTCACCAAGCTCATTCATCAAGTTTCTGAACAGGTCGCGATCCTCCGCTTGTTCAATAGCTGAAAGCTTTGTTCCTAAAATTTCAACGCCACACTCATCCAGTACACCTGACTTCGCAAGCTCGACAGCAAGATTCAAACCTGTTTGCCCGCCAAGTGTTGGAACTAACGCATCTGGACGCTCTTTGCGAATAATTTGGCTGACAAATTCCAATGTAAGCGGCTCGATATAAACAGCATCAGCGATTTCTGTGTCTGTCATGATTGTCGCTGGGTTGGAATTGACAAGGATGACTCGGTATCCCTCTTCCTTCAAGGCGATACACGCTTGTGTTCCAGCATAATCAAACTCTGCTGCCTGACCGATGACGATTGGTCCTGATCCAATAACTAGTATGCTTTTTATATCTGTACGCTTTGTCATTTGCTCGCACCTTCCTGTATCTCAGATTCGATCATTGTTAAAAATTGTTCAAATAATCCATTTGCATCTTCAGGTCCAGGGGAAGCTTCTGGGTGATATTGGACAGTAAATGCTGGATAGTCCTTATGCTTCAAACCTTCAACCGTTCCATCGTTTAAAGCAATATGAGTAACTTCAAGTCTCGTATTTATAATTGATTGCTCTTCAACCGTGTAGCCATGATTTTGTGAAGTGATTGCAACCTTTCCTGTCGATAATTCTTTCACAGGATGGTTCGACCCACGATGGCCGAATTTCATTTTCTCCGTATTCGCCCCACACGCAAGCGCAAACAGCTGATGGCCAAGACAGATGCCGAACAATGGCACTTTACCTAATAGCTCATTAATCATCGTTATCGCTTCTGGCACATCTTTCGGATCTCCAGGACCATTTGAGAGCATCACACCATCAGGACTTAAATTGAGAATTTCTGCTGCAGTCGTATTGTAAGGAACAACGATCACATCACAATCACGTTTATTTAACTCGCGTAAAATCCCATGCTTCATCCCGAAATCGACTAGAACAACCCTTCTTCCACGCCCTGGGCTCGGGTAAGGTGTTTTTGTAGAAACTTGCTTCACTTGATCATTTCGAAGCTTGGATGCTCTTAATTTTTCTACTATCGTATCTACATCTTCTTCAATCCCGCAAATCGCTCCCTTTAGCGCGCCATGCTGACGAATTATTCGAGTTAATTTACGTGTATCAATGCCAGCAATCCCAGGAATATTTTTAATTTGAAAATACTCATGAAGCGTTTTTTCATTTCTCCAGTTGGATGGAAAATCAGCTGCTTCCTTTACAATAAAGCCTTGAATCGCAGGAGAAATCGATTCGAAGTCATCTCTGTTAATACCATAATTTCCGACAAGCGGATACGTAAGCGTCACAATTTGCCCGCAATAAGAGGGGTCGGAAATGATTTCCTGATACCCAGTCATCCCTGTATTAAAAACGACTTCTCCAATTGTATTTGCCTCACTTCCGAAACCTTCTCCAATAAAAACGGTGCCGTCCTCTAGAATTAGCTGCTTCTTCATGTTGTCACACTCCCTTTATTCCATGCTATTTTTCCATTCACCATCGTTAATACAGGCCAGCCTTTACATTCCCAGCCAGCGAATGGCGTGTTCTTTCCTTTTGAAAGGAATTGTTCTGGGTTTATTTCTTCTGTATGATTCAAGTCTAGCAGGACGATATCTGCTACTGCTCCAACCTCAAGCTTGCCTGATGCTAGTTTAAAAGCTTCTGCAGGTTTTACTGTTAAAAAGTCGATTAATTGCTTTAATGTAAAGTTTCCTTTTTCAACAAAATGTGTGTATAGCAGCGGGAAGGCTGTTTCTAAGCCAACGATTCCAAATGGTGCAAGCTGCATGCCTTCAGCTTTCTCTTCGGCAGTATGTGGTGCATGATCAGTTGCGATAAAATCGATCGTTCCGTCGAGAATCCCTTCAATTAATGCTGCTCGATCTGCTGCACCTCTAAGTGGTGGATTCATCTTATAATTTGTATCAAGTCCTGGAATATCTTCCTCACATAGGAGAAGATGATGTGGTGTTACTTCAGCTGTGACTTTGATGCCGGCGCGCTTTGCATCCCTAACAACTCTTACAGATTCCTTTGTACTAATATGGCATACATGATAATGACAATCAGCTGCTTCCGCTAAGAGTACATCCCTTGCGATATGGACAGATTCACATACAGAGGGAATCCCGTTTAATCCGTTCTTTTTGGAGAAAGTTCCTTCATGAACTGAGCCTTTGTTAATAAGTGTATTTTCTTCACAATGGGCAACGATCGGCATATCGATTTCTGCTGCTCTCTTCATCGCTTCAAGCATCATCGCTGCTGATTGCACGCCGACACCATCATCCGTAAAGGCAAAGGCACCCGCTTCCTTCAGCTCTTGGAAATTTGTTAACTCCACACCAAGCTCCCGAACCGTGATCGATGCGTATGGAAGTACTTTTACTTTAGCTGTTTCTTCAATTCTTTGATTTAACCAAGTCAATTGCTCTTTCGAGTCAGGTACAGGTCTTGTATTTGGCATTGCCGCAACAGTTGTAAATCCGCCTTTAGCCGCTGCTGCTGTTCCTGTGGCAATTGTCTCTTTCTTCTCACCGCCAGGTTCCCGTAAATGAATGTGCAGGTCAAGAAATCCTGGTGCAATTAATAGACCTTTTGCATCGATTACTTCTTCTGCCTCTCTATCAATCTCTTTACTTATCTCGGTAATTTTCCCTGTTTCTATGTAAATATCTGCTCTCTTTAATTCCCCTTCATTAGTTAGCAATTGACCATTTTTTATTAGTGTTGTCATTTTGACCGCTCCCTTCAATTAATCTTTTCAGTACTGCCATTCTGATGTATACACCATTTTGCATTTGCTTAAAGATTCTTGAACGTTCACATTCGACTAAGCTATCCGCAATTTCAACATCTCGGTTTACTGGAGCCGGGTGCATGATAATGCTTCCAGCCTTCATTCTTCTTTCTCTTTCTTCCGTTAAACCAAATGCTTTATGATAGTCAGCTGCAGCTGTATTTCCTTTTTCCTCATGACGCTCATGTTGAATTCTTAGCAGCATGATGACATCTGACGTTTCCACTGCTGTGTCAATGTTTTCATAAGTTCCATTTTCAAGGATTTCTTCATCAAACCATTCCTCTGGTCCGGAAAAAACGACCGTTGCCCCAAGACGTGCTAGTGTATCGGCATTCGATCTTGCTACACGACTATGTCTGATATCACCGATAATGGCGATTTTCAATCCTTCAAAACTTCCGAATTCCTGTTTAATCGTCAGAAGATCTAGCAGCGATTGTGTTGGATGATGACCACAGCCGTCACCAGCGTTAATAACAGACACATCCGCTTTGCCAACAAGTTCATCGAAATAGCGATCCTGATTATGGCGAATGACGACTGCATTTACACCAATTGCTTCCAATGTTTTCACCGTGTCATATAAGGTTTCACCCTTTGAGACACTTGATGTGCTTACTTCAAAAGGAATAATGTCTAAGCCGAGCCTTCTCTCCGCCACCTCAAAACTGCATTTCGTCCGTGTACTATTTTCAAAAAACAGATTAGCTACAAATACTTTTCTATCCGGTATCCACTTCCCGCCATCTAAGAAGTATTGGGCATCTGAAAGGATCTTATTTATTTCATTAATCGATAGATCTGTTGTCGTTAACAGGTTTTCCATCCATCTTCCACTCCTTTATTTTTTCTAAAGAAAAACACCCTGACCAATTTTGTCAGGGTGTTTACGAGTTGAAGAGCAGATTTGGCTAAAGAAGGGTATAAATATCCCCCACTGCCAAATGTTGCAGTCAACACCCTTGAAAGCCTCTCTGGACTTTATTAAAAGGTCTATTTATGCAATATTCTTTTTCTTCATTTCTTCTTCTTCGTCATCTGCTACAGCTTCTCTTCCAGGTAAAATTACATTTAGAAGTACACCGATGATTGCCGCAAGCGCCATTCCCTCAATTGCAAAGGATTCCGAGAACTTAAATGCTGCCCCGCCAATTCCGATCACAAGGATGACAGATGATATAACTAAGTTTCTATTTTTACTAAAATCAATTTTATTTTCTACAAGCATTCGTAATCCGCTTGATGCGATGATACCGAACAGCAGGATTGAAATTCCGCCTAGTACCGCAGTCGGAATGGTTTGAATGAGTGCCATGACCTTCCCAAGGAATGAGAAGATGATCGCAAACACAGCTGCTCCTAGTATTACGTAAACTGAATATACGCGTGTAATGGCTAGTACTCCAATGTTTTCCCCGTAAGTTGTTTTTGGTGGTCCACCAAAGAAAGCACTGACAAATGTTCCTAAGCCGTCTGCAACAATCGAACGATGTAAGCCTGGATCTTTAAGATAATTGCGATTCACTACTTTTCCTAATACTAATTGATGACCAATATGCTCTGAGATGGTTACTAACACGATTGGTACCATTGCGAGTATGATTGTTGATGTGATAGTAAAATCATAATGTATCCCCGGGAAAAGGAATTCTGGCATTTCAAACAGGTCCGCTTCCTTTACTGCTGTGAAATCGACAATACCTACGATAGCTGAGTATATATAACCGATGATTAAGCCTAGTAAAATTGGCATTGCACTTAAGATATTTTTAAAATAGACTGTAAAGATAATCGCAGCGAATAATGTGACAAGTGCAGCTGTAAAGTGTAAGAAGTTATATTCACCATTCACATTCATTGCCATATCTACTGCTGTTCCCGATAAAGCTAAGCCGATTACCATAATAACTGGGGCGACAACAATCGGTGGCAAGAGGCGCATTAACCATTTGTAACCAGCTTTCCATATGATTAATGAAACGAGCCCGTAAGTGATACCTACTGCCATAGCACCAATCATTGCATTTCCTGGATTATCCCCGCCGTTAGAAGCAATTAATATTGGGGCGATAAAGGCAAAGGAAGAGCCTAAGTATGCTGGCACTTTAAATTGGGTAATGATTAAAAAGAGAATCGTTGCAATCCCACTTGTTAATAGGGCGATTGCTGGGCTTAGTCCAACTAGTTTCGGTACTAAGATCGTTGCACCAAACATGGCAAACATATGCTGTAAGCTTAATGTGATGAGCTGCGTTTTACTTGGGACATCATTAACATCTAATACTGGTCTATTCATTTCTCATTCTCCTCCGATTCCTTTTTTAGTCTCACTGGACTATCTTTAAAAGGGGGCAAAACCTAGTTCTCATAAATACTAACTTGATCAGCCTCGTCAACTTCCTTCAATTCAACCACAATTTTTTCTGAGCTGGATGTAGGAATATTCTTGCCAACAAAATCTGCTCGAACTGGCAGTTCACGGTGACCCCTGTCAACTAGGACAGCAAGCTGGATCGAGGATGGTCTGCCAATATCCATCAGCGCATCAAGTGCAGCTCTAACCGTTCTTCCTGTGTAGAGTACATCATCGACTAAAATGACTTTTTGCTCATTAATATCTTTCTGGATATCTGAACCCTTGACTAAAGGCTCCTGATTGGCTGTCTTTTTCGTTAAATCATCTCGGTATAAAGTAATGTCCAATTCCCCAACGGCTACTTTTGTTCCCTCAATTTGTTCGATCCGTTCGGCAAGTCGATTGGCAAGGTAAATTCCTCTTGTTCGAATTCCGACGATTACACAGCCTTCAATCCCTTTATTTTTTTCAATGATTTCATGGGCAATCCTTGTCAATGCTCTTCTAATCGCTTGTTCATCAAGGACTACTGCTTTTTTCGTCATCATCTATCACCTCAAATTTATATAAAAAACCCTCTCACCGATACGGCGAGAGGGTAAACGAGCAGCTTTCTAAATAAGGGCATACTTCACCCCTATTTATATCCGTTTCCTTCTCAGCCTCACGGGACTGTATTTAAAGGACTCTATTCAACTAAATTTAGTTTAGTGGAATAGCATTTACATGTCAATGATTATTTTTCATCTTTTCAAGTAACTGTTGAAAATCAGTAGGTAATGGCGCTTCAAACTCCATATACTCACCAGATCTTGGATGCACAAAACCAAGAATGCCTGCATGTAATGCCTGACCATTCATTTGTATTGTTTTCTTCGGTCCATATTTCGGATCACCAGCAAGAGGGTAACCAATATATTTCATATGCACACGGATTTGATGAGTTCTTCCAGTCTCTAATTGACATTCAACAAATGTAAAATTCTCAAAACGTTCAAGCACATGAAAGTGAGTAACTGCGTGTTTCCCATTATCTGTAACAGCCATACTTTGTCTTTCTTTTTGATCACGAGCAATCGGTGCATCAACCGTGCCATAATCATGCGGAATCACACCATGGACAACGGCCTTATACTTCCTTGTAACAGTCTTCTCTACTAACTGATTAACGAGGCTTTCATGGGCAAGATCATTCTTTGCTACCATTAAGAGCCCTGAAGTATCCTTATCAATACGATGAACAATCCCTGGTCTCATTACCCCATTAATACCTGAAAGGTCTTTGCAATGAGCCATTAGCCCATTTACTAATGTACCTGTTAAATGTCCAGGTGCAGGATGGACAACCATCCCTTTTGGTTTATTCACAACCAGCACATCTTGATCTTCATAGTAAATATCTAAATCCATTTCTTCAGGAACAACATCCAATTCCTCAGGTTCTGGGATTGAAATCTCAATTTTATCATTAGGATTACATTTATAATTCGTTTTTATTTTTTTCTCATTCACAAGGACATTTCCATCTTTAATCCATTGCTGAACTTGAGTTCTTGACCATTCCTTATTAACTGTCGAAAGAACCTTATCGATTCTTTCCCCTCTTTGATCTTCAAGAATGGTGTGTTCCATTTTCTCCATGCGATTTCTCCTTTTTTAATGCTCTTTCTTCTAATAACATTTGTATCATAAGCATCGCTACCCCGACGACTAATGCAGAATCAGCAATATTAAACACAGGGAAGTCGTAGCTGAAAATATAGGTGTTTACAAAATCAACGACTTCTTTCCGTAATACCCGATCAATAAAGTTCCCAATTGCTCCTCCAAGCATTAACCCTAATGAAATGCCAAGAAGCATCTTCCCTTTAGCAGCCTTTTGAATATAATAGACAATTCCAATAATGACAATGACTGTGATAATATAAAAGAACCACATTTGTCCTTGTAATATTCCCCAGGCTGCTCCTCTATTACGATGGGATGTAATATAAAGAAAGTTTTCAATTACTTCGATACTCTCACCAAGTTCCATTTTCTTTACAATCAAAAATTTTGTTAATTGATCAAGTGCAATTACAAATAAGGCAATTATGTAATAAAACACAAAGGAAACCCCCATATCTCATTTATGTACCTTTGCATTTTAGCACATTCTGTATAAAAACGACAGTAAGCACTTTCACTCAATCATATAAAGATTTACGATAATATTGTTCTAACCTGCTGCAATCATCAATTGACTTTATTGTTGGAACCTCCGCTAAAAGATGATCAGGAAGAAGCTCACCTGAAATTTCACATTTTCCATATTCGCCTTTTTCCATTCTCGCTAATGTGCTTTCAATATCAAATAGCTCATCCAAAATATAAGGCCTAATTAATTTTGAACTGTTATCATCCATTAATTTTTCTAATAGTTCCTGTCTTGTATTACGGAGTTCTGAATAGAGCTTTTCAATGTTTGCATCCATGTCTTTTCCTCCGTTCATTTATTTATCTTTTAGTATCTCAATGATCGGCTATACGAACCGGGAAAAGTTTTTACAATGGGAACAACAATTAACGGAGTTGGAAATTATAGAAAAATTCCATTCAAAAAAGCCCCTGTTTAGCACAGGGACTCTGAAAAAAAATTATACGAGGTGACTATAATGTGTTTGAACAACATCTGCACAACGCGGGCATAATGTCTCGAATTCTTCAACTTTCCCAACTTCAGGTGTGACTGTCCAGCAACGCTCACATGTTTCACCTTCTGCTTTTGAAACAACAATTGCAGTATTTTCAAATTTAATGGCATGTTCAGGCGCATCTTCAAATGTTCCAGCAATCTCAAAACTAGAAACGATAAAGAGCTGATGTAAATGTTCATCAATTGATGCAAGTAATTCCTTCACTTGATCGTTCACATATAGGGTTACTTTAGCAGCAAGTGATTTGCCAATTACTTTTTCATTTCGCGCTTCTTCCAATGCCTTTAATACATCATCACGAAGCTTCATAAATGATGTCCATTTCACTTCTAGTTCTTTCGCATTTGGCAGCTCTTTTGCTTCTGGCATATCTGTTAATTGAACACTTTCTTCAGTGACAGCAGGGATAAAGTTCCATACTTCATCTGTCGTATGAGAAAGAATTGGAGCTGTTAATTTTGTCAGCGCAAGCAAGCTTTCGTATAGAACAGTTTGAATCGCGCGACGATCCGCATGATCTGCTCCTTCAATATAAAGAATGTCTTTTGCAAAATCAAGATAGAAGGCACTTAAATCTAATGTACAGAAATTATTAATCGCATGGTAAATGCCTGCATATTCGTAGTTTTCATATGCATCTCGGACTGTTTGAATCAATTTATTTAACTTAACAAGCATAAATTGATCCACTTCACGCAATTTTTCATATGGTACAGAGTTTACAGCTGGATCAAAATCATCTAAATTTCCAAGTAAAAATCTAAATGTGTTACGGATTTTGCGGTACACTTCAGCAACTTGCTTAAGAATCGGATCAGATACACGTACATCTGATTGATAATCAACAGACGCTACCCAAAGTCTTAAAATATCTGCTCCAAGCTGATTCATCACTTTAGAAGGAACAACGACATTTCCAACCGACTTACTCATCTTTCTTCCTTCTCCATCTAATGCAAACCCATGACTTAGAACTCCTTTATATGGAGCCTTTCCCGTAACTGCAACAGCAGTAGATAAGGATGAGTTAAACCAGCCACGGTATTGGTCCGATCCTTCAAGGTAAAGATCAGCTGGTCTTTGCAGGTCATCACGCTCTAATAAAACGGCCTGATGTGATGAACCAGAATCAAACCATACATCCATAATATCCGTTTCTTTCGTAAATACACCGTTCGGACTTCCTTGATGTGTAAATCCTTCTGGCAGCAAATCTTTCGCTTCCTTCTCAAACCAAATATTTGATCCATGCTCACGGAATAAATTTGAAACATGATCAATCGTTTCATCCGTAATGATGGACTCACCGTTCTCGGCATAAAATACAGGAATTGGCACTCCCCACGCACGCTGACGAGAAATACACCAGTCGCCACGATCACGAACCATATTGAAGAGTCTAGTTTCTCCCCAAGCAGGTACCCATTTTGTTTCCTTCACCGCATCCATTAGTTCATTACGGAAATCTTTAATTGATGCAAACCATTGAGCAGTTGCTCGGAAAATAACTGGTTTTTTCGTACGCCAATCATGTGGATAGGAATGTGTAATGAATGTAAGCTTTAATAATGCTCCTGCTTCCTCAAGCTTTTCAGTAATCGGCTTATTAGCCTCATCATAAAATAGTCCTTCAAATCCAGGTGCCTCATCTGTCATTACTCCACGATCATCAACTGGACATAATACATCTAGACCATATTTTTGACCGATATAGAAGTCATCTTCCCCATGTCCTGGTGCCGTATGAACACAACCAGTACCTGCATCTGTTGTTACATGGTCTCCTAGCATAACAAGTGAATCACGTCCATAAAGTGGGTGGACGGCAAGAATATGTTCAAGCTCTGCCCCTTTTACTGTTTTCACTAGTTGCGGATTTTCCCAATCTAGCTCACTTGTAACAGCCGACAATAATTCTTCTGCAACAAGATATTTATTCCCTTTTTCCTCAACAACTACATACTTAAGGTCTGGATGAACAGAAATCCCAAGATTAGCAGGAATTGTCCAAGGTGTAGTTGTCCAAATGATGATTTGTGTATCTGTATCAATCACATTTTTTCCATCTTTTACTTTAAAACCAACATAAATAGATGGGGAACGTTTGTCTTTATACTCAATTTCCGCTTCAGCTAATGCTGATTCAGAAGATGGAGACCAGTATACAGGCTTTTTCCCTTTATAAATATAGCCTTTCTTTGCCATCTCACCGAACACCTTAATTTGCTGTGCTTCATATGCAGGCTTTAATGTAATATAAGGATTTTCCCAATCCCCTCTTACACCTAATCGTTTGAATTGTGAGCGTTGGCTGTCAATTTGTCCATATGCATATTCTTCACACAACTTACGGAACTCGGCAACAGTCATTTCTTTACGCTTTACACCTTTATTTGTTAATGCCTGCTCAATTGGAAGACCATGTGTATCCCAGCCAGGCACGTATGGAGCATGATAGCCAGTCATTGATTTGTGACGAACGATCATATCTTTTAAAATTTTGTTTAATGCATGCCCCATGTGGATATCCCCATTCGCATATGGAGGTCCATCATGTAGGACGAACATCGGACGGCCCTTTGTCCGATCTTGTACCTTTTTATAAATATTTAATTCTTCCCATTTTTCTTGGATCTCAGGCTCGCGTTTTGGTAAATTGCCACGCATTGGAAATTCTGTTTTCGGCATTAGTAACGTATCTTTGTAATCCATTTCAATTCCTCCTGTAGTTCTCATTAACTTCATGATTGCCATTATTAATTGTAATCAAACGAAAAACCATTTTTGAGAAAATAAAAAGCTATTTTCGTAAATATTGTTGCTAATTAAGAACAAGTTTGTAAAGGTTGATTTCCGCGTACGTGTGCTCCCTTTCCGCGGGGTGGTCCGTTTGAGCCTCCTCGTCGCATACGCTCCTGCTTAGGTCTCAGCTGTCCCACACATCCCACAGGATATTGAGTAGACTTCTTAGAATTCACACCGCACGAAGGAAATGCGAATGCATTTTCGAGGAGTCTCGCACCTTTCGCTCCAATCAACCGACCTAGTTGGTCAAACACATTTATTCAAATATTTGATTCATATGCAACAATCTTTTAGAAAGAGCCAAATAAAAAAAACCTCTCATCCCAATAAAGGGACGAGAAGGTTTATCTCCCGCGGTACCACCCTTGTAGACAGAAAACAAATTCTTTTCTATCCGCTCAAAGCATCCTTAACGCGAATGACACGCCTTTGCTTACTGTTTCGACAGAAATGTTCAGCAAGGAACTCCAGGGTGATTTTCCAATATTCCGCTTATACTAGGCTTGCACCATCCCTAGTTCGCTAACATGCTAGAATAAAACTATTCAAGCATTGATAAAAGCGATTAAATATTGTACTGTCCCTCTCACAGTTGAAATTTTTAATTTACTTTGTTTTTAAAATTATATTCATTAATTCTTTTTTCGTCAAGCCAATGAATCCTCTTCTTGAGCTGATTTTAATTCAGTAGCATCTAGCTCATATTCAAGTAGATGATCCCAATCATCATTATTTAGTAAATCCAATTGTGCTTCAATCAGCATTTTAAACCGGGTTCTAAATACTTTTGATTGTTTCTTTAACTCTTCAATTTCAAGAGCAATCTTTCTGGCCTTCGATAGCGATTCATTAACAATTCGATCAGAATTTTTCTCTGCTTCTTTAATGATTAACTTTGCCTCTTTTTGGGCATTTCTCTTTACATCTTCTGCCGCCTCTTGTGCGATGACAATTGATTTGTGTAAAGTCTCTTCGATATTTGTAAAATGGCCAATCCGATCGTTTAAATCACTTAATCTTTCTTCTAATTCCTTTTTCTCACGGATTACGATTTCATAGTCTTTAATCACTTGGTCAAGAAATTCGTTTACTTCGTCCTCATCATAACCTCGGAACCCTTTGCTGAATTCTTTATTATGAATATCCAACGGTGTTAATGGCATAATGGCCACCTCCCAAAAATTCCTTTTTCTTCTCATATGTATAATGTAAAACTCAATCAGATAGGGTATCATCCCTACTGGATTGTTCATTAAACCAATGGATTTTACAGGCTAGTAGCACTCGATTCATCCTTTTTGCATAACATTTCTCATAATGGCGTAATAACCATTAAAGTGGAATAAATCTAATATTCGACAACGTGCACCATAATCCTGCACGCTACTCAAAAATATTTTTACATAAATGGACTTTTTCCTCAATTGTTTTATGGATTTTATTTTATATTTAGGCTGTTTTCGTAAACATTGTTGCTATTAAGATAAAGTTGGTAAAGGTTGATTTCCACTCCAGGTTGCTCCAATCACCGACCTTGTTGATCAAACATTTGATTCAAAAGCAACAATCCTTTAGAAAAGATCTTTTAGAAAACAGCCTACATTTATTTCACTTTGCCTGCAGTAATTCTCCATCTTTCCTTTTTGGTTTTGCCATCAAGTGAGATGATCTTCAAACGGCCATATCCACGGACTGAAATTACATCAGATTCTCGACACTCAAAAGCAGTATTTTCAATTATCATCCAATTTACCTTTACCAAACCTTGTTGAATAAACATTTGGGATTTTTGTCTTGATAGATTATGTACGGCAGAAATAACTGTATCCAATCTTAAAGAAGTAGAAGTCACTACGATCTCTTGCCACTGTTCTTGTAGTTGGATCGCATGCGCAATTGGCTGTTGAATAAGGCTTACTTTTGCTCTTCCTACAGATTCTAATTGTAAACTTATGTACTCGGCAACATCTTTCGTAACAAAAAATTGAATTCGATCTCGAAAGACAAGAATATCACCGAATTTCCCCCTCTTTAACCCAAGTGACATTAAACTACCGAGCACTTGAGGGTGCTCGATTGTAATAAATTTCTTTGGATAGTCAAGCTCATAAAGGCAAATCTCAAAATCATCTGCTGCTAATTGATGATACTCAGGATATAGGAATGCTCTTTTTCGTTCTGTCCCGTCAGTTCCCCCAAAGAAATCAATCTTCACATCTGTTTGATTTCCAATAATCGTCCTTGCTATTTCCTGCTCACGGGGATCAAGGAAATCGGTCAACTTAGGAGCATAAGCATTTTCTACTGCTTCCTTCCAGTTCAGAACTTGATCGATAAACTCCTTCTCCTCAGGACGAAAATGCTGATAAATCGACATTAAAAAACCCCTTTATGAAAAGAATAAAGGGCCTTTCAAAAAAAGGCCACTCATTTCCTATATTAAGCAATCCAAAGGAAAAGCTGTTTTAAGCCGCCATCTGCAAGACGGAGAACCAAAATAGCTACAATTGGAGAAATATCAATCATACCAAGTGGCGGAATAATTTTTCTAAATGGGTCTAAGTAAGGCTCACAAATTCTAGCTAAAAGCTGACCTATTGCTGACTCTTTTGCATTTGGAAACCATGAAAGCAGAATATAAATGATTAATCCCCATGAGTAAAAATAAATTAAAGTCGATAGAACACTATATAACGTATACATTAAATACTACCACCTCGTATTTTCAAAATCTTGTTCCTGTATCATTTGTGAGATATTCCCTGATATTTCTACATTATCAGGTGTACAAAGGAAAATATCTGTTCCAATTTTTTGTATATCTCCACCAAGGGCATACACAGTCCCGCTTAAAAAATCAACAATTCGCTTTGCTTGGTCACGCTCAATCCTTTGTAAATTGACGACAACCGCTCGCCTATTTTTTAAATGATCAGAAATATCTTGAGCTTCTGCATATACACGAGGTTCCATTAACACCATTTTGGAAGATTTCTGCACACTTTGCAAACTTACGATATTATTCTTTTGAGCAGGCTGATGTTTCTGAGATTGTTTCATTGGCTCGGCTTCTTCTTCGATAAATTCCTCTTCCTTTTCATCGTATTCATCATCAAGGAAGAAAAATGTTTTGAATTTTGATTTAATACTCATTATAAGGTCACCCTCCTACTCCTCTTCACCTACTAAAGCTGTTCCAATTCGAATCATCGTTGCTCCCTCTTCAATTGCAATCACATAATCATTGGACATTCCCATGGAAAGCTCTGTACAAGGCGCATGATTTAATTCTAATTCTTGTATTTTCTTCTGCCCCTTTTTTAAGCTTTGAAAACAAGTACGCAGCATTTGTTCATCCTCTGTATATGGAGCCATTGTCATCAACCCGCATACTCGGATATTTCTATACTCGCTTAGATTGACTATAAAATCACATACTTCTTCTGGAGAAATCCCTTGTTTTGATTCCTCCCCAGAAACATTCACTTGAACAAAACAGTTAATTAACTTGTTCGCTCTTTTATCAATTTCTTTCGCTAAAGAAAGTCGATCTAAGGAATGGATATAATCAACTTTATCAATTATATTTTTCACTTTACGTGTTTGCAGTGAACCAATATAATGCCAATTTGGCTTGTCCGTAAGTACTTCCCATTTAGCTATGAGACCTTCATCTCTGTTTTCTCCTAAATGGGTAATTCCCGCTTGCACCGCTTCAGCCGCTCTTTCTGTAGTAACATACTTTGTAACAGCTATAATCGTTATTTCCTCAGGATCACGATTAGATAATGTGCAAGCATGCTGAATATTTTTTTGAATAAGTTTCAGGTTTTCTTCTACTTTCAAGCTTGTAAATCCTCCTTCCAGCCGATAAAACTCATCATTCTCCCCGTACGCCCTTTATCTCTTCTGTGGGAGAAAAAATAATCTTCATGACAGCTGGTACAAAAATTCGTTACATGAATGTTTTCTTCTCTGACTCCTGCGTTTAAGAGGATCGCATTATTTGTTTGTTTTAAATCTAATTTAAATTGATCATCATCTATTTGTTCATATCGGTTACTATCATCTTGACCAACTCTTGCTTTTACTAAAGATATCACATGTCGATCAACTATATAACAATTTTTGCAAATGGATGGACCAACAATGACTTGTAGTTCATTCTCATCAATGCCTTCGCTTTTATACCTCTTTACCATTTCCTCGGCAATGCCATGTACAGTCCCCTTCCAGCCTGCATGAACTGTACCAATAAGCCTAGATTTCTCATGAAAAAAGTACAAAGGAACGCAATCAGCAAAACAAAGCGTTAATAATAGATCCGCTTCACTTGTATAAAACCCATCTGTTTGCTTAAAGGATTCATCATAATGAATGGCTCCTTTTCCGCCGTCTTTTTTAAAAACCTTTTCAATGTTTATTTCATGCGTTTGTTCTGCGCCAATCCATTTACTTAATGGAATATTAAGCAGATCTGCCGTTTCCTTTCGATTATGGCAAACAGACTCAATAGAATCATTCACATGTAATCCAAGATTCATTGTAGAGAAATGGGATTGACTAATCCCGCCATTTTTACTAGTAAAACCAGCAACTAATCCAGGATATCGATCCATCCACTCTTTAATGAAAAACAACCCATTCTGTTGTAAAATAAATGGCTCCATTCGCAAATCCTCAGCCTTCATTTTCATATATTCTCTAGTTTACCATATCCTTCATCCCGTTCACAGTTAAAAGAGATAATTATACCTCATCTTCGACATCATTCAACATATTTAATTCTTTGTGACGCACTAATATGACATCTTCACCAATTTTCAAGATATTTTTCCAAGGAATCACGATATCTTCCTCACGGCCGAAAAAGCCTAACACCCTCCCTGGACCTCCAATAATAACCGCATCTATTTTCCCTGTTTGAACATTTATATCAATATCACCAATATTCCCTAGTTTCTTACCATTTGCCACGTTCACGACATCCTTCAATTGAAACTCTGAAATTTTAATCACATTCCCACCCCCACATGTTTCACTTATATAAATAACTATATGATTGTATTCATAAAATTATCGTAACCTGAGGGGGAATATTATTTTCATTCTAGAAAGGAACAAATGTGCGTGCACCTTGTTCCTCTGCCCTATTCGATTAAAAAAATGCGGTTTGCGGGTAGATCGACACGTGCTTTGGCACAATTGCTGCGGAGCCGTACTGAGGTTGGATTGGCAAATAGGCATTTTTGCTATAAGGAAACACTTCTACTCTTGCGACGCATATGCTTTGATGCCTTCCTTGTCAGGCAACTGGACGATAAACAAACACTTTAGCTTAATATCCAACATGGCTGCCTAAACGCAATAAAGCTGCCATAATGGCAGCTTTAGCTTTGAATATTTTTATTCATTTGTTTAATTGCGGCCTTTTCTAGTCTTGATACTTGTGCCTGTGAAATACCAATTTCCTCAGCAACCTCCATTTGGGTTTTGCCTTGGAAGAATCGTTTTCTTAGTATCATTTTCTCGCGCTCGTTTAATCTACGCATCCCCTCTTTTAAAGCAATTTCCTCAATCCATTGAATATCTTTATTTTTTTCATCACTTAATTGATCTAGTACAAATATTGGATCTCCACCATCATTATAAATTGGTTCAAATAATGAGATAGGATCTTGAATAGCATCCAACGCAAAGACAATTTCCTCATGTGGGACATCTAATTCTTTCGCAATCTCCGCAGCAGTTGGCTCCTTTGATGTTTTACTCATTAAGCGCTCTCTCACCTGTAATGCCTTATAAGCGATATCTCTTAATGACCGAGACACACGAATTGGATTATTGTCTCGCAAATACCTTCTGATCTCACCAATAATCATTGGAACAGCATAGGTGGAAAACTTTACGTTTTGTCCTAAATCAAAATTATCTATCGATTTCATCAGACCGATACAGCCGACCTGGAATAGGTCATCAACAAACTCGCCTCGATTATTAAAACGTTGGATGACACTTAATACGAGACGTAAATTACCATTGACGAGTTTTTCCCGTGCGGATATATCCCCCTTATGCATTTGCTTGAAGAGCTCTCTCATTTCTTCATTTTTCAATACTGGAAGCTTTGAAGTATCAACACCGCAAATTTCTACTTTATTTCGAGTCAATCCTTTTCCCTCCTCACAGGAGCTGCTGTACAAAAAACAGTATTTCCTTGAGCAGGAAAAATATGCACATGCCCTATTGCATCATTGAGCAGAAAAACAAGAAAAACGTCATGAAAACAAGTGATTTGCGGCTTTCTATCTGAAAATATTTTTTTTCGTAAAGTCGTCTTATACCATTTTATTAAATTCCTTTTTTAATCGTTTAATGATCCTTTTTTCTAAACGAGAAATATAAGATTGCGATATCCCTAGCATATCAGCCACATCTTTCTGTGTTTTTTCATCACCAGTGCCGAGGCCAAAACGAAGCTCCATTATTTGCTTTTCACGATCGGACAATTGATGTAATGCTTTTGAGAGTAGTTTTTTGTCCACATTCGCCTCAAGGTCCTTCGTAATAATATCATCATCTGTTCCAAGGACATCAGATAGTAAAAGCTCATTTCCATCCCAATCAATATTTAATGGCTCGTCAAACGAAACTTCTGAACGAATTTTGTTATTTCTTCGTAAGTACATTAAGATTTCATTTTCAATACATCTGGATGCATACGTAGCAAGTTTTATTTTCTTTTCCGGATTGAATGTGTTTACTGCTTTAATGAGTCCTATTGTACCGATGCTAATCAGATCCTCAATATTGATCCCGGTATTCTCAAACTTCCTTGCAATATAGACAACAAGCCGTAAATTTCTTTCAATGAGAATGGATCTTGCTGCCTTATCTCCGTTTGGAAGCTTCTCTAATAAGACTTCCTCTTCTTCTTTACTTAATGGAGGAGGCAATGCTTCACTTCCACCGATGTAAAATACTTCATCTGTTTTCAGTCCTAGTTTCATTAATAATTTATACCAATAGTATGAGATGCGAAGCTTTAAGCTTTTCATGAAATGTCCTCCCCTTTTATGTAAATTTTCCTATCCTGCTTTTCTGAAACCTGTTAACATTTTTGGATGAACGATGCATTGGAAAGCATCATCAGAAGATAGTTGTTGAATGGTAAATGAAATAAGACCCTTATCTACACAGTAAAACTCATTATCTTTTTCGATAACTATTTTTTCTGGTTTTAACGCAATGATTAATTGATGCTCTTGTCCAACAACACTGTATGGAATGACTCGCATTTTATGTTCCCAATCAGAATCGATACGCTCATTTCCTAATATAATCTTCTCAGGATTTTGAGCAATTTTCATTAGTTGTACAGGAAAATCCCCTTGTTGATCCTTTATCGATATAAACATAACTGGCATTTTTGATATAGGGTCATATAACTGATTTCCACTATCAACTAGACCTTTGAAATGATAGTCTTTATTATTTATCGTTATAATCACTCTCACTAATGAATCATATCGGATCTTCGTCATTTCAATCCCTTCCATGTTTCGCTTTGAGAAATGCCAAGCAATTGGGAATCCTAGCAATACAAATAGCCAACTGATCGGATCACCAAATCCTTTTACACTTGCGAGCAAAACAGATGAAGAGAGTTGGAAATCAAATTGAATAAAATAGTGTACACCAATTAAAGATCCACCGATTAAAAAAGTGATCAAGTAGAAAGTAAAGAGACCACTGAAAAAATAACGAATTCTCTTAAATCCAAATACAGTAAGGACCATTACAACTGAAAATATTAATTTCACGATTGGGTGTCCAGAATAAGCATCAAATGGAGTAATTGATAATAGGATAATCATTGAGCCAATCAATCCACCAGTAAAAATCCGCCAAAACCGCACATCCCTTTTTAGAATGATCGCAGTCAAATAAAGGAGTAGGCTATCAAATAAAAAATTCAATGCCCAAATTATATCCAAATATACCTCCAATCATTTTCCTCCTTTATTCAAAACGTTCTATTATTTAACTATTAATCTGTTAAAAAAAGTATAGCCCACATCAATAGATGGAGTGTGTCACTTTCTGTAGTGAAAACACAAGAAATTTTCACTATTCTCTTCGTATTTTGTCAATATTTATCAGAGATTAACGAGTAGCTATACTTATCTTGAATCGATATACTTCGACTTGATTTTGTCACAATTTAACGTCCCTCTCTTCCGCATGTGTGATTTAGATCACAGAACACAGTGTTGTTATTCACTATAATTACAGTGATAATAAAGAAAAGAGGTTTTGCAGCATGTTAGATCAAAAAACAATCGATATTATTAAAAGCACCGTTCCTGTATTAGAACAACACGGAGAATCAATTACAAAAAAATTCTATGAATTAATGTTCAATAACCATCCTGAACTATTAAATATTTTCAACCACGCCAATCAAAAACAAGGTCGTCAACAAAAAGCATTAGCGGGCACAGTCTATGCTGCAGCCAAGTACATTGATCAACTTGAAATGATCATTCCAGTTGTTACTCAAATTGCCCATAAGCATCGATCTTTAGGGATAAAGCCAGAGCACTATCCAATTGTAGGTGAACATTTACTATTAGCAATTAAAGAAGTATTAAAGGATGCAGCGACTGAAGAGATTGTGGACGCTTGGGGAAAGGCTTATGGTGTGATCGCTGAAGCATTCATTAATGTCGAGAACGATCTATACGAAAATGCAGAAAGCAAAGAAGGCGGATGGAAAGATTTCAGAAGCTTTAAAGTAGCAAATATCATCCAAGAAAGTGAAGTCATCAAATCCTTCTATTTTAAACCGGCGGATGGCGGAAAAATCACTGACCATATTCCTGGACAGTATATTAGTCTAAAACTAACAAATATTCCAGGTGAAGAGTATACACATATACGTCAATATAGCTTATCTACTTCAGCAAATAATGATTATTATCGAATCTCAGTAAAAAGAGAAGATGCAAACGACAATAAGCCTGCTGGTATCGTATCTACTTACTTACATTCTCAAGTGAAAATAGGAGATTTAATTGAAATCAGTGTGCCTGCTGGTGAATTTGTACTAGAAGATAACAGTGACAAACCAATATTACTTCTAAGTGGAGGAGTTGGCATCACACCAATGCTAAGCATGCTTAACCATTTAGCAAATAAAGATCAAAAAACTGTCTTTATCCATGCTGCTATTAATGGGAATGTACATGCCTTCATCGATGAAGTGAAACAAATAGAGAAAAATAATGAACAGATTACAAGCTATTTTTGCTATGAAAAACCTACTGCCTCAGATAAAGAAGCTAAAGTTTATCAGAAAGAAGGCTATATTACCGCAGACTGGCTGAAAGATATTAAAGTCAATAAAGAATCTATTATCTATATGTGTGGCCCTGTTGTCTTCATGCAAGCAATGTACACAGCGTTAATAGAGGCAGGATTTAATAAGGATCAAATTCGCTACGAGTTCTTTGGTCCAGCAATGGAATTAAAAGAGCCAGCAATTGTTTAATCAAAATAAGGACATACAAAAAGGCACGAATGCTCAATTAGCTTACGTGCCTTTTTGCATGTTATTCAGAAGAGAAACCTGACCAAATTGAACAACATCTGAGCAGGTATATTCTCTATTAATTATCTTCTACGATTTCTGTTACGTAAAAATGTAGGAATATCTAATGTATCTTCTGATTGTTGAGACTGTGTATTTCTTACTGGTTCTTGAGAAACCTCTTCTCGCTTCTGTTCACGCTTAACCGCACCCATTGGATTTGGTTTTTGTTGTCCAAAAGTAGGACGAGCTTGCTTTTGTTGAGGAATTTCTTCATTAAATCCAGTCGCAATGACAGTCACGACAATTTCATCATTTAAATCTTCATTAATTACAGATCCAAAAATCATATTTACATCTTGATCTGATGCAGTAGCAACAATATCAGCTGCTTCTTGAACCTCATAAAGACTTAAATTTGTTCCACCAGTAATGTTCATTAGAACACCTTGAGCTCCATCAATTGATTTTTCAAGTAATGGAGATGAAATGGCCTTCTTAGCAGCTTCTGCAGCACGATTTTCACCAGCTGCAATACCAATTCCCATCAATGCAGAACCTTGGTTTGACATAATTGTTTTCACATCAGCAAAGTCTAGATTGATTAATCCTGGTGTTGCTATTAAATCTGAGATACCTTGTACACCTTGACGAAGTACATTATCTGCTTCACGGAACGCCTCAAGCATTGGTGTGCTCTTATCGACAATTTCTAATAGACGATCATTAGGAATCACAATAAGCGTATCTACCGCTTCCTTCATGGATGCAATCCCACCTGCCGCTTGTGTTGAACGCTTTCGACCTTCAAATGTAAAAGGACGAGTCACAACACCGACAGTCAAAGCACCTAGTTCACGAGCAATTTGGGCGATAACT
This sequence comes from Cytobacillus eiseniae, assembly GCF_017874625.1. Lineage (GTDB taxonomy): Bacteria > Bacillota > Bacilli > Bacillales > Cytobacillaceae > Cytobacillus > Cytobacillus eiseniae. The sequence continues at coordinate 148,026 of NZ_JAGIKZ010000002.1, read as the reverse complement.
GGAGCTGCACCTGTACCTGTGCCTCCACCCATTCCGGCTGTTACGAAAACCATGTCAGCACCTTTTAATGCCTCTTCAATTTGTTCTTTGCTTTCCTCTGCTGCCTTTTTACCTACCTCTGGATTAGCACCTGCACCTAGTCCACGAGTAAGTTTGCCACCAATTTGCATTTTCACTTCTGCTTTTGATAAATTTAAAGCCTGTGCATCTGTATTAACGGCGATAAATTCTACACCTTGAACCCCATGTTCGATCATTCGGTTAACCGCGTTATTACCGCCGCCACCAACGCCGATGACTTTTATTGTTGCTAATGAATCTAAATTAGTATCAAATTCCAACATGACAAATCCTCCTAATTCGTCGATATTCCAGAGAATACCATTTTTTACTCAAAAAAGTATCCAAGGAACTTCTTCACTCTTGATGTAATTTTTTCTTCCGGTTGCTTTTCCGGCTTTGTTTTTGGTTGCGGTTGTTTTTGTACACGCTTTTCTTTCATTTCGTGTGTAGCAGAAGGAGTAACTCCTCCCATTTTCCTGCCTTGAATCTTTGCGTTTTTATATGCAAATTGAATAAGTCCTACAGCAGTAATAAATTGTGGTTCTCTTACACCAATATAATCTGGAATGGCGATTCGAACTCGATTTTGAAATACTTCCTGCGCTAATTCAAGCAACCCTTGCGTATTGGCTACTCCTCCTGAGAGTACATAGCCACCAGGTAAATCATGAGCTCCAAGTCGCTTGATTTCATTTTGGATTAGTTCAAAAATCTCTTCCATCCGCGCTTCAATAATGTCAGAAATTTCTAATTGATTAAATTGCTGATGTTGATCACTGCCAATAATCGGAACACTGAAAACCTCATCCTCTGATGCATGATCATAGAATGCATAGCCATATTTTATTTTTATCTTTTCTGCATCTTCTGTTGATGTACGAAGACCGATAGATAAATCTTTCGTAATATGATCCCCACCAACAGGAAGAACGCTTGTTGCTTTCAAAAAGCCATTTTCGAACAAGGCAATCGTTGTTGAGCCACCACCAATGTCGATAAGGGCAACACCAAGATTTTTTTCATCTTTTGATAATGCATATGAACCTGCAGCTAACGGCTGAAGTGTTATATCAACGATTTCAAGTCCTGCACGTTCAACACAACGCAAAGTATTATGTAATATTGTCTTAGATCCGGTAATAATGGTCCCTTCCATTTCAAGACGTACCCCGATCATTCCACGAGGATCACTAATCTCATCTAGCCCATCTACAATAAACTGCTTAGGAATGACATCAATAATATCTCTCTCAGGTGGAATAGAGACAACTTGTGCTGCATCAATTACTCTTGCTACATCTTCATCAGAGATTTCGCGATTTTCACTCGATACCGCAACAACTCCATGAGAAGGTTGAAGCATAACGTGATTGCCAGTAACCCCAACTATCACACTAGTAATTTCCATTCCTATCATTCTTTCAGCCTGCTCAATTGCTTTTCTTATTGAATGAACGGTTTCATCTATATCAACAATGGAACCTTTTCTTAATCCCTCAGACTTCACACTGCCGACACCAATAATATTCAAAGAGTCATTGACCATTTCTCCAATGATAACTTTTACACTGGATGTACCGATGTCAAGACTTACATATATTTCATTGTTGTTCATTCTTTGGCACCTCCTTTTGCAAATCAATAATTAATATCACGAGAATAGCCATTCATTTTATTAATTAATAAAATTATTCGTCAAAACTATTCTATTCCCTTTTAAAAAATTAATTTTTTTCTGTTTTTTCACGTTTTATCGTTAGATTTGTTAAGATAATCCTTCTAATAACAGCAATGTTTTGGAATAATCTTACCCCAAAAGCAAATACTGCTGCTAAGTATAAGTCTACACCAAGATGAACACCTAGAAAAGCTAAACTTGCAGCAAGAATGATATTGAAAAAGAAACCTGACACAAAGACTTTTTCATCGTAAATATTTTGTAGATGTGCTCGTATTCCTCCAAATAATGTATCAAGTCCTGCTAACACAGCAATTGATAAATAATTCGCATATTCTTCAGATACTTTAATCTCTGTTAACAGGCCAAGAATTACTCCTATAATTAACCCTAATATAGGAAGCCACATTATGAATTGCCTCCTTTTTCAGGGTCCACTGGCTTCATATCCCTAATTCTAATTGAGTCATCATATGCGGGGATCGTTATTTGTCCCTCTGGTTGTATCACTTTCACACGAAGATTGTCTACAAAAAACTCATCTGCTGATTTAGAAACCTGCATCCGATTATATAACTTTTCAGCACTATGGCTATTATCAGCAATCACCTTAATTTCAAATGGCAATTTATTAATCGAATGTCCGTCAATTTTAGTTTCTCCATTTATATCTCGTATAACAGTTGTATTTATTACACGTTGATTGTCAATTGAGATGTGCAACGCTTCGTACATATTCAATTCGTTAACCAATCTTTTTAATAAATCAGGCGATACGTTTGAGACAGTATTGCCAATAAGTAAATCTTCAATCACTGGCTCAATCCTTAAAATAATCCCGTATCCCTTTACTTCTGTTAAACCTGCTTCCACTCTTAATTCTTCAAGTGTATTTCTTAAGATTGCTTCTTTTCCTTGATTGAGTTCTGTTTCATATTGGGCAATTTTTTCTTCATAGGAACGAACTTCTCGAAGTAATTTTGATTGAAGTTCATTCTCTTTTAAAATGTCCTCGCGAATCTGCCATGTATCACGAGTATCGCGAACTTCCGGCTCTTTAATCGTTCTAAATTGTATGGCAAGCATAAAACCAATAACAATTGTAATAAGTGTAAAACTGAGCATTTTTTTCTTGTCCACGTTTTATCACCTTCATTTCCAAACTTAATTTAAAATGTGGACGTTAACTAGCTTTCAATAAAGGTTCCATTACTATTTCAGCTTTTTGCACTAAACTAAATTGAATATTCTCATTCACTAACGAATCCTTCACTCCACCGGTTAAGTTCAATGCTGAGGCTAAAACATCGCCATTTCCAATTGCTGTAATAACAAAAGGCGCAGGATGCTGATAACCATCAATTTCAATTACAGGACCATTACATAAAATATATGAATTATGGGATAATCTTTGGCCATTTACCGCAATTGCTGATGCACCAGATATATACAATTCATTGATGACCTTGAACACATGATGCTCATGTACAATATAATTATTTATATTTTCCTCTTCTGGATTATAAGCTCCGTCAGCAAGGATCACTTCAACTCCTTGGCCCATTACACCCATTTTACCAAGATACATTCTTAACTTTTCTGTATCCTCAGCAAGATTAAAATAGATTTGTGCTTCTTGTGATAATTCCGTTTCAATTTTACGGACACGCTCTTGTTTTTCATGTAATTCTTTTTGTAATGTGAAATTTTTATTTTCCAATTCAACTAATTGATCACGAAGCTCTAAATCCCTATTCCATTGCTTTCCTGAGATAGCCGTTTTCTCACTATCACTTTGAGTGACATGGTATGAAAAGGCAACAATATAGCCTAAAACAAGAAAAACCAATGAAAAAATGACTTGGCTACCCTTCAGCTTCGGTTTCTTCTTCATCTTCATCAGCTCCCTCTTGTTCATAAGCTTTAAAATAAGAGCCGACTTCCATGTCTATTATCCCTTCTTTACCTGGTTCTAACTGGCTTACTATTGAAGGGTAATGTGCCATATTTTCAGCAAAACTTCTTACTGTTGCACTCACCTCATACCCATCATTCATATAAAGAGTGACATGATAAGTATCGGTCTCAGTTGCCGTATGATGTATCTCTGAAATAGAGTTAATGACTTCTTCTGGCAGCAACTCAAGCTCTTCAATCATTTTATTTAATACATTTCCTTCTGAAAAATGAATAAGAATAGGCGCATTTGTTGGAATTTCCTTATTTTCATCTACACTATTTAATAGCTTTCCATTTTCAATGACTGGCACATACTTCTTATCTTTTTTTATATAGGCAATTCGTTTATATTCTTCTATAGTGATCGAAACCTTATTTGGCAAGTGTACTTGAAGCTTTGCTGTTTTTAGTTCAGGGAGCTTCTTTAATTTACCCTCAATTACTGCTTCATCTACCTTCCAAATATTTGTATCTTTTGACAGATTGGCGATAGAAAGAAGTTCTTCATCACTATAAAATGTGTTTCCAGAAATCTCGATTTTATGAACATGACTTAAAGGTGATTGGAAATAGACAATAAAAATAATTAATGAGAAGAATAATAGCAACAAGAGAATGAGTCTTCTATTCGCTTTTTTTCTTCGCTGCTCTTTAATTTTTGGAATTCGATCCTCTAAAGAAACGATCTTCCCTTTCTCCATTCAATTCACCCCACATAAAACAGCTTGTCCAAAGAAAATAAAACAGAAAGTGCAAGCATCTTGATTCGTATGACGCCACAGTTGATCATATTATTTCCGAAACAGCTAAAAATGGCCTAATTATTTGTATTTTACTACCAAGAAAATAACGGCACGCCTAGACATGCCGCTTTCTAGTTGTTTAGGTAATTATAAATCGCACGTTTTATATAACTTTATGAGTAGTTTAGTCTACGTCCGGCTTCGGCGCCTATCGCCTATCAAACTTCAGTACTACTCCGCAACGATTGCGTCAAACGTGGTTAGCTAACGCTCACCGTGTTTCCTTTATCGAGAGGGGCAGTTATCCACATTGTACGGCGAGACCTTAGGTGCCTGCGCTTTTGTTCTGTAAATTACTTCATTCTAGAGTACAATTATATCACAAAAAATGGGATAAGTAAGGATTATTTCCCGTTACTTTCGACCGATTATTTCCACTTCAGTATGCATCTCTACTTCGTATAAATCATAGATCTTTTTCTTGATATAATTGATTAATGACTGCACATCGTTTGCAGTTGCATGACCAGTATTAATTATAAAATTCCCGTGCATGTCGGATATTTTTGCTCCGCCAATGGAATAACCTTTTAAGCCTGCATCTTGGATTAGTTTACCAGCATGATTAGGGAGTGGGTTTCTAAATATACTGCCTGCGCATGGGAAATTCCATGGCTGGGTTTCTTTTCTGTATTCTTTATTATTTTGCATTTCTGAAAAAATGAGTTCCTTATCCCCTGCTTTTAGCTGAAAGACAGCTTCAAGCACAATACCTGGCCGTAGCTTTTGCAATACTGAGGTTCGATAAGAAAACATCATGTCATCATTTGATAGCCATTCGATTTTACCGTCTGCAAATAGAATGAGTGCTTTCTTTAATACTTTTGATATATCGGAACCATGTGCGCCAGCATTCATAAAGACAGCACCGCCCACTGAACCAGGAATGCCACTAGCAAACTCCAAGCCTGATAGCCCTTGTCTACTAATTTGTGTGGACAAAGCCACAATCGAGTTGCCCCCACCTGCTTTTACTTCCGTTCCATTGACTTCAAGTGTAGACAATCCTTTCCCTAACTTAATGACCGCACCCTCTATTCCTAAATCAGAAACAAGTAAGTTAGACCCTCTTCCAATTACAGTCCATTTCACATTAGATTCTCTGATAAGCTCCATTGCTTTAATCATATGATCAATCGATGAAGGTTCGATAAATATATCTGCTGGTCCGCCTATTTTCATTGTTGTATGATTAGCCAAAGGTTCGTTTTCGATTACTTTCCCAATATTTAATTCTTTGAGCTTTGTTATTAAGTCCTCCACTAACCTCTCCCCTTCCTAGTCAAAATTCAAAACTAATATTATTTTATGCATCGTATTGTATTAGGCTACTGCCTTCTTTTTTGAGTTATTTCCCTGCTTCCCTCACAAGCTCTTCCATTACATCGTATAGCTTAGACGCTGCATCTGGAATTCCAAGCCGTTTAGCTGATTTTTTCATTTCTTTTAATTTCTGATCGTCTAACAGAATTTGATCCATTTGTTCAATAAGCTTCTTTGCAGTTAAATCCTTCTCTAAAAGGAGTATTGCAGCACCGTGATCACTAACGGCCCTAGCATTTTTCTCCTGATGATTATTCGTTACATATGGACTTGGAATTAAGATACTCGGAATGCCTAATGAAGTGATTTCAGCTAAAGATGTGGCACCAGAACGAGCAACCACAAGATCAGTTCCAGCAAGAACCTCAGGCATATTATGAATGAACGGCTTAATAATCACATTATCTGGATTTCCGATTAAATCCACTTCTTTTCGGACTTCTTCATAATGGACATCACCTGTCACATAAAGAATCTGATACGGTTTTTCACCAAGTTCAGTTAGTGATTTTAATACAGCTTCATTAATAGGTTTTGCCCCTCTACTCCCGCCAACAATTAAAACAACTGGTTGATTTGTTTTTAATCCCACAGATAATTTCCCTTTGATCCCGTCCTTGCCAATAACCTCAGATGCACGTGGATTTCCTGTTAATACAACTTTTTCACTTGAGAAAAATGACTTTGCCTCATTGAAACAAATGGCCACGCGATCCACATACCTGCTTAAGAATTTATTTGTTAATCCAGGAACACTATTTTGTTCGTGAATAATTGTTGGAATTCCAAGCTTTGCAGCCGCATATACTACAGGTCCACATACATATCCACCTGTACCAATTACGATGTCAGCCTTAAATTCCTTTAGCATTTTTTTACTATTTTGAACACCTTTTAGAAAACGAAGGACCGTCTTCACATTTTCAAATGAAAGCTTTCGTCTAAAGCCCGTTATATGTATTGATTTAAATGGGATATTTTCTCTTGTAACAATTTTACTTTCTAATCCCTTCTCAGTCCCTATGTATAAAAACTCAGCATCTTTATTTTCTTTTTGGATTTCTCGTATAAGGGCTAATGCAGGGTAAATATGACCACCCGTACCACCGCCACTAACAACTATCTTCATCTTTTCACCTCAAAGTTTGAGTGTTACCTTCTTAATTAAATTGGCCACCATTTTCCCCTATTCTACTATAGATAATCTAAGGAATAAAAACAGAAAACCTTTTGATATGTAAATGTAATAAAATATAGGTAGATCTACCTGTATTATGACAAAAACTTTATAAAAAAAACGAAAGCGCAAGCGCCTTGATCAGCCTCAGGCATAGCACAAGACGAGCCTCACGGAAAGATGTTCTTTACCAATCTTTGGAGGATTAGCTTGTTGACCCTCGAAGTCGACAAAAACGCGATGTCCTGTTGCATTGTCAACACTAGTACACCCTGTACGTCGGGAGTAGACCTCCTCCTATAAGCATCGCACTTATACTCGTGCGATGCTTATGCTGCCGAAGGATTCCTTGTGAAGCTTGGCGCAGAACATATCGCAAAGTTACCCACAATATTTTAATTTATAATTTTGTATAAAAATAAAAAAGAAACCCTGCTGCACAGGGTCAAGCTTAAAAACGGGAATATCGACTTATATTTAATAACACACCAATTGCGATAAGCATAAGTGTGAGCGAGGACCCTCCATAGCTTAAAAATGGGAGCGTGATTCCGGTTACAGGCATCAATCCAGTAACAACACCAATATTGATCATTACTTGTATTGCTACCATCGCAACAATCCCTACTGCTAAAAAACTCCCATATAAATCGGGTGCACCTAGTGCGATTCTTACTCCCCTCCATAAAAGAAGGGCAAATAATAAAATAACAAATGAACCACCAATAAACCCAAGCTCTTCTGATAAAATTGCAAAGATAAAATCTGTTTGTGGTTCTGGCAAGTAGAAGAACTTCTGACGGCTCTGTCCAAGACCTAAGCCAAACAAGCCGCCTGGTCCAATTGCATACAAGGACTGGATAATTTGAAATCCACTCCCTAACGGATCTTCCCATGGATCTAAAAATGAAGTGATCCTTTTCATTCGATAGGGTGCTGATAGGACAAGTGCTATGAAGCCTGCCAAACCGATTAAACCAAGGAAAACGAAATGACGAATCCGTGCACCAGCAATGAATATCATTACTATGCACGTCCCAACCATAACGGTGCCTGTTCCCAGGTCTGGCTGTAGCATAATGAGTCCAAAAGCTAGAAACACAATCCCTAGAGATGGTACTAATCCTTTTTTAAAGGACGTAATCACCTTCTGCCTTTCTGAAAGAAACTTCGCTAAGAAGGAGATCATCGCAAGCTTCATAAACTCTGAAGGCTGTATTGAAAAAGCCCCTACTCCAATCCAACTTCTTGATCCATTTCTCTCATTCCCTATTCCAGGTATTAGCACTAAAATTAATAATACAAAGCAGATAATAACAAGAACCTTTGCCCATGTTCTCCATGTCCAATAATCAATATTCATTATAAAAAACATGGCTGCAATGCCAACGACCGCAAATAGCATTTGTCTCTTTGCGAAAAAGAAGGAATCATTAAATTTATACTCTGCCCACACTGCACTAGCACTGTATACCATTGTCAGCCCTACAGCTAGTAATGATAACGTGACAATTATTAATATTAGGTCAGGAGTCGTTCTTTTTGTTGGCAACTTAAAACACCTCGAATGCAAGTTTTAGGGCTCCGTTACGCATCATAACCCGCACACAAGCGAATAAGTTGATTCACCAAGCTGCAACTTGCTCTAACGTGTCCAAGCCCTCACTTAAGCATATGCACCGCTTGTATAAAAATGTCTCCTCTAACCTCAAAAGTTTTATATTGATCCCAGCTAGCACAAGCAGGTGACAAAAGGATGACATCCCCTGGATCTGATAGCTGATATGCTACGGGCACTGCTTTTTCAACATTATCGACATGCTGTATTGTTTTTATTCCTGCCTTTATTGCTGCTTGCTCAATTTTCTTAGCCGTTTGCCCAAAAGTGACAACAGCCTTGACATTTTTTAAATAAGGAATTAATTCATCAAATTCATTCCCTCGATCCAATCCACCTGCTAATAAAACAATTGGCTCTCGAAAAGCAGCAATTGCATTTTTCGTCGCTAATATATTGGTTGCTTTTGAATCATTATAAAATTTTCTTTCTTTATGTTCACAAATAAACTGTAAGCGATGCTTAACACCCGTAAAGGAATGTAAAACGTGAATAATTGCTTCATTACTAACACCGGATAGCTTTGCAGCTGCCATTGCAGATAAAATATTTTCTAAATTATGTGCTCCAGGCAGAAGAATTTCATTCAATTCAATCACTTGTTCATCGTTAAAATATACTGCACCGTCATTCAGATAAGCACCAAAATCAAGCTTCCTTTTTGTTGAAAATGGGATAATCTTTGCATGAGAATGACTCGCTACTCTCATTGTTTCCTCTTGATCAGCATTAACAATTAAAAATTCATTATTTGTTTGGTTTCTTGTAATATTTGACTTTGCTTGAACGTATTCTTTACTTGTCCCGTGATAATCAAGATGTGCATCATACAGATTTGTTAAAATCGCAATTTTCGGGTTAAATGACGTAATCCCCATTAGCTGAAAAGAGGATAGTTCAATAACAATTGTATGATCAACTGTTGCTTCCTCGGCAACAGTTGAAGCAACCGTGCCAATATTTCCGGCAATTAGCGGAAGTTTCCCTCCAGCTTTCAACATGTCAAAAACGAGTGTAGTTGTCGTTGTTTTTCCATTTGTACCTGTTATTGCAACAAAATCCGCCTCAGATATTTGATAGGCAAGCTCTACTTCTGTAATAATTGGAATACCTTTTTTTACAGCCTCTTCAATCATCGGGTTATGATAGGGAATCCCAGGGTTTTTAACAATCAGTTCAAAGCCTTCATCAAGCAGTTCAATCGGATGACCACCACATATGACTGTAATCCCCTTTTCTAATAGTCCCTGAGCCTCCTGGTTCTCTGAAAGCGGCAAGTAATCATTGACTGTAACAAACGCGCCAAGTCTATGTAAAAGGGATGCAGCAGCTACTCCGCTTTTTGCTAGTCCAAGGACTAGCACTTTTTTATGATGATAGTGATTAACCTTTTTCAATTACATCCACACCTCAATATAAATTCCTAAAATTGCACAAAGTAAACCTACCGTCCAAAATGTAACGACTACGCGCCATTCAGACCAGCCAACCAACTCATAATGATGGTGCAAGGGACTCATCCGAAAAATTCTTCTTCCCGTAGTTTTAAATGAAATCACCTGTAAGATAACAGACAATGTTTCAATAACAAATACCCCGCCAATAATTAATAGGATTATTTCGAGCTTTGTTAAGATTGCAATAGCAGCAATTGCTCCCCCTAATGCAAGTGATCCCGTGTCGCCCATAAATACTTTAGCTGGATGAGCATTAAAGACTAAAAAGCCAAGGACTGCCCCTGAAACAGCAACGGAGAATATCGAAATTTCAAATTGCGATAGATTCCATGCCAAAACAGCAAACGCACCGAAGGCGATTGCTGCAGTACCAGAAAGGAGACCATCTAAACCATCGGTAAGATTCACTGCATTTGAAAAGCCAACTAACCAAAAAATAATAAAGAATACATACATCCACCCTAAATCAAAGGAATAGTCGGTCAATGGGATATGTATTTCTGTAGAAAAATCATTTTGCCGTAAAACAATATAAAAAATAACAGAAATAATGATTTGCCCAATTAATTTTTGAAGTGAAGTTAATCCTAAGTTTCGCTTCATAACTACCTTGATAAAATCATCTAGAAAACCAAGTAACCCAAATCCGAGCGTGACTAGTAATAATAAATAAATTTTCATTGTTGGTTCAGAAAACTTCCCTGTCATTACAAGTGTAGTAACTGTAATTGAGAGAAGGATCATAATCCCCCCCATTGTAGGGGTTCCTGTTTTCTTAAGATGTGATTGCGGACCTTCTGCCCGAATACTTTGCCCGAACTTTAATCTGCGTAAAAAGGGAATAAAAAGTGGAGAAAGTAAAACAGTAACTAAAAAACCCATAATTATTGTGAAAATTATAACTTTCTCCATCATCTTGTTCCCTCCCTTCCTTGTTGAAGCTTGGCTTTCATCTGTTGTACACTTTCAGTTAGTTCAGCAATATCATATGTTTCTTTCTTTTCTTTCAGAAGTAATTTATCTAAAAAGAGGTAATTCGTCATATTTTCTTCACTTTGAGTAAATAAATCCATTTTTTCCAAATATAGTTCCATCATGTCCTTTAAGCCTTTCACTAAGTCATTAGTATTTAAAATAAATAAACAATAAATTGAGTGTGTATCTTGGAATAATCCCCCTTCTATTCCAAGGCTGTTTTCGCAAACATTGTTGATTATTAAGATAAAGTAGTTGGTAAAAGTTGATTTCCGCGTACGTGTGCTCCCTTTCCGTAGGGGAGTCCGCTTGAGCCTCCTCGTCGCTCACGTTCCTGCTTAGGTCTCAGCTGTCCAACACATCCCACAGGACATTGAGTAGACTTCTTAGAATTCACACCGCACGAAGGAAATGCGACAGAATTTTCAACGAATCTCGCACCTTCTGCTCCAATCAACCGACTTAATTGGTAAAACATTTGATTCAAAAGCAATAATCTTTTAGAAAAGTGCCTTTAAAAAAGAGACTTTTGAAAATAAAATAGCTAAATTACCATACGCTATCAACATTTTATCGCTCCTCTATCGCCTCTTTTGCCACAACACGGTCATCAAAGTTTAAGATTTGATTTCCGACTAACTGGTATGTTTCATGTCCTTTGCCTGCAATTAATATCACGTCGCCTTCACTAGCTGATCTCACAGCATAATGAATAGCTTCTCTCCGATCAACAATGACTTTATATTGCTTGCCTCGTACGCCATCTTCCATATCCAGCAATATTTGAACCGGGTTTTCACTTCGAGGATTATCAGAAGTAAAAATCGGATCTGTACTATAATTACATGCAACCTCTGCCATTAACGGACGTTTGGAGCGATCTCGATCTCCTCCACAGCCAATGACCACAAATACTCGTTTTTGAGCAAATTGATTGATAGCAATTAATGCATTTTTCAAGCTATCAGGTGTATGTGAATAATCAACAACGATCGAGTAATCCTGTCCAGCATCCACTGTTTCAAAACGGCCTGAAACACCTCTCATATGAACAACAGATTGAATAATGTCTTCTATTGGAATATTTGAAGCAATTCCTGCACCAATTGCCGCAAGCACATTATAAATATTAAATTTTCCAATCAATTGAATCGAAATTTTATGCACCCCAAATGGGCTCAATAAATCAAATACTGTCCCACTCGAGTTCATTTGAATATTTTTTGCTTGCAAGTCAGCGCTCTTATCAATCCCATAAGTAATGATATGTGCAGCTGTTGCCTTCATATACGTTTCTGTAGCCGCATCATCAATATTTAAAACCGCAAATTTGGGGGATACTTGGGAAAAAGCACTTCCAAGCTGAGAAAACAACAACCCCTTTGCACTTTTATACTCATCCATTGTTTTATGGTAATCTAAATGGTCCTGAGTTAAATTTGTAAACACTGCAATCGAAAAGTCACACCCATGTATTCTACCCTCATCCAAGGCATGGGAAGAAACTTCCATTACAGAATGGGTTACCTTTTCATCAACCATTTGCTTAAATATCCGCTGGAGAGTTAAACTATCGGGTGTAGTATTTTTCACCTCATATTTTTTATCGCCAATTTTTGTATACATAGTTCCTATCAAGCCAGTTTTCTTTCCTGTATCGGATAGAATCTTTTCAATTAAATGACTGACGGTCGTTTTCCCATTTGTTCCAGTGATTCCAACTAAATGAAGCTTTTTGCTAGGCTGCTGAAAGAACGCAGCTGCTAAAACGGCCATAGCCCGTTTGGAATTTGAAACAACAATAACAGGTACTGGAAGATTCATCTCCTTCTCAGAAACAATTGCAGCAGCTCCTCTTTCCACCGCTGCTGCTGCAAATTGATGCCCATCCACATTAAAGCCTTTAATACAAATAAATAAGCTACCTTTTACAATATTTCGACTATCATTTTCGATTGAGGAAATTTCTGGATTAATCCCGCTGAACGCCATATAAGGCTGTAAATAATGCAGCAATGTATGTAAATTCATTTTGTTCATTCCCTTCATAAAAATAAACTTTTAAATGACTTATCTTACATACATATGCAAAACAATATTAAAAACAAGCCTTATTTTTATGGGTGAAAATAAATTGTTGATCCTTCCACTTATGCTCATATCACAGTGAATAATAAATGTACATTACATACATAGTTTAAGTAGAAACTAGAATGCGTTTTTTATTTTACATGAAAATGATTCATTTAGCCATCCTCGACTTGATCGAAATATAATCTTATTGTTGAACCTTCTTTTAATTTAATCCCTGGTTCTGGTGTTTGCTTGACCACTTTATTCCCAGATCCGCTCGCATCAATTTTTAGATTGATAAATAGCTCACCAAGTTCTTGTTTGGTTATCCCAACGAGGTCTGGCACTTCAATCATAGGAGCATCAGGCCATGTATATTTTTTTTCAATTTGGTCTTTTCTTGGTTCGACACCTAACGCTCTTAAACTATCTTCCATAATATTCCCAACAATCGGTGCGGCAACAACACCCCCAAATTGAACCGTTCCTTTCGGGTTATCAACCGCAACATACACAACAAGCTCTGGGTCATCTGCTGGTGCGAAACCAATGAAAGATACGATATGATTATTTTCAAGGTATCTTCCATCCTTCGCTTTCTGCGCTGTTCCTGTTTTCCCACCGACACGATAGCCTTCTATGAATGCTTTTCCTCCAGTACCCTGTGCAACAACACTCTCAAGAGCATGTCTAATTTCTTCAGATGTTTCCTTGGATATGACTTTTCGTTTTGCAACCGGAGTCTTTCGCATAATAACTTCACCGGTTTTTGGATCTATCAATTCCTTGGCGACAAACGGAGTATATAACGTTCCCCCATTGACAGCAGCTGAAATGGCTGCAACCTGTTGAATCGGTGTAACTGATACGCCTTGGCCAAAAGCAGTTGTTGCTTGTTCAACTGGTCCAACACGATCAAGGTTAAATAATATCCCTTTTCCTTCACCTTGTAAATCAATCCCTGTTTTTTCGCCAAATCCAAAATCCTTAATGTATTTAAAAAGCTTTTCTTTCCCTAAACGCTCTCCTAATTCAACAAAACCAGGGTTACAAGAATTTTGAACAACTTCTAGAAACGACTGGCTGCCATGGCCGCCTTTCTTCCAACATCTAAGGCGTGCACCACCTACCTTAACTGAGCCTGGATCATGGAAGTGATCCTTCTCAAGATCAACCTTTCCTTCTTCTAATGCAGCAGCCAAAGTAATAATTTTGAAAGTAGAACCAGGTTCATACGTACTCCAAATTGGCAGATTTCGATTGAAAATGTCTGGATCCACATTTCTAAAATTCGCTGGATCAAAACTAGGTCTGCTCGACATTGCTAAAATTTCGCCATTATTTGGATTCATTGCAATGGCGATAATTCCATCCGGATTATAAGTAGCTTCAGCAATATCCATCTCTCTCTCAACAATTGTCTGCACTTTTGAATCAATCGTAAGACGTAAATCATGCCCATCAACTGGTGCCACATAATCATCAGCCATGTCATTCATCCGTTCACCTTTTGCATTTGCATAAAATTGAACCGAACCCTTTTTGCCCTTCAATTCTTCATCATAATAAAGTTCAAGGCCCATTAGTCCTTGATTATCGATTCCCGCAAATCCAAGCACATGTGATAAATAGTCACCAAATGGATAATGCCGTTTAGAATCTTCGCCTAAATACACACCATCTAAATTTAATGCTCGAATTTCTTTTGCTTTCTCATGAGAGATTTTTCTTCCTGCGGAGATTCGAACATCCTTTGCAACCTTTGTAATTTCAGCATACAATTTATCTTGCGGGGCATTAAGAACCGCAGCCAATTTTTCTGCTGTTTCTTCAGGGTCCTTCACTTGTCTTGGAACTACATATATCGTAGGTGCACTTACATTCGTTGCCAGTGGAACCCCATTCCGATCGACAATTTCTCCCCTTTCAGGTTCAAAGGGAATATCTCTGCTCCATAATTCCTTCGCACCGTCAGTCAATGTATTACTTAGAAAGAACTGAACATACCCCAATCGTAAATCAATAATAAAAAATACAAGAATCCCAACTACTAAAGCAATCATTAACCTTTTTCTTACTGTTACATTTGAAACACGCATGAAAGAACGAACCTCCTCCGATTATGGCTCGTTCCAATATATGCTTGTACCTTTTTAATTAGAATATTTAATCTTGCATTTCAACTGTTTCTTCTTCGTCCTCCACTTTATCAGTACCATCCTTTTCAAGTTCTTCCTCTTCTGTTTTCAAATACTTTTTACTAGGAGGTTCAAGTTCAACTATTAAATAGTCACCATCAGCAAAAGTGGAACCTGATGTAATATTTTGTTTAACAACGTACCCATTTCCGACTGAATTTAATTCAAGTTTACTTAGTTTAGCCACCTTCATTACATCTCTTAATGACCAACCTGTCATATCTGGAATGGTTAGCTCCTTATCAGTTAATAAAACAACCTTTTCCCCTGTTATATTTTTTGAATTAGCAGCTGGAAGCTGACCAACTACCTTCTTGCCATTTCCTAGAACTATAGGATTAAACCCTTTATTTTCTAATTGTTTGATTGCTTCATTCGTTGATACGTCTTCCACATTTGGAATTGAATGGTATTGAGCTACTTCCTTTACGGAAGGTTCAATATTCAAATATTGAAGACTACTTTTCATAACAGGCTTAAAAATCTCTGATGCCGGCTGCGCTCCTGTCGTATGAATGTCGATTTCTGGTTGTTGTACTGCTACGTAAACAATCAATTTCGGATCATCTGCTGGTGCCATTCCTAAAAAGGAGAAAATAAAGTTTTGACGACCAGTTAAATAGCCTCCTCCAGGTCTTGGAATTTGCGCTGTCCCTGTTTTCCCTGCAATTTCATAGCCTTCTATATTGTAAAGCTTATAACCGCTTCCTATTGGAGAAGCAACAACATCTTTAAGAATATCTCTTACTTCTTTTGCTGTTTCGGCAGAAATAGGATTTCCAACAACTTCAGGTTCTGTTTTAGTTACTTCACCATCATTATTCGGGTCAACAATTTCACTTATTATATGTGGTTTCATCATTTTCCCGCCATTCGCAATCGCTGTAGCCGCTTGAACTTGCTGAATAGGTGTGATGGCTGAGCCCTGCCCAAAACCAGTGGTCACTTTTTCCAATGCCCAGTTATAAAGAATTTTCCCTGATGTTTCCTTAGGTAATTCAATACCTGTTTTTTGATCGAGTTTAAATCTTTTAATATATTCATGAAACTTTTCAAAACCTAACTTTTCCTGAACGATCTTTGCGATGGCTACGTTAGATGAACGGAGTATGCCATCATAGTAAGAGATTGTTCCCCATCCTTGCCCATTATTATGGTCACCGATCGGTCTAGATTTTGAATCGACCGAATAACGACCTGACTTAAATAATTCATTTGGATTGAATACGCCTTCTTCAATCGCTGCCGCCAAAGTAAATATTTTCATTGTAGAACCAGGTTCATATGAATTTTCAATCGCTTCATTATGCCAAGTATCTGTAATGCCTTCCTTAGTCTTTGGGTGGAAAGAGGGCCTCTGTGACATAGCTAGAATTTCACCTGTTTTAGGATCTGCAATAACAGCAATAATCTTTTTCGGCTTATACTTTTCATCTACTTTACTTAATGAGTCTTCAAGAAATGTCTGGATTTTTTTATCTATCGTTAAATAAACATCTTTCCCATTTTTAGCAGGGGTAATTTGTTCCTCACTATCTGCTAATAAATACCCCCAAATATCACTTTCATAATTAACTTTGCCATTCTCACCTGTCAAAATATCATTTAAGCTTTGTTCAAGTCCAAGCATTCCGACCGTTTCTGATTTATTATCTTCCGTTTCCTTTTTCTCCACGTAACCGACTAAATGTGAAGCAAAAACACCATTTGGATAAAAGCGTTTTGTGTCCTTAATAAAGGTAACCCCTGGAAGCTTTAATTCTTCAATTTTCCTTTTGGTTTGATTAGACAAATCACGTCCTGCCTTCCCAAACTCGACCTGAAACGGCTTTTCACCATCTGCTTTTAATTTTGTTAGCAATCTATAAATCTCAGAAGCTTCCATATCAATGACCTTCGCTAATTCTGTTGATGTTACGTTTGGATCCACCACATGTCTTGGATATTTCTCATTTGTTGTCATTTTCTCATCTAATATTGCGATTAACTTATATGAGTTTGTATCTGTTGCAATTACTTCACCATTACGATCATAAATCGTTCCCCTTTGGGCTTCTATCGTTCTTTCTCTCTCATATTTTTGCTGTGCTTTCGCAGCAAGTACCTCACCGCCAGCTTCACCTGTTATTTGAATGGAAACAAAACGATATAATAAGACAAAAAAGAGCAGGCTAAATATAACAAATAAAATAGCTGCTCCAAAATTAATATTCGGCTGTTTTTTGCTCATTAATCTTGCACAACCTTCACATTATTTTCATTTAATTTAAGTCCTAGCTCCTTAGCTTTTGCCCAAATACGTTCATATGTACTTAGTTCTCCTACTTGCATTTCAAGATCACCGATTACCTTCTGCTGTTCTTGAATTGATTTTTCTGTATCCTGTATGTCTTTATTCATTCCATATATCGCAGCTTGATTTGAAACAATATGGATCGCTCCAAAACAAACAATCCCTGTAAAAATGATGCCTAAAATCTTTTCTCCCGGAGAAAGCCATGGACTTCTTTTTTTTGATTTTGTCGGTGTTTTTATTTGATATTTACGCTGCTGCTCATGACGCTCTTCTTGTTGGAGCTTACGTGCTAAGTTACCCATTTTTCTCCTCCTACAATCATTTTTTATTTAGCTGTTTTCCAAAACTAGCTCATCAACACCTATATGGTAAAGGTTGATTTTTGCTTCATGATGCTACAATCAACCAGACCATATTTATAATTGTTTCCTTCGAACATCTTAGCCACTAAAAACAATCATATAGAAAAGGTTTTTCATCTTATAGCTTTTCCGCCACTCTAAGCTTGGCAGATCTTGCCCGATTGTTTACCTCAAGTTCGATATCAGTAGGTAGAATCGGCTTCCTAGTAATTAATTTTAGAATTGGCTTATATTCGTCAGGAATAACCGGTAATCCATGTGGAAGATTTGGTGTCTCGCTTGCTTTTTTAAATGAAACCTTACAAATACGATCCTCCAGCGAATGGAAAGTGATGACACTTATTCTTCCACCAGGCTTAATAATATCGATCGCTTGCTGCAATGATTTCTCAAATACACCTAGTTCGTCATTCACAGCAATTCTTATAGCCTGAAACACTCTTTTTGCCGGATGGCCACCTTTTCTTCTTGCAGGAGCAGGTATTGCATCCTTAATTAATTCCACTAGCTCTCCAGTTGTGCCGATTGGAGATTCTTCTCTTGCTGCTTCAATTTTTCTAGCTATTTGTTTCGAAAACTTCTCTTCCCCGTATTTAAAAAATATTTTCACTAATTCAGCATAACTCCAATGATTAACGACATCATAGGCAGATATATGTGCTTCTGTATCCATTCTCATGTCAAGGGGCGCATCATTATGATAACTAAATCCACGTTCAGGAGTATCTAACTGAGGAGATGAAACACCTAAGTCATACAATACGCCATCCACTTGATTCACACCTAAAGCTTCTAGCTCCTGCTGTAAAAATTGAAAGTTACTTTTTATAATTGTGATGCGATCGCCGTATTTTGCTAGTTTTTCTTTAGCAAAAGCAATGGCTGTATCATCTTGATCAAAAGCGTATAATTTTCCCTTTTCCGATAGCTTAGACAAAATTAATTCACTATGACCTGCTCCACCTAATGTACAATCCACGTAAATTCCATCAGGATGGATATTCAAGCCATCGACTGTTTCTTTTAATAATACTGTTGTATGTTCAAACATAGTTGTCCACCTTTCGGGAGGTTAGAGGTGAGAGGATAGAAGGCATTTTCATTAAATATCAAATCCAATCATATTCTCAGCAATATCTGCAAAAGATTCCTCTGAATCTGTAAAATATTCTTCCCAAATATTTTTATCCCAGATTTCAATTCGATTGGAAACACCTAATACAACACACTCTTTTTCTAATTTTGCATATTGTTGCAGAGGAGATGCTATATTTATTCTTCCTTGTTTATCAATTTCACATTCAGTTGCACCTGAAAAGAAAAAACGGGTGAAAGCACGGGCATCCTTTTTAGTAAGTGGCAAACCTTTAAGTTTTTCTTCTAGTATTCCCCACTCATTCTTTGGGTAGCCGAATAAGCATTGATCCAATCCACGCGTCAATATAAAGGCTTCCCCTAAATTGTCACGGAACTTGGCAGGCACAATCAATCGGCCTTTACTATCAACGTTATGATGATACTCACCCATGAACATGCCGCTAACCCCACTTTCTTACTCAAATGTACCACATTCCCCCACTTTCCTCCACATATTTTTTATATTCGATGATAGGTTGCGATTTCCTTTACTTAATGCAGGTTTTCCCGTCATTTTCGTTCGTCTTTTCCTTACAAAAGGCAGCATGTTTTTATAATTGCTTCATTTCATCAACAAAAAAAGACGTGATCTTTTAAGAGATCGCGTCTTTTTTTGTTGATATTTAGTATTTTTATGATAACCACAGTGCTTAAATTCTTATTAATTTTTGTGTTCCATCGAAAGTAAAGGAACAATCAAGCAGATCATTAATCAGAGATGGTCCATACTGATTGATGAAATAAAATCCATTTAATACTCTTTCTTGAGGCGAGCCAGCAGGCCATAACGCATTCTCTACTCGGTCGAATTTATTAATGACTACTTCAAACTTTATTTGCTCTGTTTGTTCTATTTTTGCTTCCATAAACATTAGCTGTTCAATTAATTTGCTTTCATTTTTTTTAAGTAATGGGATCAACCCTTTGTTTTCTTTAGATAAATATGTCTCTAACTCACCGTAATTTTGAAGCAAATCTTTTTTCGCTTTCTCAAATAAGCTCTCAATATTTTCATCTTTCAATGATTGAAGGAATTCTCTTTTTTTCTTTTCAGTTCCGATTGTCAACGTTTCATGTAAATCTAGACCAAGCTCATTCATATCCGTTTCAATCGAGCGATCCAATATTGTAATATTTAAACGCGGAACAATTGGAGGCATTTTCAGCCCGAACAACTCAAAAGCTCCCTTTAGCTCAGCCCAATAGGCAATTTCCCCCGGACCAGCAATAAAAGCTAGGGTCGGAAATAGCCATTCTTGCATTAATGGCCTTGTTACCACATTATTGCTAAGCTTTTCTGGAAATTCCCCAGCAAGCTCTAGCATTTGTTCAAGAGAAAATTGAAAGCGACTATTGCTATCAATGAAAACATTTTTGTGCTCATCAAATTCAAGCAAAATCCGCTCATTATTTTCCATATCATAATAAAAAAGATTTGCGGCTTGACTGCTTATATCAATAGTATTTGGAAACCCTTTATCTTGGAGTTCACTTTGCTTTGATTTTACTGCTTTCGTAATTTCTACAGAGCTATTTATTTGCTTAATAAAGAACTCTTTTTCAAGTTTACGGATGTTGCCATCTCCTGAATCAATGATTAGAAGACCAGAATCCTTAAACAAATACATAATAATATAGGCAAAAAAATCAACAAACGAATTGGAGTGATGCACTGCCTTTTGTAATTCATGAAGCAATGGCTTCGTATGTATCGTTTCACCAAAGGATTGGATAATCGCTTCAGTCCATTGAATACATAAATCCTGGTTAATCGGAATATCTGAAACCATCCTTTTATCAAGAACGCGTTCAGGATAAATCTTTTTTTCAATTTTATTGTCTTTTTCAATAAAAACATGATTTACTTCCTGATAATCATGATCCTCACCAGCAATCCAGAAAATTGGAACAACTGGTATATTTAGTTCCTTTTCCTTTTGTTTGGCAAGTGTAATAATCGAAATGACTTTGTGGATCGTATATAAAGGTCCAGTTAATATCCCTGCTTGCTGTCCACCAATTATGACTGCACTATTTTCTTGTTTAAATTTCTCAATGGAATGATGAACATGGTCTGAAGTAGGATAATTGGCCATAAATTCTTCAATATAATTAGCCATTTCCATTCGCATATACGAGTGCTCTTGTAATTCCCTCACTCGACTTTCATATTCTGAATGATCATTGTAGCGATAATGAAAAAAACGCTGAATGTCATCTGTTTGTTCTAGGTACTCTGTAGCAAACCGGTTCGTTGCCGGCAATGAGAGATTTAGAATCTCCATTATAGAACTTCCTTTCTGATCAACAATTTTCTCTTCCAAAACATTCACTAATATCCATATGAGTATATCATTGTCTGAAATGAAAAGAAAAAACTTTGCTTATTGCATGGAAACAAATGATTGAACACTTTGGATAAGACCAATGACAGTTAAAGTGACATATGCCATGAAGAAAAGTAGAAAATTAAAACGCCAATACCCTCGGAACACTCGTTGGAAATTAATTTCCTGCTTCACTCGCCAGTGAATAAGGACAAAGATGATCGCAATGATTAACAAAGATAAAATAATGATCCAGAAAAAATTCTGCTCCCAAATAGTTATAATTAAATAATGCACAGAAAAAATTAATAAAAAAGTGCTACTATCTAATGCAATATGTACTGAACGGCGGTGATGTTTGGTTATTTGCTTACTCACAATAAATACGAGTAAATAGCCTAATAGCGGGATTGTTACAAAAGTAGCAATAATTGATGAAAAAAAAGAATCCATCCGACTTCCTCCCCTCTTTAGTACTCCTTCCCTTTGATCATCTCAAAAAGGAACGCTGAAATAGGAGTGGCAATCTCCTTTTTCTTTGCCTGCTCAAGCACGTAACCGAGAATTGCATCTATTTCTGTCAGCCGATTCTCATCAATATCCTTTAACATCGATGATCGATTCGCAGCTGTTTTCCTACATATATCTTCTACGTATGCAAAAGCTTTCTCTTTCTCTCTTATGCGTATAACAGAGCTGACCTCTTTATATAGCTTCTTAAAAAGAGAATAGTAGTGAGGATTTTCTATGAGGGTTCCATTAGAGACATTCAAAGCAGCTGTTAATGGATTGATTACTGCATTGACAATTAACTTTTTACTAAGCATGTCTAAATAGCTATCCTTAATAACAAATGGAAAGTGATTGATAGGTGATTCAAATAAATCGGTTAATCCAGGGGTGAATTCTCCCCGAAATAGAGCAATATTTATCAATCCTTCACCCGTGTGGATAACATGATTGACATTCAGCTTATTTGCACCGTGCTCAACTGTACCGACAAGGATATTATTCACCTCAATATCTTTTAATTCTTTTAAATGTCCCATGCCATTTTGAAGAAACAAAAATGCTGCTTTCTTATTCGTATTCGCAACAGTAAGATGCGCTAAAACAGGGGAAAGTTGATATTGCTTTACTGCAATAATCGTTAATTCTTCTTCTCCCGTCCAATTAGAAAACAAGGTAGCATTTAAGATTTCTTTGTCGCATTTTTGATCTTTTTCAAATAGCAAACCTTCTGACTTTAACCTTTGCATCTGCTGTATTGAGCGAACATAAACACAAACATCATGCTGTTTCATCAAATAATGTGCGAGCAACAGACCAATCGAGCCTCCACCTATTATCCCAATTTTCATAATTACCTCTTCATATGTATGTATTTAGTCATATTTTAACAGAAAAATAGAAACGAAGATATAAGAAAAGCTCTCTCACGGAAAGAGAGCAACCTGAAGCGGAAATCAGCCTTTACAACTTTCTATCTTAAATATCAACATGCTTGCAAATACAGCAATAATTAAAAAAAGCCCCCTTTCCAAAATACGGAAAGGGAGTACCTCGTTTAAACTGGGTATACCGGGTGCTTACGGACACTAAAGTTGAGTTCCTTCGTCTCATATAAGTCAAAGCGTGAAATAAGGACATCCCTTAAGTCAAAAGGAGAAACAATTTCATCAACAATTAATTCTGAAGCTAATCGATAGATATCAATATGCTCACTGTATTCACGCTGTTTTTCTTGAACATATGCAATTTTTTCTTTAGGATCCGTGATTTCATTTATTTTATTCGAATAAACCGCATTCACGGCAGCCTCTGGCCCCATGACAGCAATTTGAGCAGTCGGTAAAGCAATGCAGCAATCTGGTTCAAATGCCGGACCAGCCATTGCATAAAGACCCGCACCATACGCTTTTCTCACAACAACAGAGATTTTGGGCACTGTCGCTGAGCTCATTGCTGCGATTAACTTGGCACCATGACGAATGATTCCTGCTCTCTCTACCTTTGTACCAATCATAAAGCCTGGTACATCTGCAAGAAATAATAAAGGAATATGGAAGGCATCACAAAGTTGAATAAATTTAGCTGCCTTGTCAGCTGAATCAACGAAAAGGACGCCGCCTTTCACCCTTGGTTGATTCGCTATAATACCGATTGTTCGTCCATCCATTCGAGCAAATCCAGTAATAATCTCTGGTGCAAAAAGCTTCTTAATTTCAAAAAAGCTTCCTTCATCAATCAATGAACCAATACATTCATACATATCAAATGGTGCATTTTGATTTTTAGGAATAATTTCTTCTAAATCTCGACCTGCTTTTGGTTCGATTGGTTCACATTTTTTAGTTTTTTCTTTAAAGCTTGCCGGAAAATATGTAAGATATTTTTTTGCAGATTCAATTGCCTCCACTTCATTTGAAGCAAGAACATCTCCACATCCACTAACTGTACAATGCATCCTCGCGCCACCCATTTCTTCAAGCGTGACCTTTTCACCGATTACTTTCTCTGCCATTCTCGGAGAACCTAAATACATGGATGCATTTTTATCAACCATAATGACGATATCACAAAAAGCAGGAATATATGCCCCGCCAGCTGCGGATGGACCAAATAATAGACAAATTTGTGGGATCATCCCTGAAAGCTTGACTTGATTATAGAAAATTCGTCCTGCTCCACGCCTATTCGGAAACATTTCAAGCTGGTCTGTTATTCTAGCACCAGCAGAGTCAACTAAATAAAGCAAAGGTACCTTTAACTTTTCAGCTGTTTCTTGTATGCGGATGATTTTCTCGACCGTTCTTGCCCCCCAAGAACCAGCTTTCACAGTCGAATCATTAGCCATGACACAGACTGTTTGTCCATTTACCTTTCCGATTGCCGTAACAACTCCATCTGCTGGAAGATCTTTCTCCATACAGTTTGCAAATTTCCCATCCTCTTCATATTTGCCATTATCAAAAAGGAGGCTTAATCTTTTTCGAACGAATAATTTATTTTGTTGTTCAAGCTTTTCATGGTATTTAGGCTGGCCACCAGCTTCAATTTCTCTGCTCTTTTCTCTTAATTTCTCCACTAATGTATTAGTTGTTGTCATTTTATCCCTCCTGCTTATCAGATTTATCCTTTCAATGAATAATTGAATTATTCGAGAGTAAGTAGTACATCTCCTTCATTGACAAAATCACCAATATTCACTTTTACTTCAACTACCTTTCCTACCACTTGACTTTCAATCGGTATTTCCATTTTCATTGATTCAAGCATCATTACTTCCTGACCAGCTACTACTTCATCTCCATTACTAACTAAAACATTTAATACTGTACCTGCCATTGATGATGTGATTTCTTTCATGAAAAGATTCCTCCTAATAATAATAGTGTTTAATTCACAATAATTTCTCGTTCTGTAAGAAAACTTGTTGAGTAGTTGCCTTTTTGAAAATCTAAATCTTTAAGAATCCCTCTAAATAACGGTGCATTTGTTTTTATCCCTTTTATTGTTAAATCTCTGAAAAAGCTGTCTGCCTTATTCAATACTTCCTCTCTAGTCGAACCATGAATAATACATTTAGCAATCATTGGATCGTAAAAAGGTGTTACAGTTGAATGGGATTCATAGCCTAAGTCAACGCGAACCCCGAGTGATTGATCCCATTGGAATAGTTCAATCTCACCTGGTGATGGGAGAAAGTTTTTTGGATCTTCTGCATACAAACGGAATTCAATCGCATGTCCCGACTGCTGTATTTCAAACTGCTCTTGCGGCAGCTTTTCTCCTCTTGCGATAAGAATTTGCCACTTTACTAGATCCAATCCTGTAATTTGTTCTGTTACCGGATGCTCCACCTGTAATCTTGTATTCATTTCGAGAAAATAAAAATTTTCTTCCTCATCAACGATAAATTCTATTGTGCCAGCATTTTTATAATGAACAGCTGATGCTGCCTTCAATGCAGTTTCGTACATCCTTTGCTTGACATGTTCTGATAAATTGGGGGAAGGAGATTCTTCAATGACTTTTTGATGTCTTCTTTGGATGGAGCAATCTCTTTCAAATAAATGAACAAGATTGCCATGATGATCTCCAAAAACTTGAACCTCCACATGTCTAGCATTTTGTATATACTTCTCAACAAACACTTCCTCTGAGCCAAAATAGGCTTTCGCACGGGCTCTAGTGGATCCGAATGACTTAGTGAGCGCTTGCTCATTTTCACAGCGCACCATACCAATGCCGCCACCTCCACTGCTTGCTTTCAACATAACTGGATAACCCATTGATTCTGCAAGTCTAATTGCTTCCTCAAGCGTTGATGTCCCCTCTGCACTTCCTGGTACAACTGGCACATCCGCTTCAATCATTGTCTTTCTAGAAACAATTTTGTCCCCCATTAAATCAATCGTATCTGGATCTGGTCCGATAAATATAATTCCCTTATCATTGACAGCTTTTGCGAAATGGGCATTTTCAGAAAGGAATCCATATCCTGGGTGAATCCCATCTACATTTTGATTTTGTGCAACTTCTAGAATAGCATCAGCCCTTAAATAAGATTGACTTACAGGTGCTTCTCCAATTCTAAAAGCATAAGTCGCCTCTTTAACAAAAGGCATCTCTTTATCAACATCTGAATAAACTGCTACAGTTTCAATTCCCATTTCATTGCATGTACGAATAATTCGTAAGGCAATTTCTCCCCTATTAGCTACTAATATTTTCTTCACTCACGATCCCCCTTTAATCTTTGATGTTAATGGACTTCCATTCATTGCTTCTTTAATAGCAGGAAGTAGTTGTAATAAATATTCTAATTCTTCCTACAATATAATATATTTCTACAACTTTACGACAATTTCCTTCTTTATTTGAAAACGCTTTCGATTTTTTTATGAAGATCTCCCCATTTCTAAGTAAGTGCAGAATTATTTGTATTTTTGTTATATAATGAGAATTATAGAATAAGATGAATACCTTTAGATTGATTCATGTATGATACAAAAATAAATTATGCAAATAAATTGCAGCTAAGAAG
Organism: Cytobacillus eiseniae; assembly: GCF_017874625.1. Taxonomy (GTDB): domain Bacteria; phylum Bacillota; class Bacilli; order Bacillales; family Cytobacillaceae; genus Cytobacillus; species Cytobacillus eiseniae. Next base: position 121,530 of record NZ_JAGIKZ010000002.1, on the reverse strand, counting down.
AGGAGGAATTTTATCATGCTAAAAGTTGAAAAATTAAAAGTAAACTACAAAACACTTGAAGAGTTTAAAAAGTTTAGAGAATACGGTATACAAGAGCTATCTATGCTTGAGGATCTTGAGGCTAATATTATAGAAGATGATAGCGCTTCTCCATTCTATGGAATATACTTTGGGGACAAACTAGTAGCTAGAATGAGCCTGTATCGAGTCGAAAAACAATTCGACCGTTATTTCGAGCCTGCTCAAGACTATTTGGAGCTATGGAAACTAGAAGTAATTTCTGATTACAAAAATAAAGGATACGGCACTGCATTAGTTGAATATGCAAAGAGCTACGGCCTTCCTATAAAAACGAATCCTAGAGTTAATTCACAAGAGTTTTGGAATAAGATGGAATTCTCAACTGTTTCATACGATATGGAAAGGGACCTTGGAGAAAATCCACTCGTTTGGTATCCAGATGGCGTTAAAGAGAAAACTCATTAAGATGGGGCGTCCTTTAGTCTGCACTTTGAAACCCCGAAAGAGTTGACGATAAAAAGCGGACAAATTTTGTCCGCTTTTTCAAATAATTCATACCTATACCTTTTGTTCACTATCAGCTTCCTTAAGCTCCACCATTTTCCGTGCTCTTTCCATAATAGTTAATAATGCTTTATAATCCTTTTGCACAGAATTTAAATCTTTTAGTAATTTCTCATTTTCTGATGCTAAGTAATATAATTGATTTTCAAGTTTCTTTATGCTCTCTTCATATTTTTTTATTTCTTCACTTTGTAAACCAGCATTTTCTGCCTTCTCAAATAAATCTTGTAAGTACTCCACTATGACACTAAATTCAATTTCAGTTCCCTTTTGCTCTCCCTCTACAACACTACCCTCTTCTACAAAAGAATTTTGTTCTTGTTCATTCGGCTCTTGATTTTCTATTGATTCGAGCTGCTGATTTTGCTTTCTTTCTTTTCTTTGTCTTTTTGCAAGCTCTATTCCCGATTTATATTGTTTTCTAACGTACGAGTTCCAACGGAAGCCACATGCTGCAGCCGTTCTTGTCAGTTGTTTTCCAACTTCATCAAAGGCTTGCAGCTGTGTACCTCCTTCCCTAATATATCGAAGCACGTATTCTGCAAGCAACAAATCTTCATCATGGGTCCAAGCATCTTGTCTAGTTGAAGACATCAGTTTACCCTCCTAGTGTTTTTTTATTTATACATATGCATATGCTAGAAAAGATAGACTGATATCCTGCTTGAATCTTCACAAATACTCGTTATTTTTTTACTTATTTAGGAATTTTGCTACTTGGCGATGATGAGCTTCCCCTTGCCATAAAACCGAGCAATTGCGGACTTCTTGTTCGATTCTTTCTTGAACCCCTGTGTATTTCCATTTATTTATATACAACTGTTTATAAGCTTTTAAAACTTCCACTTCTAGTACTAGCATTCTATTTAAAAATTTCCTGCAATTTTCAATTGGATCCCCGCTAAAGGTCGATTGTAGAAATCCCATTTCCATCAAATCTACCGTATCAAAGAGACGCGCTTCCATCAGCATCTTCATCGCATCAGCAGGCAATAACTTTTCAGATAAAATCGTCCCCCCACCCCAACCTGTTGTAATATTCAATGTACCTTGAATAAAGCCTGCCTTCACATCTGTCCGCGCAATCCGAAAATCACATGAAGAGGCAAGCTCACAGCCTCCACCAACAGCTGTGCCATTCAATAGTGCAACAGTAGGCTTTGGAAGGAAAAGCAAGCTTACTAATAAGTTGGACATTCTATTAAGCATGGTATATGCTTCTTCTTCTGTCTTTAAATGGTGAAAGGAGGATAAATCACCGCCAGAACAAAATGCTTGATCATGAGCACCTGTTACTACAAACATCTTTACTTGATCATCAGCAGCTAAAAGAAGTGCTTCTTCTAACCCGGCCATTACTTCATAGTTTATTGCATTTCTCTTTTCTGGTCTGTTGATTGTAAATACCAATAATCCATCATTATGTATTTCTATTGTATATGGCTTCATAGATATCTCCCTTATTTAATTATTTCATTCTAGTTATAAGGTTTTTCACAAACTTTATTGCTTAAGATATGCTTAACTTAAACTTTAGCATATTTATCGTGACGTCTCCAAAAACTCTTACAAAATCTACGTACGAAAAAAGCACAAGAACAATATGTTCTTGTGCTTTTTAACCGAAGTAGAAATTAGTTATTTACAACTTCTTTCCCTTTGTATGTTCCGCAAGCTTTGCAAACACGGTGAGCAAGTTTCATTTCACCACAGTTTGGGCATGATACCATACCAGGTACCTGTAATTTAAAATGGGTACGACGTTTTCTTTTTGCAGTTTTAGATGTTCTTCTAAAAGGTACAGCCAAATCAAACACCTCCTTAAAAGTATTAAGAAAGTTATGAAGTCCATAGTAAACTTTGGCCTTCAAATGCTTCTTTTGTTTTCTTCCGTTTATGAATCGGAAGAAGGATCATTTTGATCAAAAAATTGGGCAAGTCCTGCAAGACGAGGATCAATCTTTTCCTTCTTATCTTGCTCTTGAATAACCTCCCAATCCTTACCGGATTGTGGAGCTCCTTCTTCACTATGATCATCGCAGAATACTTGCATTGGTACTTCAAGTAAAAGAATTTCCTGAATGACCGGCATTAGGTCAATCACTTCACCCTTTACTCGATGTACTTCCTCTTCGGTTTCGTAATCCAAATCCTTTAAGAGGAAAGTTTCTGTTGTTTCCACATTGATTGGGAAATTCACATCAACTAAAGTACGAGAACAAGGAAGGATTAAATGACCTTTAATTTTCATATGAAAGGTCACCTTAGCCGAATCAATATCTGCTCGGCCAGTTATATGCATTTGTGAAGCGCCTATTATAGTTGGATCAATCGTTTTGATCTCATCCACATTGACCATTTCATCAAATGGAAAATCCTTGCTTCGATATTTTTGTAACTGACTTAAAGTCCATTTCATACAAATCACCCCAAGGCAACAAAGGTAATTATAGCTTTCCTATAATTATTTGTCAATAAAATTTCTTTACAGTATAATGTGAGCATTATCAGATTATTATAACCTATTTTGCATAGCTTTCACATGACATTCTTATTTTAAACGGGTTAAATGAATTTTCAAAAAGCAGGCTATCACATCTGTTCCATCTCACTGTATATTAACAGATTGAATATGGCTTTTTCTACTTAAAAATTCTTAACGTTCATTTTTTGCTTTGGCTGTTTTTGCAAGCATTGTTGCTTATTAAGATAAAGTTGGTAAAAGTTGATTTCCGCGTACGTGTGCTCCCTTTACGTGGGGTTGTCCGCTTGAGCCTCCTCGGAGCATCCTCTCCTGCTTAGGTCTTAGCTGTCCAACGCATCCCACAGGACATTGAATTGGCTTCTTAGGATTCACACCGCACGAAGGAAATGCGACAGCATTTTCGAGGATCTCGCACCTTCCGCTCCAATCAACCGACTTAATTGGTAAAACATTTGATTCAAAAGCAGCAATCTTTTAGAAAAGAGCCTTTGCTTTCAAGTAAGGAGTAGTTAGACGTTATTCTATAATAAAGGAGAAAAATAAAGATGAATGCAGTTGGTGTAGTCGTTGAATACAATCCATTCCATAATGGACATCACTATCATATTTGCGAAGCAAGAAAAGCTACTAATGCAGAAATAGTCATTGCAGTCATGAGCGGAAACTTTCTACAACGTGGAGAGCCTGCCTTCATTTCAAAATGGACACGAACGGAAATGGCTTTAAAAGCAGGTGTTGATATCGTCTTTGAATTGCCCTATGCATTTGCAACCCAACAAGCCAATACATTTGCTTCTGGAGCTGTATCCATTCTTGAAGCTGCTGGATGTCGCCATCTTTGCTTCGGAAGCGAAGATGGGCAGATCGATCGCTTCTACCAAACCCTTTCTTTTCTCGAAGAAAATAATAAGGAATATCAAAACAAAATAAAGCAATATTTGCACGAAGGCAATAGCTATCCGAAAGCCTCCTCTTTGGCTTTTCATGCTCTCGTACCTGATGAACATTTAATTGATTTATCCAAGCCGAATAATATACTGGGATACCAATATATAAAATCAGCCAAAGAGCAGCATGCTTCCATTCAAGCATTGACAATTGCCCGAAAAAACGCAGACTATCATGATCTTCATTTCTCCTCTGAATCAATTGCGAGTGCTACAAGTATAAGAAAGGTGCTCAGCTCTAAACAGACCCAAATCTCATCCATTCGTCAGTATGTACCCGAATCAACATTTGAAGGTTTAATAGCATACAAGGAGAAGTATGGGCTTTTTCATGATTGGGAGCATTATTGGCCATTCTTAAAGTACCGGCTAGTTCAGTCAGCTCTTAATGACTTAAAAAAGATATATGAGATTGAGGAAGGCTTAGAGAATCGAATGCAGCAAGCTGCCCTGCAATCCGAAGACTTCCAACATTTTATGGAAAAGGTAAAGACAAAAAGATATACATGGACAAGACTTCAAAGGGCATGTGTACATATACTAACAAATACAACGAAAGAAGAAATGTATCTAGCAGAGGAGAAGCCAAAGTATTTACGATTATTAGGCATGACAACAAATGGGCAGAAATACTTGAATAAGTATAAATCCAATTTATCATTGCCTCTAATATCCAGATTATCCTCAACAACGAGTGAACAGCTTTTTCTCGATCTTCGAGCCTCAAGAGTTTATGCAATGGCTGCTTCAGGGATTCAACAACAAAAACTGCTTGAAAAGGAGTTCAAGCAACCGCCAATAATTATAAAAAAATAGCGGCATCTTGCCGCTATTTTTCTTCCATGCTCTCTAAATATTTCACCGCATCATCAAAAGTGTCTACCGGAACAATCTCCATTTTGGTTTTTATATCCTCTGCAGTTAATTTTGCAGCACGATAGTTTGAATCCGCTGCTCCGTTTTCATTTGGTGCAAAGAAAACAGCTGCACCTGCCTTGTCTGCAGCTACTATTTTTTGTTCTATTCCACCTATTGGTCCAACCTTGCCTTCTGTATTAATTGTACCAGTCCCTGCAATTTGATAACCTTTCGTTAAATCTTCCTCAACTAATTGATTATAAATCTCTAATGAAAACATTAAGCCAGCAGACGGACCACCAATATCAGCGCTATCAATTGTCACTTTAGGCTCTACTTGAATTTCCTTATCATCAACAAGGGAAATACCTATCCCAACTTTCCCTGTCTCAGGCAGTTTTTTTACAGGGATTTGAACAGTCATCGATTTTAAATTGCGTTCAATTGAAAAATTCAGTTCTTCCCCTTCTTTTTTCCCTGAAACATAGCTAATAAATTGCTCTGAAGAGTCAAATTTATTTCCATCTACTTCAAAGATTCGATCACCTGGTTCAAGTTTTCCTTCTGCAGGCATACTCTTTAACACATTTAATACGAAAACTCCATTATACTCGTAGTTCACTGTAATTCCTGCTTTTTTATAAGCAATTTCTATTGCTGATAATTTCGAAGAATCCATTAAATGGAGCTGTCGAACATTATATTCCTTGTCTGTCTCATCGTCTCTCCTAATTGCATCTAAAGGGAATAACTCCTGATATTTACTAAACTTAGCAATTGCATAAGAGTAGATGTTAGCTCTTCCCATCCTTACAGTTGTTAACATAAAACTTCCCTCTTCATCATAGCCGTTTTCAACTTCAATGATCGGCTCAAGCTCTTTTGCCATGCCTGGTTTTGATACATAATAAGGCAAATAAATAAAGGAGCTAATTATGACAAAGATAATAGCTGCAACAAGGGATCGTCCATAAATTTTTTTACTCATTCAACAGGCTGCTCCTTCCACTCTTCAATCATTTTTTTTATGGAGAGAATATGTTTCTTCGTTTCATCTTCTCCAATTTGGATAATTTCATCAATATTTGTAAACGCTCTTGAGCTATACATTTCTACACTTGGCCTTATTATAATATCCGCAGCCACTACCCGATGGCCAACGAGCTCCATTTGCATGATATCAAGGCTTTGCATAATCACATCATAGATGGATGTAATTTCTACACTTGTTTTAACATGTGAGACATCTATTGCAATAATGATATCTGCTCCCATGTCCTTAACAACTGATACTGGGACTCGATCAACCACAGCACCATCTACTAATAAACGTCCATTCACTTTTTCAGGAACAAATATTCCTGGAATAGAAATACTTGCCCGCACTGCATCAGCAATTGGCCCTTGGTCAAATACGACCTTTTCTCCAGTCATCAAGTCTGTCGCTACCACTCGAACAGGAATATCTAATTGCTCCAACGTCTTCCCATGAGTGAAAATTCGAATGAGCTCTTTTACTCGTGCACCAGCAATAAAACCCATTCTTGGAACAGTAAAATCCAAATAATATTTTCGTTTAAAAGCCGTTGATAATTTATAAAGTCGATCAATATCAAGTCCTGCACCATAAAAACTACCGACCATTGCTCCCATGCTGCTTCCAGCAATTAAATCAATCGGTATTCCCTCATCCTTCAAGACTTTAATTGCTCCTAAATGAGCGAACCCTCTCGCTCCACCAGAACCAAGTGCCAGACCTATCTTTGGGCGATGCAAAAGAATTCCTCCTTTATGTGAAAATCATACAAAACTAGGAGTTAATATGTTAAATGAATAGATTGGATAATGTGCATCCTCTGTTCAATCTTATGGTCTTTTTTTTCATTCTATGAGTATATTAATTTATATGAGGACAAGTCTGAAAGGCTTTGGCTTCTTTATATTATATTAGCAAATTTAATGAAAAGCTATTTTCAAAATGTAAGTTCACCTTTTGAGGGAGGCACTGCCCGTGTTCCGATCGAAATTAAAAACAATTATTCTTGCTCTAACCGTGTCAATGATGGCAATTTCACTTATTTTATTTCCCCAAGAATCTGTCGATGCCTCCATAAGAGGACTAAATATGTGGTGGGAAATTGTTTTTCCTTCACTTTTGCCCTTTTTCATCGTATCAGAAATGCTAATTGGTTTCGGAGTTGTAAAATTTATAGGTGTCCTGCTCGAACCTCTTATGAGACCATTATTTCGTGTACCTGGAGTTGGTGGTTTTGCTTGGGCAATGGGTATGGCAAGCGGATACCCCGCTGGTGCTAAATTAACTACGAGATTAAGACAAGAAGGGCAATTATCGAAAGTGGAAGCAGAACGACTTGTTTCCTTCACAAACTGCTCAAATCCACTTTTTATCTTTGGAGCGGTTTCTGTTGGCTTCTTTCATAATGCAAAAGTAGGTGTTATCCTTGCTATTGCCCATTATCTCGGCAATTTTACGGTTGGTCTCCTTATGAGATTCTATGGGCGAAACCAAGAAACTAGTAAGAAAACACAAAAAAGAAAGCCATCACTTCGATTAGCCTTTTCTGCACTACATCGTACAAGAATAAATGATAATCGCCCACTCGGTAAGCTCCTCGGTGATGCTGTAATGTCTTCAATTAAAACATTACTTATGATCGGTGGTTTCATTATCCTTTTTTCAGTCATTAATAAATTGCTATTCCATTTAGGCATTACAGGTATATTAGCAAGTGGACTAGAGTATCTTCTATCAGCACTTCATTTACCTACTGAATTAAGCATTCCTTTTATCTCTGGATTATTTGAAATTACGCTTGGAAGCCAAATGACGAGTCAGATTCAACAGGCGACATTAATGGAACAAATTGTCATTACCAGTTTTATTTTAGCCTTTAGTGGATTTAGTGTTCAGGCACAAGTTGCAAGTATTTTAGCTCAGTCTGATATTAGCTTTAAACCTTTCTTTATTGCAAGGATCTTTCATGGTTTTTTTGCTGCCATCTATGCTGCTATTCTCTGGAACCCAATTTATGAACGATTCTATAACACAGAGCAGCCATCCAACGCAATCCCAGTCAGCTTTTTCAGTGAAGAATCCTGGTTGCAAAAGATGTATAAACTATTAGTTGAAGTCGGGCCACTTATTACCATTTTTGCTTTAGCATGCTATGTACTCTTATTAGCCAAACAAATGGCTAAAAATTAACGAACGAGCACTTAATGTGCTCGTTTTCTCTATTTAGCAAATTTGTCCTTTAATGCTTCTTCAACATAAGCTGGGACAAGTTCTGAAATATCTCCGTTATATTTCGCAACTTCCTTCACAATACTAGAGCTTAAGAAAGAATATTGATTATTCGTCATAATGAAGAAAGTTTCAATCTCATCATTTAACACTCGGTTCATTGAAGTAATCTGCATTTCATATTCAAAATCAGACACTGCACGAAGACCACGAATAATAGCGTTTGCATTCACACTTTTAGCATAATCAACTAAAAGCCCTTGGAAAGAATCAACTTTCACATTTGGTATATCCTTAGTAACTTCTTTAATTAATTTAATTCTTTCATCAACTGAAAAAAGTGGTTGTTTTGAAGAATTATTCAATACAACGACATATATTTGATCAAAAACCTTTGCCCCTCTTCTGATGATATCCAAATGTCCGTATGTAATTGGATCAAAACTACCAGGGCAGACAGCGATAGCCCCCATATATATCCCCCTTATTGTCTTTCATATATCGTTATTGCAATCATTCCATACTTCTCCTGTTTTCGCTGAACGAGTTGTCCAACAATAGGAGGCAGAACAATTTCTGAACCGTGCTCACAAATAATTAATCCATCCTCTTCAAGTAAATCCTCAGCTTGAATGAACTCCAGTAATTTCAATAACTGTTGTTTTTTATAAGGTGGATCTAAAAATATTCTATGAAAAGTAAGTTCTCTTTTCAATATTGCCTTTAATGCTCTTTCAGCATCATTTCGAAAAATTTCCGATTGATCTTCAAATTCGCATATTTTCACATTTTCATGAATAGTCTGAATCGCTTTGCCATCCCTATCCACAAAAATAGCCTTATCTGCCCCTCTGCTCAAAGCTTCTATTCCAAGACCTCCGCTGCCAGCAAATAAATCAAGACATACCCCACCTTCAAAATAGGGGCCAACCATATTAAAAATTGCTTCCTTTACTTTATCTGTTGTTGGCCTCGTCGAATGACCAGGCACTGCCTTTAATTGCTTCCCTTTTCTCGTTCCTGAGACAACACGCATTTAAATCACCACATAACTATTCCAATTTAATCTTTTTTCCCTCCTATCCTACCACAATTCATTCCTATCGCCAAATAGAAAAGCGGAAGCGCATCGTTCAGGGGCGACAAGAAAAAATATCTGTTATTTGTGTATATCCATTTCTATTATGGAAATAATGTGTATAACAGCATCTATTCGAGGATGTTGTTGCCAACCGCGGAGAAGACTTACGTTTCCCCATAAGTTCTTCCTCCGGTTTCTCCTCTCCCTTTGCCTTCTATCCTAAGATAAGGATATAGAAGGACCCTGCAGAAAATTCTGCAGGGTTTTCTTTTTTCATTTATACTTTCGAGTCTTATAGTCGCCTAATATAGATCTTTATAAAGATAATTTAATCTCTTGTTCTCCTTCTTTAAACTGAACATTAAAAATCATTTTAAGCCATTCTTTACTTATATAGTACTTTCCATTCAGTTTCGTTAAAGGATTTTCAAGCAATCCATAATCTTCCTCATTATAAATAAAAATATTCTTATTTAAATAAAATCGATAGGTGCTATTCTCCCTAATCACGAGCATCATTTCTTGATCTTGAAGTTCACTCACTTCAAAGCCAAACCCCTTAATAGTTTCTACAAATGGATACAGCATCGTTCCATGATCATAGATTACTTCTATTTCCTCATTCTTAGTATCAGCTATATACACGGATCTTGTATCATAATAATATAGTGGATAAAACTTCGCATGTTCAGTTGTATTCATCTTGAAGAAATATGTATGTAACCCTTTTATTTGATAAATAAACTGATCCAATTTTTCCGCATTTATTTCTCTTGTTTCATTATTTATATAGTTGAAAAATGAAGTAAGCTCCTCTTCTGACAGCTTTTCCGTTAATTCATTCAAAATAGCCTTCGCCTTATTTGTTATTGGTTGCAGTTTTGCCTTGTAAGAAGTGAAAACATCTAAAATCCACTCTTCTTCAACTGAGAATCCACCAAATTTCCATTCATAATAATACTGAATAAATTTCCGCTTCAAATTATCCTCATTTGTATTAGGTGAGGTAAAGATCATCCCATTAGCCATTTTCTCGCCAATCTCATTCGTAAAGACTACCGAAACATAAGGGAAATCACCTAAGCTATCGAGCTCCACCATGAATGAAGACTTTTTTTCAGCATCCTTTTGTTCTGTGAAAAAAGCAATATCATTTTCATTTATTGATTTGAATAATTCAATAGGCTGCCAATAAAGAGCAGGGGCATCACCAACTGCTGTAAATAAATAATAATCAATGAAATCCAGTTCTTTTATTCCCTTTTTAGGTGCACCGACTATCCATGTGCCCTCTCTTCTAATTGTGTCAATAATTTCGATATCAGAGCTGTTGATCTTGACATCAAAAATCGTGATTGTCCAATTTTCGAGCAAAAACGCAGAATGACTATTTTCGATTGGGATTTTATATTGAAAAATCATTTCTTTATGATTAGGTATCAAAGTTTGTGGATCTTCATCCTTTGATTCACATATTCCCCCATTCTCATCCGTACAAGACCAATCAAAGATATCATTAGGAATAATAACCTGATATGGCTTCTTTGCTGATAAGCCAGATATGACTTGAGTAATATGCAAATCCTTCTCACTTGATTCAACCGTAATCTCCTGTTCTACCATTACAGCATCTTCATTTATATGGTTATCCTGCTTAGAGTACGCCTTCCATTGCCACGATAACATTCCTCCAATAGCCGTAGTTAGAACGACAAAAATCAGACTAGCTGTTCTCCACATTGGAATTCCCCTTACCTTTATTTCTTTATACTAACCATATCAAATCGGAGAGCAACAGTCACATGAAATTTTCATCAATTTCGCAAAAATTGTCGTTTTTTTAGGAATATTGGATGGATACTTCTATTTTCAAAAAGAAGATGATACAGTATGGAGGGTGTACGCAAAATTAGACAGCTTAAGTTCCACTTAAAATTAGAGGAGGAAATATAACTTGATTCAGCGTTTTATTGAAATCGGAGAAGGCTTTTCCGATATTTATGAATTAATTGAAATTGCAAAGGCAAATGAAGCAAGACTAAGCCATATGATGGCTTTTCATACAACGATCAATAAAAAAGAAGTTACTTCTCTTGTTGTGATCCTACAACCAACAAATCCTGGTAACTTTCAACCACTTTATATTTGCAGAGAAGGCATCCCAAATCCACATTCAATCCCTAATAAGCGCTTCGATCTGTTTGCCGAAGCAGCAACAGAACTGCAAAAAGAGATCATTCAGCTTGATATTAAACCTTCGATCATGTTTGCTGAAAAGGAATTATTCTATCAATATTTAATTGGGATTTTACGATTAAATCATTATATTCCACCTCTCTGCTAGGCAATAAAAAAGTTGAGAGTTATCTACTCTCAACTTTTTTATTGCCAGCATATATGCCTCAATCCCTTTATTGTTTGAAGCTTTACTTTATATACCCATTTTATAATCATACTCTTTTGCTTTATCTGGTTTCGAATTTTCAAATTCCATTTTTAGAAACGGCTTATACGAAGGCTCCACTTTTTTTACAAATGAATAGGCATTGATTTTCGCCATCAGGCTTTCCGTTTCCTCAATGTCACAATATACGACTACATATTTTAACCGTTTGGAAACAAAATGGACATTACCGAATCGGCGTAACATTTTTGCTTGCTTTAAAGAATAAAGCCAAACAATAATTCCTTGTCTTTGACCTTCCATCATTTCTTCCCCTTTAAAGACATGGATTTCCCCCATGTCAATCCGATTTATGAACAGCCACAACTTCCTCCACTGCCACATCCCCCGCCACAGCTCGATGAACTGTCAAAGAACGGATTTCCAGTTGGAACTTTAATTTGCTCAGAGACAGAACGTCCAATGATTGCACTTACCTCATCTAAAATTGCTTGTAAGCTATTCTCTGCACGTCTAAATTCAGCAACATTTTCATCCATATCTACTTCTCTTTTTAATTCTCTAATCGATTTCATCACTGTTTTATAATCTGGATGATATTTTCCGAATCGCTGAACTTCCTCATAAAGGTCCTTCATTTTAACAAATTCATGGATTTTTTTTTGTGTTTTTTTACTTTTTTTCAATCTATATAAACATTGGCGGTAATACTCCGCCTCCTCAGAATCAATAATCATATTAGCTAGTTGATCTGCTCGATCTAAAATTTCTATTCCTTCTATTGTAGCAAGCAAAATAAAGCTCACCTCCGTTTCATATTTTACCATGAAACAAGGCAAAGTGAAAGTTATCAAATCGTCACATCAAATTCCTTTTCTATCACAATGGCTGAATTATCTGCCTTTACAACTACTAATTTCAGATGGTTCCTCCCAATAGGCAACCCTTTGACAATAAAAGCAGCTGAAGAGATTTCCTCCTTCTTTATTCCATTTACATACAATATAATTTTCCCTCTGTTGCTAGCAGCTGTCTCTCTAAAAGAAATTCCTTGTATAATACATTCAATAAATACATTTTGACCATCCACCTTATGATTAACATAAAATGGCTCAATCTCATTTATTTCAAATACAGAAACAGGAATATCATTATTCATTTGAACAACTTGTAGTGGCTGTACACTTATCTTTGCTTCCGGCTCAGGGATATCTTTCTGACAGCCGGTGATTGCTAATATTGAGAAAGCTATAGCGGTGAATATAAATCCTTTCAAGATAATCTCTCCTTTATTCGTTCATGCTCAACTTTTTGATATGTAATTATTGTGTTCCTTGACCAATCTTTTTACTCTTTAAGGAAAAATTGAGAAGACTGTTTTCGTACACATTGTTGCTTATTAAGATAAAATTGGTAGAGGTTGATTTCTGCGTACGTGTGCTCCCTTTCCGCGGGGTAGTCTGCTTGAGCCTCCTCATCGCTTACGCTCTTGCGAGGTCTCAGCTGTCCCACGCATCCCGCAGGATATTGAATGGACTTCTTGAATTCACACCGCACGAAGGAAATGCGAATGCATTTTCGAGGAGTCTCGCACCTTCCGCTCCAATCAACTGACCTATTTGGTAAACCATTCAGTCTAACAACTATTTTAAAAACAACAATCTTTTAGTAAAGAGCCATTGAAAAAAATAAAAAGCCTTCTCCTTCATAGAGAAAGCTTTTATTAGGATTGTGAATTCATTGCTTGAAACATCCCCATCATCATAGATGCCATTTGAACACCATTAGAAAACTTTTCTACCTTATGTGGGATTGTATTTTTATAATAATTTAGAGCAGCCACTTCTAATGTCTGAATTTCATGAGGATTACGTGATAATCTTCTGTACCAAATCGGCTGCTCTCGAACGAACTTTTGTAATTGCTTATTTTGTCCTAAGTAATTAATAATATCTTGTCTCATCTATCGTACCTCCTCTTTAATCCTTATTAAACACAAAAGGGCTGCTCAATTTTGTCTCAGTCACCTTAGAACTGACTGTTGAACCAGATCCCCCTTGAAATTGCGCCAATACACCTTGCACGGTCCCTAGCGCTTGACTAATATTCTGAACATAGCCCTGCATTTCATTCGGATCCATCTTTTTCATCGCGCCTAAGATCGTACCAAGCCAATCTGTTTTATTTTCCCCAGCATTTGCTTCCGTTTTCGCTTCTTGCTTTGATTCCATTCGGTACGCATCCCATCTAGAATCGTCTTCACCTAACAAGTACCAGTCTTCATATAATTCCTGCCATGTATTTTTTCCCGACCTGACTTCCTTAACAATCTTAGGATTTGCTTTCACAAACGATTTGAATTGTTCAACAGAAGGATGGAGATTTTTTTTCACCATTTCCGTTCACCTCTTCCTGTTACAATTACCTACTATACTTTATGAATGATGAAGAAAATGGTGAAAAGATAAATGCCAAAAGGAATCTTTAATGTTACGATATGAATGCAGATAAATTCGAAAAAGGTGAATAGAAATGAAAGAACAACTTAGGGTGCTATTAGAAAATTGCATGGAACAAGCCTCAGACGAGGAAATGGAAGTATTAGAAGATATTTTACAAGGGTTTAACAAAAAGCAAATGAAGCTGAATAGTTCATATATCGGCGGCCTTCTTCATATGGACCGTACGATGAATGATGAAATATGTGAACTTACCGTTCCTTTAACTCCTCTATTAAATAATAATTTAGGGATCGTTCATGGCGGAATTACCGCAACAATTATTGATTCTGCAATGGGCACTCTTGCAAATTCGCTACTGCCAGAAGGATATGGCGCAGTAACTACACAATTAAATATTCATTACTTGACGATTGGGAAAGGAGATTATTTGCAGTGTAAGGCAAATATCGATCATAAAGGGACAAAAAGCATGGTTTTATCAGCTGCAGTCTATCGATCCGATGGCAAGAAAATCGCTCAAGCAACAGGCAGTTTTTTCATCATAAAGAAAAAAAGAGCTTAAATACTAAGCCCTTCATTCTTCCTGCCACTTTTCAATAAAGTTTTGTGTGTAATGCTTCTTAAACACACCTACTCCTAGATGAGTAAATTGTTCATTTAATAAGGTGTCTCGGTGTCCCTTACTATTGAGCCAACCTTCCATGACAGCTGGTGCATCCATATAATTTGCAGCAATATTCTCACCAGCTGTTTGATAAAATATTTCTGCCGCATCAAGCCGATCTGATAATTCTCCATATTTTACTGATGTATGTGAAAAATCATTTGTTTCATACATATCCTTACTATGCGCAAATGCAACATCCGCAGTTTGTTCATCCCACTCTATCGGCCGAAAGCCATACCTTGTACGAAAAACATTTGTAATATCAAAAATCTGTTTTTCTGTGCTCTTCTCGATTTCTTCTTCATAAATAGATGAAGGCGGCGTCGATTCTAGCAGCTCACCTCTATATACCATTTCATAGGGACGTTGTTTAATTAAGGATTCTATATCTAGAACTCGAATACTTGATAAAGTGCCTGTAAACTTATCAATATGCAACTGTATATATGCATGACCAATCGTGATCAGTGGTCGTGTATTCATATCATCTTCTGATAACTCAAACATGTAAGAACTGCCTTCATAATCAAGGCCTATATTGGCTTCAATCGATGTTAAATGATAGATGTCAGCAATAGACTGACCAATCTTAAATGGGGGAATATCTACTTCTGCACCAGTTGCATACATCGTTACTACCTTATCATCAGCCACACCTACTTGAACATAATTATGTAAATTAGTTTTATAAATCCACCAGTCATAGCCATAAAAGGTTGGATCTCGTCTCAATGGCTCTCCTAATGTATGAATCAATTCCTTGCTCGTTTTTCCTACCAGACTAATTAATCCTTCTTGAGGATAGTCTAATTGTGAAACATCTTGAACATCGACAGATTCGTCCAATGATTGATCAAGTTTTGGTTGTTGACGTACTCCATTTACCAATACATCTCCATTATTATCAAAATTAATATTAAATAAAAAGACAATTGCAAGCAATCCGGAAATAAGGACTAGAATCCGAACAAGATTTCGCACAAGGATTACCTCCTTTCTATCTATACTGTATTAATTATATATTCTTTTCTTAAGGAAAGTATATCATTATTCCTATCCAAATCTACTTAAAAAAAGAATTTTCTGATAACGCAAAAAGAACACCTATTATGGTGCTCTTCCTATTATTACAATGCTCATCTTCCATTCTGCTATTATTCCACAATTAATATTGTCCAATAATAATGATAAGGCCCACCTTCAGAAACAGCTACCCCAATTTTTTTCGCCCCTTTATTTAATATTCGCTTACGATTTTCATGAGAATTCATCCAAGATATGAACATTTCATTTGCAGATCGATAGCCAGCCCCTATATTCTCATTTACATTTTGATAAGAAATATGTAAGTACTTTAACATTTCACCCGGACTCCCATATGTAGGCGAATGATGAGAAATATATTCTTTCTCCATCATGTCGATCGATTTAAGAGAGGCAGCCCTTGAAATGATGGAGTCAACTTTTAATGAAAGTAAACCAGCCTTCAATCTTTCTTTGTTTATAAGTTCAATCAGCTCGCTTTCTTCTTTATTCAAAACATTATTATTTTCGCGTAAATCAACTTTCCCTGGTATGATCACTATCTGCCCCGGGTAAATAATATCTGGGTTGATAATTTGGGGATTACTATTAATTAACATTTCTAAGTCTATATCATAATGAATAGAAATTTCCCAAAGTGTATCTCCATCATTGACAATATATTTTGTTTGGGCAGATATATTCATTCCAAATGCGAAAAAGAAAATGAGGAAAAAAAGACTAGCAATTTTCCTTCTCATTTAATAATCCCTCCATCCAACATTATCATTTCCCAATTACTATTTTTTCTTGCTATTATTGAAAATCTTTACGATTTAATGAAATATTTAAATGAATGAATGGGATTCTTTCATGAATACATTGCATAATCGCCCTATTTGAACTATTATTAGATTTGGGATAAAACTTGTAATATTAATTCAGCTAAGCTACTGTTAGCTTTAATGAATTGTTTTTTAGGAGGGACAAATATGAAGTTCGAAAATACTGGTTTAGAAAAAATGAAAGCAGATTTAAATCGTTTAGATGATTTAATGGATTCTTATGGACTTGTACGTGCAGGTCAATGGGATTATGAAAGAGTTACATACGACCGTAAATTTGTTTTAAAAGAAGGCACTTACTACTTACGAGTATTTGGTTATGCATCTGAAGGTGATGTTGGCGCTGATGAAGCAGTTATTCAATTAATGACACCAGCATTAGGCAAACATTACTATCCTCATGGTGTTGAATATGGCGAGGATGAGGTTTACCCAAAAACACTTGTAAGCCAATGTGAAAAAATTCTAGCAAACGTTTCTGCTGAAATTGAAAAATTTTCCAACTAATAGAAAAGACGCATTTAATATGCGTCTTTTCTTTTTTATTTAAACTGATTTCCATCAACTAATTTCACACTTTTTCGAGAGTAGTTTTATTAAAACCCTAAAATAGCTTTAATAGTTGAGGTTGTTTCTCCACCATGGAAAAATACATATAATAATAAATATACTGCAACACCTGTTATTGCGGTAATAAACCATACAATACTTGTGATTGGCCCTAGTTTCCTGTGAAGTGACAATTTATTTCGATAACCAGAAATTAATGAAATCAAGCCTAAAACAGCTCCAATAGTCGCTAATGTAACATGGAAGATCAGAAAGATCGTATAGTATATTTTAAGATTATCTGGCCCACCAAAAGCGGTATTGCCAATAAACACTGTTCTGCTCATATAAATAGTAAAGAATATAATCGCAAATATCCCTGCAAATGTCATTGTTTTCTTATGTGCATCGATCTTACGCTTGCGAATTTGTCCCCATCCGATCGCCACAAAAATCGCACTTAAAACAATAAAGGTTGTACTAATCGTTGGTAAAATTGGTAATGAAAATTCCATACCTGTCTCCCTCTCCAATTAATGTTGCTATGTATTTTTGCTTATTCTGTCATTATAACTTATCTAATCAATTACTAAGCCTTTTTATGAAAAATAGTGCTTAAATGTTCACATATTTATTAAGAATCGTGATATTTTACATTCCCAAAGAACCACAATTGTTATAAAGCCCTATCCAGACGGACAGGGCTTATCTTACTCGATCAATTGTGGATTCAACCGATGCTGCTTTTCCGCCTCTGTTTCACCCTGCTCATTACGATACCAGCTAAAGAAAACCTTTGCTAATACAAAGCCATAAACAACTTCCTGAATAATTTTCATCACAATTCCACCAAGCTGCTGATCATCTAGGAGGGACATTGAACTGAATACTTCTGGTCCACTTAATGTTAAGCCGGCCAAAGTCGTACCTGGTACACAAAGCTCAAGCGCTTTCGCCCATGCATTTGGATCCGAAAAAGTTGCATATAATGGGACATCCGAGAAAATGATTAACGCACACGCAGGTAGAAGCAAAGCACCACCAGCAAAGATATATCCCACTTTCTTTAGACCACTTAATGTATGTTGATCTTCAAGCTGATTAATAAGTGGCCACCAGAAGAAAAAGGAAACGATAAATAAAATGCTCGTGTAACCTGCATGGAGCCAAATATCTGTTTTAACTAAATCAAATACTAACGGAATATGATAGATTGAGAAAATCCCATTAAACATTATTAATGCAACAACAGGTTTTGATAAAAGATTAAACATCTTTTTAATGACATTATTTTTAAACAAAGTTCGCCAAATCCATTTGGGAATACCATAGATAAACAATTGTGGAATGATTAAACATAGGACAGCCATTTGAGTCATATGTGCGTAAAACGTAAGATGCCCTAATAAATCAACCGGAGACCCTTTAATAATATATAAAAGAATGATCCCTAACGAAAAATTAACTGCCTGACCTATTGTTAGTCGTTCACTTTCTATGAACTTCTTTCGATATTTAGTCATAAAAAGAAAATAACCAATTAGAATAAGGACTAGGGAAATTGCAAAGTATGGGCTCCATAATGCTCGAAAGCCAAAGATAGAAATAGACAAATGATTTTCACCCCTTCACTCTCACTTCTAACTACACTTTAATTATACGTTGATTCTATTAAAAAACAAAGAAATCAGCTATTTGATTATTAGCAATATTTCTTCTATACAAAAAGAAACCGGCTTTTCAGCCGATTTCTTTTCTATTTTTTACCACCAAATAATCGTTGTATAGCAAAGAATCGTAACAAATGCTACTACCATCCCTGCATACATAAATAACTTTGGCGCCTCATGTCCTTTATGACTCATATGCATGAAGTAAAATAATTGGAAGATCACTTGAACACCTGCAAGTAGAAGAATAAACGGAACAACGAACCAACCAGAAAACTCCTCATATGCAACTGCAACAAAAGCAATTAATGTTAAGAAAATCATTAATGCAAATGAGATGACCTGGTGTCTCATTTCTTCCGCATTCTTTTTACGGCGATATTCAATGTCTACACGAGGATTGCCTGAATTTAATTGTTCATTTGTCATCAGTTATCCCACCATTCCCATTAAATATACTACTGTAAAAATAAATACCCATACTACATCGATAAAGTGCCAATATAAACTAGCAACATAAAATTTAGGTGCATTGTATAAGTTTAATCCACGCTTACTGTTTCGAATCATCAAAGTAGTGATCCACAGTAATCCAAACGCAACGTGTGCTCCGTGGAATCCAACTAAAGTATAAAAAGCAGAACCGAATGCACTACTAGTAAATGTATGCCCAAATTCATGTACATAGTGATTAAACTCATAAATTTCTAATCCTAAGAAACATAATCCTAGAACAACTGTAATCCCTAGCCATATTTGCATTTTCTTGAAGTCAAAGTTTTTCATATGGTACATAGCATATACACTCGTTAATGAGCTTGTTAAAAGGATCATCGTCATCACAAATACTAACGGAATCTCAAATAAATCCTTTGCTAAATACATATCACTTCTTGGAACAGAATCCTTTAAAGCAAGATATGTGGCAAAGAGAGAGGCGAAAAGTACGGTCTCTCCCCCTAAGAAAAACCAGAAACCTAAAAATTTATTCTTTGCTTCGAGGGTTTGTTTTTCAGGCGAAGCAGGCCATTTTTCAACTGTCATTTTTTCTTCAACATGCATTATGCCTTCCCCCCCAAATCTTTATCATCTAATAATTCCTTTTTCGGAATATGGTATCCATGATCATCTTTAATTGAGCGAACAAACATTGATCCTAAAGTAAATAATAGACCAAAGATCAATACTGGAACTCCCCATGTATTCCCTTCATCTCCGTGGAACATTGCACCAAATGCAGCGATGAATAGTCCTAAAGAGATCGTAAACGGAATGAATGAATTGTTTGGCATATGAATGTCACCAATTGGTTCAGCAGGTGTCATCCCTTTTTTCCCATCCATTTTTTCTAGCCAATAAGCGTCTAATCCACGAACAAGTGGAAGTTGCTTAAAGTTATAATATGGCGGTGGTGAAGGAAGCGCCCATTCAAGCGTACGTCCATCTTCCCAAGGATCATTTCCAACCTTTTCATTTTTAACACTTGTAATAACAACGTTCACTAATAATACAATAACCCCAGCAGCCATTAAGAACGCACCAATTGAACTAATGACGTTCGAGGTTTCAAAACCTTGGCCAGGTAAGTATGTGAATACACGACGCGGCATACCCCAAAGCCCTAAGAAATGCTGGATAAAGAAAGTCATATGGAATCCGACGAAGAATAACACGAATGTAATCTTCCCAAGGAATTCATTCAACATCGTACCAAACATTTTCGGCCAGTATAAATGTGCGCCCGCGAATAATGCGAATACTACTCCTCCAACAATAACGTAATGGAAGTGAGCAACAACGAAATACGTATCATGATATTGATAATCCTGAGACGCAGATCCTAGCATAACGCCTGTTACCCCACCCATGATAAAGGAAGGAATAAAGGCAATCGCCCAAAGCATCGGTGTTGTAAACCGAATACTTCCGCCCCACATAGTAAATAGCCAGTTAAAAATCTTAATACCCGTCGGTACAGCAATCGCCATTGTCGCAACTGCAAAAATGGAGTTGGCAATTGGTCCAAGACCAGTTGTAAACATATGGTGAGCCCATACCATGAATCCTAGGAATCCAATTAATACTGTAGCAAAAACCATTGATGAGTATCCAAAAAGTCTTTTTCTTGAGAAAATCGCAAAGATTTCTGAGAAAATACCGAATGCAGGTAAAATTAAAATGTACACTTCAGGGTGACCAAAAATCCAGAAGAAATGCTCCCAAATAATTGTATTTCCACCCATTGCAGCATCAAAGAAATTTGCGCCGAACATTCTGTCAAAAGTCATTAAGAACAAGCCAACTGTTAGTGGCGGGAAAGCAAACAAGATTAATGCTGATACGATAAATGTCGTCCAAGTAAACATTGGCATACGCATATAAGTCATACCAGGAGCTCTCATATTAATGATTGTTACAAGGAAATTAATACCACCAATTAGTGTCCCTAAGCCGGCTATCTGCAAGCCTAATGCGTAGAAGTCAATCCCATGCCCTTCCGAAGTAATGGAAAGAGAAGCATATGAAGTCCAACCTGCATCAGGCGCGCCTCCCATAAACCATGAAAGGTTAAGGAAGATTCCACCAAATAGGAATAACCAAAAACCTAAAGCATTAAGAAACGGAAAAGCTACGTCACGCGCACCAATTTGTAGTGGCATAATCGCGTTCATAAAAGCAAAAACAAGTGGCATGGCAGCTAAGAAGATCATCGTCGTTCCATGCATCGTTAATATTTCATTAAAGAAACCTGCACTTACAAAGTCATTATTTGGTTTAAGCAGCTGAATACGGATAAATAAGGCTTCTAAACCACCAACCAAAAAGAAAAATCCGCCAGCTATAAGATAAAGGTGGGCAATTTTTTTATGATCTACTGTTGTTAAGTAGTCCCATAACGTTGCCCCAAATCCTTTTTTCTGAGCAATGGTACTCACAATTTAACCTCCCCTTCAAAATAACTAATCCTGAACTTTTAATCCCATTAAATATGCAGTTAACGCATCTAATTGCTCAGGCGTTAATTTACCATACGTATCAGTCATTTTATTCCCTGGCTTAAATGTTTCTGGATCTTTCAGCCAGTCTTTTAAGTTTTCTTCATTATTCTCTAAGTAACCTGCAATAATTGAACGCTCACCAAAGTTAGTTAAATTAGGTGCTAGACGCGCCTCTGCTGGTGTACCATTTGAAGGTGTAACTGCGTGACAACCAAT
Organism: Cytobacillus eiseniae; assembly: GCF_017874625.1. GTDB lineage: Bacteria > Bacillota > Bacilli > Bacillales > Cytobacillaceae > Cytobacillus > Cytobacillus eiseniae. The sequence continues at coordinate 99,474 of NZ_JAGIKZ010000002.1, read as the reverse complement.
ACAGCTTTGGTTAAAGATTTCTTGACCTTGCTGCGCTAAATCTGTCGTTGCAACTTCAGCTTCTTCTACATTCTTCATATCACTTACCCACTGATCATACTCAGCTCTTGGAAGTGCTTTTGCTTTAAAATCCATAAGAGCATGTGATGGTCCACATAACTCTGCACATCTTCCTTGGAATAATTCATTCGGGTCAACATGCTCACTATCAAATTCTAACCAAAATTTATTGACGTTCTCAGTGTTATTGTCCATCTTTCCTCCAACAGCTGGAATCCAGAATGAATGCTTAACATCTGAAGCAATTAAATTGAAATATACTTTTTCATCAGTAGGAACAACTAATTCTTGACTAGTTACAATTCCTTCATTCGGGTATTCAAATTCCCACCAATATAAGCTGGCACGAACATTGACAACAGTTGCATCAACTGTCCCATCTTCATTCTTTCTTTCCATAGCATCAACATCAGCAAATTTAAAGATTGATACAACAGTTGGAACAGAAATAATAAGAATTAATAAAATCGGTATGACAGTCCAAATAATTTCTAAAGCATGATTTCCTTCAACTTGTTTTGGGATCTTATCATCCTTACGACGAAATTTCACCAAAACAACAACAAAGATCACTGCAACGACTGCCATTACTGCTAGCATAATAACGGTACTAAGCACCATTAAATCATATTGCTTTTGAGCAACCTCACCAGCAGGCTGTAGCGTTGATAAATGCGGTTGACCACTACAAGCGGAAAGTATAAGCGATACTAGTGCAAACAATGAAACTAGACGCCATTTCGCAAGCCTTTTCATAAAAAAATCAATCCCCTCTTTCTTTTGAAATTCTTTAGAATTTTTCGAATAGAAAATTATGAATAAATTCTTTCTATAACTTAGGAACAGAAAGAATTCCTAACAAAGTTGAAGTATGACTTTTATGTAGTCATCTAATAATAATTACTATTAAATTAAAACAATTATTCTTTTTAATTTAATATAGAAGTAGATAAAAGAAGTTTTTATATAAAACTTATTCATACTAGTTTTCATCTTTAACAAAAACCTTATCCACTTCATATTTTTTTATAAAAGTGTGATTATTACCATAGCAACAAACATGATAGTAAGGTATTGTAATGAATATACAAACATTAAAGTTGCCCATTTGATATCGTCATTGAACTTTCTAGCATATATACCTGTAGCAATCCATCCTATATTTAACAATGTTGCCAGAATAATGAATGGTAATCCTAATTTAGGAAGAAAAAAAGGAAGTGGCATTAATGCGGCTATCCAAATATAAATATGGCGCTTCGTTGTTTTAAAACCTTTGACAACCGGCAGCATCGGTACCCCTGCAGCTCTATATTCTTCCACTCTTCTCATTGCAAGTGCATAAAAGTGTGGCGGCTGCCAGAAAAACATAATTAAAAATAGTGTCCATGCCATAATATCTAGGTTTGCATCAACTGCAGCCCAACCAATTAAGGGCGGAACTGCGCCTGAAAAGCTACCAATAACCGTATTTGATACATATCTTCTCTTCGACCAAATTGTATAAGGTACAATATAACTAAATACACCTATTAATCCAATAACTACTGCAGTTACAGTCGTTAACATCAAGAAAATAGTACCTGCAATAATCAATATAAAGCTCATAATTGCGACTTTCTTTGGGGTTGTTTTCCCCGTTACTGTTGGTCTTTTCTTTGTTCTTTCCATTAATGGATCGATATCACGGTCAATATAATTATTTAAAGCACAAGAGCCAGCAATAATTAACCCCGAACCTATTAATGTAAAGAAAACAATATGTAAATTACCAAAAAACCCCATACCTGAGAAATGAAGTGCGAGCCATAAACCTGTAAAGGTTGTAATTAGGTTTGAATTCACAATACCAATCTTAATTAAATCAAGAAAATCCTTCCAAGCAGTCGTTGTCACTTCATTTTCTAGACTTTGACCATTGTTTTTAACTGCTGATTCAATGGCAGCCCTCGAGTTCGACATATTTTTATTTCCTCCTTTATCCCTTATTACAAATACACCATTATACACTACAACTACTATAAATCATTCGAGCTGGCATTGCTATATTTGCAATAAAAAACGAAGGGCCCATCAAATATATTATGAGTGCAATAATTTTTACTATAACCAAAGTGTAAACCTTGTTAATTTCTTCCGTAAAAAACATTACACCTCTCTCTGTATATTAAATCACACTTTTTGTGTTTTTTGTGAACGTTTATTGAATAAATTGTGAACGTTTTGTGTCAGATTTCTTTTTTTGTTAAAGATTTGTTGTTTTTCTGCCATAATATAAAATGATAGATAAAATTAATTCATTTACTTAGACTGGTTTCATTATTTATCATATTGCCTCTTTCTATTTCTAACAAACTCTATTTAAACTTTCAACCCTTAATACTATAAAAATAGTGAAAAAGTAGCAAATTTGTTGAAAAACATATTTTTATCCATTACTATCAGTAAAGCTCCATGTATTTTCTACTCTTTTTTCTTTACATTAGATAAGTTAGCAGTAAAAGAAATCAAGAGGAATATAAAAAATGAAAAATAGCTTTTATTATTTAAAGAAGGTGAAATAATTTGCAACGATCATTAAAATGGTTGGCTGTATTATCAACAATTGGAATGCTATTAATCCTCCTAGGTGGTGCACTTGTAACAAAAACTGATTCTGGGATGGGGTGTGGACGATCCTGGCCACTATGTAACGGGGAGTTAATCCCTACAGAAATTACAGCTGAATTAGTAATTGAACTAGCTCATCGCGTCGTTTCAGGTGTCGTAGGAATAATGGTATTAGTATTATCTGTATGGACATGGAAAAAAATCGGCCATATTAGAGAAACAAAATTCTTATCATTTTGTTCCTTTTTCTTTCTATTATTACAAGGTTTGATTGGTGCAGCTGCTGTTATTTGGGGACAATCTGATTTTGTTCTAGCACTTCATTTCGGAATTTCTTTAATTTCCTTTGCAACAGTATTATTATTGACACTACTTATTTTTGAGGTGGATAAGAAATTTGAAGCTGAAAAAGTTATCTTGGATCCCCGAATGAAAGCACATATTATCGGAGTCTCTATCTATAGTTATATCGTTGTTTATACTGGTGCACTTGTCCGCCACGTCGAAGCAAGTCTAGTATGCAGAGATTGGCCACTATGTATTAATTCAACTTTTGCCCTTCCTGGAAATATGCATGAATGGGTACAAATGGGACACCGCGCTGCGGCAGGGTTAATTTTTATTTGGATTGCATACATCGCTTACTTAGCAATTACACATTACAAAGGACAAAAGGTTATTTATTGGGGCTCCGTCATTGCCTTTGCACTCGTTACACTGCAAGTAATTTCTGGTGCATTAGTTGTACTGACTAGATTGAACTTATTTATTGCACTTGCCCATGCATTTTTCATTTCTTGTTTATTCGGGATTTTGAGCTATCTCCTGCTATTAGTATCACGAAGCAAGAGAAATGCGCTTGCATTAGAAGAAGTAACATCTAATAAGGACAAATTAGTACCAACTCCACCTGTTACTGCACAATAAAAATATCAATTATTGAGAAAATATATACTATTTTCCGCTTAAAAATAAGGCTGTTTTCGTAAACATTGTTGCTATTTTACACATAATTTTGGTGAAGGTTGATTTCCACTCCAGGTTGCTCCAATCAACCGACCTATTCGGTAAACCATTTATTCTAACAATTGTTTTAAAAACAACAATCTTTTGAAAAGAGACAAATATAAACAAGAAGAGTTGCAGCCTTTGCTGCAACTCTTCTTGTTTATTTAATCAATTCAATTAATAAATCGCCTGTTTGAATAGCTTCTCCATTTTTAACATATATATCACCAATGACTCCTGAGAATGGAGCCTGTACTGTTGTTTCCATTTTCATTGCTTCTGTAATCATTAGGTGATCCCCTTTTGCAACCTTTTCTCCCTTTGCAACTACTACTTTTACGACAGTTCCTGGCATCGATGCACCGATATGTGTTTCATTATGAGGATCCGCCTTTATTTTAGATGCGACTGTCGCCTTAATACTTTCGTCTTTAATAATGACTTCACGTGGTTGACCATTTAACTCAAAATAAACAACTCGATTTCCATCAGCTTGTGGCTCACCAATCGAAACTAATTTTACAATTAATGTTTTACCTGTCTCAATTTCAATTTCAATTTCTTCTCCTAACCTCATCCCAAATAAGAATGTAGGTGTATCAAGTACAGATACATCGCCAAACTGTTCCACTGTTTTCCTATAATCCATAAAAACTTTTGGATAGAGAGCATATGCTAATTTTTCAAAGCTTGTCACTGGTCTGCCAAGCTCTTTAAATAATTTTTCTTTAATTATATCAAAATCAACTTTCTCTAATAATTCACCTGGTCGTACAGTAATTGGCTTTTTATCTTTCAAAATTACATTTTGAAGCTCTTTGGGAAAACCACCATAAGGTTGACCGAGATACCCTTCAAAAAGTTCAACAACTGAATCAGGGAAATTTAACGAATGACCCTTTTTAATCACCGATTCTTCATCCAGCTGATTTTGAACCATGTATAATGCCATGTCACCAACTACCTTTGAAGAAGGGGTAACTTTGACAATATCACCAAACATTTGATTTACTCGAGAATACATTTCCTTCACTTCATCCCATTTATCGCCTAAACCAACACCCTTTGCTTGCTGTTGGAGATTGCTATATTGTCCTCCTGGCATTTCATGCTGATAAACTTCAGAATGAGGAGACATCATGCCACTCTCAAAATCCTTATAATACTTTCTTACATCTTCCCAATAATAAGACAATTGCTCAAGTGCTTGAATATTAATTTTCGGTTTGCGGTTTGTACCTTCTAAAGCATAATAGAGTGAGTTTGCACTTGGCTGCGATGTCAATCCTGCCATCGAACTTACCGCAACATCAACAATATCAACGCCTGCCTCAATTGCCTTCGCATATGTGAAAATTCCATTTCCGCTCGTATCATGTGTATGAAGATGGATTGGAATATCAACCGTTGCTTTTAATTCAGAAATTAATTCAAAGGCAGATTGTGGCTTAAGTAAGCCAGCCATATCTTTAATACCTAAAATATGTGCCCCTTGGTTTTCAAGTTCCTTTGCTAACTGTTTATAATAATTTAAATCATATTTTGATTTAGTAGGATCAGAAATATCACCTGTATAACAAATGGCAGCTTCTGCTATTTTTCCCGTTTGTCTAACTGCATCTATTGCTACTTCCATCCCTTTAACCCAGTTTAAGCTATCAAAGATTCGGAAAACATCAATACCCGCATGTGCCGATTTCTCAACGAAATCGCGAATGACATTGTCTGGATAGTTTGTATAACCTACTGCATTTGAAGCCCTTAAAAGCATTTGGAAGAGAACATTTGGCATCTTTTCTCTTAAAGTAAGCAATCTTTCCCAAGGATCTTCTTTTAAAAAGCGATAAGCTACATCAAATGTTGCCCCGCCCCACATTTCAAATGAGAACATTTCTGGCAAAAGCTTTGCTGTTGGTTCAGCTATATGCTTAATATCTGTTGTACGAACACGTGTAGCAAGTAAAGATTGATGCGCATCACGGAATGTAGTATCAGTTAATAGCACTTCTTTTTGATCCTTCACCCATTTCACTAACCCCTCAGCACCTTGCTCATCTAAAATTTGCTTCGTGCCCTTTTGGTAGTCCATGCTGTAATTTAATTTAGGCACTCGAGGCGCATCAAAGACGGGTCTTTTTTTCGTCTCAATGCCAGGGAAACCATTAACCGTTACATTCGCAATATATGAAAGCATTTTTGTTCCACGGTCTTTGCTTTTAGGGAACATAAATAATTCTGGCGTTTGATCAATAAAAGATGTGTCATACTCGCCTTTAATAAATTTCTCATGTTTCACAACATTTTCAAGGAATGGGATATTTGTTTTTATCCCACGAATTCTAAATTCGCGAAGATTACGAACCATTTTTGATGCAGCTTGCTCAAACGTCATAGCTTGAGTAGATAATTTCACAAGCAAAGAATCATAATATGGTGTAATTACAGCTCCTTGGAAGCCGTTTCCAGCATCCAGACGGACTCCGAAACCTCCACCAGAACGATAGGCCATGATTTTCCCTGTGTCTGGCATGAAATTATTTAATGGATCCTCAGTCGTTACTCGAGACTGAATCGCATATCCATTTACATGTATATTTTCTTGTGTTGGAATGCCAACCTTTTCACCATGTAGATCATGTCCTGCAGCAACAAGGATTTGTGTTTGAACGATATCAACACCAGTAACCATTTCTGTAATCGTGTGTTCAACTTGTACACGTGGATTCACTTCAATGAAATAGAATTCATCACCAGAAACTAGAAATTCAACTGTACCCGCATTTATGTAATTTACATTCTTCATTAACCTGACCGCTGCTTCGCAAATATCCTCTCTTAGCTTGGCAGATAAAGATACACATGGGGCTACTTCAACAACCTTTTGATGTCGGCGCTGTACCGAACAATCTCTTTCAAATAGGTGAATTATATTTCCAGTATGATCCCCTAAAATTTGAACTTCAATATGCTTAGGCTTTTCTATAAACCTCTCAACATATACTTCATCATTACCAAATGCAGCCTTTGCTTCTGATTTTGCACGATTAAATGCTTCTACAACCTCTTTTTCCTCTTTGACAATCCTCATCCCTCTTCCACCACCACCAAGTGATGCTTTGATGATAATAGGATAGTTATAAATATTGCCAAAGCTTATGACCTCGTCCACAGATTGAACCGGGCCATCACTTCCAGGTATAACTGGTATTTCTGCGAGTTGTGCTTGTGTTCTAGCTTTTACCTTGTCACCAAACATATCTAAATGCTTTGATTTAGGTCCAATGAAAATGATGCCTTCTTCTTCACAACGTCTAGCAAAATGGATATTTTCTGATAAAAACCCATAGCCAGGATGAATGGCATCTACATCACTAACCTTTGCAATGTTAATGATGCCTTCAATATCTAAATAGGCATCAATTGGTTTTTTACCTTCTCCTATTAAATAGGCTTCATCAGCTTTATATCGATGGTATGAGCCAGAATCCTCTTTTGAATAAATGGCCACTGTTCTTATATGTAGTTCCGAGCATGCACGAAATACTCGAATGGCAATCTCTCCTCTGTTTGCTACTAACACTTTGTTAATTCTTTGGCTCAAAGAAAACACCCCTATTTGTTTGATTTATACAGAATCTTATGTATAGGATGGTCTGCATTTAACCATCCTATTTCTCTTAAATTTATTTACGATAATCATAAACACTGCCAGAAGCCCTTTGTCCTTATACAGTCTGACTATCGCTTTCTTTTTTCTTATATTTTTCCTCATAATTCACAAACATCGACACATTCACAAGGATTCCCATAGCCAATGCTAATTGTAAAAGCGAGGATCCCCCATAGCTAACAAATGGTAATGTTACACCTGTTAATGGAATTACCCCTGAAATACCAGCAAGGTTAATAAAAGATTGGATACCAATCATACTAGAAATCCCAATTGCTAATAAGCTGCCAAAAGGATCTTTACATTTTAATCCAATAAATACGCCTCTAAGCACAATATAACCTAGGGATAAAAGGACAAAACAAACCCCCAAAATACCAAGCTCTTCAGCAATAACAGCCATAATAAAGTCTGTATGGGCTTCAGGTAAATAGCCTAATTTCTGGACACTATTTCCTAAGCCTAAACCTTTTAATCCACCTGCGCCTAAAGCTAAATAAGAATTGACTAGCTGATAGCCAAATTCAGATGAAAACGGATCTTGAAACGCCTCGATACGCCCCATCCGTACCTTTGTGAAAATTTTATCTTTCATTACAAGGACAATCGGAGTAACAATCACAATTCCAATTAATCCGAGCTTAAAGATATTCTTATAATTCATGCCTGATGTAAAAATAATCGTAGCTGCAATGGCAAAAATTATCGCTGCAGATCCAAAATCCGGCTCCAAAGCAACTAACACACAGGCAAGAAATAGATAGGCAAGTGGCGGGACAACTCCCTTATTAAATTCATTAATATAGGATTGCTTTTTCGCATACACAGCAGACAAATAAATAATAACTGTTAATTTGACAAACTCGGATGGCTGTAAGCTCCTAGTTCCTAGCTCAAACCAGCTTTGCGCATTATTTGTAGCTTGTCCAAAAACGAAAAGGGCAAGTAACCCTCCTAATGAAAGGAATACCATCGGAACAAGAATTTTGTTACTTAGCATTGCCTTATAAGGGAAAATAGCCATTATACAAAAAGCAACAGCTGAAATTACTAGATGGTGCCGCTGCTTATTGAAGAAATAATCACTCTCCACATGATTAATTTGTACGGCAGTAACCATACTCGCGCTAAATACCATAACAAGTCCAAATATAGATAGAATTAATACTGTAATAATCAATGTGTAATCATATGATTTTAAAATTTTTTTAACCATCTAACACTCTTCCCTTTATCTTCTTGGTGTTTTATTTATTCGTCTAAAGTAGTAAAATATCCTGCAAAGAAGAGAAGATATATTTAATGTATCATACTATTTACCAAAAATCTATTATTATGTCATACTATAAAGTATATATGATACATAATGTGTGCATGATATCTTCTTCTATTTATTGCAATGATTAAAAAAACTCAAACAATCTAATTAGAATGTTTGAGTTTTTTTTCATTATTTTCTTACTGATGCTTCATGCAGAATAGAAAGCTCTTTCTCTAATTGACCTAAAATCGCTTTTCCTTCGGACTCTTCAATTAATCCGAGTCGAACAGCAAATTCTATTTCACGAGACAATCCAAACATTTGTGTATCAAGAACCTCTTCGTATAGAGGACATTGTGGCATGGTGAGATTGTCCATCTGCACTTTAATTAATTTTAATATTTTATCCGCATCAGCCTTCAACAGGGCGTTTGCTTTTTTCTTATGATCTAATATTGTTTCAGAAGTCAACTTTCAATCCCCCCGTTTCCGAGCGATTATCCTATCTATAAATTTTATACTTAAGAGAAGAAAAAAGCAAGGATAATACCTTGTACATAGGGAATAGAATTGCAACTTATATTGAATTTATTAAAAAATACTGAAATTATACTTATTCGCAAGAATTTCTAATAGCTTAATTCCTGCAATACTATTTCCTTTTTCATCAAGTGAGGGGCCGAATATTCCAATTCCATACTTATCTGGAACAATTCCCAGAATCCCGCCTGAAACACCACTTTTTGCAGGGATGCCCACTTTTATCGCAAATTCTCCAGAAGCATTATACATTCCACATGTAACCATAAATGTTTTACAAATCCGTGCAATATGTATAGGAATTAACTGTTCTCCTGTTTCGGGGTCTAATCCGTTTGATGCAAAAACGGCACCGATTCTTGCAAGCTCAAAACAATTCATTTCAATTGCACATTGTTTCGTATATAACCTCATTAGCTCTTCAATATCCCCGTCAATCACCTGATGCTGCTTCATAAAATAACATAGTGCTCGATTAAGCGATGCTGTTTCCAATTCTGATTTTGCTACTTCCACATTATAAGATATCTCATCGTTTTTGACTAAACATCTAACAAATTGAAGCATCCGCTCCCATTTTTCTTCCTCACTTTTGCCTACAATCATACTTGTAACTGCAAGAGCCCCTGCATTTATCATCGGATTAAGTGGTTTAGATGGAATCGATGTTTCAAGTTTTGATATTGAATTGAACGGATCACCTGTCGGTTCCATTCCTACTTTTCCAAAAACATAATCAGTGCCTCGATCTTGTAGTGCAAGTGCAAGGATTAGTACTTTTGATATACTTTGTAATGTGAATTTCTTCGTATATTCTCCTGCATAAACGCATGTATTATTCTTATCATAAATGGCAATGGACAAATCATTTTTATCAGCTTTTGATAATGCAGGAATATAATCAGCTACTTTTCCTGCTTCAGAAATAGAACGCACCTCATCTACGATTGTCTGTAAATCTGTATTGGATTTACACATCATATGTTTTCCTCCAAACAAAATAATATTATGTCTTTAGTCTTAGTCTATCAAATATATTCATTCCTGTATATTTGAAACGAATATGACAAATTTACTTAATAACTGTTATACTTACCTATATATTCTAGTGCTTAATCTTGTCCTTTAGGAGGTTTATAAGATGGAAAATATTATTTTACTGAATGGAAAAGTTACATATACGATCACACTTGATCCAGGTGTTTGGATATTTGATGACCGTCGAGTGGACCTGACTACATATTTTGATTCAGAGACTGAAAGAAAAGACGAGTTAGAGGAATATACGAAATCAATTTCGAAGCATTGGGATAGAGAAATTATGGAGGGAGCAATCTTTCCACCTACACTAAAAACAGAAAAAAAGTTCGAAAAGGAAAAAGTGTTAACAGGAACTTTCGGTATTCCATTTAAACCTTTTCTTAAAAATGCTGAACCGGATTCTTCAGCGAAAAGCCTTGTTATTGTAACAGAAAGTGAAGAGATTCATTTGCCCCTTTCTGAGGCGGAAGAATTAATTTTAGGTTTTTCAGAAAATGGGAAACCATTATTGAAAGATGGACCAGCTTATGTCTATTTTGGGGATGGAAGTAATAAAGACCAGCCAATCAAAAAAGTGAAGACATTTCGAGTAGAATAAAAATGAGAAAGGGCGATTATCACTAATCGCCCTTTCAATCATTTTATAAGAGATCTGCAGCTAACTGGGCAAGGCCAGAGCGTTCTCCCTTTATAAGCTTAATATGTCCTGAAATCGCTTGCTCTTTAAATCTTTCTACTACGTATGTTAAGCCGTTGTTATATGCATCTAAATACGGGTGATCGATTTGTTCAGGATCGCCCATTAAGACGATTTTGCTCCCTTCACCTACACGTGTTAGGATTGTTTTCACCTCATGTTTTGTTAAATTCTGCGCTTCATCAATAATGATATATTGATCAGGTATGCTTCTTCCCCGAATATAAGTTAATGCCTCCACTTCAATTGATCCCATTCCTGCCAAGATTGCATCTAATTCACCTGGTTTTTTCGTATTAAATAGGAACTCTAAATTATCAAAAATCGGCTGCATCCATGGTCTGAGCTTCTCTTCCTTTTCACCTGGAAGGAACCCTAGATCCTTTCCTACAGGAACAATCGGGCGAGCAACGAGAAGTTTTTTATAATAGCCAAAATCCTCAGTTTGCATTAATCCTGCGGCTAATGCCATCAATGTTTTACCTGTACCAGCTTTCCCTGTTAAAGTAACTAATGGCAAATCCCTTCTTAATAAAAGCTCCATCGCAATTGTTTGTTGCACATTCCTAGGCTTAATCCCCCAAATATGATCAAACTCAAAAATCAATTTTCTAATTTTTTTCCCCTTTAAATCTACTATGCCTAATGCGGAAGCAGAAGAACCAAGTAAATCTTTCATTAATATAAATTGATTAGGATATAGTGTGACATGCACAAAATCCTGGATTGGTAATTCTCCTTTTTCATAGAAGACATCTAATTGATCCTTTGAAATATGGATTTCCGCAAAGCCCGTATACAAGTGATCATTTTCAACAACACGATCACTTAAAAAATCTTCACAATTTAGACCGATTGCATCCGCTTTTACCCTAACAAGCGTATCCTTACTAACTAAAGTAACCGTACGGCCATTTTCTTTCATTCCTTCCTCTAGAGAAAGGTTCTTCGCTACAGCTAAAATCCGGTTATCATTTGTTTTTTCTATAAAAATATCTTGTAATTGCTGAAATGATCGATGATTTAATTCAATTCTTAGGCTTCCCCCATTTTCAAGAGGTATTTTCTCATGTAGCCTGCCTGTCTCTCTTAAACCGTCAATTAATCTTGAGACTTGCCTTGCATTTCTGCCGATTTCATCCATATATCTTTTCTTTGAATCAACCTCCTCTAACACCACTGCCGGAATTACTACTTCATTATTTTCGAATGAAAAAATTGAATTCGGGTCTTGTAATAAGACATTTGTATCTAATACATAAATTTTATTCAATTCGATGCCTCCTGCTCCTATTAGGTCATGTTAACAGTGGAACGAATTTAACTTTGATTTAATATATGTTTTTCCGAATAAAGATAGAAGAAATTTTGCACAATAATACATAAGATTACGGAGAAGTATATCTTTGGAGGTGGATACTTTATGAAAAAATGGCTATTTGTTATTATTGCTTCTTTCGTACTATGTGGTTGCGGGGCAAATAATAATCAATCACAAGAAAAACAAGATCAAACGATCGTAAATGTAAAAAATAGCGCAATTCAAGAGGTCGATCGTTCATCTGGACAAGATATTTCTAAACATCTAGTTTCTCTTGCAACAAGTATTCCTAATATAAATGATGCAACTGCAATTGTTTTAGGAAAATATGCAATCGTTGGCATTGATGTGAATAAAAACTTGGAACGTTCTGAGGTTGGGGCAATTAAATATTCAGTTGCAGAAAGCTTAAAAAACGATCCACATGGGGCAAGAGCGATCATTATTGCAGATCCTGACCTGAATGCTCGCCTTAAAGAAGTTTCTGAAGATATTCAAGCTGGTAGGCCTATTCAAGGCATCATGAATGAATTAGCAGATATTACTGGTAGACTTATGCCTGAAATACCTGCGGATATAATTGATCCGAATGAAAAAGATGCGACCGAAAAACCTAAAAAGAAGCTGAATAATAACGAAGAGAAAATATTAGATAAAGAACAAAATGAACAATCTAATCATCATAAAAATTAATAAATGAAAAAAGCTTAGTTGAACTAAGCTTTTTTCATTGCCTCCATCACTTGTCTATCTAAACGTGTAGCAGCAGCTATGTCATATGTTTTATCATATTCTGGAGCAATTGATATTTTCGATCCGTAAAACATGACATCGCGAACTTCAGAAATTGATAATTCTATTAATGCAAGCTTTAACGGAACATGATCGAGTTTTTCCTTTTTTACAATCGCCTTGCCACCAATAGAATATATTGACTCATTTGCAATCATAGTTATAACCACTTTATTATTTTGCATGATATTATGTACAATTCTAGATCGATTATCTACAGCAAAATGAATGGTTTCTTCATCCTTTGCAAAAACCCATGAGATTGCACTTACATTGGGACCACCTGTTTCAAAGTCTACAGTAGCGATAGTGACAAAACATTCTTGTTGCAGCTTATCGTATAACGCTTTCTCTAATTTTGGTTCCACTTGATTTGCCATCTGCATTCACCCCTTATACTCATCTTATTATGAGATCTAGTAACTTTCAAGTTCACAAAAGAAATTCGAAATGAAATCCTCCTTCATATATAATGAATGTATGAAGAAAAATAAGGATTTTTGGGGTGGCAAAATGAAAGTAAAATGCGTATTATGTGATAAAATTGAATCCATTGAAAATGAATCTTTACAAGCAAAGAAACTTCGCAATCGACCTATACATACGTATATGTGTAATGAATGCAATGAAAGAATCACAGAAAAAACACAGAAAAGATTTGAAACCGGAAATTTCAAGCTTTATGAAAGCAAAGCACCAGATGACGAGTGGTAAAAGAACAAATGCGCAGGCGCCTTGATCATCGCCGTACAAACTGGAAGGACTGTGACTGAGATAAAGGAAACACGGTGAGCGATAGCGAACCGATGTTGACTTATCGTAGGGAGCAGTACTGAAGTTTGGTAGGCGATAGGCGCCGGAGCTGGACGTAGACTAAACTACTCATATAGTTATACACAACATCCAAATTTAATATTTCCTAAACAAATATAGACAGGAAAGGCCCGTTTTAATGAACGGGCCTTTTCTTATTCTTCTGGATAGTTTTCGTACTTTTCTGGATTCGCACTAATTTGATTAAGCATAATTTCTATGAGCTCTCTTGGGTAACGTGTTTTCTTTCTTTCCCCATTATGATCATAATGGACATAATACATAATCTCATCGGTTTCAATTTCAATATTCGTTAGATGATGATCATCCACTAACATTCCCCAGAACATCGCCTCTGTTTCTGCTGCTGCATGATCATCAGGTCTTTCATCACAAACAATTTTGATTGTCAACCAATTGTATAACGCATCTTGTAATGAGTTCATATCCATTTCCCCATCCCTAAATTTCTCTTCCTTCATGTTTCTTTGTCTGTTGAAGTCGAATTTTGTAGATGATCAAAATTAATGCGGCTACTAATAAGCCTTCTGTAATTGGTAAAAAAACAGCAAAGAAAGTTAGTATGGTACATCCAAAAATAAGAAAAAGATAAATAACGATTGATTTAACAATTGGTAGTTTTTTTGCAAAGCCTAATTTAAAAACAATAATACATAAAACAACAATTGTTAAATAAAGCATCCACATTCCAACATCAGAGTTTTCCTGGACTTTGAATAAAGCAGCGAAAAAAGATAGACGCGAGGTTACATCCACTTTTTCTCCTCCCCCTTCACTCCTTAGCTCATTTCAGCATATTTTTTCTTTTTAGCACTTCTTTCCCGTTCGTTCTTATCAAGAATCTTTTTGCGCAAACGAATTGAATCAGGTGTAATTTCACAATACTCATCTTCATTTAAGTATTCTAAAGCCTCTTCAAGTGTCATAATACGCGGCTTTTTCATTGTAGATGTTTGATCTTTGTTAGCTGAACGGACATTCGTTGCATGTTTGACTTTCGTGATATTCACAGTGATGTCATTTTCACGAGTATGTTCTCCGACAATCATCCCTTCATAAATTTCAGTTCCCGCATCAACAAAGATAATTCCACGGTCCTCTACTTGCATAATACCATAAGTTGAAGTTTTTCCGCTCTCCATAGATACAAGAACACCTTGACGTCTTCCACCAACCTGCCCTTGTGCCATTGGCTGATAACTGTCAAATGTATGATTGATGATTCCAAAACCACGAGTTAGTGTTAAGAATTCAGTAGTATACCCGATCAACCCACGAGCTGGTACATTAAATACTAAACGAACTTGACCATTCCCGTTATTAACCATATCGAGCATTTCACCTTTACGTGCACCAATTGATTCCATAATTGAACCAGTATGTTCCTCAGGAACTTCGATTTGTACTCGTTCAATAGGTTCACAGCGCACGCCATCAATAACCCTAACAATTACTTCCGGTTTTGATACTTGTAACTCATAACCTTCACGACGCATATTCTCGATTAATATTGATAAATGGAGTTCTCCTCGACCAGATACGATCCATGCATCAGGTGATTCAGTATTTTCTACACGAAGACTTACATCTGTTTGTAATTGAGCACGTAATCTTTCCTCAATCTTTCTAGATGTTAAATATTTTCCTTCTTTTCCTGCAAATGGACTGTTATTAACTAGGAAAGTCATTTGCAATGTTGGTTCATCAATTCTTAAAATCGGCAATGCATCTTGATGTTCTACTGGGCAAACAGTTTCACCAACATTTATGTCCTCCATACCAGAAACCGCAATTAAATCACCTGCATAAGCTTCTTGTATTTCCTGACGTTTTAGACCAAAGAAACCGAAAATTTTCGTTACACGGAATTGCTTAACTGAACCATCTATTTTCATTAAAGCAACTTGTTGTCCAACTTTCATCGTTCCTCGAAAAACACGTCCAATCCCAATTCTCCCCACATAATCATTGTAATCAAGTAACGCTACTTGGAACTGAAGTGGTTCTTCTTTATTATCAATTGGTGCTGGGATATTTTCAATAATCGTTTCATATAAAGACTGCATATTTTCGTCTTGCTGACTTGGATCTTTACTTGAAGTTCCGTTAATTCCTGAAGCATAGATTACAGGAAAATCAAGCTGATCCTCATTGGCTTCAAGTTCAATGAATAAATCCAGTACCTCATCAACTACTTCGTCAGGACGAGCAAAGTCACGGTCAATTTTATTAACAACGACAATCGGAGTTAAATTCTGTTCCAATGCCTTTTTTAATACAAAGCGTGTTTGTGGCATACATCCTTCATATGCATCGACAACCAACAAAACTCCATCAACCATTTTCATAATTCGTTCTACTTCACCGCCAAAATCAGCATGTCCTGGCGTATCAAGAATATTAATACGTGTATCTTTATATTGAATTGCAGTATTTTTTGCTAATATTGTAATACCGCGCTCTCTTTCAATATCATTTGAATCCATTGCACGTTCTTCTACATGCTCATTTGAACGGAATGTTCCAGACTGTTTCAAAAGCTGATCAACCAAAGTCGTTTTTCCATGATCGACGTGTGCGATGATGGCAATATTACGAATGTCTTCTCTCAATTTCAAGGAAGTTCCTCCTACCTGTATTTAAACAATTTCAAGTTCTTTCGTACAACTGAAATATTATACCATAATTACTGTGGAAACCTATAAGCTTTTTGTGTAAAATATAAAGATAAACGAAAATTAATTTACCTAGTGCTGCTTTAACCTTCGTTTTTATAACCTTTTTTGCAAATGATCGAGCTCTAATTTTTCACTTCAAGAAAGAAAATCACTTCTTGGCGAGTGATTAACAGCCACTAAATGCTCGATTCATTCAACGAACAATCATTATTCGGTGATGCAAAACCTTTGATGATTGCCGTTATTACATATTGCTCCAAATAAGGAGGTTTTGGAATATGCAGAATATTAAATGGCCATTATTAGCTTTTGCGATTGTAGCAACTATATGCATCATGGGTGTTGGAATTGCAATTGCTGAAGAAAGTGTAGTTGGAATCCTTGCATGCATTCTTGTGCTTATATTCATCATGGGATTTGGCTTTAAAACAAAAAAGAAATTACGTGAAAATGGAAGCTTATAATGAGCCTTCATATAATTACAGAAGGCCCACATCTAAAATAAAAAACTTCCATTGTTAATTTGATGATCTTCACTTTAACGCTGCTCTAGATCATGTGTCTGTCGTCTTTCTGATGATGGACTTTTTTCTGTTCTCCTATCACGTTATATCACATATAGAAGAATTTTTTCTCTTCCCTAATCAAATGGAGTCCATCACCTTATAATGATGGACTCTCCTCTTTTTATTTGGCTGTTTTCGGAACCATTGTTGCTATTCACACATAATTTTGGTAAGGGTTGATTTCCACGTACGTGTGCTCCTTTCCGCGGGGTAGTCCGCTTGAGCCTCCTCGGAGCATCCGCTCCTGCTTAGGTCTCAGCTGTCCCACGCATCCCGCTGGAGTCTCGCACCTTCCGCTCCAATCAACCGACCTATTTGGTAAACCATTCATTCTAACAATTGATATAAAAACAACAATCTTTTAGAAAAGAGCCTTTAGAAAAGAACCTTATATTTTCAAAAAAACCTTCACCAATCCCCATTATTTAAATACTTCTGGATTATTTCTTCATGTAGACCTGGCCTTGCAATGAACAGTGAATTTTCTGCTAAAAGATCGAGTGGCTGCCCTTTTAATGTTGTGGCAATGCCTCCTAGTTCTTCAATTAAAATGATCCCTGCCGCAATATCCCATGGAGCGAGCCTTAATGATATATATGCATCCAATCTTCCTGATGCTATATAAGCCATCTCGATGGCTGCAGACCCATAGGAGCGTATGCCACGTGCATTTTTAACAAGCGGGGCTAACAAGGAAGGGTTTATCCGTTTATTTTCAGTAACCCATGTTGCATTCATCCCAATGATCGCTTCAGAAACATTCACATCTTCGAGCCTAGGAAGAGATAAATCATTTAAGAATACACCATTCCCTTTTATTGAATGATAAAGCTCGTCATGTACGACATCATATATTAATCCTATTTGTCCGACTCCATCTTCGTAAATCCCGATAGATATGGCAAAGTTCCGCTGTTGATGGATGAAGTTCATTGTGCCGTCAATCGGATCAATAATCCAAACAATCCCATCTAAATTGCTGAGCGAATCACCAAATCCTTCTTCACCGACAATCCTATGATTTGGATAATGATCGTTAATTTTGTTAATAAAAAATTGCTCTGTTCGTTTGTCAATATTTGTAACAAGGTCATTTGCATTTGATTTCGTTTCAATCGTTAGTGTTTTACTAAAAGATTGTTTAATCATTTGACTTGCTTCTTTCACCCATGTCTTTGCATTCTTATCAATTTCAAGCCAATTGGCCATTTTCTTCCCTCCGAGTACACTAATGACAATCCATCCAGTAAATGAAATATCATTAGCTTAATGGAAATCGACATTTGCTTCAAGCATAACATTCCCTTCCGGAAAAATAATAAACGAACCCCCGATATGATATAGGAGTTCGTTTTTATTGATTACATCTTATTTCATTGTACATTTCTCTCAAGCTTTCTCCTTTTACAGTGTCCGTTCTTTTTTAATGGATTTTAAAGGCTTTAAGTCTTACTAATTCCTCTCTAATTCTTTCTAGCCTTTTCTTGCTTTTTTGTTTCATTTCTTCATTCTGATCTGACATTGCCTCATATAATGTTGCAAGTTCATAATCCATTTCTAATCGCAGTACAGCCATCCTTTCCTTTTCACCAGCTTGATTCTTGACCGAGTTCATCAGTTGTTTCATTGCCATTACACCCCTTCCAAATAATCTTATTTTTTGTTTAATCTGATTATTTTTACTATTATATTATGAAGAATCTTGTATACTTGCAACAAATTTGTGCGATTACCTAATTTTACATATATATTATTTAATAAGCATGAAAATTACTGTTTTTTCATCAATATGCTACAATATTTGATAATACCTAGGAGGTTAATTTATGTCATTCACAGGATTTACAGATACTGATTTTAATGTTTTTACCATTGATGGGCTTGAAGAGCGGATGGATGCATTAAAAACACATATTCGACCAAAGCTTGAAGAATTAGGTCGATATTTCACACCTATGCTGGCCATGCAAGTTGGCAATGAAATGTTTCCTCATGTAGCAAAACATGCAAGACGTACGAAAAATCCACCAAAAGATACTTGGGTAGCATTTGCGAGTAATCCACGTGGGTATAAAATGCTCCCGCACTTTCAAATTGGACTGTGGGAAACACATGTATTTATCTGGTTTGCTCTTATATATGAAGCTCCGAATAAAGTCGCTTTTGGAGAAAAGCTAGAAGTAAATACGGATAAAATCTATCAGCAAATTCCTAATCATTTCGTTTGGTCTGTTGACCATACAAAACCAGATGCTATACAGCAAAGTGATGTAACGAAGGATGAACTCCAAGCCATGTTCGTGCGCCTGCAAAAGGTTAAAAAATCAGAAATCTTATGCGGGTTAACTATCGCTAAAGAGGATGCAATAAAAATGGAGCCAGAAGAATTTCTTAAAACAGCAGAATCAGTCTTTAAGACTTTAGTGCCGCTTTATCAAATGAATTAACACTCTTTTTTCTAAAACCTCCATAAAGGAGGTTTTTATTATTTTATTTTTACTTTCATACCAGATTCTGCTTCTTTAACGGTCTTAACTGTTCGGTAGGATGAAAAGCCGCTTACCTCTTCAAACTCTCGACATATATTTCTCTCCTGTGCTTTGCCAGGCACTATTTCCTTAAAGCGTCTATATATTTCTAAAAACTGATCACGATCAACACCTTTATCATAAGCTTGTTCAACCTTTTGGAAAAAGCTGATTACGTCAATAATTTCTTCTGTTGACCAATCATGATCAATTGGATACTGATATTCCATTTGCTTCACCCCATATGTAGTTCTAGTTAGTATGTTTTATTATTGTCCAACCATCCATTTTTTTCGAATCTTCTCACCATCAGATATCATTCGCTCAAAGAGTTCTTTAACAGTCGGCACATCCTTTATTAATCCCATTACTTGTCCTGCCCAGGCATACCCCTCATCTTCTTTTCCTTCATAAATATATCTTTTATTAGCATTCCCACTAATATAATCTTTTAATTGATCGTAGCCACCAGCGTTATTTTCTATATCAAGGATTTTTTCTGCCCAACTATTCGAAATCACTCTTGCAGGGGCACCAATGGATCGTTTAATGACTGTTGTATCTTGCTCACTTCCCTCAACTAGTCTTGATTTATATAAGTCAGATGCATGGATGCACTCTTTCGTTGCAACAAATCTAGTCCCCATCTCAATCCCTTCTGCACCTAAGCACATAGCAGCTAACATTCCTCTGCCGTCACCTATTCCACCAGAAGCAATGACTGGGATAGAAACAGCATCGACCACTTGAGGAATTAATACCATGGAGCCGACATCATCCCTTCCTAAATGCCCTCCACCCTCTTGACCAACAACCATAACTGCATCTGCACCAAGTTCTTCTGCCTTTACCGCTTGCCTTTTTGCAGCTACAAGTACAAGTTTCTTTATCTTCGTCCCCTTTAATTGTTCAAAAAGCGGGGCTGGATTTCCCCCTGTCATCGAAATCACAGGAACGTCTTCTTCAATTGCTATTTCTAAATAATGTGAAAAGGGCCTGCCATGCTGACCGATTGCAAAATTCACACCAAATGGCTGATCAGTCAATGCTTTAACCTTTTGAATTTCTTCTCTAAGTGCTTCAGGGCTATCAAGAGACATTGCCGTTACTTGCCCTAGTCCGCCAGCATTAGATACAGCTGCAGCTAAGTCTGAGTAGGCTAGATGGGCTAAGCCGCCCTGAATAATTGGATACTTTATATTAAGTAATTCCGTTACTCTAGTATTCCACTGCATAATAAAACCTCCTTCATTTGCACCTTCCCTTTAAATAATTCTATATTAATGTTATATTTTCCTGTCTATATCAGAAACTATTTAGAAAAGGATCTAAGCAAAAAAAGTAGGCTGTATTAAAAAATACCGAAGCATGAATCAATGAAACCATTCATCTTATTAAAACTTTCTATGCAAAGAAATCGAATAATGCTATAATTCATATGTTTTATTACTTTTAGTTAAAGAGGTGTTACATTAAATTGTCACAATTCGAAACACCGTTATTTAGCGGTTTACTAACTCACGCAAAAAAAAATCCAGTTCAATTCCATATACCCGGTCATAAAAAAGGAACTGGAATTGATCCCGAATTTAGAGAATATATTGGTGACAATGCTCTTGCGATAGACTTAATTAACATTGGCCCACTAGATGATCTCCATCAGCCAAAAGGAATTATTAAGGCTGCTCAAGATCTA
The DNA here is from genome assembly GCF_017874625.1 of Cytobacillus eiseniae. Taxonomy (GTDB): domain Bacteria; phylum Bacillota; class Bacilli; order Bacillales; family Cytobacillaceae; genus Cytobacillus; species Cytobacillus eiseniae. The sequence continues at coordinate 78,172 of NZ_JAGIKZ010000002.1, read as the reverse complement.
GCTGCTGAAGCTTTTGGTGCAGACCATACCTTCTTTTCAGTACAAGGAACGAGCGGGGCAATCATGACAATGGTTATGGCTGTCTGTGGACCAGGAGAAAAAATAATTGTTCCTCGAAATGTTCATAAATCGGTTATGTCGGCAATTGTCTTTTCTGGAGCAACCCCTATTTTTATTCATCCAGAAATTGATAAGGACTTAGGGATATCTCATGGCATAACGACAGATTCAGTTTCTAGAGCACTTGAGCAGCATCCTGATGCAAAGGGTGTACTAGTGATTAATCCAACGTATTTCGGCGTTTCAGCGGACCTAAAAAGAATTGTAGAAATTGCGCACAGCTATAATGTACCTGTTCTTGTAGATGAAGCACACGGTGTTCATATTCATTTCCATGATGAATTGCCATTATCCGCGATGCAGGCTGGTGCAGATTTAGCTGCAACTAGTGTCCATAAGCTAGGTGGATCGATGACACAAAGCTCGATTCTTAATATGAAAGGCAATCTCGTCTCAGCAAAACGAGTTCAATCCATACTCAGTATGCTGACAACCACTTCTACCTCCTACTTGCTACTTGCGTCATTAGATGTTGCAAGGAAACAATTAGCGATTAACGGGAAGCAATTACTTGATCAAACAATCTCATTAGCTCAATCTATTCGAAGCAGGATTAATGAAATTGAGCATCTTTATTGTGTAGGAGAAGAAATATTAGAAACAAACGCAGCTTTTGGCTATGACCCAACAAAACTAATCATCTCTGTTAAGGAATTAGGCCTAAGTGGATTTGAGGTGGAAGTGTGGCTCCGTGAACATTATCAGATTGAAGTGGAAATGTCTGATTTATATAATATTCTTTGTATTATTACACCTGGAGATACTGAAAAAGAAGCGGATATTTTGATTCAAGCTTTAAAGGAACTATCAAAAGAAAGACACCACTCACCTCAGGAGCTTAAAGCCAATGTCTTATTACCTGATATTCCAGTATTAGCTCTTTCTCCTCGAGATGCATTTTATGCTGACACTGAGTTGATCCCTTTTGACCAATCTGTTGGTCGAATTATCGCTGAATTTATTATGGTGTACCCTCCTGGAATACCAATCTTTATTCCAGGTGAAATAATCACCTCAGAAAACTTAACTTATATTAAAACAAATATGGAAGCAGGTCTTCCAGTACAAGGACCTGAAGATTATGATTTTAAATACTTACGTGTAATCAAAGAACACCGTGCAATAAGGTAAGAATCCAAAAAAATAAAGAAAGAGCCTCCAATTTTCAGGAGGCTCTTTATATTAATTAACAGCTTCATTCAGCTTTGTATAAATATTATTTGTTTTCTCTCTTTTTCTCTTCATCACAGCAATTACATTTCGAATATAAAACTGTTACCTTCTCATCCTCGAAGTGATCAATTGTCGAATTACAAGTTTGGCATACAAGTGTGCCCATTTTCATTCTCCCTTTCAATGTGTTTTCGCATCTAATGAAAGCGCTTTTATCACCTAATTACATAATAATATAACATTATTATTTTTTCAAGCCTAAATTGTATAACACCTATTGAAAAAATACGCATATACCTTTATTGTAATACGATTAATATACTCAATTAGTATGACACATTAAAATAACATAGGAATCGTATTCTATGTAAGAAAAAAGTGAACGAGCAAAAATTTTACTCGTTCATCCCTTTTTTACTATCGCTGTTCTAAACTAACCATAAAAAAAACAGGCAATCCATCTGCCTATTTATATTATTCATACTGCGTCTCAAATACAGGTGTCGGGATAACAATTTTAAAAAATTGGCTTAAATCAAGTGCCTGCTGAATTGTACTCATCTTAAATACCTTTTGTAAAAATTCTGTGTCATCGAGGTCTTTAGGGTCGAGGAGAGTGGAGCGGCCAGTCTGCATACAAACGACAAGAGGCTTTCCAAAGAAGAGATTTGTAAATACAATACCGAAATCGTATCTTGTTTGATCAGTTGTAAAACCGATAAAGCGAACTTTCGCATTTTCATGTTCATCATAAAGCTTATCAAATAAATTCATCTTTACCCTCCTTTATATTTTAATATTTAGAATATTATTATAATTTGTTTTTTGGTTTATTTCAACTATTTTTTATAATTCTACTGATTAAGTTGTCAGAAGTTTTTATTAAATGCTAGAATGAATAGGAAAGTATACATGATATGGGGGGATGGATGGTGGCAAGTAACGCATATATTAAGCTCGTGCCTTCATCAGCTAAAGGTGATATATCAACGGCGGAAGTTAAGGATTTATTTCAATATTTTAAAGAAATCACTGCAAAAACTGGAAAACAGGTCGACTGGAAGTATAATGAAGCAGCATTTCCTTATGAGTTAAAAGAAATGGAAGATGGAAAAGGGGAATGGTTCTATCTGAAATCAGCAAATGATCGTTACAACATCATATTATTAGGTGTTGATAAAGAAACGGTCCACAATGAAGATGGGTCAGAACACGAGCAAACATACATACAAATAACCTTGCCTGAAACTTCAACTTATGGGGATAAAGGAAAGGCAAATGAATTTTGCCGGTTTTTAGCTAAGAAATTAAAAGGTGAATTACATTTATTTAATGGTCGAATCATGTATTTTTATCCAAGAAAATAATTTATGATATACTAGTTGTTAAAATAGAAGGACGGCTCCCTTGCTGTTCTTCTATTTTTCCGATTTTGCAATTCAACAATGAGGTGATACATATGTTAAAAAAACAAATAATTATTATCGGGATTATAAGTCTTATTATTACAATCCTGTCTCCATTCTATTTCGTATCCTATATTGAAGCTCTACCTGATTCTCTCAATCAAAAGTTGGCATTTGGTGGTCCATTTCCTTTTGCTGAACAAACATTTACACTTCCTGATGAGGAGAATCAATACCCATTAGAAGTCCATTTTGAATCTCCTTTTGAGAAAGAGACAAAATATAAGATTACACCATTTATCTTTTCATATATTTGCCTTTTCTTATTTTTCTTCGCTTTATATACAATCATTGCAAGATTTTTCACAAGAAAACCAGTGAGAGAGCCGGAAGAATAGGCTCTTTTTCTCTTTTTATCAGCTTAAAACGCTCATTGTCAAATGAAAGGAACAATATAAGGTAAGACTGACAGAAGTTATAAAAAAAGTCTTCTTCACTGATTTCATAATACTATTTCCTAAGATGATGGCAATGTAAAAAAAGACAAAAAACATTAGAATCTTATAATGCAACTGATCATATTTTGATAACCATTCTATAAATGTATAGCCACTCCAGATAATAAGCTGCATTAACAGCGTTGTATATACCTTCATTATTCTCACCGCCAAAATAATTCTGTTGCATCCAGACAATCATTGCACGAAGTATATTCTTGTATTAATAATATATGTAGAAAGGCAGCATCTTATTTTTCATTTCTGTAACATTTAAGTGACAAGTACCTAATCTGAATTTTCCTATGATAAAATACTCCTATTATTTAATAAGGTGAGGAATGGAAAATGAAAGGGTTATTACTAACAATTATCGCTTTTCTCTTTTTTGTCACCTCTTCCTGTAATCAATTAGAACCAAATATCGATTGGATGATCAAACATAATATAAAACAACTTATATTTTTCACAGATGAAAAGGCTTATAAACAGGAAGCTTCTTATTATGATGCAATTATTGAACTAAAAAAGGAATTTCCGAACGAGATAAAAAACATGGTCATCATAACTGCACCAAATGCTAAAAAATATTTTAATGTATTTGACATTCAAAGCTGCCCAGCCATTCTGCTCATATATAATGAAGAAGTGATAGTAAAAGTTGATGGTGACGCAACTGTAAATCAAATTGTCAATCCGATAGCAAAAGTGCTCAAAAATAAATAAAAAGCTCCAACGCCTTGTAAAAGGCGTTGGAGCTTTTTATTTATTTTGCTGTTTTCACAAATATTATTGCTTATAAAGATAAAGTTGGGTAAAGGTTGATTTCCTCTCCAGGTTACTCCCTTTCCGAGGGGTGGGCGCTGAGACTCCTCGGTGCAATCGCTCCTGCATAAGTCACAGCTGTCCCACGCATCCCGCAGGAATTGAGTAGACTTCTTAGAATTCACACCGCACGAAGGAAATGCGACAGCATTTTCGAGGAGTCTCGCACCTTCCGCTCCAATCAACCGACCTAGTTGGTCAAACACTTAATTCAAAAGCAGCAATCTTTTAGAAAAGAGCCTATTTATTTTACGATATGAATCGGTGTTCCAAGAGCAACTTCTGCTGCTTCCATCGTAATTTCACTTAATGTTGGATGTGCATGAATTGTCATAGCTAAATCTTCAGCAGTCATTCCTGCTTCAATCGCTAATCCTAATTCAGAAACGATATCTGAAGCACTTGCACCAGCAATTTGGGCTCCAATAACAAGACCATCATCTTTTCTTGTTATTAGCTTCACAAATCCATCAGTTGCGTCCAGCGCTAGTGCACGACCGTTAGCCGCAAATGGGAATTTCGCTGCTTTCACTTCAATTCCCTCTTCTTTTGCTTGGCTCTCCGTGTAGCCGACAGTTGCAAGTTCTGGATCTGAGAAAACAACCGCTGGAATACCTAAATAATCAATCTCCGAATTATGTCCAGAAATGACCTCTGCAGCAATTTTTCCTTCATAAGAAGCTTTATGAGCTAATTGTGGTCCTTTAACAATATCTCCAATTGCGAAAATATTGTTTACACTCGTGCGGCATTGTTTATCAATTTCAATGAGGCCACGATCTGTCATCTTAATGCCAACCTGTTCCAATCCGATTTCATCAGTATTTGGGCGACGTCCAACCATAACGAATACATAATCAGCATCAACAGACTTTTCTTCTCCTGCTACCTCGTATTTCACCGTTACGCCATTCTCAGTTTCTTCCACACCTTTAGCCAGTGCTTTAGTTACAATTTCCGCGCCTTTATTTTTAAGTGATCGTTTCACAAGTGTTGACATTTGCTTTTCGAATCCAACAAGAATATCATCAGCACCTTCAAGAATCGTTACTTGTGAGCCAAAGCTTGCATAGGCACCACCAAGTTCAATCCCAATGACCCCACCGCCGATAACAACGATTTTCTTAGGGATTTCTTGAAGAGAGAGCGCACCAGTTGAATCAAGAACACGCTTAGAATATTTGAATATTGGCAGTTCAATTGGACGGGAACCTGTTGCAATAATTGCATGTTTGAATGTATAAGTTTGTGCTGAGTTTTCATCCATTACCCGAAGTGTGTTCGCATCAACAAAGTATGCTTCTCCGCGTACAATATCAATTTTATTGCCTTTTAAAAGCCCTTCAACTCCACCGGTAAGTTTCTTCACAACACCAGCTTTAAACTCCTGAACCTTTGTAAAATCAACTGTTACATTTTCAGCAATAATCCCCATTGCATCTGAATGTTTTGCATTTTCATATCGATGTCCTGCAGAAATTAATGCCTTTGATGGAATACAGCCAACATTTAAGCATACGCCACCAAGATTCGCTTTTTCTACGATTGTCACTTTTTGACCTAGCTGTGCCGCACGAATCGCTGCAACATAACCTCCAGGGCCAGAACCTATGACAAGAGTATCAGTTTCGATTGGAAAGTCTCCTACTACCATAATTTATGCCTCCATTAGTAATAGTTCTGGGTCGTTTAATAAACGTTTAATATGATTCAATGCATTCTGAGCTGTTGCACCATCAATGATTCGATGGTCAAAGCTTAATGACAGAGCAAGGACTGGTGCAGCAATAATTTCTCCATCTTTCACGATTGGCTTTTCTGCAATTCGACCAATTCCTAAAATCGCTACTTCAGGGTGGTTAATAACAGGTGTAAACCATTGCCCGCCAGCAGAACCAATATTTGTAATCGTGCATGACGCACCCTTCATTTCGTCAGGTGCAAGCTTGCCATCACGTGCTTTAGTAGCTAGCTCGTTAATTTCATTTGAAATAGCAAACGTAGATTTACGGTCAGCGTCCTTAACAACAGGTACTAATAACCCTTTATCTGTATCTGCTGCAATTCCAATATTATAATAATGCTTATGAACGATTTCACTAGTAGCATCATCAATTGATGTATTTAAAGTTGGGAATTCACGCAGTGCACTTGTTAACGCTTTAACAACATACGGTAAAAACGTTAGTTTAATTCCCTTGCTTGCAGCAACTTCTTTGAATTTTTTACGATGTGCAACAAGTTTTGTTACATCAATTTCATCCATTAATGTAACATGTGGTGCTGTTTGCTTTGAATTTACCATTGCCTTAGCTATCGCCTTACGGATGCCACTCATTTTCTCGCGAGTTTCTGGATATTGCCCTTGTGGAATGGCTTGTTTCTCTGCTTGCACTGCTGGTACTGCTTGTGCTTCTGTGCTTTGTTCAGCCTGTTCTTGTGCCACAGCTTGATTGCCGCCATTTAAGAATGAATCAATATCCGCTTTTAAAATACGGCCATTTTTTCCGCTGCCTGCTACTTGCTGTACATTCACACCATTGTCTCGTGCATATTTTCTAACCGATGGCATCGCAATAATGCGACGATTCGAATCAGCGTCTCCCTGTGTAGGAGCTGTATTAGTTGCAGCTAGTGCAGCAGTAGATTCTTTTTGAGCAGACTCCACTACAGCTTCTTTTGAATCTTCCTTTTTATCTTCTTTCTCGTCTGATTCATCACCTTTGAATTTAAGGTCTTCGTAACCTGGCGCATCAAAAGTAATAAGTACTTGACCTACAGTTGCGACCGTCCCTTCACCGACTAGAATTTCTTCGACAGTTCCGGCAACAGGAGATGGAATTTCAACAACCGCTTTATCATTTTGGACTTCACATAATACATCGTCTTCTTGTACTTGATCACCTGATTTTACAAACCATTTGACGATTTCACCTTCATGAATCCCTTCACCAATGTCAGGTAATTTAAATTGAAATGACACTCGGAATCATCCTCCTACACTTACTAGATGTGAGAGTGAAATCATCGGCCTACTAGTCCCGTTTTTTCACTCTCAATAAAAGTTAAAATTATATTTTATACAAGCTTAGAAAGTTAATACTTTCTTCCCGGTTTCAATAATATCCTTGTAGTTCGGAAGCCATACTGTTTCTGCTTGCGGGAAAGCAAATACTGTATCTGGTGCTGCCACACGAAGGACTGGTGCTTCTAGGCTAAGAATCGCACGATCATTAATTTCTGCTACCACATTTGCAGCAATCCCAGCTTGCTTTTGCGCTTCTTGAACAACGATTGCTCGACCAGTTTTTTCAACTGAAGCAATAATCGTTTCAATATCAATCGGTGAAACTGTACGTAAATCAATCACTTCAGCAGAATATCCTTCTTTTTCAAGTTCTTCAGCCGCTTTTAAAGCTTCGTGAACCATTGCACCGTATGTGATAATTGATAAATCATTTCCTTCACGCTTAATATCAGCTTTACCTAATGGGATTGTATATTCCTCTTCAGGTACTTCTTGACGGAAAGAACGATATAGTTTCATATGCTCAAGATAAATAACTGGATCATTATCACGAATTGCAGAAATCAATAATCCTTTTGCATCATAAGGTGTTGATGGAATAACAACCTTTAAGCCGGGCTGCTGGGCCATTAACCCTTCTAAACTATCTGCATGCATTTCAGGGGTATGTACGCCTCCCCCAAATGGTGAACGAATAGTAACTGGTGAATTGTAACGGCCGCCAGAACGATATCGCATACGCGCAAGCTGACCAGAAATGGAATCCATTACTTCATAAACAAATCCAAAGAATTGGATTTCAGGTACTGGACGGTAGCCTTGTAAACCAAGACCAACTGCTAAACCGCCGATTCCTGATTCAGCTAGTGGTGTATCAAATACACGGTCTTCGCCAAATTCATTTTGAAGGCCTTCAGTTGCACGGAACACGCCACCATTTACGCCCACATCTTCACCGAATACTAATACATTCGGATCATTGCGCAATTCAGTGCGTAATGCATCTGTAATTGCCTGAATCATTGTCATTTGTGCCATGGCTTACTTCGACTCCTTTTCTTTATATATTTCATATTGTTCTTTTAAGTTATAAGGCATTTCTTCATGCATAATCGAAATTAAATCTGTCACCTTTTGCTTAGGTGTATCATCTGCCTGTTTAATAGCTACTTTAATATCTTCTTTTGCTTTTTCAATTACTTCATTTTCTTTATTTTCATCCCAAAGTCCTTTATCCTCTAGGAATTTACGGAAACGTACAAGTGGATCCTTCTTTTCCCACTCATTATCAAGATCTGATGTTCTATATCGTGTTGGGTCATCCCCAGCCATTGTATGTGGACCATAACGATAAGTAAGGGTTTCAATTAATGTTGGTCCTTCACCATTTACTGCGCGCTCACGTGCTTCGCGAACTGCTACATATACAGCAAGCGGATCCATCCCATCTACTTGAATACCAGGAATCCCAGCTGCAACTGCTTTTTGTGCTAAGGTTTTAGCTGCAGTTTGCTTGCTGACAGGTGTTGAAATAGCAAAACGGTTATTTTGAACGATGAAAATAGCTGGTGCATTGAATGCTCCTGCAAAGTTAATTCCTTCATAGAAGTCCCCTTGCGAAGTTCCTCCATCACCTGTATAAGTTACTGCAACAGATTGCTTTCCGCGTTTCTTCATCCCTAATGCAACACCAGCAGTCTGAATGTATTGTGCACCGATAATAATTTGCGGTGCGATCAAGTTTACACCTTCAGGAATATTTCCACCTTCATAATGTCCGCGTGACCATAAGAAAGCTTGTGATAATGGCAGGCCATGCCAAATCATTTGTGGAACATCACGATATCCTGGTAAAATGAAATCTTCTTTTTCTAAAGCAAATTGTGAAGCTAATTGAGATGCCTCTTGTCCTGCAGTAGGTGCGTAGAAACCAAGTCTACCTTGTCTATTTAATGATATCGAGCGCTGATCTAGAATTCGAGTGTAGACCATACGACGCATTAATTCTTGAAGCTGTTCATCACTTAAATCAGGCATTGCTGATTCATTAACAACCTTACCCTCTTCATTTATAATTTGTAGTGTTTGAAATTGTTCTTCCACTTTTTCGAACTGCTCTTTCACATCGAATCGAGCATTCTTTGTTTTAGAAGCCATTTTAGTCACCCTTTCCTTTCTTTAAAAAAGACGTTAATAGAGTTTAGTACACAGAATCTAGATTGCCCAAAAAGAAGTCAATTTAAAAAAACTCAGAAAGAAAGCATTTCTTGTATACCCTTTAATTTAAACGTCTGTATGTTATTATCCACTACCATCATATTCTGTATTAGTATTTTTTGCAACTAAATTGATACACATTTATTAATAGATTTTTCTTTTTATTTAAAAAGTACGTTATAAATCTGTTTATATACCGTTTTTTCACCATTTCCACCTTTTTTATAATAATCGAATAACTTATATCTGTATTATCACTTCAGCAAACGTGTTATATAAAATTAATCAATTGCCAAAATGTGTTATAACACATCGATAGAATGAGTTCGCTATTCCTGACTCTGAACAAACACTTCAAATCATATAAATCAGCATATACAATAAAAACCAGCATCCATTTGGACACTGGTCATTTACTACTCTTATTCTGTTTCAATTTTCAATCCTGATTCTTTGTAGAAGGCTAATTTCGTTTCATTATACTTTTCTGTTTTCTCATTAAATCTTTTATTATCTTCGAGGATTTTTTCATAAACAGCATTAATTTTCGTAATTTGTGAATCTAATTGCTCCATTTGAATCTCTTCATTTTGAAACATTGTGTATAGTTCTTTGTCTAATTCTACGCCTTCAGAATAATGCTGATATAATTGATCATGAATTTCATATCGTTCAATCATTATTTCATATAGCTCATTTGCTTTATCTTTCAATGCCGATTCTTCTATTTCCATTATAAGAGGAGAGATCGTTTGAAATTCTTTTTGAGAAGCATTAATGCTTTCCTGTTCTTTATCCATATGTTCCTTGCGTTTATCAACAATTACGATCGCATCGTTAGAAAGCTGATTGATTTTTTCAAATTCCTTCATTCCTAATGAAATAATCTGATCATATATTTTCTTTTCCTGTTTCTCCAATTCAACTAGTGGCTCCTGTTGTTCCTTGAATCCTTCCTCTGAAGAAACCACTTTTTCGAGAATTTCATACATCTTATCAACAGGTGTTTGTTTATTGAGGCATCCTGCTAACAATAAAGCTCCAATTACAATGAGAAAAAAAAGGCAGCTTTTGCGGGAATTTGACACGTTTTGACCTCCTTAACTAGTAACAATCCCTACTATATAGGTTGTTTCAAAATTTGGCAATAGTCTTGTTTTCGCTCAATTCTTACGAAAAAACGATAGACTTGTCCCATTTCATATCCTATTCAAAATATTTTTCATTTATGTCTTAGGCATGGGCCTACACATAAAAAATGCAAATGACATAGGCTATACTAATCGTCCAACTGACAGATAAATACCCTTGCTATGGACGATAATCTAACTTTTTAGGGAGGTTATCCATCATGTACGGATATGGCGGATATGGTTATAACTGTTGCTATCCAAGTAATTCAGGTGGATTCGGCAGAGGATTTGCATTAGTTGTTGTCTTGTTTATTTTACTGATTATTGTAGGATGCTCTTGCTGGAGATAAACATATCGAAATCAATATAGAAGCATAACACCCCCCTCTATAGAAGGCATCATATATATGTGCCTTCTCTTTATATTAACATTTCTCAGATGATTTGATAGACTAAGAAATATGACCCGCATTACTTATACAATTGAATAGTTATCGATATAAAGGAGAGAGAGTATCATGATTACAATGGAAAATATAATTCGAGATGGGCACCCAACACTCAGGGAAGTCGCTAAGGAAGTTACTCTCCCCCCATCAGAGGAAGAGATTCAAACACTGAAAAGCATGCTGGAGTTTTTAATTAATAGTCAAAATCCAGAAATAGCAGAGAAATATGGCCTTCGTTCTGGAATTGGTCTGGCTGCGCCACAAATAAATATAGCAAAAAGAATGATCGCTATTTACCTAAAGGATGAAAATGAAAAGATACATAGCTATGCACTCTTCAACCCTAAAATCATCAGTCATTCTGTTGAAGGAGCGTACCTTTCTGCAGGTGAAGGCTGTCTTTCAGTTGATGAAGCAATTCCTGGTTTTGTCCCTAGACACGCCCGCATAACCGTTAAAGGTATAGCAATTGATGGGACCGAAGTAAAAGTAAGATTGAAAGGCTTACTCGCTATCGTCTTCCAACATGAGATTGATCATCTAAACGGAGTTATGTTCTATGACCATATTGATTCAAAAAATCCATTAAAACCAATTGAAAATGCACTTCCACTTGATCGATAAAATATATTTGAAATGTGTATGTGTATTTCAAATGAATTTAACAGAACAAATGCGCAAGCGCCTTGATCACCCCCGACAAGCACAAGACGAGCCTCACGGAAAGGTGTCCTTTACCTTTCTGGGAGGATTGGCTTGTGACCTCGAGGGGGTAGGCGCTGGAGCTGGACGCAGAACTTGTCGCAAAGGTGTCCACAACATTTAAATTTATATTTCCCTATACAACAAAAAAAGCCTGAACACATTTTGTTCAGGCTCTTCTCTTTAGATTAAATCCAACTTCTTTAAACCATTCCATATGCCATCTTCATCTACAGATGTTGTCGTTAGATCCGCAGCTTTTTTTACTTGTTCCGATGAATTCCCCATCGCAACACCTGTTCCTACTGTTTGAAGCATCTCAATATCATTCAACCCATCACCAAAGGCATATACGTCTTCCATACGGAAGCCAAGTCGATTTATCATCCGCTTAATTCCCTCTGCTTTTGAGCCCCCAGCTGGAAGTACATCTGTGGAATATTTGTGCCAGCGTATAAAGTGGGAATTAGGAAAATTCCTTTCATAAAGCTCATCAAACTCTTCCTCACAAAAAACAAGGGATTGGTAAATATCTCGGTCTATGTAATAATCAGCATTCACCATTGGATATGGGAATTTCAAACTACTAATACTTGTATGTATAAATTCATGATCAGGTACCGTTGCACTCATCGCTAATTCATCTAGAAAAACCATTGGATGCTCTTTCTCTTTTGTGAAATGCAGTAGCTTCTCAATTTCTTTTGTTTGCATTGGATTTTTATAGATAACCTCATTTTCAAATACCACATATTGACCATTAAAGCTAATATAGGAGTCAATATCTAATTCTCCACGTAAACTTTCATACATAAATGGGGCTCTTCCTGTTGCAATCGCAACAAACACACCATTTTGCTTTAATTGTTCAATTGCCTTCTTTGTTAAAGCCGGCAATTGCTTATTCCGATCCAATAATGTCCCATCTATATCAAAAAAAACAATCTTGCTCATATTTTATAACCTTCCTTTTTTATTACAGACTATCCAGTGCTGTTTATATTCTTATGACACTATCACACTAATGGTTGAATGAAAAAATGTCAATTTAACATAATTACCCATGAGAGATATACCAATATCCTCATATAATAATATTAATAAATAAAGGGTATGAAGGCAGTATATTTTCATTATTAATACCATATTCGCTTTACATTGGACAAGGATGGTATAAAATAGTAAGTAAGGAGATGATCCTCATGTTAAAAAAGCTAAGAAAAAAGCTTTTAAAACAATGGAGAGATTTACTTCGAAAAAAAACAATTGCCTAATCATTTTTGAGCCCTTCAAATTTGTGAAGGGCTCCTTCGTTATCTGAAAGCAAAAGCTAGTTATTACCCATCAAAGGTATCCATAAAATAAAAAATAATTGGTTATTTAAACTTAAATAAGAAAAAACATGTAAAACATGTTAATTTTTTATATAATAGAAAAAGTTATATCGGAATAAGGAGAGATAGTAGATGATTTTCAAAGTTTATTTTCAGGATTCAAAAACGCAAGTACCCGTTCGTGAAAAAACAAAAACGATTTATCTTGAAGGGAAATCTGAAAGAGATGTAAGGATTAAATTAAAAAATAAACCTTATAATATTGAGTTTATAACTGGTCTTGAAGGTGCGTTTCTAGAATACGAAAAACAGAATGAAGATTTTAAAGTATTGGAGATCGAATAAATATGAAATTTGTTAAAAATGATCAAACAGCGGTTTTCGCTTTAGGCGGACTTGGCGAAATCGGAAAAAACACGTATGCCGTTCAATTCCAGGATGAAATTATCTTAATTGATGCGGGCATCAAATTTCCTGAGGATGAACTTCTTGGGATTGATTATGTCATTCCTGATTACACGTATTTAGTAAAAAATGAAGATAAAATTAAAGGTCTTTTCATTACCCATGGACATGAGGACCATATCGGCGGCATACCCTATTTACTAAGAGAAGTAAATATTCCTGTCTACGGCGGAAAACTGGCATTAGGCTTACTTAAAAACAAATTAGAAGAGCATGGTTTACTTAGAAGAACGACAATGCACGAAATTAAAGAGGATGATGTAATTAAATTCCGAAAGACATCTGTATCCTTTTTCCGTACGACACATAGTATCCCTGACTCTTATGGGATTGTTGTTAAGACACCTCCTGGACAAGTCGTTCATACAGGAGATTTTAAGTTTGATTTCACTCCAGTTGGTGAACCAGCAAACTTAACAAAAATGGCTGAGATCGGAAAAGAAGGCGTCCTTTGTTTACTATCAGATAGTACGAACAGTGAGATTCCCGAATTCACAATGTCTGAAAGAAGAGTGGGAGAAAGCATCCATGATATTTTCCGCAAAGTAGAAGGACGTGTGATATTTGCTACTTTTGCATCAAATATCCATAGACTTCAGCAAGTAACAGAAGCAGCCGTACAAAACGGAAGAAAAATTGCTGTTTTCGGACGCAGTATGGAAGCCGCAATCAACATCGGACAAGAGCTTGGCTATATTAGTGCACCTAAAGATACTTTCATTGATGCACAACAAATCAATCGCCTACCAGCTAATCAAGTAACGATTTTATGTACGGGTAGTCAAGGTGAATCAATGGCAGCTCTTTCTAGGATTGCCAATGGCACACATCGTCAGATTCAAATTATTCCTGGAGATACTGTTGTCTTTTCATCTTCACCAATTCCAGGAAACACAATTAGTGTAAGCAGAACAATTGATAGACTTTCTCGTGCAGGTGCAGAAGTAATCTACGGTAAATTAAGTGATATTCACACATCAGGTCATGGTGGTCAAGAAGAACAGAAGCTAATGCTTCGACTAATCAAACCAAAATTCTTTATGCCGATCCATGGTGAATATAGAATGCAAAAAATGCATGCAAAATTAGCTGTTGATTGTGGGGTTGAAGAAGAAAACTGCTTCATTATGGATAATGGGGAAGTTCTTGCTTTAAGCGATAATGCAGCACAGATTGCTGGGAAGATCCCATCTGGTTCTGTATATATTGATGGAAGCGGCATCGGTGATATCGGAAATATAGTATTAAGAGATCGCCGTATTCTTTCAGAAGAAGGATTAGTTGTCGTCGTTGTAAGCATTAATATGAAGGACTTCAAAATTGCAGCTGGCCCAGATTTAATTTCTCGCGGGTTTGTCTATATGAGAGAATCTGGTGATTTAATTAATGATGCACAATCGCTTATTACGAAGCATTTAAACAAGGTAATGGAACGTAAAACGACGCAATGGTCAGAAATTAAAAATGAAATTACTGATACTCTTGCACCTTTCTTATACGAAAAAACAAAACGCCGTCCAATGATTTTACCTATTATTATGGAAGTATGATTTGTGAACAGACTAAATCTTATGATTTAGTCTGTTTTTACTTTGCCTTATTTTTATTGCATAAAAAGGAAACTAATTATTCCTTTAAACGTACTTTTAATTAGGAAGAAAAATATTGAAACGAGGGGAGAAAGTATGAAAAAGCCTTTTTTATTATTTATATTATTTACTTTATTATTAGGTTTAATTGGGTGCAGCAGCAAAGAATCTGTAAGCGAGGATGATATATTGAAACTAGTAAAAGATTACAAAACAGTACAATATAACATCAAAGACCCTTCAAATCCGCCAACAGAAATTGAAATAGGCGAAAAAGTGAAGAATTACTTTTCGGAAAAAGAATTTGAAAAACAAATGGCAAACAGAGTTTTTGCAACAGGGCCTTTAATTGCAAAAAAAACAAATAAAAGCATCGAATTAGAAGATATTGTGCTTGAAGAAGAAAAGAAAAAGGAAGACGGATCCATCGATTATAATTATATTTTAAAATTGAAGTTTTATGATGAGAATTCCAGTGAAACGATTGAGAAAAAAGGGCAATTAACGATCAAAGAATTAACCATCACTCGCGATTGGGAAGAAAGGACAACTAAGATAGGAAATGAAGTTTTTTAAAGACTGTTTTCTATTTAGAATCTAATTGATAAAGGGTGAATTCGTTAATGGGATGCTCCCTTTTTTGTGGACACTCCTGCATAAGCCTCAGCTGTCTTACGTATCTCTTACGGGACATTGAATCAGTTTTTTGAAAAGACACCACACGAAGGAAATACGAAAGCATCTTCGAGGATCTTCCCCCTTCCACTTCAATCAACCGTCCTTTATGTACCAATTGATTTAGAAACAACATTAGTAAATATCTTTTTATAAGGCTCTATTAAAGCTGAATGTTGATCTTACAATATTTGAAAAATAAGCGGAAAAATTCCGGCTATATTGGGAAATACCTCTATTTCCTTCAATATAAGCGGAGTCTTTCCGCTTATATGGACCAAATGGATGGATTTTGGATTATTTAAAGAAGTTAAGCGGAATTTCTCCGCTTATATTCACTTTTAAAGCGTTCTTTTTAACATTAACCGGAATTATTCCGCTTATATATTGCTATTTAGCTTTCTCGGTAGACATCCTCCGTGTATAAATTCTCTTACATACACGAAAATCAACAATGAAAAATAACAGAACCTTTTATAAAAACAAAAAAGAAGCTCCTTTGCTTTCGTGGAGCTTCTTCTGGTTTATTTAACTCATCACTTTTTTTTCAAATCGATTGATATCAATATCTGCACCAATAACAATGAGAATATCATTTATTTGAATTCTTTCATCTGCCATTGGAGAAACGATTATATCCTGCTTTCGTTTGATCGCAACAATATTAATTCCATATTTAGCTCGAATGTCTAGATCAATGAGTGTGTAACCTGCAAGCTTCTCGTTAGCGACTATCTCCACAATACTATGTTGATCAGATAATTCAAGATAATCAAGTACATTATTTGAAACGATATTATGCGCAATTCTTCTTCCCATATCACGCTCTGGGTGGACTACTTGGTCTGCACCAATCTTCCTTAATACTTTTTCATGATAATCATTTTGTGCCTTAACTGTAATCTTCTTCACCCCTAATTCTTTAAGAATAAGGGTAGTCAGAATACTTGCTTGAATATTATCACCAATAGCGATGATTACGTGATCAAAATTTCGTATCCCTAAACTTTTTACAACCGATTCATCTGTTGTGTCCCCAACAACCGCATGACTAGCAATCATAGAGAATTCATTTACCCGATCCTCATTATTGTCAATTGCTAATACTTCCATTCCCTCTTCAACGAGTGCACGACAAATACTTCCTCCAAAACGCCCCAGCCCGATTACAGCAAATTCCTTCTTCACAATTAAACCTCCTAAAACTATCCAAGCTCCATACTCGATCCCTAAGGGGTGTACCTTTGCTAAGAGATACACACATATTCCCCCATCACCTAGCTAAGGCTCAGCAATGCCACTAGACAATCCTCTGACTCTAAAAAATACCATCTGTTTTTAAAAGACTGCTTTGCAACCTTTATTGCTATTTTACACTTAATCAGTAATGATTGATTTCCAATTCAATCAACTGACCTATTTGGTAATCATCCATTCTAAACTTTTAGATTAAAAATAACAACCCTTTCGAACATAGCCTTTTAAAAAAAGGATCAAGCTAAGCTTGATCCTTCAATCTATCTTATTTTACTACATTTTTATATCATTCTGCTGTTTTTTTCATTTCATCCAATACACGATTTACACGTTTTTCAAGCATTTTCATTCCGCCTCCACCTGCTTGGAAGTGACGAAGATTGCCTTCTTTATCAAATACATAGTATGCCGGTACATATTGGTTTTCAAATGCATCAGTTAGCTTGTGTTCATTATCAACAAAGATCGGCTGAGTAATTTCATGCTCAGCTGCTACCTTCTTAATTCCTTCTAAATCAAGATCATCCTCAGATCGGGGCATATGAACAGCAATGACATTTAATTGATCTTGATATTCATCTCTAAATTGATTAACGTTTGGCATAGCCTCTTTACAAAGATGACAGCTCACAGACCAAAAATGGATAAGTGTTGGCTTTTCACCGATTAGTTGATCTTTCGTCACTTCTCCATTTAACCATTCTGTTGCACCTACAAGTTCAGGCATTGGTGCTCGTAATTTCATGCTTATTCCTCCTAATTATTCAATTTTACAACCGCTTCTAATTATTGAAAGAAAGACCTAACAAACGTTAGGCCTTCATACATTGTCATTGACATATTAGAGTGTTTTTTGTCCTGGCTTCCAGTTTGCTGGGCAAAGTCCACCAGTTTGAAGGGCTTGAAGAACACGTAATGTTTCATCCACATCACGGCCAATATTATTGTGGTTAACAACTGAGTACATTAACTCACCTTCTGGACTAATAATATATAATCCACGGAGAGCAATCCCTTCTTCTTCGATCAATACACCATAATCACGAGCAACTACGTGATTTGTATCGGCAGCTAGTGGATAATTCAAATCACCAAGGCCGTTATCTTTACGATCTGTGTTAATCCAAGCTAAGTGAGTGTGAATTGTATCAGTAGAAACTCCAATGACTTCTGCATCTAGATCTTCAAACTCTTCATAACGATCAGATAATGAAGTAATTTCCGTTGGACATACAAAAGTAAAATCCATTGGATAGAAGAAAAGCACAGTCCATTTATCATTTTTCATGTTTTCTTCAAGACTGACTTTACCAAATTCTTTATTTGGCATTACTGCGTCCATTTCAAAACGTGGTGCTTGCTTACCTACCATACGTTCAGGCATATGTAATCCCTCCATTAGCTTTTATAAATAAGAATAAGTTAATTTTATTCCTATTTTCAAAATTATCTCAAAATAAATTATAGGCTCTTCGACAATTTAAGTCAATATTATATAATAATTGATTTAATTCGAATTGTTTGCTTAACAAGCAAATTAATTGCTCACTTGCTATGTTTTTCTTCCTCATCAATATGCTCTTTAATTAGCTCTACAAAAGCTTGGACTTGTTTCAATTGAAATGCGGATTCATAGCCAAGTAGCCATGTATCACGCTTCAACGGCAAATTATGTTCATCTAATAAAGGGATTTTGAAAATATCCTTTTCAGCACCACTTAATGTAATGGCAGGAAGAATGGCATAACCGATTCCATTAAAGGTCATCTGCTTACATGTTTCTATTTGATCAACAACAATCGTCCTTTTTGGTGCTGTTTTAAAATGTCTTAGCCACCAATCTTGGATTTCTTGATAATAATTAGAATCGCTTTTAAATTGAATGAATGGGCGATCTGTTTCTAGGACTTGCTTGGGACTCGTTATTTCAGTATCAACAAGATAGAGTGTATCTTGAAACAAATGTTTTTTTACACCCTTCCAATCAGGCGTTCCACGGATAATTCCTATATGTACTTGGTCCTCATAAAGAGATTTCAATATTTCACTGCTCCAGCCTGTTATAAGTGAGATTTTCGCATTTGGATAGCGAGTAACATATTTTTTCAATACTTGTGGAAGCCAATTTTGTCCAACGATTGAGGCTACAGCAATTTTCAATGTTCCATGTATTTCAGTATTTAGTGCCTGAATCGATTCTCGAACCTTTTCTTCTTGGACTAACACTTCATTAATAAATTTAATGACGAGTTCCCCAGCTGGAGTTAATGATAAGCCTTTTTGAGAACGAATAAAAAGCCTTTCTCCCCATTCCTTCTCAATCGTTTGTAATCTTTGGGATAAGGCTGGCTGAGTAACGAATAATCGTTCTGCTGCCTTCCTCATATTCATTTCCTGGGCAAGTACTGAAAGCAGGTGAAACTCTGATAGTGAAGACACAAGATCTCCCCCTAATTTAAGTAAATGTAATTCTACATGTAATTCGATGTTGCCTTCTCCTAAGAATCGCTCTTTGTATTCAAGCAATTTCTCCTGTGAATTAAAAAAATCAAGCTCCCATTTCTGGGAGCCCATTCATTTATTCTTTTTTAATTTGTGAGCTAGCTTATTTACTTCAATTAATACTGTCCTTCTTGTAAATATGCCTTCAAAGAGCCCATCTTCATTTTCGACACAGAGGAAAGGATTATCAATTAATAAAGGAAGGGAATCCTGTACAGATGAATGAATGGATAATCTTGGTATCTTTCGATTCATTGCTTCCTCTACACGCTTTTCCTCTAATTTCTCAAACTCAATTCGTTCTAGACCTAGTATAGAATCCATTATAATTGGCGTACTAATTAAGCCATGCAATTTATAATATGGATCCAAAACAGGGATAGCTGTATAGCCACTTTTTGTTAAAACTAATAGCGCATGTTCAAGACTATTGCCGAGCTGCACATGGGCAACTCGCTCAGAAGGTATCATTAAATTTCGAATATTACTTTCTAAATACTCCCCACTATGAAGACTAATCATTACCGAAAACTCCTCAGGTTAATGTATTCTCTCTCCTATTAGTGTAACATATTATCCTTTAGTATGCTCTTATTAATTATTTATCAGAAATTAAAAAGGAACCAATGCTGGCTCCTTTTTAACACTTGTTATTGAATTAGATCAAATATTTCAATTGTAATCATATCAATATTATCAAATTGATATCTCTTCGGCTTTTCCTTGTCATGGTAAACTTCCAATTCAAACATTTCATTTTTGGGTTGGTATGTAACTTGACATTTTCTTTCACCATTCACCTCAAAAAAACGTTGCATTGGCTCTCCATCTTTAGATTGTTCTTGAAGATTTTTCAATCGAGTTATTATACCTTGAAGCTGTGACATGCTCCCTCTCCTTTCACAAAAAACAAAAACGATATATATTTATGTTACTCTTTTGGCATGTTTCTATCCAATTAGATTTGAATATTGACTATTCATTTTTCATCGCTTTTCATACCAATACTAACAGCATAAATTAATATTGGTCATATACACAAGTAAAATATAATCAAACAGAGATTTTTTTTTCATAAAAAATGCATTTGAGGACTTGTTATTCGTTGATATTTTATACTAAATTCCTTATAATACTCATGTTGAAAGGAATGTCATGATGAGAAAAATTATTTTATATACCCAGCCCGAATGCCCACCATGCGAAATAACCAAAAGATTTCTTACAGAATATGGATTCCGTTATGAAGAGAAAAATATTAAACAAAATCAAGCAGCAAATAAGGAATTAATTCAAAAGTATCAATCATTTTCCACCCCAACAATTATTATTGATGATACAATCATCATTACTGGCTTCAACCTAGAAAAATTAAAACAAGAATTACATATTCAAGACTAAAACAGGACATCTAGTCAGACTCATCCTTATAAGGCAAACAAATATCAAAATAAAAAAAAGCAAATTCAAGATGCAATCTTCACTTGAATTTGCTCATTTTTATTGAGTAAAACAAATCCTCCATACGTATAAAAGGATTCGATTGGATTTAGAAAAAAGGATGTTTGAATGGCTGATTGGATCATAAGCATTTTACTTGAAAGATTGTGCTGATCATTATTTTCCCGTTCAAGAATTTCACTAGGAATCCCATCATAATATATTTCAGCTACTTTCCATTCACCTTCTACAAAATCTAGCCTGACCGCTTCATAATGATCATCATATGAAACGGGTCCTTCATCAAATTGTGATAAAAACTCATAAATATACACATGGTCGTCAGCTTGAACAATTTTCGTTTCCTCCGAATAAAGAAAAAAAGGGATATAATAAATAGGAAAGTCTGTTCCATACGTAATGTATTTTCCATTTTCAGATTCAAGGTTTTCTTTTAAAAATTCTGCCGTGAAGCTTTCGATAAAATATGGGGATAATATTTCCTTTATTTCTTTCATGCTTCTAGGTTTTTCACTTAACGTGACCTGAGCATGAAAGGCATCCTGCAAAAATTGAAAAACCGACTGTTGATCTGATGGAACCATTTCTGCTTTTGCACTTGTAATCGGAGAGATTGCATTTAGGAAAACAATCAAAAGTATGAATTTAATGATATACTGTTTCATCTCACTCTCCCTTTCATAACTATTTTTTTGTATATACCCTATTCTATCAATAAATATACATATCATTTAATAATTTCGTTCGTAATAAACTAGCAAATTCAGACAGATTCTTTTCTTTCTTGTCTTAAATCAACCGCATTTGACAATAATACGAAATCTCAAACCATCTTATTTATGTACAAACGACTCACATTGTAGCATGAAAAAAAGCCTTCTTAAAAGAAGACTCTCCTCCAACTTACTGTTTTACTGTTCACCTACAGTAGTCCTTCACGTTCATAAAGATATTCATAGGATAAATCTACAAATAAATAATCACTGTCATTTAGTGGATAAGAAAATGTTCGTATCGTTTCCCCTGTCTCAATATCACTGTATAAATCTGACAAGATGCCTCTTTTGTCCACTCTCATCTTCATAATATTCTCTAAGAAATAAGGACGCCAGCTCCAATTTTTGTCTAAATATTGTTTTTGGATCATCCAGCTTTGATTATTCTTGAAAATATTTGCTGACTTTTGGAACCCATTCTCATCACATATGTATAACCGAAATGCTACTTGGTCAAGAAATTGAGAAAGTAACTTGATTAATTCCTCATACTCTAAGCCTTTCCGATTTTTCTGAAGGAATTGGCTAATATGATCATTAAACTTCTCTGTAATCACATGTAAGGCTTCTAGTTTTTTCTTTTCATATGAAATGTATTGGTGACATTTTTCTCTTAGCTTCTCTTTCATGAAGTCTCGATCAATAAAGTCTTCATTCGGTTTATGTAAATAATAGCCTTGATAATATCTTCCACCATTTCGCCAAGCAAATTGCAGCTGATAATCCATTTCAATATTTTTAAAAAGCAAGGTAGCCCCTATTTTCCTTGCTAATAAAGAAAGTGTATAGAGAATATCATGTAACACATGGGCTGAAGCAGTTGAACGCAGCTCATTCAAATCAACTTTAATGATGTTCGGTGCAAGCTGCCCAATTCGATCAAGATGGCTTCTTTCATTGCCCATATTATCAATCGCCACTTTAATCCCGTATGTACGCAAGTAATTCATCAAATGGTCTAAATGCTCCATATTCCCTTTATATACACGTTCAGTCGATTCTAAGATAATTCGATCAAGCTTTATACCTTTATCCTGATACTCTAACATGAGCGCTAAAAATGAATCAGCATTATCATACATTAGAAGATCTGCATCTTTATTAATAAATAATAGGACATCTTCATCTAGTGCAATTAATTTGTCCAGCGCCTTTTTTAAAATCACATGATCCACTTCTAATCGATATTCTTCTGGAATTCCTTCATCCAGGAAAAATGGACCGAGACTTATGACTCCTTCTTCTCCTCGATATCTCCCAAATACTTCATAGCCTATGACACGATGTTCATCCGCACTGAATATCGGTTGAAAATACGGGAATACATTATCTAAATCTGTCAGGATTTCCAGTGCATCCATGTTCATAAACCTCCATTTCCCCATCATTATACCTTACACTATTTTTTACTTGTTACCAGTTTGCAAATCTAGGAGTTTACACAATAGGACTTCGATAAAAAATACCGATATTTACATCGGTATTTTTTATTATTGAAGCTATTTATCAAGTAATGAAGCCCCTGCAATACCAGGCTTTGTCATTTCAAATGGATCTAATATTAAATCTAATTCTTCTTCAGTCAATACGTCATAAAGTAAGCATAGCTCACGAATAGACTTGCCATTCACAATGGATTCTCTTGCAATATCGGATGCCACATTATAGCCAATGTGAGGATTCACTGCTGTTAATAGGCCAACACTCTTCTCGACGTATTCCTTCAAGCGATCCGTATTTGCTGTAATCCCTGAGATACAGAAATCAGTAAATACACGGAAGCCATTATTCATAATTGTAATCGATTGCAATAAATTAAATAATAAGACAGGTTCCATGACATTTAATTCAAATTGTCCTGCTTCTGAAGCAAGTGAAATCGTATGATCATTCCCAATCACTTGAAAAGCAATTTGGTTCATAACCTCAGGCATGACTGGATTTACCTTTCCAGGCATAATCGATGATCCTGGTTGGCGTGCAGGCAAATTAATTTCATATAAGCCTGCTCTCGGTCCTGAGGCCATCAGTCTTAGATCATTTGCAATCTTCGACATATTTACCATACATATTTTCAAAGCAGCTGAAACTTCCACATATGCATCCGTATTTTGTGTGGCATCTACAAGATTCTGTGCAGGAACAATAGGGATTCCAGATATTTCTGCCAAATATTGAACAACCTTTTCAATATAATTAGGATCTGCATTCAATCCTGTTCCAACTGCTGTAGCACCCATATTTACTTCAAGTAAGTTTTCCTTTGATCGATCAATTCTCTTTATATCACGCTCGATTACATTCGTATAGGCTCTAAACTCTTGGCCAAGTCGAATGGGAACAGCATCCTGCAAATGGGTTCTTCCCATTTTAATAACAGAATCAAATTCATCTGCTTTTGCACTAAATGCCTCTCTCATTTCCTTCATTGTAACAAGTAAGGATTCAAGCGCACGATAGACAGCAATATGAATGGCTGTTGGAAAAGCATCATTCGTTGATTGCGCCATGTTCACGTCTATATTTGGATTAAGGTGGAAGTAATCACCCTTATCTTTGCCCAACAGTTCTAAGCCTCTATTTGCTATCACTTCATTTGCATTCATATTGATGGACGTGCCTGCTCCACCTTGTATCGGATCCACGAGAAAATGATCATGCCATTTTCCGGCAATGAGCTCATCTGCCGCCTGACAAATGACATCCGCTTTTCCTTTGTATAATCTGCCAACATCTGCATTCGCAAGTGCTGCTGCTTTTTTTACGATGGCCATGGCAATGATTAAATCCTTGTCCAATTTATAGCCTGTAATCGGGAAATTCTCAACTGCCCTTAATGTTTGAATTCCGTAATATGCTTCAATAGGGACATGCTTTTCCCCAAGAAAGTCTTTTTCAATTCTGTATGTACTCACTATGACTGCCTCCAAATAATGATATTTGAACCGATTGTATACAAAACTAAAAACCATGATTGAGTGTATCTTTCAACCACGGCTTAAGTATACTACTATTCGATAGATTTTTCACGATTATATTATTCGGATTAGCCAGAATAGGCTATGAATTCATATCCATAAGAAGCGCAAACTTCGACACATTGTTCTTACTTCCTTATTGAGGACTCTTGTTATTCCCATTTTAAAATGGATATTGATTGAGCCACTGTCCGCCGTCCATCGTAATACATTCACCATTCATGTAGGTAGCATGATCAGAGAATAAGAAAAATGCCAATTCAGCAATTTCTTCTGGTTTTCCAAGTCTTCCAAGAGGTACACTCGTAATTGTTCTTTTAGCAGCCTCCTCTGATTCCCAAAGTTTATCTGCACCACCTGTTCGTTCAATTGGTCCTGGTGCGATTGCATTCACTCTAATTCCATACTTCCTGCCCCATTCAACGGCTAATGTTCTTGTCATTGATAATACCCCAGCCTTTGCTGCAGCTGAATGGATGACACCTGGACCAGCATCCCATGCATAAGTAGCAACCATATTAATCATACTGCCCTTAATTCCGTGTTCGATCCAATACTTCCCAACCTCGCTTGAACAGTAAAATGTGCCATTAAGGACAATATTAATGACTGAATTCCAGCCATTCGCACTTAACTTTTCAGCAGGACAAATAAAGTTTCCAGCCGCATTATTCACTAAGTGATCTATTCGTCCAAATTGTTTAATCGTTTCATCTACCATATGCTTTACATGCTCAATCTCACGAACATCCATTTGGATAGTAAGAACTTGTCCAGGATATGTTTCAATCTCATTCTTCGCTTCTTCCAGACGATCTGCATCCCTGCCAGTAATCACTACAGACGCATTTGCTTTAGCAAATCGTTTCGCCATATATTTCCCCATCCCGCTTGATCCACCTGTTATGATAACTACTTTCCCTTTCATTCACGACCCCTCCTAAAATGAATCATCATTCATATTCTATCTTACCATTAATTATCGAATTTTCGAATAATTATTTTATTTCTATAAGCTCTTTTCTAAATAGTTTGCTGTATTTGAATGAAGGTCTGAATGATACTGTTAGTAAAAAACTCGATTGATTCGAGAAGAACGTATAATACTCCTTGATAATATATCTTTCCTTATAAAGGCAATCCCCTGTATATTATTTTCCTACTTCTTTTTAAAACAATAGTTTGATAGTATAAAAAGGGATGAAATACAATGATAGGTTGGATACAAATATGCCGAAAAAAATAACAAGAAGATCCTTTCTTAAACGAACATTTGGCTCAATTATCGCCATATTTGGTTTAGGCGGTGGCACGTATTATTATTCAAAAGAAATTGAGACGAAATTAACAGATGTCACTTATCATGAGATCATTAACCCTGCAATACCTACTAGTTTCAATGATTTCAAAATTGTACAATTCAGTGACACACATTTAGGATTTCAATATAATTCTCAACAATTAAAAAAGCTTGTCGAAAGAATAAATCGGTTAAATCCAGATGTTATCTTTTTTACAGGAGATTTAATGGATGCACCTAATGAATACGATGAGGAAAACATTATCATTCCAATTTTGAAAGAGCTAAAAGCACCTTTTGGAAAATTTGCCATATATGGAAATCATGATCACGGGGGATATGGAACCGATATATATAAATCGATTATGCAAAAAACAGATTTTCAGCTATTACTAAATAGCCATCACAAAATTAACCTAGTAGATGAAAGCAGTATTTACATCATTGGGGTTGATGATGCCATGCTAGGTAAGCCAGATATTCTTTCTGCGGTTCATGGCATTCCCGATGATTCTTATAAAATCCTTCTATCCCACGCACCTGATTTTGCAGATGAAGCCTCAGCCTATAATGTCCAGCTTCAATTAAGTGGACATACACATGGCGGACAAGTACAGGTCCCATTAGTCGGTGCACTCGTAAAGCCTCCTTTTGGTGAAAAATATCATGAAGGTTTTTATCAAATTGGACAAACGACTCTCTATGTGAATAGGGGGCTGGGAACGACTCGACTTCCGTTCCGATTTCTTTCCAAGCCAGAATTGACCGTATTTACTCTCAAATCATTAAAAAAGGAAAAGTAGCATTGCACACTACTTTTCCTTTTTTCTTTATTAAATAAACATTAATAACGTAGGCTATCTAGAATACTACAAGAATTTCTTTTCAATTTCTTCTGCTGGCAGCGGTCTAGCAAATAAGAAACCCTGTGCCTTATGACAGTTCGCATTTAAAAGAAACTTTGCCTGTTCCTCATTCTCTACCCCTTCTGCAATAACTTCCATGCCAAGACTTCTGCCCATATGAATGATTGTCGTTGTTATGGCCGCATCCTTTTCATTCGATAGAACATCATCAACAAAAGATTTGTCTATTTTCAATACATCAATTGGAAATTGCTTTAAATAATTTAAGGAGGAATAACCTGTCCCAAAATCATCAACAGAAATCGAAATACCTAGTTCCTTCAGTTCAGAAAGAATCGGTATCGTATCCTCCGTATCCTGCATTGCACCTTCCGTTATTTCAATTTCTAAAAAGCTCGGGTGAATTTGATATTTTTCAAGAGCATATCGAATTTTCAATAATAAATTATGCTGTTGAAATTGCTTAGGAGATATATTGATTGCAACCTTAAAATCTTCCATCCCTTTATCTACCCAGTCTTTAATTTGCTTACATGCAGTCTCAATCACCCAATTCCCAATTGGGATGATTAACCCAGTATCCTCAGCAAGCGGAATAAAATCCGCGGGAGATATATTGCCTAATTCATGATTATTCCAGCGTAATAATGCCTCATAGCTTTTTATTTTTTTTGTAGCTAATTCAATTTGCGGCTGATAATGCAGCGTTAATTCATTCCGGTCAATCGCCTTTCGCAAATTCGTTTCTAATTCAACAATGTTAGTAATAAATGAATTCATTTCCGATCGATAAAATTGAAAATGGGCTTTCCCCTTTTCTTTCACACGAAATAATGCTTCATCCGCATTTTTAATTAATATTTCAGCCTTGTTTCCATCATGTGGATACATACTTACACCGATACTTGGAGTGATATAATACTCCTTTGAATTCAAGTAAAATGAATGAGCAAATCTTGCAAGAATACTTTGGGCAAACTTACTAACCTTACGTCGATCCGCATTTGGAAGAATAATGATAAACTCATCTCCCCCTTGTCTGTATACGGAGCAATTATTCAATTTAAATTCACTTAATCTTTCACCAACTTTGACTAGTATTTCATCACCGACAAGATGTCCTAAAGTATCATTTAAGTATTTGAAACGGTCCAAGTCAATGGAAAGAAGGGCAAAGGTATTTCCGCTCTTTTTTGCCTCAGCAATATAATCACCTAAATCTCCTAATAACGCTCTCCTATTTAAAAGTCCCGTTAGTTGATCATGAAAGGCCATATATTTAATTTTCTCCGCACTTTGGGCTTGTTGGGAAAGATCCTTAATAATTAAATAAATGCCTTCAATTTCGGAATCAATCACAATTGGAACCGTTTTTAAATGAATCGTTAAATAAATGCCTTTTCGATGAACGAAACGAATATCAATCGATTCTGTTGGATAACCGTATTTCGTTTTATTAAACAACTCTTTAAATTCACCAATATCCAGCTCAGGAATTAAATTAAAGATGGAGCGATTTGAAAGCTGCTTTTCTGTATATCCAAGTATTTTATTACCAGCTGGATTCACTTCAAGAATTGAGCCTTTCAGGTTAACAGATAATATTCCATCTAAATTATGATCAACAATGGATCGATACTTTTGTTCTTCTTTTATTAATCGCTTTTTCTCTATTAATGCATGAGTAATATCTCTCGTAACAGATACAACAAACCGAACTTGATTTTGATCATCAAGTATGGGAGTTAGGAAGGATTCACCAACCATTGTACTTCCATCTGAAAGCTTCACTTCGTCAGAGTAAGCAATAGTCTCTTTCTTAATGAGTGTCTTTTCATATTCTGCTTGCAGTGGCAAAGCACGCTTATCCGAAAGAGCTTCCTTTAGCGTCTTTCCAATAAAACCTGCTGATAAACTTGCATGATTCAGACCTGGTTCATTAGCAAATATATATCGGAACTCTGGCCCTTCCTCTACCTTCATTATGAAGATCAAATCTTTTATATGATTAAAGATCACTTCAAAGATTATTTTTTCTATTCGATTACTAATCTGTATATTATTTAATTCTTTTGACAATAATTCCTTCATGGTCACCATCAAATCATCCTTATATTATTCATTCCATAAACAGGAATAGTGCTTACTTGAAAAATATTCACTAATTATTCATACTTAAGTAAGTTTTCTCCTATTATAATATAAATCGACAAAAAAACACATGCTTCTTTTCCTGAGGATCAATAAATATAATGAAATTCTAAACTTAAAGTGTTCCCTAATTGTTATTATGGATTGCACACAGCTCAATCTCTTTTCCATTCATTTTTCAATTCTTCTGCTTATGCTAAACAATAATCTGATGAGTAAAAATATACTTTCTTACTTTTAAGAAAAAAGGTATAATAACTATATTCTTGTATATTAGAAAGGAGCTATTTATATTGAAACCCGATAGGACCATACATCCTCATCTGCACCCAACGGTAGATAACCTCTCTCAAGCAATCTTCACCGTTAATCGCCATGCAAAAACAGCACCAAATCCAAAATTTTTATATAAACTAAAACAAGAAGCATTACAAAAGCTTATAAAAGAAGGAAAAGCGAAAAAGGTTGGCCTGCATTTTTCAGGGAATCCAAAGTTCAGCCAACAGCAATCAGATGTTTTAGTTGAATGTGGATTATATACATTTCATTTGCCACCAACAAAGATTGATTTTGAACAATTGCCCCATTTAGGTCATTTGAATGATTATATACGAAACCCAAGGTCCTCCCTTTCACTGAATAATGCCAAGAAATTATTGATCTCCTACACTGGTTTAAAGGAAGACAATCCGAATCAACCGAAACGGCAATACAATAAGCCTGTGTTTAAAAAACTAGGGGAAAGCTATTAAGAATCGTTCAAAAGGATCTCTTGGTTACATAAGAACCATGAAATAGCTAGCTGTAAAACTGCCAGGGAATGTCAGTACTTGATTCCTTTTCACCCTAACAAATAAAAAATCTAGGAAGATTGCCTTCCTAGATTTTTTATTTGTTTATTATTATGCCAATTGGTCAATTAATAAAACAAGTTCTGCTATTTCTGGTTTGCTTACTTGTGCATCTGCCCCAACCATTTTTCCTTTATGGCGAAGATCATCTGTAATTAATGAAGAGAAGATAACTACAGGGACTTTAGCTAACTCTGTATTATTTTTGATTCTTTTCGTTAGATGGTGTCCATCCATTTGTGGCATTTCAATATCCGTAATAATTAATTGAACTTCCTCTGTTACATTCTTTCCATCTTGAATAAGTCCTTCTAAATAGCTTAATGCATCACGGCCATTTTCGAAAAACTCAATGTACTCAAATCCAGCCTCTGTTAATGTATCGTGTAATAATTTTCGAAGAAGAGGAGAATCTTCAGCAACAACTAGACGTTTATTAGAACGTTCACGCTTACCTAACTTTTTCACTTGCTGTACATTAATCCCTGTTTCAGGATTAATTTCTACTACTATTTTTTCAAAATCAAGCAGGAGAATCATTTCCCCGTTAAGTTTTATTACGCCAATGATTTGGCTATCGGGTCCTTGGTACATTTCAGATGGCTTCTCAATCTGATCCCAAGAGATCCGATGAATTTGTGTCACACTGTGAACATGAAAAACAATCTTTTGCTTATTAAATTCTGCAACAATGAACTTATCTTGTTCAGGTGATTCCGAAGGTGGAAATCCTAATGCAGCTGCAACATTGACAACTGGTAATACTTCCCCACGCAGTTCAATAATCCCTTCTACATTTCTATGTGCATGTGGCACTTGAATAATTGAAACAGGATTAATAATTTCTTTCACTTTTATAACATTTATCCCAAATTTATTTTTACCAATACTAAATTCAACAATCTCTAACTCATTTGTACCACTTTCAAGTAATATTCCTTTTTTGTGCTCCACTGCCATTTCGCCCTTCCTGTTTGTAGACTGGTCCATTATACCTAATACTATATCATGAATACGTATGATTTTGATGAAAACATTTCAATAATTATTAGGAATTTTTTATTACGATTGTACTGGCGATCAAGTCATGGAGTGATTGCTTTCTTTCTGTAAATCCAGCAATAATATATCCAACTAATAAGATGCCTGACAAAAAGGACATGGCTAAATATCTTCCTAATGCTCTCCAAAATGTGATTCGTTGCCCATTGAGGTCAGTTACCTTTAATCCAAGTAGCTTCTTTCCAACTGTTCCCTGCCATTTCGATGCATGTAATCCAGCAAAATAAGCAATAGAGGCAGCAAAACCAATCAATAATGATACGAATGTTGCTCCAAGATAGGAACCCATAAACATCCATATTTGCTCATCTGTTATTACTTGATCAATATATGCAGGATCTGTATTTATTAAATCAATTATTCCTGTTGGCAAAATAAAGAGCATATAAATAAGAGCGATTATGATTCCAAGTGGAATTCCAACAATAATCCCATCAATTAAGTAAGCTGCAAATCGAATCCAAAATCCACCATATTCCTTTCTTTCTTCATAAACTTGTTTCTCAAGCATATTTTCCATAACCAAACCTCCAATTGCATATTAAAAAATTGAGCACATTAACACTCTCCACAGCTTATTTAATTATACTCAACATTTCCATTTTATTAACACTACTATTCTCCCATTTTCATGGAAATCAATGGCTGCTACATACTATTAAGCTTTTTACGACAATGAAGTGATATTTTTGTGAACATTTTCACATATATATAGACATTCAGTCTATTCGAAAATATAATGGAGCTGTAATGAGGGAGTACAAGAAAGTCCCTCACAATAATGATAAAGAGGCGATGAAACGATGAAGGGCACAGCGATCCTTTTTCAAGAAAATGAAGTAACGTTCATTGAGAATATTGACCATACAGTATACGAGGAGCTCAAAGCTCAGTGTGGAAATGAACAATGCAATTGCAAACTTGATAATAAAATCGTAGAATTTGGTCCTATTTCTCCAATTTTTTGGCACGAAGAAGATGTCGATTGGGATTACGGATATTAAATATAACCTATATAAAAAAAGAAGCACCTGCGTCATTTTAGACGTTGATGCTTCTCTTTTTTATTGCCCCTTATATGTCCCGTTATTTTTTGTGGCCTTTTCCTTCTTTGCTTTATCTTTATGGATTTGATTCGCTGCAGCACTTCCAAACTCATGTGCAAATTCGGAATCTACTACGGCTGAATCAAAGCCTTTTTTGTTTTTTTGCTGCGGATCTTTTTTCTTTGTTCTTTTTGCCATTGAAATGCCCCCTTTTATCAAACGATCCCTACTATTATCGTTTAAATGGAGCTTAATTATTCATTCCATTTCCCAATACTTAAAGAGTGCCTGGGTGCCGCTGTTTTCTTCTCCTTGCTCTACTATTCTAGCGTACATTTGTTTAGCAAGCGCTAAGCCAGGTGTTTCCATTCCCATCGCCTCCGCTTCCTGCAGGGCAATATTCATATCTTTCATAAAATGCTTAATATAAAAACCTGGTTCGAAATTTCCATTAATCATTCTTGGTGCTAGATTTGACAAGGACCAACTGCCTGCCGCACCAGTTGAAATACTCTTAAGCACTGAATCAGGATCCAACCCTGCCTTTTTAGCATAGACGACTGCTTCACAAACCCCAATCATATTTGAGGCAATAGCAATTTGATTGCACATTTTTGTATGCTGCCCAGAACCCGCTTGACCTTGATAAATAATATTTGTTCCTAAATGCTTAAATAGCGGCTCCATTGCCTCAAAGGATTGTTGATCTCCTCCGACCATGATCGAAAGCTTTGCTTCCTTCGCCCCAATATCTCCACCTGAAACTGGTGCATCCAATGCATGCATTCCTTTTTTCTTCGCGGCTTCGTATATTTCAATGGCTAGTGTTGGTGTGGATGTTGTCATATCAATCAGGTATGTATTTTCATTCCCGCTTTTTATTATTCCAGTCTCACCTAAATAAATATCTCTAACGTCCTCAGGATAACCTACCATTGTGATAATAATATTCGCTTTTTCAGCCACTTCTTTTGGTGAATGCACCCACTGTGCCCCATTCTCGATTAGTTCCTCTGCCTTTTCCTTTGTCCGTGAATAGACAATTAATGGATAACCTGCATGCAAAAGATGTGTAGCCATGCTTTTCCCCATTACACCTGTACCTACAAAACCAATGACTGTTTTCTCTGGACGTATCATTTTTTATCCCCTCACATAATTGACTTATAGCCAAATTTCCACTTATATTCTAGCATTATTTGTGAATATTTTAAATATAGGCTATTTATAGCTGTGAGGAGAAATTATTTAAATATGCTTTTGCAAATACTTCTTCATCATTGAAAACTTCAATAGATACGGCCTCTTCATTCATTATCATCTCTTCAATTTCGAATACATGTAAATCCTTCAACAATGGGATCGGTGTCATAAAGATAACATTTTCTTTATCCTGTCTCACTTCAATATATTCCCCATTATAATTTGTTTGGCCACCATAAATAATCTCGTCCATCCCTAAGGCAGAAGCAAGTCTATCATTATGAATCGTCACTTTTACTTTGTACACTTGCTGCTCATTCAAGATCCGCTCATTAATCTTAAAACGAAATTGGAGCTCATTATTTTTCGTCAAAAATGCTTCAGCATGCTGATTAACAATTAATTCCTGCATCCCAATCGAACAGCCTGATACGAGTAGAGAGCAAAGTAAAAGCAAGAAAAATATTCCCCTGTTTCTATACATATATTTCACCCCTTATTCCTACCATATCCATCCACTAGTATAGATAAACCTCCAAACATAGAAATCGAACAGGGGAAATTGTTTAATTACTCTCAAGCCATAGTTAAAACAAGCTGGCTAGAAAGTTTCCTTTTAACTTCAACGATTGGATCGCTTGTGCAAGGCCATTCTTTAACTCAAAGAAAAAAACCAGCTTCATCATGAAGGCTGGTTAAAAAGGGGGGAAATAGATTGAGCAGTCTGCACAGATTTCTTACGTGCATAGTAAAGCTATACCCGCTGATTTCTTTGCATAAACATATTTTTATTCAGAAAGACTGTTATTTTTCATGGTTGCTTCAAGATTATTCATTGCTTCCTGTTCATCATTGCCATCTGTCATAATTTTAATTTCTGCACCTTTCCTTATGCCTAAAGACATGACACCCATAATTGATTTTAAATTAATTGTTTTCCCTTTATATTCTAGATGAATTTCTGAATCAAATTTACTTGCTGCTTGCACCAGAATTGTAGCAGGACGAGCATGAATTCCTGTATCGGCTGTCACTTTAAATGTTTTTTCAATCATCTGAAACAAACTCCTTCAATTATAAATTTTAATTATTTTATACGAATATAGCCTTTTCATGTATAGTACCTACTTTTTTCCCCTTCGCTTTTTTTGCTTATTCATTTCTTTTAATTCAAGCTTTTTCTTATGAAGCATTTCTTTTAATTGCATTTTCTCACTATCTGAATAGTGCTGATCCCCATATCTGACTTTTTCATATATCCTATTAATTTCGTTAAAGTCATACATCCCAATTCGAGTTAACCAATCTGATAATGATTCAAATGGCCATCTTCCTAACTGAAGTTTTTCGGCATAGCGCTCAAAAGCAAATATTTCCTTCCGAATTGGATGACTAGGAGATAGCGCCTTTCCCCTTTGGAAAAATGATGTACTCCCATTGTTCATTCTTTTCTCTACGGTATAAGCCGTCTCACTGCTGATTTTTTCTGCTTCATTTACTTTTCTTTTATTTTTATAAAGATAGTAAAACAAAAATAATAAACAAGCGATAAATAGAATAGTGACAATGATAGTCGGATCAAAAATTATATTTTTCTCTAATGGATCTAATTCATTTTGTGCCGCAGAAAATTCCTCTGGACCTTGATTTTTATTCAGCTTATTAAATTGTTCTGACCAATCCCTAGACTCTGCCCAATTAAAGAATGGTTTGGCAATGAATGCCACTAAGCTAACTCCGCCACTTATTATTGAAAAAAACAGCCATCTTATTGTACTCATCCCTATAGTTATTAAGAGACAAAGCAGAGATATCGCTGAAAAGATAACGATAAATGGCCGAAAGAACTGCTTTTTGTTTTTACCAGCTTCTGAAAGGTCTAACCATTTCCGAATAAATCCGCCACTAATAATAAATAGTAGTTGAGCAATCATTAATCCACCAATGATCGTCATATATTCTGAGGACGAAACACCGGCAAAAAACAAAAGAACAATTCCAAGTAAAATCGTGAATAATAGCCATAGTGCAATATTTTGCTTATCTGGCTCATGAAAATGGGACAATGTACGCCAAAAGATTAGGAAGCTTATAAGCAAGTTAAGAAAAATCGGAAAGTCCATTACATTTCCACCAATTAATACTGCTGGTAAAATCAATACAAAAAATAGCACTTTCCCCATTTCTTTATACCGCTGCAAAAGTAAGGAAAATACGAGACAGCTACATATCATCGTTAAAAAATAGGCAACGAGCGGTATTTGCTTCTCCTGTAATGAAAAAAATGGAAGGATCAAAAGTGCACCAAAAATAATTTCGATGATCAGTAAATACATCACATTCCAACTACTTTTTATCATGTTCCTACCACTTCTTTCTTCACTGATTGTTTATGTACGAGCACCGCCTCATTTTCATGTAATTGCAGTTCAATTAACGTTGCACCCTTCTTACTAATTGCTTGGAATACATCTTCCGTCTTCACAGTGCTTTTTCCTCCATGAATAAAGTAAGGCTGTACAGGTAAATGACGGTGATAAAATGCCAGCATTTTTTCATAAGGAAGAACAGATGAGTGCTGATCAACAATCGCTAATGCTTCAAGTACCTTTTGCAGCTGCTCTTTTCCTGTCCCTGCCGGAATAAAATAAAAAGGAATCGACCCTGCAATTCGAATATTCATACAAAAAGAGAATGGAATATTGTGTTTTGTTGAATAATACGCCAGTTCAGCAGCACAGCTTAACAGCAATTCCAAATGATTCGTAATAGCATGTCGATCGGCAATATTAAGGGATAAATTCCAGCCAGTTTCTTGTACACGATCATACAACTTCGTCTGTAATTTTTGCATCACAGCACTTGCTTTCCAATTGATTCTGTTAAAACTATCCGAATAAACATAATCCCTTGTCCCACTAGGTGATAAATAATCCTCATATAAAGAGTGGGATACAAGCGACTCACCTAATCGCTCTGAAAGAAAAGAACGTACATTTTTC
This sequence comes from Cytobacillus eiseniae, assembly GCF_017874625.1. Taxonomy (GTDB): domain Bacteria; phylum Bacillota; class Bacilli; order Bacillales; family Cytobacillaceae; genus Cytobacillus; species Cytobacillus eiseniae. The sequence goes on along the minus strand of NZ_JAGIKZ010000002.1, from coordinate 42,104 downwards.
ACAGGTGCTGGCATCGGATAAATAAGTGCCTCCTGCATGACTAAACCTTTATATTCTAAAACCGTTTCTCCAATCCCAAAAAAATGTGGAATATGCCATTCAATTCTTCTTATTTTTGCCAAGCCTCGTTTACGTGTTGTATAAGGAATTTTCACTATATTGCTTTCATTATAATTTAGTGATAATGGAATAGAGAACTCATATTGAGAAGTTCTCTTAACACCAAATTCATCCAAGGGGGTCACAATATCATCGAAATAAACGCGCAATTCCCCTTTCATGATTGGTAGGCCTTTATTAACAAAAGGCAAGATCCACTCACCTTTCTCATTAGGGAAGAACTTCTCTCTCTGCCATTTATTTTCAAAATACAATCGTTCACCAATATATTTTAAATATAAGGAATTAGCCAAAATGAAAACTAAAAGGAATACGGCAGCAAAAAAGATAACTAAAGACTGGAAGTACATGCTTGCAAAAAATAGAAAAAGGGCTAAGGCTGCTGTCAGCGATAAGTACTGATCTTCAATTGAATACTTTTTCCATTCCATTCCTATGCTCCTGCTTCAACTGGTACTGGGATGATTTCAATCACTTCTTGAAGAACCTTCTCCACTGTTTTCGTTAATGAAGCTTCCGTCGTTAAGAAAATACGATGACCGAGAACATATGGAACCATTGCTTTAATATCATTCGGGATTACGTATTCCCTTCCTTCCAATAATGCCTTTCCTTGAGATGCCTTCATAAGAGCCAATGTACCACGGGGACTGACGCCTAATTCAATGGATGGATGTTCTCTTGTTTTTCTAACGAGATGTAATAGATAAGATTCCACTTCATTGTTCCATTTTACTTCCTTCACTGCACTTTTCAGCTTTTCGATCGATGAAGCTGAAAGAACGGCATCCACTTCTTCCTTCTCTTTATCCCCTTTAAAAATTTGAATCATTTCCCTTTCCTCTTCCAATGTCGGATAGTCCATTGATAATTTGATGAAAAAACGATCCATTTGGGCAATTGGCAATGGAAAGGTACCTTGTTGCGATTCGACTGGATTCTGCGTCGCAATAACCATAAATGGTTCAGGAATAGTTATCGCATGGCCATCAACTGTAACTTGTTGCTCCTCCATTACTTCAAGCAAGCTTGATTGTGTTCTTGGTGTTGCCCGATTGATTTCATCAGCAAGAACAATATTAGCGATAATCGGACCAGGTTTAAATTCAAATTCCTGTTCCTTTGGGTTAAAGAACTGAATGCCTGTTACATCACTTGGGAGAACATCTGGAGTAAATTGAATTCTTGAGAATACGCCATTTATCGTTTTGGCAAATGTCTTTGCAAGCATCGTTTTTCCCGTTCCCGGAACACTCTCCATCAGAATATGGCCATTAAACAATAGTGAGATTATAAAAAGCTCCACTTCCTTCTCTTTTCCAATCATTACCTTGCGTATTTCTGCTTTTAGCTTTTCTAGTTCTTTCATAAATGCCTCCTAGTAGAATATAAATTTATGAATATTTCACTATAATAAATATATATCATTTTCCTCTATTTTGAAAATTTAAAATACATTTATATTTTTAACTTTAATAATAGCGATATTAACAAAATAGAGTGCTTTTTCTTTACGAACAGTAAAATTTAGTGCAAACTGTTAGTAATCATTTATAGAAAAGGGGAGAGGCATTTGAAAAAAGCTGAGGTTGGCAATGTAATTGAATTTCGTGATGGTTTACAGGGAATTGTCGAAAAGGTAAATGAAAACTCCGTCATTGTTGATTTATCCTATATGGACAATTTTCAAAATCTCGAGATCGAACAAAGAACAGTTGTTAATCATAAAAACTATAAAGTGATTAAGGAAACTAACATATAAACATTTTTTTGAAAACGCATACACAATCAGAATAATACAATTGGTGTAAAATCAACAAAAAGCAGCTTTCAGCTGCTTTTTTATTATTGCTCCTTTTCTCGTGAAAGCTCCTTTAATGATTTAACTTTTCCATGAGGATTCTGATCCTGCTTCCTAACTGTCCATGCTCGTTCTTTCTCACGCTTATTTTTTGTCATCCATTTCACCCCTTTCTTCAAGTATTAGAATAAGCAATTATAGCTATTTTATTTATAAATACCTTTTCCCTTCCTATTCAAGATTTAATTTTGTTAATATAGATATGGTATTATAGGAAGCAGATTGGATAGGGAGCTATAGAAAGGAGTTTGTACGGTTGAAAAAGCTTACAACCGATATACGACTAATTATTGGATTCGTTTTAGCCCATATATTAATGTATTTCACATTTCAGGACAAAGCAGTATTTTGGTATATTTTTACTGCATCATTATTATTTTTGATTAGCTATGCGATCTTAAATGAAGAATTAGAGGACCAAGTTCCTTTTTCAAGTTTTATCATGTATGGAGCCGTCTCTGGCTTTGCTCTATTTGGTGTTTTTTGGCTAGGAAACAGTTTAATTGAGCTACTCAATCTTCCTTTTTCAAAAGAAATATCAAAGCTCTATAGCCGTTTATCGCCATCATTGCTTTGGCATTATATCGTCCTCATCCTCGTGATTATTCCTGGTGAGGAAATATTCTGGAGAGGCTTTGTACAAAAAAGGGTATTAAAACATATAAATATTCCAATTGGAATTATTCTATCTTCTATTCTTTATGCATCTGTCCATTTTTACGCGACACATTGGATTTTAGCATTTGCAGCATTAATTGCAGGAATATATTGGGGTATCCTATATGCTTGGAAAAAGAGTATGCCGCTCGTTATTGTTTCTCACTTAATTTTTGATTTATTTTTATTTGTTATTCTTCCTTTTTATTAGAACAATTTCTCGGGATAGGTTGTTGAAAATGGATGGGAATGTTAATGTATGTACAATGAAGAATATGTACCAAATTTTCAAGTACAATGGAGGAGAACAATATGAAAAAGTTTGCTAAATGGTTGCTTTTATCCGGATTATTAGCAATGATTCTAACCGGATGTGGGACAAATGAGGAAGTTAAAGAAGAAACAAATGGGACAACCCCTATTGAAAATGTGGAGCAAGAAGAGCAAAATACAGAAGACCAAGCTGAAGAAAATGTCGATCCTGTCAAAGAGGAAGTCACCGAAGATGAAACGATTCGAAATGACGAGCAAAATCTGCAGTATGAATTTAATGGAGAACAAAAAGAAGCAACGGCCAAACTAACACAAAGTGATAATCAAAATTTCTCCTTGTATGTGCTTCCTGAATACGTACTAACTGCAGAAGAACCACATAAAGATGTGCTCTACTATACTGAAAACGAACAAAGCTTTATGAGAATTGAGCTACTTCCTGCTGATGCAAATTGGGATACGGTTATTGAAACTGCTAAAGCGCAGCTTGAGTCAGTGAATGCAGAAGTAAAAACAATTGATGCTCCAGATGACGACTTCTTCCAAGAAACAACTGCATTAGAGACAGCAAAGGATATGGATGTTGTAACAGCTTTATTAATTAAAAATGAAAAGCAGCCAATCAAATTAACAATCTTCACCAAATCTGATTCCGATAATAAAGACGCATATATTCAAATGGCAAAAACAATTTCAACAATCGAGTAGTGTAATGTAAGACCCGAACTATTTCGGGTCTTTTCTCTCTTCAAAAGGCTTCATCCATAATAAAACAATAAATATAATACTGATATAACCAAAAGTAGGATACAAATACGAAAGCAATGTCCCATAATTAATCAAACTAATTAAATAACATATAACAAAAATAACACTTACCGTCACGATTGTAGGAATAGAAATATACTTTCTCACCTGACGCTCCACACCAAATACATTTCCAATTACTGATGTAAAGATTTCTCCATAAATAATAAATACATATATCCAGAAAAAAGATGATGCGATGGTCCGCATAATGACGCCCATTGGAATTTCATAGCTTTCCAGATTAGGCAGCATAACTAATGTCATATGACTGGATATAAGAATAATCGTTAATGCCAGCCCTCCTAACATTCCTCCCATTTTGATCGTTTGATCATCCTTGATTTCTGCCGCAACTGGAACTAAAACAGCTTGTGCCAATGTCAAATTCAATGCAGCATAGGAGAATGGAGCAACAACAGCCTTCCACCCATCCTCAGCATACGGAATAAACAATAATTGATCCATAAAGTGAGGCAGCTTCATTGACAGAATCAGTAAAAGAAAACTAAAGATAATCATCATTGGAACAACAAATAAGTTCACAGCAAATAGACCTTTTATCCCGACAATCATCACAATAATTGATAAACCAATTGTTAGAAAAATACCAAATTCCTTTGACAACCCAATTTGTTCTTCAAAAACAGCTCCAGCTCCTGCTAGCATAACCGCACATACACCTAGTAACATGAGTAGCATTAATAGATTAATCATGCGGCCAAAGAACTTTCCAAATAGATATTCATTCAATTCTTGATAAGAGGTAGCTTGAATCTGAGCAGAAATTCTCATTGCCTTTGACCCTAGAAAGATAAATATATAACCACTCATTAAAATTGAAATAAATCCAATAAATCCAAACCGAGAAAAAAATTCGACAATTTCTCGTCCCGTTGCAAAACCAGCCCCGACTACTGTCCCTACATATACAGCAGCAATTTGAAAGGCTCCTCCCCAGTTTGTTTTCACTGAAATCTCCTCCTTCCCTATCACTATATGAGCATTGGGACAAACAAAGACGAGCTTTTTTCCAATTCATCGCACATATAGAGGAAGGAGGAGAATCATTCAGTAAAATTCTCCCGCTTCATTCAAATAACAATAAAAATAAAGAGGACCGAATCAAACCTCAACCACAATAAAAGGACTAGACATAATGCCTAGCCCTTTCTTTCATTATAGACTTTTATCCTCAACTGAATTTAACCAGTTTTCTATCACCTCTACGACGGATTCCACACAGCCATCTTCAAATGGGGAAATTAAGTTCGCTTCTTCGACAAGTCCAGTAAATGCTTTGCTTCCACCAAGTCCACAAAGATGTACATAGTCTTTCCAAGCCTCTTCTTGATTTTCTCTTGAACGCTTCCAAAATTGGAATGCACAAATTTGAGCCAATGTATAATCAATATAATAAAATGGGGAATTATAAATATGTGATTGGCGCTGCCAAAATCCGCCATTTTCTAAATATTCATTTCCATCATAATCTTTATGCGGCATATATTTTCTTTCGATCTCTCTCCATGCCGTTTTTCTTTCTTTAGGAGTTGCCATGTGATTTTCATATACCCAATGTTGGAATTCATCCACAGCTACTCCGTATGGGAGGAATAATAATGCACTACTTAAATGGGCGAATTTATATTTCTCCGTATCTTCCTTAAAGAACTTATCCATCCATGGCCATGTGAAGAATTCCATACTCATAGAATGAATTTCACAAGCCTCATATGTTGGCCAGTTATATTCAGGAATTTCGAAATGCCGGCTTGTATATACTTGAAAAGCATGGCCAGCTTCATGTGTTAGTACATCTATATCTCCAGATGTACCATTAAAATTAGAGAAGATGTATGGCGATTTATAGTTTTCAATATACGTACAATAGCCTCCGCCGGCTTTGCCTTTTTTAGCGACTAGATCCATCAATTCTTCTTGTTGCATATAGGAGAAGAAATCGCCTGTTTCATTTGAAAGCTCATCATACATTGTTTGCCCATTTTCAACAATCCATTCTGGGCTCCCTTTAGGTGTTGCATTTCCAGTCTTGAAATTGAAGCCCTCATCATAATAAGCTAATTTATCTACACCGATGCGCTCTCTTTGTCTTTCTTTTAGCTTCGTTGCCATTGGAACAATAAATTCTTTTACCTGGTCACGGAATTTCGCTACCATTGAAGCATCATAATCTGTACGCTGCATACGTAAATAGGCCAAATCAACAAAATTATCATATCCTAATTTCTGTGCAATTTCTGTACGCACCTTTACTAATTCATCATAAATACGGTCCAATTCTTCTTCATGTTCAGCAAAGAATCCAAATCGAGCTTCATTTGCCCATTTTCTCACATCCCTGTCAGTTGATTCTGCATAGGGTTCCATCTGTGCAAGCGTTCGTTCCTCGCCTTCAAATTCAATCTTTGCAGACGCAATCAATTTCGTATATTCGGTCGATAGTTTATTTTCCTTTTGCAAATATGGAACAATTTCTGGAGAAAAGACCTTTAACTGCGCTTCAGCTAAAGCAAATAACTGACTTCCCCATTTCTCCTCAAGCTCATTACGAAAAGGAGATGAGACAAGCGCCTTATAGTATTTTGTTACAAATCCTTCAATGACAGGATCGATCTCATCCATAAAGTCTTGCTCTTCTTTATAAAATTCATCATTTGTATCCACTGAATGACGAATATAACATAGATTAAACATCGTTCCAATATCATTGCGGATCTCATTAATTTCATTCATTGCTTGATTTTGTAAATCTGCAGTAGCTGCCTCTGTAAATCTCTTAATTGCTACTTCAAAACGATTGCTAATTTCGTCCATATTCGGCCGCGTATATGTATAGCTACTAAAGCTCATAGCATTGCCTCCCTGATTCCTTTTTTTTAATCCCATAAGATATTTTCGACAGCTATTTATTAATTCCTGCAAACTTGAGAGTAAAAACTTCAAATGACTTGTTCAGCTTCAAACGTCTAGCAGATCAATAGATTCATTCTTCCCTCCTTGGACAGATTAGCCAATGACGAACCTTCTGTTTACCAGGTTTTATTCTCTTTTCTATAAACAAAACACGATTCTATTGGAATCGTGTTTTGTTTTTCTCTTATTGATTTGTTTGTGACATACCAAGCTTTTTCAATAAACCAATCGCCATATCTTTTTCTTCAGGAGATAGTTCAGACATATAAGCATCAATTTGTTTGGCGTGATCAGGAAAAACATCTTCTATAAAAGCTTTTCCCTGTTCTGTAATTTGTGCATATGTGACTCTTCTATCTTTAGGACAAGCGACTCTAGATAGCAATCCTTTTTGCTCCAGCTTATCTACTACATACGTAATACTCCCACTTGCTAGTAGAATCTTTCCGCCAATTTGCTGAAGCGGCTGATCCCCTTTATGATATAGCAGTTCCATTACAGCAAATTCAGTCGGATTAAGCCCATATGTCTGAATGAGCTTATTCACATTCTCATTTACCGCACGATATGCTCGTGACAATACTATAAATAATTTCAGTGATTGGTTAACCTGTTCTGAATTCATTTCTATCCAATCCTTTTTTATAATGTCTTCAAAATTATCTTGAATTCTAAGTAAATTATAGAAAAATAATTCCCACATGTCAATGTTTGGCTATTTCATGTATACTAATTAGAAAGCACAAACTCATAAGAAACATTCATACTTTCTCAATAAAAAAATGGAGTCTATTTTATGAAAAAACATAAAAATAACTATTACCTTTATATTGTATTAGTTATCATCCCGATCGTTATATGTATTTCATATCAATTAAATACTGCAATTAAGAAAGATAATGAAGAACGCAAAGCACATGCCATTTGGATTGCTTCTATCCATCAAAAAAGCTGGGATCAATTAATTTCTGAAACAGTCACATCTTTAGACATACTTGAATTAACAGCAGAGACAGTCATGAATACCCCAGAAAAAATGCAGCCTTTATTGCAGAGAACACATTGGAGAGACTCACGATACGGTGGTCTTTATTTACTAGATCCTGAAGGAACAGTCCTTACAGGTTCAAATGAGTTTCTTAAAAATACAAATTTATCAAATAATGATTACATAATGGAAATTAGTCAAACGAGAGACTTAATTATTTCCAATCAACAAGAAACATTAATAAATGGGCAAGAGGTTATTGGGATTGGGGAACCCGTTATTGACAATAGCGGACAATTAATTGCCATTCTTATTGCACATTTAAGAGTGGATTACATTCAAAATATTATGAGAATGCTAACCCCTGATACGGATATTTCAATTATAAATTCGAGTGGAACAATTATTTTAGATATTAATAAAGGGGCGTCAACAGAACGCTCTCCTAATCAATCCATTTCATTGCCAATTGAGCGGCTCCCTTGGAGTATTAAAGTAGAAATTTCTAAAAGAGATATGAATGAAATCATTCAGCATTCGATACTTACAATCTTTCAAATCATTTTTATCTTTCACATCCTTTTCTTAGTCTTTAAATACTTTATGCTGAAGAGAAGAACTGCAATGGAACATAAAGAAAATGAACTCCAAAAGTTAGAGCTTGTTGGTACATTAGCTGCTAGTACTGCACATGAAATTCGAAATCCGTTAACAGGAATTAAAGGTCTTATCCAATTATTGAGTGAAAAATATACAAATTCGCAGGATCAATATTATTTTTCCGTTATCAACGATGAAATTAATCGTATTAATGAAATTGTAAGTGAGTTTCTTATTTTAGGTAAACCAACAGCACAAAAAACGGACATTGTAGATTTACGAATAGTAATTATGGAAATTGAACCTTTAATATACTCAGAAGCAAACTTAACTAATATTCATTATCAATCGTCAATTCCAGAAAAGCCATTGCTAGTTGATTGTACGAAAGACCAATTAAAGCAAGTATTGCTTAATTTAACAAAGAATGCTTTTGAATCAATGCAGGCTGGAGGCCAGTTGTCAATCAATCTTATTGAGCTGTCAAATAAATGCCATGTAAAAATTACGGATACAGGAACAGGAATTCCTGATGATGTCATCGATAAAATTTTTCAGCCTTTTTACACATCTAAACAATCAGGCACTGGATTGGGACTTGTTGTTTGTAAGAGAATTATTCAGTCATTTGGCGGAGAAATAAATTTAACTAGCAAAGTCCAAAAAGGGACGGAAGTCGATATATTCTTGCCATTAACAAAGTGAATAAATAATTAGTAGGGGATTCTCACCTCCACTAATTATTTATTTCACAACATTTATGATAGAATCATAAATAACGGCATTTTATAAGCCACACGAGCTCTTGTGGCTTATTTTTCGTTGGAACTTAATAAGCTGCGATAAAGGAGACCTATACAATGAGTAATACAGCAATAGCCTTACAACAGGTTTCACAAAAACGCGAAACTTCCTATAAAATTTTAATTATTATTGGAATTTGTCATTTATTAAATGATTCAATCCAAGCAATTATTCCTGCAATGTTTCCCATTCTAGAAAAATCAATGGGGCTAACCTTCACACAGCTTGGAATGATTGCATTCGCTTTAAATATCGTTTCTTCCATCCTTCAGCCAGTGATCGGGATGGTAACCGATAAAAGACCAATGCCATTTGCCTTACCAATTGCCTTAAGCTGTACGATGGTTGGCGTATTAGGCTTATCACTTGCACCCAATTTTGAACTAATTGTCTTATCCGTCCTTTTTATCGGTTTGGGTTCTGCCATCTTTCATCCAGAAGGTTCAAGAGTTGCTTATTTAGCCGCAGGTTCAAGACGGGGGCTAGCTCAATCAATCTATCAAGTTGGCGGAAATAGCGGGCAAGCCATGGCTCCGCTAATAACAGCATTAATTCTCGTTCCACTAGGCCAAATTGGTGCAGCATGGTTCACGATCGTAGCTGGTGCTGCTGTTGCCCTTCTTTTATACATCGCCTTTTGGTATTCAAATACGATGAAGCTTCAACAAACTTCTCAATACAAAAAAGAGGAAAAGACAGCCGGAAATCACAACCGAATTTCTCGAAAGATTTGGTTTGCACTATTTCTCATTCTTTTTCTCATTTTTGCTCGTTCCTGGTATATCGCAGGAATGACAAACTATTATGCCTTTTTTACGATTGAAACATATTCCTTTTCAATCAAGCAATCTCAGATTTTTCTCTTTACTTTTTTAGTAGCAGGTGCTTTAGGTACATTTTTTGGCGGTCCATTAGCCGATAGATTTGGTAAAAAAATGATCATCTTCCTTTCAATGATTATCTCAGCTCCATTAACAATTGCCATTCCATTTGTCCCGCCCGTTGCAGCTTTTTGTCTACTGTTCTTGACGGGATTCATTCTTATGTCGAGTTTTTCAGTTACTGTTGTGTACGCACAGGAATTAGTCCCTGGAAAGATCGGAACAATGGCAGGTCTAACAGTTGGGCTCGCTTTTGGCATGGGGGCCATTGGAGCCATTGTAATCGGATATTTGGCTGATTTAATTGGGATTGTGAGTACAATGGTTTTAACTGGCTTCTTGCCTCTTCTGGGGCTTCTCACATTACTCCTTCCATCTGATCAAACATTAAAAAAATGGCATTCATAACTACGGAGGTGAATCAAATCGGTTCACCTCATTTCTTTTTACCTTATGGTTTTAAATTTTCGAAAAATTTTAACATTTCATCCGAAATAAATGGAGCGAATGACATATAATAAAAATAGAATAAGAAAATGAAGGGAAATGACAAGTAGATGTATTTTCTTTAAACACCATGTCTTTTCCATCAGCAAATGGATTTGTACCTACTTATCTCTTACGGCCAAACTGCCTAAATTTATAATCGAATAGGGGGGAAAATAAATGAACATGCCAAATTATCGGGATTTCTATCAAAAAGCATTGATACCTATCTGTACAAATGATTTACTTCGTTTACATGAAATGAATCATGTTTTAGATCTACCGGCTTCCCATTGGCTCATTGCACTAGAGGGGCAGCAAAAAGATAGTAACATAGATTATTATATTTGGAAGGTAACGGTGTATCCTTCAAATGAAAAAGGAAATTTCAATTGGAACACCGCTTGCTATATTTCCACCATTTATGAATGTATCCATGAGGCTTATAAGCATGCATCCAATTTGGAGCTGGCCGGAAAAAGCGACCAACTCCTAGAAATAGCCGCTTACAAGGCAATTAGCAGTTAACTGCTCCCACCTTTTTGAAGCTTTACTCTTTTTAACAATATTTGTGAAAAAACATACATATAGTGTTATATCTTCACAAACAAAAAAGACGATGCATATTTTTCACATCGCCTTTCCACCTCTTATAATTCCCCTTTATGCAAGCCTAAAGACAATTCCATGTCCACCCTTTGGATATTCCCACTTAATGTTTTGATACGGACAGCCAATTCGACAGCTTCCACATTCATGGCAACCTTCATAGCCAACCTGCATTCTTAATCCTTCCCATTTATACACTTCCGCTGGACAGAAAATAGTACAGAGCTTATCAGGACATTGTGTCATACATACATCATGATCTAATACCGTCAAATGCGATTTCGTATCTGCCTTAAAACGAATTAAATACTGTTTTTCCTCTATCGTTTTTGTCGACATTATTTCACCGCCTTCCATGCACGATATACATCTTGGATTACCTTGAACGTCCCTCTTTCTCCTGTTATGCTACGCATAATTTCTTTTTGTTTCTCCCTTTTCGGTGTGCCATCCACAGTGAAAAATTTACTTGCGGCACGATTCATCATTGGTACATAGTCATTAAAATATTGCGGATTATTCTCAAATGTATGTGCAGCATCTTTGTATTTCTCTAGATCTTTAATGATGAAGCTATCATACAGCTTTTCTCGATAAAGATTTAAGCTAGATGCACTGAAATCATTTCTGTTTTTCGCTTCAATAATTGTTTCAGCAGCCATTTTTCCAGATGACATCGCCATATTCGATCCTTCTCTATGAATAGCATTTACAAGCTGTGCCGCATCTCCTACTAAAAGCACCCCATCCCCTGCTACTTTAGGTACAGAATGATAGCCCCCTTCTGGAATTAAATGGGCTAAGTATTCAGCCGATTCTCCACCTTCGATCAATGGTCTTACCATCGAATGTGTCTTTAAATAATCTAATAAATCATATGGCTTTAGCTTTGCTTTAATCATGCTTGACAGTGTTGTACCTACTCCAATATTTATGCTTTCTTTATTCGTATAAATAAAGGCTGTACCGAGATTTCCCTTCGTAGAATCTCCAAAAAGCTCGATCGTACATCCTTGATTATCCTCCAAATTAAAACGGTCATTAATTTTTCCCTTTGGCAAATTAATTACTTCCATAACAGTCAATGCCACTTCATCTGGTCTGAATTCATTATGATATCCAAGTTGCTTTCCTAAAAGGGAATTAACACCGTCTGCTAGGACAACTACATCTGCATATACTTCACCATTTGGACGGTCCGTTCGCACACCAATTACTTTCCCGTCTTCCACAATACATTCAAGTACAACTGTTTCCGTAATGAGTAAAACACCTTGCTCTACGCCCTTCTTAGCAAACCATTGGTCAAATGGAGCACGAAGTACAGTAAAGTTATTAAATGGCTCAACACCCCATTCAAGGCCTTTATAGCCAAATGTAACGACTGATTCCTTATCCATCATCCAAAATCGCTGTTCAACTATAGGTCTTTCAAGCGGTGCCTCTTTCCAGAACTCAGGGATAATTTCCTCCATTTGCTTCCTGTATAATACGCCACCCATTACATTTTTACTGCCTGGATATTCGCCTCTCTCAATCTGTAATACTCTTAACCCATTTTTCGCACATGTATATGCACAGGATGTTCCTGCTGGTCCTGCGCCAACAACGATTACGTCAAATTTCTCAGACATAACTTACTTCACCGCCCTTTTCTTTACGGAGCTCCTTGAACTGTTCAATTAACTTAGGGACGATTTCCATTGCATCACCGACAATCCCATAAGTGGCAACATCAAATATCGGGGCATTAGGGTCTTTATTTATGGCAATAATAAATTCAGAATTTTTCATTCCAACTACATGCTGTATAGCTCCAGAAATACCAATAGCAAAATATACTTTTGGTGTAATCGTTTCACCGGTTTGCCCAACTTGGAGTTCATGAGGCAGCCAGCCAGCCTCAACTACATCCCTTGTGCCCCCTACACTCGCACCAATTGTTTCTGCAAGTTCATGGATCAGCTGGAAACTTTGCAAATCTCCCATTCCTTTTCCACCAGCAACAACTACATGGGCATCAGCCAAACTAGCTGTTTTTGTTACGTCTTTCACAATCTTAAGTACTTTTGTTCGCATAGCATCTTCATTTAATGTTATTTGTTCCTCAATTATGTTTCCTGTTCTACTTGTATCTCGTTCTAATGCTTTCATAACCTTAGGTCTAACAGTTGCCATTTGTGGTCGATGTTTTTTACATAATATCGTTGCCATAATGTTTCCACCAAACGCTGGGCGACTAGCTTCTAATAATCTTTTTTCTAGATCAACATCAAGCATGGTAGTATCCGCAGTTAAGCCGGTGTTCAAATCTGTCGCAACTGCACTTGCAAGGTCCTTTCCATTTGGAGTTGCACCATAAAGGAATATTTCTGGTTTATACTTTTCAGCAAGAAGCATAATTCCTTTCATGTAAGATTCAGTACGATAATCTTTCAGCACTGGATGATCAATGAGATAGACTACATCCGCACCATATGCAATAATTTCTGAAGAAAGTGATTGAATTGCATTCCCTAATAAAACCCCGGCTAACGGCACTTCTAGCTTATCTGCAAGCTTTCTGCCCGCTCCAAGAAGCTCAAGGGAAACTCCCTCAATATCACCATCATTTTGTTCTATGAATACCCACACCCCACGGTATTCTTCCATCATACAGACCCCTCCTTCGTACGGACTATTCAATTAACGTGTGTAAAAAACAAATCCTGTTTATCAGTTAAAAGTTCAATGAGCTGCTTGACTTGTTCATCTGAATTCCCTTCTAGCTTCATTCCACCTTCTGGCTTTGGAGGAGTGAACATCTTTCCAACAATAGTCGGTGAACCTTTAAGTCCTAGCTGTGGCCGATTGACGTTCTCAAGATCATTTACCGTCCAGATCACTGGTTCATACCTTGCTGCTTTAATCATATTTGGTAATGGAGAATACTCAATCTCATTGATTTCTTTGCCTACCGTTAATAAGCATGGATAGTCTGCTTGAATTAATTGATAGCCATTGGCAATTTTTCGCTTTAAAAGAATTGTTTTTTCTTTTTCATTTAACTCTGATACTTCAATTACATTTGTTACAGGCGGTATATCCAATCTTCTAGCGATTCCTGGTCCAACCTGACCAGTATCTCCATCAATTGCATGAAGTCCACAAATGACTAGATCGATTGGCTCTTCCTTTGATATCCTTTCAAGTGCTTTGGATAAGGCATAGCTAGTTGCTAAAGTATCAGCACCTGCAAATGCGCGGTCAGAAATTAAGTAGCCTTTATCTGCACCGATTTCAATGCTTTTTTTAATGACTTCAGTAGCTTGGGGAGGCCCCATTGAAAGAACTGATATTGTCCCTCCACCAACCATCTTAATAATTTTCACTGCCTCTTGTACTGCATGTGCATCATATGGATTTAAAATGGCTGGTGCACTCCTGCGGTCCAATGTATTTGTCTTTGGATTAATTTTGATAATTTTAGTATCTGGTACTTGCTTCACACAAACGACAATATGCATAAATGAATTCCCTCCTTTTGAATCATGCAATAGAACGCATGTAATCATCATTCATTCAAAATCTCAAGTTAAAAAGGGTTTATCCATATGAACACCGCCTTTGGAAACGCTTACTTAATTGTATGTAAAAAATACTATGTATTACGATATATGTTTCGCAACACAAGCATAGTACTAACATTTATACAGATGATTAGCAAGATTGAAAAAAATCTTAAAAGTACATTTCAATTTTTTAGCTATTTCAGCATAAATATAGGTTAATTAAGAAATTCCCTCGTACGCTAAGGTGATTGTTTGTCAGCGATTATGTTTGAGTATGCAGAATAGAAAAGGTGAAGATTTTGTATGAGTCCATGATGATTCTAATTAGACCATGATTGTGCGGACGCAAAGGAGCATGCTTGAAGTAAAAACTAGGATGGTATATATAGTAAAAAAGTTACCATATATTGTTTTATTCTATTAGGAAAATTCTGATTCAACTATGATAAATATCACACTACATCAATCTTTTTCTTTCAAAATAAAATTTATTATTTGTCTCATAGGGATTTCACTCTTATAATAATGTTACAAATAGAAATGAGGGAAAAATATGAGTGAAGTAATCATCGGTAGCGTTCTCTCAGCCCTTTCGACTGGTCTTGGCGCTTTGGTTATTCTTTTTATGTCTGAATCCGTTACCCATAGGTGGCGTGATATTTTATTAGCATTTACTGCTGGAATCATGATGGCTGCCTCGACAATGGGACTTATTCCAGAGGCATTGAGCAGCGGAGGATTTCTCCAACTTTCTATCGGAATCTTTCTCGGAGTCCTCGTGCTTACACTTTTAGAAAAAAACATTCCACATATTGATTTGCAGCACTCTAAAAGCGGGATTGAGTTTGACGAGAAAGCGATGCTAATTATTTCTGCTATCACTCTTCATAATATCCCTGAAGGGCTTTCTGTCGGAGTTAGCTATGCTTCAAGTGCAGGTGAAACAGGGAATCTTATTGCATTTGCAATTGGCTTGCAAAATGCTCCAGAAGGATTTCTCGTTGCATTATTCCTAGTTAATCAAAAGATTTCTAGATGGAAGGCATTTATTATCGCAACATTAACTGGTGCAATTGAAATTGTTACTGGGTTGTTAGGCTATTATTTAACATCATTTGTAGACTTCCTTGTACCATACGGACTGTCTTTCGCTGCAGGTGCCATGTTATTTATTATCTATAAGGAACTGATTCCTGAAAGTCATGGCGATGGACACGAAAAGTCTTCTACGTATTCATTTATTATTGGCCTATTATTTATGATTTTCCTAATTGATATTTTCTAAAATAAATCTATTTATCCTCTTATAAATGGCTATTTTCGTAAAATTTCTTACTTATTACATCCTAAATGGAAAGCTATAATCTTTTAAAAAGAACATTTCTTGAGATTTAAGTCAATAAATAATCCCTAAGCCCTTACTATCAGCTTAGGGATCTTTTTATGAATATAATTGATACTTTGGATTTATATTTTCATGGTTTGATGTAAATAGATATTTAATCGAAAACTTTGCCTTTTGTCTCTTTCTTTGTCTTTGTTTTTTATCTTTATGTTTTTCCCGCTGATATTCATAAATTAATTGATCGAGTTCTTCACTGCATCGTATTGTACAATCACTTCTATAGCCGTGTTTTTTTGCAATATTTATCATTACTTCTCTCTTTTTTTGTATTTCCATTAATATTTCCTCTTCATTCTTTTCCATGTTTTCTCCCATCCAATCCATTGCTTATTCTCTAAAATAAGTGTTACTTGAAGGATTATTACAATTTTTTTCATAAAAGTAAATAGATTCGCAATATTAGACAAACTTCTTAGAAAATTATTTTATTCGACACAATTTTAGATGAAAATTTAGGATTATCCGACAGAAAACAAGGTTTTTCATCTGCTTCCAAACGGCAAATAAATGTGAAATTCTGTTCCTACTCCACTTTCACTTTCTACTTGAATAAAACCTTTATGTTCTTCTATTATTTTATAAGTGACCATTAATCCTAAACCCGTTCCTTTTTCTTTCGTTGTATAGAAAGGCTGCCCAAGCTTTTCAAGCATATTCTTCGGGATGCCGATCCCCTCATCCTTTATGGAAATATGGATGAAATGATCTTGTGATATTTCCATGCTTACGGTGATGTTTCCCCCATTAGGCATCACTTCGATTGCATTTTTAATTAAGTTTATAAATACCTTTTTTAATTGATTAGGCTCGCAATAAATAAGCGGCAACTCTTTTTCATATTCGCTAATAATCTGGACATTATGTAAAACCGCTTGTGCTTTTAAGAAATCAACCGTTTCTTGCATAATTTTCGTGACATCTTTTTCAAAAAATTTAAGTGACTGTGGTTTCGCAAGCAGTAAAAATTCATTAATAATTGATTCAATTCGTTTTAATTCAGTTGAGATGATGTTGAAATACATTGAATGATCTTCCTTAATACTATCCTCCAACAGTTGGATAAAACCTTTCAAGGCAGTCATCGGATTCCGTATTTCATGAGCGATTCCTGCTGCAAGTTCACCAACTACATTGAGCGTATCAGACTTTTTGAGCTGCTCCTCCATTTCTTTTTTATCTGTTACATCCTTAAAAAGGATGACCGAAAGCTTCGAGAATACATTCTGTTTCGCTGAAAACTCAAAGTACATTCTCCTGCCTGATTCCGTATTAATTTGAAGCATCTCATTCGTATATCCATTCATATTTAGGTTCTCAAAATGGCTAATAAGCTCTTCTTCTTCAATATTAAAACTAGTTAATAGCTCCATTAATGAACGGCCAATGATCTTTTCCCTCGGTAGATTAAACATTTTCTCGCCTGCCTGATTGATATCAACGACTTCATTCCCATTCCACATGATCATTCCTTCTAATGCACCTTCGAATACTTTACGAAATTTCAATTCGCTTTCTCGAAGCTCCTGTTCGATTTGCTTTCGATCTGTAACATTTCGAAAGATTGTCATGTGAAAATTTTCTACTGAATGAAGCTTTGAAGTAAATTCTAAATATTTCATTTGTCCATTTGGCATAAGGAAAGCAAGCTCTTCTCGTATGGAGCCTTCCTGAAAAAGGCGATCCACGATCCGGTCATATTTAGCATCCTTTAAGAACACGAAGTCTTGTATACTTTTTGTTAATAATTCATCTTCTTCACATTCGAAAATTCGGCAGGCTGCTTCATTCACTTTTACAATCTTTCCATAACCAGTCCAAAAGACAATCCCTTCAAGCGCTTCAAAAAATAAATCTTTATATAAATCATTATCAATTTTCTCATTTAATTTTTGTTCTTTAATGTTGCCCTCATTCAAAGTCATTGGTCTTCCCTCCTATTGGGATATACAATTGACTATTTCTACAATATAAGAAAAAATCCCTTCCTTTTAATATGTGAAACTTCAACGCTCTAACCTATTTACTATTTTTCCACCCATTCCTTTTCGTTCGAAAATGTACAATTATGTATGGGGAGTAATAGGCGGAGAATTTCCGGTTAACAGCAATATATTAGACAAAATCCATCGATTTTGATCAAATAAGTGGAAAAACTACTTAGTTTTAAGGAAATACAGGCATTTCCTAATTTAGCCGGAATTTCTCTGTTTATTTTTAAAACAGAGTAAAACCAACATTCAGTTATAATAGAGCCTTAAAATTATAAAAGCATGTGAAGAATAACTCTTTCACATGCTTTTATATCTATTTTATGATTGTAAGTGTATTAGCTAGTAATTTTGACACTTAAAGAAGTTAAATTTATAGTTTGAATTTTGCGATCATCGCATTCAATTGGTCAGCAAGATCTGATAATGATTGCGCATTTTCAGAGATTTCTTCCATGGAATGATTTGTTTGTGTAATTGTTGCGCTTGTCTGCTCGATTCCAGCAGCAGATTCCTCAGATACTGCAGCAATATTTTCAATTGATTGGTTCATTAATGTAGAGCTTTCTGAAACATGCTCAAGACTCTTCGATATATCATTCACATTATTTGACATGACATTTACAGCTTGATATATTTTCTGGAATGTTTCTCCTGTAAGCTGAATCTTTTCAGTGCCCTTCTCAACCTGTGAATAACCTGTTTGTAAGGAGGATACCACATTGTTAGATTCAGTCTGAATTCCTTTAACAATTGTTGTAATATCGGATACAGATAATGAAACTTGCTCAGCAAGTTTACGAACTTCATCTGCAACAACAGCAAACCCTTTTCCATGTTCCCCAGCACGCGCAGCCTCAATTGCAGCATTTAATGCAAGTAAATTGGTTTGATTGGCAATCTCATGAATGACTTGTACGAGTTTAGTAATTTGTTGTGTTTGCTCATCTAATCCGTTCACTCGTTCAACAGATGTCTTCATAATATCATTAATGACAGTCATTTGATCTTGTGATTCTTTCATAAGTGTATCACCAGATTTTGTCATTGTTAATACTTCATTTGATGCTGATTTTATCATGAATCCACTCTTTGTTGCTTCTTCCACTTTAAGTAAATAATCATCCATCATTCGTGCCAACTCTGTAGCAGCACTCGCTTGATCCTCTGCACCACCTGAAAGTTCCTGCATAGTGGATGCACCTTGCTCGCTCGCAGCACTCACTTCATTTGCAGCAATATTTAACTCGTTGCTTCTTTCAGTCACATAGCTAGAGACGGCAGAAATTTCTTGAATCATAGACTGAAGTCGTTCTTTCATTGAGTTTGTTGCTTTACTAAGTTCCGCAATTTCATCATTTCCATCATATTCAACTGCATCTACATGTAGGTTTCCTGCAGCAATTTCATTTGAAAGTTGGACAATTTGTCCAAGCTTGTTAGAAATAATTCGTCCAATAAATAAGATACTGGCAATTCCTAATGCAGCAGAAACGATGATCGATACACCTAATACAATCAATGTAAGAATTAATCTTGATTTTGCAGAACTTACTGCTTCCGCTTGTTCAGTCTTCAACGCATTACTTAATGCGTCTAATTTTACTACTGTTTCTGCAATTGCATCATCAGCCTGCAATTTTCCTAGTCGATATTCCCTTACATGATGAAGTTTCACCTCAGGTTCAATGACTTCATAGAAAACTTTATTTATTTTTTCATCATTTTCACTAATTTCAGTTAATAACTGTTTTGTTTCCTCCGTCTTAAGTGCTGGAGTAATTTCCTTTTTTACTTCATTAAATTTTTCAGTTAGTTCATCAAAGCTTTTCAAGTGTTTGGGATTTGAATCTATGATGAAATTCCCAATCGCACTTCCCTTATAATGGAAAATAGCTGTTGCTTCGGTAATCTTAATCGCCTTTTCACCAGTTTCCTCTACTAAATCCATATTGGAATTGGCAATGCTCAAAAGCATAAAGGTAATTATGGTGGAAATTGTAAAGAGGCCAATTGTGATAAAGAGGGCTACTCCATATTTTTGTCCCAACTTTAACTTTTTCCAAATGTTTAATTGAGTTAATTTTAATAACATATTATTCTTTGTTTTTTTCTTTAATTGCTTACTCCTTTTTGAATTTTTTTCTCTTTTTTGTTTGCTCCCCTTAATGTCTTTCATACATTGCACTCCTTTGTATATCCAATTCAATATACTAAAATATGTAAAGATATGAAACATTTTTACTAGTTTATTATTTCATTATAATTCAATCATAATTACTTTTGAAGAGAATGTTGCATTTTTATTATTACTAACGAACTAATGGATGCTTGGAAACCTTTTTCATAGCAGGGAAATGGTATAATAATGAGTAAATAGAAGGGAGATTAAATGAATGTTGAAATTTCGAAAGGCAACCATTGATGATTGCAATCAACTGGTTAATTTAAGAAAACTGCAATTAATTGATGAGGGTATTGAGCCAAGTATCAATATCGATGCTGAACTATCTATGTTCTTCAAAAATAAACTTGGTGACGGAACAATTATTCAATGGCTAGTAGAAGATCACAAAGACATCATTGCTTGCGGGGCTATTATATTTTATGAATTTCCACCAAGTTATACGAATAGGACTGGAAAAAGGGCGTACATCGCCAATATGTATACGAAGGATCATTATCGGGGGCAAGGGATAGCTACGAAGTTATTATCTACATTAGTAAATGAAGTGAAACAATTGGGCATTACAAAAATATGGCTCACTGCATCAAAAATGGGCAAACCAGTATATAAGAAATTTGGATTTATTGAAGTGGATGACGATTTGGAACTATCAATTAATGATTAGATTAATCCTACTAAATCAATCACTTTGAATATACTAATAAAAGAGGGAATACATGGTTTCTTCTTTTATTATTCATACTTCCTCAAAGGATTTGCACCATCTCACTCAATTTTGATTTACATTTTCGACAATCGATCGTATGAATATGTCTAAAATGAATGGATTTCAAAATCTCTCTTTGATTTTTAGCATGTTGAATTTGGTAACTCACACCACAAATACATGATGTTTGATCTTTCACTGCATGAATACGCCCGTTATGACACATTACTGTTGGATATAGCACAAAAATCCCATCCTTATCTAATATTCATCTATTCTATTAATAGACGAATGAAAAAGAAGAAAGGTTACCTCGAAGGTACAAATAATATGTTATATAAAGACGCTTGAAGAAGAATTCTCTCCAAGCGCCTCTACTGTCAATACTCTATTTCATAATCCAAAATATTTTATAAGTGAGGATTTTCATGTTTCGCAAGTATTCGCTGCCATCTATGTTCAATTTCTTCTTCTAATTCAACAAGTAATTCATGATTTTCTTCTTTTAATAAATGCTTTGTTTTTCCCATGTACTTTAACCATTCTTCTAAAGAGACTCTTTTCTTCTTCTCATCTGGGTTATAAGTAATCGTTGTTATTCCATTTTCTACTTCATAGAGTGGGAAGAAGCAAGTGTTCACAGCAGCCTCAAGAATTTTCTCCCCGTACCGATCCTCTGACTTCCAGTTCAACGGACAGGTAATTAGAATTTTCCCGTATACTGTACCAACATTTTGTGCGTACCATTGTGCCTTTGCTGCCTTCTTAATTAAATCTTGCGGGAAAGCCTCGACACCTGTAAATACATACGGAATATTTGTTGAAGCCATTATTTGGGCTGTATCCTTATGATGGAATGATTTCCCTTGTTGCGATTTGCCAACATTGCTCGTACTTGTCATATGACCTTTTGGTGTTGAGTAGGACATTTGAGAGCCCGTATTCATATAGCCTTCATTATCGTACTCTAGCATGATTAACTTATGATTTCGCAGTGCGGTGCCGATTGCTGACCCCATTCCGATATCCATTCCACCGTCACCTGTTATCATGACAAATGTTGCATCATCAGATACATTTATTTCCCCGCGTTCTTTCAGTTCAAAGAATGCTTCAACCGTACCTGATAATGTGGCAGCACCATTTTGGAATAAGTTATGAATCATCGTTTGTTTATGGGAAGTATATGGATAAGCCGTAGTCGTTACATAGGCACAGCCTGTTTGATAAAGAACAACGACATCACCTTCAATCCCTTTAAAGAACAATTCAAGCCCAGTAAAGATCCCACATCCTGGACATGCACCATGACCTGAAGCAATCCGCTTTGGTTTGGAAGTAAGAGAACGTAATGGCGGTATTTTCACTTTTAATTTATTCGTTTCAGGATCGTTTTCAACATGAATAAGTCCTGAATTGTATACATCACCGTGTTGAGGTGTAATGACTGGCTTTAGAACCTTCTCTGGATTGCCAGGAACATGACCATAATAATCAAATGGCTTATCGGCATAGCCCTTTTCCATTGTTACGATTGCAGCTTGAAAGAAATTCTCTGCATCATCAGCATAAAAATCTTTTCCTCCGAGACCAAACACACGGCTGAGAACAATCGTTTCATTGTTCTTATCCTCTTGTAATGCTGATTTCACTTCGTGTGTTAGGTTTGGTCCGTGACCACCATAGGAGTCTGCTCTTTCACCAATTAATAGAGCTTTTACATTTTTTAATGCTTCTCTAATTTCCTTTGCGGGGAATGGACGAATAATATTTGGGCTGATTACTCCAGCTTTAATCCCTTGTGCTCGCAGTTTATCAACAACATCCTTTGCTGTTTCAGCAGCAGAATTTAATAAAAATAGAGCAACTTCCGCATCTTCCATCCCATATAAATCAAGTACTTCATAGTTACGTCCAGATAGTTTCGCATATTCAGCCGCTACTTCTTGATATACTTCACCTGCTGCATACATAGCCTCTGACTGTTGGAAATGATTATTCATTAAGTCTTCGCCATTCATATGTGCACCAATTGTTACCGGAAGCTTCGGATCACGGGCAAAGTTATATTCTGTTGGGCATTCTCCAACAAATTCTTGTACGACCTTGCGATCCTTGAAATAATTTACTTTTCTTTTCTGGTGAGAAGTAAAGAATCCATCATATGCTACAATGACAGGCAATCGAACTTTCGAATGCTCAGCAATTTTCAAAGCCATAATATTCATATCATAGACAGCCTGTGGTGTTCTTGCAGTTAAAATAACCCAGCCTGTGTTCAACGCGTAGTACAAGTCTGAGTGATCTCCTCTAATATCTAGAGGACCACTAACAGCACGAGTCACTAAATTCATGACCATCGGAAAACGAGTTCCTGCTTGTACCGGCATCTGTTCAAGCATATACATAAAACCATTAGCACTTGTCGCATTGAAAACCCTTGCACCTGTAGCTGCTGCCCCGTAACAAATACCTGCTGAACCATGCTCGCCATCTGCTGGTATTAATTTCACATCATGCTCGCCACGCGCTTTCATTTGGTCTAAATATTGTGCAACCTCTGTAGAAGGTGTAATCGGGAAATACCCCATTATATGATAATTAATTTGTGCAGCTGCCATCGCAGCCATTTCATTTCCACTTTCAAATGTAGTTAACTGCTCTGTTTTATTTGCTACTTTTAAATTTTCTTCTGTCATTGCCATTAAGAAACCCCTCCTGCTACATAAGGAAAGTTGTGCTTAACACTATTTGTTTCAGCATAGCCAATCATCTCCCGCAAATCACTTAATGCAGTTGTTGGGCATGCTTCTACGCATTTTAAGCAGCCTTTACAGTATTGATAGTCAATTCCCTTTAGGAACATTTGCTTTCTGCCTCTTTTATCTTCGCCTTCTTCCCATACGAAACACATATCCGGGCAAACAGTATCACAGGCTGCACAGTTAATACATTGTTCAATCTCAAATTTTGGCAGGAAACCTTGTCTTGAACCACTTAAATCCTTTAACACACTATTCGCTTGAGCGGTAATTACACCACCCATTTCTTGTGTTTCATAGCCAAGTAGCGGCACTGGTCTGGAGAATAATTTCCCAACAGCGTCCACTGGTGTTTCATATGTTTTAAATTGAACTTCATTATATCCACGTTCAAATGTACGAATATTCGGTTCAACTAAGTGTGGATATTTTTTTTCAAATGTTTTACGAATAATGGTTTTCATTGCTTCTGGATCAAGAAAATCGCAAATACGGAATAAAGCGCCAAGCATCGCTGTATTCACTTTTGTTTTTTCTTCGACGGCAATTTGCAACGCATCTACAATTGCTAATGTTCCGAATTCTAACTTTAAATCTTCTTTTATTTCATCAAATTCTCTCGTTGAGTTCACTAATAAAATTCCATCTGGCTCTAAGCCGCTGACAACATCAACTGTTTTATATAGCGCTTCATGAAACACACCAACAACATGTGGCTGTTCAATTGGACTATGGGCACGTATTTCTACATCTGGATCACAGTACCTGATAAAGCTTTTAACAGGGGAGCCTTTCTTTTCAGACCCATATGAAGAAAAGTTCGATCCATTTAATCCAAGTCCTAGCACACCAGCTTCAGCTAACATCTTCCCGGCTAAATTAGCACCAAGTCCACCGATTGATTCCAGTCTTATTTCGAAGAATCCAAGTTCATTCTTCTTTGGCAAAATTGACATATTCTCCCTCCCATTATGAAAACAACTAATTTATATTGCCTTTTCAAAAGCAATGACAATATTCCCCTATTCTCATTGTATGTAATTGTTTCATGTTAAGCTGTGACAAAAGTCAAACATCTCTTCGATTTTAGTGAAACAGATTTAATAAATTATCGAAAATCATTGAAACAATAAGAATTGAAAACGAATTCACAATTATATAACAGTTTATTTTTGTACTATAACAGAGAGCTGCAATTTCTTGTTTAGCCAGACTTTGGTCGATCTTCCTCTCTTTCTTTCTTTTATTTTGTTTATTCTTCATACTAATGTGGGTAAGTAGAATCGGAGGGAATCTTTTATAGGGGGGTCTATAAAAGAGGAGGATATTATGAAGCAACGTGATTTTTACTTCGATAATGCAAAATTCATCTTGATATTCTTGGTCGTTTTCGGTCACTTCCTACGTTCATATATTACTGAAAGTGAAACAATTTTCACTTTGTATAAGGTGATTTACACCTTTCACATGCCAGCTTTTATACTCGTATCAGGGTATTTTGCCAAAGGCTATCACAAAAAAGGATATTTGCCGAAGATCGCAAAAAAACTTATCCTGCCATATATTATTTTTCAATTAATCTATTCAATTTTTTACTATTTTCTATTTGATAAATCAAATTTCCAAATGGATCCACTTACACCGCATTGGTCATTATGGTTTCTAATTAGTTTATTTTTCTGGAATATGTTGCTGTTGATTTTTGCAAAAATGAAACCTACTTACTCAATTGCAACGGCCTTAATAATCGGCCTAGCCATTGGATATATAGAAGGATTTTCAAGTTACTTAAGCATATCTCGAACTTTTGTATTCTTTCCTTTGTTCTTAATTGGCTATTATATGAAGAAAGAACAGTTTCGATCTTTATTAAAGCCTCATATAAAAGGTGTTGCCATAACTATTTTCATCCTTGCTTTTACAGGCTTTTATTATTTTCCAGACATTAATTATGAATGGCTCCTTGGGTCTAAACCTTATGCAGAAATGGGTGCAGCAACAATTACTGCCCTTTTTACTCGATTAGGTTTTTATATCCTTAGCCTAGCGATCGTATTAAGCTTTTTCTCCCTTATGCCTAAAAGACAATACTTTTTTACAAGTCTCGGGAAAAATACATTTTATGTGTATTTGCTCCATGGCTTTTTCGTACGGATCTTTAGAGAAAGTGCCGTGCAGGATTATTTCACAACACCGGAAAATTTTTTACTGCTTGCGGGCGTTTCTCTATTGCTCACATTCTTATTATCAAGCAAATTGATCACTTCATTAACCCAGCCGATTATTGAATTAAATACTTCGAAAATAAAAAGCTTAAAAATAAAAGTAAGATCCCTTCTACATTTCTATAGAAGGAAATTAATGAATTAATGCTAGATTACGACCGCCTCTTTCGTCTCTAATCGATACAAATCCATTGACGACACTATAAATATCCGTTTATAATATATTCTACTGTCCCAGTAGCTCAGTAGGATAGAGCGACAGCCTCCTAAGCTGTAGGTCGTAGGTTCGATTCCTATCTGGGACGTATATTAAAAGCAGCCGTCAACTCTTACTACTTAAGGGACTGTCGGCTGTTTTTAATTCTTATCATTCAATATGAAACCATCTACCACTTAATTCGTATATTAACCAAGACAACATTACTGAAAAAAGGTGATATTCATGTACGAATACAAATACGTTAAAATCGAATTAAGTACTTGGAGCAGTAAACCTAAAGAAAACTACCAGGAAATTATTAACAAACATGCATCAAACGGATGGAGATTTGTTCAAATCTTTGCTCCTTCAACTAAAGGATATGGTTCAGCCGCTTATTTTGAATTGATTTTCGAGAGACCCCTTAATTAGTTTTCGTAGGGGTTTTTTATTTTTAAAAACACATTACAAAACGTATATCATAATAATCTCTAAGGTCATCTCATTTTATGATTCGTTAACTTCAAGACTATGACTTTGTATTAGTTTCCCACAATTTCCTCACCACCTATGCTTGGTCGTATTTTCAATTCCTTTCTGGGATGTAAAAATAAAACCGCTAACCCTTGATATATAAGGTGTTAGCGGTCTTTATTTTGGGCATAACGGACTGTTAAATTTCCCATATTGAATTCTCTGTTCTCTCAACATTTTTTCGTTTGAATCTTACACTCGTAAATCTGACTTCAAATTGAATGTAGGATACTTTTGTCGTAACATACCTAAAATCTTGATCACGACTTCTAATTTGTCAATAATCCCCAAAATCACTATAAATACTTTTCACCAACTTTTCTGATTTAACTATTTGCAAATGATTAAACGGTAATAAATTTCCTTCCGTTGACTCATTAATCTTAATTGTATAGAAATTGTAAAGATAGGAAATTTACAATATATCCACAGTACTCCCATTATTTATAAACAATACCAAAATATACCCATAACCAGGAGGATGCAAATGAGTGAAATCAAAAATGAAAAAGTAGATAATGAATGGAAAGAACTTATTCTACTTGCATTTAAGATGGGCATTCCCTTAAAAGAAATTAGAGAGTTTTTTGCCCAAGCTTCTGTCGGACCAAAGTAGGTCCCTTTTTTATTTATGTCTGATTTAATACTTTTATAAAAGGGGCTTTATCCCTTTAATTTCTTTTCCAGCTCCACCACTCGTTGGACTAAAGGAACTGTCGCAGCCCAAGTATAAAATTGATTTAATTTCCTTAGTGAGTTTTTTCCATCTGTGATTCCTAAACGGATTGCTTCCTTTTGTAATTCCTCTAAGGCAGCTTCCTTTTTTGTATCAGTACTCGCACTTTCTCCCCTTTCAGGCATAGCCTTCAACTCATTATCAAATTCATACAGTTTGTACTTCTCAATTACATCTATGAGCTTTTGCGGGTAATTGGGATCTGTTGCATAGCCACATTGCCAAATGATGCGGCATGCTTCTTTATAATCTGTTACACCCCATAAAGGCTTGTATTGTGCTTTTTTCAAGAATACGGTACTTCGGTATTCAATGCATTCTTCCACGCTCGCAAATTTGCAAAATACAGCGAGCCCTTCAACCCATTTGCCTCTTGAAAATTCCTTTGTCTTCTTTTGATAGACTGGACCTTTCCAAGTTGAATGTGCCTTCATTCCAAATAGATTATTTGCTTTCACAGCCAATTCTGATTGACCAAAGTCACTTTCCAATATCGCTTGAGCAAGGGTTAAAGAAGCAAGTATTCCTTCCTGCTTCATATATTTAACAGCAAAAGATGAAATCTCTTCAATAAATGCCAATTTTATCACCTCCTGCTATTTTATGATGACTATAATGGAATGCTTGTACCAATATCATCGTTCATTTTCGAGATCATTTTAATTTGATTAAACAGCCCTTAGTATGAAAGAGATTGACAGCATTTTTTCTATATTAACAACCTTCACTCCGGAGAATAAGATTTACTTCAACGGATAATCTAAGAATAATCACTATACAGAAGGTGATGAATTGGACTTTTATATTGAGAAATATAATGGATTCATCCATAAGCTTCTGTTCATTCCCATGAATGAAATTAGTGAGGTGTAAAGTCGATAAATAGCCTTAGCAGAAGGAAAACTTGGAAATGAAAAGGTGAAAAAAATGAAACAAAAATTTGAAAAAAAAATTGAATTATCTGCTTGGGTTGTTACAACATTATTATTATTTATTTTTGTACCTAAAAACCGAATTCGAGAGGCCAGCGTATCATTTTTAGTTAAACACATAATCACTTGGCTCTTTGGTTTATTAGTAGTTGAAAGAGGACTCATTTCTTATCCATCCAGGCTGTTTTTTAAGAAAGCAAGCAAGACTAGCTTTACATTCGAATACTTTGTTTACCCTGCTTTATGTTCCTTATTTAATTTGCATTACCCTGAAAAGAGAAATTATTATATAAAAACACTTTATTATGCGATCCATACTTCCATTATTATTGTTTTTGAAATTTATGCTGTTAAATATACAAAACTAATTAAGTACAAAAAATGGAGTTGGTACTGGAGCTTTTCCACTATATGGCTGACCTATTTTGTTTCGAGAATTTTCCATCGCTGGTTTTTCAAGATAAATTCAACATCCTGATTTTTCATTCATCCTCGCATTCGATACATTGCCGTATTATCCAGTTCAAAGGATTACGGCTTTTCTTATTGTACTGATTTGAATCTCTTTTCTTGTATTTGACGACAATATGTTATAATAGTTAGCTGATGTTCATTACTCTAAAGGAGTTTTCTGCTATGAAGATAATTTGTTCAACTTTGAATGCGAAATACATTCATACGAATATTGCTATTCGTTATTTAAAAGCATTTGCACAGCCTGAATTTGATATTGAAATTGTAGAATATACAATTAAAGATCCGATCATGAATATAGTTACTGATCTAATCCGGAAAAAGCCGAATGTCATCGGCTTTAGCTGCTACATATGGAATATTGAAGAAACCATTAAGGTAGTAAAAATGATTAAAAAAATCGATCCAACCATTCATATTATTGTAGGCGGACCTGAAGTTTCCTATGATATACACGAATGGATGGAAAATGTAAATGAATTTGACTATATTGCCATTGGTGAAGGCGAAGAAACTTTTAAGCAATTGCTCACAGAGCTTGCCGGTGAAATGCATATGGAAAATGTACATGGCATAGCTTTCCGCAGTGAAGGAAAAGTGAAAATTAATCCTCAGCGAAACAAACTCGATCTTCGTACACTCCCCTCCCCCTTTCGATTTGAGGAAGATATCCCTCATCTTGGAAAAAGAGTCGTCTATATTGAGACAAGCAGGGGCTGTCCATTTAGCTGTCAATTCTGTCTTTCTTCAATTGAAGTTGGTGTCCGCTATTTTGATCGAGAAAAAGTGAAAGATGATATTCGCTATTTAATGAAAAATGGAGCAAAGACGATAAAATTTGTTGACCGTACATTTAATATAAGCCGAAGCTATGCAATGGAGATGTTCCGCTTTTTGATTGATGAACATTTACCAGGAACGGTTTTCCAATTTGAAATTACGGCAGACATTATGAGACCAGAAGTTATTGAATTTCTAAATGAGGAAGCACCCCCTGGGTTATTCCGCTTCGAGATCGGCGTTCAATCAACCAATGATTATACAAACGAACTTGTTAAAAGAAAACAAAACTTTGAGAAGTTATCACGCACTGTAACGATGGTGAAAAATGGTGGAAAAATAGATCAGCATCTTGATTTAATTGCAGGTCTTCCAGAAGAAGATTATTACTCATTTAGAAAGACATTTAATGATGTATTTGCTATGCGTCCGGAGGAATTACAGCTTGGATTTCTGAAGTTATTAAGAGGTACAGGGCTTCGATTAAATGCGGATGCACATAAATATATTTATATGGATCATTCTCCATATGAAATGCTCGGAAACAATGTCCTATCCTTTGATGATATTATTCGTATTAAACAGGTAGAGGATGTACTTGAAAAATATTGGAATGACCACCGGATGGACTTCACAATCGAATACCTTGTAACCGAATCTTTCCCTTCCCCTTTTGACTTTTTCCAAGAATTCGGAAGTTATTGGGAGCAAAAAGGCTGGTCAAGAATTGGTCACCAATTAGAGGATTTATACAAGCGGCTCTATGAATTTTTAGAAACAAAAGACATCGTTAATCTTGACGTGATCGAAGGACTAATGAAATATGATTATTTAACTAGACAGAAATATAAGCCTCGTAAACCATGGTGGGGGGCTGCCTCAAGTTATGAAAAACCTGAAAGATCGGCCATTTATCAAGAAATTATCCAAAACCCTAATCAGTTAGGAACTGATTTCATCCAGCTAAAGCTTTCCGAAAAGGACTTATACAAGCATACACTTGTTGAGAAACTCTCATTTAATCTGGATAAATATTTTGCAGAAGGAATCATCGAAAAAAGAGAGACGACTATTTTATCCTATTTTGATTCTAGTATAGAAAGGTCTACAATTTTTGCAACTGCATTTAAAAAATAAATAATGAATTTCAAAAAGCCGACTTCATTGAAATCGGCTTTTTCTTATTTAAGCTCTGCCTTTTCTTCCCTGCTTCGAATTTCGATTAGCACCTTTCATTGGGTTCTCTCCCTGACTGAACTCTGCTGAAAATTCAGTTTCTGCTAAGTTTTTCTTCGGTGTTTTGCTATATTTTTCAACGGCATCAAATTGTGCTTTTCTTTTTGCCATATGAACGCCTCCTATTTATATTAGTACATTCTTATTTTCTGCTTGCAGCTTTTTTTCATTCACCAACAAAATTCCTTATATTGTATTAATAAAATCACTTTTAATCCAAACAATAAGAAGAAAATTATAGGTCTCATATAAACGAAATGAGCAGTTAATAAAATTTTCGATTTTTTCAAAAAGGAATGATACCTAAATGGACGAGAAAAAACAAGTAAATCAAAAATTAGATATTGATGAAACCCTTCCACATCAGATTGAGGCACCGAGTTTTAAACACACAGGAATTAAGATGGAACCGCCATTTAAGAATTCACATGGAGTCATAATTGGTGACAGCTTCTACGCATCGAAACAATCTCCATTAGAAAATTGGAGTGATGAAACCGATCCTTCGATCATGGCTGGAGATGAATGGGTTCACCCAACGAATGATATTGGATGGAACACACCAGAAAATAAGGAGTTACTGGAAAGCAAAAAGCCGCCTAAAGCCGTTCCCTTCATGCATCCAACGAAAGACGTTGGACGAGGAACAGATTAAACAGATGAAAAAACGCTCAAAATGAGCGTTTTTTTATTTAACCTTATTCATTAAAAAGGAGCTTTATTTAATTAAATGATTCCTCTTATTTTTGCTTAACCAATAATTACTCGTTCTTTTGGATAATGATAATTCGCTTTCTTTTCCTTCCCACCAATAATGAATAAGAAGGATGTTAACCCGATTCTTCCGATAAACATTAAAACCATCAGCACACATTTACCGAAATCACTCATACTAGACGTAATCCCCATTGAAAGTCCTGTTGTTCCAAAAGCAGAACAAACTTCAAAAATAATTTCAATTAGTTGAAGCTGTTGATCTGAAATACTTATCAATAAGACGGATACAAAACACATAATCGTAGCCAAAGTAGTAATAACAAATGATTTTATAATATCATTTTGATCGAGCTCTCTATTAAATATTTTTACTTCCCGGTTCCCTTTAGCAAAGTGGAATAGAAATAAAATATTTAATGCAAAGGTTGTAGTCCTTATTCCTCCACCTACAGAACTTGGAGAAGCACCAATAAACATTAAAATGCTTAAGACTAATTGTGTTGGCAAAGTAAATTGACTGACATCCATTGTAGAAAGTCCACCACTTCTCGTCGTAGCTGCTTGAAAGAATGCATAGAAGAAGCTTTTATGCCATTCAATTCCTTTAAAATAATGCTGAAATTCTAAAAGAAGCAAAATAACGGTCCCAAATACAAGTAGAGCAGCAAATGTTAATGTTGTAAGCTTTGTAAATAGCGTAAAGCGAAAAGGAATTTCATGTTCACTTCTCTTCCTAAACAAATACTCTTTTGCCTCAATTAGGACAGGGAAACCAATTGCACCTAAAGTAATCAAAATAATATTCATCAATTGAACAAAGTAATCCCCAGCAAACGGAAGGAGGGATTTTCCGGTAATATCCATGCCGCCATTTGTTGTAGCACTAACTGCTGCAAACAAGCCTTGAAGAAAAGCTTCTTCCCAAGTAGAATAATAACTTAAAAAGTGAAACCCTAGGATAAGAGCGCCAATACATTCAATAAGAAAAATAATTTTAATAATTTCCTTAATTAAATGCACGAGCCCCGCTAAAGCAAATTGATTATGGTCAACCATTATCAATTTTCTACTGCGGAGTCCAATTTTCCGGCCAAGCAGCATCCAGAAGAACGTACCGATCGCCATAATGCCAACCCCGCCAAATTGTAAAATCACCATGATTACAAAATAACCAAAAACACTATATGTTTCGGAAATATTCACAACGGTCAATCCTGTTACACTTACTGCACTAACTGCTGTGAAAACAGTATCAATGAATGCCACCTTTACTCCAGGCTTATGAACAGCCGGAATACTTAATAATAATACAGAGATGGTTACAGCTAATAAATAATACCCTGTAATCACTTGAGCAGGTGTTAATTTATCGAGCCAAATACGAATCTTTCTCCACATGGAATACAATTCCTTTCAAAATTTCTCATATCCCTATAATAATGAATTAAGGATAGGATTGAAAGACAAAAAAAAGATAGCCTTATTTAAGTGGCTATCCCTTTTACTTAAACATAATCTGAAGGGTCGACGAAGAATGTATACCCTAAATAGACTATTAAACCAATTCCCATTGTTAAAAAACCCCATCCAAGGATGATTTGCTCAATGACTAGATAATTATTACATAACTGAATGGGTGAATTAATATATAACCAACCCATGAATATAAATGCGAGTGTAAAAAGAACGATAAGTGTATTTTTGCCAAATTTACTTAGCTTCCTCCAACTGTCCCGAAGCGGTACCCCAGCTAAAAATGGCAAACTTATAAATTTGAAGATCTCAATACTTGTTAAATTCAATGCTTCATCCATTGTTCGTGGCAGCATCCAATAGGCCATTATAATAATAAATAGAAGAACTCCTGGTATCCCATTATTGTTCCATTTTTCGAAAAAACGTGGAAAGCGCATTTGGAAAAACTTCCCCATCAAAAACCCTGCAATGATAAGTAATGGCATTTGCATATGCATATGAATGATCATGACTGATTCCATCAAATTAGCAACAGGAGGAATAATGAGGAAAACAAGTAGGAGAAGGCCCAATGTTGATTGATTCATCATTATTCTCCTCCTTCATTTTCAAGAATTTGTGTCACTTTTTCTGCTGCTTCATTAATTTTCGTATAATCCATTACATCAATCAATCGGCTTTCTTTATCCACTAAATAAAAGGCTGAATTGTGAGCAAAGTTCCCCGTTTCATCAGGGATGACGATCACACCAAACTTCTCCAGCAATGACTCTAATTCACTTTGATCAGGAACTCTAGCCATTCTCCACGTTTCCCCATCACTATTAAAGGCATCCTTATAACGGTCCAATGTAGCTGGGTCATCTCTTTCCGGATCAAAACTAATACTTAAAAAGACAATGTCCTCGCCAATATATTTAGGTGGCAGCAGGTCATACACTTGCGACATATTTAATTCTAATTGAGGACAAACCGTTGCACAGGATGTATATAAAAATGTAATAAATACGTATTTATCCTTAAATTCATCAATAGAATATGTTCTTCCATTGCTATCCTCAAGAGTTACTTCAGGAAAGATAGGTTTATCATCAATTAATTGGTTTACCCTTGCAGTTTCTGCAGTGTATGCTTGGAAGCCATCAGTGCCAAAGAAAAATAATACAACACCAAACAATAGAACAATAATAGATGCAATCGTATTATTTCGATTTTTGATCATGAGATCACTTCCTAGATCTATTTTTGTTAACAACTATCCTTCTATCTTAACATAAAGAGATAGCCCAATATATCGAGCTATCTCCTTTTTTGAAAGAACAATATTATTCGGATCCAAGCAAGCCGTTTCCGCTTTTCTTTGTCCAGCTACAGCGCCTAGGGGCTCGAGTCATAAGCCGTACTGGCTTGAAGGTTAAAGTACATCCTTCCATCCAGCCCGTCTTATGCTTGTCGCCCCTGAACAAGGCGCTTCCACTTTTCTTTGTCCAGCTCCAGCGGCTAGACCCTCGAGTCATAAGCTGTATCGGCTAGAAGGTTAAAGTACAACCTTCCATCCGATCCATCTTATGCTTGTCGGATCTGAACAAGCCGTTTCCGCTTTTCTTTGTCCAGCTCCAGCACCTAGGGGCTCGAGTCATAAGCCGTACTGGCTTGAAGGTTAAAGTACATCCTTCCATCCAGCCCGTCTTATGCTTGTCGCCCCTAACAAGGCGCCTCCGCTTTTCTTTTTACCAAGTTTTGAATGGTGGGGATCCTGGTGGTGCATTGACGATAAAGTCTGTTAACGGTATGACGTAAGCCATTGCGACAACGATTATCATTAGTACTACCCAAACGCCCCAACGTTCTGTCCAATATGGAGTTTTTGAAGCTCCTTTTTCTTCTTCTGCAATCGGGAATTCAGTTTCACCTTTAGGAGCAAAGAACATTAAGTTAAATACTGAATATACTTGCATGATTGCAGCAACCATAAGCATTGTACCACCGATAGCTAGGAAGATTAAATATGGATCCCAGCTTAATGCTGTTGCATTATCAAAATATGTTGAGTATGACGTTCTACGTGGTGACCCAAATAGACCTACTGTGTGCATTGCACCTGACATTGTAATCATACCAATTGTCCAGATGATTGTTGTTACAACACCGAATTGGTTCATGCCTTTCGTTAATACACGTTTTGATAAATGTGGAACTAACCAGTAACTAATACCAAAGAATGTCATAGCTACAGACATACCTAATGTTAAGTGGAAGTGACCAACAACCCAAAGTGAGTTATGAACAACTTGGTTTAATTGGTTAGTAGTTTGAGCAATACCACCTGCACCTGCTGGAATAAATGCTGCCATTGCGATAAATGGTGCTAGGAAACGAACATCGCCCCAAGGTAATGTTTTAAACCAGCCGATTAAGCCTTTTCCACCTTTTTTTCTAGCTGTTTTTTCAAATACTGCGAATAACGCATAAGCTGTCATCAATGATGGGAATCCAATCGCTAAACTCATGAATACGTGCATGTATTTAACTGATAATGAAATACCAGGGTCAACGATTTGGTGATGGAATCCACCAGTAATATTCATGATAACTAAAGCAATTACAACGACACGAGTTAAAACGTCACTCCAGCGATTTCCGCCGATGATCTTCGGTACGATTACATACCATGCAGAAACTGCTGTTAAATACCAAATGTTAACTGCTGTATGACCAAATGCCCAGAATAGTGTACGAGCAACCATAACGTTAATTGTATCAACCCAGCCAAGTGACCAAGGGATGATCATGAAAATTACTTCGACTGCAACAAATGCAGTTCCGCCAACTAGGAGAATAAATACTCCAGTAGCAAAGAATGAGAAGATTGGAAGATGTTGACCTTTATGATTTTTTCTCCAATTAGCTACTTGAATGAATCCTCCAAAACAGGCCATCCATACACCAAGAACTACAAGTACTAAACCAAAGTAGAATACTGGATGTGCTGCCATCGGTGGATAGAATGTATACATAACAGAAGCTTCATTCATTAAAATCGGAATCACAACTAATACTACACCGATTATTTTAAGCCAAAAACCAATCCATGCCATTGTTCTAACTTTCGGAAGAAGTCCTCCTAAAGTATGGGACATACCTGCATAGAAATATCCAATTGTAAAGGTAGCTGAAAATACTACTACTAATAGTAATCCATGAGCTGTAAGAACTTGATAGTAGTTAAGCCATGCTGGTAATTCGAGTAATCCTGCACGGTTTAATCCTTGTAGTAATCCTAAAGTGGCGCCAATTAGTAATGCAATAAATGCTACAGATAAGTACGATTTCGATAATTTGGCATCTTGCAGATTTACACCAAGAACTTTATTTGTTTTTTCTTTTAAAGATGTATTTGTGTTTTGTGCGATGACTGATTCCATTCTAGCTTCCCCCCTTATTTAACTGTAATAGTAGTCCCCATCAATTGGTGACCAGCTCCACAATATTCATTACAAAGCACTAAATATTCGCCAGCTTTGTCAAATTTTTGTGTGATTTTTTGTACGTATCCTGGCATAACCATTGCATTAATATTTGTTTCTGCCACTTGGAATCCGTGAACCACATCTTTAGATGTTAATGTGAAATGTACAGTTGATCCTGCAGGAATTTCAATATCACTTGGAGTAAAGCTAAATATTTGTAATGTCATAACTACTTCATATTCATTTTCTCCAATTTGTTTTACACCAGGTTCATTAAATGGTGCTGTTTCATCTACTTTTTGTGGATCTATTCTTTCGCCATGACTTGGTGGTCCCATTTCTAAAGCAAATGTCTGATACCCAGCAAAAATCATGAATGCCATAATCATACCGAAACTTAATGTTAACCAAACTTTCTCAGAACGATGCATATTTTTCCCCTCCTAAAATCTAGCCATAAATAGTCCGTATAGAACTATATATGTGATAAGAATGACCAATCCTACTATACCTAAAGAAAACATAGTGCCTTTTGTTGTTTCTTCTTCTGTTGCTGAAACGACTTCTGTATTTGATTTATTGACCTTTGTTTCCATAGAACTAATCCCCTCCTTGTTTGATATCTGTTCTCATTATAGGTGAAGGTTATATGACGAATAGTGCGTAATATCACATAGCGTTTGTGATTTTAAAAATTTGTTCATAAAGAGGATTAGATTTTCACAAAATGTTCAAGAGTCATTCTAATTTAAAACTAATAATAATTTTCGTAAATTTCCCATCAATAATTAAAGGAAATTTGCCAATAATACATGTACAGAGAAAAGCAAACTCTGTAAGAGTAAATTAAAGGAGTGGAAAAACAATGGCACGAAGCAGCAATAAATTATTAGTTCCTGGTATAGAACAATATTTAGATCAAGTAAAATATGAAATTGCCCAGGAGTTTGGGGTAAACTTAGGCTCTGATACAGTCTCCCGTGCTAATGGCTCAGTTGGGGGCGAAATTACAAAAAGGCTAGTACAGCAAGCACAGGCACAAATGGCGGGAAAACAAAACCCTTAAAACTAAATAAACATGGAAAAAAGTCCGGATTTCTCCGGACTTTCTCATTCTTACTCATCTCTTCTGCTCATTTTGCTTATGACGATTATCTCTATGCTTTTGACCATTATTTTTATCATTTTTCTGTTTTTGTTTATTTTCTCTTCCTTCTTTATGCTTTTGAGTGGTTCGCTCTTTATGATATTGTTTTTGATCTTTTCCATCATTTTTTCTCTGTTTCCATCGATCATCCTGTTTTTGATCCTTTTTAATATGGTTTTCCCGGTTTTCATTTTTCTTCTCATGATTATGTGGTCTTTCTCGATCAATCTTTTTCTTCTCTTGAGCTGATGGGATCTTCTTTAGCTCATTTTTGTCCTCTCGATTCAAATCTTTTTCAACTCGAGTTGCTGGATTTCTTTTTTGTTGACTTGGAGACTTCTTTACATCATTTTGGGTTGAATTTCTTTTTTCTGTATCTTTCAACTCTGATTTTTGCTCATTTACGATTAGATTCTCTTTTTCTTTTGGGACAGACTTCTGTGTTTGAATTTGTTTCTGTTCCTTATATATACCTATTGTTAGACCTTCTTCTTTTGCTTTTACGCGTTCTTCTGAAGATCCTTCTACCATTTTCAATTCAAGGTTTTCCTGATTAATGATATTCTTTACTTCATTTAATTCTTGTTCCAAACGAGGGTCCTTTTTCGATTGTGCTTCTTTATATACAGTGGCTATTATTATTTCTTGACTGTCCTTAATATACCCCTGTACTTTCATCTCCTGAAGAATATCATTTGTTAAGACATGAATATTTTTCTTTTTCCATCCGTTTAATTGATTGATGATTTGTTCTCCCTCATCATTAAAAGAAGAAATTTCAATTACTTCGAATTGTTCATTTATCCCAATTTCAATACTAGGGTTCACATCTATCGATAAATAGGCATACACTTTATTATTGCTAGATAGTGGACTAACGACCACAAAGGCAATTAAAAGCATAATCGCCACTGAAAGTGCTGCTTTCCACTTCATATTCATAGTAAATAAGGAAGAAAATGATTTCTTTGGATTATCTAATTCAATCGGGATAAATTCAATTTCTTCGCCAATTTGAAATTGATTATGATGATTATTCGCGCGAAGAAATTCTCCTTCTGGGGTTAAAACTGTTAAAAACCGGTCATCCACTTCCATTATGATTCCTGTTTTCATGTTTTCAACACCCCTTTTATATAATCTTTAAGATACACGTAATCACCTATTAAAATAAGTGAAATAGCAATGATATATTTTCGATTTCTCTCAATTGTCTTTCGACTAATGGATACTTCCTTTTCAAGCTGTTTAATTGGAAGTTTCCCTTTTTCTATTAAACTCTCTTTAAGTTTCTCATTTTCTACAAGCTTACTAGCTACTAGCATTGCATTCCTTCTTGCATCTGCATGCTTAGGGGACTGTTCAAGTAAGTCCTGAAAGCTAAGATCAAATTTTTGCAGAATTTTCGTAAATTGAATAATTTCTTCTCTTCTTCGTTCTTCTTCTGTCATTTTTCTAAAAGCATCAATGGAAAGGTCATTTTCAATCGCTTTGCCTGATTGATCATCCTCGTTAAGATCATGATCAATCGTTCTTTTTATGTTTTGATATTTTACTTGTGTACGAATATAGTCAATGACCCGTCTTTTAATAAGAATTTCTGAAAAGCTAATTAATGAATTTCCTTTATCTGAATTATATTTTTGAATCGCTTCATTAAATGCAATGAGACCAATGCTAAATTCATCATCAGATTCATGAATATATCTCTTACAAACAGACGAAACGGTCTTCGCAATAAATGGCTTATATGATTGAATCAATTCATTAAGTAATTGATCATCACCCTGCTGTATTAAAAGAACCGTTTCTTCTAGTGATTTTTTTTGTTTTTTTGCCATGAACAGCATACTAAGCATAGCCTCACCTCTTCATTCAAAATATTATATCATACGATTTCCCTTTAAAATCGGACAAGGATTCGTGTAATATAATTGAAATAAAGAGGCTGAAATATTTCTTATTCATTACAAATGTACGTAATGATCTTTGTGGGATTGGGGGTAATAAAAACAATATATTTAATTAACCAATTGAGACTTTTTTATTGTAAGAAGAATCCACCTAATAAAAAAGCCAATAAGCAATCCAGGGATAACAAAAAGCATAGGTAAAAAAATCGGTCCGAAAAGAATACCGAAAATAGTTAATTTAGTGGAATACATTAGTCCTACTGTTACTGTATAAGCAGAAAAGGCAAACGGGAGGAATGACAACTTCTCATCCTCTGGCATTGCCTCGCGATAGGCATCCCACATTGCAAACATATAAAGACATGGGTAAAACATTAACCATTGGAAATTAATCACATCAATCGCGTGATCAATTTCACCTAAAAAACTATACATTATTGCTGTATTAAAGTTACTGTACATATTAATAATAAATTCAAGGATAACAAAAAGCACGCCCTTTACAAATTGCCCTGATAATAACTGGCTGAATCCCGGCAATGCGATACTCCATAAAACAGCCTCAAGTTTACTTAATCTCTTCATCCGAAAATCACCAACTGCTCTAATTATGGTCTAATGTATCCATGCAATCTAATTATTGTCACCTACCGATTCAATATTACTATTATTTCTCCATTTACATAAAAAAACCGTTAATCAGCGATTAACGGAAAATTTTTATTTTATACCTTTTTCGTAATTGAAAAACCTGTCATTCCATAAATAACTGTCAATAACGGACATAATAAGCAGAAAAAGGTGAATGGCAAATAATCAATCGTTGCAACACCTAATACACTCGTTAAGAAAACACCACAAATACTCCATGGTACTAAAGGATTAATGACCGTTCCCGCATCTTCCAATACCCTTGATAAATTTTTTTGTTCAAGTCCTGCATGGTCATACGATGACTGATAGGCATTCCCCGTGATCAAAATAGATAAATATTGCTCTCCAAGCAGGACGTTTATCCCAATCGCTGTACCTGCCGTTGAGGCAATTAATGCAGGAACATTTTTCAAATACCCTTTCATACCATCTAATAAAGCTGGTAAAATTCCTAGTTTAAATAATAGGCCACCCATTGATAAGGCTAATAGAACTAATGAAATAGAAAACATCATTCCCTCCATGCCTCCTCTAGTCAATAGAGAATCAATTTCTTCGACTCCACTTGCTGAATGAAAGCCAGAAAATAAAAGATTCAACATCCCTTCGATTCCAAAATCCTTTTGTACAAAGAAACCTATAATAAGCGCAGCTATTACTCCTGCCGAAAGAGTAATCATAGCTGATATTCTTTTAATAGCTAGAATAACTAATAAAAGAAAGGGAATGAGGGAATACCAATGTACATAATCAAGTTCTATTAGTGTTTCTTTTAATAAGGTAATGGTTGAGAAACTAGCGGAAGCTTCATTAGGTGATAAGATCACAAATATAATCATCGTAATCACGAAAGCTGGAACAGTCGTCCAGGCCATATTTTTAATATGTTCAAAAATATCCACCTTTACAATCATTGATGCCAGATTCGTCGTATCTGATAATGGAGACATTTTATCACCAAAAAATGCACCTGAAATTACTGCTCCAGCAGTGATTGCTTCGGATAATCCAAGTGCAGATCCAACACTCATGAAAGCAATTCCAATGGTAGCAGCCGTTGTCAAAGAACTGCCGATGCTCAAGCCTATTAGAGAGCTGACAAGAAATACAATACAATAGAAAAATCGACCGTCTACCATTTCTAAAGCAAGATAAATAAATGTTGGAATCGTTCCACTCGCCATCCAACTACTAATTAACATCCCAATAAAGAAAAAGATAAAGACAGCACCTAAACCTGACTTTGCTCCATCTATAATTCCTGCCTCTAAATCCTTAATTGCTACTTTCTTCATCAATCCATAAGCTAGCAATGAAATGATTGCTAATACAATAGGAACATGCGGAACTACACCAGCAATAATAATGGCGTAGCTGATCCCACCAAAAATAATAATAGTAATCATAAGAGCTTCCATAGGTTTCATTTTTAGAATAGAATGGTCATGCTGCATATTGTGTGTCCTCCTAGTATGATAATCGCCGCATTCATTCTATTGATCTGCGAACATATCTATTTCACTTAGACGCTTTTTAGCGTTAAAGCGAAATAACATGATGCTACTATATTATTTTTCAACCGAGTTGTCAATGCTAAAGTTGAGAACAAGAAAGATCGTTTAGATGAAAAAAGGCTCCATATATTGTCAGTCGTTCGACTAGGATCGAGATGCTTCGTGCTAATCGGTCGGGGATTAGGTTGAGCATCCGGGCGGAGAAATAGACGGAAAATTTCCGTCTATTTCGTAATTATTAATAAAAAAAGCCCGAATAAGCGGAAATTTTCCGCCTATTGTCTTATAAAACCCAAAAACGGGGGATTTTTCAATAAATAAGCGGAAATGTTCCGCTTATTTCCGCCAAAAAGAGCTTTATTTTGCATTTAACCGGATAAATTCCGCTTCGTATTATAAGGTCAGCCAGATATTTCTGGTTGACCATTTTTTATATGGTTTTATTATTACGGTAGCCGGGGTAGAACGTAATTC
>NZ_JAGIKZ010000001.1 GCF_017874625.1 Cytobacillus eiseniae | reverse complement strand
AGGTCACAAGCCAATCTGTCCAGAAGGTTAAAAACCAACCTTCTAGCCATCTTGTCTTGTGCTTTTCGGGGGTGAACAAGGCGCTTCCGCTTTTCTATTAACTATAATACAAATTTCGTATTTTTTCGCTATTTAATTACAATATCATACATTTTTCAAGGAAATAAAAAAACAGCTGCCAATTAACGAATTAGCGGCTGTTAAAGTAGTTTTAATAGAGTGGCAGGTGGATTTTGATAGTTGAGCCAATTCCTAGCAGGCTTGCGATCATTATTTGACCTGAATGATCTTCAATTATTTTTTTGCAAATCGGTAGTCCAATTCCTGTCCCTGTTTGTTTTGTTGTATAAAAAGGGACAAAAATATTGTTTATGGTCTCATCTGACATTCCACAGCCATTGTCTTTAAAGATTATGGCAATCGCTTGATCTTCAATAGCTAATTCTAAATCTATTTGTCCAGAAGTTTTGATGCTTTTCATGTTAATAGCATCGATTGCATTTTTTAATAGGTTAATAAGAACTTGTTTGATTTGCATCTCATCAGCAAAAATGGATGGATTGGATTCAAGAAGCGTAATATTTAAAAGGATGTCCTGATGTGATGCTTCATCACCATAAAAAAGCCTAATGTCATTAATGATTTTATTTAATGGAACTAGTTTCTTCTTATTCCTTTGTGGATTGGCAGCATTTAAAAAATCAAAAATTAATGTTTGA
This sequence comes from Cytobacillus eiseniae, assembly GCF_017874625.1. Classification (GTDB taxonomy): domain Bacteria; phylum Bacillota; class Bacilli; order Bacillales; family Cytobacillaceae; genus Cytobacillus; species Cytobacillus eiseniae. Next base: position 443,218 of record NZ_JAGIKZ010000001.1, on the reverse strand, counting down.
GCTCGATTCAGTTCATCAAGGGCAATATCTGCATATTGCTCTTTGCCGATTTCAATTAAATAAGGTCTTAATAGTTGGAGAAATCCTTTCACAGATGTTAACGGATTTTTAATTTCATGGGCAACTTCAGCAGCTAGTGTGTGGATATTTTCTAAAGTATGAGAGTGATGTGCAAGATCTGCATGCTCATCTGAAAATGAAATAGTATTCTTCAAAATTGATTGATCCATCATTTAATCATCCTTACCATTTTATTCTTGATTTGTGTTTAGGTAGATTTCTTTTGTTAATCTAATCTATGACGAAATAAATCAATTTATGTATAGTCTTGTAATCTATTGTTTGTAAGGAATGAAAGTGAAGAAGTATAAGACTTTCTTACCACAATTATACTAAAATCTCAGGAGTTATCAATAACGAACAATAACAACTTTTAATTCGAACGAATCTAAATTCGCAAATTTGTAATAATTGGAGGGGGAAAAAGGAGGAAAAGAAAAAACAGCAGACTATTTCTGCTGTTTTAAGAAAATGAATGCTATAGCCATTTTATTTTTGGTTCTGTTTTATTAATAATTCGGTTGATATTTGCTCGATGTCGATAAATCACGAAAACGGCTAATATGAGCACGACGAAAATAAGCGGAAGATCCCAAACGATTAGTGCATAAATGACAGAAACAATTGCTGCAAGCATAGAGGCTAAAGAAACGTATTTTGTTAAGTATAAACAAATGAAAAAGACTAATAACATAATGAAGAACATTGGATACGCATAACCTAATAAAACACCACCAGATGTGGCAACTGCTTTTCCGCCTTTGAAGCCAGCAAAGATTGGGTACATATGTCCGATGACCGCAAAAATTCCTGGAATGAGTCGATGAATCTCCTCTGAGCCAAATATAAGCGGAAGAGACACAGCTATTGTTCCTTTAAGAATATCTGCAATTGTAACAATTAGGCCAGCTTTCTTCCCAAGAACTCGAAAAGAGTTTGTCCCACCTAAATTTCCGCTCCCATGCTCACGAATATCCACTCCATGAAATAGCTTTCCAATAATTAAACCTGAGGGGATGGAACCGAGTAAGTAAGCAATTAAAATAATTATTCCGTATGTAACCATAAAAACTCTCCTTCTAACTTAATGCATGACTATAGGCAGTAAACACTCACTTGTGAAAAGAAGAATAAGTGGAGAATTGCTGCATGCAATCATCCATTTTTGTTCAACTACTCATTAGTGGAATAAACTGTTGTTCTGACTCATTCACGTTTTTGTTTCTTTATTGTACCATGAAGAAAATATAAATTTCTATGCACAAACGTAATGAAATGGGCTAAAAACCAATTTTTATATTAGGTTTTATGATTTTCTCCATTCTTGGTTTTTATCAACTATAAATGGCTATGAATAATCCTTTCCAAATGAAGGATTATTCGTTACGATAGTTTCAAGGAGGAAAGAATGATGGCTCGTGTTGAATTTCATAAACAAAAGTCACATGCAATGGGCTGGATCATTGCTGGGCTTTTATTCGCATTTTTACTAATCGTTTCAAGCGTCGTATTCCTATTATATCCATTTGCGTCAACTTCAAAGCTTGATTATTTCGAAGGGGAAAATCCAATCTTATTCGAAGGGAAGCAGGCTGGTCAATCAATTGTTGAAGGGGAAAGCGTCTATATGCCATACACCTTCATGAAAGAGTATATTGATGACTCCATCACATACGATGAGAAATCGAATTCACTTATTATTACAACAAAAGACAAGGTTATCCAAATGCCTTCTGAATCACTCACCTATTATGTAAATGAGGAACCCGTCCAATTGCATTTTTCTATTTTCAAAGAGAAGAATGGGGAAAAGTATATTGCTCTAGAGCCATTACTGACCTATTATCCAATTGAATATTCCATTTTACCTGAATCAAATGCCATTTGGATTAAGAAGGATGGACAGGAAATCGTTAAAGGGCAAGTGACGAATGATAAGGTACATGAAGAGAAACTACGATTACGAACAGATCCAGACCTACAATCCCCCTATGTAGATCAAGCTTTTCAGGATGAACCGCTTTTTATCGAGGGGGAAAAAGAAGATTACTATTTTGTTAGAAAAGAAAATGGAATTGCTGGTTATTTAAAAAAGAATACAGTCATAAAAGAGGATCTTGTTGAAAAGATTGCCATTTCTCGTAAAAATGAACCGATTATTGTTCCGAAACTTGATGGACCGATCCATCTTACATGGGAAGCCGTCTATTCTAAAAATCCTAACACCGCTAATATGCCAGAAATGCCGGGTGTGAATGTCATTTCACCAACCTGGTTTGAACTAGAGTCTGCAGATGGAGCGATTAAAAATCTTGGTTCACTTGAATTTTCTCAATGGGCACAAAAGCAAGGCTATCAAGTTTGGGGTTTGTTTTCAAATGCATTTGACCCTCAGCTTACCCATGAGGCTTTAAAAAATTTTGAAACAAGACAGCAGATTATTCGACAGCTTCTTCACTATAGTAAAATCTATCAATTAAATGGAATAAATCTTGATATTGAAAATGTAAATCAAGATGATGGTCCGTTAGTCACACAATTTGTGCGAGAAGCGGTTCCGTATTTTCATGAAGCAGGTCTTCTCGTTTCGATGGATATTACTTTTATTGCGGGAGGAAATTGGTCAGCATTTTATGAGCGGGATAAATTAGCTAGTCTTGTAGATTATATGGTTGTTATGGCTTATGACGAGCATTGGGGATCCTCGCCAGTTGCGGGCAGTGTATCAAGTTTGCCATGGGTAGAATCAAACTTACAGAAACTATTAGAGATTGTTCCAAACGACCATCTAATTCTAGGTGTTCCTTTGTATGCCCGACTATGGGCTGAAAAGGATTCTGGAGAGGTTTCTTCACAGGCTCTTTCAATGAGTAAAGTAAAGGAATGGCTTACAGAAAATGGCCTAACCCCTGTTTTTGATGAAGCAAGCGGACAAAATTATGCAGAGCTATATGTAGAAGAAGAACAAACCACTTATAAAATATGGCTAGAAGATGAATTATCATTAAGCAAACGTGCCGATTTAGCTATGAAATATAACTTAGCAGGAGTTGCCAGCTGGTCAAGATATTTTGCGGATGAATCTGCGTGGTTAGCTCTTTCTTTAGGGGAGAAGCAGGTAACAAAAAAATAATCGCTTGGTTTTGTCAATGATTAGAAAATCACCCATATATTCGGTACAATATAGATAGAAAAGAAGGAGGTATATGTTATGACAATGGATATTCCTAGCAGAGAAGAACTTGGTTTGATCTTAAAGAAAGCAAAACGAATTGCTGTAGTAGGACTTAGTGGCAATCCTGAAAGAACATCATATATGGTATCAAAAGCGATGCAGGATGCTGGTTATGAAATCATTCCAGTTAATCCGACGGTTGATGAGGTTTTAGGCGTAAAAGCAGTGAAATCTTTAAAAGAAATTGAAGGACCAATTGATATCGTAAATGTTTTTCGTCGTTCTGAGCATTTACTGCAGGTTGCTGAGGAATTTGCGGAAATCGATTCTGACATCTTTTGGGCCCAACAAGGATGCATCAATGAGGATGCCTATCATTTCTTAAAGGAAAAGGGCAATACAGTTGTTATGGATCGTTGCATTAAAGTGGAGCACGCTCTAACCAAATAATAAAGAAACATGAGATCCTTCTTGGTCTCATGTTTTTTTATTATTGTTATAAAACATTGAAAGAATAGGCTTCATACACGTAAAATCAATAAGCATATTTATAAAATAGTTGTTCCTCCATTTGCCAAAATGGAATAAATAGATACAATAAAGCTTAGGCTTCATTAAAAAATATGGTAAAATAATAAGATGGAACATTCGTTCTTAATCATGATTTCCTCATATAAAAAAAGGAATCACCGATTTATAGACGAATACATAAACGAGTATGAATTGTATAAATAGAAGAATGAATTGTTTCTTACAAAAGTAATTCTATATACAAATAAAAGGTAAAATGCGTTCTCGGGAAATGAAAGGGGTATGTTTGTGGCAAGGAATCAAGAAACTTTTGATTATAATGATGATGCCATACAGGTACTCGAAGGGCTTGAGGCAGTAAGAAAGCGCCCTGGTATGTACATTGGAAGCACAGATGCTAGAGGTCTTCACCATCTTGTATATGAGATTGTCGACAATGCAGTAGATGAAGCATTAGCAGGCTATGGAGACCATATTATTGTCAAAATACATAAAGATAATTCGATTAGTGTAAAAGATAAAGGCCGGGGGATGCCAACTGGCATGCATCGAATGGGAAAACCAACGCCTGAAGTGATATTAACTGTTCTGCATGCTGGAGGAAAATTTGGCCAAGGCGGGTATAAAACAAGCGGAGGGCTGCATGGGGTAGGTGCATCAGTTGTAAATGCCCTTTCTGAGTGGTTAATTGTAACGATAAAGCGTGATGGCACAGTATATGAACAACGATTTGAAAATGGTGGGATTCCTGTTACGACACTTGAAAAAGTAGGAAAAACAAATCAGACAGGAACAACGATACATTTTAAGCCAGATCCCACAATTTTTTCTGCTACCACATATAATTATGAAACCTTATGTGAGCGCTTGCGTGAATCTGCATTTCTCTTGAAGGGAATGAAGATTGAAATCATTGATGACCGAAATGGTGTACAAGAAATCTTCCACTATGAAAACGGAATCGAAGCATTTGTTGAATATTTAAATGAAGAAAAGGATGTTCTCCATCCAGTTGTTAGCTTTGAAGGCATCCAACATGAAATTGAAGTAGATTTTGCTTTTCAATTTAATGATGGCTACTCAGAAAATGTACTGTCTTTTGTAAATAATGTTCGAACAAAGGATGGCGGGACCCATGAAGCTGGGGCAAAGACGGGGATGACAAGAATATTTAATGAGTATGCCAGAAAGGCAAGTCTTTTAAAGGAAAAGGACAAAAACCTTGATGGTTCAGATATTCGTGAAGGTTTTACAGCAATTATTTCTGTACGTGTGCCAGAAGATCAGCTTCAATTCGAAGGACAAACGAAAGGAAAGCTTGGAACAAGTGAAGCAAGGTCAGCGGTTGATTCAGTTGTCTATGAACAACTCTCTTATTTCCTTGAAGAAAATCCGAACGTTAGTTCTCTACTCGTGAAAAAGGCAATCAAGGCCTATCAGGCAAGGGAAGCAGCAAGAAAAGCACGTGAAGATGCAAGAAGCGGCAAGAAAAGAAAACGCTCTGAAGCAGTGCTTTCAGGTAAATTAACACCTGCACAATCTCGAAACCCAAAGAAAAATGAACTGTATTTAGTTGAGGGTGATTCTGCAGGAGGCTCCGCAAAGCAGGGAAGAGATCGCCGTTTCCAAGCTGTCCTTCCATTACGAGGAAAAGTAATCAACACAGAAAAGGCAAAGCTAGTAGATATTTTCAAAAATGAAGAGATCAATACGATTATCCATGCGGTAGGCGGTGGAGTAGGTACTGACTTTAATGTTGAGGATATTAATTACGATAAAATTATCATTATGACTGATGCAGATACTGATGGCGCTCATATACAGGTTCTCTTATTAACATTCTTCTATCGTTATATGAAACCACTCCTTGATGCGGGGAAAATTTTTATTGCTCTGCCTCCATTATATAAAGTGAGCAAGGGTGCAGGGAAAAAAGAAGTAATTGAATACGCATGGAGTGATGATGATCTCCAAGATACGATTAAGAAGGTTGGAAAAGGCTATATTCTTCAGCGCTATAAAGGGCTTGGAGAAATGAATGCTGATCAGCTTTGGGATACGACAATGGACCCTGAAACAAGGACTTTAATTCGTGTGAGAATTGATGATGCAGCTAGAGCTGAGCGCCGAATTACTACACTTATGGGGGATAAAGTAGAACCGAGACGTAAGTGGATTGAATCGAATGTAGCATTTGGACTTGAAGAGGATGGAAGTATCCTAGAAAACGAGAATATTTCAGTACTAGAGGAGGGAAATGAATCATGAGCAGTTCAGAAGTATTCCGTGACCTCCCACTAGAAGATGTGCTAGGTGATCGTTTTGGAAGATACAGTAAATACATTATTCAAGAACGGGCATTGCCAGATGCACGTGATGGATTGAAGCCTGTTCAACGCCGAATCCTTTATGCGATGCATGTGGAAGGCAATACACATGATAAGGGCTTTAGGAAATCAGCGAAAACAGTAGGGAATGTAATCGGTAATTATCATCCTCATGGAGATACATCCGTTTATGAAGCAATGGTTCGGCTAAGTCAAGATTGGAAGGTCCGTAATGTATTAGTTCAGATGCATGGAAACAACGGAAGCATTGATGGGGATCCCCCTGCTGCGATGCGTTATACAGAAGCAAGACTATCTGCCATTTCAGCTGAATTGCTGAAGGATATTGAAAAAAGAACAGTTGATTTTATCCCAAACTTTGATGATACAGCTGAAGAACCAACTGTATTGCCTGCGATGTACCCGAATCTTCTTGTAAACGGTTCAACTGGAATATCAGCTGGTTATGCCACAGAAATTCCACCACATCACTTGAATGAGGTGATTGATGGGGCTATTTATCGGATGGACAATCCAACATGTTCGGTTGATGAGCTTATGGAGCTTATAAAAGGGCCAGATTTCCCTACCGGCGGAATTATTCAAGGTGTAGAAGGAATAAAGAAGGCCTATGAAACGGGAAAAGGGAAAATTATCGTTCGTGGAAAAGCGGAGTTTGAAGATCTCCGCGGTGGAAAAAAGCAGATTGTTATTACGGAAATTCCATATGAGGTCAATAAAGCCAACCTTGTAAAGAAAATGGATGAATTCCGCTTAGATCGTAAAGTAGAAGGAATTGCAGAAGTTCGTGACGAAACGGATCGTACAGGATTGCGTATTGTTATTGAGCTGAAAAAAGAATCAGATCCAGAAGGCGTCCTCCATTACCTTTATAAAAATAGCGATTTACAAATCACATATAATTTTAATATGGTTGCGATTTCTGATAGACATCCGAAGCTGATGGGCCTTAGAGAGCTGTTAGATGCGTATATTAATCATCGTAAAGAAGTAGTAACTAGAAGATCTCAATTTGAACTAGAAAAGGCAAATGCCCGCCAGCATATTGTAGAGGGATTAATGAAAGCCCTCTCTATTCTTGATGAAGTGATCGCTGCTATTCGTGCATCGAAGGATAAGCGCGATGCGAAGGACAACTTAATTGCTAAATTTGCTTTCACAGAGCCGCAAGCGGAAGCAATCGTATCCTTACAGCTATATCGTTTAACGAATACAGATATTACAGCATTACGAGCAGAGGCGGAAGAATTAGCAAAGAAAATTGCTGAACTGACTGCTATTTTGGAAAGTGAAAAGAAGCTGCATGCTGTAATTCATAAAGAGCTTAAAGAAGTGAAAAAGCGTTTTGCAGATGAGCGTAGAACAAGGATTGAAGCAGAAATTGAAGAAATTAAAATCAATCTTGAAGTGCTTGTTGCAAGCGAGGATGTAATTGTAACAGTGACGAAGGAAGGCTATGTAAAGCGGACAAGCCAGCGTTCATTTGCTGCGTCAAACGGACAGGACTTTGGGATGAAGGATTCAGATCGTTTGCTTGCACAGCTAGAAATGAATACAACGGATGTATTGCTTGTATTCACAAATAAGGGGAATTATTTATATTGTCCGGTTCATTCCCTACCGGATATTCGCTGGAAGGATCTAGGTCAGCATATTGCTAATATTATACCGATTGAGCGGGATGAAACCATTGTGAAAGCTCTTCCAATTAAAGATTTCGAGAAGAGTTCCTTCCTCCTATTTGTAACGAAAAATGGGATGGTCAAGAAAACAGAATTAAAAGAGTATAAAGCTCAACGATATTCTAAACCTTTAGTTGCTATCAATCTAAAAGGCAAGGACGAGGTTATAGATGTTCATGAAACAAATGGTAAAAAGGAACTGTTTTTATCGACATTTAACGGATATGCCCTTTGGTTCCATGAAGAAGAAATCAATATCGTCGGTACAAGAGCAGCTGGAGTAAAAGGAATAAACTTAAAGGAAAACGACTTTGTGACTGCCGGTCAGCTGATTGATCAATCTAAGGATCAAGCGGCTGTAATTGTTACGCAAAGAGGTTCTATTAAAAGAATGAAATTAACTGAATTTGAAAAGACTTCGCGTGCCAAACGTGGTGTAGTTATGCTTAGAGAATTGAAAACAAATCCACATCGAGTGATTCGATCTTTAATTGTGGCAAGTAATGACGAAATATTTATTGCAACAGATAAAGGACAAATTGAATCAACAATAGCAGCAACGATTCGATACAATGATCGCTATTCAAACGGTTCATTTATTATTGATGAATCCGTGCACGGGCAAGTTGTAGAAGTATGGAAAAACATTCTGGAAGTAAGTTCAGAAGACTAGGTGAAATCCCCTGCAATTGTAGGGGATTTTGTTTTTTATTTAGGTAACTAATCCATTCGTTTAAGGTTTGATTATTTTTACCGAGATATTTTCTTTGATATGATTTTGGATGAATTTATGATAAAAAGTCTAAATTAGATAATTTGAAATTGCTCACAAAGAATATTTTTTGTTTGAAATATAATATTTAACTTGTTTACATGCTGATATTTTGATAGATTAAAGGATATTAAATTATTTTAGGATAATAAATTATTTTAGGATAATAAATTAGCAGCATATTCAGATATTATTGGAGGAAAATATGAACGTTTTTGAATCAATTATTGGATTTCTAAATGATATGCTATGGACCTATATTTTAATTGCACTATTAATTATTTTTGGTCTTTATTTCAGTTTTAAAAGTAAGTTTGTTCAATTTCGATATTTAGGGGAAATGTTTCGAATTTTGGGCGATAAAGCAATGGTAACCCCAGAGGGTAAACGAGGAATATCATCATTTCAAGCATTCTGTATTAGTGCAGCCTCACGAGTAGGAACTGGGAATATTGCAGGCGTTGCCACTGCAATTGCAGCTGGAGGACCTGGTGCAGTATTCTGGATGTGGCTGATTGCTTTTTTAGGTGCAGCATCTAGTTTTGTTGAGAGCACACTTGCTCAAATTTATAAAGTAAAAGACAAAGATTCCTTCCGTGGCGGCCCTGCTTATTATATGGAAAAAGGACTTAAGAAGCGCTGGATGGGAATTGTTTTTGCTATAATCATTACCTTTTGTTTTGGTCTAGTGTTTAACTCAGTCCAATCCAATACGATTTCTTTAGCTTTTAATGAGGCATTTGGAACAAGTCGATTAACAATGGGACTTATTCTAGCTGTATTAACGGCTATAATCATCTTTGGAGGAGTAAAACGAATCGCAAATGTATCTCAGGTGATTGTTCCAATAATGGCTGTTATTTATTTAATTGTAGCAATTATCGTTGTTATTATGAACTTTTCTGAAATTCCAAGCCTTATCACTATGATTGTGAAGGGGGCATTTGGATTGGATGAGGTAATTGGCGGTACAATTGGTGCGGCGATTATGATGGGCATTAAACGTGGATTATTTTCAAATGAAGCTGGAATGGGAAGTGCGCCGAATGCTGCTGCAACTGCTTCAGTTAGTCATCCGGTCAAACAAGGATTAATACAAACTTTAGGCGTGTTTGTAGATACCATTCTGATTTGCTCGGCTACTGCATTTATTATTCTCTTATATGGTGATTTTGCAACATCAGATTTAACAGGTATTCAGCTTACCCAAGCAGCAATGAGTGCTCATATTGGCTCTTGGGCTTCTATTTTTGTAGCTGTCGCTATTTTCTTGTTCGCATTTACGTCTGTAATAGGAAACTATTATTATGGGGAAACAAATATTGAATTTATTAAAAAAAGCCGTTCAGCATTATTGGTCTATCGCTTAGCTGTTATAGGAATGGTTATTTTCGGTGCAGTTGTTGATTTAGCGGTTGTCTGGAATCTAGCTGATCTATTTATGGGCGTTATGGCATTAATTAATCTCGTTGCCATTGTTATGCTAGGAAAGATTGCCTTTGCGGCTTTGAAAGATTACAGGGGACAGCGTAAAGAAGGGAAAGATCCTGTATTCTATGCAGATTCGATTCCTGGATTAGAAGGTATTGAATGCTGGGAAACAAAAGAAGAAGCTTTAAAAGATAAATAGTCACTTAAAATAAACAGCCTCCTGTTTCTTATTGAACAGGAGGCTGTTTCTGTTTTTACATTCCTACATAATTTTTCCATAAAGGGACATAATAAATTAAGAAAGCTAAGGGAGGCTTAACGAATGAGAAAAGAAATGATTTTTGCATTGGCTGCTTTATTTTTTATGACTCTTTCAATAACGGGAGTATATGCAGGAGAAGAGGATAATAAGTGGATTACAATCTCAACTAGTAAACAAGATGTAACCGGGGACAAAAAAGAAGATACAATCATAATAAAAGGGCTTCCATATGAGGAAGGTGAAACTCATTCTTTTTTGAAGGAAATCCAATTACAAATTAATGCATCAAATGGCAAAGTCTACACAATTGCTTTAGATGGTGGCTATTCACCAAAAATAAAGTTTTTGGACTTAAATCATGATGGAATTAAAGATATGTTTGTAAGTAGTGACACGGGCGGCAGCGGAGGTATTACCAATCATTATTTATATACGCTGAAGGATTTTAATTTAACAGACTTAACCGTTCCAGATGCACTTGTTATTAATGGACAATTTCAAAATGGCTATAAAGCATCTATCACAATACAGGAAACAGGTGAATCAGTTACTTTTGATTTAAGAAATCGAGGGAAAGAATATGAGAAAAGTGGTTTGTATATAAATGGCAAACTTAGTGAACCAACAGAGCTAATGGTAGATCCATTTGCTGTCTTAAAGCCTAAGCTTGTAACAGATGATAAAATGTACGGTTTAATCGGTTACCAAGCAATAAGTGGAGCTTATCATGCGGATAGAATTGCAATTGTTAAATCTATTTGGCTATATGAAAATGGAAAATGGGTATTGAAAGATACAAAAATATTGGAATCAAAATCATAAGAGCCATGGATAATCCCTTTGACCGTCTAGATCATTCATTATTGAAAATAGGCATGAGTCACGTTTTTATTATATTTTCATAAAATATAGTAAGTGAAGGTAAAAAAGGGGGTCACAAATGATGAGTAATTGGGATCCAGCAAAAATATCAGTTAACTATTTGCCTCCAGCTACTGAATTTCGTCCAGTAGATCGAAGAAAATATACGTGGACTCAATCAAAAACAACTGAAGAATCATTCCTAAGTATTGGCTACCAATATGATTACAACGCTATCCATATGAAATATCGTGATGAAGTGCTTGCAGAGTGGATTCCGCAAATGGGACAGTACGTACTGAGTGGCAAACTGTTTATTAGTGATAATACATTTGATGAAAAATACGCAAGGATTCGTTTTATGATTTTTGAACGTGAAGTGAAGATGGCATTAGCGGCAATGATCAATGGGGATCGTACATTCTTTGCTAATTATCCTTGGTTGCTCGATTCACCTATTTATATTCATTTTCAATCGAATTTTGAAGAGTACAACAAAATGATCTATTTTGAAACTCCACGACAGTATTTAAATGAAACAATACAAGCAGTTGAAACATAAATAAGTTGAAAGCCTAAGATTTAGTTGCCATCTTAGGCTTTTTTATTTTTTAAAAATCTAATGGATAATCATTTATCGGATGACAGACGCTATTAAAAAGGAGTGAAAAGTGAATGAAGAAAAAGGAAAATAATATAAAATTAAGTTATGAATCAGATGGGAAAATGGGAAAAGAAAAGAAAGATTCAGTAGTGAAAAAAGGAGAAAGTCCAGAAGAGACCTTTTTTAATATCACTCAAAATAGTGAATAAGAATAAAACAGGTGCAAAATTGTGCCTGTTTTTTTATATAAAAAAACGAATAAAACTGTAATTTAACGATAAAACAATCGTCTAATTTACGGATAGAAAAACAGCAGGAGGAGAGGGTCTTGGATGATAAACAAGAAATAACAGAATGGTTTCATGATTATAGTGATGATATTCTAAATTTCCTAATCTACTATACGGGTAGAGTGGATGTAGAGGATTTGGTTCAAGAGGTTTATATTCGAGCATTTAGACGAATACATACGTTTAATCGGTTATCTAGACCAAAAACATGGTTATTTACAATTGCTCGAAATATCGCGATCGATGAAATGAGGAAAGAGAAAAAAGAAAAAGATAAGCAACAGAAATTTGCACATTATCAAGTACATCACGAGATTAAATCACCAGAAGATATTTATCGGCTAACTGAGACAAATAAGGAAATTTATCAAACGATCCAGACTTTAAAGCAAAGCTATCGTGATGTCCTTATTTTAAAAGGGATCAAAGAAATGAGCAGCAAGGAAACAGCAGAAATTCTAAATTGGAGTGAAAATAAGGTAAGGGTTACATATAATCGTGGACTTAAGGCTTTAGAGAATAGGATTGGAGGACTATCTGATGAATCGTAAATTATCCGACAGATTACATTCTTTTCCTAAAGATTATCAGCTTAATGAGGAAACAAAAATATTAATTGAGACTGCTCTACAAGAAGAAATAAATAACAAGGGAAAAAAGAAGAAGCGGCAAGGATTTAAAGTCTTTTTAAAGAAATTAACGGTACCTGTTGCTGGTGTAGCTGTGCTTGCTTTAGCAAGTCTTTTATTTGTAGCGACTGATAGTTTCAATCTATTCCATGTGTCTAATCAACCAGATGATTCAATGTCAGCAACGGGAGGACAACAAGAATTGGTTAAAGTTCATGAAGAATTGGAGGAGCTTTCGACAATTTGGGCAAACGCATTAAAATTACGTGATGGCAAACCAAGATATCAAATGTTATCAGAGACAGCGAAAGAAAAATTTATACAAGAACAGGTAATTAGCAGTGGAGAAAACGGGAATTATACAATTGGTGTATCGAGTCCGTGGGTGGTAGATTTCGACATAGAAGTCGAGGGGATGAACGCTAATATCATATATACGACTCAAACTAGTGAACCGGCCTATTATCATACGAAGGAAACAATCACATTTATAAAAGAAAACGATAAATTAGTTGTGAAAGACTTTCAACTCATTTATGAAGATCGCTTGTATAATAAAAATTTCAAAAGCTCTATATCCTTTCCCGCATTTCCGATTCCAACTGAGGCTGAACGTATTGAAAGCAGTGAAGATGGTCAAGAAACCTTTCTCTATAATGTATTAGGTACGAATGGAGGCATTCAAGAAGAGTACAATGTAATGATTGAAAGTTGGGGTTGGCAACTGAAAGAGGAATTACAAAGGGACAACTATTATGTATTTGAAAAGGAAGGACAGTATATAGAAATGACCATTCAAAGTTCAAATGAGGAAGACTTTTTTACGATTAAAAAATATGAAAATAAGTAAGCGATAGAAGATCAATTATTCATATTTAGAGCGGTCAATATAAATAGTTAATATAGATAATAAAAGGTCAATTTCTCAGGCTATGTGCTCAGAAATTGGCCTTTATTATATACAAATATTAATTATCCATTTATCTTTTGACAATTGACATCGTATGGCATAAGCTAATATAAACAATCAAATGATCATTTGAATGAGGTGTGATAATGAATCAAAAAAGTTCAAATATAAATACAAATGATGCATGTGAAGTTTTTTTCTTTGATGAAGAAAAGGTAAATAAAGTCCAAAAGCAAATAGACGAAATAAATGGAGTAGAGTTATTATTTAAAGCCTTGTCTGATTCTACTCGAATTAAAATTGCTTATGCACTAACAATCGTGGAGGAATTATGTGTTTGTGATGTTGCAAATATTATTGGTTCTTCAACTGCTACAGCAAGCCATCATTTACGTTTATTACGTGATATGGGTTTAGCTAAGCATCGAAAGGAAGGAAAACTTGTCTTTTATTCTTTAGCTGATGATCATGTTCATCAATTAGTATCGATCGCAATCATTCATACTAAAGAGGGTGTAAGTAATGGGGGAAGCACTGCATAAGAATAAAGAAATATACCGCCTACAAGGTCTTTCGTGTACAAACTGTGCAGCGAAATTTGAAAAGAATGTACGTGAGATTCAAACTGTTAGTGAAGTGCAATTAAATTTTGGTGCTTCAAAATTAACTGTTATTGGGGAAGCATCGATTGAACAACTAGAAGAAGCTGGAGCGTTTGATGGAATTAAAGTCATGCCTTTAAATCAAAGGGTAGATGAAGAGAAAATTCCTTTCTGGAAAAAGGCAGAAAATAAGAATACAATTGCTTCTCTTTTCTTCTTAATTTCTGGCTATGCCTTCACCTTTGCATTGGGAGAGGATCACTGGGCAACCATCTTTATTTTCGCAATCTCTATTTTAATTGGGGGATTTAAGCTATTTAAAGTAGGGCTAAAAAATCTTACAAAGCTTCAATTTGATATGAAAACACTTATGACAATCGCGATTATTGGTGCTGCCATCATAGGAGAGTGGAGTGAGGGAGCCGTTGTCGTTTTCTTATTTGCATTAAGTGAAGCGTTAGAAAGTTATTCAATGGATAAAGCACGTGAATCTATTCGTTCTCTTATGGATATCGCTCCCAAAACAGCTTTCATTAGACGTGGCAAACAAGAAATGGAATTAGACGTTGAAGATATCGAATTAGGAGACATACTAATTATAAAACCAGGACAAAAGCTAGCAATGGATGGAGAAGTTATCAAAGGGCAATCTTCCATTAATCAAGCTGCCATTACAGGCGAGTCGATTCCAGCTTTAAAGACAATTGGGGATGAAGTATTTGCAGGCACGTTCAATGAAGAAGGATCATTAGAAGTAAAAGTTACTAAAAGAGTAGAAGATACAACCATTTCAAAAATTATTCATCTAGTAGAAGAAGCGCAAGCAGAACGCGCGCCTTCGCAAGCATTTGTTGATAGATTCGCGAAATACTATACCCCCGCTATTATGTTCATTGCGTTATTAATTGTGATTGTTCCGCCATTATTTTTTGGTGGAGATTGGTCTGAGTGGATTTATCGTGGCCTTGCTGTTTTAGTCGTAGGCTGTCCATGCGCATTGGTTATTTCTACCCCAGTAGCGATTGTCACAGCTATTGGAAATGCAGCAAAAAAAGGAGTTTTAATCAAAGGAGGTATTCACTTAGAAGAAGCAGGTCGATTAAAAGTGATTGCCTTTGATAAAACCGGGACATTAACGAAAGGAACGCCGGAAGTGACTGACATGAAAGTTTTTAATGGACATGAAGAAAATGAACTTTTAGGAATCTCTATGGCCATTGAGACATTCTCACAGCATCCCTTAGCTTCAGCAATTATTCGAAAATCAGAGGAAATGGGCATTTCTTTGAATGATTTCAAAACGGAGGATTTTCAATCGATTACAGGAAAAGGTGCCAAAGCAATAGTAAACAGTACTTTATATTATATTGGAAGTCCAAATCTATTTAAGGAAATGATTAATTTCCCTATTTCAATTGAGGAGGAAATTAACGCATTACAAGTACAAGGGAAAACGGTTATGTTAGTAGGTACTAATCAAGATCTCATTGGAATGATTGCGGTAGCTGATCAAATACGGGACAGTAGTTCGAAAGTGATCCAAAAATTATTTGATATTGGAATCAAAAAAATGATTATGTTGACTGGTGATAATCAAGCCACAGGTCAAGCAATAGCAAAACAAGTACGATTAAGTGATGTAAGGGCAGATTTATTGCCACAAGATAAATTAGAGACGATTAAATCATTAAGAGAACAATATGGAAAAGTAGCAATGGTTGGGGATGGGGTAAATGATGCACCAGCTCTGGCAACTGCGAATATAGGGATTGCAATGGGTGGTGCCGGCACCGATACGGCGATTGAAACAGCTGATATTGCATTAATGGCAGATGATTTAAATAAACTGCCTTACACGATTTTGTTAAGCAGAAGAGCGTTAAGGATTATAAAAGAAAATATTCTGTTCGCACTTGGACTCAAATTGTTAGCATTAATTTTAATTATCCCAGGATTGCTAACTTTATGGATGGCAATCTTTGCAGACATGGGCGCAACATTAATTGTTGTTTTAAATTCATTGAGATTGTTAAGGATTAAGGAATAAACATGGGGAATTTCCAAACTACCCGTACTATATGGATCATTTTGCAAAATTAAATGTAAGTTATTGTACATTATTTATCCATAGTTTATCCATATTTATTTGGTAAAATCTATATATCATTGAATAATAAGGAGGTGAATATGGATGAAGATGAAAGTAACTATTTTAGCTATTTCACTTATTTCTATTGTATTAGCTGGTTGCGGACAAAGCGGTTCAAACGATGAAGCTGCTTTAAAAGTTGATAATATCACAGAACTGGTAAATACTTACAGTACAGGGGATATTCAGAATGAGACTGCCTCAATTACTTCGCATGAGCTTATTGTTAATAAAGAGGATGGAGACGAGTTAATCTATGACCTATCAGACGAAGACTTTTTCGTTTCCATTGCACCTTACGTTGATCAAACTCACCCTTGAACAAATCATAGCTTGACAGGTTGTCAAGGTGAATTAGTTGATAAAGAATTTGATGTATATATTGAAGATACGGAAGGCAATGTGATTCTAGACGAAAAAGTAAAATCCCAATCTAATGGTTTTTTTGATTTATGGCTCCCAAGAGATAAAACATACCAAATAACGATTAAGTATGATGATCAAGTATCAGAATCAGAAATCTCAACTTTTAAGGATGACCGTACTTGTATTACAACTATGCAGTTAACATAAAAGCACCTAAATAGGTGCTTTTTTCTATGGGTAAACTTGCTGTTTGGAAAAATAATAAAATAACGTAAATAATAATAATAATAATAATAATAATAATAGAAGAAAAAGCACAGGCTTAAAAGCTGTAATTTTAGTTATAGTGAATGCAGCAGATTAACTGAGAAAACCTTGCTAATTAAAGAAGGAAATATAAACAATATATAATTGAGGATTTCTATTTTATGTTTATGTTATGTTTGAAAAGTCTATGCAGATGACAATGAATGATTTTTCGCGAGATGCATAATTTTTGCGCACATTTTTGTTACATAGTATTTATAGTTGAAAGTACATAAAAATTTCAAGACCGTCTCACTATCTTAAGTATACTTTGTAATTGAGACGAGATATCTTGATTGAAAATTGAGTTCCTATAATATATATTATGTTCGGGGCGTTTCTTTAAATCAAGAATAGATTAAAGTACTACTGCTCTATTCTGTTTTTGTGGTTGCTATTTTTAATATTATTGAAATCAATATATTGAACACTATACTCAATAATATCATTTATAAATAATTGATGGTTTTTAGCAAACTCTTTAACCTGCTCTAATAATTCTTTGTCGTATGTAGTTTTGTATTGAATTCTATCTTTCGGTCTAGTTTTTTTATTAAAATGAATCACATCTTGAGTTAGGACAGTTTGTAAACCACTTTCAATTAGATAATTTGCATGGGTATCATATTCTAAGGCTAACTTGTTTAATTTTTCTAATAAGGATTTACTTATATTCGTTCTAAATTTTACTCTAGTTTGATCGGTAGTTTGAACTAGATGTCCATTAACTAATTTCCACATATTAAACACTCCATTTTGAAAAATTATAAATTAAATTTTTTTATGTCTTGTCATGTTTTCTTTTTTATATGATATATAACCAGTAGAAGTTTCATTATAAATAATGCTAGCCAGTTTTGGAAGTTCGAATTTTCCTTTTATCCAAACCCTATAAATTAAGTTACCTAATTGGGTAGATTCATCAGTAATTTCAGTTCTGAGCCCCCATGATTGAAATACAGACAAAAGTCCTTCAGCAAAATGAATGCTACAAGTTGTTATATTCATAACATACCCTTTTCTTTGTACCCATCCATCGCCATCAATCACTCCCCTCACAAATGAAGGTAAATATTCCTCAGGAACATTTGGAAATGGGACTGTAAATGATTTATTAGCGGTTATGCCCAGTTTCTCAAGATCCATTTTGATCTTTTTTGAATTTATAATTAGTGTAGGAGTAGAGCTTGTTGGACCAATAGGAGCTAGTACGTAATCAGCTTCCATATATTTTGCAATCAAACGGAGAATGCTCTCATCTTTCTGAGAAAAGGAAATGCTGTGAATGCTGTTATTTATGCAACCGTCAGTAATAAAAAGACCAAGTACCCATGTCATTTCATGTGTCCATACTTTAAAGAAATCCTCATTTACTTTATGCTTTCGCGGCTGCCCTGAAAATTGCTCACGATTTACTTCGATGTCATGCTTGTAAATTACATTTCGAATGGCCCGATCACTTAGTCCAATGATTGGAACCATCTCTTTAAAAGGCATACCGCTTTTGTACATTCTAATGATGACTTCATCTGTCATCCCAGGATTTCTAGGCATGGTTCTCACTCTCCCCTTAATTATTTCAAATAGTGTATGATAATCCTCGATTTAATTATACAAACAAATGTTCTTATTTTCAAGAAGAAGATTTTACAGTAGTGATCAAGAAATTATTGATTTGCAGCTTCAATTTCAACAAAAAAGCATGGATTCCTACACTGAATCCATACTTTTTTGCTTGTTTTATTCATTCTCATATTAGTATTACTCGATTATATTTCGTTTTAACTTTTTAGTGGACATTGAGTACGTTATTGATTATAAATTAAGCTATTTTATAGAGTTTTTGGACACTGAATAGGTTATTAGCTAATAATTAGGTAATAACAACATCTTTTCAGATAAATAACGGAACATACATTCGATAAGAACATAAAAGCACAATAATTGTTACAATTAACAGAACGTGTGTCCTGTTAATTAGATTAAGCTCTTAAACCGCTGTGCAATTTTTATTTGTTTCTTATAAAACTAAAACAGTTCTCCTATTTAACTTTCATTTTTGTATTCAATAACTTTCCACCATTTTTCTTTATCCCCAATCAAACTGATCACTGCAAAATGGAATAAACATTAATTTTGTTTTGCCAATTTCTACGATATCGTATCGTTGCAGTTCATCTGCTTTGATAACTTCCTCGTCATTTAGGTAGACAAGTCCTCTTGAATCACCAGGATAGATGCGGAAAAGTCTCTTCTTTGGACTGTAACTGACAATGGCATGGTTTTCTCGTGAAATAGCTTCATCCCCTGCAATCCGTATATCCATTTTGTCAGAGCGGCCAATAAAGTTCCGTTCACTTCGAATTTTATAATCTTTCCCTTTATCTGCTCCTTCAATACAGACGAACCAGCCGACTATAGGGTCAATGCCCATCTTTTTTCGGATAACAGCAACAGTCTTGCCATCATTCGACTGATCCCGCTTTCCTTCAGGTAATTTAGCAACCGTTTTGCCAATCTCTGCATTTGGATTCGCATCCTCTCCATGAGGGCGTTTGGGCATAGTCATTCCTAAATTTAGATCAATATTTACACCACAATGTGGACAGAGACTATGCTTTGTTTCATCGTAATAATGTCCATTCGTACAGCGCTTCATTATTTAGCTCCCTTCTACTTCCGTCGTAGAAATTAACCATTTGTATGTCCCAGTGCCTTGAACGAAATGATGGATCATGGTTGATTTCCCTTCATAATTTTGTGTTCCATCTGTATAGGAAAGGACTTGAGAAACTCTTGCTTTCGCAGTATTTGCGTTGATTTCAAGAATATCAATACTCTCAATCACTAGTTTAAAATCACTGTATGCCGCAAATAAATCACCGATGGCTTTTTCTGTAGAAGCGTAATTCCCTGAATTAGGATCAATTGTACTCATGTAACCTGCAACATCTTCCTGCTCAATTGCCACGCCGTTAGCATAGATTGCCTTTTGAATTTCCTCTTCATCTGAGTAGGCATCATCCGCATTCGAATAGATGATTTCAATTTTCTCCATATCAGGATGTGTAAGGTTATTTTTTCTGAAGTAATTGAAATCTCCTAGCACGAATTCTTTAAATAATTGCTGGTCATTTACCTTTTCATCACTATGCGACGTGTATAATTCAACTGCAGCATCAAATTGATCTGAGAACAAATAGGCATGAGCCAGATTTATTTTATAAATGAGGGTATTGGGATTTAATTCGATGGCTTTTTCTGCTGAAGTAACAGCATCATTTGGCATTTGATTTAAAAATTGAATGAAGGATAAATCTGCATAAGAGTTAGCTAGTTCAACATGGTCCTTTTGAAAAAGAGGGTCTTTTGTTAGTAAGTCTTCGAGTATAATGACACTATTTTTTATATCAATTAAGGCAAATTCGAAATAACCTAATGATCGCTTCGTAAGTGAGATGTTCCGATCAAGTACGCCCATCGAGTATTGAGCATCGAAATTCCCATCCGTGTTAAAAATGATCTCGGCCATATCTCGAGCTTGAACATAATGCTTTAATGCATTAAAATAATCTTTTTCTTTGTTCAATGCATAGCCTTTATCCCAATATTCGTATACAATTTTCAAATGCTGTGTTTTAATTGTTTCTTCATCAAGTGGTAGTTCAATTCCTTTACTCACTTCAAGATGGACGATATCATTTTCCTTTGCTTTGTCCTCTGCTGTTAAAGATTGCTTTGTAACAATTCCCTTTTTCACATAGATACTTTCAATATACGTGACATCACCAAGCTTTAATCCTTCTTCCGTTAATACTTTTTTCGCATCTTCTTCTAATTGATGGATTACATTCGGAACGACAACTTCCTTAATAATCTCTTCTGTTATATCTTCTTGCTTTTCATTCTCTTGTTTATTAATGATTCTTGTATCATTTTCTACAGGTTTATCCGGTGTATTTCCTGCCATTGATTTAAACAGAAAGATTGTGCCTACAATGACAATCGTTAAAAGAGCAACAATGGTCGCTCCCCCACCGATCCATACCCATTTTGAGATGGGATTCTTATTCTGCGTCTTCTTTTTTTGTAAGGACTCGTGGCTATTTATGTCTGTTGATGGTGAAATCGCTGAATCACTTACGTTCATATTTACTAACAGGTCTTGTTGAAACTCATCGATTGACTGATAACGCTCACTCGCTTTAACGGACAAAGCTTTCATTAATGCAGCTTCTGCCTTTTCAGGAATATCAACGCCTAGCTTCGAAGGGGGAATGATCGAATCTTCCTCTAACCGATCAAGAGATTCGGGTGGGACATAACCAACTATCGCTCGATAGAAGGTTGCTGCGGCTGAATATACGTCTGTCCAAGGCCCTTGCTTTCCTTTGCTGCGATATTGTTCCTCTGGAGCAAATCCTGGCTTTAAAATGACGGAGATGCTTTTGCTAAATTCAGTCATGGCATAGCGTGCTGCACCAAAGTCCAAAATCTTCACTTGGCCTTCAGATGTTATATAAATATTATCTGGACTAATATCTCGATGTAATGTGCCTGTTCGATGTACTTCTCTTAATCCATCCATCACAGGCATCATAATCATAAGTGCATTTTGATAAGGGATTTTTCCGCCTTGTGTTTCTAAATATTGTTTGAAATCAATTCCTTCAAGATAATACATAACTAAATAAGCTGTGCCATTTTCTCTGAAAAAATCTCTCACACCAACAATGCCAGGGTGATTGCTAAATTGTGCCAATGTTTTTGCTTCATCTAAAAAGTTGATTAACCCATTCTCAAAATGGGTGGCTGAATCCCCAGTGAAAACAGAGACCATTGTTTGGTCGGGGGATCTAGTTGCAAAATCACGTGGCATATATTCTTTAATCGCTAGTTTCATATCAAGATTTAAATCATAGGCCAAATAGGTTATTCCAAATCCTCCATGGCCGAGAACCCTTCCAAGAAGGTATTTCTCTTGTAAAATAGATCCAGGCGGCAAATGCTGTGGGGCTTCTGCGGAGGAACCAACAACCCAGCCACAATGAGGACAGACTGAATCTGTGCCTCTATCCTCCATACACCCTAAACAAAGATGGTCGTAATCCGCCATGATTTCACCTCATTTATTAAATTTTTAGTTTGTAACGATTACAGCGATCGCACTATAATTATCATGATTTGCTTTCATTCTTTCGAAGAGGATTAATTCCATCATTTGTAGCCATTCATGAGGGGAAGAAGCTATTACACTAGTATTCTCCATTTCTTCCTCTGTCACAGCTTCCCAGAATCCATCTGAGCATAAAAGGAAGGCATCCTCTTTCTGAATGGATACTTCTTCTGTCAATATCGTTGCTTTTACTGCTCCATCTGTTCCTAAAACTCGATAAAGCCGGTTGCGGTCTTCATGATACCGAATTTGACTAGTTGTAATCTCTCCCGCATTTACAAGTGCTTGACAAACACTATGATCTTTTGTTTGTGACAGCAGCTTTCCTTCACGAAAATGGTACAATCGAGAATCACCAATATGTGCCCAGCAAGCATGATTATTTTTACAAGTTAAAGCAATTAATGTTGTTCTCATTTTTTTCATGTGTAAGGATAATTTCTGCTGCTTATGAAGTGCTTCTTGTGATTTATCAATGGCATTTTTTAACCAATGCAGACTTTGATGTTGTTGATATTCTTTAAGAATCGTATCAACGGCAAGCTTTGCGGCAATTTCTCCACCTTGGTACCCTCCTAAACCGTCTGCAAGAACCCAGCAGCCTCCATCAAACGATTCTTTGAATGCTACATAATCTTGATTAGTTGCTCTTCCGCCTTTGTTAGAAATCATTGTGGTTTGGAACTGCATCTTTATCGTCTCTCCCAACTTACTTCAAATAAAATATCCTTTGAACTTAAGTAAAATCGATCACCTGGACGTAATTGTGTAATCTTCCCTGCTGGAATACGTGCACCTGATTGTAAATACGTTCCATTTGTTGAATGATCTTCAATTGTAAAAGTTTGTGCATGTTTGTCGAAATGAAGTGTACAATGTTTCCTGCTGATTTCTTCCATTGAAAGTGGGAACACAAGTTGACATTGTTTTGCGTCACGGCCGATATTCAAGTCATGATCAACCAATTCAATCGTTTGTCCAGCAAAATACCCGGATACCCCTTTCAACACTGGTTTTTGGTTATATGGGGACGAATGAGAGACATGAACGGAATGAGCCTTTCTTTTTCTGATGAAGAAGAATAGCAAGAGACCAACAATTAGGAGGAAAACAAAACAAACAATGGCTACTATCAGCCATATTTTAGAGAAAGCAAACAGGCTGCCGCTTGATTGTTTATTGTTATTTGCTGACAAATATTCAATGCCCCTTGATTCCAACATGGGGATTAATTCTTCAATTTTAACAGCACCATTAATGCCAGCAGCTGATGTCACCGTAAATGTATTAATGCCAATTACTTGCCCATTTTCATTTAATAATGGTCCACCTGAGTTACCAGAATTGATGCTAACATCTACTTGGAAGATTCCGCGTCCGCCTTGGGTAGAAATTTTGCTAATGATTCCTCGAGTGATTGTGACGTCATCTGGATCACCAGATGGTGTATCATCAATTAAATCAGCATCTCCTGGAAAACCAAGTGCATAAACATCTTGACTAGCAATGGCTGCTTTGCTATCACCAATTTCCATTGGCGGTCTTTTGAATAAATCCTGTGTTAATTCCAATACGGCAATATCCTTTACTTTGTCATATGCAACGACAACCGCATTAATTTGATCTTCTTTTGAAAGAAGAACGGTCACACCTTCGAGATTCGGCTCAACAACATGGTAATTAGTTACGATATGTCTAACTGGTTCACCCATACCTACTGAAAAGCCGCTGCCTGTATACAATCCACCATCTAATCCGTAACAAAGGATACGGACTACACTATTTCGAAGATCATCTATTGATCTTGTTTCAGCCTTTACTTGATTGGTAGAGATAAGTATTTGCAAAAATAACAGTGAAACGAGCAAACAAGTAAGAAATACACGAATGTTTCTTTTGAATGGACGGACCATCATCATTCCCCTCTTCCATTAACTATTCAATTGTTAGTAGCGCTACTGTTGCATTATCTTGATTAGGCTTTTGTTTTGAAAGTACTAGCTGTATCAAAGCTTCTGCTGCCTCTTGCGTTGAAAAGTTACGACAAATATCAAGCATTTCATCTGTCGTGATAGAATCATACAGGCCATCACTGCAAAGCACGACCGAATCCCCTTTATTTAGAGGGATAGGCTCACTCGAAACATCTAGCATCTCTAACTGTTTCAACCCTATAAAGCTAGTTAAACTGGCCTTTTCAGGGTCATTTTCTGCCTCTTCAGCAGTGATTTCACCACGAGCGACTTTCTCTGCTAATTCTTTCCCATATATATGATCAGTTGTCAGTAATGTTAAACATTCTCCCTTCTTTAAATAGATTCGACTATCCCCGACTGATAGCCAATACAGCTGATTGTCTAATACGACAGTAGCAATGAGCGTTGTACCAACACTCTCCTCCATCTGCTTTTTACGTGCAAACTGTAAGACCGCCTCATTCGCAATGAATGCTGCTTCTCTCAGTCTCTCAGGAATAGCAGCTGTTTTAGCGGAATGAAGATAATGCTCTAAAAATGCATGTACTGCTAATTGACTTGCTTCTTTTCCGCCGATCAGCCCACCCATTCCATCTGCTACCACTGCTAATACTCCATATTGAGCAATGAAAGCTTGATCATCTAGGTCTGAGAAAGCAAATGCATCCTGTTGTTCTGCTCGTGTGCCGATATGCTGGTCATTGCCTGGTATAATCATTGTGGATATTGGCTTTTGAATCGTAATGGGGTCAGTTGTAGAACTGCCATCAAGTATTTCTGTTTTGTTGCTTTTTTTTTGTATATAATGTTTGAGAATCAAATAAAAGATTGTTAGTAAGATGGCAGAAAAAAGAAGATATACCCACCAAGGGAAGCTTTGAATGGTTTTACTAATAGTAGTTGAAGTGGCTGAAGTATCCAGAATGGCGATGTTAAGTGGTATAAAAAATGAATACAAATGATGTTGTGATTTTCTTTTTGCTGTTTTCCAAAATCGCAAGTTTGTCGTACTCCTTCCATACAACAATTTAAAGATGCGTTCGACTCATTTCAATCAATGCTCATCAAAAAAGAGCGTTAATCCTATATGTATGTTTTTTTTAGCATAAATTGCTTATCCATCTGGAAAGTATTGAAAGGAAAGGCGTTAAATCCTTTTTCCTTTTCTTCCTTATTTCCACCTACGTTATTCTAAGAAAACAGTTAGTTGAAGAAAAATGAAATGTACCCACTTGCTGGAATATTCTAATGGGTTTTGGAATTGTTCCAATAATGGGGGTCTCCCTTTCTCTAATTTGTTATGGAGATATCTAACTATTAATTCTGTTGATAAAGCAAACAGTATTAACAGTTAGATATCGTGTGGTTAAAAAATAGAAAGCTATAATAAAGTTAATGGGTTAAAATTGGCAATGTGTTATGAATTGTGTTAATATTCAAATTAATAAGCGAGAATTATGAAGAAGATTTTATTGGAACCTACAATGATTCTTTTATCTCTCATCCTTTACAGTAGTTTTAATAAATACAGTTTTTAGGAAAAGAGGTTAAATTCTTGAAACTGTTTTTGAAAAATAGAGAAAATAAATTTGAATTTATGATATATGTATACTTTGGTTTGATGTTGCTTTTATATTTTGGATTTATATTTCTTGACAACCAACGATTGAATAAGTCGGATCTGTGGTTGTCAAAAAGTTTATTAACAGAAGTTGATGTTGAAAATATTAGTCGATTAGGAATGTGGGCATCTAGCTTTGAATTTACATTTTTAGCTTTATTTATTATAACAATGAGTATAATTATTTTTCGATATCGAAAAAATATAAAAATTTTAAATTGCTTTTTGATTGTAAATACTATTTTATTTATTGGAATTATGGCATTGAGCTATATAATATTTCTTATTACTTCGTTACCTATTGGAAATTTATTGCAACCTTTATTTGCACCTGTATACTTTTTAGGAGGGCTTTTCATTTATTTATTATGGATATCCAAAAAAAGATTAATTAAATAAGGGGGGCTACAATTAAAGTGGATAATGATTGGAGACTAATGCGGAATTTCTATTTTCAGGAAAGTGTAAATACACTAATATTTAATCAGTCATCAACATTTGGCGTCGATGAGAATAATGAAGACTGGGTCTAGTGAGGGTATGTGACTCGGAATTGTTAGTATAAAGATCGCCTACTACTAAATAAACCAAAATTCCATTTCTTATATGGAATTTTGGTTTATTTAAATCTTGCTCATTCATTTAATCCACTCATTAAAAAATTGGCGATATCCCTCTTTCATCACTGTATTCGAGAAAGCATCAAACGCATAGTCTCGATTTTCTATTGATGCCTTTAATGGGATGGAAGCAGCCATATTGACTAGCTCAAACCAATTCTTTTCATTTCCAGAAAAAGAATGCTTGGCACTTATATGGTCATAGCATGGATGCTCAGGCTTCACGACCATTTTTCCCATTGCCAACGCTTCAGTCAAAGGCATAGCAAATGTATCAAACTTGGAACAGCTCCAATAGACTTTTGCTGAGTTCATCAAAGTGAAAATTTCATCCTGTGATAAGGCAAATTTGAGCTTAATATTGCTTGGAATTTGGTACTTCTTCATGCTTTCCCGATAGCGTTCGCCACCAAATACCATAAATACCTCTTTATCAGGATTCTTTCTAGCATACTCAATAACGAGGTCTGGTCGCCGATTTTCCTCATCTCTTCCTATCCAAAGAATTCGATTGTCTACTACTAGTTTCGGATCATAATATTTTTTTGCCATTGTTTCATTGAATCCAATTGGAATAACAGTAACATCATGTACCCCGAAATGACGTGCCATTTCCCCTTTCAAAAATTCCGTTTGAACGATTGCTTTATCCACGATTTGATAAAAAGGCTTCATCATCTCATACCCTGTTAGGGCTGGATCAGGGAAACTATGTGGAAATAGTACACTATTCTTTAAAAACATTTTTAAATAAGTAAACCCAGAAACCGTGTAAATCACATGGTCGATTTTTTGAGAATAAATTTGATCCAATACGATGTCGTAGTTTACTAAGTCCCCTTTTTCATGTTCATAACCAGGAAGCCAGTCATATCCGCTCACATGCCGTTCTGGCGAAATAAAAACAATGTCAATGCCAAGCTCTTTTCCAATTGCTTTCAGCCGCTCTGCAAAAATCCGTGGGCCTTGTGCCTCCGTAAATTGAATTTTCCTCATTACTAATCCTACTTTTGTCATCTGTATATTCCCTCTCTATTCATTTACCCACTACGTTTAAACCTATTTACAATGAACCTAAAGCATCAATTAGAAGATATAAAGCTGTAAAACACAATAGAATATATGTAAAAATCCTAAAGATCCGTTGATTCAGCCATCTAAAAATCACTTGTCCTATGAACAAGCCAACGAACACAATTGGAACGGCTGACAAACTTGATTGCCAAATGAGTGTATTCGTACCTGTAAAGAGGATTTGAGTGATTAAACTTACAAAATAGATAAATAGATAAAAAGCTAATGTAGTTGCGCGTAATTTCTCTTTTTCCGTATTTGTCCCTGTAAAGTAAAGCAATAATGGAGGCCCAGGCATCCCTATGCTTGTTGTCAATAACCCAGAAAATCCACCAACGATATAATCTCTAAATGGTGTTGATTTAATCGTAAAATTACATAGCAGTAGCAGCGTTAAGATGAGGAGAAGCATGCTAATACCTAATTTAAACGTGTTGATATTAATCGTTATAAAAATTAAAATTCCAAATGGGACACCAACGATGCTTCCAAAAATAAATCTTTTCAGTAACTTAAGATCAATATCCGTTCTTATTTTCCAAATAAGAGAGATTGATATGATTAAAGATAAGATAATGTTTATTTGTATCGCTTCATGTGGTTGGAATAATAGCAAAAGAAAGGGGGTGGCCATGATGGAAAAGCCAAACCCAGTACTTGTTTGCAGAATAGACGCGATTAGTATTATACAGACAAAAAGGATTTCAGTCTCCATAATAGCTCTCCTTTTCATTCGAATGACAGATTACACTTAGTATAACGTATATTCTATTGAATAGTGAGCGCATACATAGATTACAAACTTTTCTGTCATCCAATAAAGGCATTAAAGGAATAAGCTGAAGGTAAATAAATGCGAAGTGGGGGGATAAGGACTTCCCCCCTTACATTTGTCTTATTTATTGACCTGAAGTTAACTCTGTTCGGATTTGCTGAATTTCATCTTGTGATGCTGCTTGAGCTGGTTTATAATCGCCTTTTTGCAGAGCATAATTATAAACCGTACGCTGGCGAGACTCATCAGCATTTCTAAGCTGAATCAATGTTTGTCTAAGCTCAGTGTTATTGGAGTCACTAATATAGCCCGCATAGCTTTTTAGACTGGCATTTAATCCATTTAAATAATCATTTACAATATCTTTATCCTGCAGCATACAGTATTCCTCCTTATTGTAAAAATGATAGCAGCTGTTGCTGTGCACTTTTTGCAGCTTGTGCATCCCTTTGCAAAATAGCCTTTAATTCAGGATCCATTGCTGATTGCGAATAAGCTTCTAATTTATTCGAGATCATTCCATGCTCACCAATAATTCTCCTTAAATTTTCTACTTCAGTTTGTGTTAATGACTGTGTCATTGGATCAACTCCTTTCTACTGTTATCAAATTTAGTTTCTCCATGTAAGTAAATGAAATTCTCTAATTGTTTAGTGAAAAAAGAAAAAGTGAAAGCAATTGATCTACTTTCACTTTTTCTAAGCTTTATTGTTGTTTCTCCATGATTATGCTAATGGCACCTAAATATTTTTCATATTTTTTAAAGGTACTATGCATATCTTCAATACGTTTTCTTGCATCAGGATTGACTGCAATATTTTTGACTATTGATGCGAAGCCTTTCACTCCTTCATCCTGAATCATCCGTTTCTTTTCTAATAAATGCATAGGCCTCATTTCAATAATAACAACAGAAAACCCTTTCTGTTCAAAAAGAGATTTCCATTCAAAAACAGTCAGTGGTTTTGCATTCACACGAATTACTTTTGCTAGATCCTTTTGAATGACGGATTTTAATTCATCATCAATTTCATTTGGAGTTAAACAAAGCTCGTGAATTCCGTATCGTCCCCCATTGCGTAAGATTCGATGAGCTTCTTCAATGATCTCCTCTTTTTGTTTAGGTGATTGCATCGTTAGCATCGCTTCTCCGTACAATGCATCGACAGATTGATCTGGTAAATTTGTATTTTGAGCATGACCGATAATACATTGTGCATTGTCGCTAGGCAAATATTTTCTCACTTGTTTAGCTGCTTCCTCATTTTGTTCGATTGCTGTATACGATTTTGGCTTCATATCAAGGACAAACTTTGCTGTTGCACCTAATCCTGGGGCAAATTCTGCTACCTCATCATCAGCCGTAATATGTAAGTGTTCGAGCATTTTTTTTGTTAGTTCAATGCCACCTGGCCGCAATACACGTTTTCCCATTTTTGCTAGTACCCAATGACCAGGCATTTTATCGTAATCTGTTTGAGTAATCGATGACATAAAATCACTCCTTCTTTATTGATAATGATAATTGTTATCAATTACATTATATGAATAATTAAAACTTAAAGTCAATAGTGTATTGTCATAATTAAATTTGTAGTAGCTTTATTTTGTATATGTTATAGTAATGATTGATTTCCTTTTAGCAAATTGATATATTAATTTATAAATATGTTATCAATGATGTGATCAAGTAAATAAGAATTGTGAAACAGAAAATATAGCCTTGGCTGAAAGCTATATCACCCCTTCTTATTGAAACCTGCCACGGAGATGTTAGTTAAAAACTAACCGAGTCGTTTCGTTACAAACGTTTAGAGGACTTACTATTTATTAGTAAAGTTGAACTAAGGTGGTACCACGTCTATTAGCATAAAGACGTCCTTTTATTAGGACTCTTTATGCTTTTTTGCTTTTTTAAGTTACTATAATTTCTTAGGAGGTAATGACAATGTCACAAAACACAAATGATTTTTCAAAATGGTATATTGATACGATTCAAAAAGCGGATTTAATGGATTACACTCCAGTTCGCGGCTGTATTGCGTTTAAGCCGGATGGCTATGAATTATGGGAACATATTCAAGCAGAGATGGATAAGCGGTTTAAAGAAACGGGTCACCGTAATGCCTACTTTCCAATGTTAA
This sequence comes from Cytobacillus eiseniae, assembly GCF_017874625.1. Taxonomy (GTDB): domain Bacteria; phylum Bacillota; class Bacilli; order Bacillales; family Cytobacillaceae; genus Cytobacillus; species Cytobacillus eiseniae. The sequence goes on along the minus strand of NZ_JAGIKZ010000001.1, from coordinate 412,854 downwards.
TTCCAGAATCCTTCTTCCAAAAGGAAAAGGATCATATTGAAGGATTTTCTCCTGAACTCCCATGGGTAACTGAAGCAGCTGGAGAAAAATTAGATGAACGCTTAGCATTGCGTCCAACTTCAGAAACAATGATTGGACATTTATATTCAGACTGGATTAAAAGTTATCGAGATCTCCCAGTTTTAATTAACCAATGGGCAAATGTATTCCGTTGGGAAAAGAAAACTCTTCCATTTATCCGTACTTCTGAATTTTTATGGCAAGAAGGCCATACTGCTCATGTGGATGAAGAAGACGCTCGCAAAGAGACAATGCAAATGTTAACGATTTATAAAGAAGTCGTAGAAGGTTTGCTAGCGATTCCAGTTTATGATGGACAAAAGACACCATTAGAACGCTTTGCTGGTGCGATTGATACATTTTCCATTGAAGCAATGATGAAAGATGGGAAAGCCGTACAAGCTGGTACCTCTCACTACTTAGGTACAAAGTTTGCGGAAGCCTTTGATATAAAATATTTAAATAAAGAAAATAAGCATGAATACGTACATACAACGTCTTGGGGTACGTCTACCCGTTTAATCGGATCGGTCATCATGGTTCATGGAGATGAACAAGGCCTTGTTTTACCACCAAGAATCGCTCCAACTCAAGTTGTATTGATTCCAGTTGGTCCATGGAAAAAGAATCCTGCCATTATGGAAAAATTAGATGAAATTTTTGCCGCTTTAAAAGCGTTAGGCATTCGTGTTCGTCTTGATGATTCTGATCAATCACCAGGCTATAAATTTAATCAATGGGAATTAAAAGGTGTGCCTGTTCGTATTGAACTTGGGCCACGTGATTTAGAAAATAATCAAGGTTTAATGAAAGCACGTGATGAAAAGGATAAAATTTCTGTACCTTTAGAATCCATTGTTGAGAGCATTCAAAAAGAACTGGAAACAATGCAAACTCGTTTATTCGAAAAAGCAAAAGCTTTCCGTGCAGAGCATTCGCACACACATATTGATACAATGGATCAATTAGAACAATATCTAGCAGATTCCGAACAAAATGGAAACATTCCTGGTTGGATATTAGCAGGTTGGTGTGGAGATGATGCGTGTGAAGAAAGTATAAAAGAAAAAACAAAATTCACAACAAGAAATATTCCATTTAATCCACCTGCAACAAAGCACACATGCCTTAATTGTGGAAATGATTCAAAACATACGGTTTGGTTTGCTCGTGCATACTAATTGACTATTCTATGAAGTACACAAGTAAATTTTAACTGAAAAGAATCCATTTTGAGACTCGATTACTCATAATGGATTCTTTTTTTACCGTAAATTATTTAGCACAAATTCTCTTCTTCAAAAAAGATCAGGATTAGCTTGATATGAAAATGCCACCACTAAGATAGCATGAATGGCGGCAATCCTTTTATTTTTTCATAAAAGCTTCAATATCCTCAACCGATCGGATAATATCATTTGAGAGAACTTCAAAACCTTCATCTGTGACTAAGACATCATCTTCAATGCGAATTCCAATCTCTTCCTGTTCGATATAAAGACCTGGCTCTACTGTAATCACCATTCCAGGCTGTAAAATTAAATCTTTGTAATTTCCGACATCATGTGTATCTAACCCAAGAAAATGACTGACACCATGATAATAATATTCACTAATTTCTGCCTCTTCTTTTATTAAGCCGACGTTGATACACTCCTCGGCAAGTACCTTTTTCGTATGTTCATTTAATTTCGCGAATGGGATTCCTGGTTTTATTAAAGCAGTCGTTTCTTTTAATGCTTTTAAAACAATATTGTAGTATGTTTTTTGCTTTTCTGTAAATTGGCCATTGACTGGGAACGTGTAGCTTATATCGGCATTGTAATATTCAAACTGTGCTCCTAAATCAAGAAGAACAAGGCTTCCTTCTTCAGCCGTTGCATTATTTTTTTCATAATGTAGTATTGTGCCATTTTTCCCGCTCGCTACAATGGTTGGAAATGCATGCTCCTTTACCCCTTCAGAATGTAAGATAAAGTCAAAATGGGCCTCTAGTTGGTACTCCTTCATCCCTGCCTTTGCATTCAGCATGATATTTCTAATGCCGTCCTGAGTAATTTTAATTGCCTTTTTTATTTTTTCGATTTCTTCAGGTTTTTTATAAACACGCAGCTCGCTAACTATTGGATACACATTTTTCAGTTGTATGTAAGGAAAATTCGTTTGGAGTTTTCTAGCAAATTGTTGTGCTTTCGTTGTAATTGTATCTAACTCTCTCCGCTCTAAGTCTAGATAGACATGAAATGATGATACTAGGGATAATTTTTGCGACACAATGGAATCAAATTGATCAAGATACAATATTTGCTTAACTCCAGACGCTTCAGTTGCTTCATGAATAGAGATTGATTTCCCTACCCACTTTTCTAATACTGGGTCTGATTTTTCGATAAAAAGATATTCTTCTGTTTCTTCTCCATTTTTATGAGCAATAAATATGACGTTTGGCTCAGTAATTCCTGTTAAGTAATAAAAATTGCGATTAGGAACAAATGGATAAGACTCATCTGCTGATTTATGTGGTGGATTCCCTGCAAACATAACTAGGAGAGATTGATCTTCAAGTAACTCATATACATTTTTACGATTATTTACGAAAAAGTCTCTGTGCATATAATTCCCTCTTTTCAAAAGATATGAATATATCATAACATAGGGAAGAGTTGTTATTATAGATGGATAATTACACTATTTTTCAAGGGACAAATAACGTTAAACTAGTATTCTATGGAAATATGACAGGAGATTGCCCCTTGCCACAACATGATGCTTAGAAGTTCCAACATTTAAACTCTATCAATAATACTTATTAATCAAGAAGAATGAAAAAAAATGGTGAAAACCGATAAAGGTCTGGTCTCACCATTTGAAAATCATCTTACTATTTTTAATCGTTCAATTACTGAATTGGCTTCGTATGCTTTTCCACTAGTTGACTCTGAAATGAATGTTTTTTAATTGCCAAGATAAATTCCACAAGAAGATAAATAGAAACAATTGGCCACACAAGCCCCCAAGCGGAAGAAACGAACCCATAGAGGAAAACAATCCCAGGGTGGATAAAATGAATGCAAATAAGCGATAGAGCAATCCAACAAAGGGAGAATGATAAACAAATATGTCCATGTATTTGTAGAGGTAAATCCGAATAGTCCCACCATTTCTGATGGAAAAACTTCTCCAGCAATGCCCCACTCACGTATTCGACAAAAGTAGGAATAAAAAAGCATAAGAAAATCACAACTACCCAATTTGTTTCAGGCTTAATGAAGAAAACTAATAGCAAAGGAGCAAAACCGTACATCGGTTTAAATGGCCCCAAGAAGAAATTGGGTTTAAAAAATCTTCTTTTTGTAATAAAATTATAGCTATTTTCAAGTAACCAGCCAAAAAAGGCGTAGATTATAAAGAAGAACAAAATCATCGGTATGTCTTTCAAAAAGAATAATTGCTCAAAGCTATTCATTTGGTGATCACATCTTCCTTTTTTCTATAGATTTAGCTTTACGACTCCTAATTATGCTAGAAAATTCCAATGTTATACTTTCTTAAGGAACACCATGAATGTTCTTAAGACTTCGATTGATTTTATTCTTACTGGTATTGAACGCTCAGACATACGTGGCATAAAAAAATGGACGTCACTGTTATCTCTTTAGACATAAGAGAAACAGTAACGTCCATTATCATTATTTAACTGCTATACTCACTTTCAGTTTCTTGCCTTTAATTGTCGTTTTTTCCATCGCTTCTAAAACTAAAGAGCCTTTTCCATTAAGAATATCTACGTAGGACAAATGATCTTGGATCGTAATAATTCCGATATCATCAGCAGTTACGCCTGGAATGTTGGCAATTGTACCAACGAAATCGACTGCGCGAATCTTTTTCTTTTTTCCCCCATTAAAATGCAGCTTCATAATTTCTTTATTGATTCGTGCTGTTTTATTATTTCGCACAACTCGGCGACCACCTATTTTTTCATTGAAGTCCTCTCTTTTTCCAGCTACTTCTTGTTGTGTTGGTGCCTCAATTTTAGAAATTTCAAACCCAATATATCTCTCAATCGCTCTAAGATATTTATCCTCATAAGGAGTAACAAATGTTAAGGCTTTTCCTTTATTACCAGCTCTCCCTGTTCTTCCTGTTCGATGTACATAGCTCTCTTTTTCCATTGGAATATCATAGTTGATCACTAGACTGATATTATCAATATCGATTCCTCTTGCAGCTACATCTGTTGCAATAAGGTAACGGAAATTTCCCATCTTGAAGCCATTCATTACGGCGAATCGATCCTCTTGCTCCAAGCCCCCATGAAGTCTTTCACAAGTATAACTAGCTGCTTCTAATTCAGCATAGACTTGATCCACATGTTCCTTTGTTCTGCAAAAAATAATGCAGCTGTCAGGATTTTCAATGACTGTCATATCCTTGAGCATGGACATTTTTTCTTCTTCCTTTAGCTCTATCACACGATGTTCAATTGAATTCGTTGTGACACCTGTAGAAGCAATCTCGATCGGAACAGGATTGTTCATATACTGATGGCAGAGTTTTTCTACATTCGCAGGCATAGTAGCTGAAAAAACCATCGTCACTCTTTGCTCTGGCATTTCTTCAATAATGGCTTCTACTTCATTAATAAAGCCCATGTTTAGCATTTCGTCTGCTTCATCAATAATTAAATACTTGATTTGATCTAAAACTAACGTACCTCTTTCAATATGATCCATTACTCGGCCAGGTGTACCGACAACAACATGTGTTTTTTGTTTTAATTCGTCTTTTTGTTTTGCAAACGGTTCTTTACCAAAAACGGCTGTCGTTTTGATTCGTTTGAATCTGCCAATATTCGTTATATCTTCACGAACTTGAGCGGCAAGTTCTCGTGTTGGTGTAAGAATTAATGCTTGTGGCAATCTTTCCTCCCATTGAATCATTTCGCAAATTGGGATGCCAAATGCTGCCGTCTTTCCACTTCCTGTTTGGGATTTAACGACAAGGTCTTGATTTTCCATTGCTCTTGGGATGACTTCTCTTTGTACTTCTGTAGGTTTATCGTACTTTAATAAGTGAAGTGCTCTGTTTATTTCATCACTTAATTGATAATTTTTGAAACTGTGTTCATTCATGTAGTAACCTCATTTATTTGTATTATCCGACTTAATAATAGGATTCTCATAGGAGAAAGATCATATCCAAAAGCTGAATAGATCTATTATACTTGATTCACTCATGTTCATGCCGGAAAAATTCATAATCTGAAATAGTTGGCTAATATGGCGTTTCTTTTTCTTTAATATCCCTTATGAATAGTAACCTTATTTAATAGAGGTTCGTTTGTTTCAATTTTTCTTAATGTATCATGGAAACATGAGATTGCTTCATTTAAATCTGTAACTGCTGAAATATGAGGTGTGATGACAAGATCATTTCTCCTCCATAGTGATGAGGTTTCAGCGAGAGGTTCAGTTGATAGCACATCTAGTACTGCGTATCTAATTTTCCCCGAATTTAATCCTTCAATGAGAGCCGTTTCGTCTACTGTGGCACCCCTGCCAACATTAATAAAAGCAGCACCGTTAAAATGGCTAAATAATTCGTGATTAAAAAGTTGCTCTGTTTCTGTTGTTAATGGCAAGGTGCTTATAACCCAATCCGCACATTCGACTAAAGAATTAGCAACATCCGTTTTCACGACACTTTTGAAATAGGATTTTTGCTTTCCACTCTGCGATACCCCATAAACAGTTGCACCAAATTGATTGAATGTTTTTGCAACAGCTTGTCCAATTTCCCCTGTCCCAAATATGACAAATGTTTGGTCTTTCACCATTTTAGGTGTTTTTTGTGCCCATTTCTTTTCCTTCTGCTTGGCTTCAAAATATGTATGAAATTGAAGATCTTTTAATATATAACTTAGGCAATACTCACTTATTCTTTCGCCAAAAGAACAAATTGTGCGGGTGAGCAGAACATCATTTTCTTCCCAGCCTTCTAGTTCAAGATAGTTATTTACACCCGCATTAAAAGAGTGTACCCACTTAAGATTGGTAAGATTGAAATCAGGACACGGCTTAAACCCAACATACGCGCATGCCCATGTTAAATCCTCTATTGTAATTTCATCAACAGGAATGAACCGAAAGTTTTGAGAATCCTCAGTTAGTAATTGATTTTGAAAAAGTTCTTTATATTCACCGGCTACAAGTATATTTTTAATTTGCATGACAAATCCTCCATTCAGGTTAATCGTTACAGAGATCCTTTTATTAGATAACTTTATTAATCTATTAGCGTGATTTGGTCGTTTATGTTCTACTAAACTCCTTTTTAAATGATTATACATAATTACCTCGTTTGGTAAACCGGAAATTGTTTGAGAAGAAGCAGCTACTCTATAATCGGAATCTACAACCTATTGGAAGTCTATAATGTTATCGTTTTTCAAAGAAATGATATGGTCATATTAAAAAGAATTGTTTTTTGTACTGACTAAATATCATCAAAAAACTATGCTTCTATAGAAGAAGCATAGTCTAAATAGCCTATTTTTATATGTAAGTAAATGAACTGCTTAACATCCTTAAAATATGAAGTCTCGGAGTAAAAATAAATAAATCATTAAAGTTATTATCAATATAGTCTCCAATAATAGTAAGGGCCTTCCTAATACGTTCAACTAATATGGCAGTCGTCTTTTCATCGTAAATGAAACGATTAATTCTGAGTAATTCATCTGCAAGAATTTGAATTTCAAATTCATCCGTAAGAAGTGATAATCGATATAGTTTTTCTTGGTTTGAAAGATAAATATTATAGGCTTTATGACTTTTCAAAACATAATCTGTAAAACTCTTCAAGTTTTCTGCCAGCATATTTGCTTTTTCTCTCTCATAATTCATTTATGACTCACCTCTTTTTGATATGATTATTCAACTTTAAAGAGGTGTATGATAAAACCCTTCACGATCTTTTCTTACAAAAAATTGATTGCCAACCCATTTGTTCATTTTCCTCAAAAAAAAGAACATCCCAATCCCCAAATACAGCTAACAACTCTTTAGATTGTAATTTATATTGTTCCGAAACACCTTGACTGTCTATTAATGATGTTTGATAAAAGGTTTCCATGAACAAATACCCCTCATCTTTGATCATTTGTTTGATCAAAGGAAATAGCGAACGGTCAAGATAATAAGTAAGGATAACTACATCAAAGCAGTTAGCTTTCCCTTGAAAATAGTTTGCATCTGTAAGATCAGCTATCTGTGGTTGGATGGTAAGATGATATTTTGAAGCCTGTTCATTAAGATAACCAATGGCCACATCCGATATATCAATGGATTGGACATGATAACCCAAGTTAGCTAAAAACAAACTATTACCGCCAAGACCACAAGCAAGATCAAGTGCAGTTCCACCATTTAGGTAATGAGAGAGTCTTTTTAATCTGGGGTTTGCTGTAGGCTTATTTAGTTTCTTCATACGTTCGTTGTGTTTAGAGTTCCACTTAGTCTTACTGTTCATTTGTTACTCCTTTGTATAAATTAATAGAATATATTAATCAACTTCATTGTTCGTATCGATTCTTCATATCCATCTCATTTTTACAAGATTACGTGAGCTGATAAGCAAGTTTCATGCGACTATTACGATATATTTAATTAGTGAATACTGTGTTAGCATATTGAACATGGTATGTATCATTTAGAACCTGTTACTTTATTGCACCCGTTCCATTTATGTCTATGTCTAAGGAAATATCAATGTTTGATTCTGACAGAGCTTCCCCCCATTGCTTCTCTACTTTTTTATATTGTTCATATTGGAAGGCTCTTGCGTAAATTCCGAGCCCAATTGGATCAATTTTATTTTCTTGGATTTTCTCAATAATTGCCTCAAATCGAGATAGTAATTCTTTCTCAATTAGCTTTTTTAATTCTGCTTCCTTTACCTTGTCTTTGGGAAATATTCGTTCGATAATATTCACTGTCATTGAAATCTTATAGTTGAAATGAAATTTCCCCTGTTTGTAATTGGTCGTCACTTTAGATTTCACCTTACTAATATCGATGCTCAACATATTCTTATTAAAGATCCCTCCCTCATCAGTAAATGTCGTTATTGGAATGGAAAGGGTAAGCTCTTGCTTCTGCTTATCCATTAAAATAAGTAGAAATGATGTTTCTTGTATACTAAGTGCATCGACATATTTTCCATTTTCCTCTAATAATACTACTCCAACAAATTTAACATCATTTTCTTTTATTATTTTCGGTAATGTTGGAGTCATTCCCTTTTCATACATTTGTCTATGAAGCACCTGGAGATTGCTTTCCACAGTCCTCGTTCTAATATAGTTTTTATCAATGACTTCCTTTAAATATAATGGCATTTGAGGTTTATCATCCGGTTCATAAAAAATCACTTCAGATACAGGGCCGTCTACTACTATAACTTTTGTATTTATAGAGAATGACGGATTCCGATACACCGTATCTAGGATAGAAAACCATCCTTCATGTTCGAGTACACGTTTTCCTATTAGTAATACTTGAATTTTTGCAGCAGTCACCTCTCCCGTTGCCAAAGCATCAAAATATTTCCTAGAATCACGTATGGTTGCTGCCTTTAATTGGTAGGTTTCAATATTTTTCTTCGCATCTTCATTAAATACAGGACTCGATTCGGAAATGATTAGATTCATTTCATCATCAAGGTCAACTCCGAGTATCAAAGAAATCGTTAAGTCCTCTAGAGGGATATTTCTTCCACAGCTTGAAAGTAAGGCAACAAGTACAATGACAAAAATTGAAATACAACGGCGTTTCATTGCATTGCCCTCCTTTTAAAAAGTCCATGCAACCAAACGTATCCCCATAAACATAGTGGAAGGCCAAACGCAAGTATCAAACCAATTTGTTGAATATATTGTTGAAGGATTGTGTTTCTCTCATAGGTTGGAGGAAACAATACAACAAACATACATTCGACGAGCAGAAACCAAAATAGATGTCTTTTATGATCCTGCTTTCCAGCCAATTGACTCGTACAAAAAACAGTCATAAACATAAGTGGCAGGACTGTTGTAGATATCACAAATAAATAAATTGACAAAAACACAATTTCTAGACGTTCTATAAATTGAAATTCAACAACCTTTAAAATATTTATTGTTGGTTCCTTATATTGAGTAATTTCATCTGGACTATAAAAAACAAACGCCCCGATGGTGATCATTAAGAACGCGAGCAAAGAAATCGTATTAGCAATCACAATTCCCATAGAAGCTTTCTCCTTCCTTTGTAAAAAAGGATAAAGGAAAAACGCAATCTCGAAGCCAATAAAAGAAAAAATGGATGTTTTCACAGTATTTAAAATTGGCTCCCAACCTTCTTTAACAAGAGGAAGTAAATGAAGCCAGTTGGCATGTTTCAAAGGAATAAAATAAATGATAATAATCCAAAGTGTCATGAAAAAAATAAGTTCAGAATACCTGCCAAGTATACTAATGTCTTTACGCACAATGAGATAGCTAGGAATTGATAACAACAAAATAAATATATAAATCTCTGTACGTGGCAAAATCCAAGCTTGGATAAAGAGAGCTTCTCTAATAAAAATAACATTGGCTAATAAAGCAAAATACAATGCAAATATAACATGACTAGCCTTCCCTATCCATTTTCCAAAATAATGGGATAATAGATCTAGAATTGTCCCATTTGGGTATTTCTTCATTATCTGTATAATAACCAAACTAGCTGCTATTGAAAGAAACCAACAAATAATAATTGCTATCCAACCATCAGTACCTGAGTTTTCAGCTAATTCACGAGGGAGCGTCAATACTCCAACCCCCATTTGTACACCATGAATTAGAAAAATATATTGCATCAATGTAATTTTACTTTTTATCACTGTTGGTCACCCTTTTGATGATTAGCATTAGCTTTTTTCATTTGAATGGCTTTTGTACCTAAAGGACGCCTTTCAATTGCCCACTGTGGAAATCGAATGAATAAATCTTTCCAATCAGATATTTTCAAAGGGGCGATCGGACTGCCATAAGGTGTTCCTAATGATTCAAGCTCGATGAAATGAGCGAGTAAAATCATGAAACCAACGATAATTCCTATAAAGCCAAAAAATGAAGCAAGAATCATCATTGGAAAACGGACGATTCGAATAGCAGAACCCATTTCATAATTAGGAATAATAAAAGAGGCGACAGCTGTCAAAGCTACAACAATCACCATTATATTACTGACAATGCCTGCCTCTACAGCAGCCTGACCAATCACAATACCACCGACAATGCCCACTGTTTGTCCAATTTTAGCTGGGAGTCGAATCCCTGCTTCCCTTAACATTTCTAGAGTAAGCTCCATAATAAAGGCTTCAATATAAGGTGGAAACGGAATTTGTTCTCTTGATGAACCTATGGATAATAATAGCTTTAGTGGAATAACTTCGAAATGAAAAGTAATGATTGCGATATAAGTCGCTGGCAGAAATATTGCGATAATAAAACCAAAATACCTCATTAGACGAATAAAAGAAGCGACCATCCAACGTGAACTATAATCATCAATTGTTTTGAAGAAAGAATCAAAGGTTACTGGGCCAATTATGACACTAGGCGATCGGTCTACCACAGTTACAAATCTACCTTGGAGAATTTCTGCAGCTGCATAATCAGGACGCTCTGTCAATAAAAGCTGAGGGAAAGGAGAGTACGGATTATCCTCAATATATTCCGCAAGCACACCTGCATTTAATACGCTATCCACATTCACTTTCTGGATTCGGTATTCAAGTTCCCTCAACACGTCTGGATTTGCGACATCGGCTAGATATAAGATAGATAGCTGCAATTGTCCCCGTTTGCCAACAGTTATTTCTTTTATTTTCAGTTCCCTGTTGTGTATTTGTTTTCGAATTAATGCTATATTTTCACTTCCGGTTTCTGTGAATCCAATATGAGCACCTGTTAAAGATGATTCAATTGTCGTATCCTCAATTGCCCTTTTAGGAAAATCAGGTGTATCGTAAATATAGGCTTCAGTTTGTTTTTCTACAAACAGTATGCATGCCCCGTTTAAAATCGCACGCTCAATTTGTTGCCAACTAGTTGCTTTTTTAATATGGCCAAGTGATACATTTAGTGCCTCAGTATTAATATCCTGACCATCCTCAAATAAAAGTGGATGCAAGACATGATTAAAAATTGACTTACTATCAGCGATACTGCTTAAGTAGACTAAGACTGCCTGGCTCTGCGTTTGTTTTATTACTAAACTCCTAATAATGAGATCTGGTGTATCACAAAAAACGGACTGAATTTCCGTAATATTTTCCATTAAATCGGAGCTGATTTGGCCTTGATGGACAAAATCATTAAATTGTTGAGAAGGACTAGGTTTCTTCGAATATCTCCGAGAAAATAGCATTAAGTGCCCCCACCTATTATTTGATAGGTTAGTTTTTATCTTAAATTGGAAAAACATGCATATAATAAAGGAATAATCTATGAATTAACAGCCTTTTTTTTTATGAGTTGTGGCATAATTAACAAAGAAAAAAAGCACAAAAAAGGCACAACAAGTAAGAAACAATCTACCTGTTGTGCCTTTTAAATTATGATTAACGATTGTAGAGTTAAATATCCATCAATATAGGAACAATCATCGGCTCCTTTCTCGTCTGTTCTTTTACAAATTGTGCGATTTCCCTTTTTATTTGTTTTTTCATGACATTCCATGAATATCGATTCGCTTCATGGAGTTCGTTAATTATATCCATCGTTCGTTGTTTCATTTCTTTTCGGAGTTCAGAGAAATTTTGATCGACAAACCCACGAGAAATAAATTCAGGTTCGGCGAGGAGTTTTTCTTCCTGTTTGTTCATTGGGATAATAATCATAAGCATGCCTTCTTCTGAAATTTTTTTACGGTCACGTAAGACAAATTCCATATTCCCCACATCCACTCCGTCAACATATGTGTTTCCATTTGGGATTGTTCTCGTACTTTTGGCAATCGAATGCTCTATATCCAAAACCTCTCCATTTTTCAAGATAAATGTATGGCCATCTTCCACACCGACCGATTCTGCAAGCATTCGGTGGTGATACAGCATTCGATATTCCCCATGAATAGGAACAAAGTATTTGGGTTTCATAAGGGTAAGCATGAGCCTTAAATCTTCTTGATATCCATGCCCAGATACATGCATGCCTGAACTACTGCCTGATCCGTAAATGACATGAGCACCCAGTTTATATAAGTTGTCAATAATGCTAGTTATATTCCGTTCATTTCCAGGAATAGGCCCCGCAGCTAGGATAACCATATCTTCAGATAATATTTCTACATCGCGAAAGTTTCCCGTAGAAAGACGACTAAGAGCTGCCATCGTCTCTCCTTGGCTCCCCGTGCACAAAATAGTCACCTTTTCTGGAGGCATGTCATTAATATCACGGGCATTAATTAACATCCCTTCAGGAACTGTAAGATACCCATGCTCCATTGCAACCCCAACTACATTCACCATCGATCGACCTAGCAAGGCGAGTTTTCGATTCGTTTTCATAGCTGCATTGAAAACCTGGTGGATACGACTCACATTTGAAGCGAATGTCGATACAATCACTTTTCGTTTTGCCCTCATAAAGATCTGTTCAATATTTTTACCGACCGTTTGTTCGGAAGGGGTATACCCAGGACGCTCTGCGTTGGTACTTTCCGATAATAGCAACAGCACTCCTTTACTACCTATTTCAGCCATTTTATGTATATCTGGTCGCTCATTATTCGCAGGGGTCAGATCAAACTTGAAATCTCCTGTATGAACAATCGTTCCTTCTGGCGTATTAAATACAACCCCTAAACAATCAGGAATGCTGTGATTCACCTTGAAAAAACTTATATCCATTTCACCTATGGAGACGACCGATTCTGAATGGACTTCTATCCGTTCACTTTCTCGTAAAATTCGGTGTTCCTTTAATTTGAGTTCAATTAGTCCAAGAGTAAAACGAGTCGCATACACTGGAACATTTATTTTTTTCAAAAAGAATGGGACACCACCAATATGATCCTCATGCCCATGTGTAACAATTAAGGCACGCACGCGGAGCTGATTTTCGATTAAATAAGAAAAATCGGGAATAATCAAATCGATCCCTAATAAACTTTCATCTGGAAATTTATTACCACAATCGATAAGTACAATATCATTACCATATTCTATGGCATACATATTTTTACCGATTTCATTTAAACCACCAAGGGAAAATACAGATAACATATTCCCTTTTGATTCCATATTCATTCCTCCCAGGCTTTAATATGGTTTAGTATAACCTAGGTTATTACTATGTAATCTTCATCTTATCGACATAAGAAATAGGAATATTTCCTTCTTGATAGGAATGCCACTCATTATTTTTACCGATAATTAAATTAAATTCTTGTTAATAAGTCTAAAAACTCTAAATTTTACTAAAAGTCTGATATAATTATCCTATTCAACTCATTTTTTTCAAAAATTTGATTTGAATGAAATCCTCATTTGTAGAAACCCTCGATTTGTTAAGCTGCTGCAAGAAAATAGTTCGTTGCATCAAAATGAAAGAAATAAGGAGGCTAATCTATGTACGAAATCAAAGATCAAGAAAAATTATTTATTTACACAGGTCCAGATGGATCAGGCAGGAAAACCATTGCCAAAATGGTAGCAACTATGTTTGATATGGAAACTGTTCTCTCCTATACGACTAGACTCCCACGCCATTATGAACAAAATGGAGAAGATTATCATTTTATTGATGAGTTATTATTTAAAAAGATGGAAGCCAATCATGAATTTCTTGAAAGTGTTGAGATTGATGGATTCTGTTACGGCATTCGAGAAGAAGATATTATTAAGATTTTTGAATCCAACTCCTATGTGTATTTAACATTAAATCCAGAAGGCACTGAGAAATTAAAAAAGATGTATGGGAATCGTGTCATTAGGTTTTTTATTTTTGCAGACCGGGATACCGTTATAAGTAGGCAAAAAGCTAGGCAAGATAATGAAGAAGATATTAATCGACATATGGCGCATTATACAGAAATTATGGGTTATAAAACTAAATGTGAATATGCCTTTGAAAATTATGATTCCCCACAAGTGTCCTTCCAAGTGAGTGAAGTTGTTGAAGGAATACTAGATCGCGATATTATTATTACTGATTATTAATTTAATAGTAAATTAGACAAAGAGTTGCTGTTTAAGGGGGCAGGAAAAAAGTCCCTTGAAGAAAAAAAGGTATAATCCCTCTTATTAAGAGAGACTATACCTTTTTTTAATTATGTTAACACTTATTTTACAAGCTCTAAATCTACAGGAATAAACTCATCGACAGTTTCTCCATTAGCAATTTTTAAAGCAGTTAATACCCCTTGCTGACCAATATCAATTGGCTTTTGTGCAACAGTTGCTGACATATTTCCACTTTCTACAGCCTTAACCGCATCGTCTGTTGCATCAAATCCAACAACAATCACATCCGTTAAACCAACTGCTTGAAGAGCTCCAATGCACCTAATGCCATTTCATCGTTATGAGCAAAGTGTGACAATCAATTTCTTCTCTATCCTTGCTTGGCTCTTACAATTCCTTCATTCACTCGATTCCTCATTATGAATAAGATAGTGAAAAACAAAGGATGAAGTCATATGCCTGTTTCATTGCCACTAAATATTCATACACTTAAGACAAGTGATGGTAAAAATAAAAAAGTATTTTATCCTCAAGTTATTGATGCAAAAAATCAGCAATTCCAAAAGTATATGAATCAGATGATCGTCCATCAGGTTCAGCTATTAATAAATGAACAAGTACAAGGAATGCCTTCTTCAGTCGTTGAAATGCTTGGCTCATATGAAATGAAAAATAATCAGCGTGATGTTCTTAGCCTCACACTCTCCAATTATACGTATCATGATAAAGCAGCACACGGGCTCACATTAATAAAGTCTTTAACCTTTGATCAGAAAAAAGAAAGATTATGTGAGCTTAAGGATTTATTTAAGCCTGGAAGTAATTATGTGAAAAGACTTTCTGCCTTAATTCAGAATCAAATAAAAGATCGTGAAATTATGCTGCTTGATCATTTCACAAAGATTAAGCCGAATCAAGATTTCTATATTGCAGATAAAACGATTGTCATCTTTTTTCAGCTTTATGAAATAACACCTTACGTATTTGGCTTCCCAATGTTCCCTATTTCAGTATATGATCTTATCGATATCATTGATGAGAACGGGCCACTCGGAAGAATGGCAGAAAATAATTAATCGTCTTCGTTCAGCTTGGCGTTTCTCTTTAGGCTTTCTTATTCACCATGTTTTTGGGAGTCTCCCCATTAATCGCTTGATGAAGATTAGTTGCAGCAACTTCTGCCATTTTCACTCGTGTTGTAATGCTTGCACTTCCGATATGAGGAAGTGTTACTACATTTGGCAAAGTAAGCAATGGATGATTTAATGGCAGTGGCTCTTGTTCAAATACGTCTAATCCAGCTGCCCAAATCTCCTTATCAACGAGTGCCTGGTAGAGGTCATGTTCGTTAATGATGCCTCCACGTGCAGTATTTATTATAATTGCCGAATTCTTCATCATCCGAAAATGCTCTTTTCGAATCATATTTTTTGTTTCCGTTGTATAGGGGGTCATAATGCAAACAAAATCAGCATTTCTGAGCAATTCTTCTATTGATGTATATTGTATTCCTAGTGCCACTTCTACTTCCGGCTTCCTATTTCGATTATGGTAAAGAATATTCATATTAAAGCCTTTCGCTCTTTTAGCTAATGCTTCGCCAATTCTCCCTAAGCCAATGATTCCAATTGTTGATTGATAAATATCTTGCCCTGTTAGTAGCATCGGAGACCATGTGCTCCACTTTCCATCTCTTAAATAGGCCGATGCTTCAGGAATTCTTCTAGCTGTAGCCATTAAAAGAGCAAATGTAAGATCTGCTGTTGTTTCAGTTAAAACGTCCGGTGTATTCGTTATGATAATCCCTTTTTTAGAAGCAGTCGCTATATCAATATTGTTATAGCCTACTGCCATATTGCTTATCACTTTAAGCTTCGTAGCCTTTTCAAGCAATTCCTTATTTATTGTTTCAGTCAGTAAGCAAAGCAAGCCATCTGCATCAATGATCTGTTCCTCAAGTACATCTTGAGGAACAGGTGAATATTCATCATCCCAAATGGAAACATCACACGTTTCTTCTAATTGATTTATGATCTGAGTGGGTATTTTTCTTGTAATAAATATTTTTGGTTTTAGCGTAGCTTTATTCAACATTGTGGCTTTCCTTTCCAAATTCGAATACATAATAAACCTAGTCCAAGAATGATTTCTTCGAATCGACCTCATTGAAAAATGTACTTACTACTTTCAAATATTCTTTCTCTTCTTCAAGATAAGGCATATGTGCACTGTTTTCAAACACATAGAATAATGCATTAGGGGTCAGTTTGCTAAATAACTCCGTCGATTTTGGTGTCGCTTCATCATAGCGGCCACATGTATATAAAGTTGGCACAGTAATTTCCTTTAATCGTGGTGTGCAATCAAAGCTTTTTAAATTGCCAGTTACATGAAATTCAGATGGTCCCCACATGATGTTATATACTTCTGGATTTTTATACTGTGCACCTTTTTTTAAGAATGCTGGCATAGGATCAAGTCGGCATACAAATTGTTTATTGAATTGTGCGGTTGCTTCTTTATATTCCTCTGAATCAGTAGTGCCATTTTCTTCACATGCTTTTAAAGTAGCTTGCACATGCTCTGGCAATTGTTTTCTATTCTGTTCCTGGTCTTCCGCCCAAAGCGGCGCACTCAAACAAGGGCTTGAAAAAATCACACTCTCTACTCCTTCAGGCTTTGTTAACAAATAAGCAGCAGCTAAAGTTGTTCCCCATGAATGACCAAGAATATGTAATTGATCTAGTGAAAGTGCTTGTCTAATTTGCTCTAATTCTTCTACAAATCTAGAAATATTCCATAAAGAGGGATCGGATGGCCGATCTGATTTCCCACAGCCTAATTGATCATATAATATTACAGGACGGTCTTTTGCTAATGCTTTCAATCCCTGCAATGAATAGTGTGAAGAGCCTGGCCCCCCATGCAATATAATGACGGGAATCGTATTTGTTTCATGATTATGCAGCTGATACCAAACGTTCCCGCCTGTTACCTCAATAAATCCTTCTTGAATAGTCATGTTATCTCTCCTACTAGAGGATGTTCAAAAGTCCGGGGAAAATAGCTGTCGAATTTCTGCGTCAGCTTGCTTTTCCGCTCCTCACGTACCAATAACGTACGCTCCGGTGCTCTAAGCTGCACTTCTTTGAACTTCTCGGCTCTTTTTGTCCTCCTTTTTGAACACGCACTATTATGTATTTTTATCTATTATCTATGAAATCTAGTCAAATGAGAAGAGTTAGATTTTTCAAAATAAAAAATGACCACATCGATTGTGGCCATTCCCTATTAATTTGAATCACTGCTCATTTTTATCGTCGTTCGGTACAATAATTCGGTGCCAAGTGAGATATCCTCGAATGTAGAAAATTCCTTAGGATTATGGCTAATTCCATCTTTGCAGCGAACAAAGATCATTCCATATTCACAAGCATATGACATTGCTAAAGAGTCATGAAACGGGCCGCTCATTAATTCCAATGGATTCAACCCTATTTGCTTACTTTCATCTCGCATCACGTTCATTATTCGCTCTGAGCAATAGCGAGGTTCACTGTTTGTATCTTCAGTTATTTTACAAGTTAAATGATGCTCTTCTGTAATTTCTTTTATTTTCGTTCTTAATTGCTTCTCTAACCGATGTCGTCTTTCAATATCGATGTCACGTAGGTCAATTGTAAATTGAACCTTCTCAGGGATGATGTTTCGAGAGTCTGGAAATACATTTAGGCTTCCTACTGTTCCAACAGTTGGTGCCTGTGGGTCTTGGCTTGCTAGTTCGTTTAATGCAATGATGATCTTAGCAGCACCAACAAGCGCATCTTTTCTCATTGGCATCGGAACGGAACCTGCATGACCAGCAAAACCTTCCAATTCTACTGATAACCATAATGGCCCGGAAATTCCGGTAACAATCCCAACAGGAATATCATTTGCATCGAGAATAGGCCCTTGCTCTATATGCATTTCAAGAAAGGCAGAAATCGTATTAGCAGGATACTCTGACTCTTTTAATTTTGTCGGGTCACATCCAAAACTAGTTAATGCTTCTCTTCTAGTAATGCCATTTTTATCCGTTCGCTCTAGTTCTCCATCTTCCAGCTCTCCAAGTATGCCCCTAACGCCAAATAGTCCTTTATTAAAGCGGCAGCCTTCTTCATCTGAAAAGGCGACTACTTCAATTGGCATGCGAGGCAGGATGTTTTTCTCTTTCATTGTTTGGACAACTTCTAACGCGCCTAGTACACCAATAACTCCATCAAATCTACCACCATAAGGTTGTGAATCAATATGTGAGCCAAGCATCAAAATAGGTGCAGTCGGATCCTCTCCTTCTATACGGCCTATTAAATTTCCGAAGTTGTCGATTCGAGCAATTAATCCTGCTTCCTCCATCCATGTTTTTACGGTTTCAACCGCTTTTCGATCCTCACTAGAAAGAGTGAGACGGCATACACCGGTCTCTCCAATTTTACCTATTTCTGATAGTTCATTTATTCTTTGTTCTAAACGACTTTTATTAATTGTTACTGTTTGTACTGCCATCACTCTTCCCCCTTAATAAAATTGCTAAAACACTCGTAATCTAAAATAAAAAATAAAGAGATTACGAGTGTTAATTTGTTTTTATATAATTGCTTGTAACTCTTCTACTAATGTATTGATGAGAAATTCGAGATCTTTTTCCTCGATATTTAATGGAGGAGCTAATGTTAACACATTGTTGTAGCCTGCAACGGTAGCGCCATTCTTGCCGATAATTAGTCCTTTTTGTTTACAGCCAGCAATCACCTTGTTAACAAGAGTAACTTCTAGCGGATTTTTTGTAGCTGTATCGCTTACAAGCTCAATTCCAACAAGGAGTCCTTTCCCTCTCACATTCCCAACAAAAGGATGGTCATCAAGTGCTGCCGAGAGGCTTTGCTTCAAATATTCACCTAATTTTGCTGATCGTTCATTTAAGTTTTCCTGCTCCATTATTTCAAGATTTTTCAATGCAAGTGCACACGCAGCAGGGTTCCCTCCAAACGTATTAATATGACGGAAATAATCATACTCATCTGTTCCTTTAAATGCTTCGTAAATTTCTTTCCTTACAGCTGTGGCGGATAAAGGTAAATAAGCACTAGTTATTCCTTTGGCCATTGTAATAATATCTGGCTTTACTCCATAGTTCATGAAACCAAACGGCTTCCCTGTACGGCCGAATCCGCAAATCACCTCATCCACTATGAGCAGGGCGCCATGCTTTTCACAAACCTCTTTAACTCCTGCCATATACCCGTCCGGTGGAACGATTACCCCTCCACCAGTAATAATCGGCTCCATAATAACGCCTGCTATTGTTTCACTAAGTTCCCAAGTCATGACACGATCGATGTCCTTTACGGAATGTAACTCAGCAGGCTTACAATCTGCTCGTTCAGGCGCACGGTATGAATCAGGTGGGGCAACATGAATAAACCCAGGGGCTAATGGCTCATATTTATATTTCCTTTGTGCCTGCCCAGTAGCTGCGAGCGATCCCATTGAATTGCCATGGTACGCCCGATACCTCGAAATGAACTTGTAGCGGGAATGCTCCCCTTTTTGTTGATGATATTGTCTGACAAGCTTAAAGGCTGTTTCATTCGCCTCAGATCCACTATTAGAGAAAAAGATGACATACTCTTCACCGAGCATTTCGTTTAATTTTTCTGCTAGTTTGATCGCAGGTGTATGACTTTGAGTAAGTGGAAAATAAGCCATTTCTTTTAATTGATCATATGCCGCTTCAGCTAGTTCCTTTCTTCCGTAGCCAACATTCACACACCATAAGCCAGACATCGCATCTAAATATCTTTTGCCATGATGATCCGTTACCCATGAGCCTTCAGCTTTATCAACAACCATTGTAGAATCTGGGCTATAAGGCTTCATCGAATGCCAAACATATTCTTTATCTTTCGTAAGCATATCTTCATTTTCTATTATTTTCATTGTCAGGCCTCCCTTTTCCGCTACTAATAGTCAAACCTTGACGTTATCATCTTTTTACGAGTAAAGAAGTTCACTCCATCTTTTCCATTTACATGTAGATCGCCATAGAAGGAATCTTTCCATCCTGAGAAAGGAAAGAATGCCATGGTTGCAGGCACACCAACATTAATTCCTAACATGCCTGCATCTGCTTCTTCTCTAAATTGTCTGATTGCCTTCGCATCTTTCGTATAAATAGTTGCTCCATTTCCGTATCGTGATTTGCGGATGAATTCAAGTCCTTCATCTAAATCTTCTGCACGCAATAGACTAAGCACAGGAGCAAATATTTCGTCTTTTGCAATCGTCATTTCTGGTGTCACATGGTCGAATATCGTAGCGCCAAGGAAAGTGCCTTCTGTCATTTCGTCCATTTCTTTTCGTCCATCTCGTATTAATGAGGCGCCTTCCTCTACCCCTTTTTCAATGTATTCTAATACTTTCTTACGATGTGAATCTCTTATTACAGGCGTAAGCAGGACCTCATCATTCATTCCATTTCCAATAATCAGTTCATCTGCCTTTTCTTTTAATGCTTTGACAAACGACTCACCATCACCAACAACAACGACAGCACTACATGCCATGCATCGTTGTCCCGCACTGCCATATGCAGAGCTAATAATATTTGCCACTGCTTTACTCATATCTGCATCGGGCATGACGATGTGATGATTTTTGGCACCAGATAGAGCTTGAACCCGTTTTCCTTGTGATGCTGCTCGTTCATATACATATTTCGCAACAGGCTGAGATCCAACAAACGAGATCGCTTTTACATCTTGATGCTCAAGAAGTCCATTCACAACATCGTGTGCACCATGGACAATATTTAATACCCCTTTTGGTGCACCAGCCTGTGAGAATAATTCGACAAGCTCATTTGCTAAAACAGGTGTACGTTCAGAAGGCTTTAGTACAAACGTATTTCCACAAGCAATGGCTAATGGGAACATCCACAATGGAACCATCATTGGGAAGTTAAATGGTGTGATGCCACCAACAACACCTAGTGGATAGCGGAACATTTCCGAATCAATATCCTCAGCAATATTAGATAATGTCTCACCCATCATTAAAGTTGGAGCGCCAGCGGCAAACTCAACACATTCAATTCCCCGCTGTACTTCACCATATGCTTCTTTATATGATTTTCCATTTTCTTGAACGACAAGCTGAGCTAGTTTCTCATGGTTTTCATTTAGTAAATAATGATATTTATAAAGGATTCTAGCGCGCTTTGGGACAGGAGTCTTTTTCCAAGTATGAAAAGCTTCGTTCGCAGCGCTTACTGCTTGGTCAACATCATCCCTTGATGAAATCGGAACCTTTGCGATTAATTCCCCTGTTGCTGGATTTGGAACATCTAACGTTTCTTTACTAATCGCATCAACCCATTTTCCATTTATATAGTTTTTTAAAACTTCAGTATCATTTTTGATAATTGTCATAGATTGACTCCTCCTTCTATTTATTCAGAATTTTAAGAAAAAGATTATATGTCAATTATCTCTTATTTTGAAAATGCTTTCATTAGACACTATGTAAAAAGACTATAAGTGATGATTCCACATTTTGAATAAAAGTTAAGTAAATAGTTAAAAAAACAGGTTGATTTCTGCTATAGAATGCTCTAATCAACCGTCCCATATGGTAAACTATTCATTCTTATATTTGATTTATAAACAACAATATTTTTGAAAAGAGCAAAAAAAAGAGACACTTTGATGTGCCTCTTAATCACGATTAATCATACCAACCCGATTCGATGACTCCAAAAATTCATACGCTAGAATCATAAATTCGATCGCTAATCTCTTCTCCGGATTCATGAAATCATCACCAAGTAATTTTTCTAGTTTTTCAATGCGATGGTATAATGTTTGCCTAACAATATAGAGTTTTTTTGCCGTTTCTTGTTTTGAACCGTTGCAAGATAAATAGATTTTCAATGTTTCTATCAATTTCCCATTGTATTTTTTATCGTAAGCAAAAACGGGTTCTAGATATTCAAGAACCATCTCCTTTAAGTCTAGATGGTGATTTATTTGTGAGATGAGTCTGAATATATGGAGATCATCATAGAAGTGAGTATCTTGTTTATTTGAGAGCTTTCGTTGAATACGTAAAGTTTCAGCAGCAGTTTGATAGCTCTTATGAATCGTTGAAAGTTGTTCTACATATTTGCCAATTCCAATAACTAAGTTTTCTTGTAATTTTCCCGATTGTGATTCGGAACTTTTTAAACGTGAAATCCCCTCCTCGATTCTTATTTTCCATGTGGACGGCGTTCGTTCATTGAGAAAAATGAAAATGATCGTATTCCTTTTTTCAATAGCAAATAATGTAAATCCCTTTTGTTCAAAAATGGATCTAAAATAAATTTTCATATATGTTAAGTCTAAACTCGTGTACGTTCGATTAGAATCGAGTTGATAAAGACACACAACAGCTCCAATCGGCTTAACTGCTGGCGAGTGAAAAGTAATAAATTCCTTAATCGAGTCTTCACTTTGTTCTCCTAGTAGCCAGCTGTTCAACCATTCTGCTTCTTCTACCCTTCGTTTCTCTTCAACATATAACTCCCTTAGAAAAAACTGTGCAAGTGCCGTTGCTGTTCGATCAAGGATTAGCTGGTCAAATTCTGTTAAAGAACGATTAGCAGAAAAAATGATTAACTCAGCATAATCATCACCTAATAATTGAATAGGAATGCTAGCGATAGAAGTAAAATTTTCTTGTGCCTGAAGGCCTTCTATTTTTTCCAGTAATATATGTTTATCATGTTCATTCATTTCTGGTGTAAATTGGAAATCATTGTTACTAAAATGGATAATGACTTGAACATGTAAATAATGTTGAATACATTTGAGGATATCATTATAATGTTCAATTTTTAATAATTTCTTATTTAGGGATTGTGAATATTCTTCTAAGTCTGAAATGATACGATATTGTTGATTGATTAGGAGAGTATGGATATCTTGTGTAATGGCAACAAAGGGGACTTCCTTATGGAATAAGATAACAGGAAAATGGAATTTGTTAGCGATATCGATAATTTCTTGCGGGATTAATGATGTATATGTGCCGATTTCTATACATAATCCAGCTGCCTGAGAATCAATTAATTGATGAACAATTGAGATGAATGAATCTTTGTTTTCTCTCCAAGCAACACCTGTTGTGAGAATTAGCTCATAGCCATTTAGTAGATTGCGAATATTTGTTACTTCAACAACATGTACCCATTTAACTAATCGATTGAGTCCTTCCGTTCCAGCTATCACTTCAATATGATCAAAATGCTTTCTTTGTAAAATATCTTTTACTGTTAAGTAAGATTTCAATTTTGAAGCTCCCTTACAATTTAATGTTGTAATATTTTCTATTATAAGGGAAAGAATGGACAAAGTGCATAATAATTATCAGTATATTTTGAATTTTAAATAATAATAGCTGATAAACGTTGATAGATTTATCAGCTATTATTAAAATGATTCGGTTGAAGTAGTTGTTTATGCTCCTTCTTTTTGTTGATTTATTAGCACAACAGAAAAATACTTTCTTCCATCAGCCGTTAAAATATGCAAAGTTTCCTTATTGAATTCTTTACTTTCTTTAGATTCTCTTTCAAATTCAACAAATGCCCCACTTAAATTTTCAGTGATATTTTTAATTCGATATCCCTTCTGAGTGAAGTAATCGATTTGATCTCTCTCTTGTAAAAAAGTTTGATAATCCGACATCTATGTTTCCCCCTTATAGAGTGATGCAACTAAGCTCCAGAGGGAATGAAAGTAAATCCCCTCTGTTGGAATCATCGCTTTATTTAAATTTGCGTATTGACTGTTTCTTCAATAATAACCGTTTCAGTTGTATCAATTTTCCAATCACGCCCAACAGTGATTCCTAAATATTTCTCGTCATTGGGATCTTCAATTTCCGCTTGTTTGTATTTATTGAAATACCAGTATTTTGCTAAGAAATAATAGATGATCGCTCCAACACCAAAGCCAACAAAGAAAGAATAAGCAGATAACCAATAAGCAGCAAGGCCACCGATAATCCAAGCGATCATGCCTGCCCAGTTCACGCCATTCGTGTATTTAAATTGGCCATTATCTTCATATAGTTCTTGGACATTCACCCGTCTTTTTCTTAGAACATAATAATCTGTAAATAAAATTCCAACAATAGCAGATAGAATTCCCCCAATAATGAGCAATGCAGGAATGATTACATCAAATAAACTCCATGGCTGAACGACAATCCCTACGATACCCGCAATAATAACCCCTGCCCAAAATGGAACTTTAGGTCCACCGACATTAGAGAAAATAGTAGCTGCAGGTACAACATTGGCAGAAGTATTAGTTGACCACTGTGCAAAAACAATCATTAGCAAAAGAACACCAAGCACAATTCCACTTGCTGCTTCCTGTAGTCCAACAACAGGGTCATAGTTCATAACTGCAACATAGGACACAGCACCGATAATAACCATGAAAGTGTTCACGATTGGCATGGCAATAATGCTTCCTGCAATTTGTGCCTTATTCCGTTTAAACCAATTCCGTTCATTTTTTGGCGCCTTAAAGAATCTTGATAAGGAAGGCATATCAGCAGCAAGAGTGGCCCAAAAGCCCATATTACTCATGACTACAACCATAAAAGCAGTAATAGCAGCACCACCTGTTACAGGATTCTCCACCCAAGTCCAAACATCTCTTCCTTGCTCTAGAGCTTTATCTGAAAGAGAGAGATACATCCATACTGATATGAGAATAATTGTTGGAGCGGCTAGATCTGCAAATCGCTCAATTGCCTTGATCCCAAGGGCAGTATTAATTAATTGTGCGGCTGCAAAAATAAGAAAGCATATAAACCAGTTATCAAAGCCAATTAGAGTAAATAGTATGGCATTCATTGCAGTTGCCCCGAAATAAGTATTGATTCCAAACCAACAGGAAGCGGTAATCCCACGTACTAATGATGGAATATGGGTACCTATTGTACCAAATGGGGCTCTCATATAAACTGGAAAAGAAAGTCCATGCTCAACACCGATATCACCAATAATAGTCATGAAAATACCAATTAAAACAGATCCTATAATTGTGGCAACAATGACCCACCCAAGTGGCAATGTTTGGATTCCAGCACCACCGATTGCAAAGGCAGCCAAAACAACTGCCATTCCTATCCAAATAACAGTAAAGCCAAAGGGACTAATCTTCCGGTCACCATGAGAAATTGGCAGCAAATCAGGAGACTTTAAATAATTTCCATTCTGTTTCATTGAGCACCCCTATTTAATTGTATTTTTAATATTCTGAATATTGATTACATACTTCTTATTCTTAAAGAGTACCTAAGATGAATGAGAGTAGTCACCCTCCCCTCCCTCATCTTAGGTCATTGCTTAAATGGGAACCGATTTATTTTCTTGTACTTGAAGCTGCTCATTATATTTTGCTCGTTTTAAATACTGTCCAGCACCAAGTTTTCCAACAAACTGCTTATTTTTAATAACAAATTCTCCCCTAGATAATACAGATATAGGCTCACCCGTTACCTTCATTCCTTCAAAAGCACTATAGTCCACCGCCATATGATGAGTTTCTGCGGAAATGGTTCTCTCAACGGATGGATCAAAGATGACAATGTCTGCATCAACACCAACTGCGATTGTTCCTTTTTTCGGATATAAACCAAACAATTTAGCAATTCTTGTTGAGGTAATGTCAACAAATTGGTTCAATGAGATGCGGCCTTTTTTCACCCCTTCAGAAAATAGAATACTTAAACGATCCTCAATGATTGGCCCCCCATTAGGAATTTTAGAAAAATCATCTTTCCCAAGATCTTTCTGTCCTTTGAAATCGAATGAGCATTGATCTGATCCAACTGTTTGAAGCTGTCCTGTTTTTAATGCATTCCATAAAACATCTTGATTCCATTTTTCGCGTAAAGGCGGGGACCAGACATATTTTGCCCCTTCAAAATTTGGTTTTTCAAGATAGGATTGATCTAATACTAAATACTGTGGACATGTTTCTCCCCATACATCCACGCCGTTTTCTCTTGCTTCTGCAATTTTTCGGGCAGCATCTGCACATGAAACATGTACAACATACAGTTGAGAATTAGCTAGCCCTGTAAATGTTGCTGCTCTTCCAGTTGCTTCTCCTTCAATTTCTTGTGGCCTTGTTAGCGCATGGTAGATTGGATCTGTTTTTCCTTCTTTTAACGCCTTTTTAACTAAATAATCGATAACATCCCCATTTTCAGCATGAACCATCACGAGTGCACCAAGCTTCTTTGCTGTAACAAGTGTTTGGAACAATGTTTCATCATCCGCTTGCAATACATTTTTGTAAGCCATAAATACTTTAAAAGAGGTGATGCCTTCATTTTCAATAATGGATGGAAGTTCATTTAATACAGCTTCATTTACCTCCCCAATCATAAGATGAAATCCGTAATCAATTACTGCCTTTTCCTTAGACTTTGCATGCCATGTTTTGATCCCGTTTTGTAAAGGCTCCCCTTTGTTTGTTAGGCAAAAATCGATAACTGTTGTTGTTCCGCCAAAGGCAGCTGCAATTGTACCAGTCTCAAAATCATCCTTTGTAACTGTCCCTCCAAAGGGCATTTCTAAATGTGTATGTGGGTCAATTCCTCCTGGAAAAACGTAACAGCCATTTACATCTACAATTTCAGCGTCCTGATCGACAAGGTTTTCTCCAATCAGGTGGATCACTCCATTTTTCACTAAAATATCAGCTTGGAATGTATCTGTTGCAGTAACAATTGTGCCATTTTTAATTATCTTTTTCATATTTACCTCCTTGAAATGATTATTTACTTATTGGATCTACACTACATGAGACGGCACCTAGAGCAGCTTGACGTTCATTCCAAGTCATAACTGGAAGGCCAGATGGCATTTCAACCATGTCAATTGCACCATCAACTGGACAAACGATCGAACATAGATTACAGCCCACACAATCTTCTTCTCTAACTCTTAAAATGTTGTTTCCATGTTCATCCATCAGCATGTCAATGCATTGATGAGAGGTATCTTCACAGGCAATATGACACTTATTACAATTAATACAAACATCATTATTTATTTGTGCAACAATCTTATAGTTAAGGTCAAGATCTCCCCAATCCGAATATTTACGGACAGATTTTCCAACGATATCCATCGCTGAGGCAATGCCTTTTTCATCTAAATAGTTATTCAGGCCGTCGATCATATCCTCGACAATTCGGAAACCATGGTGCATGGCAGCCGTACAAACCTGTACGCCAGTTGCTCCCATCAGCATGTATTCAACCGCATTTTGCCAATTGGAAATTCCCCCAATTCCAGAAATCGGAATATTTATCCGTGGGTTTCTAGCACAATCGCCAACCATATGAAGAGCAATTGGTTTGACAGCTGGGCCACAGTAGCCCCCATGAGCTCCCTTTCCACCAACATGTGGAATCGTATCCCAGGAATGAATATCAACCCCTGCTAAACTATTAATCGTATTAATCATGCTAATTGCATCTGCTCCACCATTCACAGCAGCTTCTGCTGTAACCGTTATATCTGTAATATTTGGAGTAAGTTTGACGATGACAGGGGTTTTTGCTACTTCTTTTACCCAATATGTTTGCTTTTCTACTAATTCAGGTACTTGACCAGAAGCAGCCCCCATCCCTCGCTCGGCCATGCCATGAGGACAGCCAAAATTCAGTTCTAGTCCATCTACCCCGATCGCTTCTACTTTTTTAACGATTTCATGCCATTTTTCTTGTTTAGGTTCGACCATTAACGAAGCAATAATTGCATGATTAGGAAACTTCTTTTTCGTTTCGTAGATTTCTTTTAGATTCACTTCAAGTGGTCGGTCTGTAATCAATTCAATATTATTGAAGCCAGCTACCTTTTGACCGTTAAAGCTAACTGCTGCGAAACGAGAGGATACATTCAATATAGGATCACCTAATGTTTTCCATACGGCTCCACCCCAACCAGCCTCAAATGCACGCTGAACTTGATATCCCGAATTTGTTGGAGGAGCAGAAGCTAACCAAAATGGGTTCGGTGATTCAATTCCAGCTAAATTTATCCGTAAGTCTGCCATTCTCATACCTCCCTTTTTCATTCCTATTTCTTATAGGTTAAGCCGTTTCTGAAACTGAATTTGATAGAAGCTTATGGATTGCATAAGCGGTATCTTTTCCTTGCTGAGCAGCAGAAACAACCATTGCTTCACCTTGCCCTTTACCAAAAATGACATCCCCACATGCAAACACTCTATTGTTTGAAGTTTGATAGGTGTGAGGATCAATTTTCACAACACCATCATTATGTGCTAATCCAAAATCATCTATCAGTTGAATATATCTTGATTGCCCAATGGCTTTAATCACCGCATCAACTTCTAGAGTAAACTCAGAACCTTCAATAGGGACGGGGCGACGTCGGCCATCCTCTCCAGGTTCAGTTAATTCCATTTTGATGCATTCAATGGCCTTTACATGGCCATTTTCATCCCCAATTATTCGTTGTGGAGCTGTAAGCCATCGAAATTCAACCCCTTCTTGCTTAGCAAATTCATACTCAAATTCGTATGCTGTCATTTCTGCAATGGTCCGTCGATAAAGAATTTTCACATTTTCAGCACCGAGGCGAACTGAGCAAGTAGCCCCATCAATTGCTGTGTTTCCAGCCCCAATTACTACGACACGCTTACCGAGGAACTTTTCTGAGATTGGTTTTGTTTTTGTGTCCTTAACGAATTGAATGGCATCATAAACTCCAGCAAAATTTTCTCCTTCAATTCCTACATCTGGAACATTAGACATTCCAATTGCCAGAATAACTATTTCATAGTTTTCTAGCAGTTCATTTACAGATATATCCTTGCCTACTTTCGTATTGGTCTTGATTTTTACGTCTAAACTCTTAACTTGGTCAACCTCCCAGAAGGAAATTTCCTGTGGCAATCTAAAGGAAACAATTCCATAAGTATTCAATCCACCAGCATGTTCCTCCGCTTCAAAGATTGTCACATCATAGCCTAGAAGACCAAGCTCTCTAGCAGCAGCTAAGCCTGCTGGGCCACCACCAACAATAGCAACAGTATGACCATTCTTTTTGCCTGGTTTAAATAATACTTGTTCATTTTTTATTGCCCAATCTGTTGCATATCTCTGCAAATTACCAATCATAATTGGCTTTGTAGAATGATTGAGCACACAAGCACCCTCACATAATTCTTCTGTTGGACAGACGCGCGCACAACTGGCTCCAATTGGGTTTGCAGTCATGATTGTTTTCGCGGAGCCCTTCACATTATCAGAAGCAATTTTTTTGATAAAAGTAGGGATATCAATACCTGTTGGGCAAGCCGTTATACATGGTGCATCATAGCAAAACAAGCAACGATTGGATTCTTCTATTGCTTCTTGCTTCGTTAGTCCAGGATATACCTCTTGAAAATTTGTTGATAAGTCTTCAACACATCCGGATGTTTGATTTCTAGTACTCATAATCGTTAGCCTCCTTTGGCAGCAATTTGATTGCTCTTCATTTTTTGCTGGTTGACAGTTGCTTGATTAAGGTAAAAGAGCAGACATTTCCTCATATGTTTCTGGCCGTCTGTCACGGTAAAATTGCCAAGTATCGCGAACCTCTCTAATTAGTTTCTTGTTCATTTCCCCAATAATTACTTCATCCTTATCACGACTTGCCATCGCAACGAAGTTCCCTCTTGGGTCAACTAGATAAGATTGTCCGTAAAATTCCCCCATATTCCATGGTCCTTCCGTTCCAACACGGTTAATTGCGCCTAAATAGTACCCGTTTGCTACAGCATGGGCCGGCTGTTCAAGTTTCCATAAATATTCAGAAAGTCCAGCAACTGTTGCAGAAGGATTTAATATGACTTCTGCCCCTTTTAAACCTAGTATTCTAGCACCTTCAGGGAAATGGCGATCATAGCAAATATAAACGCCAACCTTAGCAAATGCGGTATCAAAAACGGGATAGCCTAAATTTCCTGGTTTAAAATAGAACTTCTCCCAAAATCCATAGCCTTTATTTCCTACACCTACATGAGGGATATGCTGTTTTCGATATTTCCCTAAATAAGAACCATCTGCATCGATGACAGCTGCTGTATTGTAATATGTAGCAATTCCTTCTCTCTCATAAATAGGTAACACAATGACGATTTCTAGTTCCTTTGCAAGTTCTTGAAACAGTTTCGTTGTTGGTCCATTTGGGATTTCTTCTGCAGCATCGTACCATTTTGTATTTTGCTCGGAGCAAAAATAGGGGCCATAGAATATTTCTTGTAAACAGATGATTTGAGCACTTTTTGCTTTTGCTTCACGAACAAGTTTTATATGTTTTTCAATTGCTGTTTGCTTATGAACCTCTACTGGTTCATTTCCATCCACATCGTTGGAAGCCTGTATTAAGCCAATTTTCACTAGATCAGACATGAATAATCCTCCTTCAATATTGATTTACTAATCTTAAATAAGTTAGGAAGCGCTTTCAAACGAGTTAAAGAGAAGTAAGTGGTTATTTATTTTCCGAATAAACGGAAAAATCAGAAGTTTGAGTTTATTCTACTATTATCTTTAACTGTTTGCATTATACAAACTGTTAAATGATGTTGTCCTCTTATTATTCAATATGTATAATTCACGAAAGGTGTTCTATTAAAAAATCTGGAAGTTTGATTCTTAACTTAGCATATGTTCAGCAAAAAAAATGTAGAAATGTGATAGTTTGGGAAATTATTAAGAGGAAAAGTAATATGGAAACGTTACCTCAGGCAGAAGGAAAATATAGAGTGGGGATCGCACAATAAAAATAACCTAGCACAAATTTGTGCTAGGTCGATTACTTTCCTATGATAAGATCCGTTTTTCTCCATTGATCGCTTGAATTGGATCAATATTTTGTGTGAATTCTAACGTACCTACATATTCTCCATTTTCAGCTCTTACAGCAAAATATCGAATATATACATATTTATCACGGAACTTGATATAGAAATCTTCTGTATCTTTCTTCCCAGATTTAAAATCTTCTAATAGTTCTTCCACTACATGGACGCTTCTAGGTGGGTGGCAGTTTTGTACAGTTCGTCCAATGACTGCTTTCGTTCTTGCAAAAATTCTTTCTTTCCCATGTGAGAAATAGCGAACGACATCATCTTGGTCAATGAAGGTAATATCAACAGGAAGATGATTTAATAGCAGTTCTAGCTGTTTTAAAGATAGTAATCCTGTTTCCATTTTTATATAGCCTTCAGATATGGCCTTCTCATCGAGATGATTTCGTTCTGGTTTCCATACATTGGCTGGTCCCGTTAAACAGAAGCCTATTTCATCGCTTTCATGAGCAATTTTCACCCATTCATCTTCTGTTAAATTCTGTAAAGCCATAGGGAAAAGAATATTTTCTTCGCGATAGATCATATTCGTTACTTCTTGAATTATAAAATTCATCACGCTTGCAATAGTCTGTTTATCCCCATCATATTCTGATAATTTTTGTCTTGCTTCTTTAATTGAATCTCTAATAAAGTCATCGATTCTCCACATATTATTTGTTGGGCCGTAAATGCCGTATTTCTCTAAATACGGGAAAATTAAATTTTCTTTTCGGCTATAATGTTTATCGATATCTAATAAAAGATTGATATCTTCTAGTAGCTTGTAGATATTTTCTTCACTATCTTCCTGTAGAAACTTCTCATAGTTCACTTGAACTCTTGATTGAATCAGTTGATCAATTGCTTTATTTTCTAAAATAAATGTATGAACAGGGTGCCCTGGCTCATCTTCTGGACGGTTATTGCGAGTAGGCGTTTCAATCGAACCTCTGAAAATATCAGTGTGTAAGCTGTATAGTCTTTGAATTTCTTCTACGGGTAAATCACTATCGAGCATTTCCTCATGCTTTAGCTGTGATATTTCCTCAACAGTTACCTTTCCGATAAAGGCGTCAAAATGTGCTTTTACTTCATTTATATTTTTTCCATTGTAAAGATCCTTGAAAATTTGTCTTAAAATAGTTAAACGTTCGATTGGATTTGTCGTTGTTTTTAATTCACGGTTATTAATGAATTCGCTCATAATGATTCTCCTTCATAATTAATGGCTAATTTTATATAATTGATAATTTTTCTCATAAATAAAAATACCATTAAAACCTATGAAGGTTTGTGATTCAAATCATTGTAAGCAATGTTTATAATCATTTTTTACTACAATGCATTTCTTTTTCAGCCTCATCCCAAGGGACAGGATATCCCTGTCCTTTTGAACAAAAGATAGAAGTGGAAGTATATTTCGGGTCGGCATTTTTGTCATAGTCAATTTGTTCAATCACTTCCTTTTGATTATGACAGTGATTATAGCCAGCAAATGCAAGACGAATCGATCCTTTGCCTTTTGTGAAAGCAGCCAGCTGTGTGCTGTAATTCATGAAAGTGGCTACCGGCACTGTTCCTGTAATTATTGCTCTCTCCCCTACTGTGTTAGGTGGGTCAAATTTTCCAAAAGATGCTTGGATGTCTGACATTACACGTCCTATCAGTTCCAAATCGACTATAATTTTAAATTCATAAATTGGTTCAAGCACCAAATTTGCTGCTTTTTCTAGCCCTTGTCTTAATGCGCGATAAGTAGCCTCTCTAAAATCTCCACCAGATGTATGCTTGTTGTGAGCTTGTCCAGTCAGTAATGTGATTTTTACATCAGTTAGTGGAGAGCCTGTTAATAAACCATGATGATCTTGTTCCAAAAGATGCTGCTGAATTAAATGCTGATGCCCTATCGATAAGTCATCTGCATGACAGGCATTATTGAATGTAATTCCTGTATTTCTTTCTCCAGGCTCTATTCGTAGATGTACTTCGGCGTAATGGCCTAACGGTTCGAAATGCCCGTAGCCGATTACTTTTGACTCGATTGTTTCTTTATACAATATTTCTGGATCATTAAATGCAACTTCTAATTGGAAGCGTTCTAAGATCATTTGTTGCAATACTTCTAATTGAATAGTCCCCATCACATGGATATGTATTTGCTGTAAGCTTTCATCCCAAATGACATTTAAAGAAGGATCCTCCGCATTTAATATGTTGAAATATCGTAATGCTTCTTTCATATTTATCGCTGACTTGATAAGTACTTTTGATTTTAATGTAGGAATCATTTCGCCAAATTCGGCATCTAAGCTACAACCTATGCCCGTACCAACAGTTGCCATAGATAAACCAGTAACAGCAAAAAGTTCACCAGCCTCCACTTTGGAAACGGATGTATACTTGTTTCCATTATATATGCGCATTTGTGTTATTTTCTCTGTAATCTCCCCGTAGGTTATTTCATCTCTGACTTTTAATGTGCCGCTAATTGCTTTTATATACGTAATTCGCGTGCCATTTTCATCATGTCGTACTTTATAAACACGGCCAGTAAATGCTTCCTTTATTGAGTAATTGGTAGTTGTTAGTTTATTAAAAGCATCTAGGAAATTGACAATGCCAATATCTTGCAGAGCCGAGCCCCAAGCACACGGAAATACTTGATTTTGCTTTATCATTTCTATAAATGCTTCCTGCCAGCGCTTTTTCTCATAACCGGATTCAACATATCGATCCAAAAGTTCTTCATTCCGTTCTGCAACAAATTCAATAAGGGATTCACCCATTTCCCCTTCTATAAAGGAGTCCGTAATTTCTACTACAGCATCCGTTAAGTTATCTCGAATACTCTCAATAATTTTTTCTATATTCGCGCCTACTCGATCGGTCTTATTAATAAAGAAAAAGGTTGGGATTTGATATTTTCTTAATAACTCCCATACTGTTTCAGTATGAGCTTGAATTCCTTCTACAGCACTAATGAGTACAATCGCGTAATCCATTACTTGCATGGATCGTTCCATTTCTGGTGAAAAATCAATATGGCCTGGAGTATCGATAAGATAAAAGGTAGAATTATGATAGTTGAGCATGGCTTGATCTGCAAATACGGTAATTCCTCGCTGCCGTTCTATTTCATGACTATCAAGAAATGCATTATGATGGTCAACTCTTCCTCTATGTTTGATTCTATTTGTATGGTAAAGAAGCTGTTCGGAAAAAGTTGTTTTCCCAGCATCAACATGTGCTAAAATGCCAATCGTTTTGTTCATGTTATATCCTTTCTACTCGGGAACTAATACTAATAAAATACATTATAACAAAAGAAGGAAACCCCATCTTCATAATTCTCTGTATAAGACTAGAACGAACCTGTTAAAATGATACAATAATAATGAAAGGATGTGTGACTATGGCAATCACTTTGCCACATATAGAAGATGCAAATCGAACGACATATTTGCCACCTCAGCGTGAATTTGAACGATTCACTGATGAAGCACATTATGCTGAAAAGGTTAGAGAATGGGGTTTGTCAGCAGCAAAAGATGTAAAAAAAGAATTCTGGTATAAGGATAAAGATCATCAGCGCCTTGTAACAATTATTGGCTATGAGGAATATGGACCAACAGGTGAATTTAATACAATTGTTGTTGAATTCCTTGATGGACATTTAACCTGTATACATCCTGCATATCTGAAGGAAATGCAAGCCGCAAGCTTTGGAAAGGCACCAATCACTAATGTGGAAGCGTCCCCTCCACCAGTTAAAAAAGTAGCAGCACAACCGGTAGCTGTTAAGAAAGAAACACCAATAAAAGAAAAGCCAACTAAAATAGTGTTACCTGAAGAAAAAGTACACTTTACAGCAACGGTGAAGCAATTTGCTTTAAGCTGGAATCATTTTAATGAAGAAAATGATGAAGTTGTTGTCTTAGAAAATGTGATGATCCACGAAGAAAACTCTCTCGAAGTTGGACTCGCTTGGTGTGCACACTCAAAAACATTAAAGAAATTTGAACTTCAGCCTGGTGAGAAGCTTGAATTTGATGGAAAAATTGTTAAAAAGAAATTACCGAGTGGCAAAGAGATCGAGGAAGAATTTATTGTTGCAGTCCCAGTGTCCTATAAAATTAATAATCCTTCAAAAATAAAGAAAAGCTAAAAGAATGTAGTCCACATTCTTTTAGCTTTTTTGTTTAATATTACCACCTCTGCTCCTATCCTTTTTTTGTTACACTTTTAAGGATTAATCGTTTTATAAGGAGGGGTTAAATGAAAAGAGCTTATTGGATCTTAATTATTATCATTACTTTTACGGCAGGCTGCATAACAGGCTCCTTCTTCTCTTCGAATACTAACATGGATGATATAAAAAATAACGGTCAAAACCCTCAGTCTACAAAAACAGTTGAACAGAAGAAAAAACCGAAAATCATACAGCCAAAATCAAATGTAATAATGGGCTATGTTCAGGATTTTCGTGATCCAGATGAAATAGATTATCGTCCATTATCTCATGTGATTTTCTCCTTTGCCCATCCTATGAAAGATGGAAGCATTCATCTTAATGGAGAGACTGCTTTAAATCATTTACGTGCAGTTGTAGAGAAAGCAAAGAAGCATGATACTAAAGTACTTCTAGCCGTTGGTGGTTGGTTTCATTTGAATGGTGGAGAATCGTATGAATATTTTAAAGAGGCGATTGCCCAATCTACTTCTAGAACTAAGCTTGTAAAAGAACTAATTGCTCTAATAGAAAAAGAGAGTATAGATGGAATTGATATTGATTTTGAACATCCACGTTCCGATGAAGATGCTGCATACTTAAATGCGCTCATGAAAGAATTAAGCATAGAACTGCAGCCAATTGACAAGGAGCTTTCTATTGCCGTTCATTCGAAGATTCATAGTCAATCAGGAACTGAGCTTGGCATGGTAGTCTATGATCCATTGATGTTTCAGTATGTCGATCATGTAAATATTATGGCATATGATGGCCAATGGGATGGTGGGTATGAAGCGGCGAATTTATCACCATATCCATTTGTTGAAAATATTGTTGACTATTGGTCGAACCTTTTTGATGAACATGGTTATCCGAGAGAAAAACTTGTCCTTGGTGTACCATTTTATGCACAGCCTGAAGACCCGAACAGCAAACAAGTATCATATGCCGCCCTTATTAATGATAATCCGAAGAATTCTCTTAAAGATACTGTCAATATGAACGGAACCATTTATCACTATAATGGAGAAGCGACGATGCAAAAGAAAACAGAAGTATCCCTCAATCATGGCTTTGGAGGGATGATGCTTTGGGAAATGGGGCTTGATGCAAAAGGTTCAAATAGTTTAACAGCCGCAATTTCCGAAGTGATTCAGTCTAAGGATACTAGTTTGCAGGATAATTAAGATTTAACATGCTACTTGCTTCTCAATTATTGGCATTAATAATGTGGGATTTCCCCTAAAAAGCCTCCTTTGAAATCGCAATTTCTTTGATAATCATATAGAAATCACGATTTCAATAGGTGTGCTTATTATGTTGAGCTATTCTTCTATAATTTTAAACCGGTGCTAATGAGCTCTTCTTGGCTTGTCTTACGATTGATTCAACGAACCTTTCACAGCGATCATCGTCTTGTTTTTGTAATAGGAGCTCAACCTTTAAAGTTGCGGCCAAGCTTGTTTGAACGTAAAGCATGTCGCGAAACAAATCGACCGCTCCACAATAGTTCGGATAAAAACTATCTCCTGTTCCAAAAATTGCTGTAATCAATTCTTTTCTATTAAGTGCTTCAAGTGCATGATATAGTTTCTTCATTTCCTTAGGGATTTCCCCATTTCCCCATGTATAGGTTCCGATTGCTAATACATGATAGTGATATAAGTAAGCTTCGTGAAATTCATCCATTTTATAAAGATCAATGTCTAATGAATTTCTTTTGCAAATACGGTAAATTTCCTTAGCCAATTCCTTCGTATTTCCTGTTATTGACGTGTATACAATCGCGACTTTCATCTTACAATTCATCAAACCCATTAGATGATGACACCTTTGAATACGTTCTAGATTTTTGCTCAAAGAAATCTGACTTTGTGTCATTCATCATTTCATCGCCAAAAACTTGAATCCATGGCATCGGATTGTTTCTTTCCTCATAAAGATTCTTTAAACCAATTTGCCTTAACCGTTTGTTAGCAAGATATTCAACATACCCCTCGAATTCTCTTAAATCGATTCCTTTAATATTAGCTAAAATGTAATTTGCCCACTCTTTTTCAAGTGTGACAGCCTCATGGATTGCTTGATATACATATTCAATATTTTCTTCTGTATTCAGCTTGGGGTTTTCTGTTAAAAGAATGCGTATAAATTGAGCAATAAAGTAGGCATGCTGCATTTCGTCTCGCTGAATATAACTAATCATTGTGCTTGTTTTTAGCATTTTTTGCTGACGAGCTAAATGATAGAAGAAGGCAAAGCCCGCATAGAAATATATGCCTTCTAGATTAATAGAGTTCACACTTAGCTTAAATAAGGATTGCGGTGTAGGATCCTGTCTAAATTCCTCGTAAGCATGTAGGATTAATTGATTTCGCTTCTGAACGATCGGATCGCTTTTTGCTTGATTAAACCGCTGATTTTGTTCACCAAGCGGAATAAGTGAGCTAAGTATATAAGAGTATGATTCTGTATGAACAGCTTCTTGTTGAGAAATAACTGCAAAGATCGCTTTAAAGCTAGAGTCTGTCACATAATCCATTACCTGACTCATAGTTGGAGTTTGCAGGCTGTCTAGTGAAGCAAGTTGTGTATTAATACGTAAAAAAGCATCTTTTTCATGATCATTCAATGAGTCCCATTGTTTAATATCATCCTGCATATTAATTTCCTGTGCCTTCCAAAAGTTGGATAGCAGCGTTTGGTATAAATCGTACATTTGCGGGTAAGCAATATCATTCCAATTAAGAAGACCTGAAGATTTTCCGTTAATTACTCCAGTTGATTTATTCGGATGCTCAGGATTTAATAATTTAATTTTGGTTAAAGGTGCATGAATCATGAAGTGACAACCTCCTTGTTTATTCTGACTAACTATGACATGCTTCACATTCTTCAAGTTCGGACTGTGAGGTGCTTCGAACGTAATAGGTCGTTTTTATGCCTTGGCTCCAAGCTTCCATATGAAGATTTAAGAGGTCTTTCGCTCGTATATTATGTTGTACATAAATATTAAAGCTTATTGATTGATCAATATGATGCTGGCGTGCTGCATTTTGCCGAATGCTCCAAATTTGGTCTAATGAATGCCTAGTGCGACGATAGTAATTGTAACTGTTATGATCTAGGTCAGGTGCTGTCACTTTGAATTTAAAGTTTTTCTTCTCTTCTGCATATTCGACAGCATACAATGGATCAATCCCATCTGTGGAGCCTCCAATCTTTGCGGTAGAAGAGTTTGGT
This sequence comes from Cytobacillus eiseniae, assembly GCF_017874625.1. Classification (GTDB taxonomy): domain Bacteria; phylum Bacillota; class Bacilli; order Bacillales; family Cytobacillaceae; genus Cytobacillus; species Cytobacillus eiseniae. The sequence goes on along the minus strand of NZ_JAGIKZ010000001.1, from coordinate 374,064 downwards.
GCAATAGCCATCATCCAGCCATTTCGGACCCCATTTTGGGACACATCATTTATTAATTGCTTCCATCTTTCTGTTTTATATCCTTTACGCTCAAAATATTTACCTGTATGCCATTCAGAACCTTCAAACTGACTGTATGCCCCTTTTTCCTTTGCTAATTCCATAGACGCTCGAATCGTATAATAAGCAATATCTTCATATAGGCTATCCGCATAGGAAACTGCCTCCTCTGACTCCCAATAAATTCCCTTTAAGGCAATTAGATGATGCCAACCGAAAGTTCCCAAGCCTACTGCACGGTATTTTTTATTCGTTACTTCAGCTTGTCCAACTGAAATTGAATTAAGGTCGATCACATTATCTAGCATTCTCATTTGAATAGGTATTAGTTTTTCTAATACATTTTCTCTTACTGTTTTCGGAAGGTTAACCGATGATAAATTGCAAACTACAAAATCACCAGGTTTACGGACGATGATAATATTTCCTTCCTCATCCTTATATTCTTTTACTATTGTAGTAGCAGACATATTTTGTGTGATCTCTGTACATAAGTTACTGCAATAAATGGAAGTACGTCCACTTCCGTTTACATGTTTGTTCGGATTTTGCCGATTTGCTTCGTCTCTATAAAACATATAAGGAGTTCCTGTTTCTAATTGAGATATCATGATCCTTGTCATAATATCCATTGCTCGGTATGTTTTTCGAGGAAGTAGTGGGTGATTTACTGCTTCTTCATATTTTTCTGTGAAGTATGGTTCGTCTATTTCATCATAAAAATCTTCAAGGCCTAACGGGATTCCTTTTTCATCTTTCCATCCCATTATTTGTTTAACTTGATGCGGACAAAATGTATGCCATTCTCCAACACTTCTGCCATTTTCATCTATTTCACTTAATTGCTTCATAAACAGATTTGGAATGGAAACTCCTGTGAAAATATCATGTGCTTTTCTTCTTTCGTCACCGTTATTTGTTTTTAAATCTAAAAAGCCATTCATAATGTCTTTATGAAAAACATCTAAATAAACGGCTACAGCTCCTTGTCTTTGGCCAAGTTGGTCTACACTTACTGCTGTATCATTAATCAGCCGAATCCAAGGAACAACACCTGAGGAATTCCCTTTGAATCTTTTAATATCTGAACCGAGAGCACGTACTTTTCCTAGATAAATCCCCAAACCTCCCCCGTCTTTACTCAATCTAGCAATATCCCAATTATTCATGTAGATGCCATCTAATGAATCTTCAACTGTATCAATAAAACAGGAAGAGAGCTGTCCAAAGCTTTTTCCAGCATTGGATAAGGTTGGGGTAGCAACGGTCATATATAAATTGCTTAATGCCCAATATGCATCCTTTACATAGTTGAGGCGTTTATCCTTTTGTTCATTTTTCATTAATGTCATAGCAATAATCATGAACCTTTCTTGTGGCAGCTCATAAATATTTCCTTCATAGTCTTTAGCAAGGTATCGATCAGCTAATAAAAATAACCCGATATAATTAAAAAGATGATCTCTTTCAGGATCAATTACACTTCCTAAATTTACAATTTCATCCTTCGTATAATTTTGTAATAACTCGTTTGAATAAATTCCGATAGTTGTTAATTCAGAAAGAAGTGTATAAAAATCACCGTAATTGCTCTCGTGCTGATATCCACGTTTTTCTGATGTTTGACGATATAGCTCATTTAAATACAGATTAGCTGCTGCAAACGTCCAGTTAGGCTCATCTATAGAAATTTGATTGAGTGCATAATGGAGTGATCGATCATACAGTGAATTCTCCTCTAGCTCTGCCACCATTTCAAAATATTGTGACATGTCTAATTGATATTTTTGTGATGCTCTTTTCATCACTGATAATAGGGTATCTCTCTCGGAATGACTTTGAATGATCATATGTATTCACCTCTGATTAATCATTTATTTTCAAACGTCTCTTTTTTCTATCTTTCGCACGAATGAATAATCTTTTTTCCTCTTCCGTTTCTGGTTCCACCCCATTTACTGGAGTCGGAATGCCATCACTATTTACAGCAACCATCGTAAGAATAGCGGTAGTGGTAGTCGTCCTTTCACCAGTTTGTAAATTTTGACATTCTACTTTCACATATACCTCCATCGATGTTCGACCGGTCGAAATAACTACTCCTTCTAAAATTAAGATATCGCCCACTTTTGCCGATGATAAAAAATTCACAGTATCGATAGAAGCAGTCACAACGACCTTTTTACTATGTTTCATAGCAGTAATCGCTGCAATTTCATCAATGCAGGATAGCACTGTTCCTCCAAAGATTGTGCCCATATGATTCGTATCAGGTGGCAAAACAAGCTTTGTTTGAATCGTTCTAGAAATACTTGCAGATAATTTTTCTTCCAAACTTGTTCCTCCTTTCTTCATTTACATTAGATACAAAGCTTCGTGAAAAGGAAGGATTACTGCTAAAATGGATGTTTAACAACAAAAAAACCCATCAAAGTTGATGGGTGTAATAACGCGGAATAAACTATATAACAGTAGCAATAAACTGTAATAGTAAGATTACCCTCGTTATACCTTCCCAACTCCCGAAGAAGATAATACGTTATAAAAATGGCAGGTCTCCTGACTCATGCTTCTACCTACTCTAAGTCCTTCCCGTCCAAAGACAGTGGATCTACTTATTTCGTCAGCATTTACAGTTGCGGGTACAGTTCTGGATTTTCACCAGATTCCCTATTAAGTCTATTTAGACACCATTATTATTGGTCATTATCTATATTTAGTATTGTAGATGAATAAAAGATACTAAATACTGTATGTGTTTAAATATAATATACAATTTTAACTTTGACAACTCCTTTTTACAGAAGGAGTTGTTTGTTCCTGGTTGCCTTGCATCTTATAGATCGAATTCCCATTCATCCTTCATCACCAAATAAAGTGTAAGAAGGATGTTTTCTAATTCACGAATACTTTTCCCCTCAATTATTATTCCAATCTTTAAGAGTAGAATGGCAGCAATTTCTCTTGTTACCTCTCCTCTTTCTTCTAACGGCAAATGAACAAATCGGTTGCTATATGTTTTAAGCAAATGCCATTCCTTTGAGCCTAAAGAATTAATCCCCCATTCTTCAAAGTTGCTCCCCTCTTTAGTCAGCCCTCTTTGTGCAATTTCCTTTTTAATTGCTGTTTGCTTCTTTGCTTGTTTTGTTTTTTGTTCATGAACAACGATCGTACCAGCAACTAAATCTCCAATTCTTTTATGTTTGGAATGAAAAAAAATCATGATAAGCCCTAGAAAGTAATTGGCTGGCAATGAGTCAATGATTCGAAGTAAATTTCTAATAAAACTAGAAAGCAGTGTGATGCTATGTCCATTCTCTTGAATGACACGGATTCCAATGATTTTTTTGCCAATCGTCTTCCCACCTGAAAAAAACTCAAATATAAAAAAATAGCCCCAATTGATAAGGAAAATAAGGATAATTGCAATAGCAATCGGGAGTGAATTCATTTCCAGCATATAGAAGAATGACATCCCATTCATATAAAAAAGTAAAGCAATCACGATTAATATATTGATAACTGTTAAAATGAGCTGGTCAATAATAAATGCTGCCGTTCGGCTGCCAAGACCTGCAAGCTGGAATTGTAGGGAGACAAATTCAGGTGTTTTAATGCCAACATTTTCTTGATTCATTTCGTTCCCTCGCTTTTCGGTTGGATTTCCATTTATCTATTTCTATTTATCTACAAAATTACTATAATAAGGTGATGAAGATAAATGTTAATGCGTTAAATATAAATGTAAGAAGGTGTGGATGTGAATATAAAGCAATTTGTTAAGCTGCACCGTGAGGAATGGAAGCAGCTTGAACAATTAGTGGCTACTTTACAGAAAAGACGAAATCATGTAACAGGAAGTGAAATGGATCAGTTCTATCGACTTTACCAAAAAGCTGCTCAAAATCTTTCATATAGCCAAACATATTTTCCAGCAGAGGATGTCACCGCATTCTTGAATGGCCTCGTTTCTAAATCACATAATTTACTATATAAAGATCAAGTTTCAAGTATGAAGCAAATCCGCTACTTTTTTAGTACAAAGTTTATTGGTTTATTGCTAGAACAATGGAAATTTGTCCTTGCCGCAATGCTTCTCTTTACAATTGGTGGATTAGGAAGTTACTTCTCCATTGTGCAGGATCCTCTCCATATGTACTCAATCCTGCCAGTAGAGATTGCCCAAGGAGTGGATCCTGCACAACTTGGCAGTAGTGATGGAGAAGTGGATTCCTCATTTATGTCAGCAAGCATTATGACAAACAATATTCAAGTAGCTATTTTAGCTTTTGCAGGTGGTGTCACGTTCGGTCTTTTAACCGTATATATTTTAATTTATAATGGCATGATTGTTGGTGCACTAGCAGCCTTATTTTGGCATCATGGGAAAACGTATGATTTTTGGGCATACATTGTTCCACATGGAATGATTGAATTGACCGCTATTTTTATTGCAGGTGGTGCCGGCCTATTAATGGGTTACAAGCTTTTCGTTCCAGGAAAATTTACAAGAGGCTTCCAATTAAAGCAGCAAGCAAAACGCTCTGTCCAATTATTATTAGGGACGATTCCGTTATTTATTATTGCTGGAGTGATTGAAGGCTTTATCACCCCAGCAGCCATTTCGTTAGAGGCCAAATATCTAGTTGCCTTTATTACTGTAATTGGTTTAATTCTCTATGTGTTCATTGGAAAAATATTATTGAATAACCGTCCTACAAAAGGTTTCGATTCATAATATCAATATAATAAGATACAGCAGAAGTTGCTAAATTCTCTTCACTGGCCTCAATCATATGGAGGCCTTGTTTTTCCCATTTCAATTTTTCTCGTTTTTTGATGAGCATTTGCTGTTGGGCGATGCTTTTCGACATTGCCTTTTGAAGTTCATCTGGCTCCATCCCAATTCTCTTAATGAGGGTTTGATCTTCAATACCAATCATAAGAAATAAATGCCGCTGTCTGATCCTTTTTAAGTACAGTAAGGCATTTTCCTCATGTAAAAAGGTTCGAACATCACTAAATAATAAAATGAGGCTGCGTTTCTTTTGCACCATTTCAAGATAATGCAATACTTCTGCATAATTTGATTCTGAAGCGTCAACTTGTATATTGTAAATCGCTTGGAGAATCGTTTGCAGATGTGCCATCCCTTTAGCAGCAGGAACAAAAACACTGACATCCTTAGAAAAGGCAAGAACGGATACGTAGTCCCCTTTTTTGAGAGCTGCTGCTGATACTGTGAGTGCTGCTTCTAATGACTTTTCTAGACGATTTCCCTTTTTAAGCTCTGCACCCATCATTCTACCGCAATCAATCAGTACCGTTACATATTTTCCATGTTCTGGTTCGAATTCATTTGTCATTACTTCACGCAATTTAGCAGTTTGCCGCCAATTAATTTTACGAGGATCATCTCCAACAACATAGTTACGAATTTTAGAAAATTCACCTACCCCATTTTGATGTTTTCGAATTTTTAATCCCTCATGTAGTAAAAATGCTTGGGCATTTTCTAAATACCGCTTTGTTTCTGATAAATCTGGAATGACCTTAACCATATCAATCATTTCAGTTGTCAACTGCTTTTCCCACAAACCTAGTGGGCTCGTATATCGAAAATATAACTTCTTTATTTCGTATTTACCTCTTATAGGCGCAATTGCCTCATATGTTGTATGTACCATTGCTTCTTTTTCAGCCTTTCCATAAAGGGGAAAAGCTGTCTTAAAGGATTGTGGTACCGCATCAATTATCTGAAAGTTAAATGAAAAAGTGGAGTGATTCGTTATTTCGATTGGCACTTGATAGCTAATGCCTCTTTCCATTTCTATAGGCATGTACCGACGAAATGAAAGTTCCTTTTTCTTAGGAGTAAAGAATAAATCAAATAGACTTACAATCAATACGAGCAAATTCACCGCGATGATGGATTCCCATGAGATTCCCCAAAAAGAAGAAAGGAAAAAAATGAACGAGAGCAGAACGAAAATGAATAGCAATCGTTTTGTCGGCAGAATTCCACTATCTTGGAACAGGAACCGCCCCCACAAGCTCTTCAATAATTTGGTCAATGGTTAATCCCTCCAATTCAACATGAGGAGAAAGTTGGATTCGATGTCTCAATGCGGGTTTAGCAACTAATTTCACATCATCTGGAGTCACATAATCTCGTCCTGCTAAATATGCCCACGCTTGTGCAGCTTTTCCAATTGAAATTCCAGCTCTCGTACTTGCACCAAAGCGTATGGATTCAGATTCCCTCGTTCTTCTTACTATTTTCATCATATAATCAATTACATTTTCACCGATTGTTACTTTTTCAATTTCTTTTCTTATCGATAAAAACGCATTTATACTTAGAACAGAAGTCTCCAAGTTTTTTTCAAAATTCTTCTCTATTACTTGTTGGATAATGTTTTTTTCTTCTTCAAATGTAGGAAAATTAATATGCAATTTAAAGAGGAAACGATCTTGCTGTGCTTCAGGCAAGGGGTATGTCCCTTCAAATTCAATTGGATTTTGTGTGGCCACAACAAAAAACATGTCTGGCAATTGATAGGTTTCCCCTTGGATCGTTACTTGCTTTTCCTCCATCGCTTCTAGAAGAGCAGCTTGCGTTTTAGCTGGTGTCCGATTAATTTCGTCAGCCAAAAGAATATTTGTAAATACGGGGCCTTTTAATGTTTGAAATGTATTTTCCTTCATATTATAAATTGTGCTTCCCGTAATATCACTTGGAAGGAGATCAGGTGTAAATTGAATTCGGCTGAAGTCACCACCGAGAAGACTTGCCAACGTTCTAACCATTTGTGTTTTTCCAGTGCCTGGAACCCCCTCGAGTAGGACATGTCCCCCAGACAAAATTGCAGATAAAAGGAGTCTCAGATTCATATTTTGGCCTAAAATTCGTTCTTCATATTTTTCAAGTAAGTCTTGTATTTCTGTCTTCAAGATTCCTCCACCTCTTTCCTTAATCGGTCAAGCTTTTTCGACCATTGCAAGTATTCTTGTTTATTTATTTTTTCTTTTTGTAAAATCATGTGTAACCCTTTGATGAAAGAGTGAACATTTGAAGCAGGTACGTTTGTCCATCTTCGCACTATATGTTCAGATACATCTTGCCACTCTTTACTATAGGGAATTCCCCATTTATCTTGCAGCAAATATTTAATATAATCAGCTTGAATCAATAAAGATTCATGATAAAGTCTTCCTCTTAAGTACCAAGCAGATAATGCGAGAATGCCTTCATCACTATACCGAACACTTTCTTCTCGTGGAATAAAAATGGGACCAAATCGCTTGCCAACATGCCATAGCCATAAAATAGCCAATAGAATTCCTTGCAGCAGCAAGATTAAAAACCACTTAGGATACACGGTCATAAAAGTCGCTTCATTCTGTAACCCATGGATGTATTCATCAATTAGAATTGTTGAAGAAGAAGATTCATTGATTAGTGCAAGGACCAAAGACAAATGATCATTAGCAAGAATTCGGTCATTTCTTAGCCATTCAGGTGAATTAGAAACGATTAAATAACCATCTCCAAATGAACGTTTGAAGGCAATTGTTCCAGCATCATCTTCAATGAGTCTTTTATCTTGATTTTTTGTTTGTAGACGGATGCCTGAGTTTATTTCAGCTGAATAGGATGCGCCAATCTGATTTAAGATCCTCACCCCATCTTCAAAAGCATTATCTAATGTGGCATGTTCAATTTCTAAATCAAACATCCCTTTTGGATTTTGATGGAATAATAAAATCGTGTTTCCTGATTTCATAAAGTCGATATAGGCTTGCATGTCTTCTTTATTTGGAATAAAAAATGGCTCAATCATAATCAACAAACGATTTTTCATACCTATTGATAGCTTTTCGGGGGAATGTGACCATTGTTTTCCTATATTATTTTCCTTTACATATGTATAAAATGCTTTTATTCCAGTTGGAGAGGGAGAGTCAGAAACATAATTTGGATATGGCTTTGGCTGCTGTGTGCTCGTGTAATAACTAATGATGATGAAAATCATTAGTAAAACACTTATCCAAATCCATGCTCGTTTTCTTATTCGTGAATGTTCCAAATGAATGACTACCTCCCTTCAGCTTCTGGTGATTGCTCAGTCTCAGTCTCAGTCTCAGTCTCCCTTAGCCATCTCATAATGGTGCTTTTGTATTGAGTGAATTCCTCAATTGCAACGATATGTTCTCCATATGTCACTTCATCAAAAAGCAAGGCAAGATGGAAAAAGCGCTCAGCCCATTGATGATTTACTTTTCGGAGCTCATCATAATACTCCCAATTCGTCTTCCAAATCCGCGCAACTAGCCATTCCTTTTCGTGAAAATAAAGCAGCAATGCTAAAAATAAGTGTCTAGTTGATAATGTGTAATTGCCACTTGCCTCCAATGCTTGGGCTTCTGATAAGTGTTTTTGATAAGACCAATTAATTTCATCTAATGCTTGCAACGGCTTATGCTCATGTCCTAGGCCACTCCTCCTTCGATTACGGAAGAATAGGCCAGCCATGATGCATAAAGTAATAACAACAACTGCGAGAATTCCAATAAGTATAGGACCAGCTACAGCACTCGTTGGGGCAATCGAAGGAAATAAATCACTTAGCAAATCTGCAAACCATTCCTTTGCCTTTTCCCACCAAGTAGCAAGCAATCCTTTAGAATCATCATAATACGCCGTATACTCATTCCGATTTAAAATGGCCTCAAGCTCGTCACTTGCCTGCCTTTCATTCATCATCTAGCAATCACCTATTTAATAAGACTTGTAATCTTCAATCAAATCTTTAATATCATCTGCATCATGTCTCGTTTTCAAATCAAAATACATCACTGCATATCCAACAGTGAGAAACATTGTGGTCAATATCGTTGCAAAATTCACAATAATTGATTGCAGCACACTATTGCCTAAAACGAGTCCGAAAGTAAGTTCAATAGCCCCACTAATCGTTGCAATAATAATATAAAAAATAATGTATAGCCCCATCAAGAGCCATGTGCGCTTCCCAGTGAGTCTCCAACTTCTTGTAAACCCTGGTGAATCTTTTTCAATTACGACAGAACAAAAATAAAAACTCCAACGTGTTAGTAAATAACCTACAACTACTGCAAAGCCTAAGAAAAATATAATGGCCATAATAATTCCGAAAGCAGGATGAATCACTGCACCGAATATACCTGTTAAGCTAACGATAACGATCGGTACAAGTACGATCCCAAAAACAATTAGACCAAATAAAATGGAGCTTCCTAAGATCGGCCAAAAGCGTGAAAATGCTTCTTTAATGACAGAGCTTACTGTATATTCCTCATTTTTCCGGATATGATCGATTGCAAATATAACTGCAGCTTCAGCGATAGGAAATAAAATAATGCCTATTAATCCTGTTAGAATGACACCTAGTTCAATTCCAACTGATGATTCTAGCGGGATCACTGTTTCATCAAAGCTTGTAATAATTTGCTCAAGCCACATATCTCCATTGCCTAACTCTCTAAAAAAACTCGTGCCAGAAAAAAGCTGAATGATTGCTTGCAGGAGGTAGACTGGCCCCATTAATATAAGCATAATTAAGAAAAAATCAGAAAATCGATTTTTACTTAAACTGAACGTATGATCCAATATTTCTCCAAATGTCTTTGGTTTACTAAATTTTGTATCCAAAAAATATAATCCCCCTTTATCAAATAAATGCCATATCGGCTATTTTACCATTTTTCCGAAAAGGATTGTGTAAAATCTTGTAAATTATAGAAAATGCAGATGAACATCATTCGATAAAAAAATAAGCGGCCTAGTCTGGGCCGCTTATTTTCCCTCATTGTCTAGAAAATTATAAAATCGCACGTTGTATATTAAATGTGAATAGTTTTTTCTACGTCCAGCTTCAGCGCCTATCGCCTATCAAACTTCAGTTCTCCTCCCTACGATAAGTCAACATCGGTTCGCTTACACTCACCGTGTTTCCTTTATCTCAGTTGGAGACCTTCCAGTTTGTACGGCGATGTTCAAGGCGCTTCCGCTTTTGTTCTTATTTGCTTTCCATGCAGTCATTCCACCTTCTAGCAATGTTACATTATATTCTTTACTAGTGAGAATTTCTGCACATTTCCTTGCTGAATTTCCAGTTGTACAAGTGATGATCAGTTCTTTATTTTTCGGTAATGACTGAATAGCTTCAGATTCATTTCCACTTAAAATATGAGTTTTTTCAATATTGATACTTCCAGCGATATGTTCATTTAAATATTTTTCTTCTGCTCGTACATCAAGGATAATCACATCATTATTTTCGAGCATTCTCATTTCTAATTCAGCAGGTGTGATCATTTTCATAAGTATTCTCCTTCCAATGTCCTTATTGATAAATCATTTCTTGGCGAATCCATTTTGTTGATACCCATTTCTCTCCCTCTTGAACAGGAATACTGCTATGTAAAGACAAACGATCGACTTGTCCATGATTATTTCCATAATGGAAATATACAGCAGTCCCTTTTTTGGGAACAATCGATAAACCAACTTTTGAAAAAATAGTTTCCCCACCAGCCTCGACATCATTTAAGTAGATGAGGAAGGTTGCTACTCTTTGTCCTCCTTTTGTCATATCAATTTGATTGGTAGGAAAATAATCAAAATGAGCTTTGTATTCTTCTCCGATGTCATAATTCAGAACTTGTAATCCTTCCCCATTTTCAATTGGATGATCCGTTATTTCCATAATTCTTCTTTCAATTGTAGTGATGAGATTTGTTTCGTTTAATCGATAATAAGCACCTTTGCTTGTTCTGCCAGGAACTGATTTTTTGTCTCCTGTTACTGGATCGATAATTTCAGATGGCTGCAATCGATCCTTTGATAACTGGATGAGCTGGTCACATTCGTCTGTACTTAGTACATTATCAAGATATGTAATGTATGGTTTGTCCATTTTCAATAATACTTTTATTTCACGATCGCTTGTTTTTATGATATTTCCCTTTTTAGCAATAGCCGTTGATTCATACATATATGGGCTTTGATTACTGTTAACGGTTTGGATGGACTGATTTGTAACGATGCGTAAAATGATTGAGTAGGCAAAAGCTTGATCAAATCCTTTTTTGACCATTGCGGCGACAATAGATTCAGGATTAACACCGCTTTTTAATGTTTGGATGATCCAATCTCTCAGTTCATTTGAAATGCGGGTAATCTTTTCCATGATCAATTCTCCTTATCGGTTAAAATGAATAGTAACTACAATTATAGAACTTTTTAAGATTTTCTGAAACCATTAATAAATCAAACTAGAAAAATCGAAAAAGGTCAACTAAATGACAGTTGACCTCAGCATACGATTGAACCCATTATTTATTAATTTAGTTAACGAATAGTCCATTCCTTTTGATAAGCCATTGCTGCATCATAAGGGTCTTTTGCTTTCATAATTCCAGATACAATTGCGACCCCAGCAATGCCCGCCCTGCGAAGTGCAGGTAAATGCTTAAGCGTTATTCCCCCTATCGCAATAGCTGGTATTGTAACAGCATTCGTAATTCTCTCAAGCATTCCTTCTGGCAGAACTTCTGCATCTTTTTTTGAATGAGTCGGAAATACTGCGCCTACCCCGATATAATCAGCGCCATTATCCTCCGCCTCTTTTGCCTCTTCTATAGTTGAAACGGACACTCCAACTAGCATCGAAGCAGGAACGATGTTTCTAACTGCAGCAACAGGAAGATCGCTCTGTCCGACATGAACGCCATCTGCTTCAATCGCTATAGCAACATCTATACGATCATTAATAATTAACGGAACTTCATACTGGTTCAGTAAAGCCTTTACACGCATTGCCTTTTGGAAAAAGTTTTTCCCAGAAGTGCTTTTTTCCCTAAGTTGGACGATTGTTACGCCACCTTTAACCGCTTCTTCAATCGTTTGAAGGAGTTGTTCTAATGGTATACTCTCTTCGGTAACCAAATACAAAGTATAGTTTGGTTTCATAGTAAATGCACTTCCTCTACCCATATTTGTTCATTCATAAAGAAGATTTCATCCATTAATTTTACCCGGTATGTTCCAATTCCGTCATTTTCATGAAGTGCCTTTTTTGCACGTTCCCCTGCCAGGCTCATAACCGACATCCCTGCAACTGCGGCTGTGAACCAATCATCCGTAATCCCTGCAAAGCTTGCAATTAAAGATGCAGTCATACAACCTGTTCCTGTGATTCGAGTTAGCCATATATCACCATTATCGATTTGGACAATCTCGTTCCCATTTGAAATCGTATCCAATTCTCCACTTATAACTATAATCGCGTGCAGTTTGATTGCAGCCTGGTGAGCTAGATCCTTGGATGAGACGGAAAGATCGCCTGAATCTACACCCCTTGTTCTTGACTCTCCACCGATTAATGCAAATACTTCGGAAGCATTTCCTCTTACAATCGATACACTCACATGTTCTAAAAAATCCCTCGCACGATTCGTTCGAAATGGAGTAGCTCCGACACCAACAGGATCAAAAATCACTGGTATCCCTTTTCTATTTGCGGCTTGGCCAGCAAGAACCATTGCAGCATATGTTTCATCATCAATCGTACCAAAATTAATGACGAGTGCATTCGCTAGCTTCACCATATCTTCGACTTCTTCAATGCTTGTTGCCATCACAGGTGATCCTCCAATAGCAAGTGTCACATTTGCACAATCATTAATCGTTACCTGATTTGTTATATGGTGGATTAATGGGTTTTGTTCTCTTATTTTTATGAACAGATCCTTGATTAGTTGTTTTTCCATTCGCTTCTCCCTCCTGGCTTTTTACTTTATTACTAGATTAGCCTTGTTATAAAGCTCATAGAAATGATTGGTCGGTCCGTGGCCATTGCCCAAATTCAAACTATGTGTAATGGCTACTGTGATATATTTTTTCGCTTCTTGAACGGATTCAATTAGAGAAGCACCCTTTGCTAAATTTGCAGCAATGGCTGATGAAAGTGTGCAGCCTGTTCCATGTGTGTTTTTTGTCTGAATCCGGGTTCCCTGTAACCAAGTGAAAGTTTTCCCGTCGAACAATAAATCATTTGGATCTCCCTGTAAATGTCCTCCCTTCAGAAGAACAGCATGAGCACCAAGCGCATGAATGGCAAGACAAGCTTCCATCATATCCTCACCTGAATGAATTGGCGCCTTTATAAGTACTTCTGCTTCAGGTATATTCGGAGTGATTAACGTAGCAATAGGAATTATTTTTTCTTTTAATGCCGAAACTGCCTCAAGTTGTAATAGATGATGCCCCCCTTTAGAGACCATAACAGGATCAACAACAACAAACTTCGGTTGATATTTTTGTAAGGAATTAGCAACGATCTCAGCCGTTTCAGCAGATGATAACATACCAATTTTCACAGCATCCACTCGAATATCATCAAACACTGCCTCGATTTGATCCTTTATGATTGATAGCTCAATATCTTGAACGGAGCGAACCTCTTGTGTGTTTTGGGCTGTCACTGCTGTTATAACCGACATTCCGTATACTCCTTGTGCAGAGAACGCTTTCAAATCTGCCTGTATCCCAGCACCGCCACCAGAATCAGAGCCCGCGATTGTAAGTGCTGTTTTCATCTAACATCCCTCCAATTGCTTTATTTCGAATTAATACTTTAAGTAAGCCATAGCCCATAAGTGCCCCTGTAAAGGAACTGATCATAAATGCTGGGATAAAACCAAACAGTGTTGCTTCCTGTCCTAATAGCAGGATCGAAATTGGGTAAGTAGCCATTGCGCCAAGAATCCCTGTTCCAATAACTTCACCGAGTGCAGCAAAGGTAAGTTTCTTCGTTTTTGTATAAAGAATAGCTGCCAAAAACGCACCGATCACGCTCCCTGGATAAGCGAATATACTTCCAGTCCCGAGCATGTTTCTTAATGTTGAGGAAATAACCGCTTGAAACACTGCATACCACGGACCTAGAAGCACAGCTGATAAAACGTTTGCAAAATGCTGAATCGGGAAAATCTTAGCAAACCCGACTGGAATATAGATGAGACTGCTTGATACTGTTGTGATAGCAGCGATAAGTGCCGTTAATGTCAGTTTTTTTGTTTTGTCCATTAAAAAAACCCTCCTTATATCCCATTCATTTATTTTGAAATGATATTGATGAATGCATCTTTTGGATTTATCTTCTCTTTCAATACCTTCGATTCATAAAGCCAAGTAGCTACTTCATTCCAAACATCTTCCTCTTGATATCCAAACGGGATATTAGACTCTTTCATCAGGGGCAATAGTACTTGTAAACTTTCTGTTTCTACATCCTTATCCAGGGGAAAGCTATCAATCTCATGATCTAGTAATATTTTAAGACTAGCCTTAGGATCTTTATTAACATCTTCCTGAGCCTTTGTTAACGCTCGCCAAAATTTTTCTAATGATGTTTTTTTCTCCGCTAATGTTTTTTCTCCCGTAATTACGACAAGCTCATAATTATCTGGTACACCAAAGTCAGTTAATTTAAGAGTGTCCATATCAAATCCATCTTTCTGTAAAAGAACAAGTTCGTGATTAATATAGGCACCTGTTAGCGCATCCACATGATCGGTAGCAAGTGATGACATTAAGTCCCAGCCTACATCCGTTAATTTCACTTTACTCATATCTCCACCATCATTTTTCACCATCGTAGAAACAACTGCTTCATTGACAGATGCTGATGGATAACCGATATTTTTCCCTTCTAAATCTTTTGGTGAATCGATTCCGCTTTCTTTTTTAAACATAATCGCATCAAGCGAATGTCTGACAAGTGCTGCAATTGAGACAACAGGTATTCCTTCCGCTCTTGATACGAGTAGCTGTGTTTGATAGCTGATGGCCAAGTCAACCTTTCCTGTAGCAGCAAGCTTTAGCGGATCATTCGTATCGGCAGGCATTTCAATATGGACGTTCAGCCCTTCATCAGTAAAATACCCTCTCTCCTTTGCAACATAAATAGCTGAATGTACAGCATTTGGATACCAATCCAACATAATGCTAATATCTTCTAGTTTCTTGTCTGCATTGTTTTTTGTTGTGTTTTCTGTACAAGCAGTAAGAAACATTGTCACTAATAATACGATAAACCAAATTCTTTTCATTCAATTCCAACTCCAGTTATTTGTTATTCAATATTTTTTCCAAAATAATGCTTTTTTTTCAATTGCTGATATGAATGCAAATAATAGAATGCCAACGATCGTCAAGATGGTGATAGCAGCAAAGACCCCTTCTGCATTTAAATTTCCAGACATTCTACGACTGTAATACCCCAGCCCTTCACTAGCACCGAGCCATTCTCCAATCGTTGCTCCCACTAATGCATAGACGGTTGCAAGCTTTAATCCCGAAAAGAATGAAGGCAAAGCCATCGGTATGTTCAGCTTAATAAACGTATGCCATCGCGTTGCACCCATTGATCGAAGTAGCTCGATATAATCTTTATCACCAGACTTCAGTCCATCATATGCCCCTACAACAATGGGGAAAAATGAGATGAACACAGTCACAGCAACCTTGCTCCAGATCGTATAACCGAACCAAAGAACAAAAATGGGTGATAGTGCAATGATCGGCATCATTTGTGAAACTAGGACCGCAGGATATACTATTTTCTCCATCGTTTTTGAAAAAAACATCCAAACGGCAAGGAGTATACCACCGATAACTGAAATTAAAAATCCGATGGAAAACTCTAGCATCGTTGCACTTAAGTGTTCAAATATTAACGGTTTCCAATTCTCGATAATCATCGCAATGACGCTTGTCGGTGCAGGAATAATAAATGCAGGAATCATCTCTTTTTTGACGAGCCATTCAATAAGGAAGAATAGTATACTCGCAAAAAGGATAAATAGACTATAAGTCCGTACCCATCTCTTAATCTGTTTCATTTGTAATCCTATTCTCCAATTCGCATCGCATTTTAACCAATTCGATAGAGTGAAATAGTTTAGGCATTCGTGGACGTGGCAAATCGACCTTGATTTCTTCAATTATTTTGTTTGGCTGGAGGAGGAGAATTCTGTCACTCAGAAAACAGGCCTCCTCTAAATCATGTGTGATAAATACGATTGTTTTATTAAGCTCTTGCCATAATGATAGTAGCCAGGCTTGCATTTCCTTCTTTGTTAAAGCGTCGAGAGCACCGAATGGCTCATCAAGCAATAGCAGATCTTTGTCTGTCAACAGTGCGCGGAGAAAAGCAGCACGCTGCCTCATGCCGCCAGACAATTGATTTGGAAAGGCATTCTCATACTCTTTTAAGCCGACTCGAGTAAGCCATTTTCTGGCTTCTTCTCTTGTAATCTTTAATTCCTTTTGGAACTCTGAAGCAATCATGATATTATCTATGATTGAACGCCATGGGAGCAGTAAATCTCGCTGAGGCATATAGCCGACATCCCCAAGTGAAACGCACTTTCCATTCACCAAAATTTCGCCCTCATCTTGTTTCAGAAGTCCAGTTATCAACTTCAAAATCGTACTTTTCCCTGTACCGCTCTTTCCGATTAAGGAGACGAACTCCCCTTGATTTACTTGCATAGTTAAATGTGAGATTACTTTGTTGTTC
Organism: Cytobacillus eiseniae; assembly: GCF_017874625.1. Taxonomy (GTDB): domain Bacteria; phylum Bacillota; class Bacilli; order Bacillales; family Cytobacillaceae; genus Cytobacillus; species Cytobacillus eiseniae. The sequence goes on along the minus strand of NZ_JAGIKZ010000001.1, from coordinate 357,373 downwards.
TCGTTTCCTTTATTCGAAAATGAGTAGGAAACATTTTTTAATACGAGTGTCATCTCTTCACCTACTACTTTAAATAGGCCAATCTTGTTTGTAATAGTTCATATCCCAGAATAAGTATTCGTATTTTGATGTCATTTGGAAATGTTCTTCAAGTATGGCAAGTTCGCGTTCAGGTTTCCCTTCCGCTAACTCATCCATTAGCTCGATCAGCCATTTTGCCCCTTCTGCAAATGTATCGGAATCATATGTATCAATCCATTTTGCATATCGATTTGTTGCGAGCTGATCACCATATTGTTTTCTTAATAATTTTCCAATCTCCCAGTAGTCCCATGCACAAGGTAAGAGACATGCAACAACTTCAGCTAAACTTCCATTTTGAGCGATATTTAACATATAACGTGTATAGGCTAGATTAACAGGAGTTGGCTTAGTTGCCTCTAATTCCTCACGAGTAATGCTGAATTCGGCAGCGAACTGGCGATGAAGCTCCATTTCGAAATTTAATGTTTCATGAAGAATGCGGGCAAATTTCCCCATCGTATGAAGGTCATGTGCTTTTTGAACACCTACCGCAAATAGTTTTGCATAGTCGATTAAATAGACATAATCCTGTTTCATGTAATGAATGAATTTTTCCTCATCTAATTGCCCTTTCCCAAGCTCTTGTACAAAGGGGTGATGATGATTCTTCACCCAAATCGGCTGAACATTTTCGAACAGTCTTTCGGTAAATTTTTTTGTTTTTATCGTTTTCATTTTATTGACTCCTTCGCTATTTTTTTCATGTAAGCAAAAAGAAAACCGCTCTCCGAATATGGAAAGCGGTTCAATCATTACGCATAATTTATCGTAATCATCTTACCTACTTCCCTACGCTAGTATGATCTAGATCAGGTTCAAAGGGTTACTTCTCAGCCATAAGGCGCCCCTAGTAGAAATGGCTATTAAATTAGTATTTACGTATAAAAAACCCCCACTCGTCTAGACATAAGAGTGGGGGTTGATGAGTGCAATTCATGTTCAACCATTTGCCACTTCCCTACGCCAGTGTGAACTAGATCAGGTTCAAAGGGTTTAGAACGGCCGTTCTTTCTCAGTCTTTTTCAAGACACCCCTAGTGTTAACTATTTGAATTCAATACATAGCATATCATGAATATTGAATATTGCAAGTAATTTCTAACTGATTCTTATTAATTATTTACGACTTCACTTGCCACTTCTATACGCCAGCCAAATGGATCTTCGAGTGTTCCTGTTTGAATTCCTGTTATTGTTTCATATAATTTCCTTGAAAGTGGTCCAGTTTCGCCATTATTAATGCTAAGTTTTTCACCTTTCCAGAATAACTCACCTATTGGAGAGATGACAGCAGCTGTTCCTGTTCCAAAAGCTTCTTCTAAATGGCCATCTTTATGAGCTTGATCTATTTCCTCCATTGAAATTTTCTTTTCTACAAGCGGGAGATTCCAATAGTTAAGCAATTGAATGATTGAATCACGAGTCACGCCATCTAAAATACTGCCATTAAGAGCAGGTGTAATGACTTCTCCTTTTATTTTAAAGAAGACATTCATACTGCCGACTTCTTCTATATATTTTTTCTCTTTTCCATCAAGCCATAAAACTTGTGAATACCCATCTACATTGGCCATTTCTTGTGCTTTTAAACTGCCTGCATAGTTTCCTGCTGTTTTAGCATTCCCTGTGCCACCTTGTACAGCACGAACATATTCTTGCTCTACAGAAATTTTCACTGGATTTATGCCTTCTTTATAATAAGCTCCAACAGGGGATAAAATGATCATAAATCGATAAGAGTTTGATGGCGCGACTCCTATGTATGGTTCTGTTGAAATAATAAAAGGTCGGATATATAGTGAGGTTCCTTCACTTGTTGGAATCCAATCCTTCTCAACAATAAGCAATTGCTTTAATGCATGTAATGCAAAAGCTTCATCTATTTTTGGAATGCATAATCTTTCATTTGAGCGGTTAAGTCTTGCCATGTTTTTACTAGGTCTGAATAACAGAATTTGTTGTTCTTTTGATAAATATGCCTTTAACCCTTCAAACACTGTTTGACCATAGTGAAAAATCATCGCTGCGGGATCTAAAGTGACAGGTTGATAAGGAACAATCCTTGGATCATACCAACCCTCTTCAGAGGAATAGTCCATAATAAACATATGATCGGTAAAGTTTCTTCCAAACTGAAGTTGATCAAATGCAGGCTTTTGCTTTCTTTCTGTGTTTAGATGCATGTCAATTTGATAGTCTCTCATCCTACTTCTTCTCCCTGTCTGTTTATAATGTTGTTGTGATTAGAAAACTTCATATGTCTATCACTTTTAAGCTGTACTTAGTAAAAGTGATAGATATATTTTTACAATTATCCTCCAACTCATTAGATTTGTCGAGTGTATTTTTAAAAATTCAAAAAATAAAAAGATCCATTTTACAAGAATAAGATTTTTATCAAATATGTAAATACACTTGATTGAATTAGTCAGTTGATCGGTGGGAGACTTGTACTCAGATGTATGAGACAGCCGAGACTTAAGCGAGAGAGTATATAGCACCCACGTAACGGGAGAAACCCGAAGCGGAAATCAGCTTATAAAAAATAAACAACAATATTTGCGTACATAAACAGCCAAATAAAAGATCAGCTAATCAAAAAAAAGGACAGTTTACTTAAACCATCCCTTTTCTTTCGATTGCGTAATTGCTTCAATTCGGTTTTTCACTTCAAGCTTATCAAGGATTTGTGAAATGTAGTTTCTAACAGTGCCTGTTTTAATTTTTAACTCATCAGCAATTTCTTTTGTGTTTTTCCCATCAGCAACAAGTCCGAGTACAGCTTTTTCTCGTTCAGTCAGTGGATTTTCTTCACTGTATACATCGTCCATTAATTCAGGTGCATAGATTCTTCTCCCACTCATTACCATTCGAATAGAGCTTGCTAACTCCTCACTTGGGCTATCCTTGAGTAAGTATCCGCGTACACCCGCTTGTAACGCACGTTGAAAATAACCAGAGCGAGCAAAGGTTGTTAAAATAATCACTTTGCATTCTAAACCCTTCAGCTCTTCAGCTGCTTCAAGTCCACTTTTTTCTGGCATTTCTATATCCATAATACAAATATCTGGATGATGTTTTCTTACAAGAGTAACAGCCTCTTTTCCATTATTCGCCTTACCAATCACTTCCATATCTTCCTCAAGATTAAGCAGGGATCCCAATGCACCTAGCATCATGCGCTGGTCTTCAGCAATGACAATTCGTATCATTCTTGCTCCTCCTTCACCACTTGTTTTACGACATTAGGCACTTTCATCATAATGATTGTTCCATTTTCCGTCTTTACTTCTAAACTGCCATTTACAAAATCAAGTCTTTCTTTTATTCCTAACAATCCACTGCCTTTAGAAAAATAATATTCATCCGAAAATCCAATCCCGTTGTCTTTGACTTGGATACATAATTCATTTTTTGTCTGTTCAAAACTAATTTGGCATTCGGTCGCATGACTATGTTTGACGACATTCGTTATGGCTTCCTTCATACACATGCTTAGAAGATTCTCTAGAAAGATGGATATATTTAATTGTTTTAGGTCATTTTCAACAATAAGTGAAATTTCTGCAGCTTGAAGAATTTGTTTCACACGAATGAGTTCTTCTTCCAAACGGATTCCTCGCATTTGTGAGACCATTTTCCGGACTTCATTTAAAGCCATTCGAGCTGTTTGCTGAACATCCTTCATTTCACTTTTTGATTGCTCTGGATCTTTATATACGAGTCTTCTTGCAAGGTCACTTTTCAGGCCGATTAATGAAAGCTTTTGCCCTAATGTATCATGAAGATCCCTTGCAATTCGCTGACGTTCTTCCTGCTTTACAAGCTCAGCAATTCGCTGATTCGCGACTTCCAACTGCTCTTCCAGCTTTTCTTGCTTCTTTTTATTATAAAGATTAAATGGTAGTAGGATCACACTTATTCCTATAATAATTACAAATGGCAATTGCTTCAAAAACATCGGTGCGCCAAGCACTAAATTATAATTAATTGATGCGATTGTAAATACAAGGTGAATAACATACAGTGTAAGAAAAGCCATCCTGTTTTTAATATTCCCGTTGTAATAGGCGATATAGAAAGCAAAATAAACAAATTGAAAGAGAATCGTCATTGCAGTTGAAATGGCGATGAGAATCCCTGTCCACAAGTATACTGGCCATTTTTTCGAAAGAAATGCTAATCGATAGGAAATAAAAAAGATAATTGTTAGTAAAATACCAATAACCACTTCAATTGTAGAGGATGATTGGAAGATAAAGTAAAATGGCAAAATAGCAAATACACTCCAAATATATGGAGAGATACCGCCACTCTTGAGTGTAGTAAAATATTTTTTAATCATATAGTTACCCTCTTTAATTTCAATAAAATAGGCGAAGCCCAGTATTAAGGCATCACCCATATTGTACTACTTTAATCTTGAAGCAAGCTCATTTTTTTTCACATTATGCAGATATTTCGAAATTTCCTTATATGTGACAAACTTCTTGTCTTTTTCATCCCAAAGATGAAATTTAAGAGATTGCAAACTAGTCCTCAATGTAATTGTTGGTACATTTTGTAAAACATCCGTATTTTTATGTGCCTCTTCAAGCTTATAATTTGGCACACGTGGGCTTAGGTGGTGGACATGATGATAGCCAATATTTCCTGTTAGCCATTGTAATAATTTGGGGAGCTTATAGAATGAGCTTCCTTCTACGGCAGCCTTAACGTATTCCCATTCTGCATCCTCTTCGAAATAAGAATCTTCAAACGTATGTTGTACATAAAAAAGCCAGATTCCTGCAGCACCCGAGATTAGAAAAATCGGAAGTTGAACAGCTAGAAATGCCTGCCAACCAATTGCCCAGCAAAGAACACCGTAAAGAGCAATGATGGAAACATTTGTTAAATACGTATTCAAACGCTCCTTCGTACGAGCACCTTTTCGATTAAAGCGATTTTTAATTAAGAAAACGTAAATTGGTCCAAGGATAAACATGACAAATGGATTTCTGTATATTCGATACGCAATTTTTTTCCAGAATGATGCAGCCAAGTATTCATCAACGGTAAGCATCCAAATATCACCGACTCCACGCTTATCTAAATTGCTGCTCGTAGCGTGATGAACGGAGTGATCATGCTGCCATTGGCTGTATGGAAAAATGGTCATAATTCCAGTGATCGTTCCAATAATTTTATTTGCGCGCCGATTTTTAATGAAGGAATGGTGGCAGCAATCGTGAAAAATAATAAAAATACGTACTAAGAAGCCTGCTGCGACAATTGAAAAAAGGAGTGTTAGAATATAGGAAACGGATAAACTTTTATAAGCCAAAAACCATAAGACAATAAATGGCAAAATTGTATTAATAAGCTGCCACACACTGGCTTTAGTATTTGATTGTTCAAAAGGAGCCATTTGCTTTTTTAATTGAAGTTGTTTTTGTTTGGTCATAATAATAATATCCTCCCACAATTTTAATAATAATATTACAGTAGTGGTTATAGGACTTTAAGACATACATGTCATGACCAATACATGATAAGTGTCATGGTTTATGGAAATTTTATTGATATGAGGGGATTTTAATGAATAATTTATTTGACAAATTGAAGCATAAAGCGAAGGTTACGATTAATCAAACGGCAGCAAAAATTAAGGAACGTGCGTATTCTTATGCAGGAGTTTCCTCAGCAACCGTACTGGAAATTGCTGATTTTATCCAAAAGCATTCAGATACAAAGGTAGGAAAGAAACATCTACTTGGCTTCTCATTCTCTTTCTATCAATTGAGTCTAGAAGGCGTTTCCTATTATTTAGAAATGAAAGGCACTTATATTTTGCAAGTAGACGTACAAGCTCCTAATGAAACGATTGTACAATATCGTTCCTATCGTGATAAATATAGCTTACAAACGCCTATTCGGTTTCCAAAGGAAGGAAAATAGTAAAAAGCAGGGGGAGCTCCCCTGCTTTGATTAACTATGAAAAGAGATTTTTTATTCCATCGATTAAACTCTTAAAGAAATCTGCAATCGTTTGTAGGAATCCTTTGTCCCCGATCGCTTCGTCAATGCGATTTTTAATATCTTTTGACAGATCTTCAAGTTGTGATTTGACATTATCGAAATTAATATTAAGGCTGCGCATTTTTTCAAAAAGATCTATAAGAAGTTGTCGATCTTCTGGACTTAATTGAATTTCAAGCGTTTTTAATTGATCATTAATAATTTTCTCAATGTCCTCTTTCGTAGCAGGGTTTTTAGCTGCAATTTCCTTCTTAATTTCTGTTAGAAGCTCTGTAATTACATCATTATTTAATCCTTCTTTTTGAGCGAGCTGAGTTGCAAGATTTAATTCTTCATTGGCAACTTCTGTATGTTCTGTATTCAATTCATTGCCTTCACCTGCATCATAGGCTTTATAGATTCCAACGAGAGCAGAATGACCACTAACCTTTACAGGAGAAGCAACATCCACGACTGCATCGTTAATCCCAGCAGTCAAAAGTGCATTTGCATACATCTCATCTGAAACAGCAGTTATATTTTCAGGTGTTACTTGGTTGATGTGAAGTCCCTTCCCTTTATCTTTTAGGGTGATTTTTGCGGAAGAATACATATTGGAATGTCTGTTCCCTTTTATGTATTTTTCTAAGTCATCTCCAGTGATCGTAATCTCTTCAACCATGCTTGGATCCTTGACGCCAAGTAGTTTTCGGGTTTCTTCTTTTTGTGCAGGTGTCAATGCAGAGCCATAAACAACAATAGGTAATCCAAATTTCTCATCAATACTGTCTTCAGCTTTCTCCCCATTTGAAGCTAAGGCTTGTGTTGCTAGATTAATAGTAAGTAAACATACAATTGCAGCAACGATCCATTTCATCGATTTTTTGATCATTTTTTTCATCCCCTTTATTATGCCTCTACTGACTCGATTAGTTTAAAAAGGAATTGGTAAACAAGAGTCATTGTTTCAGCAAGTGTTAACTCATCAGTAAATCCTTCTATATTATTTAGGGCAAAGTTAAAATCCCATAACCCATCTGTCTGATTAAACATTAAACTTACTTTACGCTCTCCTACTAATTCATTCTCTAAAAATGTTTTTATTACCGATTCATACTTTTTTTGTAGTTTCAGCCCTAGTATAGCTTCGTATGTGCCAAATACATCATCTACCTCAAGACATATTGATTCTATCTGGATCATGTGAAACCAATCTGACTCCATATAGATAAATTCATTTATATGTTGTTTCAAATAGTTAATTGGCTGATTTAAGAAAGCCGCCTGTTCCTCAGCAAGAAATTCTTCCGTTTCTTTATCACTACGTTCAATGTAAGCATTCATAAATCGATTGCCTGGATTTAATAATGAAATTGAATGATTGTTTTCAATTATCCCATGTTTTATTGCATAATCAATTTCTTCTTTATAGGATTCACTTACTTCTTCTGCAAAATATTTACTTATATTCGTTTTTAACATATTCGTCCACTTCCTTTAATTATGACTAATCCTTACTTTCCGCGCCCATTTCTTGCAGATTGTCTTTGGCCTCTTCTCGCTTTTGATGCTTCAGTTTGTTTTCCTCGAGAATTTTTAGACCATTGACTCGGTGTTTTTCTCTTGCTGTTATTTGAAGTTCGTTCTTTTTGAATTGGTGAATGAGTCGCTTTTCTCGTTATTTTCTGTTTTTGCTTCTCTTCCTTTTTCTCCATGCTTTTCTTCGGAATCGTAATCTGTAATTCTTTTTCTATTAACTCAATCATTGCTTTGTCATCATCTGTATAAAATGTGACCGCAAGTCCTTTCATCCCGGCCCTTCCCGTTCTCCCGATCCGATGAACATAGCTTTCAGCATCTTGAGGGATGTCATAATTATAGACATGAGTAACTCCTTCAATATCAAGGCCTCTAGCTGCTACATCAGTTGCGATAAGTAATTGGAAATCAGCTTTACGAAATCGCTTCATAACTTGCTCTCTTTTTGCTTGTGACAGATCACCATGCAACTCGTCACTGTCAAAATCATTTGCCTTAAGAATTTCATTAAGTCTAGAAACCCGTCTTTTTGTACGGCAAAATATGACGGCAAGAAAAGGTTGATGTGTTTCCACTAATGAAATAAGTGTGCCTTGTTTCGCTCGGTCAGTCATATGTATTGCTATTTGTTCTACGTTTTCAGCAGGTCCTTGCGTCTTTTCAATTTGTATATACGCTGGTTTTTTCATATGTTTCGCTGCCAGCTTTTTTATTTCAGCTGGTATTGTCGCAGAAAAGAGTAAAGTCTGTCTTGATGTTGGTGTTTCACGAATAATCTCTTCTACCTCATTTAAAAAACCAATATGAAGCATTTGATCAGCCTCATCTAGAATAAGAAATGACACTTGATCTAATTGAATTGTTTTTCTTCGAATATGGTCTAATAGCCGGCCAGGTGTGCCGACAACAATTTGAATATTTTTCTTTAATTTTTTTAATTGCTTTTCTACATCCTGTCCACCATAAACGGCTAAGACGTCTATATTATCAATATGCTGAACGAGCTTTTCAATTTCATTCGTAATTTGTAAGGCGAGTTCCCTCGTTGGTGTCACAATCAATGATTGAATATAAGAAGCTTCTGAATCAATCTTCTCAAGTATCGGCAAAACAAAAGCTAGTGTTTTCCCTGACCCTGTTTCAGATTGGGCAATTAAATCTGTCCCATTCATAATCATTGGAATTGCTTCTATTTGAATGGGTGTTGGTGTAGCAATAGCAGATTTATGTAAAATCGCTGCTAATGCCTGTGAAATTCCTAGTGATGAAAAATCAGGCAAAAAAACCCCTACTTTCTTTCCTATATGCTTTTAATTCATTTTGCTTGTTTTTCTATAAAATAGCAAATTATATCATGCATGAAAATGAGTAAAAAGGCAATTCCTTTACCATAGGAAATTACCTTTTTTTAATTACTCTTTTTCAGTTTTTATAGTTTTAATGAGCAGTATTTGGGTTTGGTGGTTGTCCGTTCATTTGAATTGTTGCTGGTGCATAAGCATTTAGTAACTGCTGCATGTCTTGATCCGCTAGCTGTGGGACTTGATAGTAATGATGTTTATTTTGATAAATAGACAATTCATAAGCCATTTCAATGCAATTTGGAATCGTATCAGCAATGACCCTTCTAACTACTGGGTTTGTGACTTCAAGTGCTGCCATTGCTTTTGATCCAGCCCCAGCCTTTACTGAACCAAGCATATAGCCAGAAATATTCGCATCTGTTAATTCTGCTGTTGATTGAATCGGTTTCTTCGGTTGGCTTGGTTTCATTCCATAAACAAAATCATTTCCTTCAGTCATCATATACTTTTGTGTTGGAATTGCTGGATCTTGTCCTGTTTTGAAGCAATCAACCACTGTATTATATTCTGTTTTCATAAATTGAGATTGGCGGTCAAGGATTCCAAGAAGCTCTGAATCCTTTACATGTGCACGCAATAACGTATACAAATCTAGTGTGCCAATTGTACCTGATAATACTTCATGAACATCAAATAGTTCGTGTCCTCCATGGTTTTGATGCTGATTGACTGTGCCAGTATGCATATTTTGATGCATTGGTCCTTGACCTTGCTGGTTTTGAAATTGCATATAATCCCTCCTCATAATAAAAATCATAGTTATTTTGCGGATGAAATGATTATTTATTCGTTTTTGTAAAACCTACTAAATTTTTCAAGTGTATGGAAATGTAATTGGTAAATACTATTTTTGGAAAGAGAATGATAGGAGTGTTGGAAATGAAGGCTGTTACTTATCAGGGACCTAAAAAAATGGTTGTCGATAATATAGAAGAACCAAAACTCGAAAAAAATGACGATATCATTGTGAAAATAACGTCCACAGCCATTTGTGGTTCCGATTTACATTTATATCAGGGAAATATGCCGTTGCCACCTGGTTATGTTATCGGCCACGAACCGATGGGCATTGTTGAGGAAGTTGGCCCAGATGTAACGAAAGTAAAAAAGGGAGATCGCGTTGTTATTCCATTTAATGTATCCTGTGGCCATTGTGCCTACTGTGAACAGGACCTAACGAGTCAATGTGATAATTCAAATCCTCATTATGATTCCGGTGGCTATTTTGGGTATTCAGAAAAATACGGTAACTACCCGGGTGGGCAAGCTGAATATTTGAGAGTTCCTTTTGGAAATTTCACTCCATTTCTTATTCCTGAATCATGCGAATTAGAGGACGAATCGTTGCTCTTCTTATCTGATGTACTACCTACGGCTTACTGGAGTGTGATCCATGCTGGTGTTAAAAAAGGAGACACTGTTATTGTACTTGGCTGTGGCCCTGTTGGCTTAATGACCCAAAAATTTGCTTGGATGCAAGGTGCTGAGCGTGTCATTGCGATTGATTATCTTGATTACCGAATGAATCATGCGAAGAGAACAAATCATGTCGAGATTTTTGAGTTTACAAAATACCCTGATATGGGGGAGCATTTAAAAGAAATTACCCATGGTGGTGCTGATGTTGTGATTGATTGTGTTGGGATGGATGGAAAGAAATCACCACTTGAATTTCTTGAACAAAAATTAAAGCTTCAAGGCGGTACTTTAGGCCCGATTCAAATTGCAACAAAGGCTGTAAGAAAAGCTGGAACAGTTCAATTAACCGGTGTGTATGGTGGCAACTATAACCTTTTCCCACTAGGGCCATTTTTCGTTAGAAATATCTCACTAAAAATGGGTCAAGCTCCAGTCATTCCTTTTATGCCAAAGCTTTATGAAAAAATAAAGAATAAAGAGTTTGATCCAACAGATATCATTACACATAAACTCCCTCTAGACAAAGCAAGCCATGCCTATCAAATCTTTAATAATCATGATGATGACTGTATAAAAGTTGTATTAAAACCATGAAATAGCTTTTTCAATTTGTCGTGCATTTTTCCAAGTTCGGAAATCCATAGCATGGATAAGAGATACTTGATTTGGAATTTCAACAAAAACGGTAGCTAATTACCATAGATTAGCTACCGTTTTTGTTTTCTATCCTTATTCCCAGTATCTTCTTCTAGATTGACTATAGTGACAATTATCGCATATTTGGAATTCATGCTCCCATGGGAGTTTTTCTCCACATCGACGACACTTCTTCGTCATATTTTTCACATCTGTTTTTAACCTTTCATGTACATGATCGCTAATTTCCTCCCTTAACCGTTCCCAGTAAAGTGCTTCCACTCGCTGATCAAGACGATATAAAAACAATAGATGGAGGCCGATTGCTTTATAGGATAGCTCCAATTCTTCAAGCGTTCGTTTTTTTATTCTTGGCTCGGGGAGTTCAGTATTGTTTAAGATTGCATACATTGTTTGTTCCCATTGCCAGATTAAATCCGCTTCTTTTTTAGCAAAAGGAAGATGCAGAAATCCATATAGATCAGTGATAGAGAGTCTCGCTTCTATTTCAGTCCCTCGAATCCGATTATACAGCTCTCTCTCTTCAGAAAGAGTAGCTTTTTTCGTTCCATTCGGACTTTCAAATTTCTCCCATAGTTCAAAAAAAGTACCAAGATCATGATAATATTTCTGAAACCGTTCAAATATCGTGTTTGTCGGAGCAACTGAAAAGGTTTGAACGGGTCTATCTTCAGCATCAAGTAGACGTTTCATCGTTCGAATATCAGAAATGAAAGCGACTTTTCCAACATCGTAAATGCCCTTTCTTCCAGCTCGTCCCGCAATTTGCTTTACTTCCTGCGAGGTGAGCAGCCTTCTTTTCGTTCCATCGAACTTTTCATTTTCAAGGAAAACAATGCGGCGAATAGGCAGATTTAAGCCCATTCCGATTGCATCTGTTGATACAATGACTGAAGTTTCTCCATTTATAAAACGCTGCACTTGTTTTTTCCTTGTTTCAGGGGGCATGCTTCCATAAATCATACTGACAGAATACCTGGCATTTTCAAGTCTTGATGCCGTTTCTAGGACTCGTTTTCTTGAAAAACAAATGAGTGCGTCCCCTTTTTTCACCTGATTAATTTTAAATTCTTTTTTCTCCACTTCGAGTGGAATGTCACGATTGTATTCAAATATTTCAATATCGGCCTCTCCAAGTAACTGAAGAATCATCTCTTTCGCACTCCAGCTGCCGATAATATGTACTTCCTTTGCATGCGCCTTTGTAATAGCTTTATACCAGGAAAATCCTCGATCTTTGTCATTAAGCATTTGTGCTTCATCGATAACGATGCAATCATATATTTCCTTTTCATGAAACATTTCAACTGTACACGAAATATGATTTGCGCTTGACACAAGCTTTTCCTCTTCCCCTGTTTTTAATGAGCATGGGGTTCCCTCTTGATTCAGCTTATCATATACCTCTAGTGCCAATAGCCTTAGTGGGGCTAAGTACAAGCCACTATCTGCTGCTTTCATTCGTTCCAATGCATGATGTGTTTTTCCTGTATTTGTTTCTCCGATGTGCAAGGTGTAGCGAATATTTCGTTCAACAGCCGGTCGGTATTCCTGACCAAAAATATCATCAAGCATTCGTTGTTCTGCTGCCTTTTTACGCTCAATTTCCGCATGTTCTTCTGCTATTTTACGTTCTCTGTCTGCAAGCGCCTCTTCATATAAATAACGATGCTCTTTGAAATCAAAAGGAATCGTGGATAGCTTAAGCAAATCAGAAACATATTCCTCCTGAATGATTTCAATCAAATCATTTGCAACGAACCCATATTCAAAATCGAGAATACGTTCAATCATCGACTTTGAAATAGATTCAGAAAAGACTCTCTTATAGTCATCGTTAATCGTTTCAGGAAGTTGCTCAATGACGATTTTCGGTAGAATCTCTATTAAGTATTCAGCAATCAACCTCTCATATCGATCATAATACGTTTCATATTCAAAATAATTTCTTCCTTCATGAATCGTTTTATGAATGTCACCTGTAAGCTCGTTAAAAAAGCTAGATACTGTTAAAAATGCGTCCTTTTCGAAAGCACCAATTTCCTCCAGTCTTTCTTCTAAGGCAAATGTGTCAACTGGAGCATATCTTGTTCGAGATTTCATATCTGATGCAAGCTGTATGCCTGTAAATTGTCTAATATGTAAATAGAGAAGCTCTTCATTCTTTTCTATAATCTCAATTGCCGTTTCTTCAAGCATATCTTGCAATCTGTACATTTCTTTTCGCAGGAATTCTTCCTTTTCTTTCCGAAGAAAATCAATTCGTGCATTCTCATATTGATTCCTCCAGTTTTCATTCGCATTTCTATACTTTTCATTAATCCAAGCATATGAGTTAAATGGGTGATACGTACGCATTTCATTTCGAAAGGTATGGTTGATTAATTTTCGTGCAACATTTTCAGTTTCAAACCCTTTTTCATTTAAGTAGTGAATTTTTTCTTGTTTTGAAATATTATTTGTTGCTTTATTTAACCAGACATTTACCCAAATTTGTTCAATATAGTGACGCCGTTCAGATAGATAGTCTTCAATTAAAGGAATTTCCTCGCTTTTGCCAAGATAAAGATTCAAATCCTCCATAATTTTTGTTTTCGTATGATTGATTGCATCTTTATGAATTTGTTCGATTAGCTTCATTCTTTTATCTCCTTCAAAAACCATTTGCTTCTTCTATAGTGTATCACTTGAGTAAATCATAAATCAGATTTTATTAATTTTTTGTTGACAATTGAATTAATCCTTCCTATAATTTATTTAGAATTAAGTTATCTCGAATTCAAATAAAATGATTTCAAACAAAATGGAGGAAGAAAAATGACTAATACTAAATGGGCAATTGATTCAGTTCACAGCAGTGTAGATTTTTCAATCAAACATATGATGATCGCAAATGTAAAAGGTTCTTTCAACAAATTTGATGCAGTAATTGAAGCAAACCCTGCAGATTTAACGACAGCAAACATCGAATTTACGGTGGATCTTGCAAGTGTGGATACAAGAAATGAAGATCGTGACAACCATTTACGATCTGCTGACTTCTTTGATGTTGAAAATCATCCAACTATGACATTCAAATCAACTAAAATTGTCAGTAATGGGGATAATGAGTATGATTTAACTGGTGACTTAACAATTCATGGTGTAACAAAATCTGAAACATTTACTGTTACTTATGAAGGATCAGGAAAAGACCCATGGGGAAATGAAAAGGTTGGATTTACAGTGGATGGCGCAGTTAAACGCAGCGATTATGGTTTAACATGGAACTCAGTACTAGAAACTGGTGGCGTACTTGTTGGTGATAAAGTGAAAATTAGCTTAGATGTTCAAGCTGCGAAGGCATAAGCAAATAGTAGAAAGCCACAAAATACTTATATGCGATTGATTTTACAAAAATACAGCGGCTAAAAATAGCCGCTGTTTTCATTTTTCACGACTCCCCAAAAGCCTATTGCTCTGCTAAGAGAACGACAATTCGATCTTCGATTGCTTTGCCTTTTTCCGCTTCTAATAAGTTATTTAAGATAATTGAAAAAATTAGTCTTTCGCCATTTTCTGTATCAATATAACCAGATAATGAACTAACGGTTGCTAACGAACCTGTCTTTGCTCTAACACGCCATTGAGCAGGTGTGTTTATCATCCGATTTCTTAGCGTCCCACCGAGCATTCGTTCAGGTGCTCCGCTTACTGGAAGTGAGTGTAAAAAGGTGTGAAACCATGCCTCTTTTTGAATAGCAAATAGAAAGCTTGATAATTCATTTGCAGGGATTAAATTCACATGTGATAATCCCGAACCATCTCTAAGGACGAGTAATTCAGACTGAACACCAAATTTTTGTAACTGTGCCTTTAGTACCTTAATCCCTTTATCCCAGCTTCCTTCTCCATAGACGACTTTTCCTAATTCTTTCACTAACATTTCTCCAATTACATTATTACTTAATTTCATAAAAGGAATAAGAATTTCAGATAAAGGTTCGGATTCAATCCTTTTTAACATCCGAGACTTTTCAGGTGTTTTCCCCGTACTGACATCCCCGGTTAATTGAATATCATGTTTTTCAAGTGATTGTTTAAATAGCTGGAGTGCATATTGAGTCGGGTCCAGGACAGCAACCCACTCCTTTATGCGCTTGGAATTCTTGGGAATCTCCCCTGTTACGATAACGGTGTTAGAATTATGCTCTCGTGTAATATTAATCGTCTTCTTTTGCTCATCAGCAACAGTACGCGCATGATTTTCTACTTTCATATGATTTGTCTGGGGATTCATTTTGATGGATGGTTTTTTGCCTATAGCATCACTTGGTTTCACTTCAACAATTATGCTCCCTGCATCATAATCCTCATTAGGTGATACAGTTAAAGCAGAAATAGCACCACCATAATAATACATTTGATCCTTCATCGTTAAATCTCTAGAATAGCGAAGGTCATCATACCAGGAATCATCTCCAACTAGATCACCATTAATCTGATCAATCCCTGCATTTTTTAGTTCTTTTGCGATTTCGTCAAAATCAGCATGTAATAAAGTCGGATCTCCCATTCCTTTTAAAAATAAATGGCCGTTAAGCACTCGTCCTGTCATCGAACCATCAGTTAATATCTCCGTTTTAAATGTGTATTTTTCTCCTAATACAGAGAGTGCTGCTGCTGCTGTAAATAGCTTTAAATTCGATGCAGGCTTTAAGCGAGTATCTCCGATTTTTGAATAGATTATTTCTCCGTTTGAGGCATTTCTAATACTGATTCCTGCTATAGCAACCTTTAAATCAGGTTCATTACTAATCAGGTGATTTAATTGTTGAGTAAGTTCGATTGTTCCCTCTATTGCTTTCACATGGAAATGAGTAGAAGTGGGGAATGAACAGGTGATGAAGATGAATAGTGAACAAATTATGAAAAAACTTTTTTTCCGCATGCAAACCAGCCCTTCCAAAATTTTGGAGTGGCTAACTAGTATAGTCAAGTATGAGCAGAAACATAACTAACTTTTCTTTTCATCAGGGAAATATTGAAATCTTTGTAGCACTATTCTCCCGTCCATTTGAATTTCAACTCCTTCACTTTCTAGTGAAAGCTTTTGAATCGAATACAATTCATCATCTTTCAGCCCGATTTCTCCCTTACTATTGATAACACGATGCCATGGGAGATGATACTTTTCGCTCATTGAATGCAGAATTCTAACTACTTGTCTTGCCCCTCTTGGACTGCCTGCAAGCCTTGCAATTTGTCCGTATGTCATTACTTTGCCAGCAGGAATACTTTTAATTACTTCCACTGCTCTTTCTGTAAAACTTTTCAATAAACTTGGCTCCTTTTCTCCTTTAAAAATGGGAATCTACTAGCGAGTTCATACTGTCTATAAAAGGGATAAAGTAAGATGTTCTGATCCTTTATTCAATATGATTTTCTCTTAAAAGGACGGGAATTTCTGCATAAATGTTTATTACATCCTCTAGCTTCATTCTCACAAGTCCACTAGATGAGGGTGCAACGAAATCAATCATGCCAGCAACTACCGGATTCTCCTGCCTTCCCCAAGGGATTGTTCGGTTACGGCTAAATTCTTGGTATACACCTTTCCCCACATAGCAAATTATCTTTGGTTTGTAGAATTCTAATTTCCTCTTTAATTCTTCTCTACCGATTTGATATTCTTCTTTTGTAATTTCATCAGCTGCCTTTGTTGGTCTTGATACGATATTTGTAAGGCCAAACCCGATGTTAGGGAGCATATAATCCTCGGTAGCATTGTACATTCTTGGTGTTAATCCGGACTTGTAAAGTATTTTCCAAAATCGATTATTTGGGTTAGCGAAATGATGTCCGGTCTCTGCTGAGCGAATACTAGGATTGAAGCCGACAAATAACAAATCAAGATTTTCTTTTAAATAATCTTGAAGCGGGTTCATAGAACATTCTCCTATCTACTAAAGGTAATCAAAAAAGGAGCCAATTATGGCTCCTCAAAAATAGATTATGCCTCTGTTATTTCAACTTTCTCCATAACATCGCCATTTGTCATTGATAAAACAGTTTCCATTCCTGATGTTACTTTACCGAATACCGTATGTACACCATTTAAATGAGGTTGTGGCTGGTGAACGATAAAGAATTGGCTTCCACCTGTATTTCTGCCTGCATGTGCCATTGATAATGAACCAGCTTCATGCTTATGAGGGTTGCCTTCTGTTTCACAATTAATCGTATAGCCTGGACCGCCGGTGCCTGTTCCACTTGGGCATCCGCCTTGGCTAACAAATCCAGGAATTACACGGTGGAATGTTAATCCATTATAGAACCCTTCATTTATAAGCTTTTCAAAGTTAGCAACTGTTCCTGGTGCTACATCTGGATATAGTTCAAATTCAATCTTTTCTCCGCCTTGCATCAATATGTATCCCTTTTTTGCCATATCAATCATCTCCTACTTTTAAGAATCAGCTTTAATAATAACATTAATACCGACTCAATTAAAAGTAATTGCTATTTATTTTCACTAACTAAATAGTTCCATGAAAAATAATAAGATAAATAATATTAAACTATAAAATCCAATATTTAAGAATAAGGTTGTTAATCCAAACTTGAAATTATCTAGATTTTTTTTAGTTGTTCTTATTCGCATCGAACCACCATCCTTATATAGAATAGTAACGAAATCGAATAATTTTGACAATATTCCGATGAGAATTAGTAATCAGAATCTCTTATTTTGCTGCTTTTTCATTACTGCAAAGGATTTTTCGATAATATCTGTCAGAACATCACCTTTATAAATTCTTCCTAGCTTTGTGTTTTGTTGATAATAATTGACAATTTCATCAAGCATTCTTGAAGTTTCAAGTGAAATTCGAACATTTAATTGGACCTTCTTATCCTCTTCGTTCATGATTTATCCCTCCTATTTTCTTAGGGTGCTAGTAAAGTGTATCATTATGATAGCAATCTGATAGCTGGTGCTAACATTGTGCTATCATTGTTCATTTTAATTATAACATACACAAAAAAATGGGAGAATCATGTCTTTCTTAGCAGACATTTGATTCTCCAGCTATTTAATCATTTATCATTTTTCCCCATTTCTCTATAAGAAAATCAGCAAATTGATCAATTTCTTCTATTACATCCATGAATTTCTCTTTCCATTTTGGAAGTTCTTCTTGGAACTTTTCTGCTGAATCTTTAATTGTACGCTCCACTTCCTCTTTCGTTTTCTTTCTCTCATTCTTTTCATTTATTGATTTAGTAGAGAAATCCTCCTGTTCAATGTAAGGTAATGATTGCGTGATGATTTCTTTAAACAATGGAACAACTGTTTTTGAACTGCTGCTAGATAAATAGTGTTCGCGATCGGTCAGATCATACCCTAACCATACTGCTCCAACAATATTTGGTGTGTATCCAACAAACCATTGATCCTTCGTTCCATTGATATCTTTATATGGGAGTTGTGTCGTTCCAGTTTTCCCTGCTAGATTCACTCCATCAATCTTTGTTCCTTTGCCAGTACCCGATTCAACTACATTAAGTAACATAGAAGTCATTTGATTCGCAACTTTTTTTGATGTCACTTTCACAGTTTTTTTCTTTCGTTCAACGATAATATTTCCTGTCGGACCAACAATTTTTGTTATCAGATGGGCATCATGCTTTTTCCCACCATTTGGGAAAGTCGAATAGGCTTCCGCTAATTTCATAGGTGAAATTCCTTTATGCATGCCTCCTAAAGCAATTCCTAAATATTCATCCTCATCCTCTAGCGGAATACCAAATCGGTTAAGTGCGTCAAGCCCCTTTTCAAGCCCTATTTGATCGAGCAGCCATACAGCTGGAATATTTAATGATTCCTCAATCGCTTTATACATGGTCACATTCCCCGAATACTCTTTTGTCGCATTCTCAGGACTATAATTATCAAATACAATCGGTTCGTCCTTTAAAATGGATGATTCATCATAGCCTTCCTCCAATGCTGGAGTATACACAGCAAGCGGTTTTAATGTTGAGCCAGGCTGCGCCTTAATATGAGTTGCACGATTAAATCCGCGGAAGACATAATCTCCTCGACCTCCGACAAGTGCACGAACCCCTCCAGATTGAGGATTTAAAAGCACTGCACCACTCTGAACAAGCATGCCATTTTTGCCTTTTGGAAATAGAGAATCCTTTTCATATACTTTTTCTAAAGATTCTTGAAGATTTTGATCTAATTCAGTGTAGATTCGATATCCTCTAGTGAAAATTTCCTCTTGGGTAAGTCCATATTGATTAATAGCTTCATCAAGCACAGCATCCACATAATAAGGGTAACTTCTTTCAATATAGCTCCCACTGCCTTCATTCAATTGAATTTTATCAGCAATCGCTTGTTCATACTCGCTTTCACTTATCATGTTATGTTCCTTCATCTTTCCTAACACAACATTTCTACGTTCCAGCGCACGATCATAATGCTTAAAGGGATCTCTTGCCGATGGGGATTGCAATAATCCAGCAAGCATAGCAGATTCACTGATTGTTAAATCTTTTGCATTTTTATTGAAGTATTTATTAGCAGCTTGTCCAATTCCCCATGCACCGCTGCCGAAATACACCTGGTTCATATACATTTGGAGGATTTCATCTTTTTTATAGTTTTTTTCAATTTCTACTGCCAAGAAAAGCTCCTCAATTTTTCTGCGATACGTTTTTTCTGAAGAAAGCAGTGCATTCTTTGTCAACTGTTGGGTAATCGTACTTCCGCCACCCGTAATTCTTCCAGCAAAAATATTTTTGAAAAAGGCACGTGCAATCCCCTTAATATCAAACCCATTATGATCGTAAAAGCGTTCATCCTCAATCGCAACAATCGCATTTTTTACATAATCAGGCAGTTCTTCAATCTGAATGCCTTCAGATCTGTTTGTAGCTAGATTACTTGCCACGTCTTCATTTTTATCATAAATAACGGTTGATTGCTTTAATCCGTCCTTTAATGTTTCTACGTTTGCAGTTGCAGCAATAAAAGCAAAAAAGAGGATTGTAAATAATAAAAGTGTGAGTAAAATGAGCAGCAAAATTTTCGTCAGATGCCTTTTCCTCCAAAAACGTCGAATAGCTTCCCAAATTTTTTTCAGTTGTTCCATAAAATCTCCCTACTTATTTCTTATCGTTCTATCTATATATTAAACGATATGATAAAAAAAGGTTACATTTTCATTGCATTATTGATAATTAATATGTTATTATAATTTATGCGATGAGCTAATTGCGTAAGACGAATGACAGCCTATAAATGGAAATGCACGATGTGGCGTGCAGTCAATCGCCGCAATACGTAAAAAGACGCCTAATTGGCGTCTTTTTTATATTATTTTATAAAATTGTAAATTGACTATCCATATAAGCCCAATTTTGCGGAAATGCTAGGCTTAACTGCCAATAGGTAGTTCCTAATAAGTTGTACTGATCAATTAGCTTATATTTTTCACTAAAGCTGCGGATATCGTCAAACCAAACAATATGTTCTTCTGTCCCATTCCAATACGTATACCATGGTGTTGCAGCTTGTTGGTCATATCTGATGATTGAACCTGATGTGATGGCCAAATTTTGCGCACCTAAAAGCGAAAAAGCTCTCGTTTTATTATCACTTATCCTCCAATCATACCCATATAAAGGCAGGGCTATTTGCAATTTCTGTGGTTCAATTAAACTCGTCGAATACTTTATAACTTCCTCCATCCACCCAATTGGCGAAACTGGATTCGGTGGTCCTGTTGGGTATCCATAGTCGATTGTCATAACTGCAACCATATCAGCAGCTTCCCCAATTGCTTCATAATCATATGCACCAATAATTCGATTTGTTGGGATATCTTCCGTTTTTGCATGGACATTTACATGTAGGATATACTGTCCAAGTGCATTTTTTAGTTCATTAAGAAATAAATTGAAATCATTTCTTCTTGCGGGAGGGATAAATTCGAAATCTATGCTTACACCTCCATATCCTTTCTCGTTAATGAAATTTAGCAAACTATTAATCAAATTTTGTCGATAAAAGGGATTCTCCAGAACTTGCCCGATGAGCTCCGAACTAAATTCTTCATTTAGAAAATTCCTAATCATTAATAAGGGAATAACATTTAAATTTTTGGATGTTGCTAGAATTTGCGTATCATTCAATAACTGATATACGTATCCCTCGTTTGTTAATGAATAGGAAACGACTGCTAGATACGTGAGATTATTGGCCATTTGATTGAATTGTGGAAGAAAAGCTTCTGTTGAATATGGAACAAAGAAGCCAAGCGTTGTCATTGATGGTTTTATCGGGGACGGGATCGTTATTTTTTGACCAATCATTAGTTTATTTGGATGAATCCCAGGATTAGCTAAAAGAATGAGATTTACAGTCGTATAATATTTACGTGCTAATTTCGATAACGTATCTCCATTTGAAATGATAACGGATCGAATAGGTAAGCGATTATCCGGAATATATAGCGCCAAGCCAGGAATAATGAAATTCATATTCAGTTGATTGGTATTTATTATCGTAGGAATCGACACTTGATAAGTTTGTGAGATTGACCATAAAGAATCACCTTGCTTCACAATATGAATCGCCATACTTCACACCTCATTTTTTCAGTGCTTTTTATAGTTTATGGTCCATTCTCTTCTTAATAGTACTTATATAGATAAAAAGGAGCCATTTTAATTGTAATGGCTCCTTCACTAATTATACTTGTAATCCGTAATTTCGGCATAATGAAGCCAAACCACCAGAAAATCCGCTGCCAATTGCATTAAACTTCCAATCATTCCCATGTCGATATAATTCACAGACGACTACTGCCGTTTCAATTGAAAAATCTTCACCTAAATCAAAACGCAATAATTCTTGGTTAGTAGCATTATCGACTAAGCGAACGAATGCATTGGATACTTGACCAAAATTTTGCATGCGTTGTTCAGCATCATGGATTGTTACAGTTATTCCGATGCGATGGACACTTGCAGGAATTTTGGTGAAGTCAACTACTAATTGCTCATCGTCTCCATCCCCTTCACCTGTACGGTTATCTCCCGTATGAATAACAGATCCGCTTGGATGTTGAAGATTATTATAAAAAATAAAATCAAGATCATTTTGGCATTTATTATTTGCATCAACAAGAAAAGCTGAAGCATCTAAATCAAAATCTTGGCCACCTTGATACTTATTCGTATCCCAGCCAAGACCGATTATCGCCTTAGTTAATCCAGGATTTGTTTTTGTTAAGTCTATTCTTTGACCTTTTGATAATTGTATTCCCATCGATAACCCCTCCATCACCTAAATATAAAATTAGCCAGGCAGTGGACTAATCTACCTGGCTTTATATCTCTGTTTAAAGGACATTAAGTCCCCTGCTTCTATGTTTTAAGGAATGGCAATAAGATTTCATTGACATACTTTAAAACACATTTAAGTTGTATAAAGTAATTTGGTTATCCTACATTTAAGCCAAAGTCTGTAGCGATACGTGCTAATCCGCCTTGGTAGCCAGAGCCAACAGCAGAGAATTTCCACTCACCATTATGACGGTATAATTCACCAACAATAACAGCTGTTTCGATTGAGAAATCTTCTCCAAGATCATATCGGATCACTTCTTCATTTGTTTCTTCGTTTACGATACGAACAAATGCATTAGAAACTTGTCCGAAGTTTTGTCCGCGGCTTTCTGCATCATGAATCGTAATAACAAATGAGATTTTTTCAATGGTAGCTGGAACAGCGCTTAGATTAACCTTTACTTGCTCATCATCGCCGTCTCCTTCACCTGTACGATTATCACCAGTATGTACAACAGATCCATTTCCGCCTTCTAATTGATTATAGAAAATAAAATCTTTATCAGAAGCACATTTGCTAGACGCATCAAGTAAGAAAATACTTGCATCTAAGTCAAAGTCTTGTCCGCCGTCATATTTATTTGTGTCCCACCCAAGCCCTACAATTACTTTTGATAATCCAGGGTTTGTTTTTGTTAAATCAACTTTTTGTCCTTTTGATAATGAAATAGCCATAATCTTTTTCATCCTCCCAAAAAATTATTTTAATAGGAACAAACTTATAAAAGATATCCCTTTCATTACTAGTGTAACGGTTTTACTACTAAGTCGTAAACTAATTACACTCTATCTCTTCTATTATAATAAAAAATTCCCATTGCTGTAAAACTTTTGGATAGGTTTTTATAAATTAGGTTAATTTCAAACACAATGATCATTTAATTTATTGTGCACTTAAAAACAACATCAAATTATCCAGTGAAGAACAAAGCGAATTAGGTATCTGCCTATTAATGCCACCATTTTAACTACATAAACATAGAATAATTAAAAGGTTAAAAAGGAGTGATGTATTCCAGATGTTTAGCAACCGTAATGTTTCACCAAAACTTTTTCATAATCTGCTTGAGTTAGAGGATTTCCCAAATCAAGTTGATTATCGCTATAATTTTCTTCAAGAGGCATTAAAAGAGCAACATAAGATGAACGAACAGATAGCTGAATCATACACCGTAATGGAAAATCTACTATCAAATTCATTTTCCGATGTAAATAATCGCATCAACCATACGTCAGTAAAGCAAAATATGCAATTTGATTCTCTCTACAAAAAACTCGAGAAACAAGAAGCGATCATCCAACTGTTAGTAGAAAAAATCGAAAATGAAAGCTTGATTAATCAAGCAATACTTGATCAAGTATCTGTACAACATCGTTCAACTGAACAGTTAACTGGGAAAATGAATCAATTTGAATTACTCTCAGAAGATATGTCAACTCAATTAAATAAACAACACACACAATATAATGACATTTCTAAACAGCTTGAGGTTCAAGAGATTTACCATACAACTATGATGAATCGATTGGATGAGCAGGAAGCGATTACTCAAAAAATAATTCGTCAACTCGATCACTTGAGAGCCTCACTATTTGAACGCATCGATTTTTTGAGTCAGAAATTTGAGAGCATCGTGAAGCCTGTTCAAAGCTATTTCGTAAAAAAAGAAGATCAGAAAGTCAATAAATAAACAGACAAAAAAAGGAAGGGCTCCCCTTCCTTTTTTCATGCAATTTTTGCTGGCAGTTTGATTGTAAATGTAGTTCCTTTATTAAGCTCACTTTCCACATCTATTTTCCCCGCATGACTTTCAATGATATGGAAACTAACCATTAAACCGAGTCCGTTGCCTTTCTTCTTTGTCGTATAGAAAGGCTCGCCAATTCTTTTCAACTTCTCTGGTGGAATTCCGATTCCAGTATCTTTAATCGATATATGAACAGATTGATTGACAATTCTAGTCTTTATTATTATTTCTCCACCAGTTGGCATTGCTTCCATTCCATTTTTCACAAAATTTATTAATACTTGTTTTAGTCGATTTTCATCACATTCCACTAAAATATCATCATCATTAAATTCAAGTGCTATTTTTATATTTCTCTTCCTTGCCTCGAATTCAAATAATGTGAGCACATTTTTCAAAATGGGAATAATATTTTTCTCAACAAGTACAACTGTTTTTGGCTTCGCCAGCATCATGAAATCTTCGACTATATTATTAACGCGATCGATTTCATCTAGAATTATTTCTAGATATTCTTGACGTTCCGTGTTTGTCTCATCAAGCTGCAGAAATTCTGTATACCCTCTCATTGAAGTGAGTGGATTACGAATTTCATGTGCTACTCCTGCGGCAAGTTGGCCAACTGTCGCAAGCTTATCCTGTCTATGCATAATTTCTTCATTCTTTTTTCGTTCAGTGATATCATTACGAATGGCTAAGTATTGATAGGGCTTCCCTTTTTCATTAATAAATGGAACAATCGTTGTATCCACCCAATATAAAGTCCCATCCTTTGCTTTATTTTGAATTTCACCTTTCCATACTTCTCCACTGCCTATCGTTTTCCATAATTCTAGGAAAAACTCTCTTGGATGGTAACCAGAATTGATTACTGAATGTGTCTTGCCAATAATTTCATCCCTGCTGAATTTTGAAATTTCACAAAATCGATCATTTACATTTGTAATAATTCCCTTCTCATTTGTAAAAGCAACGATCGAGGATTGGTCTAAAGCAAATTTAATATCACTTACTTCTTTAAGCGTTTCTTTTAGATATTTTTCAGTTGTTTTTAATGCGGTAATATCTGTTCGAATGGAGACAAATTGATAAGGAGCTCCTCCTTTTTTAAGGAAGGGGACAATCGTAGTCTCTACCCAATAAAGCTTCCCTTCTTTTGAACGATTACAAATCTCGCCTCTCCAAATTTCACCTGAAGTAACTGTTTCCCATAATTCCTTGAAAAATTCTGGTGAATGTATTCCAGAATTTAATAAATTATGTGTTTTACCAAGAATATCCTCTTTTTGATATTTCGAAATCTCTACAAATTTATCATTTACATACGTAATGACTCCATCAGGGTTTGAAATCGTGACAATAGAGGATTCATCAAGTGCTGACTTAATATCCTGTAAATTAATATTACTAGCAGCAAGCATTTTTGCTGTAATTGTTCTTGATCCAATCAATCCACTTAAAATTAAGATGGAGACGAATACGACAAGATAGATCAAATAAGATTCAGGATTAGGTGTGCTTTGCTCAGTCCCCAGTCGATTTAGTGATGAGGATGCTCTAAGCAGCAGCAAATATCCTTCAACAATGGAGCTAGTAATTAAAAATGCACTAATCGGCATAAGCCAAAACTCATTAAATTTAATTATGCTTTTTGAGTAAAAAAGCATCCAATAGGAAAAAACGAATGATCCAAAAATTAACAAAGTTGAAATTGTAAATAAAATCGGATCAAAAGCAATGTTCATTTTCATCGCATACATGCCAGTTACATGAATGGATAATACAGCAACTGTCATAAAAAAACTGCCAAAAAGCAGCTGACGAAACTTTAAATTTTGATCAATTACACAATAGAAAGCCATTCCAGTAAATGTAATTCCGAATACAAGTGACAGAACAGTTAACGGGATATTATAAGTTGCTGATCCATTCATATTAATCGCAACCATACCAATAAAGTTCATAATCCAAATGCCAACCCCAAGTGAAAAGGTGCCACCTAGGAATAAGAACAATTTATTTCTTTCAGTTGAACGTGTAAGAGAAAATAAATCCAATCCCGTATAGGATGCAATGAATGTCAGAACAATCGCGACAAAAATAAGCATTGGATTGAATAAATGAAGAATCTCGAGCAAAATGTCATCGGCCCCCTCTTCTATAAAAACAATTAACTATAAATAATATCACAACTATGATTGTAATCGAAACCTCTTTTCGTTGGAAGCGAAAATCAGAAATATCTTTATATCCCTTTATTTTTTAAAAAGAGTAAATTTTTAAAATTCTAAATATAAACCTACACATTTTCTGCATTTACCTATATACTGTACTATATCAAAGGTTTTTTATTAAAACTGTACCATATTAGGAGGATTAAAATGTTATTTAAACAAACCATTGAAATGTACAAAGGAATGTCAGGTAGGATTTGCCCAGAATGCGGGAATAAAGCTCATGAGTTGGAAGAAGCATATTTAATGGAATGTGATCGTTGCCTTTCAAAAAAAGGGGAATAAAAAATAAGTGTCTTGTAAAATGCAATGGGCTGGTATCTTGATTATTTGATTGAGAGAGAGGAATGAAATTAGTAAAAAAGTTGCATTTTCCTAGCAACAAGAACAAGATCACATAAATAAACGCAGAGGCTTTGTATGCACCCCCTGCGTTTATCTTGTGATCTCAAGAATCGACATATAGATGACAGTTATTAAAGCTTACTTGTTTTTTGCGTAGTTTATTTTAGACTATATTTTCAACTCATCTAAAGGAATCATGAATTGGATGAAACAAATCTTCCCCTGCATTTCTAACAATTGAGAAATGATCGACATTGTAATGACCATGAAGGGTTTCATTATGATGTTTGATTATTTGTTCCGCACTTAACTCACCACTATCTGTAGTTGAATGTCCATCACCTACTAATGTAACATCCATCCCACTAATCGTTGCTGTTCTAACAGCACTGTCTATACAGTGCTGAGTTTTACACCCCATTATAACTACATGCTCAATCTTTTGTGATTTTAAGTAATTCAGTAATCCAGTCCCATAAAAAGAATTTGTTGCGGATTTATCAAAAATCTTTAAATCTAGAGGTATATTAATTTCTTCATGAAGCTGAAAACCTTTCCCTATTCCTTCAGCTACATCTAAATCCCTCACAAAGACAACTGGAACATGGGAAATTTTTGCTTTTTCAATAACTAAATTAATTTTCTTAATCAGTTCCACCTTATTATAAACGGCATTTTCTTCTTTATTTCCATCGATTAAATCTTGTTGTGCATCAATAACTAACAAAGTTTGTTTCAAATGATTTTCCCCTTTCAAAATTGGGGAAACGCTATATTATTAGTATCTAGACGTTTTCCCACTAGTATTATGCAATCCAATATTTTTTCTGTTTACCATAATATCAACCTCCAAAGTTAAATATTATCTAAACACTACTATCGGAATATTTAGATAGTAATATTTTAACATATTCAGGTTCAAACATCCATGATGCTGCTAAATTGAAATGAATACTATCATCCATCTATTTACCATAAACCTTCTTCATCACTATATAATAATTAGTTTTGTGTTTGTCTATTTTTCACCTTACTCCAACCGAAATAAATGAAATAACTAACTATAAGTGGGATAGCACCGTATACACTATTTCCCGAAGGCAAATAAATGAACAATGCTATCGATAAAATAAAGGCAGGTACCATTAGCCACAACCATACTCTAACTCTTTTGTTTTTAAGATTTAGCTCAAATTCCATTTTACAACCCCCTATTTTAACCTATATATGTATTAATTCCATTTGAACAGTATCTTGACCTTCTTTAGGAAACCTACCCGTTAGCCATCTTTATAGCGAATGATTGTAGCTACACCAAAATAGGAGAAAATTATTTCAAATGAACATATATTTTTTTAATCTAGTCAATTCAATACATAAGCCAATGAATTATGAGTTTCTTCATTTTTTTTGGCTTCTTTCATATTGTCTTTTGGTTTTATAGCCCGGCAAGGAATGCTGCATAAAGAACATTTTTGAATTAGACCGAAAAGCTTTACCTAGTAAAGATTTCTTAAAATTGTAACAATTATAGAATAGGAGAAATATACATTGTTTTCTTTTTCCTGTAAAATACCTACGAGGAGTATTCTAAAAGAAGGTAATCTTTCTTTTATTTGCGACTTTTACCTTTTAATTGAAAAAGAAGGAGTCCATCGTGAATTCATTGTTAACCGCATATATCACTCTAATTTGTACATCAGGAGTACTCAATCTATATTTATGTATACATGTATTTATAAATAGGCATCGTTATAAAACGATTGCATATATTTTTATTTTTTATACTTCTTTTATTGCTATTTATTGTTTTGCCTCTGCTTTAGGTTTAACAGGAACAACACTTGAACAAATAAAGTTTTGGACCATCATACAATATATCGGCATGCCTATTTCTTCTCCTCTAGGATTATTGTTTATCATGCAGTATCTTGGAAAGAAATTAACAAAAATAAGAATAATCGCTATTCTTGCCATCCCTGTGATTAGTTTTGTTATGGTAGCTACAAATGATCTTCATCATTTACATTATAAGGTATTTCAAATTGATCCGGTATTAGGCGCTCCTTATATTTATCAAGAGATTGGAATTTGGTATGCCATTCATGGAGTTTACACATTTGGCTGCATGTTTGTTGCTTTTTTACTCGTACTTTCCCGTTGGAGAGAAACTGCAAAGATTTATCGTGTGCAGTTGGTCGCATTACTGTTAGGTCAATTGATTCCCATGCTAACAGCTTTTCTTTATTTAATTGGAGTCACTCCTAAAGGAATTGACCCAGTTCCAATGGTTTTATGGTCGGCTTCGTTATTATATTTATGGGCAATTAACTCCTCTCGAATGTTTACGATCATGCCAATTGCTAAAGATGCTATTTTTAATAGTATCAATGACGGGGTGATCGTTTTGGATGAATCCCATCAACTTATTGAATTTAACCAGGCATGTCAGAGGTTGTTTCCAAAGCTAAATAAATCAGCGCTAGGAATAGGTTTTAATCAAGTTTATTTTGAAATATCAGGTGAATCCGTTCCTTTCAATTTAGAAGATTCTATAGGAACTCAAGAAATACAATTAGGTGACAATCGGGAAAAACGGATTTATCAAGTCCGTACTTCTTTATTGCAAGATCGTAAAGGTTTATTAATCATTTTTACGAATATCACTGAGATTAAAACATTACAAGTAAAATTAGAACAACAAGCATACAGTGATGAACTTACACAGATTTTTAATAGACGAGCTTTTTTCGAAAAATGTAATGCAGAGTTTGCAGCAGCGAATAAGGAATCATCTCCATATACAGTTGTTTTAATGGATATTGATTATTTTAAAAAGGTGAATGATACTTACGGTCATCCAGTCGGAGATCAATTATTGATTCATATTGCTAAATTATGCCAGTCACAGATGAATAAAGAGATGCTGTTTGCTCGATACGGAGGTGAGGAGTTTGTTGTCGCATTAAAGGGTAGAACAGCATCTGAGAGTAAAAAAATAGCCAATCAATTACGAAAGATTATAGAGTCACGTCCCCTTCCTACTCCAGAAGGAGACATTTCCGTTACTTTAAGCTGTGGAGTTGCTGAGGCAACAGAAAAAGACGAAACTCTATATCAACTTTTGAATAAGGCAGATAAGGCTTTATACGAAGCTAAAGGAGAAGGACGTAATCAAGTCCGAGTCTATACAGGTGTGGAGAACAGAATTAAATGTTGATAAAAAATACAGTAAAAGCAACCACCTTTTATTCATTAGAAAGATTGGTTGCTTTTTTTACTTCTTATATAACCGCACTAAGGTTATTACTTCTATACCCGAATTGTCTCTTCAAATTATTCAGTAATATAAAGTACAATTTTATATATCGTTTCAAAGTAATAAAAATACTCCTTGATTTAATTTAAATTCCCCTTATCGTATATAAATGACTTTTTAAATATTTTATAAGCTTTTAAAGGTTTAAGAAAACCTTTAACGAATTGTTAATAATGTTACTATTGTGATACTTAGTTATAGAAAGGTAGCGATAAAAATGGAAACACTCCAAACATTTCTAAAAGATATCAATGCCCAAATGCAAGTATTATCTAAAGATGGAGCTCAAGCAAGCTGGATGGCTCAAACAACTGGGGATCCTAAATGGGCTGCTAAATTAAGTGAAGCTGAAACTAGGTACAAACTTTTATTCTCTTCAAAAGATTCATACGAGAAAACAAAACAATTTCTAGCAACGGAAAACGTAACCGAGATTGAAAAGCGTCAGCTTCAACTTCTACTAAGCGCAATGGAAGGGAATCAACTCCCTGAAGAAGTGATTGCTGATTTATCAAAACGCTCTTCTGAACTTAATTTATTATTTAACACATACGAGCCTGTTGTGGATGGCAAGAAGTATTCTGCCAATGATATTCGAGAGATATTGGTTAATAGTGATGACCAAGAATTACGCAAAAAAGTATGGTTTGCAAGTAAGGAAGTTGGTAAAGTCGTAGAAAAAGGCCTGCTCGAGCTTGTGAAAAAGCGCAATGAAGCTGCCCAACTACTCGGGTTTGATAACTATCATCAAATGGGCTTTGCTCTGCAAGAACTTGATCGTGACGAGGTATTCGCTATTTTCAACGAACTTATTGTCCAATCAGATGAAGCCTACCGCTCGATGAAGAAAGAACTCGATGAACGTTTAGCAACTAAATTTGGAATTAATCCTGAGGATATACGCCCGTGGCATTATGTCGATCCTTTTTTCCAAGAGGCACCGCCATCTGATTCAACCAATCTGGATCCTTTTTACAAAGGGAAGGATATTGTCCAAATCACAACAGATACGTTTAATTCTATGGGAATCGAAATAGATGACCTCTATGCAAAAAGCGATTTGTTCCCTAGAGAAAAGAAAAACCCAACAGCCTTTTGCACAGATATTGATCGCGAAGGTGACGTTCGTGTCCTTTGTAATTTAACGGAAGATGCGTATTGGATGGAAACAAACCTGCATGAGTTTGGCCATGCGGCTTATTTCAAATATGTAGACCCTAGCCTTCCATTCGGATTACGTACAGTAAGTCATACGTTAACAACCGAAGCAATCGCGATGTTATTTGGAAAAATGGGAAAAGAGCCACGTTGGTTAAAGCGCTTCTTACAAGTTGATGAAGCAACAGTAAATGAGCTTGCCCCTGAATTAGAAAAGTACCAACAGTTACAAATGCTCATTTCAGTAAGATGGATTATTACCTTTGTTTTTTTTGAAAAAGAACTGTACGAAAATCCCGATCAAGATTTAAACGCTTTATGGTGGAAAACAGTTAGTGAAGTTCAGCTAGTCACTCCTCCTGATTCAACTGATAATCCCGATTGGGCTGCAAAAATTCATTTTACACTCGCACCTATTTACTACCAAAATTATCTACTTGGAGAATTAATGGCAGCACAGCTTCATCGTCATATTGAAACGGAAATTTCTCCTGAATTTTTCACAAAAGAAACGGGAGAAATGCTCATCAAACAATTTTTCAAACCAGCTGCCCTTTATCACTGGAATGAAAAAATTAGCCGTGTAACGGGTGAAAAATTAAACCCTATTCACTTTGTTGATGTTTATTGCAAAACTCAGGTGAAAAATTAATTAGTGGAAAAAAGGATCGCTTGGATTTTATGGTCTAAGCGATCTTTTACCGATTAATTAGAAGCTCAGGAACGGTTCGTGGCCTAACTTTACGCTTCCATACACTTCAAGAGATAAAGCCTGATTTTACCCCCGCAAAAGTATCTCCACCCTTCACGATCAATGTATTAGAGATCACCAATTAGATTTCTACCGATATCTTAAACTCTTCGCATTTTTTAACATGTTATAATTCATTTTAAATATTTTGAAAAGTATATATTTTATTGTATAATCATTTAGAGACACGAAATGATAAAAGTTTAAAGGAGGATTATTTATGGTGAAAACTGCTGAAAAAAGACAGAGCCGTTCTGAAATACCTGAAGAGTTTACATGGGACGTAACCGATTTATTTGCTAATGAAAGTGACTGGAAGCGAGAAATTGAATCAATCGAACAAGATTTAACCTCGTTTGAAAAGTTTAAAGGCGAATTAAAAAATACTTCAGCCATATTGCTTGAATGTTTGTTAGCACAAGAGAAACTCATGATAAGACTAGTTCAAGCAGGAACTTATGCAAATTTACGTCAGTCTGAAGATGGGACAAATCCAAATAATCAAGCTAATTCGGCACTAATTGCTTCTTTAAGAGCAAAAACAAGTGCTGCGCTTTCCTTTATTGATTCAGAGCTATTATCTTTACCTGATGGCATGCTCGATCAATACATAGCCGAAAATGCACAGTTAGTTCCATTCAAAAACCAATTAGATGATTTATTACAAACTAAAAAACATCAGCTTTCTCCTGAAACAGAAGAAGCACTTGCTGCTTTGGGAGAAGTTCATGCTGCGCCATATGCGATCTATCAATCCGGAAAACTGGCAGATATGCAATTTTCTAACTTTGTTGACGGTGATGGAAATGAATTGCCTAATTCTTTTGCTCTTTTTGAAGACAGATATGAATTTTCAGCAGATGCAACCGTAAGAAGAAATGCCTATCGTTCCTTTTCAGACTCTTTAATTCAGTATAAAAATACATTTGCTGCTGTATATTCATCAGAAGTTAAGAAGCAAGTATCGATTGCTAAGCTTCGAAAATATGAATCAGTTACGGATATGCTGCTTGCTCCACAGCATGTAACGAAAGAAATGTATCATAATCAATTAGATATTATTTTAAAAGAACTATCTCCACATATGCAGAGATTTGCAAAGCTTAAAAAGCGAGTATTAGGATTGGATCACATGCAATTCTGTGATTTAAAAGCACCTTTGGATCCAGATTTCAATCCAGCGACAACATATGAAGAAGCAAGCAAAGTGATCCTAGAAGCGCTAAAAATAATGGGTCCTGAATATACAGCAATAATGGAAAAGGGATTATCAGAAAGATGGGTTGATTTAGCTGATAATATTGGAAAATCAACAGGAGCTTTTTGTGCAAGTCCATATGGTTCACATCCGTATATTTTGATTACATGGACAGATACGATGCGTGGTGCCTTTGTTCTTGCTCACGAGCTAGGACATGCTGGTCATTTCTATTTAGCAAATAAAAATCAACGGATTATGAATACACGTCCCTCTACCTATTTTGTCGAGGCTCCATCAACAATGAATGAATTGCTTCTAGGTCAACACTTAATGGCAGGTACCGATGATTCACGAATGAAGCGCTGGGTTATTTTACAACTATTAGGAACGTATTATCATAATTTCGTTACCCATTTATTAGAAGGCGAATTCCAACGACGAGTGTACACTCTTGCCGAACAAGGAACTCCCCTTACAGCAAAAGTCTTATGTGATCAAAAAGCAGATGTGCTGTCATCCTTCTGGGGAGATGCTATTGAGATTGATGAATATGCGAGCCTTACTTGGATGCGTCAGCCACACTATTATATGGGATTATATCCTTATACTTATTCTGCTGGGTTAACAGCTTCTACTGCAATGGCACAGCAAATAAAGGATGAAGGGCAACCTGCAGTTGAGCGCTGGCTAAATGTTCTCAAAGCTGGTGGAACAAAGAAACCACAAGATCTATTACTACATGCAGGTATCGATATGACAAAACCAGACCCTATCCGGAAAGCTGTCGCTTATGTCGGATCATTAGTGGATGAATTAGAAAATAGCTATCATTAAAAAGGCATGTCTCTCCATTTTTTGGAGGGGCATGATTTTTTTATTTTTGAATAACCTAGCGAGTAATTTGTTATGTTATTGATAAGGTAGTTGTTTTTAAAAAGGGGATGAATCGATGAAAAAGCAAACGAATAAAAGACAGCAAGAGACTACGGGCAAAGATCAGTTTTTTCCGAATGATTATAAATACAGAGGTAACTCACTGGATGAACATCATTCCATCGAAACAGCGAATGTCCTTCAGAGTGAAAAGGAATTAGGGCAGCAAAATGAAAATTTATAAAGAGAAAATAGACTGCTGTCATCATTGACAACAGTCTCATCTGTTTATTCAATCTGTGGCAATTCCCTCATTTCTGCAGTTGTATCATTGCCACATAAAGGACATTTTAAATCTGATGAAGCAAATTCTTTTCTCATCCAACCGTTACAGCTATCTTGGCTGCAGGCATACACTTCTGTATCAAGCATAACTACTTCTGGTTTATCATCCTGATTTCTACGATTGAAAAAAATAGCAAACGCCCCCTTTTTCCTTAGTATAGTCAATTTTGGAAGAAATAACCTACATTTTGTAGATATCGAGACACATGATTAATTGGAGGAATTGTCAATGAATAAGAAAGAATCGAAGAGATATACTGTTGTTGGTACCGATATTGAAGAAGTTAAGAGGCTTAATCGTCATTCAGGCTTATCATACAATCAAGTAAAAGAACTAATTGCCAAAAGTATAAATAATAAATAGTATAATTTCCTCATACGAAAAGAAGTTGCTGATTCGCAACTTCTTTTCGTACCTACCCTCTTGTTATTGCCTGGGCATTCTGAATTGATTTTTCCTCTTTCAATAACCATATACTTAACAGAACACCGACTAATGCTAATACACTGAAAAATAAATAGACAGCAAAGATTGAGAACTCCTCAAATATGATTCCACCAATAAATGTACAGAACCAGTTGCCGAGCCCATTTCCAATCGCTGAATATAAGGTAATAGCAGTAGCTGTAATATGAATAGGAGTAATATCACGAATATATTGCAATCCTGCTGGTATAAAGAGCCCAATCGAGAACCCTTGCAGAATGGATGTAGAGTATATTATCCATAAGTCCGGTTCAAAAAAATAGAGAAGCCATCTGATAAGTGAAACCACACCTGCAATCGTTGCAACTTGTAATAAGCCCATCCGTCTAATCCAACTTGCTGCTACTTTCATAAAGGGAATTTCTGATAATACAGCAAGCAAAAATGCAATTCCAATGCCTGTATATGTTCCTCCGCTTCCATCAATAAAAAGACCAAAATATGTATTATTAGCTAAATTAGGCCCAAATACTAGAAAGGTAATTACAAGGAAAACGAGAAACTTTTTGTGAAAAAGTACCTCTTTTACTCCACTAAGAATATTTTGATTTCTGCTGCTCTTTTCTGAGGGCATTTTCGAAGCAAATATACTCCCGAGTAAAAGAGAAATAAAGAAGGCAATAAAAATAATCTTTGGATTTAGTTCAGAAAGTCTTCCCATTACAAATACGGCAATACCAAAACCTAATGAACCGAATAAACGGATATTCCCATAATTCACTTTTACTTTAGCTGTATATTTAATTGATAAGCTATCTGAAACTGGAATGATTGCACTTTGAAAGATCGCTACACAAATGGCAATGATTAATAATAAATAATAACCGCTAAATGTAATATATCCAAGTCCAAACGTTCCTGCCAGTAAAGTTGTACAGACAAGAATTTTAATCGGATTGTTGAATTTATCCGATAACATTCCCCACATCGGTTGAAAGAAAATCATAATAATCGGACTAATCGACATAATAATCCCAATTTGGTATCCGTTTAACTTTTCAACATCACTTAAATATACACTTAATAGTGGATAAAGACTTCCTGTACCAAAAAAGGTTAAAAGATAAAATGTTTGCATTGTCAGTAGATTTTTTTTAATATGCTTTGTCATTGCTTTTTCCTCAATTTCGAAAAATAGTTTGGTAATCGCTTTTCAATAAATGAAAAACTATTTAAATCAAACTATATTTTAACATTTATACTAACTTGTTCATATCTATTTTTTATTTGTGACAAAGTTAATTGTTAACCCTTTATTGATACGAATTACAGTTAAATATAATGTAAATATTGCTACTCCAACTGAAATAAGTAGTGTGATAAGCCCACTAATAACTGTTAAAATGGCCATATTTGCAGCTTTCCATTTAAGCATTGTAAAAAGCATGCCTACAATTCCAATCGGCTTTTCCCCATCCTGGAATAGATTTAATGTATCTGTTGGGATTAAGACAAGGAGTGACGGGAAAGCAGCTATAAATAGATACAAAAATGATAAAATCATTAATAAAAAGGATACACCCGTTTCTAGTCTATTTTGTGGATTATTTGGGTTGTATTTTGCACCGATCGAACCAATCCAAAGACCAATGCCAGTAATACCTAAAGACATAATTGATACAACGATAATGCCAAGAAAAATATCAAATAATTTCCATTGAAAAATTAATCCACCAACTACTTCTAACACTGATAGGATGACTACAGGGATTAACCAATTGATCCAAAATTTTCCTAGAGCAATTTGCCAGCCTGTTAATGGCATTATACGCAAAAGATGAATCGAATAAGCTTCTCGTGCGATTGCGGATGAAGAAAAACCACTTGTCATGAAAGTGAACATAAATAAGAAGATTCCTTGTAATACAATCCAAGATATCGCAGGATTACTGAAAATAAACTCTTTACTCCCATCGTTATTAAAAATTGTAATAAAAGGAAAAATCATAAAAATGAGGAAAGGCAAAAATGTCACCCATTCACGCATATCTCTTTGAATGGCACGCCATTCTTTTATTCCGATTGCAATGATTGGATGATTTAATTGAACATTTACTTTCTTTCGCTTTCGTTTCTTTTTCGATCGACTTCCATCATTCATCTTTATCCAGCCTGTTCTAAATCCTTTTTCAACTAGTAAAGATGATAGAAAAATCAGAAGTCCTGTAAACAATAGTAACAAAATAAATGGGAGAATAAATCCACTTGATCCACTATGAGCTTCCATTAAGCTTCTCCCACCCCATTCCATCGGGAGCCATTTAGGCATTTGCGGAAGTTCCGTTACCATTTGATTATCTCTATTATTTTGATGCAATAAATTTGGAAGTTGAAATAAAATATACACGATTATTCCCGCGATCGCGCTCATCGCAGTCATTAATTCTTTTGCCCGATGTACAGGTATAATCTGAATAAGCATCAAATTAATTAAATAAGCAACACTTAAACCGAGCAGCATAATTAAAAGCGAAACAATAATTGCTACTGGATAGAAAATAAGGCTTGCTTGACTAGCCATTCCAAAAACCATTATGAGAACAATAGATACTACCCATAAAATTCCTGGTACACCTAAAAAACTTTGTAGGAATTTGACCCAATAAATACTTTTTGTTTTTATTGGCAGTGTAAATAAAAATGCTAGATCATTCGTGCCATACAAATTTTTGAATACTTGTGGAACACCAAATAAAATAGTAAAAGCCAAAAGTGCAGAAAATACATAGGGAATGATTGGTTCAAAAAAATGCAGCGGCAATGAGACAGCCATCCCACCAATTGCAAAACTGAAAAGGACAGTAATAAACAAAGCACCAATCGTTATGAAAACAAAAGCAACTTTAGTATTATCTGGGGCTGTTCTAAATTGAGTTTTCCCCATATTCCAATAGAGAAGCATGAGATTCCTTGTCATATTTCCACCTTCTCGTCACCTGTAAGTTCTAGGAATAAATCCTCAAGTGTAGCTTGTGTCTTTCCCCCCTTTAATTCATCCATCGTACCAATCGCGATGATTTCTCCTTTATTAATAATTCCTACCCTATGACACATTTGTTCTGCAATTTCTAGGATATGTGTTGACATAAATACAGTCATGCCTTCCTTTGATAAGGATTGCAATAGGTTTTTTAATGTTTTTGCCCCTTTAGGATCCAATCCTACAGTTGGTTCATCAAGAAACAGGACATCTGGTTGATGGATAAAAGCACCGCAGAGATTGATTTTTTGCTTCATTCCGTGTGAATAAGATTCAATTAATTCATCCGCCCTCTCCTCTAGTTGAAATAATGAGAGATACTTCTCCACTCGTTCTTCAAAGACTTGTTGGTCAATTTGATAGACACTTCCAATAAACTTTAAAAACTCTCTGCCAGTAAGTTTTGGATAAAGAATTGGATGATCAGGAATATACGCCATTTTCTTTTTTGCTTCAATCGGTTCTTTCCAAATATTCGTACCAGCTATTTCAATCTCTCCACTCCCTGGTTCAAGGAGACCTGTCATCATTTTAATTGTCGTTGTTTTTCCAGCCCCATTAGGGCCTAAGAAACAAAAGAGCTCTCCTTTTTGTATATCTAAATTCACATTTTTCACGGCATGAAAGGAGCCATATCTTTTTGATAGATTGGATACCTTAATCATTCGTGTCTTATCCATTCCTCCACCTCATTTGCATTTTTGTCTACTATCCTATACGACTGGGTTGGAAAAAGGTTCCCATTTAATAGACTATAATAGAAAAGGCAAAACCAATTGGTTCTGCCTAAAAATGATTCAACTAATATTATACCATTTTGCAAATCTTTCCTTTTCCTGTCTTTCCCGATTTAATTCGCTATCTTCCTTTGCACGAGAAGTTGGCAGTTGAGCGGTAATCTTCAGTGCGTTAAATGGACAATGATCAACACATGCCCCACAAAGACTACAATCACCTGAAACTACAAACTTACTTTCCCTATAAATTCCTGGTTCTAAAATAACTGGATCAGCAAAGCACACTGAACGACATGTATCACAGCCAACACATGCATCATGATCAAACTTTACATTAAATACGCCTGCTTCTCCGAATGATTGGTAGAACCCACCTAATGGGCAAAAATAACGACACCATCCTCGCTTTGAAATGAGCAATTCAAATAATACGATTGCTAGGATGATCCAAATACCAATACCAAAGGTGAATAATGCATTCTTTACTGTAAAACCAATTGGAGAAACCAGCTCAAATACTGGTACACCAACAATAAATGATAATACTAAAACAGCAAGTGCCAGCTGCTTTTTTATGTGACGATTGTATATTTTGTCGGGAACCTTTATATATTTTCGTAACTTTTCAGTTAGTTCTAATAGTGTGTTTACAGGACAAACCCAGCTGCAGAACACTCTTCCGCTGACAATAAAGTAAAAAAGGAAGATAATCATTGCTCCCGAAAGATAGCCAATATTTATTTTTTTCGAAGCTAAAATTACTTGTAAAGCTGCAAATGGATCTGATAATACAATCCCAATAAAAGTAGATGATCCGAGTGAACCAAAGAAAAAATGATCTCCTTCTACTACAGCAAAAATAAGTGGCGAGAGAAAAAGAGCAATGATTGAGAATTGGACAATTTTTCTGGCCACTGTCCACTTTCGTAACGAACTACCCATTTTTTTCATCTTGCTCATTCCTAACCTACAAAGTTGCCCAAACGGGTCTTAAATTGATTGGATAAGAATTCCTTTCTGTTCTGCAATACAGCTTGCTACACATAGTCCACATCCTGTGCACGCTTCATTTTGAATCATTGGTTTTCCATTTATTAATGTAAGTGCCCCTTCCTCAGGACATGAACGGACACAATAGTCACACATTACTTCTTGAAAAGCAAGACAGCTAGTAGGATGAATGACAGCCCTGCCAATAGCAGGAATCTCCAAACGTCCGCTCAAGCTTAGGGCATCAGTTGGGCACACTTCAATACATTTATTGCAAAAGGTACATGGATTCTCGTTCGGATTCAAGTATGGGGTATTCACTAACTTGGCACCGTCCGTTAGAGTGAATAAGCTAATGATACTCTCTGGACAGCTTTCTTTACATTTTCCGCACCGATTGCATGATGTCAAAAAATCAAGTTCGCTGCGGGCTCCGGGTGGCCGAAAAAAGTCTCGTTCTTGTTCAAGTTGCGTCCCAATAAAATTACCTAAAAAGCCAACAGTTGCTTCCCAGTTAATGGAGAGAAATTGTCTACGATTGACTCTGTCATTCATTGAATAACAGCTGCTTCTTGATAAGCAGGTTCCTCTTCAAAGTTACTGTATGCTAAACAAATCGTTAAAACACCATTAATTGGCTTAAACGTTTCAGCAATTTCATAACTAGCATGAATGGTTTCTGCTTCAACAGTAAGGATGATTTTGTAATCATCTTCTATGTGGTGTACTTCCACCCCATCCATTTTATTTAATACTTCTGCAGCTTCATTCGCCATTCCAGGAACTGTTTCAATGTAAATACCTGATATTACCATAATAAATCCCCATCTTTCTTTAAATTAGCTTCCCGTAAGAGTACGATCCAATTGGATTAGAACGTACTATTTTCGAGCAATAGGATACAGCACATTGACCCTTCATAAGCCGTTCTGGCTTGAAGGTTAAAGGACAACCTTCATTCCAGATCGTCTTATGCTTGTCGGGTCAGACCAAGGCGCTTTCGCTTTTCTTTGTCTAGCTACAGCGCCTATCGCCTACCAAACTTCAGGTCCCCTCCCTGCGATAAGTCAACATCGGTTCGTTCCTCACCGTGTTTCCTTTATCTCAGTCGAAGACCTTCCAGTTTGTACGGCGATGACCAAGGCGCTTCCGCTTTTCTAGTTATTCTTAATCATTAAATGCGGATTTGCTATCATTTTGTGTTGCATGACATTGCTGGCAATTATCTCTGAAGACAGTTCCTTTTATATCTTGATCATAAAAATGATCAGCAGGCGGTGTTGGTGCACCTGTTTCTGGGACTGCGTGACATGTCATACAACTTTCATGATGCAACTCTGGATTCCAACGATCAATGTGATCAGATGGCTGCATAGGGGGAGCACCTAAAAGTACCATTGTTGCTGATGCTTCCCTGTTATCATCTGAAAGTTGTGGAATTGATACCGTTTTTTCCGT
The DNA here is from genome assembly GCF_017874625.1 of Cytobacillus eiseniae. Lineage (GTDB taxonomy): Bacteria > Bacillota > Bacilli > Bacillales > Cytobacillaceae > Cytobacillus > Cytobacillus eiseniae. The sequence continues at coordinate 316,282 of NZ_JAGIKZ010000001.1, read as the reverse complement.
TTGTACTGTGCTTTCCTCTTGTGTCTCCGTTTGACTAGAATACAACTTTGAGGCACCAATGGATACCGAAACAACTAAGATAAATGCGACAACAAATAACAATTCTTTGCTTCTCATGGTTTACACCCCAATTCTTATGCTTTCACAATCTTAACTGCACACTTTTTATAATCTGGTTGCTTTGAAATTGGACAATAACAATCTAATGTAACAAGATTAATTAACGTTTCTTCAGCGAAGAACGGTACATACACGAGCCCTTTAGGTGGATTTCCTCGTCCCTTTGTTGTTGCTTTCACTTCGCATTCTCCACGTTTAGAAATTACTTTCACCATATCACCATTTTGAATACCTAATGCTTGTGCATCCTCGGGATGAATTTCACATAATGCTTCAGGCACTGCTCTGTGTAGTTCAGGTACTCGTCTCGTCATCGAGCCACTATGCCAATGCTCGAGAACGCGTCCTGTACATAGCCAGAATGGGTATTCTGCATCTGGAATTTCGGCTGCGTCTTCAAATGGACGGAAAATGACACTTGGACGATGGTCATCTGATTTATAGAAATCAATGTTATCGTATTTTCCTATTTCACCAAATTCTTCAACTCCGTATTGGTCAAATCCTTCCTCTTGTTTGCCATGGGCATATCGCCAATTTGTCTCAACCCATTCACCATTCACTTCACGAACTGGCCAACATATGCCATGTTGCTTGAAATATTCCTCATATGGCGCCATTTGTTTCGCTTTTAATTTCAATTTTTTTCCTAATTCTTGAATTTCTTTATTTTTACTTTCATGTGGATTTGTGAATGAACGGTATTCTGCCCATAGGCGACTGTTCACCTCATGCCCATCCTCTAATAAGTCATTTTTATCATAGTCCCACACATTTCCAAAAAGAACATCAAATGAAGGTTTATCACCGATTTTCTTGCCATCAAGCACCCGTTTGGCAATTTGGATAAGTGTCCAAATATCCCATTTTGCTTCACCAGGTGGTTCAGTACATTTTTCAAAGACTGAAGTGCGTCGTTCAGCATTTCCAAATTGTCCTTCTCGTTCTACCCACATTGCTGCTGGAAAAACAACATCTGCTAATTCCGTTGATTTTGTTGGATATACCTCTGAAACGACGATAAAACCATCAAGGACGCCCTTGCCATCGGCATCATTTCCTCTAAATCGATTTAGTTTTGGCATCGTTTGTCCCCAGTTATTTGACATACTCCAGAGGAACTTTACATTGCCCTTCCCTAACTCCCTGAACATTTTCACCGTATGGAAACCAGGTTTTTCAATCGGATCTAAATACCCAGCTGGTAAATTCCAAATCATTTCTGTATATCTTCTATGTTCCGGATTATTTACGACCATATCAGATGGAAGTCTATGTGAGAATACACCTACTTCCCTTGCCGTTCCACAAGCGCTAGGCTGACCAGTTAATGAAAATGGTCCATTTCCAGGTTTGCTTATTTTTCCAGTCAATAAATGAATATTATAGACAAGATTATTAATCCACGTGCCTCTTGTATGCTGATTCATTCCCATTGTCCATAAAGACATGATTTTTTTCTTTGGATCTCCGAATTCTTTTGCTAATGCTTCAATATCACTTGCAGGAACACCAGAAATTTCTTCAGCTTTTTCAAGTGTATAAGCACTTACACTTTGTTTATATTCTTCAAAAGAAATCTCCCAAACCTTATCCGCGTCTTTCCCATCTGTCACATCATAGTCATCTTTAAATGAATGCCCCAGATTTTCTGTTCCTGCTTTAAATTTAAGATGATCATCAATGAATTTTTGATCATATAAATTATTTTGAATGAGATAATTAGCAATTGCATTGGCAATCGCCAAGTCAGATTGAGGTCTGAAGATCATTGTTGTATCCGCAGTTTCAGATGTTCTAGAATGCCGAGTTGTAAGATCATAATGTTTGACACTTGTGTTAGCGAGCTTTCGCGCTGTTAATCGCGAATACAATACAGGATGCATTTCAGCCATATTCGCACCCCATGTGACAAACACATCTGCTTCATCTAAATCTTTATAGGAGCCCATCGGTTCATCCGATTGGAAAGTCGACATAAACCCTGTAACAGCACTAGCCATACAAAGTCTTGCATTAGGGTCAATATTATTATTTAATAGACCAGCCTTCCATAACTTTACAGATACATAGCCATCCATAATTGTCTGTTGTCCTGATCCCCAAAATGCAATGGATGAAGGATCTTTCTCATAATTTTCCTTTAATTTCTTTGCGACAAGATCTAATGCTTCTTCCCATGATGCTTCTCTGAAGCCTTCCATTGTTCCTTTTTTGGATTTATCTTCACGAATGAGAGGCTTTGTTAAGCGATCTTTCCCAAATAAAATTTTCCCAACGTAAAAACCTTTAATACAATTTAATCCTTTACTTGATCGGTTATCAGGATCTCCCTTGGTCGCTACAACTTTTCCATCCTTAATGCCTACTAATACACCGCAGCCTGTACCGCAAAAACGGCAAACCGTTGATTTCCATTCATCAGGTTCTGCTGTTTCGACTGCTGAAGCTACATCTGTACCAGCCGGTTTTACTTCCTTCTTTTTACAGCCTGCAACTGCCATTGTCATGGAAATTGCGGTCGCTTTAAGTAAGGTTCTTCTAGTTAATTCCATAGCTTACTTTCCTCCCTTTTAACATGAAGAGACTTTTTCTATTTATCTATTTATTTAAAGTGGTACGCAATTTAAAGTATTCTTTGTTGCATTTCCCACTAAAAATCTTGTTAGAACAATCCTTTTATTTCCCGTGGCTTTACCCGAATGGCGACTGGATTATCAACGACGCATCTTTGTTCACAAATTCCACAGCCTACACACTTTTCTTGGTCAATGATTGGTGCGAATACAGCATGTGTTGGATCATCTGGCTTTACATAAATATTGAGCTTTATTGCTTCATCAATTAAAGGACATTCACGATAGCATACTTCGCATCGCATGCCATGATATGCTATACATGCTTCTGTATCAATTACAGCTGTTCCCATTTCTACATCATAAACATTGTGAATCCCTGTTAAAGCATCTGTTGGACATACATTCACACAAGGAAAGTCATCACAAAGACGGCAAGGATTATCTCTAGCATCGATATAAGGAGTTCCAATTCCTAAGCCTAAATTCTCATTGCCCATTTTTATAGAGTCATATGGACATGCTTGATTGCATTTTCCACATCTGACGCATAGGGCTAAGAATTCATCTTCATCTGCTGCACCTGGAGGCCTGAGAACTGTTTTGTTTCCAGCTTTCATGATGTTTAGCAGTTCATAGGCTGCCAAGCCGCCGATCATTAATTTGAAAAATCCTGCACCCTTCAATTTTCCCCTCTCCTTGATACAATAGAATCATATTTCTATTGATGGCTCTTATAGGATATATCTTACATTTATCGTAATATTAACAAAAATGAAGTTCTGTGATATTTTCCTCAATCACAGAATGTTCAAAACTATAAAGAAACAGCATTAACACAGGTATTTACTCACTATTTCAAATAAGCGTTCACATTCAGTTCTTATTTTTGACATTTTTCAGACATAAATCGTATAAAGTGAAAAATAAATGTAGGAATAGCTGTCGATTATTGTCAGAATATTTGTTAAATTAGTTGTTGATAATCAAATTTTCATAGTGTTAACATAGTATTGTAAGCGTTCACAATAGCAATCTTCTTCACCTTGCAACATGAATTACATAGATTACTATTTTAAAGGAGGAGTACGATGAGTCAATTAACAGTAGATTTAAAAGAAAAGGTAGAAAAGTTTCTGAGCGGGAACAAACATCTTTATATTAATGGAGAATTCGTTGAAAGTAAGTCAAAAAAAACGTTTGAAACATATAATCCAGCCACAGGCGAAGTACTTGCAAATGTATACGAGGCTGGTCCTGAAGATATCGATCTTGCAGTAAAAGCTGCTAGAAAGGCATTTGATGAGGGTCCATGGTCAAAAATGAGCGCCTCTAAAAGAAGCCGTCTTATGTACAAGTTAGCAGATTTAATGGAAGAAAATAGTGCAGAGCTTGCGCAGTTAGAAACATTAGATAATGGAAAACCAATTCGTGAAACAACACATGCAGATATCCCACTTGCTGTTGAACATATGCGCTATTATGCTGGCTGGTCAACAAAAATTGTTGGGCAAACCATTCCTGTAAACGGTCCATTTTTCAACTATACTCGTCATGAAGCTGTAGGGGTTGTTGGACAAATCATTCCATGGAACTTCCCTCTGCTAATGGCCATGTGGAAATTAGGTGCTGCCCTTGCAACTGGCTGTACTGTCGTACTTAAACCAGCAGAACAAACACCACTTACTGCTTTATACTTAGCAGAATTAATTGAAGAAGCTGGATTCCCAGCAGGTGTTGTTAATATTGTAGCTGGATTCGGAGAGACTGCTGGCCAGTCGCTAGTTGATCATCCATTAGTCGATAAGATCGCCTTTACAGGTTCAACTGAAGTCGGCAAAATGATTATGCAAAGAGCATCTAAAACTTTAAAACGAGTGACACTTGAACTAGGTGGGAAATCACCGAATATTATTCTTCCAGACGCTGATTTATCAAAAGCCATTCCTGGAGCTCTTAATGGAGTGATGTTTAACCAAGGTCAAGTATGCTGTGCCGGATCACGTGTATTTATCCAAAAGAAACAATTCGATAATGTTGTTGCTGACATGGTTAGCCATGCGAAGAATATCAAACAAGGTGCTGGTATTCATGCGGATACTGAAATTGGTCCACTAGTTTCAACCGAACAGCAAAAACGAGTATTAGGCTATATTGAAAAAGGTGTCAGCGAAGGTGCTCAGCTTCTAGTTGGCGGTGAAAAGCCTCAAGAACAAGGCTACTTTGTCTCCCCTACTATTTTTGCAGATGTACGTGACGAGATGACAATTGCAAAAGAAGAGATCTTTGGTCCAGTTATTTCAGCATTGCCGTATGAGGATCTAGACGAATTGATTAATCGTGCCAATAATAGTGAATACGGATTGGCTGCTGGCGTTTGGACACGTGATGTCGCAAATGCCCATTATGTAGCAAGTAAGCTTCGAGCAGGAACTGTTTGGGTGAACTGCTATAATGCCTTTGATGCGGCTTCTCCATTTGGTGGATATAAGCAATCAGGTATGGGCCGAGAAATGGGATCCTATGCGCTTGATAATTACACAGAAGTAAAAAGTGTTTGGATTTCTATGAAATAAGTTGAGGCTGGCGTAATACCGGCATAACAAAATACAAAGGAAATTAAAAAGCCCAATTTCTCTATTCTAGTGAGAAATTGGGCTTTTCATTGCACAAAAGCAAACGATTATTTACTTTTATAAAAGAAATAAGTAGTTCAAGCCGTTGCCATTCATCAGATACTTGAAATGATTGATTCATACGGACAATAGCTGAATTGTAATCTGCTCTTGCCACTTGTATTATTCTTGTTTTGTTCGGACAGTTAGCAACATCACAAAGGAAATAATGACAATTGAAATCACCCACATCCAGGCCATTTTCATATTGCCCGAGTCGATTGCTATATATATTGCTGTCGGAATTGTTTGTGTTTCCCCAGGAATATTACCTGCAAACATTAAGGTAGCACCAAATTCCCCCAATGCCCGCGCAAAACTTAAAATACTCCCAGAAATAAGTGCTTTCGAAGCTAGAGGAACAGAAATCAATAGGAAAATTCTCCATTCACTTGCTCCATCTACCCTTGCTGCTTCTTCAATGTCATGGTTTATCCCATGAAATCCTGATTTTGCTGACTGATACATGAGAGGAAACGCTACAACGATTGCAGCTATTACAGCAGCCCACCAAGTAAATATAATCGGTTGCTTGAAAAGCCATTCAATAAACTGTCCAGCTATGCTGTTTTTACCAAAAACTACAATTAGAAAAAAGCCAACAACTGTTGGAGGCAGAACCATCGGAAGCATGAGAAACGTCTCCAACACCGCTTTCCCCTTAAAAGACTTCCTAGCCATTACTCGGCCTGCCAATGTCCCTAATATTATAACTACCACGCCAGATATAGTAGCTATTTTCAAAGATATCCAAATTGGACTAAAGAACTCTTGCATAACTTCTTTATTTAATAGTAAATCCATATTCTTCAAATACCTTTAATGCATCGGCGCTTTGTAAATAATCATAAAATACTTTTGCAGCTTCATATTGTTTAGAATCCTTAATGACGCCAACAGGATAAATAATCGGTGGGTGAGTGGCAGTATCGGCGGAGGCGACTACTTCTACTTTATCAGAAACCAATGCGTCTGTTTTATAAACAATTCCAGCTTCAACGTTCCCTGTTTCTACATAGGATAATACTTGACGGACATCCTTTGCAAAAACGATTTTTGACTCTACCTCTTTCCATACCCCCGAATTTTCAAGAGATTCTTTTGCATATTTTCCCGCAGGCACAGTTTCAGGTGTTCCGATTGAAATTTTACTGACTTCTGCTTTTGTAAGATCTTCGAAGCCTTTTATCGATTGAGCATCCCTTGGGACAACTAATACGAGTTCATTTCCAAGAAGGTCTAATCCATCTTCCTTTGCAATCAATTCTTCCTCTACCAACAAATCAAACTTATCTTCTGCTGCTGAAAAAAATAGATCAACTGGTGCACCTTGAGTGATTTGCTGCTGCAATGAACCAGACCCTCCAAAGTTAAACTTTAACTTAACTTCAGGATTTTTTTCTTCGTATGTATGTTGAATAACATCCATTGCATCCTTTAAGCTAGCCGCTGCTGAAATAGTTAATTCAACATTTTTTTTGCTGTCAGATGCTGTTTTTGCTTCCTTCTTTGATACTTGGTCTGTATTCTCATTATTAGAACATCCTACTGCTAAAATCATTGAAAATACGAGAATACTAACGAATTTAACCCATTTGCACATGCCGTCACCTCATTATATATAATTAGTTATAACTGATTATAGTTTATTATAACTAATTATAAAAATAAACTATAAATTAATATATTTCAGTTCACCCTTAGGAATCTTCTTTATTGTCATGTTATAATATATATTCCACATAGATTTGAATTGCATTAGTAATATCAAGGAACACTGGCAATACATTCATATCATTTTCTACTATATTATAATTAAAACTTCGATTGTATGAAAACGATAAAAAGCAATCATAATTATACCTATTTATCACCCATTATAATATCATTGTAAAGTTACCCTATAAACATCATATCTAGTTATAATCAATGAGGAGTGATCGCATGAATAATAACTCATCATATACTATCGAAGAAGTATCTCAATTACTAAAGATATCTAAATTAACCGTTTATGATCTTATCAAAAAAGAAGAGCTAGTAGCCTTTAGAGTTGGCAGACAAATGAGAGTGGACCAACATGATCTTGAAAGATATAAAATAAAAAACAGAACGGGAATTGTACAGGAAGAACCCTTTATTTTAGGAAAGCAAAATGAGTCTAAAAATAGGAATACAAAACAAGTAGTAATAAGCGGACAGGACATCGTATTAGATATGTTAAGTAAATATATAGAGAAACATACTTCCCTTACGCCTTTAAGACTATATAATGGGAGCTTAAATAGTCTTGTTTCAATGTATTATGAAGAATGTGATGTTGTTAGTGTCCATTTATATGATGGGGAAACAGGTGAATATAATTCCCCTTATGTCAAACGCCTTTTAGTAAGTCAGCCTTTTATACAAATTAATTTAGTTTGTAGAAATGCTGGAATATATGTAAAAAAAGGAAATCCTCTGAACATAAAAAACTGGAATGATTTAACTCAAACACAGGTTACGATCGTCAATCGTGAAAAGGGCTCGGGAGCAAGAGTTTTACTGGACGAGCAGCTAAAAATGCTCGGAGTCTCTCCAAGGTCACTTATAGGTTATGAAAATGAATTGACCAGTCATTTTGCAATCGCATCAGCCGTTGCTAGCGGGCAAGCTGATGCGGGTGTAGGAATTGAAAACGTAGCAAAAATGGTGAATGTAGACTTTATCCCAATGATTAAGGAGCAATATGATCTAGTCATTTTAAAAACGAAAGAAAACGATGAATTAGTCAAAATAATAAAGGAAGCTGTTAACACTACAGAATTTCGCTCGCAATTAGAACAATTACATGGATATGACCTTAGTCTTACTGGAAAGGTTATATACGAATCATCTTAAAGAGATTTTATCTAATAATGTATGATTAAAATCACTTGTTCACATATTATCCATAGGATTTTCGATAAATTTTCATTATCCTTATAAAGGGAGGGTTAATAATGAAAAAAATGTATATTATTTGTTCAATTATCGTTGTTCTAGGCATTACAGCCGGTATTTCTTACTTCATCTTACGTGATATGTCATCATCAATACCAGAGGATATTTCCCTTGTTACAATGCATAATGAGGAATATGAATTTTCAAAATCAGATAACAAGCTTAAGCTAATTGAATTTATGTACACTCACTGCCCAGATATTTGTCCAACCACCACTCAACGAATGAATTTATTAAAAAATGATTTAGTCGCAGATGGTGTATTCGGAAAGAATATTGAATTTTTCACAATTTCAATTGATCCATATCGAGACACACCTGAAAAAATGCTGCATTATATGAATACTTTCGATATTGAAGATGATGGCAATTGGACACTTCTCACCGGAGACCAAGAAAATATTAAGGAAGACCAAGCTGAAATTCGTGAATTGGCTGAATCCTTTCAATTTCAATACCGTGATCCAGGAGATGGATTTTATGTTCATAGTACTTTTGTCTTTTTATTAGATGAAAATAATAAATTTATTAAGAAGTTCCCAATGGGTGAAGATTTTGATAAAGATAAAGTTTATAAAAAGATTATGAAAGAAATCTAAAACGGTTTCTGACTAATTTTTGACCTTACAAAAAAACCGTTGAACGATGATCCGTTCAGCGGTTTCTTTGTAAGGTCAAAACATCAATTTATTTTGCGAAAATGGTTTAGCTTAAGAAATCATTGTCTAGGATAGGCCACTCGTAGAATACGACAAGCACAGCCTTCATAGATAGACCTATCCTCCGTAATAATTTGCTAATTCGTTGTCGTAGTTAGCCTTTTACTTTGCGGAAGTGTAATAATCATTTTTGATCTTGGCTTAGTAAAACTCACATTAATCCCTGCTTGTTTTAATCGGTTTACTAATTCAACGAGCTGTTTTTTGGCCACAATAAAAACTCCTTTTTTATCCTGCCTGTATGGTTTTATTGTACATGAAAAATATGAAAAAACTATGAACAATTAGTCATTTATTTAAATAATATTTTACTTTTTTTAATGTGAAGTGCATCTTAATCTTTTGATTCTTCCTTCATTAAGTGATGCGGTAAATAACGATGCTTACATCATTTATTTACTTTTTTCTATGGTTGCAGGATCAATTTATCCCCGCTTGCTTTCGTTATATTCGTTTCGTGATAATCTCCATCAACCCATGCGTTCATTTGATTATGATAATTTTGGCTTAAAGGATGGCCTGATTGTCCTGGGCCAACAAGGTGATAGCCTATATTCATATCTGACGTATCGATGACAAAACGCCAAGAGCCCCCATGATTGACCGTTCCATCATCTTTATTTGCTGCAGCTTGAACGGTCACAGAGCTTCCCCCTACTGGGATTTTCCCTTCTTTATTAAATAAATAATTCAATGGTTTCATGCTTGATAATGAATGTGGGAAGTAAATTTGGTGATAGTCTCCCCACTTCCATTTTGAGAGCTTATCGCCTTGCAGTTCCTTCCCTTCAGCAAGTGCCAGCTGTAAGGCCTCTTGAAGGACATTTTCAAGACCACCATGCTCTGTGATCCAAGGTCCATTCATTCCTTTGTCCGCCCTTCTGATGAGTTCATCAACGGCTTGCTTTTGACCTTTAAATAGATCTCTCATTTCTGGTGTTATTTCATCCTGAAACAAGACATCTGCTATTTTTTTCATCCATAGATTGAAAATAAGTGGTGCTGCTTCACCTTTGTTGTCAATGTAGTCCCAACTTTCTAAGATGGAGATGGCTTCTTTCTCCTCGTCGTTTATTGAGGATTGTAGATGACTGACAAATATAGGTACAAATTCCTCGGCTTGAAGATTTTTCGTATCCATTTGCAAGTCCATCATGTCATTTGCAGTTAGCTTATCATCTGTCTTTAGGAATTCTTGAATCCTCATTTGTCTATATGGCTGCGCCCAATCATTACTAATATGATAAGGATAGCTCTCATTCATAACTTTGTTATTTGCTGTTGAAATAAAGCCTTCATCAGGATTTATTGTTCTTGGCAGCTCATCATACGGGATATATCCTTCCCATCCATATTCATCTGTCCAACCTGGTACTGGTAGAAGCCCTTGTCCTTTTTTACGGATTGGAATCTTTCCGTTTGCTTTATAGGCAATTGTTCCATCCTGTGAGGCGAATACAAAGTTTTGAGCAGGAGTATGGAATAGTTCTAAGGCTGTTTCAAATTCCTCCCAGTTTGTTGCTTTATTCATTTCAATAATCGCTTCAAGTTCAACAGAAGGCTCTAATGCAGTCCACTGCATTGATAGGACTTCTTCCTTCCCACTTTCCTCTGCAAATTCTGAAATGACTGGTCCATGACGTGTAATTGTAACCTCGTAATCAATTGTTTCCCCACCCTTTACTTGAATAGGTTCTTTTAAGACGGTGGCATCCTCCCAGCTATCATTAAAAAGGAATTGCTCTGGGTTATCTGGGTTTCTTTTTTCAATATATAAATCTTGTACATCTGGTCCAGTATTTGTTACTCCCCAAGCAACATGTTCGTTATGACCTAATATAATTCCAGGTATTCCAGCAAAAATGACGCCACTAACATTCATATTAGGTGATTGCAGATGCATTTGATACCAAATGGATGGTGTGCTTAATGACAAATGAGGATCATCTGCTAAAAGCGGCTTGCCCGATGCAGTTTTTTCTCCACTAACTACCCAGTTATTACTGCCATTAAATTCTGGAGGAATAATAGCTGAAGCTAGAGTTGCTTCAATGTCCAGCTGTACAGAGCCAATAATGTAAGGTGCTTCTGCTGGATAGGAAGGAAAAAGGTCGTATGCCTTTTCTTCTGGGAATTGCTGCAATAAATAATATCTAAATGCTTGATTTTCCCAATGTCCTCCTAGGTCATACGCCATATATTTTCCAATCGTGAGCGAATCAATCGGTGTCCAAAGTTCTGGCTCATAGCCTAATAGTTTAAATTCTACTGGCCATTTTCCGTTACTCTCAAGTTCTTTTATAAAAATATTTACGCCTTCAGCAAACCAGTCTAAAATGTCCTTTGCCTCACCAGAGTATTGTTCATATGAAGCTTCTGCTGCACGTCTTAGTCCAAGTGTACGAAAATATTTATCGTTATGTACCGTTGCCTCACCAACTACCTCACTTAACCTTCCTGATGCTTGCCTTCTGCTTAAATCCATTTGAAAAAGGCGGTCTTGTGCTTGAATATATCCTTGAGCAATATATAAGTCTCGTTCATTTTCAGCTAAAATATGTGGCACTCCAACCTCATCTCTTGTTATTTCTACTGCAGAAGTTATTGAACCAATCTTCACCTCACCGTTTGTTTGCGGCAATGAACGTGAGATGTATATATAGAGTCCGATTATGGCAATAAGAATCATTGTGCCAATAATAGCAAGTGACCATATGGAGAGTTTCTTCCAATTCACCTTTGCCTTTGTTTGTGTTTGCTGTACTGCTTCCATCTCTGAAATATCCCCTTTCTATTTTTAAAGCAATCTATCTTTTTTTATTCGCTTTATTTTCAGGAACATCCTTCTTTTTATCTAAAATTTCTGATTATTATTTTAATTAGCTTTTATTAAAATTAGCGAATCCACCCTAAAAATGTTATAATTAATCAGATTATGTATTTTGGAGGAATATAAATAGATGATAACTGTTAGTAATGTCGGTCTTCGTTATGGTGATCGCAAGCTATTTGAAGATGTAAATATTAAATTTACACCAGGAAACTGCTATGGTTTAATTGGTGCAAACGGTGCTGGGAAATCAACATTCCTAAAAATTTTATCTGGAGAAATTGAATCCCAATCAGGCAGTGTTCATCTAGGACCTGGTGAACGATTAGCTGTATTAAAACAGAACCATTTTGAGTATGAAGATTTTGAAGTATTAAAGGTTGTCGTTATGGGACATGCCCGCTTATATGAAGTAATGCAAGAGAAAGATGCTATTTATATGAAAGCTGATTTCACTGATGAAGATGGCATGAAGGCTGCAGAGCTTGAAGGTGAATTCGCTGAACTTAATGGTTGGGAAGCAGAATCTGAAGCAGCGATCCTTTTAAAAGGCCTAGGCATCGGAGAAGAATTCCATTATAAGAAGATGGCTGATCTTTCTGGTTCAGATAAAGTAAAAGTTTTACTTGCGCAGGCTTTATTCGGTAAACCTGATGTCCTTCTACTTGATGAGCCGACTAACCACTTGGATATTAAAGCGATTCAATGGCTAGAAGAGTTCCTTATTAACTTTGAAAATACAGTAATTGTCGTATCCCATGACCGTCACTTCTTAAATAAAGTATGTACACATATTGCGGATCTAGACTTTGGTAAAATTCAAGTTTATGTCGGTAACTATGATTTCTGGTATGAGTCAAGCCAATTAGCTTCTAGAATGGCTCAAGATGCGAATAAGAAAAAAGAAGAGAAAATAAAAGAGCTTCAAGCGTTTATTGCTCGCTTTAGTGCGAATGCTTCTAAATCAAAGCAAGCAACATCTCGTAAAAAGCTTCTTGATAAAATCTCACTTGATGATATTAGACCATCTTCCCGCCGTTATCCATATGTTGGCTTTTCACCTGAGCGTGAAATTGGCAATGATCTTCTTCGTGTGGAAGGGATTAGTAAAACAATTGACGGGGTTAAAGTACTTGATAATGTGAGCTTCATCATGAATAAAGACGATAAAATTGCTCTTGTTGGGACAAATGAGCTAGCAAAGACGACTTTATTTAAGATTTTGTCGAATGAGATGGAAGCGGATAGTGGAACATTCAAATGGGGCATTACAACTTCACAAGCTTATTTTCCTAATGATAACTCAAAATTTTTTGAGAACAGTGAATTAAACCTCGTTGATTGGCTACGCCAGTTCTCCCCTGCTGATGAGAGTGAAAGCTTCCTAAGAGGATTCCTTGGTAGAATGCTTTTCTCAGGAGAAGAAGTGTTAAAGAAATCTAGCGTGCTTTCCGGTGGAGAAAAAGTTCGTTGTATGCTATCAAAAATGATGCTTAGCGGAGCAAACGTCCTTATGCTTGATGAACCAACAAATCACCTAGACTTAGAATCAATTACAGCCCTAAATAATGGTTTAATTAATTTTAAAGGTTCGTTGATTTTTGCATCACATGACCATCAATTCATTCAAACGATTGCAAATCGGATTATTGAATTAACGCCAAATGGCATGATTGATAAGCAAATGACATATGATGAGTATTTAGAGAATAGTGATTTGCAAAAACAAGTAGCGGAAATGTACAAATAATTAATATAGGAAGAAATCGGCGATTAAGCCGATTTCTTTTTTTAATGACGCCGTACTCATAGCATACAATTCTTCAACCAAACCATACTTGTTACATATCTTATTTTTTCTTTTTATGTCTTGCAGAGGATGAGGCATATCCACCCGTTTCGGTATTTGTTGTTCCCTGACCCTTTACTTCTGGCGAGCTTAATCCCGCTGTAGAAGGATCCTTCTTCCGTTTCTTCAATATGTATCACCTCCTCCCTTACTTTCCCATATTCTCTCCAATTTTATTCTTAGAATAAAAGTAGGTATTGTTAGGCAATCTATATGTCGGAGGAGGTGTAAGAGATAATGAAAAAAGTAGCGGTAGAACAATCATTAACAAATATTTCAGAGGCACTCCGTGAAAAGGGATATGATGTAGTAAATCTTCAATCAGCTGCTGATGTGGAGAACTGCTCTGCTTGTGTTGTAAGTGGGTTAGATTCAAACGTTATGGGCATGCAGGATGCGATGACAAAAGCACCTGTCATAGAGGCAAGCGGCCTAACTGCGGATGAAGTTTGCCAGCAGGTAGAACAGAGGTTGCAATAATTCGTTTGGCTTTTTTAAAAGAGACTATTTAATAAGTCTCTTTAAGCAAACAAGTGAAGAATCCTATGCTGATTCTTCACCTGTTTTTGATTATTTAAATATCTTACGATTAATTATCTAATTGTAAATAATGCTTTAGACCATGGGATTAATTGGTCTAACATTTGATTTACTGAGTCTTCTTGCACAGCTTTTGGTTTAAAGTCAGTGCCATTTTCAAAATCAGTAAATAATGATAATGCAGGATGAACACGTACGTCTGCAACTAATAATTCGCCTAGAATGCCACGCAGATGCTCAGCTGCACGTGCCCCACCTACTGAACCATAAGATACGATTCCAGCTGCTTTATTGTTCCATTCATCACGCAAATAGTCTAAAGCATTTTTTAGTGCTGCTGTAATCGAGTGATTGTATTCTTGAACGATGAATACAAAACCATCTTGAGCTGCGACTATTTCTGACCATGCTGCTGCTCCTGATGCATCCGCACCTGCCTCACCAAGTAATGGCAGCTTATAGTCTGCAATATCAATGATTGTATAGTTAGCATCCCCGCGTTTATCTGCAATTTCTTTCACCCATGCCCCAACTTGTGGACTCACACGTCCTTCACGTGTAGAACCTAAAACAATTCCAATGTTTAATTTTGTCATTGTTTCTTCCTCCCCTTTTTTTACTCCAAATAATTTATTTAAAAAACCCATTTATTTCACCTCAATTAAAGTATCTTGATTTCAAGATATATAACCATAAATTACAGTTGTTTCGCTTTACAACCAACTTGTTTTAATAATGTAACTACTTGCATCATTTGATTATTATCTAAATTAGTAAAAACTTCACTAATTTTCATTACATGTTTCGGAAATATTTCATCCATCAATGCTTTCCCTTTACTTGTTAATACAGTATAGATGACACGTCGGTCTTCTGGACACCCTTCACGCCTTACGTACTGTTTTTGTTCTAACTTGTCTATAACATAAGTAATACTGCTGCTGGAAATAAGAACCTTCTTTCCAATCATTTGAATCGGTTGATTTCCCTTATGGTATAAAAGTTCTAATACAGAAAATTCCGTCGGATTTAATCCATATTTTGCAACATCTTTTCGAATGACTTCATGAATAGCTTGGGAGGCACGAAGAATGACAGTTACAGCTTTTAATACATCATTAGCTAATTCCATTCGTAAAACCCCCTTCATAACTACAAGTGAATGATGCTAAATTTAACTTCTTCTAAATTCAACATCATTCTAAAAAACTTGTAGAACGTTAAGCTGCTGGATTTATTTCTAATTCAACTTTAATTTTAATCTCTTTTCCTACAAGTACTCCGCCTGTTTCAAGTGCTGCATTCCATGTTAGACCAAATTCCTCACGGTTAATTTTAGCTTCTGCTTCAAAACCGTAAACTTCAACTCCCCATGGGTTTGTTCCTTTGCCCCCAAATTCCACATCAAATGTTACTTGCTTAGTAACACCTTTAATCGTTAAATCACCAGTTACTTTGTAGTCTTCTCCATTTACTATAATACTTGTCGATTTAAAATCAATTGTAGAGTTGTTTTCTACATCGAAGAAATCTGCTGATTTTAAGTGATTGTCACGATCCTCATTTCTTGTGTTAATACTTGCAACATCAAAAGAAAATGCGATCTGTGCTGTCGTTAAATTTGTTAAATCTTCTGCTTCAACATCCGCTGTATACGATTCAAATTGACCTTTCACTTTTGATACCATCATGTGTTTTACTTCAAAACCTACTAATGAGTGTGATTGATCTACTGTCCATTTTGCCATTTTATTTTCCTCCAATTTGAATATTATTATTTTCATCTCGAATTCGAGATATACAGTCAAAAAAAAGATAAGTGAGTGGTCGTTAATACTTTGAATTCATTTATCTTTAACTCGAGATAAATTTATCATATATCTTAATGAATTGTCAACTCAAAAAAATATATTTATAGTTTTTTTATAACGACTATTTTATTTTCGGCATAACCATCTAGCTATCTTCGTTTTTAAAGTGAAGTTGAATAGAATTTATATTTTTTTATAAAAGTAGACAAGTATCCTCCTCCTACCTGCATATCTATAATATTGGACAAACAATTGTAAGGGGGAGAAATAATGCCATTTTTTGTATTGAAAAAGCGTTCAGTTATTTTGTTTCTTGTTTTAATTCTTGGTATGGCATCCGCATCAGTTTGGTTATTTATGAATAAAGAAGCTGAATCCGTTTTTAGTCAGGAAACAAATGGAGAAGTTCGAGAGATTCATATGGTTACAGGGGAATTCAAAGCAACTCGAGCAGATGGGAAAGAAATTGAATCATACCGGTGGGATCCAGGGACCATTTTTGTTGAAAAAGGTGAAAAAGTAAATTTAATGATCTCTGGTGTGAATGGCGCAGAGCACCCATTTTCGATTGAAGGAACAGATATTAAAGGAGTTGTGAAAAAAGGCGAAGAAACGGTCGTACCTCTGCAATTTAAAAAAGATGGCGTCTACCGCTTAATTTGTCATACCCACCATGATAAAGATCAAAATGGGCCGATGATTGCATATATTGTAGTAGATTAATACTATTTGAGCTAAAAATAAAAAAGCACCGGACAGAAAAATAAGTAGTTCAGTTATTGTGCAGATAATCTAAAATAACACATTTGAATCCACACAATAAAGCTCAGAGCTTATATGGCTCTGAGCTTGTCTTTTTTGAATACTTTTTTTGCGGACTGAGAATCCCTTATTCTGCAAATAGACTCCTATTTCATCACAGTTGCGGACACGAGTTCCTTTATTTATTCCAAATCACACAAAATAGCTTCAAAGTAACTAAATAACGGAACGTGAGTCCGTTTACTTACAAAAATCATAGGTTTTTACTGAAATAACGGAACGTACATCCGCTTATATTTCCTAATGTCAAATAACAACCGTAATCGCATCAAAAATAGTCAACGGACAACAGTTATTGTCATCCAGATAATAGGTATACTATTTCAAATGATCATTCGTTAATGAAAACAAGGGGAACCCTTACATATCAACAAAAAAACCGAGTATAAATCCTTTCCGTTTTCATACTCGATTTCAAATGTGATTTCTAGTGTTTCTCCACTTTATCTGAACTACTTAATAGAAAAATCCAGTGCTTTTTCATTTATTTAGTAATAAACATTTGGGTCCAATAATGGCTGTAAGATCCACCCTTTACATAACCTACACCGATTTCAGTATAGGTGCTTGAAAGGATATTTTTTCTATGCCCTTCACTGTTCATCCATGCTTGAACAACTTCTTTAGCAGTTGATTGTCCGGCTGCAATATTTTCTCCAGCAGAGCGGTACGTAATTCCAAAGCTCTTCATCATTTGGAATGGAGTTCCATAAGTTGGGGAGTTATGGTCGAAGTATTTTCGATCTAGCATATCTTGAGATTTATATCTTGCTACTCTAGCAAGCTCCCAATTTGATTTTAATGGCTGTAGACCGTTCTTCGCTCTTTCCTGATTAACTAGTTGTACAACCTCCTCTTCGATATTCGTTGTGAGGACTGATAAAGTAGGGATATTTAGTTTTTGTCCCGGATAAATCAAGTCTGGATTAGGAATTTGCGTATTTGCATTGATGATTTCAGAAACACCTGCTTCATATTTCACCGCAATTTTCCACATCGTATCCCCTGACTTTACAGTATGAACGGTCGATGCGCTTGCATCATAAGAAATTCCAAAGACTAGTGCGACAGACAACATAAGAATGAGAGATATCTTTTTTAATGTATTCATATTCATATTAAAACAAATTCTAGCAAACTAGAAAACCGGTAATTACTACCTGTAAGAGTATTTAGGAAAATTGAACACTTCAAAATTATTTTTATCAAAATTATAACACAACTAGATTTTTCACTAAATTTATGAAAATAGCTTAATCAATATAAATTTGTTGTGAAAAATGTAACATTTCCTTTCATGAATATTTGATAGTATAAAGATAATCATTTACTCGGAGGACAAACAATGTATCAACTATTAAGTGAACTATCACAAATGCTCAGCAGCCCTTTTCTCTCAATTGTTGAAGAAAGCAAAGAAATTCCTCTTCTTGGTGCCTTTATTCTTGGATTAGTAGGTGCCTTAGCACCTTGCCAGCTAACCGGAAACATTGGTGCGATCACCTTTTATGGAAATAAAAGCATTCAAACGAAAAATCAATGGTTTGAGGCTTTCTTCTTTATTTTAGGAAAAATAATGGTTTTCAGCGGAATTGGATTTTTCGTGTGGCTCCTTGGTCAAGAACTGCAGTTTTTGTTGCCTCAATTCTTTTCTGTGTTTCGTAAATTAATGGGGCCATTATTCATATTGATGGGGCTTGTACTAATGGGATTTATTCAATTAAAATGGGTGACAAAAATAAGCAGGAAGGTCCCTGAATTTAAAGGAAGTGGGAAATTAGGATCCTTTTTAATGGGCGCAATGTTTTCAATTTCATTTTGTCCTACAATGTTTTCGTTGTTCTTTTTTGGACTCATGCCTCTTGTATTGAGCTCATCTTATGGAGCAATCTTGCCTCCAATTTTTGCAATTGGCACATCTGTTCCTCTTATTGTCTTTTTAATGATTATCTTTGTAATTGGTGTCGACGGTGCTTTAATGAGAAAAAGCAGGAAAGCTGGGAAAGTCGTACAGCAGATAGCAGGATTGCTCCTTTTATTTGTCGGAATAATGGATACGATCACCTATTGGGGATAGTCAAATGTATATAAAGGGGCATTTATAAAGAGTCTTTTCGTAAAATTTTTAATGTTTTATGAGATGACTCAGTAAGACTTCGCATGAAATAGTTCAGTTTACAAAAATGGAAGGTGATAAAATGGAGTTTATCTGGGTATTAGTAGTATGTCCTATTATAGTTGCTGTCACTTCAATTATTGGGTACATTTTAGTAAGAAGATGGTTTGTCATGCCACTTATAACTTTCATTGTGTTTACCATCTTTACTTTCACTATCTTTAATGAAACTTTCATTATTTGGGTTGTAGTTTATACAATTCTCTCAGTCATAATTAGCTTAATGATGAAATTTGTTAAGGATTATATTATTTCTAGTTAAGTAGGAGAGGATCATTAAAAGTTCATTTTGAACATTCTGAATAAAGACATAAAAAATCTGCGCCTCTATTTGTTAAAAAGAGAGGCGCAGATTTTATTTTACTTCCACCAATTATCAAACATAGACGCAGGGATTTGTCGTTTATGTTCCGTTATTAAAAAACGTTTTTCAATTTTTTCAGCAACTTCAAGACCGACTTGTTTGCCTTCAAGATAATCATCTAGTTCATCATAAGTAATGCCGAGTTCCGTTTCATCTGCTTGCCCTGGTTTTTGGTCTAGAAGATCAGCTGTTGGTACTTTTAAATAGAGTCTTTCATCTGCACCAAGCTCTTGAAGCAGTAATCTCCCCTGTCTTTTCGTTAATCCAGTTAATGGAGTAACATCTGCTCCCCCATCTCCATACTTTGTGTAGAATCCGGTTACTGCCTCTGCTGCATGATCAGTGCCAATGACTAATAAGCCCTTTTCTCCACCAAATGCATATTGGGCAATCATTCTTATTCTAGCCTTAACATTCCCTTTTTGATAATCACTTAAGTGTTTTGCCTGTACAATCATATCGTATTCCTTTTGAACCTCATCTACCGCTGCTTTAATATTGAATGTAAATTCATGATCTGCTTGGATAAACGATAAAGCTAATTTTGCATCGTCCTCATCCGCCTGTAAACCATAGGGTAAACGAATGGCAACAAATTGGAGATTATCAAATCCCTCACTTCTAAGTTCTTCAATAGCTAGTTGTGCGAGTCGACCTGCAAGTGTTGAATCTTGGCCTCCGCTTATCCCTAATACATATCCATTTGATTTTGTACGAATGACATACGATTTAAGAAAGTCAATGCGCTTTCGTATTTCCACTTTTGGATCAATCACGGGACTAACATTCAACCTTCTCATAATATCTTTCTGTATAGACATTTCTCTTCCTCCCAATCAATCAATTCCTACATTTTTTTCACTTTTATCTTTACCTCTTCAATGAGCCGCATTTTGTTATCCCAACACTTTTGACTAAGGTCTACTGGATATTCCTCTGGATTAAGTGAACGTCGGTATTCATCCCAAAGCAGATTTAAATTCTCTTTTGTAAATTGCTGAATTTCTGGCAGGCTAGGCAATGAATATACGAGCTCTCCATCAATAAAAATGTCCTTGTGCAGTTCCTTCGCTTCAAAATCCGTTACATACTTCGTAATATATGTATGAACAGGGTGGAACATCTTTAGCCGTTCCTCCCCTCCAGGGTTTTCATCCTGCAAAGCGATATAATCCCCTTCTGATTTTTGATAGTGATTATTAATAATACGGTACACTTTTTTGTTGCCAGGTGTTGTCACTTTTTCAGGATTTCCACTGATTTTTATCGTGTCAACCATCACACCCTCTTCATTTTCAATTGAAACAAGCTTGTAGACGGCCCCAAGTGCTGCCTGATCATATGCCGTTATTAATTTTGTCCCAATTCCCCAAATATCAATTTTCGCTCCCTGCCCCTTTAAGTTCAAAATTGTATATTCATCTAGGTCATTAGAGGCAACAATCTTTGCATCAGGGAATCCAGCATCATCAAGCATTTTTCGAGCCTCTTTCGAAAGATAGGCAAGGTCACCGCTATCAAGTCGGATCCCTATAAAATTTATTTGATCTCCAAGTTCTTTTGCCACTTTTATTGCATTAGGTACGCCTGATTTTATCGTATCGTATGTGTCAACTAGAAAAACACAATCTTTATGTCTTCTTGCATATTTATGAAAAGCAATGTATTCGTCCTTATACGCTTGGATGAGCGAATGTGCATGTGTACCAGAAACAGGGATACCAAACTTTTTACCTGCTCTCGTATTAGAGGTTGAGTTAAAGCCACCAATAAATGCTGCTCTAGCTCCCCAAACTGCTGCATCCATTTCATGAGCACGCCTTGTACCGAATTCCATTGCTGCTTCTTTTCCAACTACTTCCTTAATGCGTGCTGCCTTCGTAGCAATTAAGGTTTGATAATTAATAATGTTAAGTAGGGCTGTTTCAATTAACTGTGCTTGAGCCAGTGGCGCCTCAACCCTTATAATCGGCTCATTGCCAAATACAAGTTCTCCTTCTTCTAATGAGCGAATAGAACCTGTAAATGTTAATGACCTCAAGTAAGAAAGGAAATCTTCCTTATAATTCAATTGCTCTCGTAAATAGGCAATATCACTATCTGTAAAATGAAACTTCTGGATATATTCAATGACCCTTTCAAGTCCGGCAAAGATCCCATACCCGTTCCCGAAAGGAACCTTACGAAAATATAATTCAAATACAGCCTTTTTATCATGAATCTGATCATCCCAATATGTTTCAGCCATATTTATTTGATATAAATCGGTATGTAATGTAAGACTGTCATCTTCAAATGATGTGTGCATATAGGAACCCCCTGCTTTATGAATATACTATATTTTATCCTGTGTTACTTGTAATTACCCATTCATACATAGATGAGTTACATTCTGATAATTCTCAAAATACCAAAAAAGTATTGACAACAGGTTAAGTAACCATTAAATTATTAATTGTTAACTATAATTAATAATTAGTTAACATATAGAAAGGAGATACATACATGACAAAAGAACAATTAAAATTAAGATCAATGATTGTTACAGCTTTATTCGCCGCAATTATCGGTATTATGGCCCAGCTAATCATTCCACTTCCACTCGTTCCAATTACAGGACAAACATTAGCCATAGGATTAGCTGCAACAATCCTTGGTTCAAGGTATGGCTTAATTTCTGTCCTATTATATTTAGCCATTGGTTCTGCAGGAGTACCTGTTTTCGCAGAATTTTCTGGTGGCATTTCAAAATTAATCGGTCCGACTGGCGGATTTTTAGTAGGTTTTATTCCAGCTGTTTTTATTATCGGATATTATATGGAGAAAACCGGATATACCTATAAAAATGCAATGATTGCCAATACAATTGGCATGCTGATTACATTAAGCTTCGGCAGTGCTTGGTTAAAGATATCTGCAGACCTTTCATGGATGGCTGCATTTGCCAGCGGCTTTACCCCTTTTGTTATTGTAGGACTAATTAAAGCAGCACTTGCCTCGTGGATTGGGATACTAATTAGACAAAGACTTATTACTGCAAAGCTTTTAATCCCTGTTCATACAGTAGAAAAAGAAAAAAGCTTTTAAAAAATGGAGCTGTTGCAGCAACAGCTCTACTTATTTTTATTAATAAATTGATGCAATACAATCGGTGTTCCTAGTAATGCAGGTATTATATAATAGCTTAAGCGATAAAACATAATGATTAGTAAGCTTAGCTCAGCAGGGACTCCCTTCGTTTCCATCCCAATTAAAAATACGAGGTCAAATGACCCGATCCCCCCAGGAATCATACTAATAATCCCTGCACATGCAGAAATAATTACAATTGGAAATATGATTGAAAATGGGACTGTCACACCTAATAATTGAGCAATGCCCCAAATACAAATGACAACAAACAACCATTCGAACATAGAAATCGTTACTAGTTCGCTCATGTTTCCGCGTTTCAATTGCTTTAAATTCCAAAAGGAGTTTGTTGACATAAATAACACAATTAAAATCGGTGCATATGCTGCCACAGCCCAAACCGCCAGCTTAATAAATTTTACTTCTGCGTATACATGTAAGTCTGAAAAGACAATGAACCAAGAAAGAATGGAAAGACCTGTTAAATAAAATAAGGACAGCTTTGCAATGATTTGAATATATGGCGTGTCATCCGTTACATATCTTTTATAATAATATGTCCGTAAGGTTGCTCCTGCTATCCCGCCGAAACCAACGAGATTGGAAAAAGCATTGGCTGATAACGAATAAAAGACCAGTTTTCTTTTAGGAATATGAATATCAAAAATCTGCAATAATATTTTATCATAAAAAAACATAGGCAAAAGAGATACTAAGCCAAGGATTACGATGAAGATTCCTTTTACTAGTGAAAGCTTGTCTGTATAACTTATAAGAATCTCCCAATCAAAATCTTTGAAAATTTCCTTCGATTCATAAAAAAGGAAGAATAAAATGAGAATTGGAAAGACAATTTTTAATACTGTGAAAAGATTTTTATACTTATAGAACAAAATACCCCACCATTCCAATATTTTCTATCCTTCTATTATAATAGTACTCTACCTTTATGTGTTCAATTAATTGCTAAATTGGCAAATGTCCTCTATAATTTTATACATTGGTCTAATAACCAGAGGTGAAATGATGTTTGAAATTATTATGGATCTAACGAATATTCCAACTGAATATACGATTTATATTAGTTTTTTAATTGGACTAATTGGCAAATTCATTTGGGTATGGAAAATTGACTATCATTTAATTCACACAATAAAAACAAAAAATGAAATCGATTCTTCGATAAAAATAGCTTTTCAGAAAAGTCTTGATCATACATTTGTTAGCCCGCTATTATGCTGGATAACGAAATGCATTCGAAAAAAGGATTATTCTGGTGATGACACTGAAGGTATTAACTCCTCTCTTTTGACTGAATAGTTAAAAATAGAAGGAGTTGTATTAATGAATAAGAAAAATAGTTATTTATTTGTATTCATTACAATAATTGCCTTGCTTTTATCAGGTTGTCAGGGACAAAATGGGCAAAGTTCAAATGGTTTTTTTCAACAATACTTAGTTGAACCTTTCGCCAATTTAATTCATTGGGTTGCTGTTCTTTTTCATGATAATTATGGGATAGCCATTATCATCATCACAATAATCATTCGACTCATTTTGATGCCTTTTATGTTGAAGCAAATGAAAACACAACAAACGATGAAACTAAAAATGGATGTACTAAAGCCAGAAATGGAAATCATCCAGAAAAAAATAAAAGAAACGAAAGACCAAAAGGAGCAGCAAAAGCTTCAGCAAGAAATGTTTGCGCTCTATAAGAAGCATAACGTGAACCCACTGAATATGGGATGTCTGCCTATTTTAATTCAAATGCCAATCTTAATGGGCTTTTACTATGCGATTCGTGGATCAACTGAGATTGCCACACATTCCTTTTTATGGTTTAATCTTGGTCATTCAGATATATGGATTACTGCATTGGCAGGAATTGTTTATTATATTCAATTTAAGGTTTCACAGTCAAATATGCCCGCTCAATCACAGCAACAAATGAAGTTTATCGGTTTACTATCTCCAATTATGATTGTTTTTATTTCACTAAATGCTCCAGCTGCCCTCCCTCTATATTGGACGGTTGGTGGGATCTTTTTAACAATCCAGACCTTTATCGGACGCAAGCTTTATAAAACTGAAAAAAGCGTAGATAATTAAAAGGGAGCATAGCGTATAGCTATGCTCCTTTAATTATTTTCCCTCCAATTATTCCGATGGTTGTTAGTACAATTCCTCCACTATACGTCAAAAGAGAAAAAAGTATAGCCGTATTCTTTTCTTTCTTTTCAAAAAGTTGAATGCTTTCCAACTTAAATGTTGAAAAAGTAGTGTATGCACCAAGAAAACCAGTACCAAGAAGCAAGTTATATTCATTACTCTCACTCAATCCAAATAGAAGACCTAGCAGGAAAGACCCACTCAAATTGACCGCCATTGTTCCATAAGGTTTTTGATCGAGAAAAAGCCTTTTCATCACATTTGTTACAACATACCGACAAATTGCTCCAAAAAAGCCACCAATTCCAACGAGAAGGAATGGAAGAAGCATTTATACCTTCCCTCCTCTTCTTATATCAAAATATCCAATAGAAGCAGCAGCTAAGCCACCAATCATGCTAATCATAACGTAAAGAAATGCATAAAAGTATGCACCTGATTGGAATAGAATGACTGTTTCGAGGCTCAATGCTGAAAAGGTTGTAAAAGATCCAAGTAAGCCAGTACTAATAAATAAAATAAGGTTTTGGTTCAACTGTTTCTTTTGTCTCATCTTCCTTGTGAAATAGCCAAGAAGAAAAGCACCAAGTATGTTAGCAATTAATGTTCCAAAAGGGAAAGAATCTCCTTTAAAGCTGTCATTAAAGAAAGAAAAACTATATCGAAGAATACTGCCAAACATTCCACCGATTCCAATCAAAAAATAAGCCATTTATAATACCCACTTTCTACTTATTTCCCTCCATATTTTAGCATTAAAATGGAAGAATGCTTTATTTTTTAAGGCTCTTTTCTAAAAGATTGTTGTTTTTATAACAATTGTTAGAATGAATGGTTTACCAAATAAGTCGGTTGATTGGAGCGGAAGGTGCGAGATCCTCGAAAATGCTGTCGCATTTCCTTCGTGCGGTGTGAATTCCAAGAAGCCTACTCAATGTCCTGCGGGATGCGTAGGACAGCTGAGACCTAAGCAGGAGCGATTGCTCCGAGGAGGCTCAAGCGGACTACCCCGCGGAAAGGGAGCACACGTACGCGGAAATCAACCTTTACCAAAATTATGTAGAAAATAGCAACAATGTTTACGAAAACAGCCTTTTTTAATGAGATAACTTGAATGAAATGATCAAAAAGAGGAATGATATTAATGAATTCAAGTTTAAAGGAGGTCTACTTATGAAGAAACTGTTTTTCCTATCAGTGTTAACTGCCATCACTCTTTCCGCTTGTGGAATGAATAATAATAACAATTTGGATGATACCGCATTACGAAACCAAGATGTATCTGATCCAATCCGGGTGAATAATAGGAATCGACATACTGATACTAATAACTTAGCTGATCGTGAACCATTGCTTCGTGTACGAGACAATGCAAGAAATGTGAATGAAACCCCAAAAATGCGACTAGCTGATCAGGCGGCAGACAAGATTGCTTCAATGCCTGAAGTAGAACAAGTGAGTGTAATTGTATCCAATGATAATGCTTATGTAGCTGCAGAGCTATCTAATGGGGTAGAATTAACTAAAAAAGTTGAACAGAAAATAGCCGACCAAGTAAAGTCTGTCGATCAACAGATAGATGATGTATATGTTTCAGCTAATCCAGACTTTTATAATCGAATGGCAACATATTCGAATCATATTCGGAACGGGGAACCAATTGAAGGCTTCTTTGAAGGATTTGCCGATACAGTGCGAAGAGTTTTTCCAACAAATACGAATAATAATCGTTAAAAATTGATTAGAGAAGAGGATTACTCCTCTTCTCATTTTCTTTCCAATTTTATGATTAGCTCTTTTTTTACATTTGGCCATTCTTCTTTCAAAATGCTGTAGTAAACAGTGTCGCGCACATATCCATCTGAAATGATTCTATCTTTGCGCAGCACGCCTTCTTTAACTGCACCGATACGAGCAATTGCATTCTGAGAGCGAATATTTCTTGAATCAGTTTTGAAAAAAATCCGATTTAGCTGCCAATTTTCAAAGGCGTGGGTAAGCATTAGAAATTTACACTCTGTATTCACTTTTGTTCCCCATACGGAAGGGCTGAACCAAGTGAAGCCAATTTCAGCACTTTTGTTATCGGGTGAAAGATCAAGGAAACGGGTACAGCCGACAATTTCATTTCTTTCTTTAAGTATGACTACAAACGGATATTGCCTACCATGCTTTCTCTCTTCTAAAGCTTTCATAATTTCAGCAGATAACTTTTCCTGAGAACTAATTTGTGTAGCCATATATGTCCAAATTTCCTTCTTACGTGAAGCTGCCCATAATTCTTTCTCATGGTTTTTCTCTAATGGTTCAAGCCGAACAGTATCACCTGATAATGAAAACAACTCATTCCATAAACCCATAAATATCCACTCCCCCGATAGCAACAATCTATTGCCGTAACCGTTATAAAAAAACTGTCAGCGATTTGCCGACAGTTTTCTACAATTACGCTTGCTGGAAATAGTCTTTATAAAAACCGCCGACTTTTCCGGTATTATCTATAATAAAATAGAATTCTTCTGTTTCGTTCTTCACTTCATAAACTTTTCCTTCTGTAAGTGCTCTATTGACAATATATTTTGCCGCATTTGTGTGAACACATTTTACTTTTTTAACTGTTTCTTTTTCATGCCAATTCTTATGAATCATTGTAGCCACTCCTTCATCTATTCTACTATATAGTATAATGAAGTCGGACTACTTGCCGCAAGATGATTCTTCTGTTTTGAATACGCTTTTATTTGATAATGAAATTTTTTACGAATGGTTTTGATTTTTTCTTCTTCAAAAGTAAATATTTCTCTTGTCACAACATTCATCAAAGTAATGTAAGTAATCGTGCATATATGGTCCAATCGAATAAACTCGAGAAATTCAAATGTCTCATCCTCATAAACAACTTCAATATACTGATCATTTTCAGTATGCTTCATTAGATGACCCTCTTTCTAAGAAGATGGTAATAATTTATTACCACCCTCCTAGCCCGTTTCAAACATGGGTCATCCTTGTTGGCTACCGATTAATCTAAATGAAGTTCCTGCCGCTTTATTTGCAACTATATAATTTATTTATGTTTATTTGTATTCGGTTTCTTTCATATGTTGTATGCTTGCACTTTCATTATTGCTTGTTCACGCAGACGAAACTTTTGAATTTTCCCTGATGCAGTCATTGGGTATGCATCCGTAAATTCAATATATTTAGGGATTTTATGACGTGAAATTTTCCCCCTACAATAGTCAAGAATTTCATCCTTTGTTACAGTATTCCATTCTTTAAGAATAATCCACGCAGCGACCTCTTCCCCATATTTTGGATCCGGTATTCCTACAACTTGAACATCAAGAATACTCGGGTGGGAGTAAAGAAATTCTTCAATCTCCCTAGGGTAAATGTTTTCACCACCGCGAATAATCATATCTTTAAGCCGGCCTGTTATCTTGCAATAGCCATTTTCATCCATAACGGCCAGATCACCAGTATGAAGCCACCCTTCCTCATCCAGTGCAAGATTCGTTGCTTCCTTATTTTTATAATACCCTTTCATTACATGGTAGCCTTTTGTACAAAGCTCTCCTTGAATGCCATACGGAACTTCTATTGATGTTCCAGGCTGTACAATTTTCACTTTCACATTTGGCAATGATTTGCCAACTGTTTCAACCCGTAATGTGATCGGGTCGTCTGTTCTTGTTTGGGTAATGACTGGTGATGCCTCTGTTTGTCCATAGCAAATAGTTATTTCAGCCATACCCATTTTTTCAATTACATCTTTCATCACTTCAATTGGGCAATTAGAGCCTGCCATTACCCCTGTTCTAAGAGATGAAAGATTATAGTCAGCGAAATGAGGATCATTCAGTTCCGCTATAAACATAGTTGGCACACCATGAAGGGCCGTACATTTCTCTTCTTGAACTGTTTGTAATACTAATTTGGGGTTGAATTCTTGAATGGGAATCATTGTCGCACCAACTGAAACACACGCTAGCGTACCAATTACACAGCCGAAGCAATGAAAGAATGGCACAGGAATACAAAGCCTATCCTCTTTTTCCAAGCGCATACAATGGGCAATATTGAATGCATTATTCACAACATTATTATGAGTCAACATAACCCCTTTAGGAAAACCTGTTGTTCCGGACGTATATTGCATATTTATCACATCATCCGGATCCAGCAGATTCATTTGTTCATCTAGTCTTTCCTCCGTAACGGTCTCGCCTAATGTGATTAGATCCTTCCATGAATAAGTTCCAGGATAATGCTGATCACCAAGTACTATGACATTTTTCAAAAATGGCAGTCTCTCACATTGCAGACGGCCAGGTTCACTGCTAGTTAATTCAGGGGCAATTTCATATAGCATGTCTATATAAGAAGCATCTCGATACTGCTCCATTAAAATGATGGTTGTGGAGTCTGATTGCTTTAACAAATATTCAAGCTCTGTTGCACGATAATTTGTATTAACGGTAACAAGCACAGCACCCATTTTCCCTGTTGCAAATTGAGTGACTAGCCATTCAGGCGTATTTGTGGACCATGCAGCAATATGTTCCCCTTTTTCTATTCCTAGCTTCATTAAGCCCTTTGCGGCTTTTCGGCAATAAGCATTAAACTCCCGATAATTCATCCGCAGTCCTCGATCTGCATAGACGACTGCTTCATGCTCGGGATGTAGATTCGCTCTCTCTTCTAATAGCTTACCGACAGTTAAACTTAATAAATCTGTCATTAAACAACCCCCTCCGAGTATACTGATAATAGAATTTTTTATTGCTAATCATATGTTAACACAGATTGCGCAATATTCAATATTTTCTAATAACAAATACTAGGATGCGAAAAAGCAAATCGTATATCACCAGCTATTTATTGATAATACGCACCTAAGAAATAAAAGGGATGATTTTCAAGCATTGGATTGAAGCTAATTTCAAAGTGACGCTCTCCTCTCCTTTTGAGAATCGAATAGCTATCACATTCTTTGTTTAATGGTTCAAGGAAGATAATTTCTACTTGTCCAGCCTGCAGCTTTGCTATTTTTAATCCCCTATGCTTCTCCGTTGATAAATTACTTATCGGAAATTGAAAAAGCTCAGCCCAATCATTTGCTGTTTTTTCACAATTATGGACAGCAATATGGATGGACTGAATGGTATGCTTCAATAGCTTTTCATCTAAGAAACCAAGCTTTTGCAGTTCGCACATCCTGCTATTATCTGGTTGTTCCCATTCAATAAAAAACGGGTAGGGGAGACTGTTCCTATTCTTGATAAAGAGCATTTTCCAATTAATAATGGAGCCGTCTTGTCTTTTTCTACTGCCATTAAATATTGGGTAGGTGACACAGCCCTTTGATTCTAACTGTTCTTTTAAGCGGATGATGTTGTCCGTTCGAAAACAAATCTGACCGAGTCCTTCACCATTCGTTAAATCTGCTACACATTGTGCGATGAGTGGATTATCAGAAGCTGCCGCTATTTGTTTATTCTCAATAGCTAAATATTCAATATAAGCATCGCCAACATAAAGTAAACTATTAAAAGTTCCCCAATTTTTATGACTGCCACCCATTACCGCCTGGTAGCCTCGTTCCTCCCATTTCTTTATAGCCATCTTCGGGTGTTCCTTAACAAAATGTACAATGTGGTCAAGTACTATATTCATAAAATCAGCTCCTTATTAAGACTTTAATAATAATAGAAAAAAGAGAGCAATAGCAGCTCTCTTAGTTTAACTTGATCGTTTCTCCAGTCAAGGCATCCTCTAGAAGAAATCCTTTTCCTGCGAGTGCGTCTTTCTCCACTTTTACATATCTTCTAGGTGCTTTATCCCCTTCTGAACTCTTTTCTTTTAATGCTGCAACAATTTTTACCGTCTTTTCATCGACAATTTGGAGGCCTTTAATTGTCATTTCATGATTAATATAGGCTGGATCATTGACTTGTATGAGGAGAACATCTTCCTTTTCCCATTCAAAAGTATCATCTAGCTCTCCTGCATGTTTCTCTGCAGTAAATAACCAAATTCCGCCTTTAGGCTGTCGATCTGGAGAGCCAAAAAACCAATCCACATTTTGAAAAGCGATTTCTTCAAATGTTTCTTCTGGTTCATATACTTCTGCCTCCACTGGTTCTTCCTTCGTTTCCTCTGATTCTACTTCCTCGTCCTCTTTTTGCTCATTTTCTTGTTGTTCTTCATCCTTCACATCTGCTGTCACTTTTTCCTTTGTCGGTTCCTCAGCCTTAGAACAACCAACTGTAAGTATTAGCAAAAGCACGGAAAGAAATGTCCATTTTACTATTTTCATTGTTGTAACCCCCTATGTATACTTTTCCATATTTTTACCTATGTTGAGTTAACCATTTATTTATAAAATTTTTAAGGTTCAAAAGTCCTTTTTTTGAAAATTGGGGTTTTCAAAATGATTAGAAACCATTAAAATAAATGAAAGCTTACTATTCAAGTCCATTTCAGGAGGGATGCAGAATGAAGATTATGAGTAATGAACAATTGGTCGTCTCGTATCGTGATGCATTAAAGTCTGGTTCGGAGAAAGAATGGATAAGGGTATTGAAAATGGAAATAACGAAGCGTGGGTTAAAGCCTTTTAAAAAGTAGATATCATGAGAGCAAATGGGCCATTTCCATTTGCTCTTTTTTTACTAAAAACATCCCATTTTCCTTAATTATAATAAAAGAAAGGAGATAAAATATCCCCCTTCTGCCATCCAATGACAATCGTATTTACGCTTCAAATAAAAGCGATTCTGGATCTTCGATTAATTCTTTCACTCTTAATAGGAAGGTAACCGCTTCTTTCCCATCAACAATACGATGGTCATAAGATAATGCGATATACATCATTGGGCGATTCTCCATTCGTTCAGCATCAATTGCTACTGGACGAAGCTGAATAGAATGCATCCCTAAAATCCCAACTTGTGGACCGTTTAATATTGGTGTAGATAATAATGAACCGAATACGCCCCCATTTGTAATCGTAAATGTTCCACCTTGTAGATCTTGAAGGGCTAATTTATTGTTTCTTGCTTTCCCCGCAAGCTCTAAAATGTCTTTTTCAATTTCTGCAAAGTTTTTACGATCTGCGTCGCGTACGACTGGGACAACAAGGCCTTCATTGGCAGAAACAGCAATGCCAATATCATAGAACTTTTTAAGAAGGATTTCATCCCCTTGTATTTCTGCGTTTAATAATGGGCTCTTCTTCAATGCAGCAACAACAGCTTTTGTGAAAAAGGACATAAAGCCAAGCTTCACATCATTCTCCTCAAAAAACTTATCCTTGCGGCGCTTCCTTAGGTTCATTACATTTGTCATATCCACTTCATTAAATGTAGTGAGCATTGCGGCTGTTTGCTGCACTTCTACTAAGCGACTAGCGATCGTTTGACGACGGCGTGTCATTCGAATACGTTCGACTTCTTTTCCATCGGTTTGTTCAACTGGAGCAACAGGTGCTTTAGCCATTGGTGCTGGTGTGCTCAACTGATTCGCGTTGAAAGAAGAAACATCCTGTGCACGTACTCGCCCAAGTGGATCTGTAGTTGGAATCTGTGATAAATCGATCCCTTTCTCTCTTGCCATTTTTCTTGCAGCTGGTGATGCGATCGGGCGATCTTGTGTTTGTTCCAGTGATTGCTTCTCTATCTCTGGCTGCTGTGGGATTGCTGCTTTCTCTTCTTCTGCTTGTTCCTGCTGTGGATCAGTAGCATTCCCACTATCATCCACTACAGCAATGGTCTCACCGACAGTCACTGTGTCACCTTCCTGAGCATGTATTTCCTTAAGGACTCCACTTTGCTCAGATATGATTTCAACATTCACTTTATCTGTTTCAAGTTCAACGACATAATCGCCTTTATTTATATAATCACCAGGTTTTTTAAGCCATTGAGCGATCGTACCTTCTGTTATCGATTCTGCTAATTCTGGTACTTTTATTTCAACCACGTTAATTTCCTCCCTCTTGCATTTCGGCGAACGCAAATTCTATAATGCGTGCTTGTTCTTTTTTATGAACATTCGGGTCACCTTCAGAAGGGCTAGACCGTCTGCGTCTACCTGAATATATGACTTCAAGCTTGTCTTTAGCTAGTAGCTTCAGCCTCGGTTCAACAAAATTCCATGAACCCATATTTTTTGGTTCCTCTTGTACCCATACCATTTCCTTTAAATTTGGAAAACGGTTAATAATATTTGTAATTTGTTCTTCAGGGAATGGGTAAATTTCCTCAACACGTACGATATGGAACCACTCTTGATCATTTACATGTTTCAAATGATCGGCTAGATCCATCGCCATTTTCCCTGATGCTAGTATTAGACGAGTAACTTGATCTGATTTTTGAGCTAGACCTGGCTGTTCAATTATTGATTGAAACTCCCCTTCACTTAAGTCGAGACTATTCGAAGCAACAAGCGGGTTTCGTAACAAGCTTTTTGGCGACATAATAACAAGTGGGCGCACCTCTTCCCCTTTCAAAATAGCCGCCTGCCTGCGCAAAATATGGAAATATTGTGCAGGGGTCGTTAAATTTGCAATGGTCCAGTTATTCTCGGCAGCTAATGTTAAAAACCTTTCTAATCTTGCACTAGAATGTTCAGGCCCTTGTCCTTCGTATCCATGAGGAAGCAGCATCACAAGTCCTGACTTTTGTCCCCATTTCGCTCTTCCAGCTGCTATAAATTGGTCAAATATAACTTGAGCCGAATTCGCAAAATCACCAAATTGCGCTTCCCAGAGAACAAGTGTTTCTGGAGAAAAAACATTATAGCCATACTCAAAGCCTAGAACAGCAGCTTCTGACAACGGGCTATTATGGACTGCAAATGATGCCTTAGCAGATGATAATAAATGAAGCGGTGAGTAGGATTCCCCTGTAATACTGTCATGTAGAACAATATTTCGATGGGCAAATGTGCCTCTCTCTGAGTCCTGCCCTGTTAAGCGGATAGGTACACCATCAGCAATAATCGACGCAAAAGCTAATGTCTCCGCAAGTCCCCAATCAATTCTTCCATCCTCTTTAAGTGCATTCATTCGTCTGTTAAGAATTTTATCTAGCTTATTAAATATCGTAAAGTTTTCAGGCCACTTTAATAGCTCTTGATTGATTTTTCGAAGTGTTTCAATTGGTACGGATGTTCTTATTTTAGGTAAAGGCTTTTCAACAAGAACAGGTGGGTTCAATTGTTCAATCTCATTTTTCCTTTTTGGAACTTTATTATTTGCTGCTTTCAGCTTTGTTACAATCATTTCTTCTAATTCTGCAGCTTCAGCACTAGTCAATATAGACTGCTTGATTAACTTTTCCTTATAGAATGTTTTTACAGTCGGGTGTTCATTGATTATTTTATACATTAAAGGATTTGTCGTCATCGGTTCATCCATTTCATTATGGCCAAATCGTCGATAACCAATTAAATCAATTAATATGTCTTTTTGGAACTTTGCCCGATATTCACAAGCAAGTCTGGCTGCTGCTAAACAGCTTTCAGGTTCATCTGCGTTCACGTGAAGAATCGGTATTTCATATCCCTTTGCTAAATCACTTGCATAACGGGTGGAACGAGAATCTTTAGATTCCGTTGTAAAACCAATCGTATTATTCGCAATAATATGGAGTGATCCACCGGTATTATATCCTTTTAATTGACCAAGATTTAAAGTTTCTGCAACGATTCCTTGACCAGGGAAAGCCGCATCTCCATGAATAATAATAGATAATGCCGAGCTAAGATTTTCTTTCGGATACCCTTTTGATGAACGATCATCTTGAGCTGCACGTGTATAGCCTTCAACAACTGAACCAACAAATTCAAGATGGCTCGGATTGTTTGCTAATGTCAAACGTGTAACCGTCGTATTTTCGTCTTTAATTTGTTTATCAAGCCCGAGATGATATTTTACATCCCCAGTCCATCCATAACTAATGCCAATCGATCCTTCTGATGGAACAAGCTCTTTATTCGGTGCATGTTGAAATTCGGCAAAAATCATTTCATACGGTTTTCCTAGAACATGGGCTAGTACATTTAAGCGACCACGATGTGCCATGCCAATATTAATTGTTCGAGCACCATTGGATACAGATTCGGCAACAATTTCATCAAGCAGTGGCACCATCGCATCTAGTCCTTCGATGGAAAAACGCTTTTGTCCAACGAATGTACGATGAAGGAATTTTTCGAATTCTTCAACTTCAGTGAGTCTTTTTAATAGTTTTGTTTTCTCTTCTTTTTGAAGTGAAATGTTCAAACTGCCTGATTCTACTTTTTTGCGAAGCCAGTTTTTTTCACTTGAATCATAAACATGATGGAATTCAAATGCAATGCTGTCCATATATATTTTTTTTAAGTAATCAATTGCCTCAAATGCATTCCTAAGAGGAATATTAGCATCTGTACAAATCACACCAGCTGGAATGGCATACAAATCCTCTTCCACTAAGCCGTAATTCGTTAGTTCGAATAATTCCGTCTCACGCTTCTGGTCTTTTAATGGGTGAATTGTAGCTGCCAAATGACCATAAGTACGAATATTATCTGCTAAACGTATAGCTGCTAACGTCTTTTCTAATGGGACAGTAGTTGGAACCATTTGTTTATTTGCTTTATTTGGTTGAATTGACTCCTTAAGCGGAGACCCTGTTAATTCAAAATATGCTTTCATTTCTGGATCAACAGATTCTGGATTTTCTAAATATGCTTCATATAGTTCAATAACATAGCCAAGGTTCGGGCCATGAAAGCCTTCTGCATAAGACTTTTCGCCATTTTTAGGCTTTTTCATGGATAATAACCTCCATATTGATTTTGTATTGATAAGCTGAACGCCTCATCCTCATCTATTTAATTATTAGAATAATATTATTTTTCAGAGGATAAATCGTTTTCAAAGTCATTTTACCACGTAGAACACTGTAATTCAAAGGTTTTTAATATGAAAATAGTGAAAAATGTTTTTCCTTTTAAATGCAGTAAAAAACTTATATTAATAAAATTAATTTGGATAGTTTAGTAGTTTTTAGATTTTTATATGTATTAGTTTACATAATATTATTATGTTCATCCAAAATAAGGCATCGTTTAAAATACGATGCCCTAATTGTCCGATTTTCTCGTGTGAATTTGGATGACCCTGTCATTCTTTGGATCAAATTCAATGGATATATATAACCCAAATTCTGTCCCACTGTTATCAACCCATAGCTTAAATTTTTCAATCGATGTCTTATCTTTCTCTTCCCTGCCTATATGCAAATAATCAATAATATTCGCACTCGGGTATTTTTCCTTTGCTGTTTTTACAGCTAATTGTCCCCATTTTGCATATGAAGGGATGGCTGCATTAGCTGGATGTACTAAACCAAATAAGATAGAAAGTATAAGAAGGACAAATGGAAGTCGATGCTGAATCGTGTTCATGTATTTTGTTCCTTCAGTTGGCTGACTTCCTTTCGCATGCGCTCTTCCTCTTCCTCTACACATATATAAGCTATTTGTTCAGACATTAAATGGTGCATAATATCCCGGTCATCTAAGCAATCATTTTCTTTATCCTTATTCATTCAACCAATCCTCCATTCTATTCATTAGAATTTGTTAATGAATGGGGACTTATACTTTCAAACAAAAAACTTCACATCATTCGTATAATTTCTCTTTATTATCACAATCTAATAGATGGAGGTGTTTACATTGAATGTTGAAAGAAATATCCCAGAAATGGCATTATTACTTGAAAGTGTAAATGGTGCTTATACAACAGATTCAATCGTTACAAATTCAGTAAATGAATCAGATATAACATCTGAGTATCCTTCGAATGGTTTAAAAAGATTGCGAGACATTTTCGAGGATTAATAAAGCATTGCCGACATTGGCAATGCTTCGTATTTTCTTACCCACCGAAAAACAAATCCAATACATTTCCTGCAGTTGATGATTTTTTATTATAGAACTCTGAGTAGCCACAGTTTTTACAATAAATAACAAGAAATTTATTATGCTGAATATCAAGCATTTTCGATAAACCACTGCCTGTCATTGCCACTTCCTTTTGAGCCGCATCCATACTTCCACACTTTATGCATCCGTTTTTCATCTTTTTATCCTCCCTTTTTACTCGAACTCTTTTATCTTATTATTGATTGCTTCGTGTTAGTATATTAAGGAATAAAGAATCAACCAATATTTCCCTATCAATCCTTCGATATCGTGATTTATATCACAAAATTACTAATAGAATATCTTTATAATGAAACATACAATGAAAAAATAATGGTTGGTGATAAAATGGACTTCAAATTTAAAAATTTATATGATGAAATTGGTGGCGCAGAAACAATTGATCAATTAGTAAATGCCTTTTATCCACGAGTATATGCGGATAAAGATTTAAGCCCGCTATTTGAGGGGGACATCGAAGAAATTAAGAGAAAGCAGCGAATGTTTTTATCGCAATTTACTGGAGGCCCTACTTTATACAGTAATGAATTTGGTCCTCCTGCCATGCAAAGACGCCATTTGCCATTTGAAATTACTCCAAAACGTGCAAAGTGCTGGTTGCGCTGTATGAAAGAAGCATTTAACGAAATTGGATTGGATGAACATCCACAAGGACCAGCATTTTATGATCGTTTAACACAAGTTGCTGGTATTATGGTTAATTCACCGGATAATGAATAAGACAAGGCCTAACAACATGATTGTTAGGCTTTTCTTCTTGCTAACAAATCATTCATATGGGCCGATATAAGAACAAGTGTAAGGATAATGAACATCCACATAGATGATACTGAATCATGAAGATAATAGATGATTATCGGAAGAATACAAAGTGAACCAAGTCCAGAAATAGTAAAGCTTTTTGTAAAAGGGTAGGTCACAAGAAAAGCGAGTATGATTGGAATGACTAATAATGGTTCAAAAGTTATTACTCCGCCAATAAAGGTAGAAACTCCCTTCCCACCTTTCAATTTAAATAAAATGGGTTTAATATGACCAATTAAAGCAAGCGTTACACCAATTAATTGTTCTATATCGGAAAAATCAAGCAATCGCCCAATAATAACGACGATTCCTCCTTTTAATGCGTCGCCAAGAAAAGTAAAAACAAATGCCTTTTTCCCATATACACGTCCTGCATTCCTTGCACCTGGATTTCCTGACCCCATCTCATGTATCTGCCCTTTATGAAGGAGCTTGGCGAGTATATGCGCAGATAAAATATTTCCAATAAAATACGAACAAATAAAATACAAAATAAGATTCATAAATAACTCCATTCCAAAATAAATTTGATCGATCCTTTTATTATGAAGTAGTTTTTTTTCATAAACAATACAAAAAGCACCTGAAAATAGGTGCAAGTTGTACTAAATCAATTATTTTATCATCAGTTCCCCTTCTTGTTTGAATGTTTGTATATGATAGGAAGTGATTTTCTCTGGCGATAGCGCATACAAATTGTCCCCTATATACATCACACGCTGAATATTGTTTACCCATTCTTCGTAAATTGCATCAGCATCTTGATGGCTCATTCTAGCTTTCAGTGAGAAGCCATTATCCAAGTCGATATTATATACATAAGCTCCTTGAAATTCAAAATTAGAGTTCCATTCTAATTCATTTGTAGAATGTTCATTTTCATACACAGTAATTGGAAAAGCAAATAGATTTTTCTTCTTGTCGAAAAGCAATGCTTTATGATCATAGTTTA
The DNA here is from genome assembly GCF_017874625.1 of Cytobacillus eiseniae. Lineage (GTDB taxonomy): Bacteria > Bacillota > Bacilli > Bacillales > Cytobacillaceae > Cytobacillus > Cytobacillus eiseniae. The sequence goes on along the minus strand of NZ_JAGIKZ010000001.1, from coordinate 277,752 downwards.
ATGCCGAATAGGTGCCTCTGCCGCCAATAATTTCAGTAAATTTCTCCTTTGGGTTCGATAAATCTGTAATATCAAATAGTGAAAGCTTCACACCATTTGTCAAAATAATCGGCTGACTATTTGCGCCTTTTCCAGGTAACACCTTTGTATCATGACCAAATCCGATTAAATGATTTTCATCATATGGATGCAAATAATTACTAAAGCCTGGAATCTTCAGTTCGCCTAGCACTTTAGGCTGTTTAGGGTTGGATCCGTCAATGACGAAAAGAGGATCGGTTTCCTTGAAAGTAACGATGAAAATTCGTTCATTCATGAAGCGTGCAGAATAAATTCGTTCTCCTCTTGCTAAGTCTTCAAGTTGGCCAACCTGCTTTAAATTTTCATCAAGAATATAGAGATTATTAGCAGATGGCCTCTCATCATCCCATACTTGACCTTTTGTTGTAGCGATCCGGAAATAACCATCATATTCGTCCATAGAAAATTGATTTAATATCGTTCCAGTAATTTCGCTTGAACTGTGAAATTCAACATTCATGCCATCGACTGAAAATTTGTAAACAGTTGTATCTGGATTAAATGAATAATTTCCATCAGCAGCTATAGGCAAATAATTAGTTACGGCCAGATATAGATTTTCTTTTGACATATATAGTTGATTCCCACTCCCTAAATACGAGGTGAGAGCTATTTTTTTATTTGGTTTCTCTAAATCGATTACAGCAATATTTGTAAAATTGGTTTCCTTTGAATCTGGAAAATATTGAATTTCATCGTATTTTACGGCTTTCATTTTTGAATCATCCGAAGTATCTGAGTATCTTGGACGTATGTCAATCTCTGGATTTTCCCGTAGTAGCCAATAATCGGGGTATTGATTGGCAATTATATATACTTTTCCACTCATTAATCTGGATGTGACAAGTGTCCCCTCTATTTCAATTTCCTTAATAACTGTAGGATTCTTTTTATCCGCAAGATTATATACAATCGCTTTCGTTGTTTCATGAACAGGTGCAATTTTCATCTCAGCTGGCTTTATATCGTTCTGATGTCCCTTATAACTAGTACCCATCACGATTAACTGATCGTTCTGCAAGAACAATTGAGAGGGGTAAAAAGAGTGATCATACGTAATGATTTTTTCTACTGCCATTTTGTTAGCAGGGGTTGCCTTAATGATTTGCAAAGTATTATCTTTGAGTTGGAAAATATGTGTTCCATCCGTTTTTACAATATCTGCTTCATCGATGCCATTAACTTGGACATTTGTTTCTGAATATTCTTGTGAGCTCTCTGATTCTACAGCTGCCGAAGAATCTTCCATCGTTTTCTCCTCTACAGCATTGTATTTATTATGATCCCATATTTCGTTCATTCGTTTTAATAAATGACCGTTCAATTTGCTCTTTGATTCAGCCACTGGCAATGTTTCTTTCACAGAAAATTTTTGAGTCACACTAGCAACGAGTTTTTTACCTTTTTGTGAACGAATTTCTTTTGATAGTTGTAATAAATAGGACCCGTTATTGTAACCATCTTCATTGGGATTGATAAGAATCGTTTTTTGATCATTACTCAACGAGATATTTACTTCCTCTTTTTCATTTTTTTTATTTAATACGTACACAGTGTTTTGATTAACACTCACTGGATCAAGCTTGTCAGAAAAGTGAATTCTCCATAATTTATTTTTCAAAATGATCAGTTCTTCCTCCGGATCAATTCCACCTACAACTTTTAATTGATTAACAAAAAAACCAGTAAGGACAATGATCATTAGCATGAGTACGCCACCAATTAATAGCCATTTCTTTTTCATTCTAATCACTCCTTTATAGCTATTGACGCACCCCGATCGAATACTGTTACACAATTGTAATAAAATTGAAAAATAAAAATCCACTCTCATTTTCTAGAGTGGATCATCTATTTATGTGCGATGCAATTGTCTGCTACCAGTTCTCTGTCTTTTCAAGCAATACATCAATTTCAATGTGTCTGATCATATAGTGAAAATCATCGTCAGCAATTTCCTTTGTAGCATCTAAGAGCTTATCGATATCCATATTCTTTTGCATAATCAGACCTCCTTTTTAATTAGGACTTGCCATATCATTCGATACTTGATTTTCTTTTATGAGGGTCATTATACTATTCCCCTATTTTCCCATTAGTAAACCATTTTAATCTCTGATTATAGCGAAAAAACATTATTCACAAACATAAATGAATGGGAATACAATATAAGAAAATAACAGGATGCAAGACTATGGAACATAATTTCATATATGTGAATTGAACTGTAGTAGGTGTTTGAAGATGAAAGTAAAAACAAAAGTAAATACAAATATAATGGCAAAGGTTATGCAATCTGCATTAACTAAAGGACAAAATGAAAATCAATTAACTGTTAAAGAATTACTTCGAGATATTACAAACCAATTGTGTCCACATTTTAAAAAACAAAAAAATAAATAATCGATAAAAAATGCTTGAAGACTTCGTTTATAAAAGAAAACTTCAAGCATTTTTATTCGTATTAAAATCTTATGCTTTCAGAATTAAGCACAAAAAATAATAGTTTATTAAAAAAAGTTTGACAATTTTGTGAACAAAATGAATAATTTAACTACAAGGAGGATGATACACTTGAATCTACATGACAAACTCAAGATTATTAAATATGTTGGGGGAGCATTACTTACTTGTGGCTTAATTATTTTTTTATTCGGTTTTTTTGGAAGCGGTGTCAATCTATTAACACCGATTGGAATCGGTACCGTTATGGGCGCAGTTTTTATTTTTATAATGGGAATTTTCTTTTTTGCTACAGAAGAATTATTGAATAAAGACGCTGAACATCTTAATCAACACTCAAATTGAATGATTCTTAAATAGGTTATAACCTAAGGTGAAAGCTAATAAGTTAAAAGCATTATCAGGGATAGAGTTGGGAAATTGCTGATTCCATTATCTAGCATTGATTGGTTAAGGATTAGACTGAACAGCCGGGCTAACAATTAGACGGAAAAACTCCGCCTAATTCGTAATTCTTAATAAAAAAAGCGTAGATAAGCGGAGAAATTCCGCCTATTGACTCAAAAAAACAAAAAATAGACGATTTCTCATTGAATAAGCGGAGAAATTCCGCTTATATTACAAAAAATGAGTTTCATTCTGCATTTAAGCGGAATTTCTCCGCCTATTTTATTTTTGCCCGTTCCTTGATTAGATACCTGACAATTTCTTTATATAGAAGTGTGTCTATAAGCAGGACGTTCTTTGCAAAATTCATTTATTCACTATTCACTTCATTAGCTAAAGATGTGTTAGATGAAGGATTAAGCATTCCACAAAAAAAGCAGAGGGATGAAAGTCTCTGCTTTTTGATGTGTTATCTTATAGTCTAGAAGTATGCGATTTAGCTAGATTTAGACCTTTTGAATTCGATTTCTCTATTTCATAACCGAACTACGTACATTCTAGACGCTCCTTTCTTTCATTTTTGCTACATATCCCAGATAAAGAGGAAAAGTGTCCCAAAAATTGTAATTAATCCAATAAATATCATGAAATAAACATTTCCATAAATAGCCCATTTATCCTTTGTTTCACCTGCATGCATAAAGACAACAAGTTGTAGGATGGCTTGAATAAATGCGGTCACGATTAGAATCGTTAATCCTGCTGCAAACGATAAATCAAAGAAGTAAACCGAAAGTGCAATTGCCGTAAAAATTAAAGAGAATACAAAGCCCATCACTTGTTTAACCGGGAATAATTCTTTCATTTTACATCATTCCTTTCAAGTAGATGAAGCTGAAAATAAAGATCCACACGACATCTAGGAAATGCCAGTATAGAGAGAAAATAAATGATTTATTCGCTGTTTCAGGAGTTAATCCACACTTCTTCACTTGAAGGATAATCGCTAATCCCCAGAATAAACCAAATGTTACGTGAAGTCCATGTGTCCCTAATGTTGTTAATAAAATCGCAGTAAATGCACTCGTTTGCAATCCTGCTCCAATGTGGACATAATGCACGAACTCATAAATTTCAACACCTAAGAATGCTAGGCCTAATAGCAATGTGATGGCAAAAAAGCTAATCATTGCCTTTTGCTTACCTAGGCGCATGGCATGAATCCCTAAACCAATGACAAAGCTACTCGTTAAAAGTAAAATCGTTTCGATTAAAACCGGTGTAATTTCAAAAATCTCAGCACCAGTAGGACCGCTACCTGTTCGATGTTCTAGAGTAAAATAACTTGTAAAAAGTGTGGCAAAGAGCATAATTTCGGCACCAAGGAAAATCCAGAACCCGAAAATATTTAAATTATTTTGTCCAGTGCTATATTCAAGAGGTTGCGAGTGATCTAGTTTCATAATTTAGCCCCCCCTGTTTTTTCTTCTGTTTCTATTATTTCTTCAACGGAAATATAACGACCATGATCTTTTTCGAATGAGCGTAATGCCAAGCAAGCAAAAATGCCAATTGTTGAAAGAATGACTAGCGGCCAGATGGCAAATACAAATGAAAAGCCCCATACAAAGAAGATTGAACATAAAATAAATGGCATACCGCTATTATTCGGCATATGAATTTTGTCTAATTTAGCTGGGAATAACACATGTCCCTTTTTCTTAGAATCCCAGAAAGGCTGAATAGAATTCACTTGCGGTGTTACTGCAAAGTTATATTCTGGAACTGGTGTATTCGTCGCCCATTCTAATGTACGTGCATCCCATGGATCTGATCCAATGTTTCTTGGCGAATAACGAATACTGTAATAAACATTATAGACGATTAAAGCAAATGCAATCGCCATAATCCCTGCTCCTACAAACGAAAGCATATTCAGTGCACCGAAGCCTGTTGCCTCTGAATAAGTGTACATCCGACGTGCTTGCCCATCTAGACCAGTAATATACATCGGGAAGAATGCTAGAACGAAGCCAATTGATAGCAGCCAGAACGTCCATTTCCCAATTCTTTCATTCAACATGAATCCAAACATTTTTGGCCAATAATACGTAAGACCTGCAAGCATAGCAAATACAACACCAGGTATGATCGTATTATGGAAGTGAGCAACTAAAAACATTGTATTGTGGTATTGATAATCTGCTGCCGACATCGCAAGCATAACCCCAGTCACTCCACCAATTGTAAATAATGGAATAAATCCTACTGAATATAGCATTGGGACAGTAAAGCGAATCTTCCCTTTCCACATGGTGAATAGCCAGTTGAAAATCTTCACCCCTGTTGGAACAGCGATCGCCATCGTCGTGATCGAAAAGAAACTATTAGCCGCAGCCCCTTGCCCCATTGTAAAGAAATGGTGAGCCCATACTAAACAAGAAAGGACTGAAATAATCACCATTGAAGCGACCATTGATTTATATCCGTACAAATTTTTACTAGAGAATGTAGAGATGATCTCACTGTATATTCCAAACGCTGGCAAGATCAGTATATATACCTCAGGATGTCCCCAAACCCAGAATAGGTTTGCCCAAAGCATATCCATCCCGCCGTTCGTACTTGTAAAGAAATTAGTCGCAAAAAGTCGATCCATTGTTCCCATCGTTAATGCTACTGTTAATACTGGAAATACAGTAACAATGATCAAGTTTGCCACTAGAGTAGACCAAGTGAACATAGGCATTTTCATTAAAGTCATGCCAGGTGCACGCATTTTAATAATCGTTGTGATCATATTAATACCTGTCATTAATGAGCCAAGCCCAGATATTTGAATCGCGATCATATAATAGTTTGTTCCTACCGATTCACTAAATTCAGTGCCCGCCAGCGGGAAATAAGAAGTCCAGCCTGCATCAGGTGAACCACCAAGAACGAAAGAAATATTAAACAACATCGCTCCCATGAAAAATAACCAGAAACTAATCGCATTTAAACGCGGGAACGCAACGTCACGTGCACCAATTTGTAATGGAACAACGTAATTCATAAAGGCAAATATGAAAGGCATCGCCATGAAAATGATCATTACGACCCCATGTGTAGTAAAAATTTCATTATAATGCTGTGCATCTAGCAACTTATTATCAGGTGCAGAAAGCTGTGCACGCATCATAATTGCATCCACACCGCCACGGAATAGCATTAGTAATGCAGAGATTAAATACATTAAACCAATACGCTTGTGGTCAACGGTTGTTAACCATTCTCTCCAAAGATACCCCCATTTCTTAAAATAAGTTAATCCAGCAATAATAGCGATTACTGATAATCCAATAACAACCATAGATGCATAAATGGCGGGACTTGGATGTGGTACAGCAAAACGTTCAAAGAATTCCATCCTCAAATTTCTCCTCTCAAGTGGGACATATTCATCATCCCAATAAAGTTAGCTTGGAATATGAAACAAATTAATGCTCATGCCCATCATGTGTATCTGTTTCCTCAGTTGGTTCAGTATGTGATGAACCATGATCATGCTCAGGTGGTGGAGCAAATTCTAAATGAGTACCAGTGAATGTCATTTGACCAAGATGTCCTGGCTTCAATAATTTATTGAAAGTTTCTTCGGTAAGTGGATCAGCTGTTTCTTTTACTTCATCTACCCACTCATCAAAATCTTTTTGCGACATTGCCGTCACATTAAAGGTATTCTCAGCAAATCCCTTTCCGCTAAAGTTTGCATTTCGACCCATAAATTCGCCAGATTCATCAGCAGCTAAGTGCAATGTTGTAATCATATCTGCCATCGCATACTTCTGACCGCCTAACTGTGGAATCCAGAAGCTTGTAATCGGACCATATGAATATAATTTAAATTCAAGTGCTCGATCTGTTGGGATATATAAATAGTTTACTGTTTCTATATTTTCCTCAGGATAACTGAAATGCCATTTCCAGTTTGATGAGGATGCGTAGACAACTAAAGGCTCTTGTTCTTCATACCCTTTAGGTGCTGACTCTACAATATAGTTACTTTGAACAGAAACAAATGATAGATAGGCAACGATGATTACAGGTATTCCAACACATATTGCTTCAACCCATGGGTTCCCTTCCATATGCGGCGGTTCATAATCATCACTTTGTTTCGACGCACGGAATTTCACCAATACGTATATTAAAATAGCAAAAACAACGATAACAACTACTGACATAATTCCTATTGATAAGAGAATGTCATTTGCTTGCCTTTCAGCTTGAGGCCCTTTCGGATCAAAAATAGTCAATGGCTCGCATCCTGTTAACACAGCTACAATAGATAATATTACTGTTAATACAGCCCATTTCATTTTCATTAGGGGGCTCCTTTCTTGATAGAAATCATTTAAATGATTTTGTACTTAACTTCACAATCTTTTTCATTGTGAGTGATATTAAATATTCTTGTGGGTATGTTTACAATATTAACATGTTGTTAATGTGTAGAATGTGACAAATAACCGAAGGAATATTTTTACTATATGTAAACCGTTCATCTGTTTTTATGGATATAAAACACGCATGAAACGTGCATTAGAACAGCATTTGAGGCGAAAAAACAAGTTACTATTTCAAATTTCGATTTCAATATTTGTTCACATATTTGTAAGAATTTCTAAAGGTATAGCTATTTTTGGCAAAAAAAATCCTCTCTATCATATGAAGAGAGGATCAAATATACTTAGGAAGCTTTATTTTCTGTAATAGCTAAAGAATCATTTTTTCTTATAATTAATTGTGGGGCAGTTGATATAATCAATACGACAACGATTGAACATAGAACCCAGGAACCAAGCATGGTCACCCCATTAACTGCAAAAGAGAAAAGAAACGGCGACATTCCATTAGGTGCATAACTGCCAAAAAATAATACTCCAGCAATGAAATGCCAGAAATAACGAGCTAGACTTCCTACAAATACAGCAGCTACAATCCAGGAAAGTGCAACTTTCTTTTTCCCATATCTAAGATGTTTTTGAATTGGGTTGTAAAATAAACCAGCAAAACCGATGAATGCAAATGCTAAAACATACTCAATAATTGCCTGTACAGGGGTGACAATCCAGGCATCCCCCATCACAATTTGAAGAATACCCCACATAAATCCAGAAATCACACTTACACGAAATCCCCACCTAAAGGCAAGAATAAAGATGGGCAGCATAGCTATTGAGATTGATATGTTTGGAGTTGGCTTAATTGAAGGCAATAAATCCAAAATAATAGCAAATGCGGCAAAAAATGAAGCCTCAATTAATGCGATTAAACTTATTTTTTTCATAAAAAAACTCCCCTTTTCAAATGTTACGACACCTCAAGGGGAGAATAGTAAGCAAAACAAACATACCTATTCAATCCACATTCCTGCGCTAGAATTATCTAACAGGTTCGAAGGGTCAGAACAATGAATTGTTCACTCTCAGCTTTACGCTCCCCTTGTGGTTACGTTATTTTATTATCCTATGTAATTATATCTTTATTTCCAACATTTGTGAAGGAGAAATTAAACTTATTAGGATACCTTTGCTATTTGCCCATTATTTTCTATCTTTTACATTAATCATCCACTATTCACATAAATCATTCGTATTTATAATGAAAAGGTACAATGAGGAGGGAAAAAGTTGAAATTAAATTTAAAAAAAGCTTCAACAATTGTTCCGATTATTGTAGGCCTTCTAGTCATAGCAACAGCTATTTTCACGATAGTTCAGAATGGGAATAAATCCGTAACAATCCCTTTTTCTTCTGTTGAAGAATTAATCGAATCACAAAATGGGAAAATGGTTACGATTAATGAACAGATAAATGGAAAACTTACTATTATAACAGGCGAAGGTGAATTTATTTCACATGTGCCGCCAAATAGTCAAATGATTGATAAACTAGTAGAAAACTATCATGTGGAATACACATTTTCATCAAACAGCCCATACACACCATGGATTTTAGGTGGGCTTGTCATATTAATTATTGCGATAGGTATTTATTTATATAAAACCGGTAAAGGCGGACTAGGTGCTGCTAATACAATGAAGCAAAGTGTGTCTAAGGCTAAGCCTCTATCTTCTATTTCTCTAGCTGATGTGGGAGGAATTCAAGGTGAAATGAAAGATGAGATTATGCAAACTCTTTCTATTTTAAAAGAACCTGAGCGTGCTCTTCAAATGGGTTTGAAGCCGCCTAAAGGGATCCTATTATATGGTCCTCCGGGAACAGGGAAAACGCTGCTTGCACAAGCGATTGCTAAGGAACTTGGCGCAACCTTTTTCTCAACGAGCGGTTCAGCATTTAACGAAATGTTTGTTGGTGTTGGTGCATCCCGTGTACGCACACTATTCCAAAATGCAAGAAAGCAGAAACCTGCTGTCGTGTTTATCGATGAAGTCGATGCTTTGGCTGGTAAAAGAAAGCAGCATGGCGGTGAAGAAAGTGAAAAAACGTTAACAGAGCTTCTTGTTCAGCTCGATGGTGGACATTCAAACGATGGCATTCTTTTCATTGCTGCTACAAATCGAAAAGATATGCTTGATGATGCCTTCCTTCGTCCAGGACGGATTGACTTTTCTTTTCATGTTCCCCTTCCAGATATGAAAGGAAGAAAAGAAATTATCGAAATTCATACGAGAAATAGAAAACTAGCTGAGAATGTCATGTGTTCTCTTGAGGATCTTGCTGAAAGCACTTCTGGTTTTTCCGGTGCAGATCTTCAATCATTGTTTGAAACTGCTAGCCGAAGAGCCGTACAAAATGGACAGAAATGTATTATGAAAGAAGATATTGATTTTGCATTAGATAGAACGGTACTGGGAAGTTCAACCCGCGCACTTCAGGATGCAGAAACAAAAAGGCGAGTGGCCATTCATGAATCAGGGCATGCTCTAGTTGCGGCAATTACAAAGCCTGGTTCAGTGCGTAAAGCAACTATTATTCCACGTGGACAAGCACTTGGTTATGTTGCACCTGTTCCAAAAGAAATGCATTTATCAACCACAACTGATATGCTCGATCAAGTAGCAATGATCTTAGCTGGTGGTGTTGCCGAAAGAATGATTCTAGGTGAGCACAGCATTGGTGTGGGTGGCGATGTTCAGCAAGCGAAACAGGTAATTGAACAAATGGTTGATACAGGCTTACTTGATGATGGATTCACTTTAACCTTTAACAAGTCAGATAAAGAAGTAAAAATGCAAGAGCTTTTCCAAAAAGCTCTTGAGAAATCAGAAATGCTGATTCGTTCAAATCGCAGCCAATTTGACAAATTAGTAGAAGCCCTTTTAAAGAAAGAGACTTTGGAAGGTGCAGAAGTACAGGAAATTGCAGATAGCACTCTCTCAGTTGATGAGAAAGAACTTATTCTTATTTAAGATTAATACCAGCTCTTTATTAGGGCTGGTTTTTTGTCGATTATTGCAAGAAAATAGGAGATTATTTTTCTTAATTTTTCAACAATTATCTACATAATTTAAAGGATTCCTCTCCCCTTTTGTTTAATTAACTAGGGAACAACTTGGCATGGAGGAATGGTGCGATTGAAGGATTTTGTAGCAGATTTATTTTTCCACTTTTTTATTATGATGATGATCCCTCTTATTAGTATAGTTATTAATAAAAATTCAATAGAAAGAAAAACAAATTACTTATTATTATTTGCTCTACTCATTCCACTAGTTTTAACGATTGTTTATCCTGTACAAATTGCAGATGGGATTGAATTTGATTTGAAGTTCATTCCTGTATTTATTGCCTTTTTCTATATTGGCCCACTTGCTGGAGGAATTGTAATTGGCGCTATTTTAGGACTTAATGCACTAAGTGAACTATCTCATCTTCCCATTTTGTTCATCAACTATTTAATTATGATCCCATTGTTTGGGTTTTTCTATCGTTATTATCTAAATGGAAAGTTAATCCATAAATTATCGATTGGAATCACTTTTTATTTATTCATCACAGTCACACGAATGATTGAATTACTTCAAACAGGACATAATAATGATTTGCTTCATCTTTTATTATTTTCAGTTGTTTCTGTATTGACCCTTTTTATAATCATCTATTTAATCGAGATGAATCGTTTACAACTACTTCTGAGAGAACAATTACAAAATGCTGATAAACTAAATGCAGTAAGTCAGCTAGCAGCCTCTGTGGCGCATGAAATTCGGAATCCAATGACAACTATACGAGGATTTCTCCAAATCTTAAAAGAAGAAGAAAACTTGTCAGAAAAACAAGAAACCTTTATTTCCATCTCATTAGAAGAGATTGACAGAACACAAAATATTATAGGAGATTTTCTTTCACTAGCTCGGCCAAATAACAATGACTGTGCGATGATCCACCTTACAAAAACAATAGAAGAAGTTAAAAATTTCATGCAGGCATATGCAGCAATATGTAATGTACATATATTTACTGAAATCGAGAAAGAATTATTCATTAAAGGAAATATAAATGAATGTAAGCAATTATTTATCAATCTCATAAAAAATGGGATTGAAGCAATGCCAACTGGTGGGACGATTGAAATTTACTCTTATAAAACTGATCATAATGTAATTATAGAAATCAATGATAATGGAGTTGGACTTAGTCCACATCAACTAAAAAAACTTGGTCAACCATATTACTCTACAAAAACGAAAGGAACAGGACTTGGATTAATGATTTGTTTTGATATTATAAAAAGGATGAATGGAGAATATCAAATTAGCAGCGAAGAAAATATCGGAACAAGTTTTAAAATGCATTTCCCTTTGTAAAAACAGTGCAAAATTTCGACTATTTCCTCTGTATCTATCTCGGTATTTGCTAATTCTTGTCACTAAGGGAGAGTGATTTATCTGATTTTTCTACGAAACGACATTTCTCTCTCTGTATTTGACGATTTCAAGCAGGAAATGTCTGAATCTGCGCTTTCCCAAGAAATATTTTTTGAAAATTCCGCAATAAATCTCCCAGAAAGTGATTGTCTGGGAGATTTATTATGTAAATATTTTTTCGCGAATGGTGAATTGTTCCATCGTCTTTCGATTCGGTTCATAGCCTATGCCAGCTGCTGTTGGCACAGCGATATAGCCATTCTCAACAATTACCTCTGGCTGAATGATGTCTTGTTCCCAATAATGCGAAGACCCAGCAGTATCTCCAGGTAAAGTGAAATTAGAAAGTGCTGTTAATGCGATATTATGTGCTCTTCCAATGCCTGCTTCGAGCATTCCTCCACACCATACGGCCAATCCATTTTCCATACAAAGATCATGAATTTTCTTTGCTTCTGATAAGCCGCCAACTCTTCCTATTTTAATATTGATGATTTTACAGGCATTTAATTTGATTGCCGTACGTGCATCTGTATATGTATGTATACTTTCATCTAAACAGATAGGTGTTGATATTTCCTTCTGTAACTTTGCATGGTCAATGAGATCATCAACAGACAATGGCTGCTCAATCATCATTAGATTATATTGATCTAATTCCTTAATTAAGTGAATATCTTCTAGTGAATAGGCTGAATTTGCATCTGCCATTAATGGAATGGTTGGAAAATGTTTGCGGATCTCTTGAATAAGTTGAATATCATAACCAGGTTTTATTTTTATCTTAATTCGCTTATACCCTTCATTAAGTTTACTTTGAATAAGCTGAAGGAGTTCATCCATTGATTGTTGTAAACCAATACTGATGCCCACTTCTATTTTTTCTTTATTTCCCCCAAGTAATTTCGCTAGGGAAACCCGCTTTTCTTTGGCAAACAGATCCCACACAGCCCCTTCAATCGCTGACTTTGCCATATTATTTTTGCGTATATAGGCAAGATGCTGACCAACTTCATCTGGATGATGAAGTTTTGTATGCAGAATGGCTGGAATCATGAAATCCTCTAGCATATGCCAGTTTGTTTTCACTGTCTCTTCCGTATACCAAGGGGTATCAAATGCGACCGATTCTCCCCACCCAATTCGTCCATTTTGATCCATCGCCTCTACTACTAGAAATTCTTTATCTTGCATCGCGCCAAAGCTAGTTACAAAAGGGAATTTCATTCGCATTTTTAAATGGCGAAGGGTAATTTGAATGATTTTCATTGTTTTCACCTCTATTGAACAGCATAACATATCTTATATTTCGGAGTAATACAAACTAAATTTCATCTAAAATTGTTAGAACTGTATCATTTCTAAAATTTTTTCATATACTATCATCACGGCCACCCACCACTTCTATTACGCAGCGACTGCGGGACTAACCAAGTTTGAATGTGGGTGGCTTTTTTATTTGAAAAGTTGCAGCTCGAGGCATCCATAATCTAATATCTTTTCGTATTAAAACATTCAACTCGATAAATTTTGAATACAGGAACAAAAAAAACCCAGCTATCACGACTGGGTTGAATCAATCCCGCTTATACTCCTTCATCAAGTAATTCAAAACCAGGGATAAGTTCTGATAATGGGACAATCTCTGCTGTATTTTTGTATACAGGGATATATGCCTTCAGAACATCCACCATCTTTAATCCTGTAATGCCTACATGTCCAATCGCAATCATTTGTTCATTTTCATTTAGTTTACCAGCTAATAAATCTGCCTGTTTCATCATATGACGAGTTGTGTAGATGCCATCAAAGAAAAGGTTATTTTCTAAATATGGAACTCCTAACTCCGTTGCTACTTTCCCAACTACACTCTTTCCTGTCGTCTTACTATCAAGATAAAATAAACCATGCTCCTTACATACTTCTAGTACAATTCTCATCACTCGTACATCTTCTGTCGCCTTCGAGCCCATGTGATGATTCATCCCTACCGCATAGGGAACATCATTAATTGCTGCAATAACTCGTTTGCGAATCTCCTCATTACTTAAGTCTGTAGTAATTGCACCAGGACCAAGCCAGCTCTTCTTCCCTTTCTTTGGTTCCATTGGCAAATGAACAATCACGTCATGACCAAATTCCTTTGCCATTTCTGCGTCTGCTTTCGTACTTGGCATAAAGGGCATAATGGCTGCGGTTATCGTTATCGGTAATTGCAAAATCTCTTCTGTTCCCTCCATATGATTACCAAAATCGTCAATTACAATTGCTAATTCTTTTCTTATTTCTGCTTCGACATTAGACGGAAGATTAAGTAAAAGTAGAAGTGCAAAACTACTTAACCAGCGTTTCAAATGAATCACATCCTTTTTACAATAACCTACCCTAAACAAGTAAATCTTATGAAAAAAACTGACCAGCTTTTGCCAGTCAGTTTCACTTACTTTTTATGCATTTTAAATTCTAAAAACAAATCATTATAATAAGCAAGCATTCGTTTCCCTAAGTTTTCATATACCTCAAGTTTGGCAGTCATTTCTTCATCTGGATAGAAACGTTCATCATTCACCGTCTCTTCATCCATATATTTTAATGCTTCTATATTTGGAGTAGAATATCCAACATAATCTGTATTTTGCGCAGCCACTTCAGGATCAAGCATGAAATTTATAAATTGATGGGCTGCTTCTGGATTTTTGGCCGTTTTTGGGATAACCATATTATCAAACCAAAGATTTGAGCCTTCTTCAGGTACTACATATTCCACATTTTCATTTTCCCACATAATTTCTTGAGCCGTTCCTGACCAAACCAATCCAATTGCTGCTTCTTCATTTTGTAATAATAATCGATTTTCATCACCAACAATTGCTTTTATATTCGGTGTTAAAGAATCAATTTTCTGTTTTGCTTCAAGTAAATGGTTTTTATCTTTGTCATTCAATGAATACCCTAAACTATTCAATGCCATGCCCATAACTTCTCTTGCACTATCTACGAGCAATATTTGATTTTTAAAATCTGGATCCCACAGATCATTCCAACTTGTAATTTCTCGATCTCCTAGAATATTTGTGTTATAAAGAATACCTACAGTCCCCCAGAAATAAGGAACAGAGTATTTATTGCCATGGTCGAATGGCAAATCTAAGAAGCGAGAATCAATATATTGGAGGTTCGGTACCTTCGAATGATCGATCGGCAAAAGCAAATCCTCTTCTCTCATTTTATCAATAATATACTCAGATGGAACTGCAATATCATATGAAGTACCGCCCTGTTCGATTTTTGTCAACATGGCTTCATTGGAATCAAATGTTTCGTAAATCACTTTGATCCCAGTTTCCTCTTCAAATTTTTCAATTAGTTCTTCATCAATATAGTCGCCCCAATTGAAGATCGTTAACGTATTCCCACTCGTATATCCTTGGGCAGTATTTAGTCTATATACAATCACGATTAAAGCAAACGAAACAATCAAAACCGCTAGTAAGGCACGAATAAGCTGTTTCATTGTCTTACCCCCAATCTATTCGGTCTGTTATTACGTTTCGTAATAAAATAATAACCGACTACAAGGAGCATTGTGAAAACAAATAACAGGCTGGAAAGAGCGTTGATATTTAATGAAACGCCTCTTCTTGCTAAAGAATAAATTTCAACAGAAAGTGTAGTAAATCCATTACCTGTTACAAAAAAGGTTACAGCAAAATCATCTAATGAATACGTCAATGCCATAAAAAACCCTGCAAAAATACCAGGAGTGATGTACGGTAGGATCACCTTTGTCAATACATTCCAGCGACTAGCACCTAAATCAAGTGCCGCATAGATCATTGAAGTATTCATTTCTTCTATTTTTGGCAAAACCATAATAACAACAATTGGAACACTGAAGGCAATATGCGCAAGCAATACTGAAATGAACCCAAGCTTAATGCCAATCATTGTAAATAAAATTAAAAATGAGGCCCCAATAATAACGTCTGGACTTACAATCAGTACATTATTTAATGAAAGCAGTGTATTCTTCACTCTTCTTCTTCTTGCATAATAGATGGCTAGAGCACCAGCTACCCCAAGAATGGTTGAAATCGTTGCAGAAAGCAAAGCGATGATCGCTGTATTCAGCACTATTATTAAAAGTCTCGTATTACCAAAAAGCTCCTTGTACCAATCAAGTGTAAAACTCTCAAATTGATACATCGTTTCTCCACTGTTAAAGGAATAAAACATTAAATAAAAAATAGGGGCATACAAAATGAAAAACATCACGATTAAATAGATTGTAGAGAGTTTAGATATTTTTTTCATAAGATCCCCCGCTTTCTTTTCCCAGTGAGTACCATAATCAATACCATGGCAATAATTAGGAAGACAGCAATCGTTGCTCCCATTCCCCAGTCTTGAGTAACAAGGAAATGCTGTTCAATCGCAGTACCAAGCGTGATTACCCGGTTTCCAGAAATCAGTCTTGTTAACATAAACAACGATAAAGCTGGGATAAATACAATTTGACACCCCGACTTAACTCCATCAAGTGTTAAAGGGAAAATGACCCGTTGAAAGGTTGTCCATCGTGATGCACCTAAGTCATTCGAAGCATCAACTAAAGAAGGATTTAATTCATCTAAGGCATTAAAAATAGGCAAAATCATAAACGGCAAGAAAATATATACAGAAACAAAAATAAAACTAAAATCTGTAAATAAAATTTGTTTGCTGCCTATTCCGATTATTCCCAAAAAACTATTTGCTGCTCCATACGTACCAAAAATTCCGATGAATGCATATGCCTTTAATAGTAGATTAATCCACGACGGGATAATAATTAATAATAGCCACAGCTGCTTATGCTTTGTTTTTGTAAGCAAATATGCAGTCGGATAGGAAATAAATAAAGTAATCACTGTAATTAAAAATGCATACCAAAATGAACTGAATGTCATTTTCAAATAAACAGGTGTAAAAAATTTCTTGTAGTTCTCAAATGTAAATTGACCGTCGATATCAAAAAACGAGTAATATAGAACGAGTAGAATTGGTGTCACAACAAATAATGCAATCCAAATTACATATGGAATTAAATAAATATTGCGGGATCTAGTTTTCATAGTTTCCCTCTTCATATGCTTCCAATCGCTTATCAAACTCCTCTTCGGTCTCTCCATGCCTCATTACATGTATCGCTTCGGGGTCAAAGGTAAGTCCTATTTCTTCTCCTACAATCGCCTTTCTTGTTGAATGGACAAGCCATTCATTCCCATCCTGATCATCACAGCTAATTTCGTAGTGTACACCTCGGAATAATTGGGAATCCACATGCACGCGCAGCTTGCCATTTTCAGGCTTCGTTATTTCTAAATCTTCGGGGCGGATGACAATTTCTACTGCTTCATTTGGATCAAACCCACCATCTACACATTCAAATGTTTTTCCAGCAAATTGAACAGAAAAGTCTTTCACCATTATGCCCGGAACAATATTTGATTCACCAATAAAATCAGCAACAAATCGGTTGATTGGCTCATCATAAATATCAGTAGGCGTTCCACTTTGCTCGATAATTCCATTATTTAAGACAAAGATTTCATCAGACATTGCAAGTGCTTCTTCCTGATCATGTGTGACAAAAATAAAAGTGATCCCTAATCTACGCTGCAATTCACGTAACTCGTATTGCATTTCTGTACGAAGCTTTAGATCTAGTGCAGATAATGGTTCATCAAGAAGAATGACTTCAGGTTCATTAACGATTGCTCGTGCAATTGCCACACGCTGTCTCTGTCCGCCAGACATTTCTCTAATTTCTCGATTTTCATATCCTTCAAGATTGACAAAACGCAGTGCTTCCTTTACCTTTTGCTCAATTACATTATTTTTTAGCTTTTTGATTCTTAAACCAAACGCCACATTTTCAAAAACATTTAAATGTGGAAATAATGCATAATCCTGAAATACAGTATTCACTTGACGCTTATTCGCAGGCACATCATTTACAATTTTTTCATTTATGTAGATTTTCCCTTTAGACGGTTCAATAAAGCCAGCAATAAGCCGAAGAATGGTTGTTTTCCCACAACCTGATGGTCCAAGTAATGTATAGAATTTCCCACGCTCAATTTCAAAGCTAACTTCATTTAAGACCGCGGGATCATCATCGTATTGTTTTGTTACTTGTTCAAAACGAATAATTGTTTGATCTTTCATTTTATCTCCTTCAATCATAATATTGTAATTTAAATTCGTCGAAATAAATCTAAACTTAGAATAGACATTCAAACGTTATAATACCATAAATAATCTTAACAAGTAGATAGTTTTTTGAGAAATCTTGGGTTCAATTACCTGCTTTAATTACTTATCTGCATTGTTACAGATAAAAACAGTTCCTATTATGCTTGTTATGCCCAAATTGATCCATATCATGATTATACGATACGATAAAGATTTGTTTAAAAAGCTGTAATAGCAAAACAATTTTGACATCCCTTCTAAATGATTCTAAGCAAAAAAAAATCAGGAACTAGTCCTGACCTTTTCTATTTCCTATTCAATTTTAAAACTATTTGTTTTAAATCCTATTAACGTGAAGAAGATTGCCTGAACAAAGAAAAGAATACCCCAAACTTGCGCTGGAATAAAATGAGTAGCACGATAAAGTCCAGTCGCGTCTCCAGCTGCATGCGGCTGAATAAAACTTAAATACAAAATTATATAGGATGAGGCGATGGATTCTACTAATAGAACACTGGCTATTAACAGCAATAAATTTTGAACAATCTTTGATGAACCTTTAAATAAAATAAATAAAAATCCAGCACCAAATGTGATTAACCAAAATACACCATAAAAATTCCTTACCCAAAAGAGTAGATTAAAGCCGATAAAAAACAAATAGATGGTTATGAGTAATTTATATTTTTTCTTGCTAATGAGCCAAAATGACAAGAAAGCCATGAATGATGAAAATACATACCCTGCTCCACCTGTAAAGAATCCACCAAACCATGAGGAATGGCTCGTATATGTGACTCCCTCTGTATTCATAAACAAGGAAATTTCATGAACCTTCCCGCCAAAAAGGGCGATAAAAGCATGACCAGATTCATGAATCACTGTATTGATGACACGAAAGTAGCTTCCTAGAATAGGAATATTCGTTAGAATAATAGCAATTATAATAAACAAAATGAATGTCCAGCTGAATTTTTCCTTGATGGTATTCAAATAGAAATCCCCTCTTTCGACTAATAATCTTTTGGATTGTAGGCGTACTTTGAATATTATACGATATAAATTAAAGAAGGTTTCACAAATCATTCACACATAATCATGAAATCCAGTGGATTTTAAATTTTTTATCGTTTTTGAATAATAATATTATGATTATCTAATAAAATAGACTAAAATAGATAGTAAGCAGAGTGTACTTTACCTATGTGTATTGGAGGAATTTAAAAATTAATGGAGACAATTCAATCACTACTTAATAAAGATAGTTTTAAAAGGTTTGCTATTTTCAGTATTTTACTAATCATCTTATATATGTTAAGAAGCATGATTAATTTAATATTGATTACATTTATTATTTCTTTTTTAATGGACCGACTAGTGAATCTAGTGCTTAAAAAGGTGAAAATAAATCGTAAACTTATTGTACTTGTATCCTATTTACTAATTATCAGCTTATTAACAATAGGAATTAGTAAGTACTTGCCTGTAATCATCACTGAAATATCACAATTAATTACACAGCTGCAAGTATTCTACACACAAGAGCATAATAATATCATTATAAGTTATGTCATTAGTGTTCTTGAAACAAACCAAATCTCGAAGTATTTAGAACAAGGATTCACCTTTTTACTCAAATATTTTAGCGGTGTTAGTAATATCGCTATCCAAGTCTTACTCTCCTTAATTTTAAGTTTATTCTTCCTGTTGGAGAAACCAAGGTTAATTGAATTTACTGCTAAATTTAAAAATAGTAAAATTGCTCCGTTTTATAATGAAATTGAATTTTTTGCTAAAAAGTTTGTGCTTACATTCGGAAAAGTAATCGAAGCACAATTCATTATTGCTCTAGTCAATTGTTTCTTAACGACGACCGCTTTATGGATCATGGATTTCCCACAACTTATGGGTTTATCTATATTAATTTTCCTACTTGGACTTATTCCAGTTGCAGGAGTCATTATTTCACTCATTCCACTATGTACAATAGCTTATACACTTGGTGGCTTCATTCAGGTTGTCTATATCCTTATTGTTATAATGGTCATTCATGCAATTGAAGCCTATATTCTAAATCCAAAATTAATGTCTGCAAAAACAGATTTACCTGTTTTCTACACATTTATTGTCCTAATTTTTGGAGAACATTTCTTTGGTGTATGGGGATTAATCGTCGGAATTCCAGTGTTTGTCTTCCTATTAGATGTTTTAGAAGTAAGGGATAAAAAAGTTAAATCGTAACAACCGGCAAGGATTCTCCTTGCCTTTTTATTTTCAATCAGAATTCTATAAATGACGAAATCTTCATAAACCATCATTTAATAAAACTATTTAAGATTGTGTATTGCTAAAAACGCATAATTAATTTCACAAATAACTAATAATCGATTATACTTGACTGACTATCATATTATAAAGGAGATAATCTTATGACAGAAAATAATCAATCAGAAGCACCAAAAAAGAAAATGAGTCTCCAAGAGGCTATGAAAAAACAGCTGGACAACAAGAAAAACCAAGGCGCAGCTGGTAAAGGCAAAACGAATAACGATGTTTCAACAAAGAAAATGAAAAGTCAATTATCTAAAAAGCCTAGCAATACTCGTAGGAAAATGGGTGTCTGATGAATGGACAAACACGGAAAGATCTGTCGGCAGGAGTCACTGTCGATATTGTCTTAAAAGCTGATCAAAAAACTGGAAAATTGACTAGTGGGGTTGTAAAGGATATTCTTACCAAATCACCAACACATCCTCATGGCATCAAAGTTAGACTAACGGACGGTCAGGTTGGACGTGTAAAAGCAATACATGGAAAATAACGGCCAAAAGTGAACTGCAGTTACATGTTACTCATATAAAAAAACGATATCCGAGTGAAGGACATTTTATGAGAGTGTCTCCTTCATCTGGCTATCGTTTTTTTCTTGAAATTCGATAAACTTACATTAACTTGGAGTGATCTTTATTGTCTTCAATTAGCATTTGATTAAGCTCCATTTTCATTTTCTGTGTTTCAATTAGAAAATTTTCATGCTTCAGCTTTTCAAGTTCCAGTTCATCTTGAATCATCTTATGCTTCATTTTGGATTGCTTTTGAAAATGGTCAGTAACGATCGCGATGATTGGTATCGAAAAAACCATAATAACTGCAATAGTTCCAGTCATATTCTCCCTCCTGTAAAAAAACTATTGTATTATTAATATTACACATGAAGATGTAAGAATCCTACCCCCATCAATTACTTTTAAAAATTTTCTAAAAACAATTCTTATCTATAGACTATGCTAGAGAATCGATCCAGATCATTATTCAAAAAAAATGGATGTTATCCATTGCTAATAGAGAACATCCGTTTTTATTTAACACTTTTCATTACTTTCTGTTACAACCTTTTATATATCATATTATAAATGTTCTAAGAATAATCGTATAACATCTGCTCCACCAACAAATGTACCAATTGAACTTCCGATATTTGCCAAAACAATAACTAATAGTACTCTAGTTACTTTATTCTTCCAAAAGCCCTTCACATTAAATACGTCCTCAGCCAATGTTTCGAAATCACTAACATTCGGCCTGCTAAAAAAGGCTTGAACAAATCCAACAAACCACCCAGCTGCCAGCAATGGATTCAACGATGTAATTGGTGCGGCAATAAAAGCAGTGACGATTGCTAGTGGATGTCCTAGTGCGATCGCTGTTCCAATTGCAGAAAGAGAACCATTCCAAAGCACCCAGCTAATCGTTTGCTGAAGCCCTGCTGAAGGGTTAGAAATGAAAGTATAGGCAATAAGTGCGATAATAAAAATTGGGATTGACCAACCAATGATTTTCGGTAGCTTTGATTTAGGTGGCAGTTCATTTAAGCTTGCTAAATTATGCTCTTTTTTTATTTCTTCCTTTATCCCAGGTACATGTGCAGCACCTAATACAGCTACAATCTTTTTTCCTGGTGCATCCTTAATCTTCTGGGATAAATATTGATCACGCTCATCAATTAATGGCTTCTTTAATTTTGGAAATACTTCTGTAAATTCATTTAAAATTGCATTAATCGTATCTTGATTCTTAATTTTTTCCAGTTCTTCTTCTGAAATGCTCTCCTTACTGAAGATGCTGGCAATTACTTGAGCTAATAGCATTGATTTGCCCTTTAAACCAATCCCACCCCAAATACGCGAAAAGGTAATTTGGATATTACGGTCAGCAAATACAAGATCTGCTCCTACTTCTTTTGCTGATTCAATTCCCTGGATCATTTCCTGCCCTGCATTGATTCCAAATTGCTTTGCCATTCGATTTTGAAAGGACGAGATAGCTAGATTCATCAGAAGCAGAGTAGCTTTCTTTTCTTTAATCACCTGAAAAATATCCATTTCTTTCCACTTGTTACCTTCAGTAATTGACTTATAGCGTTGTTCATCCAATTCAATACATACAGAATCAGGTTTTTCCGCTTCAATCACTTCTTTCACAAGTTCTGCGCTATGCTTAGATACGTGTGCAGTGCCGACTAGTATGTATTCTTTATTGTCTAAATGTATTCTTGTAATATTTTCATTTTCCAGTGACATAGAGTACCTTCCTTATACTGATTTCTAAAATTTATCATTTTGAATACGTATTATATTTAATAGTATAACAGGAAATTCGTTATTCTGATATTTTCTTGTTCAAAAAAAGCAGACGATCTAAAACATCCATTTGTACCTACATATTACCAAACAAAAAACCCAAGCATGCTGAAATGACAACACACTTGGGTTATATCTAAGGCAATCAACTTTCTCTCTCGAAATCCAATTTTACACTTCCAATTACACTTTAAATCTAGAAATCATTGTTTGCAATTCTTCTGCTAAATTAGCTAATGCTGTAGTTGCAAACGTTACTTCTTCCATCGTTGCTAATTGTTCTTCAGTAGCTGCAGAAATGCTTTCTGTACTAACAACTGTTTCCTTAGTTCCCTTCGTTACATCTTCAATAGATTCTTGAACCACGCTAAATCCTGAAGTAACTTGACGTGAAGCCTCTGCAATTTCATGAATTTGATTTGTAACCTGTTCAATGGAATCGAGAATTTCTTTAAAATTACTCCTTGTTGTCTCTGATAAATTCATGCCAGAAATGACATTGTCTTTCACATACTGAATATTGCTAACCGTCTCATTTGATTCATTTTCAATGACATCTACCAAACCTTGTATTTGAACAGATGATGTGCTAGTTTGACCAGCTAGTTTTCTAACTTCTTCTGCAACTACGGCAAACCCCTTGCCATGCTCACCTGCTCTTGCCGCTTCAATAGCCGCATTTAATGCAAGTAAATTTGTTTGGTTTGATATATCGGTAATAAGTGAAGAGATTTCTTTAATTTCATGGACACTAGTTACTAAAGATTGCACACCCGCACCGGTCAAACTAACAGACTTCTCGATGTTTTCCATTTGCTCTACTACTTTTTCTATTGCTTCTGTCCCATTTTCTGCTTGAGTCTTCATCAAAGCAGAAACGTCTGCAACCTTTGATGCACTTAATGTAACTGCTCTTAAGTCATCTAGGGAATCCCTTACCACATGTAAGCTGTTTTCCATTAACTCATTTTGCTGTTTATTATTATCGACAATTTCCTGCATTGAATCAGACACTTGACTAGAAGTTACTTTTGATTGCTCAGCACTTGCTGTCAGCTCCTCAGAAGATGCCGCCACTTGTTCGGATGAATTGCCAACCTGTTTCATAATTCCCCTTAAAGATTCAACGAATAAATTAAATGAATGAGCTAATTCCACATACTCATTCTTGCCTTTAATATGCACACGTTTGGTTAAATCCGCTTCCCCATTAGCAATTTCCCGCAATTGATTATTGAATTTCCCAAGCGGGATCAGAATTGCCCGTAATAATAGAATACCTAATATCACACCACTGATTGTTGTCACTATTGTAACGATTAACAATCCAGCTTGACTATTTTTACCTCTTTCCTCGATCGTAGCCGTTAATTGTTCCACATCTGCGTTAAGCACAGCTACTAAATCAGCTACAGCGGGATCTAATATCTCTTTTCTTAATGTTCTCTCTTCTCCAAAGTGGATTGATCTAGCCCTAGAAGGATCCGTTACAAAAGTTTTCAGCACTTGCTGATTTACCTGCCAAAACTCATTAAAGCTTTGTTCAAGTTCTGAAATATAGGTAGCAAACTTTTTTTCTGTATCTAGAGTCTTTGCTTCTTCTAGATTTTTTTTAATTTCAGCTGTTTTGTTTTGTATCCCATTTTTATACTGCTCTTCACCTGTAATAATTAATGCTCTTTCATCATTAGAGAGACCTGCTAAATTAAATTGAATCTTTAAGACACTTTTTTGAAGTTCCATTTCATCTTTTAATAGTTGATTTTGATTAATTGTTGTATTAATAATATAAACTGCAAAACTTCCTAAACCAATAATTGTCATTGTTAAAATCGAGAGAATCGTGATGAGTCGTGTTTTGATGCGCAACATTTAACACTCCTTTTACAAAGATATAGAAATCGTAGGTACTATGTAAGAACTCATATTTCTCTTTTATCGGTCTAAAGTGTGAAGTTTTTATAGAAAAATTAATAGTCGCAATCTTAAGTGCTATTCAAAAAAACTGAAAGTTCAATTTGAATCAATCTCTAGCTGTATTCTAGGAGGAAACAGATCCTACCGAATTTCTAGCCGTATATTTATTTCTGAGTTTATCGCAGCATGTTCGAATAGAGAGATTGCGAGGATGTTTCATCAAAAAAAAGCTCGAGATCATTTGTTAAATAGTTCTGATAATATGGGAAAATGTGTAAAAAAGCGCTAAAACGCATGGATTAGTATAGACATCCATGCGTACTACTTGTTTTATTCTATTCCATATTAGCATGATTCTATTTCATTTCGTTTCAACCTATTTTGCGGACACCAGGTACGTTATGAACTTAAATTAGGCTATTTTGGAGAGTTTTCGGACACTGGGTACGTTATTTGCCAATAATCAAGAGAAAACAACTCCCTTTCAGACAAATAACGGAATGTATGTCCGATAACAATGCAAAAGTACAATTATTTTTGCTAATAGCGGAACAGGAGTCCTATTAATTACACAATTACGAAAGATTTGTAGCAATCCATTTTGGTTTGTTCCTTATTTATGATGGATCGCTATTCACAGCATGAATGAATGAACTATTAGTTCTAAGAAATTAGCTTCAACCCAATGGCTGATCCTAATACCATTGAAATGAAGAGAATTCGTTTCCAATCCTTAGGTTCACCATATAATACCATTCCAAGAATTGCCCCACCTGAAGCACCAATTCCTGTCCAAATAGCATAGGCAGTTCCCATTGGCAATGTTTCCATTGCAAGAGCAAGAAATAAAAAACTGAGCCCAAAGCCAACTAGCATAAGGATGAGTGATTGCCAATTTCGATTTTTATGCAAACTATTGATCATAGCAACACCGATCATTTCAAATATGCCTGCAAGTACAAGATATGTCCAGCTCATTATCCCTCCCCTCCTTCTGCTTCAATTTCCTTTTCTTCCGATACTAACTTTAATCCGAGAACCCCAATCAATAGGACTGCGACTAAGATTAATTTGGAAATCCTTAATGGCTCATTAAAGAAGAGAATCTCAGAAAGAATCGTTCCAGCTGTTCCCATCCCAACAAAAACAGCGTATACAGTGCCTACAGGTAACTTTTTCCCTGCCATTATCATTAGATAAAAGCTAATAATAATAGAAATAATTGTCACGATCCATTCCCACCATTGATCAGCATGTTTTAACCCAATCACCCAAAACACTTCAAAAAATGCAGCGATAAATACTTTCAACCAAGTCATCTTTCCCTCTCCTTTTTGTGAATTATTTCATCATATAGAATCCCTAGAAAAACAAAAAAAGCCTAGAAGATTTCTGTTTAAACAGTCATCTCCCAGGCTTTTATCCTTCCGTGACACAGCAATACTGTGAGTTTTCTCTCGGACCAGACCAGTATAAACTGCGGAACCCTAGAAAACATTTCATATAAAATTCAATATGTTAATTATACAAAAATAAAGCAGACTTGCAAGTAGTTGATTTTGACATTTATTCAGGTAAAATTCTCTTTTTAAATTTGTCGAGACATGAAAAAGAAGATTGATTATCAATCTCCTTTTTCATCTTTTCTCTATCACTTATGCACTGATCTCCTCCTTCTCTAAAGCACTGTTCGCCCCTTCCGTCCTTTCTACAATGACCGCACATACTGCATCCCCGGTAATATTAACAGTCGTTCGGCACATATCAAGTAATCGGTCAACCCCGAGAATTAATGCGATTGCTTCTACAGGCAATCCAACTGAAGTTAATACCATTGATAACATGATTAAGCCGACACCTGGGACACCAGCAGTGCCAATACTAGCAAGTGTAGCCGTTAACAGTACAGTTAGCATCTGACCAATGGTTAAATTGCCACCTACAATTTGGGCAATAAAGACCGTTGCAACTCCCTGCATAATCGCCGTACCATCCATATTAATAGTTGCTCCTAACGGCTGTACGAAACCACTAACTGTTTTCGAAACGTTTAAACTATTCTGTGCTGCTTTCATTGAAATTGGTAAAGTCGCATTACTGCTTGATGTACTGAATGCAACAATCATTGCTGGAGAAAATCCTTTCAGAAATTTGATGGGATTCATTTTTCCAATGAAGGTAAGAGCTGAACCATAAACAAAAACTAAATGGAGTAATAAAACAAATAATACGACAAACATATATTTACCCATTGCCATAATAGCACTAAACCCTTGACCTCCAATGGCAGTTGCAATCAATGCAAATGCACCATAAGGAGCAAATTTCATGACAACATTTACGAGATACATTAACACATCATTTGCCTGTTCGATCAAACGGACGATGCCATCAACTTTTGTTCCAAGCCTTGCAATCGCATAACCAATAAAAATCGAGAAAACAATAATCTGAAGCATTGATTCCTGTGCCATTGCATTAATAGGGTTAGTCGGGATCATGTTTAATAAGGTATCGATTACAGGCGGAGCTTCAGTTGCTTCAAAACTAGCCCCATCTAACTGAAATTCTCCAGAGCCTGGCTGAATGATTAATGCTAATCCAATGGCTAAAATTATTGCCAGTGCAGTTGTAATAAGAAAAAATGAAACCGTTTTAAATCCAATACGTCCAAGTTTCTTCGGATCACTTATCCCTGCTGTACCTAAAATCAATGAAACAACAACAATTGGGACAACAAGCATTTTAATTAGATTGACAAATATTTTCCCTAATGGCACGAATACATATGAATTGACTGTATCGAAAAATCCGGGTATTGCTAAGTTAAAGATTAATCCAACGACTATTCCTAAACCCATACCTATAAGAATCTTTTTTGTTAAAGACATAGCTTTCCCCCTTCTATAAATATACTGATAATTATAAATATTCCATTTATTTAATTCAATAGGTCTTTCGTCATAAGATGATAATAGATTTCCATTATTAGGAGAAAGGTATTTCCTAAAATCACTTATTATGCGAAAATAGGGTTTAACCATTCCACATTTTTAATACAGATATATAGGTCTTGCAAGATTCTTTACCGTTTTAAACATTTCATAAAGACTCCCTATATATGTAGTTTCACTTAATAAAGAGAGGTTTTAAGCATGTATTGGTGTAAAATTGCACGTACTGAAAAGGAATTTGCAGAAATCGCTAAATTAAACTATGAAACATTTGTCGAAGAAATCCCACAGCATGAGCCTGATCCAAATGGGATTCGTGTGGATCCATTTCATAGTGAAAATCAATATATAATTGTTCTAAAGGATGAGGAGCTTGCTGGAATGATTGCTATACGTGATCAACGCCCCTTTTCATTAGATAAAAAACTAGGTCCTGTTGAACCTTATCTACCTGAGAATGCTTTAACAGGGAAACTGTGCGAAATTCGATTGCTTGCCGTTCGTAAAGAGCACCGCAATGGACGTGTCTTTTTCATGCTCACTGGTGCATTATCAGATTACGCTTATAAAAAAGGGTATAGTGCTGCAGTTATTTCTGGTACTGTACGCGAGCAAAAATTATATGATCAAATGGGATTTACTGCCTTTGCTCCACCAGTAGGCACAGACGATGCACAATTCATCCCAATGATGCTCACAAGGGAGCGTTACGAGCAATCAGTTGCAGCAAGATTGAAACAAAAAAGTCACTCATTCTTCCCTGGTCCCGTTCAATTAACAGAGGAAATTCGAAAAGCATTAATAGAAGAGCCGATTTCACACCGCTCCTATGATTTCTCTGTCTCATTAAGAAGAGTGAAGGATCGACTTCAAGAAATGAGCAAAGCAAAATATATTCATTTATTGGCTGGAAGTGGAACACTTGCAAATGAGGCCATGATTGCGCAAATTAGCCGTTTGAAAGGGAAAGGCCTTATTCTTACTAACGGGGCATTTGGGGAAAGATTAAAGGCTCAAGCAGATAGATGGGCACTCCGGTATAATGTATTAGCATACGAATGGGGCAATTCCTTTTCTTATGATCAAATTGCTGCGGAATTGGCAAATGAGGAGTATGAATGGTTATTAATGGCACATGGTGAAACCTCAACTGGCATGCTGAATCGGCTGAGGACGGTGCAGGAACTATGTGAAAGATATCAAGTCAAACTATGTGTTGACTGTGTAAGTTCTTTTGGCGCCCTTCCTTTTTCTCTTTCAAATGTTTATTTAGCTACAGCTGTCAGTGGAAAAGCAGTAGGTACGATGAGTGGAATTGCCATCGTTTTTTCAAATCATATCGTTGGTGTGAGCAAAAGCTTACCAAGTTACATGGATCTAGGCTTATACGCAAATGATAATATTCCATTTACCTACTCTTCCCAGCTTTTAAAAAGCTTTGAACAGGCATTAAATGCTTATGAAAATGATGTTCGGTACACAGAGTTACAAAATCGTTATAACCAATTACTCGAAGTTGAACGAGACAATGAACTGGCTTTTTTAACAGCTGAAGGTTATCCAATGATCGTTACATTGCAAGGAAACGATCATTTTCCGTATATGGCCGAGGATGCTGAACTTTCGGGTTTTGAATTGCATTATAAAAGTGCCTATTTAGCTAACAGAGGCTGGGTACAGCTATCAATCATTCAACCAGACTTCGAAAAAGCGTGGAATAAATTTAGAAAATGGCATTTAAATTATAAGAAGTATGTTAGTAAACAACTACATGAACTAAATAAATGATACGAATAGATCCCCCACGAACGGTGTGAAGGGATCTATTCGATTATGCTACTTTAATAATTTTCCCAAAAGGAACATGCGGGGTAAAATCAGCCGGAACAAGCCAAAACAATTCATACTGTACACTATTTATTTCTTCTGAAATAAAGCCTGTTACATCCGTTATATAAAACAGAGTATCTAATTTTTGTTCCTCTGCCCATTCTAGCACTAGTGTATAGGACGCTTTCCCATGTGTATAATACGTAATTGTATCACTCTTCACTGGTGTAATGCTTCTTATTTTAAAATCAGCTTGAACGAGGAGTGTATCTGGTTTTAATTGTTCGAAAAGCTTTACAATATTATTGATGAGGATTTTTTGAACGTCGCCTGATGATGTATCCACACATAAGGCGACTTTTTTGTCTTTATACTGCTGTATCAAAGTAAGCATTTTTTTATGCCATTTCATTTAATGTCATCCCCCTTGATAATAGAAACACACCATCCTATTTTGAGTTAACTTATGATGGTTTATTATTAGTTAATTCTAGTTAAGGAGGAAATTATTTACTTATCGACTTCTTCTTCCTCAATTTGCATGGCTGCCTTGAAAATTCTTAGTCATACACGGTATAATGAAGGTAGGATCAGAATACATTAACAAAGGTAGCTCGGTCTGCGACCACCGAGCTGCCCTATAAATAAAATAGAATCGCTTCAAGGGCGATCAGCAAACTTCAAACGGATAAACCGCTCACTTGCTTGCAGGCTGAAGGGCGGTTTATTTTTTTTGTGTTAATGTGATAACGGCTACGATTAGTGTTCCAAAGCTAATCATAATAACTAACGATTCAAACACGCTCACAAGCAGCACCCCCCTTCCTCCTTATTCGACATGAAAAGGATTACTAACAGGGACTACTGACCACCCTCCGAGTTTTCTATTCTATTACTTCCAATTATACCACACGTATGTTCGTGTTTCTTGTGAATTCTTACTCATTTTCCTCTTTTGTTCGCGATAAACCATAGTCAAATTTTTTTACAATCTCTAGAAATTGAGCCGCTTCTTTGTTTTGTTCAATTGTAAATGGTAGATGTTACTAGCAACGAACTATGTATTTAAGAGAAAGTTAAACAAAACCCTTTGACATAATGAATAGAATCATGTAAATTAACAAATGTACGAACAATTAAACCTAAACAAAACTATATCATTCGTATTTCGAGGTGCTAACTATGGAAAATGTATTTGATTATGAAGATATTCAACTAATTCCCGCTAAATGTATAGTCAACAGTCGTTCTGAATGTGATACAACCATTAAGTTTGGGAATCACATATTTAAGCTTCCAGTCGTACCTGCTAATATGCAGACCATTATCGATGAAAAGATTGCCCTATCTCTAGCTGAAAATGGATATTTCTACATTATGCATCGTTTTGAACCAGAGAAACGAATTGATTTTATTAAAGATATGCAAACACGAGGATTATTCGCCTCTATTAGTGTGGGTGTTAAGGCTGAAGAATATGATTTCATTCAGCAGTTAAAAGAGGAACAGCTAACACCCGATTATATTACAATTGATATTGCTCACGGCCATTCCAATGCAGTAATCGAGATGATTCAGCATATTAAACGACATATTCCCGATAGCTTCGTAATTGCAGGAAATGTTGGAACGCCGGAAGCTGTAAGAGAACTTGAACATGCTGGAGCAGATGCAACAAAGGTAGGCATTGGGCCAGGTAAGGTTTGTATTACTAAGATTAAAACAGGCTTCGGTACAGGTGGCTGGCAATTGGCAGCATTACGATGGTGCGCGAAGGCAGCAAGTAAACCGATCATTGCCGACGGAGGAATTCGTACACATGGTGATATTGCGAAATCTGTTCGTTTCGGTGCATCTATGGTCATGATTGGCTCCCTATTTGCTGGACATGAAGAATCCCCTGGAGAAACAATTGAAAAAGACGGAAAATGCTATAAGGAATACTTTGGTTCCGCTTCTGAATTTCAAAAAGGTGAAAAGAAAAATGTTGAAGGCAAGAAAATGTATGTAGAGCACAAAGGTGCATTAAAAGATACATTGATTGAAATGGAGCAAGATCTGCAATCTTCTATTTCCTACGCAGGAGGCAATAAGCTAGAAGCCATTCGGAATGTAGACTATGTTGTAGTGAAGAATTCCATTTTTAATGGGGATAAGATTTATTAATTTTTTTGGGGAGTGAGCATCGATTTTGCTTGCTCTCTTTTTTACTTAGATGGAATGGACCATTATTTTCTAAAATCATGAGCTGCCCCTTCCCGCCTTCACTGAAATCCATTATTGAATTTGATTATAATAAATACTTTCTGCCCCCATTACATAATTCCGCTATTAATATACACGCTACTAGTAAGGAGGTGTAGTGAAATCATGCAAAATAAACCAGGTAATCGTCATCTTCCAGATTTCAAGGAATTAAATGATCGAGTAATCGCTGAAAAAAGTAAAACTGAACCAATATTAGTTATTAAAACAAATGAAGATCCAAAAGACTCAACGGTTGATAATCCTTACTTTCAAGAAGGGAGATCGAATGAGCAGGAATTTAGGGCGTTTTTTGAAAATACCTAACGAAATATAGGCATTCAATGAGAGTTGGAACATGCTTCTAACTCTTATTTTTATTTTAATTAAATTACAATGTAAATATTGTGTAAATATTATCAATTCAAGATTTCCTTATGGTATAGTTTTTCTTATTCCTATTAAAATATGGTTTAGAAAAAGTAGGTGTATGTATGGAGAAAGAAAAAAGAACTTTACAATTTCATACGCTTTTAGAAATCCTCCTCGTTTCAACACGTTTAGGTTTTTCTTCCTTTGGAGGTCCAGTTGCTCATTTAGGATACTTTCATGAAGAATATATTCGTAGAAGAAAATGGATGGATGAAAAAAGCTACGCAGATTTGGTTGCCTTATGCCAGTTTTTACCTGGACCTGCAAGTAGTCAGGTGGGAATCGGTATCGGGGTTATGAGAGCAGGTGTACTCGGAGGAATCGTGTCATTCATCGGATTTACCCTCCCCTCTGTCATTGCTCTTATTTTTTTTGCTCTTTTGCTACAAGGGTTTGACATTGGTGATGCTGGCTGGATTCATGGATTAAAATTAGTCGCAGTAGCCGTTGTTGGACACGCAATTATAGGGATGAGCCAAAAATTAACTCCTGATTTAAACAGAAAGGCCATCGCATTATTTGCATTAGTTTGCACACTTTTTTGGCCAAGTGTATTTACTCAAGTTGGAGTCATTCTGTTTGCTGCCTTGATTGGTTTCATATTATTTAAGGAAAAAGAGAACAGTATTGAATCACAAATGTATTTTCCCATTTCACGTAAAGTGGGGATTGTTTGTTTGACTCTCTTCTTTGGGTTACTCGTATGTTTACCGATTTTAAGAGAGATCACATCCTTATCATGGATTGCAATGTTTGATAGTTTCTATCGTTCAGGTTCACTCGTATTTGGTGGCGGTCATGTCGTCCTCCCCTTGCTTGAACGAGAATTTGTCCCAACTGGATGGGTCAGTGATCGTGCATTTCTAACTGGTTACGGGGCTGCACAAGCTGTACCAGGTCCGTTATTTACTTTTGCTGCTTATCTTGGTACCGTAATGAATGGCTGGATAGGTGGGTTACTTGCAACAGTAGCTATTTTTCTACCAGCATTCCTACTCATATTAGGTGCACTTCCTTTTTGGGATACGATACGAAAGAATAACAAAATGAAAGGAGCCTTATCGGGGGTTAATGCTGCCGTTGTTGGGATTTTAATTTCTGCTTTTTATGATCCGATTTGGACGAGCTCAATCCTTTCTTCCATTGATTTCGCAATTGCCGCTATTTTATTTAGTATGCTTGTTTTTTGGAAGCTCCCTCCCTGGATCATTGTCCTTTCGGGTGCCCTTTTTGGGTCAATCACTTCCTTATTGTAATCAAGAAAGCAATATGGGAGGGGGATCCTTCCTTTCCTATTCTTTGCCATATTAGTTGTATTTCAATAAAGAAAGTTCTCTTTCCATTACTTTCTGATGAATATAATGGCTAAAAGCTTTCAATTGAATCTTATCTAAATAAAGATTCTTATCTTCACTTTGATACCCAGTTAACACCTTTTTAATGAGGCCAATAAACTCATTGGGGAGATTTCTCAAACCCCATTCCCCAGCATGTAACTTAGACACAATTTCCCCCTCACTTATGTACATATAAACGCGAATTAGGTTCAACGTACAATAGATGGGATTGTATTCAATTTGTTCTAAGCAATCGTTGAAATCATTCATAATCGAAGAAAGATAATTAGACACTGGAATAGGAGGGAACACTTCTTTAATTGGTTTCCCCTCCAAACAAATACCAGCATGATTTAATATCGTAATATGTGCAGCTAAATCTGGATCCGTACTAGGAAAGGCTTCATTCCCTTGGTTCCTTAAATAATATGGTCTCCAGTATTCACTATAGTGAAAATCGAACTTGGAAGGATGCTGCCATTCGCTTAATTGACGACTATTAAGAAAGCTGACCTCAACTGGATAAGGATTATTTGAATATACTAAAAACAGATCCGCCAACTTGCCTTTTTGATCAGAGGAAGGTGAATCATTCGTCACTACAATCATATCAATATCACTATTTTTCGGATTAAATCCTCCTAAAGCTAACGAACCATGGATGTAAAATCCGATAAAATGATTGTCAAGAATCGCTTTTGTTTTCATTAGCATTTGATTAACAAAATATTTAATTTCATTGGATGCGCTTTCCCAGCTACTATTAGTCATTTGCAGAGCTCCCTTATGATCGTGAATATTACTCTATGGCGTTTTCTTTAAACTTATAATGAGAGGGAACGCGAAAACTGTCCAATTAATTGACGGAGCAACGGACTTAACCCCTCTGGCAATTCATTTATTTTAAAAAACTGAACATCCTTTGATTCTTCCCCATCCGCTTTTAATACACCACCCTTTATTTCTTTTGTGACGTAAGCAATTGTTACTGGGTAAAATTCATCTCCATTCGGTAATTTCACATAATACTGTTGACCAGAAAATACATCAACTAATTGAAGATGGCCAATTTCAAGCCCAGTCTCCTCCAATACTTCTCTTCTCCCTGTTTCTTCCGCAGCTTCTCCTAACTCCATAAATCCACCTGGGACTCCCCAAACACTATTATTTCGCTTTTGTAATAAAAACTCCCCGTTTTCATTAATAACTGCTACAGCCACACCTACTAAATTTAATGGCTGATTGCCAACAATCTTTCGTAAATTTTCTACATATCCCATTTTCAAACCTCCTAATTTCCCTTTTACATTTGCTTATTTTATAGACTATTCTATGTAAGAGATCATCTGAACCTTTTTGTTTAGCAAGCCCTTCGATCAGCTCTTCTCTTTTAATAATTCGTAGCATATAAAGAAACTCCTGCCACATGCCAAATAAATAAACTTGATTCATTCTATTAAACAAAAGGAAAAAGAATAATAAATAGGAAAAGACCAATCTCTTTTCCCTCATGAATTGCGAGGAGATTAGTCTTACAATTACGCTTGCATAATGATTGATTTTCTTAAAATGTATTTGTAATTTAGTAAACAAACAATAATAGCTGCTAATGAGGAAACAAAGAATTTCTTTACATTTTCAATTTTTTCACTAGTGCTTTTTACTCTGCGATAAAATCCATCTCCAGCATGATTGGGCAATGGTCGCTACCCATAATTTCACTATGAATTTGCGCGGATTTTATCGATTGCTTCATTCTTTCAGATACAAGGAAATAATCAATTCGCCAGCCTATATTTCGCTCTCTTACTTTCATCATATAGCTCCACCAAGTATATGCCCCTTCTGCATCAGGATATACATGTCTGAAAGAGTCAACAAAGCCTGAAGACAGCAGAGTGGTCATTTTCTCACGTTCTTCTGTCGTGAAACCAGAGTTCCCATGATTAGATTTTGCATTTTTTAAATCGATCTCCGTGTGAGCAACATTCAAATCACCCGTGTATATAACGGGTTTCAGTTGATCAAGTTCAAGAAGATAGCTTCGTAACTCCTCTTCCCATTCCAATCGATAAGAAAGTCTCGCTAAATCACGTTGAGAATTTGGCGTATACACATTCACTAAATAAAAATCCTCAAACTCAAGCGTAATGATTCTGCCTTCATCTTGTGAATCCTGATCACCTACACCATACTTAACAGACAGTGGCTTTTGCTTAGAAAATACAGCTGTTCCTGAATAACCTTTTTTCAAAGCATAATTCCAGTATTGATGATACCCTTCCAATTCAAGCTCGATTTGACCTTCCTGCAGTTTTGACTCTTGAATACAGAAAATATCTGCATCTACTTCATTAAAATAATCTAAAAAGCCCTTCTTCACACAGGCTCTAAGTCCATTTACATTCCAAGAAACAAATTTCATATGAATAATACTCCTTATAATAAAAAATCTTCTCGATGATTAGAATAACATGCGAGGATCTTTCCTGCACAGATTTTATCTGTTAATAGCCTAGCATCCTCATTCCAATAACAAGAAAAGGAACAAGTACAAACGTAAAAATATAATGTTTTATCTTTACCTTTCGATCATATTTACCTAATAATTTTGCGATTGGAATTTCGATTACTCTCATTATGATGATCAGTCCAACGATTAAAATGAAAGTGGGCCATTTATCTAAATTAAGATATCCAGGAAGGAATAATGCAAAAAATAAGCAAACTCCAAGCGCTAATATTTCCGATAGACGATACTTCGTTTTAAATAGCCAATCCATACAAACACCACCCGACTTAAAATATTCTATGTATTTCGACAGCTTTCAACTTTAATATTACAGATACTTTTCAAAAATGGAAACAATTAAATCAATTTTCTATACAGCTTGATCGAAAAAAAGTTATATTAAAATATAAAAGGAGGAATACAGATGGCGGAACACTATTTTCATTTAAAAGCACATTGGCCAGGATTACGAAATGATGTTGGTGAAATAGAGGCAGGACAATTGAAATCAAAAGTTTCGATTCCACCAGAAATGGATGGGCCTGGAATTGGTACAAATCCAGATGAAATGCTCCTTGGCGCAGCATCGACCTGCTATATTATTACGCTTGCTGCAATGATGGAAAGGAGCAAACTTGATAAAGCTGATTTATCAATGGATTCTGTTGGAATTGTAGATGTAACAAAGGGTGTAATTACTTATAAGAAAATTATCCATAAACCAAAGATACAATTACAAGCTAATGCAACCAAAGAAGATTTTGATTTAGCTTTGAAGTTAGCAGTAAAAGCTGAAAAATCATGCATGATTTCTAGAGCATTGCAAGGAAATGTAGAAATTGAATTAGAGGCGTCTATAGATAAGGAATAAGTTTGTTTCTGCCTATTGATTTTTCTATTTTTTTGCGGATTATATTCTGTTGATCAACTACTTTCTACTTTATCTCATTGACACGCACCAATTATTCATTCAATATTTATGATTTTTCAAACTATGTTTGTGAATATTAATTAGACAAACATCAATATGCTATTCCCGCAATATGCTAACTGTATAATACTGATGGTGGTGATTCATATGACAGTTGTAAAACATAATTCATCAGATTTAGATATGTTAGCAAGACTGCTTCGAGCAGAGGCAGAAGGGGAAGGCGAAACAGGGATGCTGCTCGTCGGTGCTGTTGGAATCAATCGAATCCGGGCGAATTGCTCTGACTTTGTTGGATTGCGGACGATTCCTCAAATGATCCATCAGCCACATGCATTTGAGGCAGTAACGAAAGGGTACTTTTATCAAAGAGCAAGAGAAAGTGAAAGGCGTCTGGCCAGAAGATCCGTAAGAGGTGAAAGGCCATGGCCAGCTAAATATTCTCTATGGTATTTCCGTCCACCAGGAGATTGTCCACCAACATGGTATAATCAGCCATTAGTTGGAAGGTTTAGGCTTCATTGTTTTTATGAACCTTCAGCAACCGAATGTGAAAATGTATATAATACCTTTTAAGTTGTTTGCTTATTCCGCTTCACTCGGGATAAGCACTTTCTTTTTGTATGAAACAAGCTCTCCCATAACAAACTACTTATAGAACCATTTTTGAAAGGAGCCTATTATGCAAAAAGGAAATTTCCAATTAACTTTACAAACGACTAGTCTTGTACTTGGCTTTATGGTTTGGGTTATCCTCTCTTCCTTAATGCCATACATATCTGCGGATATTTCACTTTCGACTAATCAGATGACTTTAGTAACGGCAACACCTGTCATCCTAGGTTCGCTTCTAAGAATTCCGATTGGTTTTTGGACGAACCGCTATGGGGCAAGAACGCTCTTTAGCATTAGCTTTATTGTTTTGATTTTGCCCGTTTTTATTATCAGTACAGCTAATTCCTTTTTCACCTTAATTCTTGGTGGACTTTTAGTCGGGATTGGCGGGGCCGTGTTTTCTGTTGGGGTTACTTCACTGCCTAAATATTACCCAAAGGAAAAACATGGTTTTATTAATGGGATTTATGGGGCGGGGAATATCGGGACTGCAATTACTTCTTTTTTAGCACCTGTTCTTGCAGACTCTTTTGGCTGGAGATTAACCATTCAGTTCTACATTATTTTGTTAATCTTATTTGCCCTTTTAAATTTTCTACTTGGAGATCGTAAGGAAAAAAAGGTGCAGGCCGTATTTTCCGAACAATTTAAAAGTGTATATAAAAATCCAAAGCTTTGGCTTTTAAGTTTGTTTTATTTCATTACCTTTGGCTCCTTTGTTGCATTCACTATTTACTTGCCAAACTTTCTTGTTAATCATTTTGGATTAGAAAAAGTAGATGCTGGCTTTCGAACAGCAGGCTTTATCGCCCTTGCTACATTATTGCGTCCAATTGGGGGCTGGCTAGGTGATAAATTTAATTCATTTATGATCTTAGTTATCGTTTTCTCAGGTCTTACCTTTGCAGGCTTTTTATTATCCTTTACACCATCTCTTCCTGTTTATACAGTCGGCTGCTTAGGTGTAGCCATTTGTGCGGGCATAGGAAATGGGGTTATTTTCAAGCTTGTTCCGCTTTATTTTTCAAAACAGGCTGGAATTGTCAATGGGATTGTATCAGCCATGGGTGGACTTGGTGGCTTCTTCCCACCGATTATTTTGACGATCCTGCATAATTGGACTGGGCATTATGCGATCGGATTTATGTCCCTTTCTGAATTTGCACTAGCTAGCAGCATTCTTGTTGTCTGGCTTTATTATCAAGATAAATTATCATTAAAGGACAATATCGTTGAAAGTACAGGTCAAGGAGTTATGGTGACGGATCTCGATGGAATTATCCAGTATGTAAACCCTGCCTTTACAAAGGTAACAGGTTATTCTCTAAAGGAAGCTAAGGGAAATAAGCCGAGCATCCTTCATTCAGGAAAACATGATAAACATTTCTATCAACAAATGTGGGTAGAAATTGAAGAGCATGGACATTGGCAAGGTGAAATTTGGAATAAGCGAAAAAATGGTGAAATCTATCCCGAATGGCTAACGATTAGCACATTAAAGGATGATTCTGGTAATCCAAATCAACATGTAGCAATGTTCAGTGATATTACTAATCATTAAACTCTGGATCAATGCTCATGTAAAAGTCACCCCAAACTCGTGTATACGACTTTTGGGTGACTTTTATTATTATTTTTATTTGGTTGAAATATAAAAAGGTGCATCCAAAAGTCAAAATATAACTTCTTGGATACACCCTTTTTGTTTTAATTATTTTTATACCCATCACGTGCTCGATACTGTTGTGGTGCTCGTGCTGGATACCTCCCAGGAAAGCTAAACATATGGATAAGCTGTGTGAACGGAATAGCTGCAAACAAAATAAATGAACTAATCACATGTAATTGGAAAAGCAATGGAACAGCCAGCATTAATTCCACATCTGGCTGTAATGTGAACAAGCTTCGAAACCACGGTCCAATTGTTACACGATACTCGTATGCGACTACAGTTGTATTATATACTAGTGTCATGTACGTTCCTAACCCGGCAACAACTAACAGCCAAATAATTGTGAAATAATCTGCAAATGAAGCATGTACACTTAATCTAGGGTTTGAAACCTTGCGGATCAGCAGCACAATTAAGCCAACCACCACCATTAAACCAGCTAAACCACCTCCTGCAATTGCTCCGACATGATAGAGGTGATCAGAAATACCAAGCGCCTCATAAAAACTGATAGGAATTAATACGCCCATCACATGTCCAATAAATGCGAAGACTATACCCCAATGAAAAAGTCTTGAGCCGATACTTAACCATTTCTTCTCAAAAATTTCTGTAGATGGTGCATGCCAGCTTTTTCCTCGAAAGACAAAGCGATAAACCGAGGCAACGACCAAAATGGTTCCAACAATATAAGGGAAAATCCCCCACCAAAAAAATCCCATGAATGTCCTCCTTAGTAAGCCATTAGATGGTTTCGATTATGCGAATCCAACAATACGATAGGTCACCGATAAATCATCGGATATGGCAATTCATCCAAATCTGCTTCCTCACGTTCATTAACTAATCGAGCGATTTCTTCTTCGTTTGGCGCTTTAAAGACAAATGACATTAATAAATCGAAAACATGATAATATGGATTATTATTAGGTAGATGTGTGTAAATTCGATGGATGGCAAATGAAAGTCTTCTCGTGAGCTGCTCCACATCATCTGTTAATGGAGCTACCGCAAGTAGCTCCATTAACATTGGAATAAAATCAGTCAATTCGACTCCCACTCGCTCGAAGCCTAAGTCAGAAATTAAGCGCTGCAAGCGAATCAATGCATCTCCACGTCTGCGGCTATCACCTAATTCTTGCGCCGTTAAATACATTCCGGTTTTCTCTTCATAATCAAAGGTTTTTACATATAGCTCCTGTAATTCCTTTAATTCTATTTTCAAAAGTGGTTCAAGCCGCTTAAAGAGTTCCTCTTGCATTTCCTTGGATGAAAGATGCTGTTTTAAATATTCTTTTAGGTCTGAACATTCCTCTACTAATTGCGAATCAGGATAATCCAGAAATCTAGCAAGAACAACGAGTGTTTCAGCTACTTCTGTTCTCATCCAAGATCACTTCTTTCATATGGATAAGTAACCATGCCTTCTGCTGGTGCTAAATCTTCAATGCTGCATGCCCCTTGTTTATAATGCAAATTATTATCCATTTCCCGTCTACCAGTTGGAATGACAAATCGTTCATTATATTTTGCGACTCCGAGTAAACGAGCCATATCCTCGAGTTCTTCGACTGTTGTGTCTGCTTCCTTCAGGAGTTTACTTGTTTTCATTTCATCCATACCCCCAACTGTTTTCGCACGCATATGAACACGCATTGCAGCCATTTTTAAAAGCACTCGCCGGATCACAGTCGTATCATCAGCCGTTAACAATGAAGCAAGATATTCCATTGGAATTCGCATATCATCAACAGCTGGAATATATCCATCCATGCTTAAATCCTGCTCATTTGTAATATGGTTCATAATTGGACTTAATGGCGGCACATACCAAACCATTGGCAATGTACGGTATTCCGGATGCAGCGGCAAGGCAATTTTCCACTTCATCGCCATTTTATAAATCGGTGATTCTTGCGCACTAGTAATCCAGCTTTCATTAATACCTGCTTCTCTTGCTTTTTCAATGACTTCTGGATCGTTTGGATCTAAGAAAACTGAAAGCTGTGCTTCATATAAATCTTTAGGATCCTCAACGGATGCGGCTTCTTTTACCCGGTCTGCATCATAAAGAACAACTCCAATATAACGAATTCGCCCAACACATGTTTCAGAACAAACAGTTGGCAAACCTGCTTCTGTTCTTGGGTAGCAGAAATTACATTTCTCAGCTTTATGAGTATTCCAATTATAATAAACCTTATGGTAAGGACAGCCATTCATGCAAAAGCGCCAGCCGCGGCATGCTTCTTGATCAACAAGTACAATCCCATCTTCATCCCTTTTATATAACGCACCTGAAGGGCAGGATGCGACACAGGATGGATTCAAGCAATGCTCACAAATTCTTGGCAGATACATCATAAATGTTTTTTCATATTCTAAAGCAATATGCTCTTGAAGCTTCTGCACATTCGGATCTAACGGAACAATTTCACTTCCTCCTGCGAGATCATCATCCCAGTTGGATCCCCACTCCGGTTTATCAATATACTTGCCAGTAATCATCGAAATGGGACGAGCAACAGGTAAGCTTTCTTTCTTTGGCGCATTTTGAAGATGTTGATAATCATATGTCCATGGTTCATAAAAGTCATCGATTGTCGCCATATTCGGATTGTAGAAAATATTTGCTAGCTTTGAAATTGGACCACCTGCTCTTAAATGTAGCTGTCCATTTCTTAATGTCCAGCCTCCCTTGTAGCGGTCCGTATTTTCCCATTCCTTCGGATAGCCAGGTCCAGGACGGGTTTCCACATTGTTATACCAGACATACTCCATGCCAGGACGGTTTGTCCATGTATTTTTGCATGTCACAGAACATGTATGACAGCCAATACATTTATCTAGATGCATGACCATCGCTACTTGAGCCTTAATTCTCAAGCCAATCGACCTCCTTCAATGGACGAATCACTGTCATTGTGTCCCGATTGCTCCCAGTTGGTCCATAATAATTAAATCCGTAGCTTAGCTGAGAATAGCCGCCAATCATATGTGTCGCTTTAGGATTAATTCTAGTCACACTATTATGAGTGCCCCCTCGTTTTTTGTTAATCTGGTTTCCTGGCACACCCATCGTCCGGTCTTGTGCATGATACATATAGGCTACTCCTCGTGGCAGACGATACGTAAGAATGGCTCTCGCTGTTACTACCCCATTACGGTTATACACTTCAATCCAATCATTATCTTTAATGCCCACCGTTGCTGCGTCTTTCTCATTCAGCCAGACAACTTGCCATCCTCGGAATAACTGAACCATTGGTGTCGTATCTGTAAACATCGTGTGAATTCCCCATTTTTGGTGGGGAGTCATATATCGAAGCGTGAGTGATTTCTCTTTATTTTCCACCTCTTTTTCCCCTTTTAAAAATGGAGCAATATTTATTGGTGGCAAATAAAGTGGAAGCCCTTCGCCAAAATCTAGCATTACTTCATGGTCAAGATAGAAGCTTTGGCGCCCTGTAAGTGTATGCCATGGGATGTTGTATTCTTTATTGACAGTAAATGGCGAATATCGTCGATTGTCATTTTCTAATCCACTCCAAACAGGTGTTGAAATCGTTTGTCTCGGCTGAACACTTAATGCATCCAATGTATAATCTTCTTCTTCACGCTCTTTTGAAATATGGGCTAGACTTTTTCCTGTTTTATCTTCCATCGACTTCCAGCCTTCTACCGCCCGCTTGCCATTTGTTGCCCCAGACATAAGGAGGATCGCATTAATTGCTTGCTTATCAGAATATAAGTCAGGATGCCCCTTGCCCACACCTTCACGCTTTGATACACCTAAGCGCTTCAATAATTCCTGATAAGTTTTTTCTCCGTCTAATTTAACCCCTTTTGTTCCATAGCCATTGCGAATATTCGGTCCGATTGCAGACCACATATTAAAGACATTTGGATAATCCCGTTTGACAATATTGAAATTAGACATCGATTTCCCTGGAATTGCTTCAATTTCACCGTTTCTCCAGTCCTTCACTTTCCCAAAGGGCTGAGCAATTTCATTGATCGTATCATGTGCAAGTGGAGACATGACGAGATCTTCCTGCAAAGGAAGATGATCTTTTGCTAATTCTGAGAAAACTTTTGTAATTTCTCTAAAGGCATCCCAATCGCTCTTTGTTTCCCATGGCGGTGAAATCGCTGCATTAAACGGATGAACAAATGGATGGAGATCTGTTGTGCTTATATCAAATTTTTCGTACCATGTCGCCGCTGGTAAAATGATATCTGAGA
Organism: Cytobacillus eiseniae; assembly: GCF_017874625.1. Lineage (GTDB taxonomy): Bacteria > Bacillota > Bacilli > Bacillales > Cytobacillaceae > Cytobacillus > Cytobacillus eiseniae. Next base: position 234,379 of record NZ_JAGIKZ010000001.1, on the reverse strand, counting down.
AAAGTCCGGAACTTGTCATTCTAAAATCCATCGCAACAAATAGATCTGTTTTTCCTTCAGGCGGCTGTTCATCAAGATGAATATTTTTTGGTTGCCAAGAATTATCGATATCTGTTAACACGGAGTCATCCGCACCGATTAAGTGCTTGACAAAATACTCATGCCCTTTCCCACTGTCACCGAGCAAATTTGAACGCCAATTAAAAAAGATACGCGGAAAATTTCTTGGATCATTCGGATTTTCAATGGCATAATTCAAGTTGCCATCAGCAAGCTGCTTCGCTACATCATTTATAATTGCCTGATCATCATCTTTGAATTTCTCGCGAGCTTCTTTCATCACATCAAGTGAATTTTGAGACCATTGTGGAAAGCTTGGGAGCCAGCCTAAACGTGCCGATAATGCATTGAAATCTGCTGGATGCATTTTGTTATACTTGCTTCCCCATTCTGAATCATTCTCATCAGCTTGGTATTCATATCGGAATTGCTCTGTTGCAAAGTAAAAAAATGAGGTCCCATTCATAAAACGTGGGGATTTTACCCAATCGTTTGCAAAGGCGATTTGACCAAAACCTTCGATCGGACGAACCTTTTCTTGTCCAACATAATGAGCCCAGCCTCCGCCATTAACTCCTTGTGAGCCTGTCAATAATATTAGATTTAAGATGGAACGATAGATTTGATCACTATGGAACCAGTGATTTGTTCCCCCGCCCATCGCGATCATAGACTTACCATTCGTTTGTTCCGCGTTTTGCGCAAACTCTCTTGCCACTTGTATCACATGGGCTTTATTTACGCCTGTGATGCTTTCCTGCCATGCAGGTGTATATGGCTTGTTTGGATCATTATAATCAGTAGGGTAATCCCCCTCTAGGCCACGATTTATACCTGTATGAGCCATCATTAAATCAAACACAGTTGTAATAACTAAATCATTACCTGATTGATCTTTAATAATCTTTACAGGTACCCCTCGTCCAACTTTCCCCCCCTCTTTTTCTGCGAAATAAGGAAAGTCTACTAATACAGTTTCATCTGATTTCTGAAGAAAGCTGAGCTGAGGATTCATCTCCTGGCCATCCTCCGTCTTTAAATCAAGATTCCACTTTTTGCCGCTGTCCCAACGAAAGCCTTGACTTCCAATAGGAATCACCATTTTATTTGTTCTTTCATCCCAAACAACCGTCTTCCATTCTCCTAGCTCCTGTGATTGGTCAATATCAGATGCTCTTAAGAAGCGATCTGATCGATATTCTCCATTCTTCTTATCTAAAACAACTAGGAATGGAAGATCTGTATATTGTTTTGCATAATCAGTGAAATATGGCGTTTCTTTATCCACGTAAAATTCTTTTAAAATCACATGGGTCATTGCCATTGCCAGAGCCCCATCTGTACCAGGCTTTGCTGGTAGCCAAATATCAGCAAATTTATCATATTCGGCATAATCCGGGCTTACGCCAACAACCTTTGTGCCGTTATATCGTGACTCAACCATAAAGTGTGCGTCTGGTGTTCTTGTTTGAGGTATATTTGTTCCCCAGATGATAAAGTATTTCGTATTATACCAATCTCCACTTTCTGGAACATCTGTTTGATCGCCCCAAACTTGTGGAGAAGCAGGTGGTAAATCTGCATACCAATCATAGAAACTAAGAATGGATCCTCCTAGTAAGGAAATAAATCTTGTGCCACCTGCATAACTAACCATCGACATGGCTGGAATCGGACTAAAACCGACAATACGGTCTGGGCCGTACTTTTTTATCGTATGTATAGTAGAGGCTGCAATTAACTGACAAAGCTCTTTCCAGCTCCCACGAACGAAACCGCCCTTCCCTCTTGCTTTTACATACTTTGCTCTTTTTTCCGGGTTGGAAACAATATTCTCCCATGCTTGAACTGGATTATCAGCTGTCTGCAACTCATTCTTCCATAATTCGTATAAGTCACCTCGAACATATGGATGCTTTACTCTTGTTGGGCTATAAGAATACCAAGAGAAGCTAGCTCCTCGTGGACAACCTCTTGGCTCGTAATCAGGGAAATTCTCTCCTGTGGAAGGATAGTCTGTTTGCTGAGTTTCATAGGCAATAATGCCATCCTTCACATGAATCTTCCAGCTGCAGGAACCTGTGCAGTTCACGCCATGGGTAGAACGGACAACTTTGTCATATTGCCACCGTTTGCGGTAAATATCTTCGGAGTTTCTTGGTCGAGGACTTTCTTCCGTCCACCCATCATTAATGCGCTCGCCCCGCTTCAGATGTCTCAATGCATGAACTAATTTATTCTGCCTTTGCTCCATTGTCTCTGCTCCTTCCAAGTAAACCTTCTCCCAGTGGATTAAATTCTTCTCCTAATAGACGAAAGGAGTCTTCACCAGCCTGTAACTCTTGTACAAAAACATCCCAATTTGCTGCATTTGCCGCCGCCAAAATTAAACGTTGCAAGATGCTATAATCATTGATTTCATATACCTTCTCAATTACTTCCCCAGGGATAAAACCAAATCGCATCCGTAAGACAGCAAGTAAATCCTCCCGATCATCTACCAATAGTGAATCTGTTTCAAAAGAAAACACGTGATCAGCCCTTCCTATAGTTTGATCATTTTATAGTAATCTGTGATTAATTGATCCTTACACCTTTCTGCTGCCTGTTCGAAAAATTGAGTGATCTTGCTATCAGGTTTTTTCACTTGATCAAAGCTAATATGTGTACTGCTTAATTCAGCATAATTATGTGAAAGCCTAAGCGTGATTTCTAATCCATCGTTTTTCCTTAATACAATTCCCTGCATATCATATGGATGAATATGATATTGTTCGAATATTTCTACCATCTTTTTATAAACAGCTGGCGCGGCAATTCGTAATGATTCTTCTCTTTGAAGCTGATGTTCTCCCAATTTCTGATCCTCCTCACTACTAAATTCCTTAATTTCCCTGTGTTAGTGTTTGCCATGAGGCAATAGTTTATTCATTTCATCTTCATTATGAATCAGATCCACTACAATCAATCCATCCATTAACCTTGTGAATTGATCATCCACTTCTTGCTTCTCTAGCATATCTTTCATTTGTTCAACAATTCTTCTCATAATGTTATGATCTCGTGTAAGCTCAATCACTAAATCATGGAGTTCTGGTTTTTCTTCTTCCATTTCTTTATAGAGACCCTCTTCTTCTGATTCAGCATGCTTTAATGTTCTTGTCTCCCAGTGTTCAATGATCACTTCTGCTACCTGAAGTGCTTTCTCCTTTTTGTTATCTATTAAACATTGTTGATAGATAGCTCTTAACTCCATAGCTTCATTTAAGGCTGCTTCATGAATAGATGAATGGGCATCCGGCTTTTTTAAACTTGGTCCTGACATCGTTATTACACGTCCTTTTCAAAATATAAATAATCATATTAAACAGCATATCCAGAATAGTTGGAGGTAAACTTCCAAAAAGATTGAAAATGTGAACGATTTATTGTAAAAATGAAAAAAAAAATAAACATTTCCTCAATGGAAATATTTATGTTGTAATAATGTTCATCTAAAAAACAAGCATGCAGCAAACATTCCAACCAATAACTGTTTAATTTGACTCCCTTCAAAATTTCATTAGCATTCCATACATATTCATTTCTATTTAAAATACCAATTATCGTTTTAATTCGCACATCCACAAATTTTTTTTCATAGATGAACAAGCAGCCACTTTGCATATATTTCTGTTTTTTGCTGAATTCAGTCTTCTTTTGATAGCTTTTGTCATGTAGCAGGAAAATAGGGTTTCCTTTGCTGAATTAATAAGACACACAGATGAGAAATTCATCAATCCCACAATATAACTTATTATTCAGAAAGGGTTGGAAAATAAATATGAAATCGTACACAATAAAAGAGGTAGCAAAAAAATTAAATGTTTCTGCTGGAAAGCTAAGGCAGTGGGAAAAAGACTTGCATGGACTATTAGTCATTCCACGTTCCAAACAAGGTGCTCGCTTCTATACAGATGATGAAATCAGTTTACTAGAAACGGTCAAACAGATGCATGATAAAAGCTTGAGCAAAGATATGATTAGAGGAATTATTGAAAAGGACTTTCAATTAAAAAAGATTGTTCCGATTGAAGCTACATTGGTCCCTATCGTTCATGACAATCTGGAAAATGAACAAAATCAAAAGGATCTTGAACAATTTTTGACTGCAATGAAATCATGGAAAGACGAAATGATTGATGATGTAAAAAATGAAATTCGAACAGGGATTCGCAAAGAAGTAATCGAAGAAGTAAAAAAAGAAATCGCAAAAGGATCCGTTCATACGGTAAAAACACTATCTGATTCAATTTATAAATCTAGTGAAAAAACAAAAGAAGACATTGATAATCTAGCTAGTCAAGTACATACGGCAGCAGAGCATACGGCAGAATCAATCGGCACCCTTTCTAGAAGAATTGCCAAAACCTCAAAAGGAACAACTGAACAAATACGCACACTCTCTCGTCGGGTCTCTGATTCTTCAGAAGCAGCAGCTGAAGAATTTAAAACAATGATTCACTATATTTCAAGTTCTGCAGAGGTCACTCATACTGAAATTAGTGCACTTATTGAAACATTAAATTGTGATCGAGAAATATTTCTAGAAACAATAAACAGGGAACGTGAAGAGTACTGGCATGATGTAAATCAGCGTGAAGTGATGTTTCAGGATATGATTCTAGGCTTCCGAAACGCGGCAGCTGCGATTGAAGAAAATAAAGAAGCTTGGTGGAAATTCTGGAAGTAGAATTTTTTCATACTTTTGAAAAATGTCTGGCATCTCTTTTAAAGATGCCGGACATTTTTTGATTAAGTGAATGTTTATTATCCACCAGTGGCACGAACTCGCTTCCTTATTAAAATTTCACCTTATTGCATGTTTGTTCCATAAAAAATTTCATCCATTTCTGTTGTTAGTTTCTCGGTAATATCATCTATTTCTTCTTGTTTCAGTTTATCTTTTGTATAGCCAAATAAATAATTATTTAAGTCAAATTCCCGGATTCGACATTTTGTATGAAAAATATGTGATTGATAAATGTTTACATCAATCAAATCAAAATCATTTTTCACTTCATCGGGAATATAATTTTGTATGGAACTAATATCATGATCGATAAAAAGCTTTTTCCCATTTTTATCTCTAGTAAATCCTCTAACCCGATAATCAATTGTCATTATATCCGTATCAAATGAATAGATGAGGAAATTCAATGCTTTAAGTGGCGAAATTTCTCCACAAGTAAAGACATCTATATCTGCACGAAACGTACTAATCCCTTCATTTGGATGGTATTCAGGATATGTATGAACCGTAATATGACTTTTATCTAGCTGCATGACGACCGAATCGGGCAGTGGTCCAGGAGATTCACTAAAGGAGTCGGTTGGCACCTCCACAACTGGCCCTTCCGAAACAAGCATCGTTACACTTGCTCCTTGAGGAACATAATCTTGCTGGGCAATATTTAATACATGCGCACCGATAATATCAGACACACTCGTTAGAATTTGAGTTAATCGCTCTGCACTGTACACTTCATCTATATACTCAATATAAGCCTCACGTTCTTCCTTCGTTCTTGTATAGCAAATATCATACATATTAAAGCTAAGTGCTTTTGTTAAATTATTAAATCCATGCAGCTCGATCCTTTGTTCATGTGTTAAATTCATTTTCATTCCCCCTTCAAACACTTTATTTCCTTCATAAATATTGTTAGATTACCCAAATTTCATAATAAAAATCAAAGGAACATTCCTCTCAAATATCCAATTTGTTGGAAAAATGATTTTATTATTCACTTTCTCTTATAAAACATATAATAATAGGGGATAAATGTGATATTATAAAATTGTAATGCGAAGGAGGTTTGAACTCATTGAGAAAAATAATTCGATCATTACTTTTTTTATTCATTTTATTCATTTCATGGCCATTTATCGAAAAACAAATAGCCAAAACTGAATTTTATCCTATATATGAGTCCATCCAATCAGAAATTCGTAACATAATTGAGGACCCTAATGTAACAGCTGCTCTTCTTTCAATTTATGATACAGTTAATGATATAACTAGTAACAACAATGAAGATATGAACAATAGCTCGAAGGAAATTAAACAGGTTGAAAAGCCTGATTTAGCCATTCCTTCTGGTCATGCCTTTTCTGTACATAATATCGTTCTAGGAAAACTGAAAACAGAGGTTGAAGGACAGTTAGGGCAGCCACAGCGTACTTCTTACAATGAATATGGAAATGAATGGCATACCTATCACAATAACTATCAAAACTTTATTATGGTTGCATATGATGAAAAAAATCAAGTAAACGCCTTATATACGAATCAAGATTTAATCTCCTCATCTTATGGAATTAAGTTAGGAAGTCAAAAAGATGAAGTCATTCAACAACTAGGCAAACCTTTGGAACATATCCGTAAAGGGTTAACCTATTTTGAATTACCAAAGGAAACAGATTATGATGTTTTTCTCATTGATCATAGTTTTATAACTATTTTTTATGATAAACACGAGGGCAATGTTGTCACATCGATACAAATTATACGTGAGGACCTCGAAAAAAGGAAAAAAAGCTTCTATACAGATGAAACTACACAATTAAAAGAGGGATTTGAGTACCAGCTATTTGACTTAACCAATGCGAGTCGAATCACTCATGGGCTTTCTACACTAGGTTGGGATGATCATGTGAAAGAAACTGCACGGAAGCATAGCAACGACATGGCTGAATTGAATTATTTTTCTCATACAAATCTTGATGGAGACTCTCCATTTGATCGTATGAATGAGGATGATATTTTCTTTACTGTCGCGGGAGAAAATTTAGCAACTGGACAGTTTAGCAGTATCTATGCGCATGAAGGACTAATGAATTCGCTAGGTCACCGAGAAAATATACTCAAGCCTGAATATCAATTTTTAGGTGTAGGTGTTGCCTTTAATGAGGAAGCACACCCATACTATACAGAAAACTTCTTTAAATAAAAATTGTACTTATTTTCATACGGTGTGTACGCTGCCGAAGGATTCCTTGTGGACTGAGTTTTCTCTGTTTCATAGGAATCCTCTTTTATGCTCATAATGACTGGGCTGAAATTCTGCCCAGTCATTATGGAAAATATAATTCTACCCGTTCATCTGTATTCTCTAAAAAATAATAATGTTTAAACTCACTTTGTTGTGTGAATTGAAAATCATCATGGATTGAAAGGATAAAATCTTTATTCTTTTCCCTTATAAAATGAATGGATCCCTCTTTCATTTCAATGTTTATAAAGAAAAAACCCTCTCTTCTAACTAATTCATCCTTTTCATAATAATTGATAACGACTTGTTTATTTTGAAATTGTCTCAGCACCTGCAAATTCCCTAATTTATCTTCCATACCCGTAATACGTACCCCCCACAGCCACATTGATCAATATATTTCATTTTAATTGAATCACCAAAAACATTCGATAATAATGGAAGCAGATAATCAGTTGGGTTGCCGAAATTCTCTGAAGTAACTAAATTGACATAGCAGCCTACTGCCGTTTCTTCCACTGCTTTTATGCCATCTTCGATAATTAAATCAACATCCTTCTCATATTCATTATGTTCAAGATCCATCGACCAATTCTTATCCACACTAACTCCCCCTCATAGCAAAACCCCTTGAATTTTAACAATTCTATCTTATCATAGGCGATTGAATGGATTTCAAAAAAATTAAACTTTTTTGTTTTCTTGAAGGTAATATTTAATGAAGGCTGTTTTCAAACATTATTGTTATTTCATATTTAAATGCTAGAAGTTGATATCTACTTCAGAAGTTCCACACCTTCCGCTCTAATCAACCGTAGTTTTTATGCATATTTATTTTAAAACAATAATCTTCTTGAAAATAGCCTTAAAGAAAGACATCAAGAAAGAGGTGTAACTATTGGATGAGAATTTACTTAAGCGGCTTATGTCTAGCGATCAAACTGCTTTTAAAGTCTTTTATGAAGACTATATTCAAAAAGCTTTCGGTCTAGCCGTTGGAATCTTAAAAGATCGGGAAATGGCAAAAGATGCCGTTCAAGAAACATTTATTCGCGTTTATCGATATATTTCCATGTATGATGCTGCAATGCCATTCGATCCATGGTTCTATCGTATTTTGCATAATGAATGTATGCGAATAGCTAAAAAGGAAGGAAAAACGAAAAAAAATATTGTCTGGAAAGAGGAGCTTCATACAGAAGCAACTTTCGATGAGAATGTAGAAGGATCCGAGCTCATTCACGCGATTTACTCATTAAAAGATTCATTTCGCATTCCTATTGTCATGAAATATTTACATGGATTTAGTGAAAAGGAAATCGCAACGATTATGAATCTTAATCAAAATACGGTTAAATCAAGACTTTTTCATGCACGAAAAAAGCTCAGTAAGCATTTCGATCGTTTAATTAAGGAGGATTTACTTTGAAAAACGATATGGACACACAAATCAAAAATGAATTAATAAAACATACGAATATAAATCAGGAAGAAAAAGATCAAATATGGAGAAACATTAATAATCAAATCAACGGAAGAATGAATACAGCTCGTATGAAAAAGCAAAGAAGAAGCTATAAGGGAAAGCTATTCATTGCTTTTGCTGCTGCTATTTTATTGCTTATTGCTACACAATCAAAAATGGGTCATGCTGTAATTAATCAAATGAAGATCATATTTGAACCCGAAAAGGAGATCATTCAATTAATAGAAGGTACAAATGAAGAAGAAACCGTAAATTTACATGAGGGCTCAGAAGCAGATTATGTCATTTACATTGATGAAGAACGTTATACATTTATTAAATCTGACCGCTATGATCAAGTGATAGCAAAAAATCATCCGGAAAACTATCCAGATGTGGGCATGGATATACAGCAGTTTCCTGAAAAAGAGCCTGAAGAAGTTTTAAAAGAACTTAGAGCAAATTGGATAAATGAGCCCTTCGATATTTCTGAGATTAGACAAGTAGACTATCCTTTCGATGCTTTGTCTTTTAGAGTGAAGAAAGGGAATGAGGCTGATAGTGAAATGATTCGATACCTAGCAATTAGCAACGGGAAAAATGGCAGTTTTGTTTTTAAGCAATATTTCTTTCTAGAGGCAGAAGAAGGACATGGAGCAAGATTAAATCAAATGCTGAAAGAGTTTCATCTAGTTGAAAAAGAGAAATAATTATTGGCTTCCCTTCTATATTTGTTTGTTTGGGAAGGGAAGTTTTCTTCATCCCCATAATAATTTTCTTTAAGTAGCAAATCTTTCCCCGCCCATTTCTGAACTGGCTCCTATTATTAATGGCATGAGTAATAGTTTTCATAATCAATGGATTACTGGAAACAATAAATAGGCGATCAATCAGCAACAATCACAGTACTTGAATGAAGGATTTAGAAATGGAGCGCAAATATGAGAAAATATTTATATTTACTTATCATATTATTACTAATCATGCCTCACATTGTATTTGGTGGTGAAATTAGAGAAAATACAATGAAAGCTGCATTTATCCGAGATGGACAGCTTTGGATAAAAATTGATGGACATGAACAAATCATCACCAAGGATCAAACAGTCTATCGACAGTCACCAAAATGGTCCCCTGATGGAAAATGGATTGTCTATCAAAAAGAAGTCAAATCTAAAAACAATGTAACTGAAAACCCTCAATTAGAAATTTGGGTCTATAGCCTTGAAACGAAGGAACATAAAAAAATAGTTGATGATGGAATGAATCCGAAATGGTCTCCCACTGAAAATTTAATTGCTTTTCAAAGCAATAGAATCTTACAAATTTCAAATTTAAATGAAGTAAGAACCGCGGCATTAGGTGTGGATGACTATGAATGGACCCCAGACGGAAATGGATTTATCGCTTCTTCATCGGCAACTGTAAGACCAGATGGCTGGACAAATCCTATTATTTACAATGTAGCCTTAAATAATGATTTTGAAAAAATTGATCCTTCATCAAATGTGAAACAATTATTTGTGATTCCAAAAGAATTGTCTAATGGAAAAGCAACAATCATCTCAATTAATGCAACTGATTTTGCCTTTTCTCCTAATCAAAAATGGCTTTCATTTATTGTTAGTCCGACCGCATCGTGGTCGATGGATAGTGATATGGTCTGTGTCTTATCATTAGATGGCAAGGATTTTTCCGTGTTGGATGAGACAATTCTCCATATTGATGTACCGAAATGGGCACCAAACAAAAACCTCCTCGGCTATATTGCAGGCGGTGGTCGAATTGTTGCTGGGTTTAAAAATAAAAAATTAATAATAACTGAACTTCCTGTCTATAATTCCATTAAGCTTACACCTGACAAATTTGCTGATATGTGGTTTACTTGGATCGATAATCAAACAATTGTTGCATCACGTGTACCTGAATCGGAGTGGTCGAATGATCAGAAGCTTCGTCCTGAGCCATCCCTTTACTCTATAAACATAAATGAATTGAAACAGGAAAAAATTACTTCACCTGAGATTGGTATTGGTGATTATAAGCCAAGTTTCATACCTGAGACAAATACAATCATATGGTTACGCAGCACGTTAACAAGCACCAATGGGGATCTGTGGATAAGTGATAAAAAAGGAAATAATGCAAAGGTTTGGATAAAAAATGTAGAGGAATATTCAATTTATCCAAAATAAGTATGGCACAAATACAGGAACTTCAATTTCAAAAGAGCCAGGAACATTACGTCTCTGGCTCCTAACCTGCTGCCTGCTCCTTTTTATGAATCGATAGGAATACCTCTTCAAGCGATTCACATGCATGTTCTTCGTATATTTGATCCAATGTACCAAATGACTTTACTTTTCCATTAAATAGGATGAGTACTTGATCAGCAATTTCAATCGCATCTCTCATTATATGACTGCTAACAATAATTGTTTTGCCCTGCTCCTTTAATTGCTGAATCACTTGCTTGAACTGAATGACCCAATAAGGATCCAATCCATTTGTCGGCTCATCCAATATATATATATCTGTGTCTGCTAATAGACATTGTGCAAGATTTAAGCGCTGGGACATCCCTTTAGAGAAACCACCGACCCTTTGATTTCTTTTATCCCATAATCCAACGTCTTCCAAAACTTGATTAATTTTTTCTTTTTTCACGTCTAAAAACTTTCCATAATATTGTAAAATTTCAATTGGTGTAAATTCGGGTGGAAAATTCATTGAATCCGGCATGTAAGCAAATGATTTCTTCCGTTTTGAATGAAAGGTAACTTTCCCTGTTGTGGATTTTTCAATCCCTGTCAAAATTTTTATCATTGTGCTTTTGCCAGCTCCATTTCCGCCGCACAATACTATACATTCCCCTTCATTTATCACTAAATCAACAGGGCTTAAGGCAAATTTATTTTTGTATTTCTTTGAGATATTATTAAGTTCTAAAATCATCTTAAATACCCCGCTTTTTTAATAAATTTGTAGATGTTGCGATAGTCAGAATGATAAGAATAGCTATAGATAAAAGAAGTGCGCCAGTCAATACCCCGTTCTCCGCCCATTTTTCAATCATTAAATACTCAGGTCCGAACACATAATCAGCATTTAATTTGGAGATGGACCATACACGAATCGATTCAACAGGATTCAAAAGAACTAAGAAGAACAAGCTTCCAAGCTTCATTGAATATGGGATGAAGTCGATAATCGAAAAGACAATAAATTCATAAACAAATACGACGAAACTCCAGAAAAACAAAGCAAAGGATAATCCTTGCATCCTTGTTTTACTTATCGCACCTATGAAGAGAGCCGCTCCAGAAAATACAATGATCAATAGCATATTCACAATCATAAATACAAGATAGATCGATCCTTGAAACGACTTTCCAATGAGCGACAATATAAGCCCAAATGCACCGTAAGAAATTCCCATCACTACAAAAAGTGAAAGGACTAATGAAAAGAATTTACTCCCCATATAATGCCAATAAGAAATTTGATACGTTTTAAATAGTGAAAAACGGCCACTTTCTTTATCCGCTATAATTGAGTTAGCCCCTAAGATTAAACAAATAATCGGTATGAGCCATAAAGATAAATTGATTAGCATGGCAATTGAGCGATTATAAGCCGATTGACTAATTTCCTCAGAGTTCTCTACCTCTTTTTTTATTTCCTTCAGTCCATACCACTCTGGATTCACATTCATTGTTTCAATATTCGTATTAACAGATTCCAATCCGTACGTTGTCTCTACTGGATCTGATTTAACCGATTGAATACCATAAAAGTAAAGTAATCCTGATAAAAAGATAAACAAGATCATAAAGTTCAATAGCCATTTACTGCGAAGCAAAAGCTGTAATTCATGCTTTACCATAGATAGTAACAATGTTGGCTTCATTATCCAGCGCCTCCTTCTCGCAAGCTAGAACTTTTTAATGTCCATGCTCCATGTCACCTTTTTTTATGCTTTTCAGATCAATTTTTATTAATTCATCATGGGTGTACTTCATCCCCCCATGATTTTGATGAAATTCATTTGCATTTTCTTCTACTTCAAATGCGGCAATTCCATAACTCATAGGACTTTCAATACCAGAATCTTGTACAAATGTACTTTTATCAAAATCAATCCATTCCTTTGATTGATAGTCATGAACAAAAGCAGCTTCATAGGCAGGATTATGTGTTTGTATATAATCAATCATACAACCGATATCATCAAAAAGAAGTGGTTTGCCATCATCCATAATAATTTGACCTGCAGATTGCAAATCTTCAATCCCCATTTTACAAGCATCACAAGAGTCTTCGTTTGCCTTTATTTCAACTGGGGCTGCAGCCTTCGAATTGCTGCAGGCTGCAAGTACGACTGCAAGCATGATCATTAAGAAAAATCCTTTAAATTTCATGACGTTCCCTCCCAAATTTCAATAAAATATATACAGAACTAGTTAAGATGACTAGAAAACAGAAGATTTGTATCCAATCAAATGTCGGATTGGATAGAAAAGACTTTTCCGTCTTTTGCTCATTCCAACTCACGGGAGCTGGCTTTACTAATGGTGAATCATCAATGATAAAGGAATCAGATGGCATCGGTGTATATTGTTCAATCATATTCCATAGCTCAACTGCTGGGCTTTGATAAAAAATATTCAAAACTGGTTCCTTCCTCGTCATGTTGTAAAACACATCTCCACTTTTATATGCAAAGTCTACAAGATGATCCTTATTTAAATTAAGTGACCCATGGTCATCATAATAATTTCCATAATTATCAAGATTGAATTGGTTCTCTTGGTCCTTTTCTGAAATAATTTGTCTCGTATTATGGTAAAAATTATTCAGATAGATTGTATTCCCATCTGTTGCTTCTCCTAATTCCAATCCTGTATTATTTCCGATAAATGTGTTGAATTCCAATGTATTGCGCTTTGCATTTTCCATGATAATTCCTTTAAAATTTCCATTCATCATATTTGATGAAACCTTAGAATCAAATGTATCAAAGATAAACATCCCAGCACCATCGATTTTCGTGTTTAGGTAAAAGAAATTGTTTATAATTGAAACCTCATTGCTTTGCATGATCATAAGGCCATTCACACTTTCCCGCACCTCATTTTGTGAAATGAGGACTGACTTTGAATCCATCGTATGAACACCATATCTTGCTTTTATCATTTTATTGGCTCGGACTTCACAGAAATCTGAATAAGAAACATATACGCCATCCTGTGTATCATATACATAATTACTAACGATACTTGAATTGGGCGCTTTTACTACATAAATGCCATAGCCCTTATGCTTTTTTTTGTCATCAAAGCTTGTGACTACGTTGTTTTCAATACGATGTCCATAGCTTTCCTTTGCATAAATGCCATGAAAAGCATTCTTGATGATATTTTGATGAATAATTGAACGATTTCCCTTTACATAAATTCCTGCATTTTGAGAACCACTGCCTTCTATATGAAGGCCTTCAACAACGACATCATCCGCATCAATTGTTAGAACATCGCCATTATACGGTCCGACTAGCTTTACACCCTCTTCACCAATAAGATGAACTGGGTACTTAATATTAAAGATGCCTTCGTATATACCAGGTACCATCTTAATAACTTCGGCACTTTGAGTATTTAATGCTTGTTCGAGTTCAGAACTATTTTTAACAATCAGTTCTTCTGCATATGTTCTTCCTGTAAAACCGACCCATAATAAGAGAAGTAAAAAAACAATTTTATTATACATGTAAGCCTCACCCGCCCTACACATTTCGACAATAGTTGAAAAGGGCAGTACTCCCAATTATTCTATAATTACTAATAGGGGAATAAACTGCCCTTAAATTTGTTAAAAAGGGTTCACATTTTCATTTATTTTATATATAATATGGTTGTGTTGTTTACATACTTATTAATGACTCATTGTAGCTGTGCCGTCATCTTTACCATCTTTAGTTACTTTTAATATGGCTGCAGCACCTTTTTGTGAATGATTGAATTGATGAGTAACGAACGGGTAGCTTCCTTCTCGTGTCACTGTAAATTCTACAACTGCTCCACCACTAGCAGGTAGCAATACAGTTTGGAGACCTTTCATATGGTTATATGGATTGCCGTCCATATACACATTATCGAAGACAGTCCCAATTACATGGAATGAGCTTACTTCGTTCGGACCAACGTTATTGATATAGAATCTAACTCTGTCGCCAACTTTTGCTAATAATGGTTCCTCTTTTAATGAGAATGTGTCACCATTTGTGTTTCTGTCGCCTTCTTTTAATGCTTTTGCAGAAAACACTACATGACTAGGAACTCCATTTGTGAAATCTTCTAAATCATTGTATTTATACCATTCGTTTTGGATAATCACAAACTCTTTATCTATTTCATTATCAGTTGGATAGCCATCTTTTGGTTTTACAATAATTGTTCCATGCATTCCGTTTGCAACATGAGAAAGTACTGGAGCGGTACCACAGTGATACATGAATACGCCTGGGTTATTTGCTGGATAGCTAAATGTTCCTGTATCATCTGGCTCTACATTTGTAAAGTCTTTTGAAGGTGCTGCGTGTACTGCGTGAAAATCCATGCTATGTGGAATTGCAGGATCCATGTTTTTTAATGTAAAGTTGATTGTATCTCCTTCATTTACAACAACTACTGGGCCTGGTGCTTCACCGTTAAATGTCCAAGCTTTGTATACTTTGCCTTTGTCTATTTCAATGTCTGTTATTTGAGATGTCATTTCTACGTTAACCTCTGATGGACCTACTCTTTCAACTTTTAAAGGTATAGGCTCTTGATTTAAGCCTTGATGTGGTTTAATAACCTCTACTTCCCCTTTTTCCGCTGCTAATACTTTTTGTTCTGCATCCACTTTTTCCGTACTTGTTTCTTGATTACAACCAGTTAAAAGTCCGATTCCTAATGCTGAAGTAAGAAGAATTTTTACACCTTTTTTCATTTGTGTTTCCCCCTCTTTTTGTTTGTATTTCATACTTTTATAATAATGATTTTAATCCGCAATTTTGGTGATATATCTCACAAGGAATACATAATCTGTGAAGGATTTGTGAAGAACTATACTTAATTGTGATTTAAGTTGTTGCGAGCAATATTTGTACAAAAAAAACCAGTCTAACAAGCATTTCACTGCTTATCAGACTGATTTTTTTTCTTTTCTTTTAGTTCCTTATTAGCACCTAGCTCATCCACAAGCTTCTCCGCAGCTCTACGATAAAAATTACTCATATTTGATAGCGATGAAATCATCATAATCTTTTCTAGCCGATCCTGATCTAAGTCTTTCATTTCTTCAATCTCTTTTTTCACATCGCTTGAAATGACTGATACATTTTCATTAAAACGCTCGACGTTTTTCTTCACAATTTGAAGATAACTTTCATAAAAATGCTCCAAAGCAAAATCTGATGCTAACGTTTTTTCATTAATTAGTAATAGAGTATCTTTAATGTCATTGATCGATAAAGCCCCTTTTAACTGATAGATTAAGCTGATTAAAATTAAATGATCTTTTGAATACTTTTTATTCTTAATAGGGAAAAACAATTTTCCTTTTGCATAGTTATTAATCATCGTTTTTGTTAATACCTTTTCATCCTCATTTCGCTTACTTCCTCCAAATTGATTTTCAAACAACTGAATCACTTGATCCATATATAAATCAATTTGAGGCATATCTTCTAATGTAATTTGATTGTGCAATTCTAAATCTATAATCATTTGCTGTAAATTTTCCATTTATCGATAACCTCTGCTCCATTATTCTTTTATTAAATTTTACTTAAAAAATACAAGAATGTAAATGTTGACTACTTAAAGAAATAGTTATATGATTACAAGTAGTTATCGAAACTACTTAAGTTTTAGAGGAGGATTTACTTATGACATCTTATATTCGAGAGCCCATTAATGGACTCACACATCTTGCTGGAGCCATTTTGTCGTTTATCGGTTTACTTGCTATGGTTATTAAAGCGGCAAGCACAAATACCTCTGCCTTAGTCATTACTGCTGTTACAATTTTCGGAATTAGTATGATTCTGCTATATTCAGCATCTGCGACCTATCATATGGTTATTGCTAAGGATAAGGTCATCTCTTTTCTCAGACGGCTTGATCATTCAATGATTTTTGTCTTGATTGCTGGATCCTACACACCATTTTGTCTCATTTCTTTAAACGGTGTAACTGGATGGTTATTATTTTCCATCGTTACAATCGTTGCTGTTTCAGGTATTCTCTTTAAAATGATTTGGTTTAATTGTCCAAGATGGCTATCAACTACCCTATATATCGCAATGGGCTGGATCATTATATTTGCATTTTCTCCTCTATCAGAAACATTAAGTCCAACAGGCCTTGGTCTATTAATTCTTGGTGGTGTGCTGTACACAATAGGTGGAGCCATCTATGCAATCAAACCAAAATTTCTTGAATTTAAGTATTTTGGGTTTCATGAGATCTTCCATATCTTTATCATGTTCGGGAGTTTCTCACATTTTCTTTGTGTATTCTTATATGTAATTTAATCGTTTTGAATGTAAAAAAGGATTTACACAGCAGAAGCTGGGCAAATCCTTTTTTTGAATTCATTTCTCGCGCTGCTTATTTAATAGCCAAAATTAAAAAGCGCAGTAATAATAAAGGCAAAAAATAAAAGAATAATAATGATAAAGGCGATAAATAAAGCGATAATAATCCATCCCAAAACTTTTCTCCCTGTAACGACTAAATATATTCCTAGTCCTAAAAATCCAAGGAAAAAACCGAGTATCCCCCATAGAACAGGGCTTTTATTGTGCTTCGGTGCATCGATAACTAAATAGATCGTAATCGCAACTGATATAAGCAAGCCTAAGGATATCTCCATCAAATACTTCCTCCCTGCCTTTTTAATCACTTTCAATGTATTGAAAGCTTCAATTAAATAGTATCCTTATTTTTCGAAAATATGACATATATTATGGCAACCTACCTAAAAAGTAATTTTAAATCTCGATCTATAACTTTTCAAGCTAAAATACATTCATACGAATACACTCACTCCATTATTTTTACAAAACTCCAGGATTAATTGACCCCATTTTTATCACATAAGTTTTTACAGATAGTGGCAACTTATAAATGGGGGGGGGAAATATGTTGCTAAATATAATAAAAAAAATTTATTCATCCAATAAAAAGATACCTCGTTTTCCCGAAAAATCTAATAAGAAAGAAATAGAAATCAAATCTCAAAAAATATATACAAACCTTGAACAAACAATCTCTACTTTTAAAGAACTTTATTCATTTCCGATTAATAACGATGTAAATTTTCGCACATTTGACATTCGCAGTTTAAATAAAAAGGCAGCCATTATCCTCATTGATACCATCGCTGACATGAAAATAGTTAATGAATTTGTTCTCGAACCCTTATTGAACAATTCAAATCCTACGGGTAAAGTCGAGGAACTCCTATCTATCCAAGCTATATCTAAAGTTTCGATTATTCAACATGCAGTCGATGAAATCAACAAAGGGAGCGCTGTATTATTTATTGATAGCTTCGATTATGCGCTTAGTATTAGTGTCTCCAATATTCACAACAGAGGGGTTACATCTTCTGAAAATGAAATCGTTCTAAAGGGGCCAAAGGAAGCATTCACCGAAGAATCTTCCATTAATCTTTCATTAATAAGGAGAAGAATAAAGAATGAGAATCTAGTTGCCGAATCTGTGCCTATTTCCTTAAGAACTCATAATGTTCTTTATCTTGTCTATATTAAAGACTTAGCAAATGAGCAGCTACTCAATAATATAAAAAATCGAGTGAAAGCTCTTAAGGTGGATTCAATTCAGAATCTTCCCCTTTTAGAACAGCATATTGAAGAAAGGAAGCTATCCCTATTTCCCACAATACTCTATACAGAAAGACCTGATCGTGCTTCATCCTATGTTGAGGATGGATACATTGTCATACTGATGGATAATTCACCTGATTGTTTAATATTACCCGCGACTTTTTGGTCTTTCTTTCATATTTCTGAAGACCATTACTTACGATTTATTTATGGGAATTTCACACGGGCATTAAGAATGCTTGCTATTTTCATCACTTTATTTACATCTGCTATTTATGTTGGCATTACAACTTTCCATTCTGAAATGATTCCACCGGATTTATTGCTCGCTATTTCAGCAACAAGGGAAAAGGTTCCCTTACCCGCAACTATTGAGGTTCTTTTGATGGAACTAGCGTTTGGACTTATTCGTGAAGGTGGTCTCCGTGTCCCCTCATCCATTGGACCAACGATCGGAATTGTTGGTGCCCTTATTCTAGGACAAGCAGCCGTTCAAGCAAATCTCGTGAGTCCTATTGTTGTTATTGTTGTTGCACTTGGTGGGGTTTGTTCTTTCTTAGTACCAGATATAAGTATGAACTTTGCCATTCGTTTATCAAGATATTGTTTCATTATCGCATCAGGACTATTTGGTTTTTTCGGGATGACTGTATTTTTTACAATGGGACTTTTTTATATGGTTTCACTTAAATCATTTGGTGTACCCTATTTATCACCAATGACTCCTAAATATACATCATCAAAGGATACGTTATTTAGAAGGCTTCTAAAAAATGAAATCTTTCGGCCTGGCTACTTGAAACCTAAGGATATGAAAAAAAATTAGGAGAATGTAAATGCAAGAATCAAAAGGAAAGATCGGAATTAGAGAATTCATTGCGATTATCATTTTATCAACAGGCACGAAGCTCAGTGATGATACGCCAACCTTATTATTTAAAGAAATGGCAAGCGCTGCATGGATGGCACCCATTATTATTGGTGTAATAACGTTCATTCCTATTTATCTCATTATTCGCATTTTGAGTGCATATAAAAACAAAAATTTAGCTGAAGTGATTTTTCACTTATTGGGGAAATTTTTTGGATTTATTCTGATATTCATTCTCCTGTTAATCATTTTTTCTGCACTTGTTGTTGATTCAGCAGTCTATACGAATATTATTACATCAATGTATTTTTCAAAAACACCTACTATTGCAATTTATGCTTTATTAATGATTGTTTGTGTTTACGGGGCAAAGAAAGGCATTGAACATATTGGATCTGTCGCCTGGGCTATGACATTTTGGATAAAAATTTCATTTATTATTTCACTTGTACTCACCTTTTTTCATGGCCAACTTGATTTTCTTTTTCCTATACTCGGAAATGGACAATGGGAATTATTGAAAGGGAGTATCCTAAAATCCTCTATTTTTGCAGACTTTCTTTATCTAGGGTTTATTTTTCCATTTGTCAAAAGTAAATTGGATTTTAAGAAAGGCATATGGATATCATTTAGTTTTATTATTATTGAGTTTTCATTAGCACTTGCTGCCTACACATTATTATTTGATTACATCGGGGTAAGATTGATGAATTTCCCTTATCATGAAACAATCCGCTATATTGAAGCTGGCTTTTTAGAAAATATCGAAACCTTTTTTTATCCATTTTGGTTGGTTGCGTCATTTATTCGGTTTACATTTTATCTCTATTTAACTGCTATTATCTTTGGTAGCCTTTTCAAAATTAAAAAGTACGAATATTTACTCCCAACTCTTGCAACACTCATTATATTCATCGGATTAATTCCTGAAAGCCCAACTTTTGTTATTTTTAATTTAAGAGAAAAATTACTTCATTTTGCCACACCTTTTTTTCTTATCCTCCCATTATTATTATGGTTAATTGCAAAACTTAAAGGAGATTTGAACAATGAAAAGTCGAAACCTTTTTATTAAAATTCTCTGTGTATTTATATTTCTTCCCACTTTAAGTGGGTGCTGGGACAAAAAAGAAATTGAGAAAAAGGCATATGTTGTTGCTATTGGTTTAGACAAGGGAGAAAATGAAAATTTAGTCATTACCTACTTAATTGCAAATCCTGAGTTTGGCACGCAACAACAGGGTGGTTCGACAAATGAACCTCCACATGAAATCATTTCATTCGAAACAAATGATCTTATCTCTTCAACGAATAAAGCAAATGCAGTCATTGCAAAGGAAATATCTTATAATTTACTCAAATATTTAATTGTTTCAGAAAAACTTGCAAAGACTAAAAACTTTATTCGTTGGATGTATGATGCTACGAAAGATAAAGACTTTAAAAGGGACACCTATTTGATTGTTTCGAAAGAAAATGCCAGCATATTTATTACTAATAATAGCCCGAAATTAGAGACGAGAGCCCATCGTTATTTTGATTTTATCATTAAAAGAGGAATTGAAACGGCAACAATTTCTGATGCATCTCTTCATAAGTATTTGCGTATCACAGAGGCTGACGCAGATCTATTTCTTGCAATATTTGGGACAACTGAAAAAGTAGACCCTCCATCTGGCGATGATATGAGTGATAATATTTTTGCTGGCCAGCTCAAAGTAAATGGGAATACGAATAAAACACAATTTATTGGTTCTGCTTTATTTAAGGAAGGGAAAATGATCGATCAACTAACAGTAGAAGAAACTAGAATTACAAGGCTGTTAAGCTCAGTAGATGAAGCACCGGATATTTTAACGACCTTGCCTGATCCGTTTAATAAAGACTTTAAAATTTCTATAACAATCACTCAACTGAAAAATATTAAAATAAAAATGGATGTAAATAAACAGCCAACCACCATTCATGTACATCTTCCTCTACAAGTAGATGTTCTTTCCGATCACAGCATGGTAAATTATGCATCGAATGCTGACAAAAGGAATGAATTAAAAAAATTCTTAATTGAACGATTTAACGATAAGTTCAATCAATTCATAAAGAAAACACAGGAAGAATATAAATCAGAGCCATTTGGCTGGTCGTTACATGCCCGAAGAAAATTTGCAACGATTGCGGAATATGAGAAATTTGATTGGATGAAATCCTATCCAGGGATGGACGTTCAGATTAGCATTGATATAAAATTCGGACATTTCGGCAGACAAAGTCGTTTGCCAAAACTTAAAGATGTGAGGGATTAAATTGCGATTGATTATAGTGCCCCTATTAATCATCCTTTTTCTCTATACGTTCGGTTTTTCTATTATGTTATGGAGAGAAAAAAATAAAATGGCTTCATTTGCAGTGCTTGGTTTAGCAATAGCGACTGTTGTCAGTGCTTTTTTTAGTGTACTAAAATGAACGAAAAAATCATTGTCGAAATAAAGTATATTCCTCCCTGGCAAATAGCAGGACTTTTTTTTCATAGATATTCACTGGAATATCTTGTAGAATAGACCATATATTTAGTGACACTAAATAATTGCAAAAATATATATGAGTGGTAAATGGGGAGGAATTTAAAGAATGAGCAAGCTTACATCGAAAAATAACCAGATAATGCATGATCCATCTGAGAAAATATGGACAAAGGATTTTTTCCTCATTTGTTTATCCAATTTTTTCATTTTTCTTGGGTTTCAAATGACATTACCAACCATTCCATTATTTGTTGAGGAGCTCGGGGGAAACGATCAATTGATTGGGATCGTTGTAGGAATTTTTACTTTCTCCGCCCTCCTTCTTCGTCCATATGCGGGACATGCACTTGAATCAAAAGGAAGACGTGTCGTCTATTTAACAGGACTTGGCATTTTTGTGCTATCCGTTGGTTCCTTTGGGTTTGTTACTAGTCTCGCTTTTTTATTTATGGTAAGAATTATTCAAGGATTTGGATGGGGTTTCTCAACGACTGCCTCAGGAACCATTGCAACAGATTTAATACCTGCCAATAGACGTGGGGAAGGAATGGGCTATTATGGTCTCTCTGGAAACCTTGCACTCGCCTTTGGCCCAACATTAGGACTTGCTTTAGTTGGTGTCGTTTCATTTAAGCAGTTATTTTTAATCTGCGCTATTCTTGGTCTCGCAGCATTTCTTCTTTCATCAACAATTCGGTATAAAAAAGTAGAACAGCAAACAGTACAGCCAAAGAAATGGGATATTTATGAAAAAACAGCACTTCCCCCCTCCATGCTCGTCTTTTTTATTACCATTACTTTTGGTGGGATCGCATCATTTCTTCCGCTTTATTCCGCCCAAAAGGGTATTCAAGGAATTGAATGGTATTTTCTTCTCTATGCCCTTGCATTAATGGTCAGTCGAACATTTGCTGGAAAAATTTATGATACTAAAGGACATCAGGCTGTTTTCATTCCAGGAACAATTTTTATTATTATTTCAATGATTCTGTTATCATGGTTGCCAAGTAACCTTGTTCTTTATATCGCAGCAATCCTTTATGGACTAGGATTTGGGACAGTCCAACCTGCCTTGCAAGCCTGGTCTGTGAAAGAAACACCTGCGAATCGTAGAGGGATGGCAAATGCAACCTTCTATTCCTTCTTTGATTTGGGGATTGGAATTGGTGCGATACTTTTTGGTCAAATTGCTCATTGGTTCGGGTATAGTATGATTTATGCTGCTTCTGCTATATCAGTTCTTTTCTCTATTCTTTTGTATCTGAGAATTTTAAGTAGAAACCGTCGTTTACAGCGTGCATAAAATAAAATAAAGTCAGAATTCAAGTATCCCTGCGAGTATTCAATCTCACAGGGACTATTTCTGTCAACTATATGATTTAATTGATAATTCCCGACTCCAAAATATCGACACTAACGTTCACATTTATTGGGATAGAAAGATATAGTTCGTCCCATTTTTTTTCATCCCACTGACGGGTCTTCGTTTTTACAGCATTGCCAATTCCAATTGGGTCAATTCCCTTTTCTTGAAACCTTTTGATCAGTTCCACAGACTTTTTCTTAATATCTTTCTCTAATATCTGCTCTAATTCTTTCATTTTTCCCATCGTTAATTTTCCATTTGTATATTCACGAATCGATGATTTTAATTTAAGAGTGATCGTTATTTCCGAGTTTGTCATTGGCTTCGGGATATCAAACTTTCTCTTTGAGTTAATATTGAAAATCGATGCTTTCTCACCTTCACCAAATTTCACTTCATAAGAATCATTTTCACTTTTGCTATCCACTAGAATCTTTACAAAAAAGAATTTACCCTCATCAATTTGATCAACTAACTTATCATTATCAAATAGTCCAATCGCATGAAGTTGAATTTTCCCATCTTTTTGCTTAATCATAGGAAGCATCGGGTCAATTCCTTGAGAATAATATTTATATAAGAACTGATGAATATTTGTTTTATGAATCAATCCTGTTTCAATATTTTGCTCGATTAGATTAGAAAGGAACATGCCGGTATCAATATTGCCATATTGCTTGCTTAATAATTCCTTAGGATTACTTTCAGCAACTACAAGATATACATTTAATCCCACAGAAGGATCACGCTGTACTGTGTCTAGTAAATTAATTATCCCTTTTTCAGCTGTTTTCTTTTCATATAAAAGTACTTCTATCTTCCCACTGACAATTGGCCGATCAGATTGTAGACTATGCTTATCTCGTATTTCTTTACTTAATGAAGCTTTTGCTGTTAATGTTACATTTTTCACTGTTTTATCTGTTTGAAAGTTCGGAAACACCACTGTATTTTGTAATGTGTCTTCCTCAATATGCTCATAACTTGCTGCGGTCGCTAATTGAATATCATCTAGAACTCTCTGTTTAATATTCATACAGCCTGGCAAATAAGAAATACTTACAAATATAAGCAACAAACTACGAATTCTTCTCAAGCTTTTCCCTCCTTCTTTTCATAACAAAAAAAGAAATGATTGTAATAAATGGCAAATACGTAAAAAGAAGGATGATTCCAAACTTAGACATATACTCATTTAACAAATTGATATTATCTCTTCCTCGAATAGAAATCATTGCACAAAATAAAATGAACAATAACATAATCAGAATTTTCTTTGGCTTAGTATTAAATATTTGCTGTATTCCCTTTGTTGCAGCCCATAACGGCAAACAAATATTAGGAAGGATAATAATCACCCATGATGTAATCCCAATATACTCAAATCGTTCAACAAAGGGCATTTTAACTATTTTCCATAAAGATAATGTTGCCCATATTTCCTTAGCAATTTGCTCTTCACTATAAAAGCCGATCGAAATAATAATAATGATTAAATAAATAGTGACGGTTAATAGATGACCAAGTTGAGCCCATTTTTGTGACTTTTTTGCCTGTTTAATATAAGGATAATACATTAGTAAGGTTGAAATACCTAAATATCCTAATACCATATCCTTTGTAGCTACCGACATCTCCTTTATGGTATGATTCCAAACGGGTAAGAGGTTTTGGAAATGGGCATACTCAATCGGAAAAAAAAAGGTAAAGAAAATATAAAACGGAATGACTACACCAAAGAAACTAAGTCCAGTAACGATGCGAAATCCCCCAGAAACACAATAATAGATAAGAATCATAAAAATGAGTGCAAACATAAAAATATTGATTGTCGGAAAAACCCATACCTCGACGACTTCAATATACGAACGCAAAACAACAATTCCGCTCAGTAACCAATAACAAATCCAAATGAAACTGAAAGTATTCCCGATCCATTTTCCAAATAGTATTTTGTGGATATCAATTAGATTCTTCTGATGCCTATTTAGCAATAAATACATATACCAAATAACGGCTGAAACCATTATTCCCCCTGCTATTACAGCCATCCAAGCATCATTACCGGCAGACTTCATAATCACTCGCTGAAAGCCTAGTACACCTACCCCTACTTGTACAGAATGGATTAAAAAGAACACAAGAAATGGGGATATTTGTAACTCTTTCTTTTCCAATTCAATCCCTCCTGTACTATTATATTTCTTCATAAATCATTTTTTTTCTCAGCCTTTGATTGATTAAACTTTACTGTATCATTTGTTTGCTCTAGAATTGGCCGTTTCGATTGCTTAGAAAAAGGCAAGCGTACAAGAGAATCGGTCAAATCCTGTAGTCTAAGCGGATAAAAGGGTTCAAGAAAGGGTCTTCCTAATGAAGATAGCCTTAATAAGTGAATAAGTAAAAAACAGAAGCTTAGTGCGACACCTAATAACCCAATATAATGAGCCATTAATAAAAATGGGAATCGTATTAATCGAATCGTATTACCCATTTGATATACAGGTGTTGTAAAGGAAGCTAATGCAGCTAATGCAACAAGAATTAATAACACATTACTAGTCAATCCCGCTTCTACAGATGCTGTACCAATAACAATCCCACCTACGATACCGATTGTTTGCCCGACCTTCGTCGGCAATCTTGCTCCCGCTTCTCTCAATAACTCAATCGTTAATTCTAAAATAATTGCTTCCAAAATGGGTGGCAATGGAATCGCATTTCTTGAGGTAATTAACGTGGCCAGCATATCTTTTGGTATTAATTCGTAATGATAAGTAAGAACCGCCACATAAATAGGTGTGACTAAAATAGAGAAAAACACTGCAAAGAATCGGACTAAACGGAAAAAGGAAGCAATCGTCCAATTTAAGAAATAGTCTTCAAATGCAGAGAAAAACTCAAAAAACGTTGTTGGTCCTATTAATCCATGTGGCGCACCATCAACTAATATTGCTATCTTGCCCTCTCCCAATACAGAGGCAATTCGATCTGGTCGCTCTGTATCAATCAATTGTGGAAATGGTGAGTTCTGATTGTCTTGAATCAATTGAGTAATAGTTGAGCTATCATTCACCTGAGCGATTTCTAAATCACTTATTCTCTGAATAACGGTATTCACATTCTCATTATTAGCAATTCCATCAATATAAAGAACAGAAACCCTTGTTTTAGATAATTGACCAACTTCAATTTCCTTTATTACTAACTCAGGTATGGGGAGTCTTCTTCTAACAAGATTCACATTCGTATCAAGTGATTCTACAAATGCCTCTTTAGGTCCTACAACACTAAATTCCACCTCTGGAAGTGACACTTGCCGAACATGTTCTAAACTAGCTTTAACTATTCCCACTTGACTTAAGTTATTTATATCAAATAGAAATATACTCCCTCTTAATAGGGAGTTCTGAATTTCCTTTGAATCTGATGTTATCACAATATCTTCAATCGGAAGAACATACGGCAATTCATAAATGGAAGTCAATTCTTTCACATATGGCAATATGTCACGATGCAGAATTTCCAAATTAATTAATGATACATAATATCCAAAACAAAGGGTGAAGTCCCTTCCTGGATAAGTAAACTGGGTAAATTCCTTTGATTTTGTTAATTCTTGTAACAAATCTTGTAATGATGATGTATCTTCTTTATTATCATTTTCTATTTTTTTCATTCTACTGCTGTTTCTTCTTATCCTCATCTTAGTATCACCTATGTACGAAATAAATAAATTCCTATATTTAAGTTTTACATAAAAATGGGTAACTATTCATTTTCCATTCCTTCATAGTAAGTTTAGAGAGAAAACTAAATTAACAAGCGAAACAATAAAAAAAAGCCCCATGGATTCACATTTTCTTAATGATCAAAAGTTCAGATCACTATATAAATGTTCAACCATGCGGGCTATTACTACTTATTCAATCATTTTCACACCATCGTTTTTACTTTTTGCTTCAAAATTTTCCCACTCGCATTTCTAGGAAGTTCCTCAACAAATGTGTATTGACGAGGTCTTTTATAATCAGCTAAGAAAGGGCTTACAAATTCTCGTAATTCTATTTCGTCTAATTCGTCTTTCGCCACAATCACTGCTTTTACTGTTTCTCCCCATTCCTCATTCGGTACACCAATTACACATGACTCCAAAATATTAGGATGCTTTGCTAACACTTCTTCGATTTCTCTAGGATAAATATTCACCCCACCTGAAATAATGACGTCCTTTTTACGGTCAACAATATAGATATACCCGTCTTCATCTCGATAGGCAATATCGCCTGTATAAATCCAGCCATCTTTTATGGTTGCACTCGTTTCCTCTGGATTTTGGTCATATTCCAGCATCATACTATCACCTTTTAATAAAACCTCACCGAATTCGTGTGGAGCTGTTTCCTCTCCATTCGCATGAACAATTCTTAACTCCATACTTACAGTCGGGTGCTTCCCAATGCTCCCAGCCTTCGTTAAATGTTCATGCGGGCGTAAGAGAATGCCATTAGGACCCGCTTCCGTTAAGCCATATACTTGATAGAAATTTTCGTTCTTAAATGCTTCCTTCACTCGTTCATACGATGCAAGCGCTAATGGCCCTCCACCATAGGCGAATGCACGAATACTTGATAAATCATATGTAGCAAGCTCTGGATCTTTAGATGCTAATAAATAGGCAACAGGTGCTGCAAATGCGAACGTCGGCTTCTCCTGATCAATCAACTGGAGGAAGTTTTTTGGTGTAAACTCAGAAATGACATGTGATGCACCACAATATAGCCCACTTAGGAAAAATGTATTGATCGGTGCAGAATGGGTCAAAGGCATGAGGGTCAGCATTTTGTCTTCATTGGAAAGGGAAAATTCAATTGAAACCGTAGTTGCTAAAGCAATCAGCTGATCATGATTGAAAACAACCCCCTTTGGAATGCCAGTAGTTCCTGAAGTGAATAAGATTTCACTAATCTCACTTGATTGAATAGGGATATTAATATTCTCATCACTATATGATGCTGAAGTTTCTACTGCTTCTTGAATGGACACTTGATGAGCGAATCCATAAAGATCAGCTATTGCATCAACTGTTGCTTGAACTTCTGATTCATATAAAACACCTGCTGCATTGGAGTTCTGGAAGATGACTACTAGCTCAGATGGAGTTAAACGAATATTTATTGGCATTGGAATGGCTCCAATTTTCATAAGAGAGAAATAAGCAAAGAAGAAATGCTCATTATTTCTCGCCATAATAGCCACCCGATCTCCCTTTTTTATCCCTTTTTCCTGAAGTAACCTAGCAATTTGATTAGAAATTTGGTTCATATCTTTATAAAATAATCGTCTTGTGGAAGTAATAAATGCTTCCTTGTTTGGATATTTTCTTGCATTCCGTTCAAGTACCCCATGTATCGTTATTCCCATTCTCCATCACTCCTTTAATCTTTTGAATCTAAATATTTTTTCTTATGTGCTAGAATATCTGCTTTCAACAATTGCAACTGCAAAATTTGTTCTTCTATCTCGTCTATTTTCTGATCTGCAAATGAAATAATTCGATTTTTCTCATCCTCTCCTTCCGGATTCGATTCATAAAGATCAATCATTTCTTTAATTTCTTGCAAACTAAATCCCAACTTTTTCCCACGAAGAATTAACTTCAATCTCCTTCGCTCATGATTCGTATAGGTCCGCTGCTTCGTTAAACTCTCCCTGCTTTCAGAAGATAGCAAGCCGACTTCCTCATAATAACGAATCGTTCTTGAACTAATATCAAACATTGCTGCTAATTCACTAATTGAAAAAAGTTGTTCAGTCTTCATATGAAAATCCCCCTAGTTGACGTTAACGTTTACTTAATTATATAATAAATCTGAATATTATAACTTGTCAATCAAAAAGAAAACAGGAGTGATAAAATGACGATCCTTTCACAAGAAATTGAGAAAAAAGGCAAAAACCCTTACACATTTGATGAATTTGTTTCGAAGCGTGATCAACTAGATTGGTATAAAGATGATCTATTTTTACAAAAAGCAGTCAAGTATTTTACACGTAACGATTTTGAAACTGTAAATGAAAAAGTTCTTTCCCTTTCTCCACTTGTCTCATCAAAATGGAATCGTTTAGCAGAAACAATTGCCCGTCCAGAAGTACGTCCATATATGCTTCATTTTGATGCATTCAATCATCGCATCGATCGTATTGTTCGCCCACATGAAGCACATCAACTTGAACAGGCAGTCTTTAGTGAAGGACTATTTTCTAGCAAGATACACCCTTGGGAAAGCTTTACAAAACGGATGATTATTCATCAACTTGGCGAAGCAAGCGTCACATGTCCATTAACTTGCACACATGGTCTTGTCGCATTGTTGGATCAATTTCCCTCTACTGATATCCCAGAGCTAGAGGAAATCTTAAACCATACAAAAGAAGGACTGAGTGGGAACTTTGCGATTGGGGCTCAGTTCATGTCAGAAATTCAAGGCGGTTCAGATCTTCCGGCAAATATGTTAGAGGCCATTCCTGACGGCAAAAACTATCGACTTTATGGCAATAAATTTTTCTGCTCTGCAGCACATGCTGATTATGCTGTCGTAACAGCAAAAATAGCAGGATCAGATAAAGTATCCACTTTTATCGTTCCAGCATGGCTCCCGGGTGATAAAGAAAAAGAAAAGCGAAATGGCTATATCATTAACCGCATCAAATGGAAGCTTGGCACAGCTGAATTACCGACAGCAGAAATTGAATATGACGGTGCACTAGCCTATCCAATCGGTCCTGCAAATAAGGGCATTGCCGTTGCAGTTGGCATCGTTTTAACACTGTCACGTCTTGAAATCGGCATTGCATGCGCAGCATTTATGTTACGTGCTTCTAGAGAAGCACATTTGTATGCAGATTTCCGAAAAGTTTTTGGTAAAAAAGTGAATGAATATCCACTTTCTGCAAGCAAATTAAAGAAAATTGATCAAGCTGCAAAGCGGACAGCTGCTGGTGCCTTTAAAATCTATGATCTTTTCCTAAGCCTAGAACAGCCACTAAACCCCGGGATTGCATCTGAAAAACCACTTGAGCTTAGAAAACAATTATTCAATTTAAGAGAACTTGTTCTCTTGCAAAAAATATGCGCTACGAATGAAGGAGCAGATATTTTACGTGAGGCGATGTCTATTTTCGCTGGACATGGCGTGATGGAGGAATTCTCCTCTCTGCCACGTATTTTCAGAGATGTCGTAGTAAATGAGCAATGGGAAGGACCAAGAAATCTTCTGCTAACACAAATCTATCGTGATATTCAAAAAGTGACAGATTGGTATGCACCTGCAGACTTTGTTGCCGAAATATTAGACGGTGCGTCGAAAGAAGTGATTCAATCTTTCTCTATGAAACTAGAAGATTTATTGCAAAGGCCAATCCTTGGTGAGGTAAATGATGAGTCAATTAATGCTGCTATGGAGTGGGATGAATTTTGCAGCTCATTTTTTAAAGCGTATCAGGAAGTTGCTTTACTAGAGATTAAATAAAATTGGATAGTTAATGTGCCAGTTCCTTATATATCATGCTATAGGACTGGCACTACTTTAGTCAAAAATACATAATAGTCCAACTTACATCGTTCAATATTTTTATAAGTAATCTTATATCCTCTTTCACTCTGCAAACTATCTGTTTACATAATATTATTATGATAAATAATAAAACATTTTCCTAATTTAAGAGAACATTGATTCAACAATATGGCCCCTTCTCCCAATTGTTGTCACAGCTTGTGATAAAGAATTCAAAATCGCTTCTTCTGTTGCTTCCGCCGCACCAGCAAATAATTGATTCATTAACGGGTGATCCTCTCTCATGTACGTATGTGTAAAAGTAGGATCCTCACTATTATGAGGAATTTTGTGAGCTGTAGAGAAAGCGATGACGATGTCCCCGCTCCCATGGCTAAAATGACTTCCTGTCCGGCCAAGACCAATGCCACAGCGCTTTGCCATACGTAATAATTGTCTGTCACTAACTGGTGCATCTGTTGCAAGAACGATAATAATCGATCCGTCAGGTGTCTCATTGACTCCCTGTACTTTCGTTTGAATCGCAGGATATTTATCAAACGGAAATTCAATTTTTCCACCAAAATTGCTTAACACTAAACAGCCAATTGTAAAAGTATGCATATTCTCGGAAATCACTCTTGAAGCTGACCCGATCCCACCTTTATAACCGAAACAGACCATCCCTTTCCCTGCTCCAACTGCTCCTTCGAGCGATACATTCGCAGTTGCCTGTTGAATCGCTTCAATTGCATGAGCTGACTTCACTGGAAATTCCCTGATTGAATTTAATTGACTATCATTGCACTCACCAACTACAAGATTAATCGTCCCTGTTGAGTCTCCTATTTCAGGATTGTTCTGAAGCATATATTCTAGTGCACCTTGTGTAACAGCTGGCACCGCAAATGTATTTGTTAACATAATAGGTGATTCAAGCAAGCCTAATTCATTTACTTGTACTAGACCTGTTGTTTTCCCAAACCCATTGATTACATAGCTTGCAGCGACAACTTTTTCTTTGAATATATTTCCTCCATGAGGAAGAATGGCTGTCACACCTGTACATGCACGCTCCCCTCCCTCTAAAGGCTCATCTAATGTCACATGACCAACCTTTACTCCCTCAACATCTGTGATACAATTTTTCTCACCTGATTTTAGAGAGCCAACGATTACCCCATGGCCTCTTATTTTTCTACAGTTTGATTTCACCGGATTTTCCCCCTATTTAGCAATTGGCATATTCTGTTTCCTTTTTACTTTGCGATAGATTTCCTCAAATGCACCTGACCCTAGAACAACTCCGAACAAAATAAGTATAAACCCAAGTATGTGTACAACCTCAATATTTTCTCCTAAAAAAATAGCCGCTCCAACGAGAGCAAAAAAAGGATTCAGATTTAGAAACATTGAAGCTTCTGCTGCTCCAACCTTGCCAATTGCACCATTATAGAGCATGTGACCGATAGCTGTCGCAATAATAGCAGATGCAAAGAAAACGACCCATAAACCGACCGAATCATTAGCCATACTTGCGATCCCTTCAGGCTCTTTAAATAGACTAATAAAAAAGAGGATAACTGCTCCCATAATAAGCATATATCCTGTCATTAACCGAGGATCCAATGTCTCAGAAACCTTTTTAATAAGGATAAAACTTGCTGCTTGAGCAAGGATAGAAATGAAGATATACACATCCCCTACTGAAACACCATCAATGCCACCGCTTCCTTGAAACACAATGATAGAAACTCCGGCAATCCCCATCACAATCCCAGCCACCCGTACACTCGTTAAAACACTTCCTAAAAAAATGACAGATAAAATAGCGGTTAAAAGCGGGCCGAGGCCAAGAATAAGTCCCCCATTCGTTGCAGTGGTTTGTGTAAGTCCTGTCGATAAATAATACTGATGGGCAACGACATTAAATAACCCACCAAAAAATACGTATATGAATTCTTTCTTTGTAAGCAGTCGCACCTTTTTCATGATAAACAAAATGAAAAATACGCTCATCCCTGAAACGAATATCCGAAGAGCTGTCATTGTTACAGGCATGAAATTCTCCACTAACACTTTAGTAGCCGTCACATTAAATCCCCAAGCAATCATGACAAAAAATAAAATAAAATAAATTCGTTGTTTTTTCAAACAAGTCCACTTCCTTTTTTATTACATTTGCTTACATGGCTTGCTTCTCGTTACCCGTATTCGTTCGATTAAAATGGCGTTCCATTAACATTCCATATATAGAAGCCAATACTTGTTGAAAGAGCATGCCTATCACAACTGGAACCGCTACTTGTGGTGGAAAGTAAGAAACAGCAATGACTGCCCCTGCACTAATATTCCTCATCCCCCCTGTAAAGGTGAGAGCGATGATCATTTCCCTATCACATTTAAACCATTTCCCTATTAAAAATGAAAATAAATAACCAGTAAAAGCAATGAAAAAAACAGTTATCGTAATAATCACTAGTTTCATATTAACTTCTTGCAAATACGGAGCAACGACTGCACCATTTAACATTACAACAAAACCCATGCCTATCTTTGAAAATGGGGCCAAACGCGGACTCCATTCTTCCTTTACTTTTCCTTTCGTCCATTGGTTCAAAAACATCCCCAACAGGGAAGGGATTACAATCATGCCTAGTAAACCTTTCATCATGCTAAATACATCCATTTCTATATTCTCTCCGACTAAAATAGATAGAGTAAATGGCACGATAAATGGGGAAAGAAATGTATCAATTAATATAATTGCGAGTGTAAATGAAAGATTCCCCCGATAAATAGATACCCATATAAAGCTTGAAATCCCTGTAGGAATAGCCATCGCTAATATGAACCCGGTAATTGTAAACAAATCCCCACTAAATACGATATGTCCAACACCCCAAGCCCATACTGGCATCAAAATATGTAAAATAAATAAAACAACGACCAAAGCAAAAGGATGATTGAGCGTTTGTTTCAGTGAAGAAAAATTAGAACTTAGGCTGCCGGAAAAAGTCATAAATGCAAAAATCCAAGGAATTAAAAAAGAATAGTCTTTAAGAATACCAGCTAGCAATACACCTATTACAACACTTGTCGGAGTAATGAAAGGCATCAATCTTTCTAGTTGTTTGTTCAATTTTTGTAACAAGTCCGATTCTCCTCATCACTTACTTGTTATTGATGGATTATGATTTTTTACTCAAAGTTGTTTTCTGCTATTTAAAACCTAATTGGGAAAGATTATTTTTGCTCCTCCAAACGATAATACAACAGCCCTACTTTAACCAATTAGTAGGGCTGTCTTTTATATTATACCATTACCTTACAAATATCATTTGTAAATTCAACTGGGTCATGAATTGGCAACCCTTCGATGAGGAGTGCTTGATTGTAAAGAAGATTCGTATATAAGCTTAGTTTTACTTTATCTTGTTCAAATGCTTCCTTTAATGACTTAAATACATCATGGTTCATATTAATTTCTAACACTTTATCTGCCTTAACATTTTGATTATCAGGCATCATATTTAATACTTTTTCCATTTCAATCGTTACTTCTCCATCTGCTGATAAGCATACAGGATGTGATTTTAATCTTTTTGAAGCCCTAACATCCTTTACTTTTCCCGCTAAGGTATCTTTCATCGCAGCAAATAAATCCTGATGTTCTTCGTTTTGATCCTCTTTTTCATTCTCATCTGCTTCAATGCCTAAATCACCGCTAGATACAGATTTAAATTCTTTCTCTTTGTATGTCATCAGCATTTTGATCGCAAATTCATCAATATCCTCTGTGAAATATAAGATTTCATAGCCTTTATCAGCGACCATTTCTGTCTGTGGCAATTTATCAATTCTTTCAATCGAATCACCAGAAGCATAATAAATATATTTCTGCTCTTCAGTCATTCTTGAAATGTATTCATCAAGTGTGACCATTTTCTTTTCTTTAGATGAATAGAACATGATTAAATCCTGCAACATTTCTTTGTTGCTGCCAAAATCATTGTATATGCCAAATTTCAATTGGCGACCGAAGGATTTATAGAATTCATCATATTTTGCGCGATCATTTTTTAATAAGCTTTGCAGTTCACTTTTGATTTTCTTGCTGATATTTTTCGCAATTAACTTTAACTGGCGATCATGCTGCAGGATTTCTCTTGAAATGTTAAGGGAAAGATCTTCAGAATCGACCATTCCTTTAACAAAACCGAAATAATCAGGAAGTAAATCTGCACATTTATTCATTATTAACACGCCATTTGAATAAAGCTCCAATCCCTTTTCAAATTCTTTAGAATAATAATCGAATGGAATCTTTTCTGGGATATATAGAATCGCATTGTATCGAATCGTTCCGTCTACACTTACATGTATATGCTTTAATGGCTTATCAAATCCATAGCGCTTTTCCATGTAGAATGCATCGTAATCCTCATTCGTCAGTTCATTTTTATTTTTTCGCCAAATTGGCACCATACTATTAATTGTTTGTTCTTCCACAAATTCTTCAAATTCATTCTCACTTCCTTCTTTCGGACGGCTGCTGCTCATTTCCATCTTAATCGGGTAGCGAATAAAATCAGAGTATTTTTTGATGATCGTTTGTATTGAATATTGCTCTAAATACTCATCATAATTGTCATCCTCTGTATTTTCTTTGATTTTTAAAATAATTTCTGTTCCTATCGAATCTTTTCGTACAGTTTCAATCGAATAGCCATCTGCACCTTCAGATTCCCATTTGTAAGCTTCATCACTACCATGCGCTTTACTGATTACAGTTACAACATCAGCAACCATGAATGCCGCATAAAAGCCGACACCGAATTGACCAATAATATCGTGTCCATCTTTGATTTCATTCTCTGTCTTAAAAGCTAATGAGCCACTTTTCGCAATAACACCAAGGTTATTTTCTAACTCCTCTTTTGTCATTCCAATTCCAGTGTCGATAATCTTCAATGTTCGACTTTCTTTATCTGGAACTACCTTTATGTAGTAGCTATCCTTTTCAAACGTTAATTGCTCATCTGTAAGGGCCTTATAATAAATTTTATCGATTGCATCACTTGCATTTGAGATCAACTCACGTAAAAACACTTCTTTCTGTGAATAAATCGAGTTAATCATCATCTCTAATAGTCTCTTAGATTCAGCTTGAAATTCTTTCTTTTCCATGTAAAGCACTCCTTTCAGGTCTTCTCTCTATTTTAGCACTCTCATATTAAGAGTGCTAATACCTATCATTTATTTAATAACATATCCTTTTTTTCAAGTCAATATATGTACCTTTTTTTAGTGAAACCATGACTATTGTTAGCAAACGCACAAAATAAGTTTTTGTCTTTTATTCATATATGTCTTATCTTTTATGCCGTCCCTTCTATTTACTTAAAATAGTCATTTATTAAACTATGCATCAGAAAAGGAGTTTATCCAAACAACCATAATGCCTGCCGCTTGGATAAACTCCTGTGTTAGAATAGCGTATTTATTTCATTTTTTCTTTCAAAACTTAAGAGGGATCCCTTTTAACAGATTGTACAGATTGATCTAAAGCAACCGTACCTCTTCAATAAATGGTTTAAAATAAACTATTTTCACAAATATTATTGTAAATATAATAATAATTAGTTTACAAGCCATCTAAATATTTGATTTTTTAAGTCCATTCATCAATAAATTCATTTCTATCAAATACGTATTCATTGCGTCTTCAACTGTTAGATCTCTTGCAAATTTATCTACGAAATTGCGGAATGTGACGGCTGCAATAATTTGTAAAATATAAAATAATTCATTATCATTTGAAATATTTAAATTAGACTTATCAACTAATGAACTAAATATTTCAAAGTTTTCATTTTTATCTGTTGAACTGAAGCTCCTTGCGAAAGTGTTTTCAATTCGATGAGTCATATTTAGAAACGTATTTTTTAAGAAGTTAAAATTTTCTTCTTCAGAAACGATGA
Organism: Cytobacillus eiseniae; assembly: GCF_017874625.1. Classification (GTDB taxonomy): domain Bacteria; phylum Bacillota; class Bacilli; order Bacillales; family Cytobacillaceae; genus Cytobacillus; species Cytobacillus eiseniae. The sequence continues at coordinate 197,623 of NZ_JAGIKZ010000001.1, read as the reverse complement.
TGCGAAAAAATTCAATCATTGTTTCGAATAAATTGCCATGATTTCTGCTTAATAAATGGATAAAAATATATTTATTTTCCTTTGTCAGTTCATTTAATAAAAAGAAAAAAGCATCCTCTTTGTCTTCAAAATATTGATAAAAGCTGCCGCGAGAAATACTTGCCTCTTTAATAATATTTGTAATAGAAGCATCATAAAGAGGCACCCTTGAAAATTCCTTTTTTACAGCTTGGATTAATGTTTCCTTCTTATCTTCAGGTAAGTTAAAAAACGTAATTTTCGGCAATTTACTCGCTTCCTATCTTATAAATTCGCTTTTTTCATAATCGGCAATAAAAAGTCTGCAGGGAGGCGGAATCTTTCATTGTTAATTGATAGTTCATTTAAATCCTCTTCAAGATTCAACTGTTCCTTGATTTTATTCATTTCATTATGAATACTCTCCATTTTTTTATCTAATTGTGTAGCAGTCATTGCTGCTTCCAGTAGATCATCTTTGATCGATTGTGGAACTTCACTATTATATTTGTAATAAATTTTATGCTCTAAGCTAGCCCAGAAATCCATCGCGATTGTTCGGATTTGAATTTCTACATTAATATAATCTACTCGATCGGACATAAAGATTGGAATTTGTAAAATTAGATGTAAACTTTGATAGCCATTCGCCTTTGGATTTTTTATATAATCCTTACAATCAATAACGGTAATATCCTTTTGATTTTGAAGCATCTGACTAATTTCATAAATATCAGAAATGAAAGAACAAGTTATGCGAATGGCTGCAATGTCTCTAATGTTCTCCCTAATAGACGGCAATGAAAGCTCGTATCCTTTTCTTTCTATTTTTCTTAAGATACTTTCAGGAGATTTCAGCCTCGATTTCACATGTTCAATCGGATTATAATCGTGAATATATTGAAATTCTTGTTTTAATATATCAATTTTCGTATTCATTTCATCTAGTGCAAATTTATATGACATCATGAAACGAATGAGATCTGTTTTAAATAATTTTAATTGTGTTAAATTGCTAGGTGCCTTATCTTCCATATATGTCTCCTTTATATGTGTTCAACTTCCAATGACAATCATCGTTTTATTCATTGGTTTTGAATAATTGCTGGTCTTTTACATAATGAAGCATTTATACCTTTTGCTTTTAATTCATTGATAAGCTTCTTTAATTTTTCGATATCCATTGTTTGCTTCACCTCAATATGACAACGTGTCATCTTATATAATCATCTTATATGACAGCGTGTCATATGTCAATCTTTTTTATGACACAATGTCACATTACTGCTAGTTTTTATTCTATTCCCAAAAATAGATAGTTGATTTTTTATGATTGAATCTTTCTTCTTTTTTCACATATTTATATACAAACAGTCTTATCCTAATTAGAAATGAATAGGAAGATAGCTACTATTTTTCGAAGATGTTATACTAGGTCAAGTAGGAGGGGGTGAAAGAATTGAATCAATCAGGAATTCAAGAGATCCTAAAAGCTCTAGAGCTCCATTCGAAACATATTGATCATAAAATTACAGATATGAAGGTGCAGCTTGAAAATCGGATGGATGAAAAATTCGCACGAGTAGATCAACGATTCGAAAAAATGGATCAAAGACTCGAACAGATGGAAGAAAAATTTGATCAAATGGATGAAAGAGTGTGCCGTATCGAAACAAAACTTGATTCCCTAAAAGTAGAAATTATTGAAACCCAACAAGATGTCGATCATCTCACGATTAAAAATGTTCAGCATGAAAGAAAGCTCCGCAAATTAATCAAGCAAGTTTAAGCCCCTTATCATCTTCATTTATCGATTTTTCACACTAAGATAAGCCCTTGACCCCATTCAAATATAAGGGGACAAGGGCTTATCCAATACTCTCTTATCTATTTACTTTCAAATAAACTCATATATTCCCCGTAACCTTCTTCTTCTAGTTTGCTTTTTGGCACAAACCTTAGAGCAGCTGAATTAATACAATAACGATTATAATATGGACCAGGACCATCATCAAACACATGGCCTAAATGTGAGTCAGATGTTTTGGAACGAACTTCAATGCGTCGCATGCCATGTGTCATATCCAACTTTTCTTCTATTTCTGATTTTCGCAATGACTTTGTAAAGCTTGGCCAGCCACAGCCAGCATCATATTTATCCTTTGAACTAAACAATGGTTCTCCAGAGATAATGTCTACATAGATCCCTTCTTCCACATGATTCCAAAATTCATTCCGGAACGGTGGCTCTGTTGCATTATTTCTTGTTACCTCATATTGAATTTCTGTTAATTCCTTGCGTAATTGCTCATCACTTTTTGTTTTTTTCCAATTTTCACGAAGGAATGGCGCGCGTCCAGACCCCTCTTTATAAAGATTGTAGTGGAATGCATTCTTTTTATAATAATGTTGATGTTTTTCCTCCGCGCGATAAAATGCGGAAGCCGGGAGGATTTCTGTTACAATCGGCTTTTGAAAACGTCCGCTTGCGATTAACTTCTCTTTTGAAGCTTCGGCTTGTTCTTTTTGTTGTTCATTATGGTAAAAAATCGCAGTCCGATAAGAAAGACCACGGTCATTGAATTGTCCACCAGCATCAGTAGGATCAATTTGCTGCCAAAAAAGTCCAAGTAACTTCTCATATGGATAGATTGTTGGATCAAAGGTAATTTGAACAGCTTCATAATGACCCGTTGTGTCCGAACAAACTTCCTCATAGGTAGGATTTTCAGTATGCCCACCTGTATAGCCTGATATCACTTCTTTAATTCCTGGCTGCTCATCAAATGGCGAGACCATGCACCAAAAGCAGCCACCTGCAAATGTTGCTTTTTCATCTTGACTTTGCACTTCTATCCAACCCCTTTACTAACAATCATACTGTGATTTAAATGCTGTATGTGTGTATATTAAGATTACCACTTTATTTATGATTTAAAAAACAAATGGATTCATTATTTAAAATAGCTAAAGAGAAAATGTATGAATAACAAAAATGAACAGTTTACTTAAAGTCCCTTTAAATACACGAATATAATTGCCATGATGAGTAAACCAATAATAATGAATGTCCCAATCCCTGAACTATACACAACATATACAGATATATTTCGGAATGCACTTACAACTAGGAATATGATCAGAATTGCACATAATAATAGGATTATCCCTTTATTTTTATTTCTATACATTCAAACCAACTCCCTTCAAAAACAACTCGTTCACATTCAACCATTGTCTAGAAATGAGTTCCTCTAAAAACACTATGTAAGAAAGATCTTGTATTATTCAAAAAAAAGAAGGAGGATACTTATTCTTTTCGTAAAGTAAACGTAGTGGGTTTAAATTGAAGGGCTGGTTGATCGGGGGAAATAAAACTAAAACGAAGAAAAGTGCCTTTATAATTTACTGTCCCTTTTCCATTTCCTAGATTTCACTTTAAGTAGTTGCTTCCTAACTTACCCCAATAATTTGCATTCTATTTATCATGTCCGATTACGATACACAAAAAATGTAATTGCATTTAATAGGATTGTACCTATGAGAAGGACCGCTGGAATAGAAACGATTATACTGACTGTATCCATAAGGGCAGACCAATCCTCTATCTTTACACGTTCGTAGAAACTCCAAATTTGGAAAAACAATGAAATAGTACAGAAGCTGACACTCATAATAGTAAGAGTGATCCAGTTCTTGGACTGTTTTTCATATCTAAATATATTAATAGCGGGAAGAACCCAGGCACTTACTCCAAGTACTAGACTACCAAGATTAAGCCAACCTATCATAACTAATCTCCTTTACATTATATTTTTCAAAAATCCTATTTTGTAAATTTAAGCACCGCATTTTTAAATCCATTAATAATATTCGCATACATTTCCATCTTCCTATAAAAAAATAAGTTCGCTTTGGATAAGCGAACCACCGTAAATTTAGAAGAATACGAAATAATTCACTTATTATATATCGGAAGTTTTGATGTACTTATCCTACTTCCATCCTCGAGCGTAACTTCTGTATAAATTATAAAAAATGGCTCAAATGAAAAACCATTAGAAGGTGGCTTCTGCTTATTTATAATCTCTTTAATATTTTCATTCGTATATGTCCATCCATCTTTATGGTTTGTATCACTAAACAATAATGTTGGACCTTCGTCTGATTCCAATCTTAAGCTATAAAAATCTACTTTCTTAGCATTTTCATATTCTAATAATCCCATTTGGAAATAGTCATCATTGATCACATACCAATCATCTTTAATATCATAATCAGAATTTAATCTATAAACTTTTACCAAATCATCAAAGGTGCCATTATAATCATCTAATCTGGCGATGGATGAAAGTCTTACCAAATCTAGACTTTCTCTTAATTCCCCTAATTTAGTATTCGCATCTATATTTACCTTTTTTAGCTTATTTATCTCCACATCTTTTACAGATATAAGTTTCTTTAATTCTACAATCTCGCTAGTTAATTGTACTTTTTCTTCATTAACAGGTTCTAAAGCTTTATTAGTGCATCCTGAAATTAAACATAAACCTATTAACAATACAATAATTATTTTTTTCATTTTAACCTCCTTCTATTATTTGTTGAACATAGTATTCAAAACTACTATTAGTTCAAGTAGTGGATGCACATATTAAATAATTTCCACTTAGCTAACTTAAAAATGAAGTTGTAACATTTAGAATCCTGCAGGACCATCACCACTATTCCAATTACTACCCTCCCCTTTTTTTATACTAGGATTAACAGTCTTGGTATGCTTATCATTTCTTCTTTTCTTCCTTCTGAAATCAATCAAAAAGGCAAATAATATAATTCCCAATGTTACTATCATAAACCACCACATAAAAACACTCCCTTTTATAATAATTCGATTGCCGCATTAAAGTAATTTAAATTTTTCGAATTATTTTCTTGCACCAATCTCTATACCTTATGAATCGTTGAAGAAGATAATCAATTTTTCCAATCATACAATATTTTTTAACATAAAAACCTACCATTATTAGAATATTACAGAAAGTAAAGCGTTTAAATAGATAAGGATGAAGTTTATCAAACTTCTAAGTATTAAAGGAGTTTCGCTTATCTCTGAACAAATTAAAGCCATCGTGAAAAATATGCTCAAATAGCGATAATCATTATGATTTAAAAAGGTTTATTTAATTAAAAACAAAACAATGATTAGGCACCATCCAAACACCTCTAGTAGCTATTGGCCACTTATTAAAAGTCGTGTATACAAACCTAACAGATCAGTATAGATTAAGAGACGAACTCTTATGCGAATTCGTCTCTTTAATAACTTGTTCTTATCATTTTCTTCCTTTGGATCAAACTCAGTATATACATTTGTTACTGAAAAAGACAATTATTTAATAAGCAATACTGGAATTGTAGAATGCTGAGAAATTGAGTGACTGACACTGCCAAGAAATTCTTTAAACCCGCTTAATCCTCGGCTACCCATAATAATTAAATCACAATTCAATTCTTTTGCCTGCTGTAATATTGTATGCTGGGCTGAACCTTCTTTTACAAAAACTTCAAATTGATTTGGAATGTCTGCCAGTATTACAGAGGCTTTTTCAATCGTTTCATTTCCATATTCGACAATCATCCCTTTTACTTGTGAATAGAGAGATTCCGGTCCTCTTTTTACAGGAAATGTAATAACGTGAAGAACAGAAATCTTAATTGTCTCATTTAGTTTTGCAAACTCAATTGCCTTATTTAAAGATTTTAATGATAACTCTGAACCATCAAAAGGGACTAAAATATGAGAAAAAATCATTAGAAACAACTCCTTCCATTTATACATACTAGTATACTCTCATATTTTCCGGAAATAGGAAAATTCCCTATATTTCACGAAATCGTTATAATTCAATCATAGATAAATGAATCTGAACAAAAATAAAATTGCCCTGCCCTATTTTGCAACAGCAAATGTGGGCAGGGCCTACAACTTATTTTAAATTACCTGGTACAGATTTAATCACTTTACCTGTGCTTGTTGTGTTAACTGGAGTTGTTCCAGGACGTAGTACACGCATACTTTCACCCCCTTCAAATGTAAAGTGAGGGAATATTAATGTAGACTGTTTTTCCAAATAAGATTTAATACTTTTTTAATCTTTCTTTTTTCAAATGGACATGGCCTTTCACCTGTTCTCATTCTGTACAATGGGCAATGGTTTCCCTGACAAACAGGACGGTAAAAGCATGATTGACAGACAGAATCTGTTTCTTCTCCAGATGTCGTCCAAGCTGCCATTTTGTCATAATCAAGCATTAAGCTGCCATTCTCAAATAATTTTCCTACTTGATTAACTTCCTCATCCATCGAGATTGTGCACTTATAAAGCTGCCCATTTGCACCAACAACTAAAGAATGTGGTTTTGCTGCATAACATACTGATGCTGTTGGCATAAGTGAATCAGAAATCATCGGGCTCATACTCATCCCTTTTGTTAGGGCCTCATCTGAAAACTCCCAAATTTTTCTATTAGACGTAATTTGACTGCATACAGGCAGTTCATCATCATTTTCACCGCCCCATCTGCCTACAGGTCTGAAAAAGACACCAAATCGCTTATCTTCGGCAAATTCATCCGCTAGAAACTCGATAAGCTTAGATGTTTCTTGTAAATTGCTTTCATCAAAATTCACTCGTATCGTTATGTTAAATTCACCCGGAACCTCTTTCACAGCCTTGAGATTTTCGATAATTTTATCAAATGTTTTTCCGCCACCAGCAAGATGCCTGCGGCTGTCATGCACTTCGCCTATCCCATCGATGGTAATCATCAATTGACGAATTTCCCAGGATAACAATTTTAGAAAAACATCCTTTGTTAAATAATATCCATTCGTTACAAGATCTGCTGAATACTGCAGCTTTTGATTACTTGCAGTTGTTAAAAATGAGGTTGAAAGCTCTTCTATCACATCCAATGCCAATAGTGGCTCTCCCCCAAACCAACTTATATTTAAATTTGCAAGAGTCGCAGCTTTTTCTTTTACTAACGCTTTCAACCCACTTTTCGTCTCAACATTCATTTTTCCGCGTGGAAATGATTCATAGCAATATGTACATCGAAAATTGCATGCTTCTGTTGGAAGCAGCACTAAATGCATCACATCGGTCCGATGCAATGATTGGTGGAGAAATTGTGCTCTTCTATTTTCATCTATACGATTAGAAATTAAAAATCCATTCTCAAATAATTCCTTTTTTATCTCAGTTGATAGATTTTCAACACCTGATCTTTTTAATGAAGCGATGACCTCTTCCTTCTCTGTATCAGTAAAATAACAAATTGCCCCATTATAACTATTATATAAGACTAATCCATGGTCATCTGTTTGAGATAAAACATTAAATCTTGAAGGAACATATGTATTCTTGTCTTGCATTATTTATTTACCTTTTCCTTCCTATCCATTTGCTTGAGGAAATTTTTGACGTACAGTCAATTATATGACTTCACTCATTATTTTTCTGTGATTCCCATCAAACTTTCACTTAATTTATGAACAAAAACACAGGCGACTTGATCATCGCCGTACAAACTGGAAGGATTGGTACTTTCGATAAAGGAAACACGGTGAGCATGAGCGATACCGTGCTTGACTTATCGGAGGGAGTAGTACTGAAGTTTGATAGGCGATAGGCGCCGAAGCTGGATGTAGACTAAACTACTCATGAAGTTATACACAACGTGCGATTTATAGTTCCCTAGACATGTACAAAAAAATGGATTAACAAATTGTTAATCCATTTCCCTTAGTTCTTATTGTTTAGTTGGATCAGGATAGTCAAACCCTTTTGTGTCAACTTTTACAGTTTTCATTCGCTGCTCTTCTAGTGGCAAGTCTGCCCCATTTCTTTCTGTAGCAACAATTCGATCAACGACTTCCATACCCTCTAGTACTTTGCCAAAAGCAGCATATTGACCATCAAGATTAGCAGAATCCTCTACCATAATGAAAAATTGTGAGCCAGCTGAATTTGGGTCACCTGTCCGGGCCATTGATAAGACGCCACGCTCATGCTTTAAGGGGTTTTCAAACCCATTATCTGTAAATTCGCCAAAAATAGCATATCCTGGACCACCCGTGCCATTACCAGACGGGTCCCCACCCTGAATCATAAAGCCGGGAATCACTCGATGGAAGATTAAGCCATCATAAAAACCATTTTCTATTAAAGATATGTAGTTTGCAACTGTATTTGGTGCAGTCTTCGGATACAATTCAAGCGTAATTACCTCATCATTGTCCATTGTTATAGTTACAATTGGATTTTCTTCAACATCTGATGAGTAATCTGAATTTGTATTTGATTGATTAGATGAATCTCCAGTATTTTCTGATGGCTGTTCTTCTGGCGTGGAACCACATCCAGCCATCATAAAGACAACAACTAGAGCTAGAAAGAGAAATGAGAAAGCTTTATTTCTTAAAAACATATTTTATGCAATACCTCCTTAATTTTGACTTACTATTAAAAGCTAATTAATTATAGCATTAATGTCAAATTTACACTGATGAAATCACAATGAATTTATGAAATTGTAAAAAAGTTGTTTTTCACTTGGAATGAAAAGCAACTTTTTTCTATCCATAACTCACCCATTTTTTATTTTCACCAAAGCCCATATTTCAACATACTTTACTTTAAAATCATTTATCAAATTATCTTTTCATGAAAGGAGTTGTATTCTATGGAGTTAACAGCTGCTCATTGGATGTACTTGATTGGAACATGCATCATCATTCTAACAATGCTCTTTCGGCAAAATGTTGTTGTTCCTTCCATCATCGTCACTTTTTTAGTAGGGTGGATTTATACTGGATCATTTATCGCTGGATTACAAACTATTTTCAATGCTAGTTTAGTTGCAGCAGGTGAGTTATTCAATATTTTCCTTATTATAACCATCATGACCGCATTGCTCCATTCCTTGAAAACTTTAGGGTCTGATCAACAAATGATTACCCCTTTTCAGCAGGTGATGAAAAATGGCCATATTTCGTTTTGGGTGATTATTTTTGTTACGTATGCGATCTCTTTATTCTTTTGGCCAACACCAGCTGTGCCTTTAGTTGGAGCTTTGCTTATTCCAGTGGCTATTCGATCAGGACTCCCACCAATTGGTGCGGCTATTGCCATTTCTCTCGCTGGGCAAGGGATGGCACTATCCTCAGACTATGTGATCCAAATTGCCCCGACATTAACTGCAACAGCTGCCGGAATTGATGTAGCTCCAGTTGCAGACAGAGCATTTGTTTTGTCTATTATTACTGGGGTTGTTGCGATCGTTATTGCCTATTTGATGATAAAAAAACATATATTGAAACCTTCCGATAAACATTTAATTGCATGGGAAAATAATACGCTAACTAGTACACAACTACAGGAAGAGGAGTATGAGCAACAAAAGAAAAGCAAATACAGCTTCCTGTTTGCAATACTCGTCCCACTCACGTTTTTGATCATTATCATCTATATGGTGCTCGCTAAGTTTTCTAATGTCATTCCCTCGATTGAGGGAGGAACAGGTGCCGCTTTAATTGGAGGCGCATCAGCCATCCTCCTTATTGCTGCAGCGATTTTTCGAAATGCTCGAGAATCGCTTAATCATGTGAGTGATCATCTCGTTAAAGGATTTGTCTTTGCCTTTAAAGCAATGGGGCCCGTCATCCCGATTGCTGGATTTTTCTTTATTGGAAGTGGAGAATTATCCGCAAAAATTTTAAATATAGGTACAGACATTGCTCCATCCTTTCTATTTGAATTAGTCGTTGCAGGACAGCAATTCATTCCAGAAAGTACGGTTATTGCGGGATTTGGCATTTTATTAATAGGAGCAATAACTGGTCTTGATGGTTCAGGCTTTTCAGGTCTGCCGTTAGTAGGATCCTTATCAGGTGCATTGGGGGATAGTGTTGGAGTCGATGTAGCCACACTATCCGCTATCGGTCAAATGGGCTCTGTATGGATTGGGGGCGGGACATTAATAGCTTGGTCATCTCTTGTTGCTGTTGCAGGCTTTGCAAAGGTACCTGTTATGGAGCTCGTTCGGAAAAGCTTCTTACCTGTGATCCTTGGCTTAATTGTATCAACAATTGTTGCACTGATTATTTTCTAGCACGTAAATTGAGGTGTTTTTATAAAAAAGGACTGTAGAATCTTACAAATAAAGATCCTGCAGTCCTTCAATTTATTTATTCTTATTAAAGATGACTAGCTTCAAGTCTGTCATTTCTTCTATTGCATACTTTATGCCTTCCTTGCCTACTCCACTTTCCTTTACACCCCCATATGGCATATGATCAACTCGGAATGTAGGAATGTCATTGATTAACACCCCGCCCACATGAAGCTTCTCTGCTGCAGTTAAAGCCGTATGAATATTATCTGTATAAATGCCCGCTTGCAGTCCATAACGTGAATCATTCACATGCTCTATCGCTACTTCAATTGTTTTTACTTTATTAATCAATACAATCGGAGCAAATACTTCCTGGCAAGAAACCTTCATTGTCGGTTCCGCACCAACAATAACAGTCGGCAGTAAAATATTCCCTTCCGCTTCTCCTCCGATCATAATTTCCGCTCCATTCTGCTTCGCTTCCTCAATCCATTCAAGTGTTCGGGTGATATCCTTTCGTGTAATTAGTGCTGATACATCTGTTTTTGGATCTAGTGGATCACCAACAGTAAGCTCCTTCGTCGCAGAAACAAATTGATCCACAAATGAATCATATTGTTGTTCATGCACATAAATGCGCTGCAAGGAAATGCAAACTTGACCTTGAAAGCCGAATGCCCCTGCTACACAGCGTGAAATGATTGTATCAATCGGTGTATCCTTATCAATAATCACTGCTGCATTTGAGCCTAACTCCAATGTTACACGCTTTAAGCCTGCCTTATTTCGGATCCCAATACCTACAGCAGGACTTCCAGTAAAAGAGATCTTTTGTACCCGTTCATCCGTTACCAGCTTTTCACCAATGAGTGAGCCGCTTCCAGTTATCACATTTAACGCACCCGCAGGCAATTGTGCTTCTTGAAATAATTCAGCAATAAATAAAGCAGATAACGGGGTCTGTCCCGCAGGTTTCAGGATAACAGAGTTTCCAGAAGCAATTGCTGGACCTATCTTATGAGCGACTAAATTCATCGGAAAGTTAAAAGGTGTGATCGCTCCAATTACCCCAATAGGCACACGTACAGTATAGCCCATTCGCCCTTCTCCACCTGGAGCCGCATCAAGCGGGATCGTTTCTCCATGAATCCGTTTTGCCTCCTCTGCAGCAAATTTATATGTTTGTATCGTTCTTTGAACTTCAGCTCGTGCTGCCGTAATTGGCTTAGCTGCCTCATTAGCAATAATCTCTGCTGCTTCATCTATCCGTTCATCTAAAAGCGAGGCCACTTTTTCTAAGATTGAAGCTCGTTGATGACTTGGCATTGCGGCCATTATTCTTCTTGCATGATAGGCAGCTTCTATTCCCTTCTCCACTTCTTCAATGGTTGCTGCCGGGATTTCCGCAATCATTTTTTCACTATATGGAGAATGGAGGGCGTTATATTGACTAGCTTCCACCCATTCTCCGTTTATGAATAAGTTTTTTTTCATATGTGAATCTCTCCTTTCAAACTTAACTTTATTAAGAAAAAAACAATCAATGACTATTTAACAATGGCTTCTTCAACAGCTGCAATCGATTCATTGATAATATCAATCAGTTTGTCTATCTCTTCCTTTTTAATAATGAGAGGCGGAGCAAATACGACTACGTCTTGCCCATCGAACACGACAGATCGGCAAATAAGTCCTCGTTTCGCTGCTTCTGCAACAATTAGTGGCGAGACAGGATTTTCAAATGTCTTTTTCGTCTGACAATCCTTTAACAATTCCAATCCAGCCATTAATCCAAGACCTTTCACTTTGCCTACTATTCTTCGTTCTCCTTGTATTCTTTTCAAGCCTGTAAGTAGCTCTATTCCCATTTTCTCTGCGTTTTCAATTAACCCTTCCTGCTCAATTAATTCTATATTCTTCAATGCCACTGCACAAGCCATCGGGTGTCCACTATACGTATACCCATGCAAAAGGGTGCCAGTCGAAAGCTCCATAAAATCCTGATGAATTTTTTCCGAAAGCATCACACCGCCTAATTGTGCATACCCGCTCGTTACTCCCTTTGCAAAACACATCATATCTGGCGCAACATGATAATGTTCCATTCCAAAGTATTTCCCTGTTCTTCCAAAACCGGTAATCACTTCATCTGTAATAAATAACAGGCCATACTCGTCACAAATACGTCTTACTTCTTTAAAGTAGTCTTCAGGAGCGATATGAAGTCCTCCTGCTCCTTGGATTGGTTCAGCAATAAAGGCTGCAATCGTTTCTGGTCCTTCTGCTTCAATCACTCGGCGTAAATCCTCTGTTGAAAAATGATCCGCATAGCAAAAATCTGGATCAAAGGAGTTTGTAAAATCTCGAAAAGGCTTCAAACCTGTTGCATTTGTTGATCCCATCGCAACACCATGATACGATTTCGTACGTGAAATAATCTTCTTGCGATTAGGTTGCCCTCTTAATATCCAATAGTGGCGAGCTAATTTATACGCAGTATCATTCGCCTCAGAACCACCAGATGTAAAAAATGTCGCACTTAAATCACCTGGTGACACTTGAGCCAGCTTTGCTGCTAACCGAATGGCTGGCTCATTGCTAAAGGTGGCAAAACATGAGGAAAAAGCAAGCTTTGACATTTGCTCCATTGCCGACTTTCCTAATTCCTCATTTCCGTGTCCAATATTCACATTCCATAATGAAGACATTCCATCAATTACCGTATTTCCTTCTATGTCTTTGAGATAAATTCCTTTCCCCTCAGTAAAAATGAATGAAGGGCCTTGATCCTGCTGCTGTTTAATAGGAGAGGTCGGATGAAGGAAATGTTTCTTATCTAGATCCATTAATTCTTTAATCCTGTGTTTACCTATCATGAACGGATTCCTCCTAAAATAATAGATTTATACTTATATAGGATCAAGATACAACTTTTATGCCATTTATTCATGAAACATCGATCATATCCAGATGGAGAAATGAAAAAGACCGGACATGAAGAAAACATCATGTCCGGTGCAATACAAATCATATAACTGAGCTATTATCTTTAGGGTGAATGGTATTCTGAGAAATTGTATGTAGCTTAAAGAAACGAACTTATTGTAAAGCCTTTATTCAAATAATGGACTAACAGCTTTTTGATTATGAATTCGATCAATTGCTTCAACTAGTAATGGTGCAACTGATAATGCCGTTATTTTTCCAATTCTTTTTTCTTCTGACAACTTAATGGTGTTCGTTACGACTAATTCTTTGATAGCCGATGACTCGATTCGACGAATAGCAGGACCTGATAGAACTGGATGAGTGCAGCAAGCATATACCGCTTTTGCTCCATTTTCAATTAATGCATGCGCCCCCGTCGTAATTGTTCCTCCTGTGTCAATTAAATCATCAACAATAATCACATTTTTCCCTTCAATTGTTCCAATAATATGCATAATTTCTGTCTCATCATGCTCTGGACGCCGACGGTCAATCAGTGCTAGAGGAACATTTAAATAATTGGCGATTTTTCTTGCTCTAACCACTCCCCCATTATGTGGAGCCACAATAACTAGATCCTCTAACTCTTTTTTCTTAAAATAATCTGCGATAATAGGAATGCCTGTTAGATGATCAACTGGTATGTCAAAAAAACCTTGTGTTTGAGGAGAATGAAAATCTACCGTTAAAATTCTCGTTGCTCCAGCAGTTTCTAAAAGGTTAGCAATAAGCCTAGCCGTAATCGGTTCCCTAGATCGGGCTTTTCGATCTTGTCGGGCATAACTGAAGTATGGCATCACAATATTAATCATCTTAGCTGAAGCCCTTTTTAATGCATCAATCATAATGAGGAGCTCCATAATATGTTCATTTGAGGGGTCTGAAGCAGATTGTATTAAAAAAACTTCACATCCCCTAACACTTTCTTCAATATGTATTTGAATTTCTCCATCACTAAACTGTGTACTTGTGCATCTACCAAGTTCACATCCTAAAATCTGTGCCATTTCGCCAGCAAGATCTTGATTTGATTGAAGCGCAAACATTTTGAAATTCTTTTTAAGTTTATATGACACTATTTTTCCTCCAAGCGTAATAACAATCATTTTTAGGTTAGTTCATTCCCTATTTTACATGAAAGGTAGATATCAAGATACTCTTAACTTTATTTAGATTTTCTTTTTCCGTGTAAAGCAAAGGAGGTACGCGGATAGCATGATAAGACTTTCCTCAAAAAAATTTGTTATGATCACAATCTGCCTTGTTCTCATTTATTAAAAGAAACTTTATTAAGCCCTGATCGTCTAATATGTATGAAAAGGTGGTGAATAAACGATGAAAGGAATAAAAGCAATACTTGCGTTAGTTGGGGTGTGTTTCCTTTTAATCGGATGCAATAATGATGCAAATGATAAGAATTCATTTTCAAAAATGAATCCAAAAAATAAACAATTGGAGTATAACATAATTGCAAGTGAAAAGACTTTGCCAACTAGCTTTCATCAAATCGCGTTTGAAAGAAAAACATCGCCATTTTTTCAATACTTAGTAAGAAAAATAGTTCATCACAAGGAGTTTGTAGAAACATGGAATTTATTTGGATTTGAAAATAAAGTAGTAAATGTCGACTTTAAGGAGAGCGATGCTTTCTTTATTGGCATTCAAGAATCAGGAAGTTGTCCTTATAACATAGGCAATATTGAACTCAACTCTGATGACAAAACAATGACAGTAACTTTGACAGAACAAGACGGCGCCTGTACTGCTGATGCTACTCCAAGAACATTTGTCATCCAAATGGAAAAAGAAGAAGTGAGAGATATAGAGAATGTCACTATTATTCAAAGTGATATGGAAACAAGCATACCGTTAGATAATAACTGAAAGAAACGATTTACTTGATCGCTCCTGAGTGTTCAACTAACACTTCTTTATTTGATAAGGCAAATGAACTTTGCTAAATACGCCTTTGCTTAAACCTTTTGATGTGATTCACCGTCATGCATCCATACGAGTTTTTCGGAAATCTCCATTTCTTATAATTAGATGTCTTGTCCTTAATCGCGAAACGAGCAAAAGCAAAATAAGCGGAATTATTCCGGTTAAATGCAGAATTAAGCTCATTTTGGCAGAAACAAGCGGAGATTTTCCGCTTATTCAATGCAAAATCCCTCATTTTTGAATTTTTCAAGACAATAGGCGGAATTTCTCCGTTTATTTGAGCCTTTTTTATTAATAAATACGAAATAAGCGGAGTTTCTCCGTCTATTTACCAGCTCGGGTGATCTCAAATCTACTATCTATGTAATTTTGTTAGGTGATATCCAAATCCCCTGCCCAAACATCCTATAGCATAAAACGATACTTTAAACTTCAGCTACTTTAAATCGCAGAACAGTCTTTAATTTTTCCGTCGGTGTTCTCCTCGTATCTGATATATATATTTCTTTATGTGTTTTTTCGATCCTTTTTAGATTATTTTCCAAACAAAAATGTTCCATCTGTTCGAAAGTTTTCGGTTCATCATCATAACTTCCAATATGCATTGCTTGAACACATAATCCTTCCGTTATTGTTTCAAATTGAACAGGATCCAAATGAAGGTTTGTCTTTTTTTGCTTCACACTATTTACTGCATATTGAAACAAATCGTCTGTCACAAAATTCGGTTGTCTGATCATTAACTTATATACTAAATGATCTTTGTTTAAATAGTCTAATTCCCTCCCTTCTTCATCTAAATCCCAATGTCCTTCCAAAGGAAAAACGGTATAATCAAAATAGCCATCTGGAGTTATTCCTTTTTGGGGCATCATTTTTATTGCGTATGACAAAGCATAAAGGATTTCAATATGTACTTTAAATGGTTCACTATTTGGATCTCCACAACCATCTAATGTAATAAACTTCATTTCTGGAACTTCAATTTGTGTCGGTTGATTTTTAGGTAAATAGAGTTCTTTCAGCTGTTTTCTCCATTCAAACTTACTCATTATTTATCACTCTTTTCAAAATATCCTACACTTACTAAGTCTATGCCTATATTTCATTTATTCTTCCATTTCCCATCTAGCAATTTCTTCCCTTACTATAGGTGCAACTTCTTTTCCCAATAGTTCAATCGCTCTCATTACTTCTTGATGTGGCATTGTGCCAACTGGGACATGCAGCATAAAACGCGTGATGCCCACATTTTTTCTCAAATAAATAATCTTTTCTGCTACTGTTTCAGGGTCACCAACATATAAGGCTCCTTCTAAGCTGCGGGCAGAATCGAAAGTTGAACGAGTGTATGGCCCCCATCCACGTTCTCGGCCTAATTTATTCATCACATATTGGGTGGAAGGAAAAAATTTATTTGCTGCTGTTTCTATGTCCTCAGCAATAAATCCATGTGAATGCGAAGCAATAGTTAACTTAGACACATCATGTCCAGCATGTGCTGCGGCTTTTTTATATAATTTTACTAATGCTGAGAATTGTAGCGGGCGTCCACCGATTATTGCTAGTACGAGCGGAAGTCCTAACATACCTGCACGCACGACTGATTCTGAATTGCCTCCACTTCCAATCCATACAGGCAATGGATCCTGAACAGGACGTGGGTAGATACCAAGTTGATCAATTGATGGTCGATGCTTCCCTGTCCAAGTGACCTTCTCTGAAGCAACAATCTTTAATAACAAGTCTAACTTTTCTTTAAATAATTCATTATAATCATTCAAGTCATACCCAAATAACGGAAATGATTCAATAAAGGAACCTCGACCTGCCATGATTTCTGCCCGTCCATTCGAGATTGCATCAACTGTTGCAAAATCTTGAAACACTCTGACAGGATCTGCGGATGATAGGACAGTTACCGCACTAGTAAGTCTAATCTTCTTTGTTCTTGATGCTGCAGCTGCTAGAATAATCGCTGGGGATGATGCTGCATAATCTATTCGATGATGTTCTCCTACTCCAAACACATCCAACCCTACCTCATCAGCTAAAACAATTTCCTCTACTACATCGCGAATTCGCTGGGCATGGCTAATCACCTCTCCAGTATTCACATCAGGAGTCGTTTCCACAAATGTACTAATTCCGATTTCCATATGATCTCCCACCTATTTCAATGATTTCGATTAATATATTAAATTATTTCTACTTACTAAATGACAATTGGACCCAGGCGAAATTAATTTCAAAAAGAAGAATGCTTCAAGAAGCATCCTGGATAAGAATTAAATTGATTGATCATGTCCCACAAAATGTTCGATACGGTTGGCTTGTCGGCACAGGAGTCTCACAGTATTTCTCCATTTTCTCTGAATAGTCATATGGATTGGAAAGCACGTTAAGCAGTTGATCCATCACATGATAGTCTCCTTTGTTAACTGCTGCATCAAGTGCCTCTTCTACTAAATGATTGCGTGGGATGACTGCTGGGTTCGATTTCCTCATAAGTTGTCTTGAGGCATCTTCTGTCTCCTGCTGCCTTCCACGTCTTGCTTGCCATCTTTCATACCAATGTTTAAAATCATTTTTGCTCGATAAGATCGTATCCTCGATTCTATCTAATGTTATGAAACGAAACGTATTCGTAAAGTCTGCCTGATATTTCTCCATGAGCGCAAGAAGATCCTTCACAAGTATTTCATCTTGCTCTTCTTCATTAAATAGCCCTAACTTTGCTCGCATCCCTAGAAGCCAATCCGATTGATATAATTTAGAAAAATCAGCCATCGCATGCTGGGCCATCTCAAGTGCTTGTTCCTCATTTTCATGCAATAAAGGCAAGAGCGTTTCGGCAAAACGAGCAAGATTCCATGAGGCAATATATGGTTGATTGCCATAAGCATAGCGTCCGCTCCTATCGATAGAACTAAAGACAGTTGCAGGATTATACGTATCCATAAAGGCACAAGGGCCATAATCAATCGTTTCCCCACTAATCGTCATGTTATCTGTGTTCATTACTCCATGAATAAAGCCAACTAATTGCCATTTAGCAATCAACTTCGCCTGGCATTTTATCACCTCCAGAAGAAATGACAAATAACGATTCGTATCTGTTTCAATTGCTGGATAATGCCGTCTTATCGTATAATCAGCAAGAATCTTTAGATCTTCTGGCGTACTCATTTTGGAGGCATATTGAAATGTTCCTACTCGGATATGGCTTGCAGCCACTCTCGTCAAAATCGCACCTGGTAAATAGGTTTCACGAGCAATGGACTCACCAGATGTCACGACTGCTAAACTACGTGTAGTCGGGATTTCCAGGCCATACATGGCTTCACTGATTATATACTCACGCAGCATTGGTCCTAGTGCTGCACGTCCATCTCCCCCACGTGAATAGGTCGTTCTGCCAGAACCCTTGAGTTGAATATCTAAACGTTCTTCTTGCGGTGTTATTTGCTCCCCAATTAGCATGGCTCGACCATCACCTAACATCGTAAAATGCCCAAATTGATGACCTGCATATGCTTGAGCAAGTGAAGACGAACCATCCGGAAGCGCATTCCCAGCAAATATCATAATATTTTCTTTTGATTGAAGCTCCTCTATATCAAACCCTAGTGAGGCTGCTAAAGAACGATTAAGAATCACAAGTTTCGGCTCACGTACAGGATTTGGACTCATGCGGGAGAAAAATGATTTTGGAAGTTTTAAATAACTATTGTCAAGATTCCAACCTGTTCCTTTTTTATTCATTGTATCTCCTTTCAAAATTCGTCTTATTGCACCTAAGTCATTGCCATTTATTATCTTACGGATTTAAGTAATTATATTCATGGGAATCATTCCTTTTACTATTATAAACAAAAATAGCGCCTGACACCCCTTTTAATGCTTTAGGAATTTGGGAGAGAACACCATTGATTACACATAAAAGGTATAGAAAAGATCATATGAGACATATTTAGTAGAGGAAGATTTATTGAAAGGATGAGATCGATGAAAAAAAATGAACATAGTAAAAATCAGGTGATCTATTTGACAAACCAAGCATATGACCGACTAAATCACACACCAGAGGAGCTGTTATCCCAAAGTTCAAAATCGACCCATAGCTATCAACAGCAGATAGATACATTTGAAAAGGAATGAAGGAAAGAATCCTTCATTCCTCAGCGAAACTCTTAGTCTTCTATTATTTATTAGTGTAAAGGACATAAACTGTAATTTCTTATATAGTATGACTATTACAATACTCAGAATAAGCCAATCTTCATTATCTCTAATAACCAGGATATATTATTTTATTTCCA
Source organism: Cytobacillus eiseniae (assembly GCF_017874625.1). Lineage (GTDB taxonomy): Bacteria > Bacillota > Bacilli > Bacillales > Cytobacillaceae > Cytobacillus > Cytobacillus eiseniae. Next base: position 178,172 of record NZ_JAGIKZ010000001.1, on the reverse strand, counting down.
ATAATTATTTGCAGCTGCAACTGTTTGGAAATGAATCGCAATCACTTGTGAGGCAAGTGTAAGACTATCTGCATTTTCATCGTACTCTGTTCGTAGTTTTTTTCGAATGTCTTCAGCTGGTTGTGTATAGGCTACGCCTTTTCTTGCTAATAAAATCGCTAGTTCGTATCCTTCTTGTGGCGTTCCTGTTTTTAAACTTTTTAACCATTCATTCATACGTATCATTCCCCTTTTTGTTGATATTTCGAGATATTTTATTGAAAGCAAATCCCTTAAATAAATGGGCATTATTAATCTTTTACTAATGTATCCTCCCTATCTAATTTTGATTCGTAAAAATAAAATGTTATGGATATTACCAATAAAAATACTTTAATCGCCTTTAACGTTCATATTAAAAGAGGCAGTCAATGATGACTGCCCCTTCTACTATTACTTTCCATCTACAACTTCCTTTAGAATTTCATATGAACGTTTTTGTTTAGCAGGATCGTACATATATGTTACTGCCATAATTTCATCAACTTGATATTGCTCCTGAAATTTTGTTAACTGATCCCGTATCGAATCTTTGCTTCCAAGTAAAGTTAATCGCGACATGGATGTGGACATCTCTTTTTCTTGTTGATTCCATACTTGATCCATATTATTAACTGGTGGAAGCAATGGCATACGTGAACCACGCACAACATTTAGAAAGAATTGCTGCATTGTTGTAGATTCTATCTTTGCCTCTTCATCACTTTCAGCAGCAATCACATTTAAACAGACCATCATATATGGTGCTTCTAAGTAATCTGATGGTTGGAATCGCTCCCGATAAATTCTAATCGCTTCATCCATCTGTTGTGGAGCAAAATGGGATGCGAATACATATGGCAAGCCTAATTTTGCTGCTAAAAAGGCTGAATCCGTTGATGAACCAAGAATATAAATAGGAATATTTGAATCAACTCCTGGATATGCCCTTACATATCCTTGTGTATGTTCCGGGCCAAAATACGTCAGCAAAGCTTTCACATCATCAGGAAATGTATAAACCGAGTCATTCTTCGATCTTCTAAGAGCATTTGCGGTCATCATATCTGTTCCTGGTGCACGCCCTAGCCCTAAATCGAGACGATCTGGATAGATCGTTGCCATTGTACCAAATTGTTCAGCAACTACTAAAGGGGAATGATTTGGAAGCATAATTCCTCCTGAGCCGACGCGGATTTTTTCTGTATGCTCTAAAGCATGTTTTATTAAAATAGAAGTGGCTGAACTAACTAATGATGGTGTATTGTGATGTTCAGCAATCCAGTAGCGTGTATAACCCATTTTTTCAGTTGCTTGTGCTAAATCAACCATTGAATCAATTGCTTCTTTTTGGTCAAAGCCTTTTCTTATAGGAGCAAGATTTAACACAGACACAGGTATTTGTATATTTGTCATTTCAATTTTCCCTTCTTTTTTTAATACTATAGTAACCAATTAAGTTCAAGAAACAAAAATCTATGCTCATGAAAAAAGAAAAAGGACCATTATAGACCCATCCAACTTTTCACGAACGCATTAGTAAACTGATACTTAAAACAATAATTGCAACAACTAAAGTTAAGATTTCTGTTTTTCTAAATATATAAAAAAAAGACTGATCAAATATGATCAGCCTCTATTCCCTATACTTTCTTCACAAATTCTGATTTTAATTTCATCGCACCGAAACCTTCAATTTTACAATCAATATCATGGTCCCCGTCCACTAAACGAATATTTTTTACCTTTGTTCCTATTTTTAAAGTGGACGAACTTCCTTTCACTTTCAGGTCCTTAATAATTGTAATCGTGTCTCCATCATTTAACGTATTTCCATTTGCATCCTTCACTACTTTTTTCTCATCATTCATTTGACTTTCTACTTGCGGATTCCATTCATGCCCACATTCAGGACAAATATACAGATTCCCATCTTCATAAGTATATTCTGAATTACATTTTGGACAATTAGGTATGTTCCCCATTATAATAATACCTCCTACTATTTCCATTCGTTATGCTCTATGTATGTGAAGCTTGTATCCTATATGTTATAGGATTTTAATCATTAATTAATATATTGACATACTCTACTACTATTAACAACCATGCTAATTTCAGAAATAGCAATCTGAAGGTTCAGATAGTATAGTAGAGATAAGGTTAATTGGGGGGGACAATTTGCATGGACTATAATGAAAGAGATGAGAATGAAGTTCATTTTGATGAGCCACCTATGGAGGACTTTCTACCAAACGAAGAAGATGATTGGTTGAGGGATCGTCAAAAAAAACGAAGGTCTTTCTTTAAAAAGCTGATTTCTATTGGGATTGCTTTTGCTCTGCTTGTCAGTGTCATACAAATATGGCCACAACTCTTTAATATGTCTTCAATTAAATTTTTACAAAAATCAGCTGAGCTTTCAGAATTAGAAGAGATTCAAGCATATAAAGAAGCTGTCGTTACTATCCAAGATCAACACTCAAAAGGAACAGGTTTTAATATTTCGGAAGAGGGCTTAATTATCACAAATCACCATGTTATCGATAATATGAACCCAATTACAATAACCTTTCCAAATGGTGAGATATTCAATGGAAACATTATACATTCGAATCCCGATCTGGATCTTGCATTTTTAACTATCCAAGGTAATAATCTGCCCTATCTCACGTTAAGCAAAAATGCAGAATGGCAAATAGATGATCCGATTTATGTGATCGGTAATCCACTTCTACATCATCAAATTGTCAATGAAGGAAATATAATAGAAGGCTCTAATTTGAACGGTGTACTTAGAATTTCTGCGCCGATCTTTAAAGGAAATAGTGGAAGCCCTGTTATTAATGGGCACGGGGAAGTCGTTGGTGTTGTTTATGCTCTCTCCATCAAAGATCAAACAGGTCTTGCAATTCCAATCGAACAAGTGCATCAAAATATGCCCAACTAATTAAACCATTAGACAGCTTTCTAGTTAGAAAGTACATAACTATTTAAACTATGAGAATAATCCCTACCAGGGGGATTATTCTCAGTTTCCTCAAAGTAATTTATAATTTTTATGATTGACTACCGTTTTTATTGGTTCCTCTGTTTTTTTATTTACGCCAATTTCAACAATGACAGAGTTTTCACGCAAAATTAATACTCGTCCCTTCCTCCCTTTTTCTGCTCCATTTTTGATCTGAATCATATCTCCCGTATTTGCTTTTTTCACATGATTCCCTTTTTCTTCTGTCATAAACTTGCACTCCCTTATCTGTCTTTTTCGAATAATCTTTTTACAATATTTCCATTGACCTTATAGTGCAATCGAACTACAATCAGTGAGTATACTCAAAATATTTACAAATTAGTTAGAAAGAGGTCTTGATCTTGTTTTCACCACCATCACTTGATTATTATTATGAATTGAACGGAGATTATTCAATTCCTTTAGTGATTTTATCGTTACTCATTGCTAGTCTAGCTTCATTTACTGCACTTTCAATGAATGAACGGATGTATCAAAATAGCTTTTTCCATCGCAATATTTGGCTTTTCTTAGCATCGTTAGCATTGGGATTTGGCATTTGGACCATGCACTTTGTTGGCATGTCAGCCCTTTCCTTGCCAGTTCAAATGCATTATGATTATTTCCTAACATTCCTTTCAATTATTCCTTCAGTAGCAGCATCCTTTTTTGCCTTTTACATCATCAAACAATCGAAGGGATCTATATTGAGTCTTTCAATAGCTGGGATTGCTTTGGGCGTTGGAATTAGTACGATGCATTATATTGGTATGTCCTCTATGAAGATGGATGCAATTTTCACATACAATCCACTGTATTTTTCCATATCTATTATTATTGCCATCCTTGTCTCAATCATTGCATTAATTATTTTTTCTCGCAGTTTAAACTACATGAAAAATCAGCTTGCAAAGGTTTTTGTCTCCATTTTGATTGGTCTAGCAATATCAAGTATGCATTATATTGGCATGTTAGGTACTTCTTTTTATATACCGATCCATCATATTCTTATACCTGAACATAAGATGGATACGACATTTTTAATTTCAAGTGTATCCTTAGGAATTATTTTTTTATTAAGCATCTTGCTCTTGTCTACTCTTGTCGATCGCTATGTAGATTTTAAGGTTAGTTACTTTGATTTACTAACAAAACTTCCTAATAGGCGTAGTTATGAGCGTATGCTTAATAAAGGAGTGAAAATAAACCGAAGTATTGCTGTTTGGCATATACATCACCTAGAGAAAATCAATACGGAATATGGTTTTTACTTAGGTGACCAGGTGATTCGTTACGTCGTGGATAGCTTGTCTACATTAAAATTACCGATGTCAGAGCTATATCAATTAGAAGGAAATCGATATGCCCTCCTCGTGCAAGGAGAAAATCGCTTCGATGAATTACTGGCTGCAATGGAATCAATTGCTCAGAAATTTAAAGAGCCAATCGTGATTAATAATCATTCAATAAATTTAGAAACAGTTTGTGCAATAACAAGCGTCACTGACCAAGAAAATCCGAAGAAATTATATTCAGATATACTTTCTGTCCTATCAAGTCCCTCCATTCAGTTTCAACATGAGATTATACGATTTGATAAATCAGTGCATACGTATTCATTTGAACAAGATATTTTAAATAGCATGAATCCATCCATGGAAAAGAATGAATTCTACCTTGTCTATCAACCGAAAATCGATGTGGAAAGTAAAAAGATAGTTGGCTTAGAAGCACTTATTCGATGGAATCATCCAGAGTATGGCTTTCTTTCACCAGCAGATTTTATCCCTATTTTAGAAAAAAACCAACGAATTAGTGATTTAACGGATTGGATCATTAAAACAGTATGTAAACAAATTGGTGAGTGGCGTGAGGAGGCTATCCACCATTTTCAAGTAGCCATAAATATTCCTGGTGAGTATTTAACTTCACATCGATTGAGAAAAGTATTAAAAAAAGCATTAACTAAAAATAATATCGAGCCCTCAGATATTGAATTAGAAATAACGGAAACAAGTGTAATGTCATCGATCAACTCAACGATACGTGCAATTAGCACTTACAAGGAAATTGGATTTTCTGTTGCACTTGATGACTTCGGTACAGGAATTTCCTCCTTGTCGAATTTACGAAAAATGCCTATTTCCACACTAAAAATTGATAAATCATTCGTTGATGAGGTTCCAAGCTCAGAAAAGGATTCTGCCATCCTTGAATCCATTATTGCACTTGGTCACTCATTAAACTTAACAATTGTTATTGAAGGGGTTGAAACGAAGGAGCAAGTTAGCTTTCTTGCATCAACAGGCTATCCTTTACAACTCCAAGGATATTATTTTGCTAAGCCACTAATTGCTACCGAATTAATTGAGTGGGCAAGAGGGTTCCATTATATGGATAAAAAATAAGTATAATAGGAAAGCTAAAGCTAATTAACTATAAAGGTGTGGTAAAAATGATTAAAATTACGAATAATGCAGAATATGAAATGAATAATAGCTTTATTCCAAATATTAGCCAGTCCCAATCTTTAAAAATAATTGAAGTAACAGCATCAAGTGTGATTATCCAAATGAACAATCCAGATTGCAGAGGTGTATTCCCACTGGAAAGCTTTCAATATTGGTTAAAGAAGGGCGCCCTTACTCCCATTGAAGAAAATATTTCATGAATCCTTGTGCATTTTGCCAAGGATTTTTTTCTTAGATGACAATGAAATACTCCAACATAATTTGTCTAATTGCATTTGATCTGTTTCTAAAGAAATCCCACTAAATACAGCTAAGTATCTGCCTACTAAAATTCGCCTTTCTTGCCTCACAGCGATCTTGGATTTCAAATCCCGCCTCTTCAAGCATATCATCAATCGTTTCAATTGTAATGAATACTGCCTTTTTCGAAATCCGACGGGCATGTTTAATAATGTCAAACTGCTCATCAAGTGTGACATGTGTATATAAATTGTACGGTAAATCAATAATAGTAACATCATACTTCTCCGTAATATCCGAGATCGGACCAAGCGTGACCTCCGCTTCAAACCCAAAATAAGCAATATTCTTTCTTGAACCATATACAACTCTCGAATTAATATCTCGACCCGTAATATCAATTCCCATCGATAGCGCTTCAACTAATACAGTTCCAATCCCGCAGCATGGATCGATGACTCGTACTCCTTCTGGATGTGGAACAGCAATATTAGCTACTGCTCGGGCGACGCGGGTGCTCAGCGCAGTCGAAAATGTATGTGGTTTCTTCATATGCTTTAACCATTCTGCTTCATTTTTTTCATACTTTCCAAAGTACCAACGATCATTTAACAGCACAATTCCAAAAACTTGATCAGGGTTTCGAACATCTGCCTCTCCATTAATAGACCAGCCTACTTTTCTTTCGATTGCAAGACGCTCATCATATCCAATCTTTACATCTTTATATTTCACAAAACGAACCTTAAAAGTTGAATCATGCAGATTCATTTGTTCTGCTTGAACGATTATTTCTTCTAGATCGTCCCCTTCAAACATTATATCAATCCGCTCCTTAATAAATGGACTGCGGCTCGGATTAACATCTTCATTGCTTTTTAAAATAATGGATGTATTCACTGAATTAAATAATGAACGCATCTCCATTTGAAAAAGCGATGCTTCTTCCTTTCTATATGTAAACGTATAAATATATCCATGAATCATGCAAATATTCCCTTCCTTTGCCTCTATTATCTCTTTCTACCTATCAAACCATAGCTTTTATGCGAAAGAAAAGCAACTATAACTTCTATCTTTTCACCGCAATCACTATTTAAATGTTAATTACCATATCTATAATTAAATGTATAATTTTGTAAATAATGCTTGAAATGTGTAAAACATACTCATTAATATATATATTGGCTAGACTCGATTGAAAATTCAATTAGCAATAGAAAAAAGTTAGGATCTCGTTACATATTGGGCAACTTTCAAGAATTGAAAATTCGTACATTCTATTTCATTAGTTAGTGCTTTTCAATGATCGCTCGATAACAACCTACGATGAAGGATAAATGGAGGTATTATATTGGATTATATTAAACCAGCTCAATTAGTAGAGGATGTTGCACAGGCTGGTGCTTACAAATCTACTTTAAGTGTGAAAGATATTTTAATAAAAGGGATCCTTTCAGGTTCCTTCTTAGGGTTTGCCACAACACTTGCGTATACTGCCGCGACAGAAACAAATCTTAATATTGTTGGTGCATTTGTCTTTCCAATTGGTTTTGTCCTTATTCTCTTATTAGGATTGGAACTTGTTACTGGTAATTTTGCCATGCTTCCACTCGCAAGGTTAAGAGGGCTAACAACTAGTAAAAATATTGGTTATAATTTCTTTTGGGCATTTATAGGAAATCTTTTAGGCTCCCTACTTTATGGGATATTATTCTATATTTCAGCTACAAAGGTCGGACATATAACAGAAGGACCGATCATAGAGAAGATGATCTCTGTTGCTGAAGGAAAGACTCTTACATATAAAGCACTTGGTGGAGAAGGGATTATTTTAGCGGTAACGAAAGCGATTCTTTGTAATTGGATGGTTACCCTCGGTGCCTTCATGGCATTCGTCTCAAGCTCAACTATCGGAAAAATTGCTGCTATGTGGCTGCCTGTCTTTTTATTTTTCGCCCATGGGTTCGAGCACGCAGTCGTAAATATGTTTGTTATTCCAACAGCCATGCTAATGGGTGCAGATATCAGTTTTTCTGATTGGTGGTTATGGAATCAAATCCCTGTAACAATAGGAAACTTTGTTGGCGGATTTGTTTTTACAGGATTAGCACTTCATTTAGTGAATAAAAAGAAAGCGATTTCATCTGAACAGCTTGACACTCAACCTGTTTTAAAAATAAAGAGCTCATAATAATTCGCCTAAAAATAAGGCGATACTACAATTGATTAGAGCGAAAATCACTCTCTGCCAATGATGGGTAAAATAGCAACAACCCGTGCAAAGAATAAAATAAAAACGAACTAGAAATCATTTTTGCCCATTGGGTTTCTTATGTATTAAAATATTCTTTCTTGAAAAGATTGTGTTTGTCATGTATTCTTTAGAAAATATACATTTCTTAAGGATTGGTAAACATGAGGATTAATAAATATATTAGTGAGTCTGGTCATGCTTCTAGACGTGGGGCAGATCGGTTAATAAGTGAAGGCCGAGTAACAATTAATGGAAAAGTTGCTAAAGTAGGCAGCCAAGTCGAACCAGGAGATGATGTTCTAGTTAGCGGAAATCCGATTCGTTTGGCAATGAACTATGTCTACATTGCTTTAAATAAACCTGTTGGCATTACGAGCACAACCGAAAAAAAAGTGAAGGGCAATATTGTTGATCTCGTCAATCATCCTTTGAGAATCTTTAATATTGGCAGATTAGATAAAGATTCAGATGGCCTTATTCTTCTAACGAATGATGGCGATATTGTCAATGAAATTTTACGAGCTGAGCATAGGCATGAGAAAGAATACATCGTTTCAGTGGATAAGCCGATCACACCTGAATTCTTGAAGCAAATGTCAGAGGGTGTTAAAATTCTTGGGACAAAAACACTTCCTTGTGAAGTTAGACAACTTTCTAAATTTGATTTCCAAATCATCTTGACACAGGGCTTGAATCGACAAATTCGCCGGATGTGTGCCGAACTGGGATATGAAGTCTATCGTTTGCAACGTATACGAATCATGAATATCCACTTAGGCAATCTCCCTGTTGGCCAATGGCGTGATCTAACAAAAAAGGAAAAAACCAAATTATTTAATGAATTAAATTATGAACCAAAAGAATGGTAGGACTTGTCAATTAATTTGATGCAGAGGTAGTAATATAAAAAGAAGCAAGCGAATTAGTATAAACATCCGCTTGCTTCTTTTTATTGTTATAACTTGTGTAATTAATTATAATCATTAATTAAGTAAGAGATGGTTAGATGTTGATCCACACTTATCGATTGGGAATTAGGTTGAGCATCCGTGCTGATAAATAGACGGAAAAACTCCGCTTATATTGTAATTATTAATAGAAATAGCTTAAATAGACGGAATAATTCCGCCTATTAGCGCGAAAAATTCAAAAATAGAGGATTTTACATTGAATAAGCGGAAAATTTCCGCTAATTTTCACAAAAATGAGCTTCATTCTGCATTTAACCGGAAAATCTCCGCTTATTTTTCTTTTGCTCGTTATTCGATTAAGGACAATACATCTTATTTAATAGAAAGAGAGAATTCCATGATAACCTCATTTTGCTGCATTATGACAAACCTAATTACAAGTAAGTGAGTTTTTTGCAATAAGTCATAAAAATCCTCCTTTTTCTATTTCATTCTCTTGTCTAAAATTAGCCAGATATTAATAAGCTAAAAATAAAACGCATAACCATCCACCGTGGTTATACGTTCTACATATCTTCATTTCCCGACAACTCGGCTAACCGTTTCAGTTACCTCTGATCTGCTCATCTTTTCCTTGCCATCTGTTAACGCATTTAGTGTACCATGTGCAAGTGCCAATGGAATTTGGCAGAAATGAAGGATCGTTTCTGTTTTAATTCCCTTTATGTATTCATCTGCCAAGGCAAGATTTCGTCTAGCATATGCAAGCATATCCTTGAAACCCCATCCATTAGGATAAAAGCTAACGCCTCTTTCTGCATCCTCTGTATGATTCCGAAGAATATTAACCGATTGCAAGCCACGCCCAAAAGCAATGGCAAGTTCTTTGTCCGTATTCGTCCCATCATACCATTCCCATATATCAGTTAGCATAACGCCAACTAATCCAGCAACATAATAAGTATAATCATCCAGATCCTTTTCATCATTAATAATCCAATCTTTTGTTACCCAATTCGCCATTCCCTCTGCCATTACAGCCGTAGCCTCTAGCATCTTATTTCTAATCGGCAATGGACAAATAGCTACCCAATCTGAAAGTCTCAAGGTCACCTCTGGCAATTTCGAATGATAAGGATTAAATAATTCATTAAAATTATGCTCAGTCGTTGGCGTTCGCAACATTTGGCTGACAGCTTGTAAAAGGTCACTTTTGACAATAGATGGAAGCTCCTCATGATCTTCTATCTCGTCAATCGCTCGCATACATAAGTAAGCTGAGGCAACCGCTTCTTTTAATCCCGATGTTAAAAGGCTGATAGGAATAAAGAATGTACGACTTGTTGCTTTTAATATTTCAATTGCCTCATTATGTAAATCGGTTGTTTCACTCACCTTGTTTCCTCCTTTTATCTACTATTATTATTGTAAAGCTCCTCGTTTTAGAGTGCAAATATAAGAAGCTATTCACTACTAGTGAACAGCTGTCAATAAGGGGAAGTTCAATCAATGAAAGGTTTTCCCTTAATTTTTATACAAAAAGAATACTGTATTGATCATTTTAAGCCATTTTATCTTGTCCATCACGGTTCTTTTTCAAGAAATGAATAAGAAAAGTAACAGCAAAAGCCACAATAATTATACTGAAAAATAGGAGATGATCAATCTCAATACCAATTACGCTTAAGAACATTTTTATTGCTATAATCGCAATAAGAATGAAAGCTGTATTTTCTAATTCAGGAATTTTTTCAATAAGAACAAGAAACCCTTTTGCAACGGTTCGCATCATTAGGATCCCTAACATTCCTCCAATTAATAAAATCCACACCTGTTCAGACACAGCAAATGCAGCTAAAATACTATCAACTGAAAATGCTAAATCCATGATTTCAACCGAAATAACGGTTGCCCAGAACACACCAAATGTCCGAATGAGCCAACTGTCCTTTTTCATTCCGTTCGCTTCGCCTTCTTCTTCCCCTTTCCAAAAATGTTTAATAACAAGCCATGCAAGATATGCTGCACCTAATATTTTTATCCACCAGAATTTAATTAATAACATTCCTAGACCAATAAAAATAAAACGGAAGAAGTAAGCACCAAATAATCCGTACGTTAATGCCCTTTTCTGTTGTTTTTTTGGCAAATGTTTAACCATGACAGCCAATACAAGTGCATTATCAGCAGAAAGCAATCCTTCCAAAATCACCAATGTACCGATATACCCCCATGATACTGGATCAGATAAAACATTTACCCACATTCCCCAATCAAAAAAGGAGGCATATGTATTCAACAACTGGTTAAGGATTTCCACGAAAAAGACCCCTTTTACATAAATTTAGTTGAAACCACTAAAAAAAGATAGCAATAGCTATCCATTTGTGTTTCTACAGATAAAATATCTAAATATTATTATACTGCTATATCTGTATAATGACCAATTATCGTACTCCATAACCATTATTCGGACTTTTTGATGGTCAATCCTTTTTGCATGATGACTAACTCATCAGCCAATGCTTCAATACGCGCTAATACGTCCTCATCTACAATTTCATTCGCCTCATTGAAATGAGCGCCATTTGCATACACATAGCTTGGTGCTACAAATGAACGTAAATAACCTGCAATTGGCTTCACTTGATTTTCAACAACAAGATAATGTTGATACGTCCCACCATTTGCAACAAACCCCATCACCTTATGACGAAAAACTGCTGGATGGACAATATCGAAAATATTTTTCAATGGTGCTGGAAATGAGCCGTTGAAAATCGGAAAACCAACTAAATAAAGTTCCGCATCTGTAATCTTTTGGATCATCTTCTTCGTATCCTCATTATATAATTCAGGATTTCTACCATCACAAAATTCTATTTGGTAATCTCTTAAATCAAGCAGTTCGATTTCTATTTCGGGATTTTTTTCTTTTGCTCTTTTTAAGACAGCTTCCACTAATATCGCCGTCTTAGCCCCTAAAATCGTTCCAGAAATGCCTAGCATTTTCATATTATGAATCCCCTTTTTTTAAGTAGTTCTAATATTACATAATATTTCTCATTTCCACAATGTTTACATTTCTTCCTCTTTCTATTTTATCATACACTTTTCCCTTATAAATGAAAATTAAAACATCTTATGTATAAAAGCAGCTCCTTCGATTAAAAATAAGAAAAAAAAGCTAGAGGTGATGAATATGGGCATCCTTAACACATTTAATGAGTGGAGGGCGACAAGATATGAAAAGCATGTCTCCCGAATGAAATCAGATAACAAATGTCCAGAATGCTATGGAAGAGGATTTCCAATCTATCCTGGAACAGAATACGCTTACTATACAAATATAGTAGAATGTCCTGGTTGTGGCGGAACTGGTGTTTATACTGATTGGGAAACTGAACTCTAACTAAGAAGATTCACTACTTATAGCAAAGAGGTGTCGACCGTTTCGTCAGACACCTCTTTCTTTTTAAGCATTAATTAATCGGCTTCCGCCTAAATTCTTAGCTCTGTATTGCGCCTGGTCAGCTGCTCTCTTTAGAGAGTCAACTGTTGAACCATTTTCGGGGTATACAGCAACACCAGAGCTAATCCTAACCGTAATTTCATTATCATCAATTATAATTGGATGAGTTTTTAAATAATTCACCAATTTTTGATGAATTCCCTCGCTAGTTTCACTTGAAGGAGAATGGAGAATAATCATAAATTCATCCCCAGCATAACGGTAGCCAATAATATGTTCATCGCAAATGCTCTTAATTCCATCTGCTAATACCTTTAAATATAAATCCCCAATGTCATGACCGAACGTGTCATTTACTTTTTTTAATCGGTCTGAATCAATCATAATTAGCGTGATTTTTTTGCTCCCGCTACTAATTAACTTGGACAAGTCATTATGAAAAGCTCGGTGATTTTTCAAGCCAGTTAGCTCATCCGTTTGAGACATTAAATAAATTTTCTCATATAGTCTAGCTGTCTCTATGGAGTTTATTACTTGATTCCCAATAATCTGAAGTAACTCTTCGTGCTCTTTTCTATATGCAAAGTCTGACACACTTTGCGCAGATATGACCGCTTTCACATGATCATCAATAATAACAGGTACAAAAATGCCCGACTTTGAATCTGTCACACCAAATGTTGCATCCGTTTGATCCTGTTTCAATTTTTGAGGATGAACGATTTCCTTTGTTTGTATTGCTTTTGATGTAAAGTTATTTCCTAATTTTATATAGTCATTCGGATAGAAAATTCCGTTTTCCACCATGAAAATAAAATGGATAAGTGGATCACTTTCATCGTATAATGCAATGAAGAAAGAATCTGTTGGCATTACTTGCGACACCATTTCAAATGCCTTTTTTAGAAGAACTTCTTCATTTAACGTCTTGCTGCACACTTGGGCAAACTCATGTAAAATCTTATAATGTTCATTCAACCAACTCATATTCTCCATTTGGATATTTACCTTTTGAATTTGAGATAAGCAGGCCTCCATCCCTTCTTTCTCATCATTCTCACCGATTGCTTGAATCATCTCTTGATAAACATCTTTTGAAATGATGTTTTTCTCCATACCCATCCGTTTTAATAAGTTTGTAATAATTCCTAAAACCTTATGAATTCTCTCCTTATTTTTATCCATTATCACACTTCCACTATAGAAATTTTCACAAAAAAAAGATTAACCACATACCGATTAATCTAACTTAACCAAGTTATTCGGTAGCTGGCTGGCATAATCGAATGACTTTAGCCCCTTTAGCTTTGCGTCCTCATTTTTCAATGAATTTGCCCATATTATATTAAATTCTGAAAAATCCCAAAAATGATTATAATCTTACTATATAGTTCTTATTTACCACAGTCAATTCATTTCTATTAAAAAACACAAAAAATAAGTTTCATTTCAATCATACACATTTAAAAGAAAAAGAAAAAGATATTTGCACTAGCAATATAATGTTTTAAGGGGAAAAATAGACAGCCATTCATTGTGGCTGTCCATTTGCTTAATCTCCTATTTCCATTGGTACAAATCGCTGTTTCTGAATGAATCGTAACCTTAACAGCAAAAATAAGCCTGCTGCAAGCAACCCCATTGTTAAGCCAATCCAATAACCAACTGCACCGAGGCTTGTATATTGCGCTAATAAATAGCCTGAAGGCAAGCAGATTAACCAATAGGCAATCAATGTAATAATAAAGGAAACATTGACATCTTTATATCCTCTTAATGCCGCTTGAGCTGTTACTTGAATCGCATCAGATATTTGGAAAAACAACGCATAAATTAAGAAATGTGCAGTTAAAGATATCACTTCAAGTTCATTAGAATAAAAACCGGCCACCTTGTATCGAAAGAAAACGACAATCAATCCGGTAAATAGGGCAATCACAACGGCTAAGTATATACCGAGCCAGCTGTATGCCTTTGCATCCTTATAACGTCCAGCTCCGACTTCAAATCCGACAAGGACCGTCTGTGCCATCGATATGCTAATAGGAATCATATATAGAAATGAAACGATATTAAGTGCAGATTGATAGGCCGCAATCGTCGTTACATTAAATTTACTTAATAGAATCGTAACCATGGCAAACATACTTGTTTCAAAAAAGACCGATAGACCCATTGGTATACCAATTTTCAGAATCTCTTTACACTTCTCTATTGAAAAATCCTTAATGTTTGAAAATATAGGATAGGAAGAGAATGGTGCGACCATTTTTATAACAAAAATAATCATAGCTAAGATAAACCAATAAGTAATAGAAGTTGCATAGCCGCCGCCAGCGCCACCTAATTCCGGAAAACCAAAGCGACCGAAAATCAATACATAATTAAGAAATAAATTAATCGGCAAAGCAGCTAACAAAATAAACATAACGATTCGTGTTTTTCCTAATGCATAAATAAAGGACCTTAAGACATTAAATGCAAATAGCGGAATCACTCCGAAGCTAAGTCCTACTAAATAGTTAAAAGCTGTATCTTGTACACCTGATGGCAGATTCATGATCGTTAACAATGGATCTAGCAAAAAAGTGCCAATTATGATTACAACAGCCGCAATCATAATCGCTAAATAAACCCCATTTTTCACAACGGAAGTGACTTCCTTCGATTTCTTTTCTCCAACTAGCTGAGCAACTATAGGAGAAACAGCAAGTAGAATGCCGCTTAACCCTGTAAACACTGGATTCCAAATAGATGAACCTATAGCAACTCCAGCCAAATCGGTAGAATCATATTTTCCTGACATGATTGTATTAAAGAACACCATTGAAAACATCCCAAGCTGGGTAACCAAAATAGGGATAAGTAAAATAAATATTTGCTTCAACTTATCTGTAATAGTAAATGTTTGTTTCAATTTAAGGACTCCTAACTATACCGTATTCCACTTTTGAACAATTAAACTCTATCATACTCTCTCCATTTAGCTTTTCAAGTAGATTTATTATTTTTTTAATAAATTTCTACATATAAAATAGACTAACTATAGCATAATTACTAATTAGATATTCGGTTTCAAATTTTATTATTGCGGTCTATTTCAAACTGTCTTATTATAATACCAATATTAAAAATTCAATCTTTCACAAGATTAACTCAGTAAAGGATGTCGATGATGACGACTTACGTGAATCAGCAGAAGGGTATTTTTCCAGCTGTTTGTCCACTTGACTGTCCAGATCAATGTGGACTACTTCTTCATAAAGAAAATGGAAAAATCGTAAAAGTAGAGGGCGACCCCAATCATCCTGTTACAAAAGGGAATATATGCAATAAAGTTCGAAATATGAAAGAAAGAATATATGACGAGAAACGCTTGAAACATCCCCTTAAGCGTATAGGTGCAAAAGGAGAAGGGAAATTCAAGCAAATAAGCTGGGATGAAGCGATTGAAACGATTACTTCCCACTGGAAAAAACTAATTGATTCAACTGGACCTGAAAGTATTTTACCTTATAGTTTTTATGGAAATATGGGCAATCTGACTGCCGAAGGGATGGATCGGCGCTTTTTCCATCGGCTAGGCTCATCACAGCTCGATCGTACCATTTGTCAAGCGGCAGGCACAACTGGCTATAAATATACGATGGGTGGAAATATTGGCACAGATCCAGAGGATACAATCCATTCAAAACTCATTATCTTTTGGGGCATTAATGCTGTCAGCACGAATATGCATCAAGTAGCACTTGCACTAAAAGCACGTAAAAATGGCGCAAAAATTGTTGTAATAGATGTTCATAAAAATCAAACCGGTAGATTAGCAGATTGGTTTATACCGATTTTACCAGGAACTGATGGGGCGCTTGCACTTGGATTAATGCATATCCTATTTGCAGAGAACTTAGTTGATGAGTCATTTCTACAGGCGTATACAATCGGCCATGAAATGCTTCGTGAGCATGTTAAACAATACGACCCGTCTACTGTCTCCAAAATTACAGGCGTTCGAGTTGAGGATATTTATACACTTGCACGAATGTACGGTGAAACATCTCCTTCATTTATTAGAATTGGAAATGGCCTGCAGCATCATGATAATGGTGGAATGAGCACACGCACAATTGCTTGCTTACCTGCATTAACAGGACAGTGGCTTGTAAAAGGTGGCGGAGCAATAAAATCGAATTCTAGCTATTTGGCTTACAATGAAGAAAGCTTGCAGCGACCTGATTTATTGAAGAATAAACAAACCCGAATAATCAATATGAATGAAATCGGGAGAAAGTTACTTGAGAGAGAAACATCGATCCATTCTATGTATGTATACAGCAGCAACCCAGCAATCGTTGCACCCGAGGGGAATTTAGTAAGAAAAGGCTTGGAGCGTGAAGATTTATTTCTTGTCGTGCATGATCTATTCATGACTGAAACTGCTAAATATGCAGATATCATTCTCCCCTCCACC
Organism: Cytobacillus eiseniae; assembly: GCF_017874625.1. Classification (GTDB taxonomy): domain Bacteria; phylum Bacillota; class Bacilli; order Bacillales; family Cytobacillaceae; genus Cytobacillus; species Cytobacillus eiseniae. The sequence continues at coordinate 161,322 of NZ_JAGIKZ010000001.1, read as the reverse complement.
TCTTCATTTGAAAATACAGACTTCTATGGTTCATATTGGCATCATTATATGCAAATTCAACAGCCCGTCATTGAACCGTATGCTGAATCAAAATCAAATGTGGATGTTTTTAGATTGCTAGCTAAAGGAATGGGGTTTGATGATCCTGTTTTCGATGAGAAGGAAACGGATATGATCGCATCCGCCCTTACATTTCCGAGCAATCCTTCACTAGCAAGTATTAATTATGAGACATTACTAGCAAACAACTACGTGAAGGCGAATGTTGAACCACTCTTCCCTGGTGCAATTCCTACTCCAAGTGGAAAGATAGAGTTGTATTCTGAGAAAATGAAAACGGATGGATATTCTCCATTGCCAACATATGTCCCAATAATGAAGGATGGCGAATTTCCATTTTCATTCGTTCCAGCACCAAATCATAATTTCTTAAACTCTACTTTTTCAAATATTCCAAAGCATATGAAGCTAGAAAAAGAGCCAAGGCTGCATATGCATATTGAAGATGCCAGGCAAGCAGGCATTGAGGACGGAGATATTGTTCGTGTTTGGAATCTTCGGGGTGAGTGCAAGTTAAAAGTTTCAATTGGAGAAAATGTTCTTCAGGGTGTTGTCGTCTCCCAAGGTCTTTGGGCTAATGAGCAAACTCAATTTGTGAATGCGCTAACCCCTGATCGACTATCAGATATGGGCGGTGGCGCAACCTTTTTCTCAGGTAAAGTTGCCGTAGAGAAAATTTAATCTAAAAAGTGCCTCGTATCACAATCGATATAGGGCACTAATGATTATGTACATTGGGGGAGTTCAAGAATACTCCCTCTAATGTACATTTTTTTATTATATTTTGAATTGATACACCGACATTTATAAATGATCACTTAGTTTTAATAGGGCGAATGCATTTGATCAACGAGACGAATAACTATTGCTTTGTTCTGCATTTGCTGAATTATTTTAAAGATTTAGTTAAACTGCGATAAACAGCCTCAAATTCCTTCTTAGGTAGGGGTTTGCTTATGTAGAATCCTTGGATCTCATCACAGCCAATTTCTTCTAAAATATCTAAAACTTCTCGGGATTCAATCCCTTCTGCTACTACCTTTAAATTTAATTCATGTGCCAGATACGTAATCGCCTTCACAATTGCAATATCTTCACGATTCTTTGATACTTCATGGATAAAGCTACGATCAATCTTCAATGATTGAATTGGGAATTTTCTTAAGTAATTGAGAGAGGAATAGCCCTTTCCAAAGTCATCGATTGCAACTGTGATGCCCATTTTCTGTAGATATTGTAAACATTCAATGCATTCATCAATATGATCGATGAAACTATTTTCAGTAATCTCGATTTCTAACAGATTTGGCTCAAGACCCGTTTTTTCAATCACATTTGCAACAACCTGCTGGAAGTTAGGCAGGCGAAAATGAAGAGGCGAAATATTTACAGCGACTCTTAATGGTGTAGAAAACCACGAATGATTCCATTTTTTATTTTGCTCACATGCCTCTTCCAACACCCAATTATCAATTTTAATAATGAGTCCAGTATCTTCCGCAATTGGAATAAAACGATCTGGAGGGACATTTCCAAATATCGGGCTATTCCAGCGTAATAGAGCTTCCATCCCGTTAATCTCTCTCGTCACAAGGTCTAACTTAGGCTGAAAATATAGTTCAAGCTCATTATTATCAATCGCTTTTCGTAAATGATTTTCGATTAATAATGCTTCTTCTGTCGTTTGATTCATTGCCTGCTCATAAATACAGTAATGATTTCTCCCTTTCATTTTTGCTGCATACATGGCGACATCCGCCTTTTTTAAAAGAGATTCACAATCCTCTCCATGATCAGGGAAGATACTAACTCCCATACTGCATGTTGTATAGACTTCATTTGTATTTATTTGAATGGATTCCTCAAAAATAGATAAAAGATGCTCAGCATGCTTTATGACTATTTCTTTGTTATCGATACCCGGATAAACAATAATAAATTCATCACCTGCCAGACGATAAATTTTCGCCTCATGATCGGCATAGGATTTCAATTTATTCGCAACCTCAATAAGTAATTGATCCCCTACTGTATGACCAAGCGAATCATTAATTTGTTTGAATCGATCTAAATCTAAGAACAACACAGCAATTTTTTTATCCGACTTTTTTATCAAGTGATTTAAGTCATCACAAAACTTTCTTCGATTTGGTAGACTAGTCAATAGATCATGAAATGCCATAAATTCTACTTCTTCCTGAACATGATGTAACTCTGTTATATCATTAATACAACCAATAATTTCTACTACCTCACCATCCCGATAGATGGGAGATAAATAGGTTAAGAGCTGTCGATCATGAAATGCATAATTATAAGTAATTGGTTTGCCATCAAATGCTTGATGATATTTACAAATTAACATCTCAGAAATTTCTAGAGGGAAAATTTCCTCTGGCTTTTTATGAAGCATTTTATTATGTTCTAATCCTAAGGTATAACAGAGCTTACCTTCATTTAGAATGTATTTAAAACTTCCATTTTGATCTTTTGCAACTTTGAAGATGAGATTATTCATTGAGTTCACAACATGAGAGAAATCATTTTTCATGGCTTCTACTAATTTTTCCTGCGCCAACTTCCCTTCAGAAATATCTGTTCGAATGGCAATATACATGACCGGCTTGCCTGTTAGATCTTTCAAAGGGACAATCGTTGTTTTTACCCAATAATAAGTTCCGTCCTTTGCCTTGTTCTTCACCTCACTCTCCCAAATATCTCCATGATTAATCGTATCCCACATTTTTTTGAAAAAATGCTTATCATGGTAACCAGAATTAAGAATTCGATGATTTTGTCCTAATAGCTCTTCTCGGGAGTACTTTGAAAGCTCGCAAAATTTATCGTTTGCATATAAAATAGTTCCTTCTGTATTTGTAACAGCAACAATTGCAGATACGTCAAGGGCATATCTTAAATTTGTGTAATCCTCCATGAAAGTACTTATCTTTTGGACATCTTTTTCCATTTCAATTAAACTAGTATAATTTGTTCGGGTATTCTCAAAGATTTTATGTAATGAATTCAACCAAGATTGAACATAATCCTGTTCAAACATTTTCTCACTCCCTTCCTCAAAATAAATATTCATTTTGAGGTAAACATTCTGTTTTCAAACGTAAGAATGATTGTATATTTGTACACAAAGATGCATTGCTTTATTATGTTAGTTCTTTTTTATCATAAATTGTCAATTCCTACAATAATCTGTCGAATTTACATTATATTCATTGTGTAAATACAAAAAGTACTATTATCAAGCATTTATAAAAATCGGTCGGAAATATGTGAAAACTTTGTCATATTTCAACACTTAAAAGGGTCCAGACAATCCAATACAAAGCTTTTGAGTTTTGCTTTTTATCTCTCGCAATTGCTATCAATTCCTGCTCACCTGCAGATCAAACTTACTTTTCAAATCTTGAGCCATTCAAGCTTGCGAAAATAATGATTACCCTTTTGATTAGAATTTTTCCCTCTAACAATAATAGGAACTTTCAGAATAACTCTGTTTAAATATTTTATCTTCAAAATAGCAATTATTCATCCAGATGGTGGATTTCACCTAGCAAATTGTGATACGATCTATAAAGATTAGGAAGTGATAAAAATGATAAAAATTGAAATTCCGTCTCCTGATGTTGTTATTACGAAAAAAAGGAATCAATTAGGAGAAACAAGTGGATCAGAGCTAAGTAGTGTATATGGTTTTATCGATTACCATCTCATTCCTCGTGATAAAGGTGGATTGATCTTATTTTACAACCAAAAGGAAGAGCTCTTATTTGTAGGAAAAGCAAGGAAGTTAAGACCAAGGGTTAAGAAGCATTTTGAAGATACGGTATCCCCTATTTTGAAACATCGGGATGAAGTAACCAAAATTGCTGTTTGTCTTATTGAGGATCCAATGGATAGAGAAATTTATGAGACGTATATCATAAATAAATTAAAGGCTAAGTACAATATTGATAAAGTATTTTACCGTTAAGAACTAAAGCGCAAGCGCCTTGTTCAGCCCCCGACAAGCACAAGCCGATTCTCACGGAAAGGTGTACCTTTACCTTTCTGGGAGAATCGGCTTGTGACCTCGAGCGGGTAGGCGCTCCTCCTATAAGAAATACACTTATAGTCGTGCGATGCTTATGCTGCCGAAGTATTCCTTATGGAGCTAGACGCAGAACATGTCTCAAAGATATCCACAACATTCAAATTTATAATTGCCTTTGCAATAAAAAATGTCGGCTGAATTTTGTTCAGCCGACATTTTTTATTAACGGTAAAGATGATTGATAGGTAATTTTTTGTATAAATGAGTGCAATTTGCAATAATTCGAATTAACTTTTCCAACTAGATGTGACAAGTAAAATTGATATCCTATTTCACCTTTTTCCCCTTCACAAAACGATAGGCGAGATAGGCAATATAAATTGGTGTTGCGATATAAATTAAATAAGGAAAGTTTTCATAAGTCCCTTTATAAATTAAATATAACAAGCAGCCGAGAAAAATCGTTACAATTGTCCCATATTTTGGTAAAGGAATCTCCTTTAAACTTGGGATACGAATTTTACTTACCATTAAAAAGCACATTCCTGTGAAAACAACAGTTGTAATAATCTGTGGAATTTTGTCCCCAAACAATGTCAAAATTGCTAGGATCCCACCTGCAGCGGTGATTGGAACACCTACAAAATAATTCATAGATGATTTTGTTGAGCTAATATTAAATCGTGCTAATCGATAAGCACCGAACAATGGAAATAACCCTGCAACAGCAAATCCTAACATGCCAAATTGATAAAAATATGTATAATACACTAAAAATGATGGTGCAACGCCAAATGTGACAATATCCGCAAGAGAATCAAGTTCTTTGCCCAATGTACTATCAGCATTGAGCATTCTCGCTAGTCTTCCGTCCATGCTATCTAACATCATTCCAATTAAAATTAATACAGCTGCATTTTTAAATTCCCCACTTGCAGCAAAACCAATTGATAAAAAACCGCAGTATAAATTCCCTAATGTGACCATATTTGGGATTGCTTTTGTTAATCTCACGTGATGTTATCACTCCTATTAATTTTCTTAGCATATGTTAAAAATCGTATTTCACACAAAACAGAATGGATATAAGGATTATACCATTTTATTGCTTTCAGAAAATAAAAAGTTTATGAAAGCATCAGCTAGGTTCAGCTGATGCTTTATTTGTTGTTTATTTTTTAACTTGTATATTTGTTCGCGGCACTATTCCATGCTCATTTTTTGCAGGAGCTGGAACTGGTTCACCCATTCGATCGCCATGCATTTTGACGGAGTACAAGCCATTACTAGTACTCTGATAGATGCTTTCTTGATCTCTGAAGAGAGAAAAATGTTTTAATTCATTCACTTCAAGCACTGGTGTTAAACAGCAGTCCACGTTTGTACCAAAATCTACCCACTCTTGTAAGTACCGGCTTTTAAATAGAGCTTTCATTTCCATATAGATTGGATTGTCATTTTCTGTCTTTGAAAAATGGGCATCCGTCCATTCCTTCTTTCCGATTGCATGACAAAAGTTCTCCCAAAATTTCCTTTCAAGTGCACCCATTGTTACATATCGTTGGTCCTTCGTTTCATAAATAGCATATGATATAATCTGTCCATTTAAAAAAGAAATACCCGAAGAATCACCTGTTTCTTGTTCTATCAGAAGATGATTCCCCATGATGGATGCAATCACCGATGCCATTGAAATACAATGATATCCTCCTTTACCGGTTTGTTCTTTTGAAAGGATAGCCGCCAATATTCTTTCACTCGCTGCCATTCCTCCCATATAATCAGCTAGTTGAATTGATGGATGTATAGGTTTTCCTGTTTCATCCTTCAATTGGGCAAGCACCCCACTAATTCCCATATAATTCAAGTCATGGCTGCCTAATGAATGATATTGTCCTTTTTCTCCATATCCTGTTAAGGAGCAATAAACAATATCTTTTTTATATTTTGTTACGGTTTCATAATCAAGACCTAATTTCTGCATCACGCCTGGGCGGAAGCTTTCGAGAACAGCATCTGCCGTCGATATTAATTGAATGGCTAGCTCGTAATCTCCTTCCTCCTTCAAGTTAAGTGTAATGCTTTTCTTTTGTCGATTATTTGCTAGAAAAACAACACCTGTGCCTGCTCTTTTTATCCCAAGATTTCTTGCAGGGTCTCCTTCTGGAGGTTCTATTTTTATCACTTCAGCCCCTAGCTCAGCTAATCGCATCGTTGCAAAAGGACCAGGCAGATAATTTGAAAAGTCAATAATTCTTACACCCTTTAACATATAATTCCTCCACTAGGCTTCATTTTACAATTGTGTTGAAACGATTTTTGTGTTAATCGCACCTCTCTTTTTCTCCATTTATCCTCTAAGATTCCTTATAACAGACTTACTGTCCATTCACACGAGTTAAATCCTCAAGCCTTTTACGGAGCATGAACTTTTGAATTTTTCCACTTGCATTTCTAGGTAATGCATCACAGAAAACATATTTCCGCGGTCGTTTATAATTGGCCAGTTCTTCACTGTTTTTGCATAATTCATCAAGCATTTCTTCGTTAAGGGTTGGATCCTTTCTAACAACAAATGCAGTAACAAGTTCTCCCCAGCGATCATCAGGCTGGCCAATGACTGCTACATCAAGAACTCCTTTATGTGTATATAATACATCCTCTACCTCTCGGGGATAGATATTTTCTCCTCCACTAATAATCATGTCATCCACTCGGTCTTTCACCCAAAGATAGCCCTCATCATCCAAATAGCCAATGTCACCAGAATAATACCAGCCTTTATACAATGATTTAGCTGTTGCTTCCTCATTATTATAATAACCGCTCATCATGCAAGGGCCTTGTACAATAATTTCTCCTGTTTCTCCTGCTGGAACTGTATCATCTGGATCAGTTCGCCCATTTTCATTTGGCCGGATAATACGAATCTCATGGTTCAAGCATGCCTGACCCGCTGAGCCAGCTTTACTAATTTGATCGTCATCCGTTAAAAATGTAATCGCTGGTCCCATTTCAGTCATTCCATATGCCTGTACAAGAGATATTCCTAATTTTTCCTTACATGCATAGACAAGTGCTGGTGCCATCGGCGCAGCACCATACAGACCAATTTTTAAGCTATTGAGCTGATAGTCTTGAAGATTTTCTTGAAGAAGCATATTCCACATTGTAGGTGCAGCAAAAAACTTCGTGATTTTCTCTTCGGTGATTAATTGGAGTACTTTCTGTGGTTCAAAATGATGAAGGATTGTATTTTTTGCTCCGACATGGACTCTAGGGAGGAACGCACAATGAAGCTCTGCACAATGAAACATCGGAGCCGTTACTAGTCCACTATCATTGCTATCAAGTTGTGTAGCACTAATGACAATTAAGCTTTGCTCAACCATATCACGATGACTATGGAGTACTCCTTTAGGTCGCCCCGTTGTTCCACTCGTATACATAATGGCGTAAAGATCCTCTTCTTGGACATTAGCCTTAATGGATGCTCTTGATGCTGAGGCTACTTTCTCCTTATAGCTGGCTGCGTATGCAGGAATTTCATCATCAATCATCCAAAAAGCTGTATGGGGAAAACGATTAACAATTGGAGAAATAGTCGATTCAAGCATCTGTTCAATCAAGACAACCTTTGGCTTTGCATCATTCAAAATGTATGCTACTTCCTCAGACATTAGGCGGAAATTAATAGGATTAAAAATGGCTCCTAATTTTGCACAGGCAAAAAAAGTTGTTGCTAGTTCCTCTGTATTGAATAAATAGGTAGATACAATATCTCCTTTTTTTACCCCTTCTTGTAAAAGAGCATTGGCAAGCTTATCGACTTCAAGGCTCCATTCTTTATAGGTGAAACGCAAATTCTTTCTCACATCATATATCGCTTCTTTATTTGGATGCTTCCCCACCGTTAAATCAAAAATTTTCCCAATCGTAATCGTCATCTCTCATGCCTCCTTTTATTTAGAGGAGTCTCATTATGAAATAAGACTCCTATATAACTTAGTTCAATCGTTCAATGATAGTTGCATTCGCCATGCCATGTCCCTCACACATTGTCTGCAGTCCATAACGACCACCCGTTCGCTCTAGTTCATGCATCATTGTCACCATAAGGCGAGCCCCGCTTCCTCCAAGTGGGTGACCTAAGGCAATCGCTCCACCATTTGGATTCAATTTAGCTGGATCTGCACCTGTTTCCTTTAGCCATGCAAGCGGTACTGGCGCGAATGCTTCATTCACTTCAAAAGTATCAATCTCGTCAATTGTTAATCCAGCTTTTTTCAATACCTTTTCTGTTGCTGGAATCGGTCCAGTAAGCATTAGGGTTGGATCTGAACCAACAACCGTTCTTGCTAAAATACGAAACCTTGGTTTTAACCCCAATTCTTCGGCTTTCTCTCTTGACATAATCAGCAGTGCTGCTGCTCCATCGCTAATTTGACTCGCGTTCCCCGCATGAATAACCCCATTCTCCTTGAACACCGTTTTCAGACTGCCCAACTTTTCAACGGTTGTTTCCTTCCGAGGGCCAGCGTCTTCCACTACCTTGATTGATGTACCATCAGGTAATGTCACATCAATTGGAAAAATTTCTTTTGAGAAATAACCAGCCGCTTGCGCATTTAATGCTTTTTGATGACTTTCATATGAAAATTGATCCAATTGTTCACGAGTAAATTGATATTTTTCGGCAATTCTTTCTGCTGAAAGACCCTGATGAATAATTTCATGCTGACTAGTTAATTTATCACTGAAAGGAACGCCTTGATAGCTAGAGCCAATTGGAATTCTTGACATGCTTTCCACACCTGCTGCAATAACAACATCCATATCACCTGCAAGAATCGCTTGTGCAGCAAAATGAACAGCCTGCTGACTTGATCCACACTGACGATCAATGGTCGTGCCTGGCACTTCAATAGGAAATCCTGCAATAAGTGAAGCAACCCTAGCAATATCCCCACTTTGCTCCCCGATTTGCGATACACAGCCCATAATGACATCCTCAACGATTGCCGGATCAATTTCAGCTCGATCAACTAATGCTTTCAAGGCTAGTGCAGCAAGGTCATCCGCACGAATATCCTTTAAATCACCATTCCTTCTGCCTACTGGTGTACGAACGCCTTCAACAATAACCGCTTCACGCATATTAATTCTTCCCTTCTAAAGTCCAAGATTTTTGGCAATAATCACTTTCATAATTTCATTCGTTCCTGCATATATGCTTGCAACCGGAATATCTCGATATCTTCTTGCAATCTCGTATTCTTCCATATAGCCATATCCCCCATGAAGCTGCATACAATCTGTTGCTATTTTCCTTGCATTTTCTGTTAATTTCCATTTGGCCATAGAGACTTTTGTGACAACATCCTTTCCTTTCATATGTTCAACAATCAGCTGATCAAGGAAGGCTCTGCCCATTTCTATGTCTGTTGCCATCTCGGCAATCTTAAATTGTGTGTTCTGAAAACGGCTAATTGATTTCCCAAACGCTTCACGCGATTTTACATAATCAATGGTCATCTTCAGCATTTCTTCTGCCGCAATTTGAGCTGCAATTGCAACAACGAGGCGTTCCTGCTGCAACTTTTCCATTAAATATAAGAAGCCCTTCCCTTCTTCTCCGATTAAATTTTCCTTTGGCACCTTACAGTCCTCAAAAATTAATTCAGCTGTATCTTGGCAATGAAGGCCAATTTTATTTAGCTTTCTCCCCCTAGAGAAGCCCTGTGTATTGCGTTCGACTGCTAATAGGCTGATGCCTTTATGAGCTGGAACCGCATTAGGGTCCGTTTTACAAGCTATGATAATGAGATCAGAATGTATGCCATTCGTAATAAAAGTCTTCTGTCCATTCACAATATAATGATCGCCTTCTAATTTAGCTGTTGTTTTAATCCCCGCAAGATCGGAGCCTGTCCCAGGTTCTGTCATCGCAATCGCAGTGATCATTTCACCAGTTGCACATTTTGGTAGCCATTTCTGTTTTTGCTCAGTTGTGCCATAAGCAGTTATGTATGGAACGACAATATCATTATGAAGCCCAATACCAACAAGTCCTGAACCAACACGTTCCAGTTCTTCATTAATAACAACCGCAAATCCAAAATCAACCCCGCTGCCTCCATAGTCCTCATCAATAGTCGGACAAAGAAAACCTTGCTCCCCCATCTTCAGCCAAAACTCACGAGGAATCATTCGTTCTTCCTCCCATTTTTCATAAAATGGATAGGCTTCCTTATCCAGAAATTTACGTAATGACTGACGAAATATTTCATGCTCCTCTTTTATATATGCTGATGTCAAATGAATGACCCCTTTCAGTATTTATATTTATGCTTATATTCTATTGTACAATATTTATTGTTTTTTGAACATTTAGAATTCATTTAGTGAGTTAATTTTATTCAAACATAAATGGTAGAATTGGAGGTAGAAAATGATCTAGGGAAGAGATGGAATATTGTTGATTCATACTCTCTTAGGATCGAGAGGCACAGCACTGATCGGTTGGGGGATGAGGTTGAGCCTCCATCGGATAAATAGGCGGAAAATTTCCGCTTATTTCGTAATTATTAATAAAAAAAGCCCATATAAGCGGAGAAATTCCGCCTATTGTCTTGAAAAACTCAAAAATAGGGGATTTCCCATTAAATAGGCGGATAATTTCCGCTTATCACCGCCGAAAAGAGCTGCTTTCTGCATTTAACCGGAAAATTCCCGCTTATTTTGCTTATGCTCGCTACTCGATTAAGAACAAGACATCTTATTGGGGTAGAAGCAGTAATATTCTTTAGCAAAATTCATTTACATGCCTCATCAACTAAAGAAACGTTAGTTGACGTACAAGACGATAGATCATAAAAAAACGCAGAGGATGTGAAACCTCTGCATTTCACTGTGTATTTTTATAGTTTATAAGTATACAATTTAGCATAATATACCCTTTAAATTCAATTTTTCTACTTTACAACCGAACGACTTAGGTTTATAGGAGCCTCTCCCCTTTTTAGTTAATCATCACCATACTTATCCTCATATCAACTAAATTACTTCATCATTCCCCCATCAACATTCAATACATGTCCATTTATAAAATCGGATTCATCTGAAGCTAGAAATAAATAGGCATTTGCGATGTCAGATGGTTTTCCAAGACGTGGACTTGAAGTAATCATTTTTATTTGCATCATTAACATGTCTGGAATTGTTTTAATCATTTCCGTTTCTATAAATCCAGGTGCGACAGCGTTGACATTAATTCCTTTTTTGCCAAGCTCCTTAGCCCATGTTTTTGTAAGTCCAATCACCCCTGCTTTTGCTGCAGAATAATTCGATTGGCCGATATTCCCGCCAACACCAGCAATGGACGAAGTATTAATAATTTTCCCCTTTTCTTTTTCTAACATATACGGGATCACAGCTTGCGTACAATGGAATACACCTGTTAAATTCACATCAATTACTTTTTGAAAATCTTCTACCGTCATTTTTCTTAATGTTTTATCTCTCGTTATCCCAGCATTATTTATTAAAATGTCAATGCTATCAAAATGGCCCATTACCTCTTTTACCATCAGATCTACACTTTCTCGATTCGCTACATCTACTTGAAAAAATTTTATTTTTTGCCCATTTTCTTGTGATTCCTGTTCCGCTTGCAGACCGGCTTCTACGTTATAATCTACTATCGCTACATTTGCTCCTTCATTGGCAAAACGCTTTGCTGCCTCTAGTCCGATCCCATTCGCACCACCTGTTATAATCGCTGTTTTATCCTTCAATCTCATAGTAATCACCCATTATCTTAATTTATTATTCAGAAATATTACTTATTATAACTATAGCATATGGGTGAATACTCATTCACTACTAAAATACTTTTAAAAGGATCAAAGTTTTTAAAAATTTGCACACAGGTTTATAATGTTAAATATTTATTGATTATCAATAAATTTTCTCTTATGCTAGTAATAAATCTGAAAAATATGGAAGCACTTAATTGTTTAAAACAGAATGCAAGCTCGGAGGAATATACATGCTTTATATAAATATAATTGGCTTTCTTGCTATTCTTTTGACTTCTCTAGTAGTAATTATTCTCTTAATCAGGCTATTTCTATTTTTTTCTACTCAAAATAGGTTTCCTAAGAAGAATTTAATAACGGCATTGGTCGGCATCATTTTGACGAGTGGATTATTTTTTTACAACCATTACTTATTTACATTCAATCATCTTAAAGGTGAGTTTTACAAAGGACCAGTTGTTTCTCCAACAAAGATGTATAGTGCGAATGCCTATTTTATGCCCTATGGAGGTGCAGCTGGAGGAGTCAATCTTTGGGTGGAAATAACGGATCATACTGAAAAAGATCAGACAAAAATCATTTATTATAGCGATGCCAAAAGTAACTTTTCAATGGTTTGGAAGGATGAAAGAACGCTTTCAATTATCAATGAGGAAAAAGATTACCCACAATCAAATAGGAGCATTGTATTGAATGTGAATGAAGACATTTATCATGAAAGTGGTCAAGCATGTACAAGCCTATTACTTAAAATCAAATATAAAAACTGCTATCAATACTAATGTTACTACTGGTCTTCGTTTTCTTTCGTCCATAATCAATGGGATTCTCACTACCCATTGATTATGGAGTACTTTCACCCTTATCTTGGCTGCATCCGAATGCCGCCATCTAGTCGGATCGTTTCCCCATTTAGCATTGGATTTGTAATGATACTTTCTGTTAGCATCGCATACTCCTCTGGAAATCCTAGTCTTGAAGGGAATGGAACCATTTTGCCAAGTGAAGTTCTTGCTTCCTCTGGTAAGGAGTCAAACATTGGTGTATGGAATAGCCCTGGTGCAATTGTCATCACCCGAATCCCGTATGTAGCAAGTTCTCTTGCAATCGGCAATGTCATGCCAACAACCCCACCTTTTGATGCACTGTATGCAACTTGACCAATTTGACCTTCGAATGCTGCAACAGATGCCGTATTAATGATCACCCCTCTTTCTCCATGCTCATTTTCCTCGTTATGCACCATCCGCTCAGCTGCTAGTCGGATCACATTAAACGTACCAATTAAGTTAATTGAAATAACTTTTGTAAATAGATCTAATCCATGGACGCCCTTACGGCTAAGAAGCTTTGCAGCAATCCCTATTCCAGCACAATTGACAACTGTATTAATCGAACCAAGTTGTTCATATCCATAGTCTACCGCTCCTTTTACTTCATCTTCCTTAGTAACATCGGTAATTTTATAAAATACGTTTTCCCCCAACTCATCTTTCAGCTTCATAGCACGTTCTTCCGATACGTCTAGAATTAATGCTTTGCCGCCATTCTTCACAATATTTCTCAAAGTAGCTTCACCCAAGCCTGAAGCTCCCCCTGTAATAATTGCTCGACAATCTTTTATATTCATGAATGAACCCCCTATATAAATTATTCATTCACTGACTTCCCCTTTAGATATTAATTATCCTGCTTAAATCTATTTATTTTTTATTTTCTGTAAATAATCTATGGATGAAACAAAGTTATAAAGCACACAAAAAAATGTCCAAAGCATATGCTCTGAACATTTTTTGAAGAATAATTAATTATGCACTGGACCAGCGTTAATAGCTGTTTTTTTCCTTAGTGTCCAAGCGGATCCAATGAAAATAAAGATGGATAAAATTAACGCACCAATAAGCAAATTTCGAATCCATGTGATTTCCATAATTCCTAACATCGAAAATAAAGATGGAATTGTCAATGTAAGCCATGATTGTATTTGCGCGACCATGCCAACAAAATTATCGATTGCCTTCTTCATTGTCATAGTTAAGAAGAATAATAGCCATAAAAATGACCAGTGGATCCAAGTTAGCATACCTAAAACGTCTTGTGACCTAGTAATTGCAACGATTGCATAAACAATTGTAATAATCGAAATCCAAAGCGAAAACCACCCGAGGCCATTTCCGTCATATCCTTTTAAAGTGATTACGCCAAAGTATAAAAAAGTAAAACCAAATAAGTACGTAACCCCATAATTAAAAATCGACAAACTGCTTTGATCTGATACTAGGATTAAGTAAAATGGTGTAACTACTTGTAAAGTCCCAATAAATAAATTAAATACCGCAACACTTTTGCCATTTGCTTTTCCTAATAGCATTAGACTATTTAAGAAAAGAGTGGCACCTGAGAGAAATAATCCGATCGTCCCCATATTAAAACATTTCGCCTCCTCTAGTCATTCTTCGCTTGTACTAGCTTTTCCCAAAAAGAAAAAGCAATTCACCTTCAAAGGTGAAGAGCCTTTTTTAAGAAAAACTAAAGAATAATACTGACAATAATTGATGTCAAGACGCTAACGAGTGTTGCACCAAACAAAAGCTTCAATCCAAAACGTGCAACTGTATTTCCTTGCTTCTCGTGTAATCCTTTAACCGCACCAGAAATGATTCCGATAGAAGAGAAATTAGCAAAAGATACAAGGAACACCGAAATGATCCCAAGTGTACGCTCACTTAATACATGCTCTAATTCAGTTAATTGAATCATCGCAACGAATTCATTCGTCACTAATTTCGTAGCCATAATTCCGCCAGCAGTAACAAGTTCTGAAATAGGAATACCCATAATGAAAGCAAATGGTGCAAAAATATAGCCCAAAATTTGTTGGAATGTGATGCCGAATATTAAATCAAACACATTATTAATTGCAGCAATTAAAGCAACAAAACCAATTAACATGGCAGCAACAACGATAGCCACTTTAAACCCGTCTAATATATATTCACCAAGCATTTCAAAAAACGATTGCTTGTCTCCCTCTTGCACAACAAGCATATCTTCATTTTCGTCCACTGTATATGGATTAATAATCGAAGCGATGATAAAACCACCAAAAAGATTAAGTACAAGTGCTGTAACAACATACTCTGGTTTAATCATTGTCATATAAGCACCAACAATTGACATTGAAACCGTTGACATTGCAGAAGCACAAAGTGTATACATCCGATGAGGAGGCAACTGACCGAGCTGTTTTTTCACGGTAATAAATACTTCAGACTGTCCAATTACAGCAGAAGCAACCGCATTATACGATTCCAATTTCCCCATTCCATTCACTTTACTCAAGACAAATCCGATGCCTCTCATGACAACCGGAAGAATTTTGAAGTGTTGAAAAATCCCAATTAATACAGAAATAAAGACAATTGGTAATAAAACCGTAATGAAGAATGGTGCTTCCCCTTCATTTGCAAGTCCGCCAAATACAAAGGAAATCCCTTCACCTGCGTATTCGAGCAATCTTCCAAATACGTTGGCAATTCCCTTTACAACAACAAGACCAAATTTTGTATTAAGTAGTAAATAGGATAAAACTAACTGAATGATGATCATTGTGATGATTGGTTTGTATTTGATTTTTCTCCGGTTACTACTTGCAAGAGCTGCAAGACCGATAACAACGAGCAAACCAATAATTGCTATAATATATTTCATTTTAAAGCCTCCGTATAAACCAGTTGATATGAATGATTTTAGATTCCGCTTACATTTCTATGTTCAGGTAATAGTGTACCCAAAATGAAGTCACAAAATCAGATACATATATAATTCTTTACATATTCCTTTACTCTCGGTATTTATGTAGCCAGTCATGTTGTCCTAATCTATTCCATTCTATCTTCCTTTCATTACTTCAATAATGAGTGTAAAGAAACTATAACAAGAAATTGAACTTTTGTACATCTGTAAATGAACAAAAGTTAATTTGTGTTCTTAAATTTGTTGTAAAGTTGATAAAATATTGCTATTTTTTTCTATTTTTATCAAATAATGAACATTTGTCAAAATGAATAATTACAAATTTCGAAAATTCATCCTTTAGAAAAAACAACTTTTTCATCAGTATCCATATAGATTTTGTAAAAATAAGGCTCTTTTCTAAAAGATTGTTGTTTTTAAATCAATTGTTAGAATGAATGCTTTACCAACTAGGTCGGTTGATTGGAGCGGAAGGTGCGAGATCCTCAAAAATGCTGTCGCATTTCCTTCGTGCGGTGTGAATTCCAAGAAGCCTACTCAATGTCCTGCGGGATGTGTAGGACAGCTGAGACTCCACAGTAGCGATTGCTCCGAGGAGGCTCAGCGCCTACCCCGCGGAAAGGGAGCAAGCTGGAGCGGAAATCAACCTTTACCAAAATTATGTGTAAAATAGCAATAATATTTGCGAAAACACCCAAAATAAAAAAAACTGCATCCAAAATTGTTAGATATTTTTCAACAATTTTGGATGCAGTTTTTTATAAAATTTGTTTTGATATTCATTTTCAATCATTTTCTAAATACGAATGGGCTCGTATTAATCAAAAAAGCGCTTTCAATCTTTCGCAAGCAGAAATTGTGCAGTATATTGATCGGTTATTAACACATTCGCGTACTTTCCTTTTAGAGCACCATAAATTCCATCAATTTTTTGTGCACCGCCTGCACATAGAATAGAATATTCTTTTGTTTTTAGATCTTCCAATGAAACACCTAGTGTTCTGTCATTTAAATTACGATTGCAGAGCTCTCCATTAATATCAAAAAACCTGGCACAAATATCACCAACCGCTTTCTCTTGGAGCATCTCCAAATCTTCTTCTGTAAAATAACCTAGCTGGAATAAAAGTGATTCATCCTTTACAGGTCCTGAAGTAAATAGAGCAATATTTGCTTCCTTCCCCAGATCGAGTATCTTTTGGATATGACGATCCGCTTCCATTGCTTGTTTTACAAGAACATGATCAACAATAGCAGGAAGCGGCAAATGCCGTGGCACTGTATTAAATGCTTTTCCAAATAAATATAAAATTTCTGAAGCATATGTGTTCGTTTCTGAGTGGCTCACCCCACCCTTTAATTGAATCACGTTGACATCTTTCACAAACTTTTGCTTTAACTCAATTGCAATATGGTAGAGCGTTGTTCCCCATGTAACACCAATAATATCATTGTCTTTAACAATTTCATTTAAGTAAATGGCTGCTTTCTCACCAATATAATTTTTGATAATATGATCTTCGTACTGGGGAATTGATGCAATAATTGCTTTTTTGAGTCCAAACTTTTGTTCAAGCTGTTTGGCGAAGTCTACACTATCCTCAGATGGGTCCATAATATCAATTTTGACAATCCCCTCACTTTTGGCCAATTGCAAAAGCCTAGAAACAGTTGGTCTAGATATCCCCATCTTCTCAGCAATCTCACTCTGTGTAAAATCAAGTAAATAATACATCTTTGCTACATCTACAATTTTCTTTGTTTTTCTTTTATCCATTTAAATCACCTCATGAGTAAGAAAAGCTCGGGAGCATTATTATCAGTAATATACGTAGAAACATCGTCTTACTATTTATTGTATATTCACATAGACTTGCAATCATAAAAATATGGGAACAAAAATTAAATATTAATCAAAGTCCTTAATTTTATAATTATACATCAAATAAATCATATCAGAGGGATTTGAATTTGCATATTAATTTCCTCACAAATCATGCTATACTGATAGAGTCTATTGCCCACCTTCCAATAAACGACAATTGGGAGGTTTTCTGCATTTTCAATTGCTTAACAGAAACGAGGAGATATTTTTTGAAAACAGAAACAAAAAAGAAAACAGTCATATTCGCTTTAATCATTGCAACATTCTTGACTGCCATTGAAGGAACAATCGTCAGTACGGCAATGCCAAAGATTGTTGATGATCTAGGTGGAAGCGAATTATATACATGGGTCATTTCTGTATACTTATTAGCTACTGTAATTAGCACACCTATCTTCGGAAAACTTGCTGATCTTTATGGAAGAAAAATGATGTTTGTCATTGGGACAATTATCTTTTTACTAGGATCGATGCTTTCTGGTATTTCGCAAACGATGGAACAGCTTGTTTTGTTCCGGTTGATTCAAGGAATTGGTGCGGGTGCATTAACGACTCTTCCTTTTACAATTATTGGTGATGTATTTGAATTTAAGCAGCGAGCAAAAATTCAAGGATGGATAAGCAGTGTGTGGGGAATTGCCGGCATTGCAGGTCCGCTTGTTGGCGGATTTATTGTTGATACGATTTCCTGGCACTGGATTTTCTTCATGAATCTTCCTTTTGGAATTATTTCCTTAATTCTCTTATGGGTTGCATTAAAGGAAGAAGTGGAAAAGAAGAAACAAATTATCGACTATGCTGGAATATTTACTTTTGCATTATGTATGACCTCTTTTTTATATGCCTTAACATTACTAAAGGAGCAGAAGCAATTAACAACTAGCATATCTTTCATGTTCATTCTTGCATTTATTGGACTTTGCTTATTTATTTGGATTGAAGCAAAAGGTAAAGAACCAATGCTTCCTCTGACATTATTTAAAAATAAGTTTATTACGATTTCTAATATTGCAGGTTTTTTATTAGGTTTTATTCTAGTTACGGTTACCTTTTATATCCCTTTATGGGTACAGGGGGTTACGAATTTAAATGCAACTTATTCAGGGATCGCCATGTTACCTATGTCTCTCACCTGGTTGTTCGGTGCAGTCTATTCAGGAAAATTGGTAAATACTAAATCACTTGCTCAAATATCGCTTCTTGGCATTTTTATCATTGCCCTTGGTTGTATTGGGTTATTATTCTTTCAAACAAACACAACAATTGCAATGATGATGGCTGTTACGGCAATTATTGGATTTGGATTTGGTTTAGCTTTCACCGTATTTACAGTTGCAGTCCAATCTGCAGTAAATTGGCAATTACGCGGTGCGGCTATGGGTTCTCATAATTTAATGAAAAACCTTGGTCAAACAATTGGCATTTCCGTTTCTGGCCTATGGCTAAGTGATGAGCTGAAAGGATACGCACTAGAATCGAGTCTTCATTCCGTATTCATTATCCTCTTCATTCTTGCCATTAGTGCTTTCCTAGTTACTGCCATTTTACTGCGCGCAAAGGAAAGTGAACTTGGCTTAAGTTAAAAACGCATAAATAGTAAAAAAAGTGCATTCATACAGTGAGTGCACTTTTTTCTTCCTTTATTAAACTAGTAATGAGGATATAGCCTGTTACAATCGTACCTAATCTAAAATAGATCATTGTATTAGGATTAGCCACTAATTTCACTAGAAACTCTGGTAATTGGTTGAACATGGGGAAGTACATAAAAAATGCAAGAAGAGCCATTGGCAATCCGATAAAAAGAAGCTTGCCAATATTTACACGCCATCTTCCTTGTTTCTTTAATTCATTAAAAAAGGATGGAATACCAAGGTATATACCAATGGGGATATTCAATAGGATGATATAGATAATCCATGGATACATTTGAAATGTATTTCGGAACATCGTTTCAAAATAAAAAGTCCATCTGCTAATCAGAAGCAACAAAATAATGAAGCCGACAGTAAAAGCGAGGTACCATAAACTGCTTCTAACATTTAATTTCAAATGGCGTCCCCCTTTTATAGGAAATTGTGATTCAAACTCTACTTTATTCAACCATAACCAATTTTATGTCATTTATTTAGAAATGGCTTAAATATGATAGTTAGTACCCCGACAATTACAGCCAATAGTTGTGTGAGTATAAAACTATAATTATTAAAAAATAGGCTATTTGTATATTGATTAAACCAGCCAAATCGATAAATTCTTGATTGAGGATTCGATGGTGTTCCTCCTAAATCTATAATTAACTCGTTTGCATAATCGGCAATTAAACCAATTAAGTATATACAACTAATAATAGATAAAAATAATAGAATGACAGGGAAAATGATGCTTCTACTATTTTTCAAATGCATTCTTACTAATTTAAATGTGTAAAAGTAGCTTGCTATAAAAACAGGAGAAAATAATAGAATAATAATAATGGCAAGATTTCCATTACCTGAAATGACTGCTGGATGAATCGTGAATTTAGATTCAATGAGGTAAAACCCTAGTAATGAAAGGATAAAACTTATCATCCACATAAAAAAGATCTTTATCACCCATTCCCCTCCTTTACTAGATAAACCCAAAATTTCACCAAACCTTCTTAT
Organism: Cytobacillus eiseniae; assembly: GCF_017874625.1. Classification (GTDB taxonomy): domain Bacteria; phylum Bacillota; class Bacilli; order Bacillales; family Cytobacillaceae; genus Cytobacillus; species Cytobacillus eiseniae. Next base: position 141,105 of record NZ_JAGIKZ010000001.1, on the reverse strand, counting down.
ATTTATTCAGATGTTCTAAACTGATCGGAGCCTTCTGTAATTGATGGGGACAAATTTTGTTATATTTTTTTATTCTTTTATTTATTACTTCCACGTCTTTTTCCGAGCTACAGGAATGGACTAATTGAGAGATTTCCTTTTGTAGTTTTATCCATTCTGGCAAATAACCAGCATCCTTAGCAATTTTTTGAAAGTGTTGGAATGTATCCATTTGTAAATAATCTTTTGATAAAGGCTTTCCCATCCCTTTTAATTGTAAATTATCTTTTTCACCAGCCTGTTTCATTATATCGCCGATTAGATCATTATATTCTCTTTCCATGACGTCCTCCTTATATGTAATGAATCATCACATTTCATTTGTTCTTTTATCATATGTCTTTAAATTCTCCTATTCTTAACTATTATAAAATACATTTCATTATATATGTCTTAATTTTACCACAATTCCAAATCGTTTATTTTTCAAAAGGAAACAAAAAACTCGCCATCAAAAAATGCCGAGTTTTTAACTTATTTAATACGAATCAGTTTCTCTGCCCTTTTCTACAGCCTCTTTTACTGCATCGTGAGCATGCTCAAAGCTAAGAGGGCGCATTTCTTCACCAATTTCCATATTCATATCATTTTTACTTTTTTCAGCTAATCCTTCTTTTAGACGGCGGCCATATTCATCATCCGCTTGCTCAGCAAGTGCAATCATTTTCTCGCGAATATCACTTGGACATATGGTCAGATCATTGACTAAGTTATTTATCAATTCATCCTTTTCCCACTGATCAAATCCACGATATGTTTCACCAGCCTGCTTTGTATTGTCATTTCTATCAATGGATTCACGAACTAAATTCCCTTCAAAATGAGGGGTATATTCTTTCCCAGCCTGCACAGCCTCCTTTAACCCGCCCATACTTGATGGTTCATAATTCACATGAGGATTTTGGCCAGGAGCTTTGTCATTATAATAACGTAAGTTCCCGCCTTCTTGATTTGTCGCCACTCGCTTTTTAGCAGCATTAATTGGTAGCTGTAAATAATTCGCACCAATTCGATATCGTTGTGTATCAGAGTATGAGAATGTTCTTCCTTGCAGCATCTTATCATCTGAGAAATCAAGACCATCGACAAGGACCCCTGTTCCAAACGCCACTTGCTCCACTTCATTAAAGAAATTCTCAGGATTTTTATTTAGGACTAACCGGCCAACAGGAATCCATGGAAATTGATCATTTGGCCATAGCTTCGTATCATCTAACGGATCAAAATCCAGCTCAGGATGTGGCCCATCCTCCATGATTTGCACGAGCAATTCCCACTCAGGATAATCTCCTTTTTCGATTGACTCATATAAATCTTGGGTCGCATGACTAAAGTTTTTGCCTTGAATTTCTGCTGCTTCTTTTACAGTTAAATTTTTTATTCCTTGCTTTGGCTCCCAATGATATTTCACAAGGACTGCTTTTCCGTCATTATTCACCCATTTATACGTGTTCACACCAGAGCCTTGCATCATTCGGTAGTTCGCTGGAATTCCCCATGGAGAATAGATTAATGTCACCATGTGAAAGGATTCTGGGGAATTCGCACAAAAGTCGAAAAATCTTCTTGGGTCTTGTATATTCGTAACTGGATCAGGTCTGAATGCATGAATCATATCTGGAAATTTCATCGCATCACGGATAAAGAATATTTTTAAATTATTTCCGACTAAATCCCAGTTTCCATCCTCTGTATAAAATTTCACGGCAAATCCACGTGGATCTCGGACAGTTTCTGGTGAATGCAAGCCATTCACAACTGTTGAAAAACGAACAAATACTGGTGTTTGTTTTCCCTTTTCTTGAAAAAGCTTTGCCCTTGTATATTTTGAAATAGGTTCGTCCCCAGCAGTGCCATATGCTTCAAAATAGCCGTGAGCCCCAGCACCTCTTGCATGAACAATCCGTTCAGGAACTTTTTCTCGATCAAAATGACTGATTTTTTCAATGAAATCATAATTTTCTAGTGTGGCTGGTCCGCGATTGCCAACCGTTCGAATATTTTGGTTGTTTGTAACAGGATGACCTTGACGATTCGTAAGCGTATCATCATTCTCAAAATTTGTTTGATTTGTCCCTTTGTCAGATGGATCCTTTTCCATTTGTATACTCCTACTTTCCCAAACATTTTTTAAATTATTGCCTTATATTATCGTTGCATTTTATTAACAAAAATATTCCATTACTTTCATCTTAAAAAGGGATGAAAAAAGAACTGCTTTAACAGTTCTTAATTAATTCATGCATATTTTGAGGTGAAAAGGAAAGAGCATACGATCTTACCTATTCCTACTTACTTAAATTAGTAGATAGAAAGAATTATTACGAACAAATATCACGTATAAGCTCAATGGAGTTATTTTTCGGTGAGTTAACAAGTGATGAAACTTCATGTGAGGCCATTAAATCTTCCGGAAATGGCTTCAGTAAATTTAATAAAGTTTCCGTATCATTTATCATTGGATTCAGCCATATTTTCTCATCTTCTGGATTTAGAATAACTGGCATACGGTCATGAATATTTTTCACAAGATCATTTGGATTTGTTGTGATGACAGTACAGGTATGAATTGGCTGCCCGTCTTTCGATTTCCATGTTTCCCACAATCCTGCCATTGCAAATAAACGATTATTCGCAAGCTTAATTCTCATCGGAGTTTTCGTTTGGTCACCGTGTCTTTTCCACTCATAAAAAGAATCAGCAATAATTATGCAGCGCTTCTTTTGGAAAGCTTGACGAAAACTTGGTTTTTCAAAAATGGTCTCTGCTCTTGCATTAATCATTTTATGGCCCATTTTCGTATCCTTTGCCCATGGAGGAATAAGCCCCCAACGCAAATAGCCTAAACGATTTTTCTTCCCATCATTAATAACAGCTAACACAGATTGAGAAGGTGCAACATTGTAACTTGGCTCATATAATTGCTCTTCAATGGCAGCTTGAATGTTAAAGCGATCAATGATTTCTGAAAATGTGGCAGTTAGTGTGAATCTACCGCACATGGAAGCACCTCCCATCCTTTATATTATTCAGTATCTAAAATCAGCTAATAATGACTTGCTATACGAAGTCACATTAGATTTTTTTCAAAGGCTTGCTATAGTACGGTTGTAATAATAAAATACAACACGAATAAACTAGTAATCCATCATCAATAATGAATGGACTTATAACCTAATTAATTCTCCCAAGTATTATACTATAATTTATCGTATTACATGATTGCAGTCATCCTTATATTATTGGAAACCAGGAAAAAAAAGCATAAGAGCAAGGAGAAGAAAAAAGGTATAAACAGCTCCTAATACATTTTGATTATGTGTATCTTTGCCATCCTTTAACTTTTTTAAAAAAGTAGTAAGATTTATGAACCATAATACTCCTAATAAAGGGACAACGAGTAAAAGGAGTTCGATCATCTATTCACACATCCTTCTTATATATAGTAGGTACTAATCACCAATCATTTTTCTACATTCGGCCCATACACTCTTTCTGCAATACTTGGAGCCTCTTGTCCTTGGACTCGTTTTGTTAACGTTTCTCTCCAGTTGATTGCTAAGTAACGACAAGCAGCTAATTGTGCGGAACGATCCAAATCTGTTTTATGTTCATGCATGACTTCATTGCATTTAGCAATTGTCCATTCTGGATATGGCCGATCAATTAATTTGATTGCTGTTTGTTCCTTCACAAATCCTTCCTTCAATACGCGAAAATACCATCCTGTTCTTCCACTCTTTTGTATCCGTAATGCAAAGTCAATCGTTTTAAAACGGCGTGCAGGCTTCCAGCAAGGCTGCCGAGGCTGAGAAACTTGAATGACTGCCTCCCCAATCTCATATATGTCACCAATACAAACCGTCTCTTCATCCATATTGATGACTGAGAAGTTTTCTCCCATTGCCCCTGCTTGTATCTGACTATTATTTAGTTCTCTGCCCCAATCGATATAATGCTTTTGTGCATAAGCCATTACAGCTTTTTCAGGTCCCCCATGATGTTTTAAATCTGCCTGTTCATCCCCATCCAGATTCACTTTCCCTAACCAAGTTGAGTCTCTAACAGGCTCTTTAAACATTCCACTTTTCCACACTTTCTCCATTGTTGTGGTCGCATTTGCATTCCCAATCGTTTTTACCTTACCAATAAATATCTTTTCCAAATATGGCTGTTGTTCCATTGATTTCACATCCCCCATTATGAATTAGTAATTATAATAGTAGATTAATAAGAAGCACTCTATAATCATTGTTTTCATTTGACTTTCAATACTTTTCTCTTCAAATAAAATTTTATCATAATTTTATGAGAAATAAGGAAAATCATAAAAAAAACGTTACTGCAATTTCCAGTAACGCTTACATAATTTATTCTTGATGATGATCAAGCATCACTCTTTCTATACTTAATTTTACCTCTGTTAATTTATTTTCCAGTTTACTCAAGATCGATTGAAAGTAAGCATTATCTTCAAGTGCTATCAAATGGCCGTCTTGAAAAATAAATTCGTATTTTGATCGTTCTCCTTCCTCTGCTTCGTAAAAAGTAACTGACTGAACTTCATTCCACGAATAATTCGATACTTTCGTTGATAAAATTGGCGATTGCGTAATCGAGTCATTCGAGAATATGAGATACGACTGCGAAGCCATATAAAATGGAATAAAACTTAATAAAATACTTGCTATACAAATATAAATTCCTCGTTTATTCATGTTCATAAAAAACAAAAATAATGGAGCTAAAAAAAGAAGGAAAAATCCAATTCCATATACGATTAAATTTTCCTTTGGTACGAACACTTGCCATACACCAGTAGAATAATGAACAATATCTGCAACGGTTTGTGGAATAAATACGATTAAAATCAATGAAAAAATAGCTATTACAATAGCAACTGCTAATGCAATATGCTTTGGTTCATAATTTTTAGTCACTTTAACACCCTCCCCTCGTATACTTTCCATCTTAAATTTAACTTGAGACTTCTTTTGTGAAAGATTGTTTTAAGGAAACCTTTCTCCTCTTTTTTGTTAAAATAACATTTCCAATCACCATAATAATAATTGATGAAATAACAAGAACAATACACCCAGTTATATAATTTACTTCTGAATGATTGATCACTGCAGCTATTTCTCCATTTGTTATTCTCGAAACATTTAAATAAGTAAATGGCAATAAATAGGCCTGCTCACTAAATAGGGTTGTACTTAGTCCATAACCTCCAATAACCAGTAAAGTCACGAACGAAAAGGCACTAAAGAGATGATGAATAAAGATCGCGCAAAAATGTGTAAGCGTAATCAGAAATAGTACGACTAATAGAAATAAACTAACACTTTGCATTAAGTAACTTCCTATAGACACAAAATGAAAACCCATCCCTTGCGACAAATATCCACTATAATCAGGTGAGTAAGCTGAGCTTGCACTGTCGTAGACTAAAATTGGATAGTTCCAATCACCAAATCGGTCAAAAATCATTCCTTTTAACAAGATTATCGCAATAATTGCTAAACTACTTATCCATATAATCATTATCGATGTCAACCATTTTCCATAAAAAAACTGCTTGATTGTTACAGGCTGTGTGAGCAACATACGAATTGATGATTTTTTCCCTTTTTCAACTACCATTCCTCCTCCAAATAGAAGTAGGAATAATATCATCGGGATCAAATAAAAATGTTGTTGAAAATAAAGATAGAGAGTGAACAGTCCACTACTATCAACCTTTTTATTCGCTTCCTCCCAGTCTTCTTGGGATTTTTTGTTCTCTTCTCCCCAATAGTGGAATATCGTTGTCACAAACTCTCCTGTAAATACAGGTTGAATATTATATTCCATCAACCATTCTTTTTCTAGTAAACTAGCATCAACTGCCATTTTCCCAATATTTTCGATTCTATTATTTATAAACAATCCAGATTCAAAATCCTGATTAGTAAATCGATTCTCGAACAGTTGATATTCATAAAATGGAATCCAATTGCTTTCTTGATAAGCTGAAAAGGCAAGCATTGCTTTTTCCACCTGTTCTTCAAATATACTTATTGCTTTATTCGTTTCCTCGATATGCAAATCAATTGGCATATTTGGATGTAGCTTTTCTTCTTTTCCCTCCTTCATTCTTTCATATGAAGCAAGATTTTCTCTTAAATAAGGTAATATTGGATGGTTCTCACCCATATTTTCTAAGTTCCCCATATAATTTGCTTCTTTTTCCTTTGCTTCTTGAAAAATGAGAAAATATCCAAATACTATAATTAATAGAAGTAGAATATATCCTTGCCGCATTAATCCCTTTCTCCAAATCTTCCGCCATTCAAATTGGACTACTTTCCATAATGTTGATTGTGTATTCACCTGCTTAAACGGTTTTTCAATATCTCTTCCTTGAAAGAAACTGATATCCTTCTCAGGTAAAAATACAGAAAGCAGTAAAAGAAAACTACTCCAAAAAATACTCGAGAGCAGATATAGATATTCACTACTTTCTGCTTTATTACTGAATAACTCTGGTAGGCGGTAAAATTGAAATGGATTAAAAGCATTTTGCAACCAAGCATTTACGTCTGTCAAAATAAAACCAAAAAATATTATTGTACTAATAAGCGTTAAAGTATTAAAGGGATTTTTAATCCACACACTAAATAATAAAATAATACTAAAGGTAAAAAATATGGCACTGATAAAATAGACTAAGTTAATTTTCAAATATGTAAATGTTGAAATAATCTTAAATTGATCATCGATTTCTATGATCTGCGGGTAAGATAGATTTAGACCGTAATCTCCAATTATCACAGGAACAATCAAACTAACGCTAACTACAAGCAATAAAAAGATAGCTAGCATGCTTAGTAAAATCATATATTTCGAACCATATATTTTCCATTTTGGTATGGGCTGCGTTTTCAATGTCAGCCATGTATTTTGTTCACGCTCAGACGTTACTGTTGTACCGAAAAAAAGCAACAAGATAAAAATCCCTAAAAGACCACATAACCATTCTGTGCTTTGTTTTAAAATGAGTGCCGGTGATAATGGAAACGCCTCATCATCATAAAATAGTTCATTTGCTACCATCCATTCATTTTTTTGAATGGCCTTCTCTCGTTCTACTCCTTGCAACACAGTAAAGTAACCATCATTTTGCTCATATTCCGCTACATGGGTCCAAAATAAATGTTCATACGTTGGAATCAGTTCCCATTGTTCATTATTCGTTGCTACCTTCCATAAGGTTAGTGTACTGCCCATATCGGATACACTTTTCAGTTGTTTTTCCTGATTTTCTGCAAGCTGATTTTCTCTTTTTAGCTGATCAAGTTCGCCCCTTATTCTACTTGTCTCTTCAATATATAAATTTACTTTCTCAGCAGCGCGTTCGCCCCGCATTGACTGTTCTGATAAATTTTGCTGATATATCCAAATCGTACTTAGAAAAATAATGCAGAATAACCAAAATAGTTTTTTTTGCCTCCATATTTTTTTCCATTCAAAAAGTAGTAGCTTCATAGAGCCTTTCCTTCCTCACCAAATACCTGTTGATATCTATCCTCAGTCCCCAATACTTTTTTCTCTATGTCAAGAATCATAATATTTTGATCGTGCAAAATTAGAAATACTTTATTTATTGCCACCCCATTCGTATACAGCATAAGCTTTTCATTTATTTGCTTTACATGTATACTTTCTGCTTGCAATGCCGTTTGCGCCTTTTGGGAATCATTTACTATTATTTGGTAATATGTTCTTTCAATTTGTGGAATATGTTCTTGGATGATTGACCCGTCTTTTAAAAAGAGGATATTTGAGGTAATGAGATCAATCTCACCTAAATTATGTGAGGACAATAGGATAGCTGTACCTTCCTTTAATAAAGCTAATAAAAGATTTCGAACTTTAATTGCACTTGTCGGATCAAGACCATTCAATGGCTCATCAAGAATCAATAATTTAGGCTGATTTAAAATTGCCATGGTCAGTAAAAGATGCTGCTTCATTCCCAAGGAATATTTCCCAACCTTTTTATGTAAATATCCAGTCATGCCAATTCTCTCTGCTGTATGATAGATCTGTTGTTTTGAGATTTTTTGCACATCGGCAATGAACTGCAGATGATCATAGCCTGTTAAGTAGTCGTATAGGACCGAATTATCTTGCATAAAAGCAATCTCTTTAAATATTGTTGGGTCTTTGCTACTTTTATTTAGTATGGTAATTTCTCCATGTTCAGCTGAAAGCAGATTTGTAATAATGCTCAGCAGTGTCGATTTACCAGAGCCATTCGGACCAACCAAAGCGACAATTTTCGGTTTATCTATTTCAAAAGAAATATCTTTTAATACCGTTGTTTTTCCGTATGATTTACGAACCTGATTTACTGAAAGAATCACATTAATTCGACCTCCAATAAATATAAATCTCACAATAATTTCTATTCATTTATGTATTAAGAAGCTCTTAACTTTCTAAAATTGAAAGAAAGAGCTTCAACATATTTTAGTATTCTGATGATTCTATCTGTCCAATAAATGGTGTTGGATATGGTAGAGGAGCTCTATAAAGAGTTCCATGGTAAGCAGCTGGTCCTGTCGCTCCAGGATAATATTTGCTTATATATCCTCGGTATAGGTATCCATTATATTGCATTGAATAGAAAATCCAATCTTCTGAGCTAATTGTTGAAATCCCTGATACATAAATTGTGTCTTCAACTAGTGCTTCGGGCCCATCCATAGAAATTGCACTTGTTGGTAAACTTACAGCAAAGTTAATGGTAGACATTGTAAATATTAACAATAGTCCAAAAATAACTTTCTTCAAAAGCAAATTACTCCCTTAATTATATTTATTACACTATTAGTGTATATTTTACTGAATATTTAGTCAAGTTAATAATTGTAAATTTTAGTATAAATAGTCTATAAATATAGAAAATATACATTTTTGTTCAATTTAGTTAAAACTTCTTGATTAAATCCTATTATATAATTATGAATATATATCATTTTTCAGACTATCATCCCGAACAACTACCAATACTTTTTTTGACTAAAAATAACGCCTCACTTCTAAATCGAAGCAAAGCGTTCTTCTCATTATTTTCTTGTAATAATTTTATCAATGATCCCATATTCCAATGCTTCTTCCGCACTCATATAGAAATCACGATCACTGTCCTTGGCGATTTTTTCGACAGGCTGGCCTGTGCGTGCCGCAATAATTTCATTCACATGATCCCGGAGCTTTAAAATTCGACGTGCAGAAATTTCAATTTCTGTCGCCTGGCCTCGTGCACCCCCAAGTGGCTGGTGAATCATAATTTCACTGTTTGGTAGAGCATATCTTTTTCCTTTTGTTCCTGCGATAAGCAGCAACGCACCAAACGATGCAGCCATTCCCATACAGATCGTGCTAACATCTGGTTTAATGTATTCCATCGTATCGAAAATGGCAAAGCCAGCCGTTGTAGATCCACCTGGGCTATTAATATAAATCGAGATGTCTTTCTCCGCATTATCAGCTTCCAAAAATAAAAGTTGAGCGATTACACTATTTGCTACTTGTTCGTTAATTTCTTCACCTATAATGATAATACGGTCCTTTAACAATCTCGAATAAATATCATAAGATCGTTCTCCACGATTAGATTGCTCAATGACATAAGGTATCGTTCCCATTTATCTTCCTCCTTGTTTTATGCAGCCATGGAATAAAGGTTTAGAGGAGAGTTTGAATATGTTTGTTTAGCGTTCTTTGGAACTTCAGCCAATGAAGGTAACTCAGTTAAATAATCAATCAAAACTGCCGGGTCCTCAGCGTGTAGTGATTGATGAATGAGATTACACAATAATTCCCTTTCTTCTTCACACCAAAAAGAATCAATGGATTGAAGCTGAGTTTCCTTCTCCAGCCGTTTCCTCGTTCGATGAATTAATGATTTAACTGCCATTTCCGACGTATCTAGTAATTCCGCAATTTCCTTCGCTTGATAACTGAACGCTTCTTTTAATAAAAAAACAATCGCTTGTTTTGGCGTTACATTTTTTAATAAATGCGCTACTGTATCAAGTAATCTGTCAGAATCAATCACAGCCAATTTGCCAGCTTCTTCTTCAATAATACCGACAATTTCCTGTTTTCTTTTTCTAATCGTATCAATCCATTGATGATAGGCAATTTTATTCAAAAGTGCTGGATTTACATCAGATGACTGATAATGCAGTATTGCTTTTAGGAATGACTGCTGAACAAGATCATCTGCATCCCATTTATTTTTTGCGAGAAAATGGCAGTATCTTCGAAGACGAGGGTATAGTTCATTCCATTCGTTACATCCTTCTTTTTGAGCCTTTTTATTGGCAATCAAGCTTCTACTGCTAACCATTCTAATCACTCCTTTTAAACCTCCTTATATTTATAACGGTTATTGTGGAATAAAAAGATACGGGTTTTAAAAAATTTTATAGATATATTACGCGTTTGAAACGGCCTTAACTACCAATTTTTCTAATTCTCCGATTTTTGGGCGTTATAAAACTGGCTTAACTACCATTTTTTCTGATTCTCCGATTTTTGGGCGTTATAAAGCTGGCTTAACTACCATTTTTTCTGATTCTCTGATTTTTGGGCGTTATAAAGCTGGCTTAACTACCATTTTTTCTGATTCTCCAATTTTCGGGCGTTATAAAGCTGGCTTAACTACCTATTTTTCTGATTCTCCGATTTTTGGGCGTTATAAAGCTGGCTTAACTACTAATTTTTCTGATTCTCCGATTTTCGGGCGTTATAAAGCTGGCTTAACTACTAATTTTTCTGATTCTCCAATTTTCGGGCGTTATAAAGCTGGCTTAACTACTAATTTTTCTGATTCTCAGATTTTCGGGCGTTATAAAGCTGGCTTAACTACCAATTTTTTTGATTCCCTAATTTTTGGGCGTTATAAAGCTGGCTTAACTACTAATTTTTCTGATTCTCCGATTTTCGGGCGTTATAAAGCTGGCTTAACTACTAATTTTTCTGATTCTCCAATTTTCGGGCGTTATAAAACTTCCGCCAATAAATAATTCCATCCATGATTCACAAAAAAAACAAATATATTCAAAAATTACGAATGTCCGCTATTGGACCAATCTTATTAAAATCTTTATTCTCTATGAATGAAATAAGCTTCATTGCTGTTTGTTCCGCACTAACTAGCATTCCTTGTTCCTTGTAATCAATGAACCGATCTAAGAGCGGGAAGGCATCTTCACTACTTGCACGAATCGTTTCCTGCATGCCAGTATCGATAATGCCTGGAGCAATGGAAACAATTCTAACTGGATATTCCGCTTTTTCTTGTTCAAGCGCAATGACTCTTGAAAAATGATCTAAACCTGCTTTTGTTGTGCAATACGTCCCCCAGCCTTCGTATGGATTTCTCCCTGCTCCAGATGAGATATTGACAATGCGCTTCTTCCCTTTAAAATCTTTCAGCTTTGAAATAAATAGATTGGAAAGGATCATAGGTGCTGTTAAATTAACAACCATCGCATTTGCCATTTCCTTAGCATCCACTGTGCCGATTAATCCAATTGGTTCAACCATCCCAGCGTTATTAATAAGTGTGATTGATCTCGCATCTAACTGAACAGCAGTCAAGATAGTAGCCAATAGTGATTCTAACTTCTCCGACTTCGATATATCCGCTCGGTAGAATTTCACGTTTTCGAGTTCACAATCTGTCCGTGCTATACCAACAACATAATGTCCTTCTTCACTCAACTGTTTTGCCAGTTCAAACCCGATTCCCTTTGATGCACCTGTAATAATATAGACATTCATTGCCTTCTCCCCTTTTTTACAATATGTACTTACTAATGAAGGTAACACAACACTCACAAAAAAAGGAAGATGAATCCTACAACCTGTAGACATTCTTCTTCCCCTCTAAATTCATCTATATATTTTCCTGTTTTAATCCATCTATAATATTTTCCTTCTTCACCTTGCCACTCGAGTAAAGCATCGCAGAAAGAACGATGACAAATACTGCAATTAGACAATAGAGCATACTTGTCCAAGGGAGAGTGAATGCATAAGAAAAGCTGTTCATTGTTCCCTTATAAATTAAATACATGACAATGATACTTAACGGAAGACCAAATAGTAATGAATTGATTCCATAAAAGATGCTCTCATAGTTAATCATTTTATTAAAACCGTTTGGAGTCATCCCTACCGATTTCAGCATCGCAAATTCACGTTTTCGGAGAGCAATGCTTGTAGAGATTGTATTAAAAATATTTGCAATCGAGATTGCAGTAATTAAGACAATAAATCCATAAGTAAAGACAGACATAAGCATGAGCATTTGCTCTTCCTGCTGTCTTCCTTGATACACATTATAGAATGAAAAACTATGATCCTTCATCTCTTCCATTTCTTGCTGTGTCTTCATTGGATCTGAGCTTTTTAAATAAATATAGGAAGCGATTTCCGGATTGGGAATTTTTTCAGTCAGCTTATTCATCACTTGTTCAGAGACAATAATATCTAATCCCCCAACTCCGCCTGAGTGAACACCCATCGGGTATTGATCGGTTGTTGCCACAATCTCAATTTGATCCAGCTCCGTCTTCTCACTTGTCTCCCAATCTTCATAAACTACATTAAGTTTTTCTCCTATTTTCGTATGAATCGCTTTTGTTTCAACATACTTTCCTGCATTCATATCTTCATACTTAATAGTATCAATAACAATACTAGAAATTTTCTCTGGATTTTTCAGCTGTTCATAATCAGTACCGACTCGTTTTGCATAAGACTTCAAACTATCCTCGTTTAGCGCATGTATACTTATATAATATGCAAGGGAGCTTTCCCCTGCCACCAACATTTCCTTCAATTCATCTGCAATCGCTACTTCCTTTATAAAGGAAGTGGCGTTTAATTCTTTTACCACATTAAATTCTGTCACATTTTCAAGGGAAGTAATTGTCTTTATCAGATCATCCCTTTCTTGATTGACAGAAACCTGAATATCATAGTCCACACCAGACTGTGACAGTACCAATGATTTCTTTAAGCTCGTTGTAAAATAAGATACGGATAAAAATAAAACAATACTAATGACCAATGAAAAAATTGTGGCCCGGTATCTGCGTTTGTTTCTCTTTAAATTCTTTAAACCGATTTCTGCCTCAATGCCGAATAGCATCCGAACAAATTTCGATGTTTTCACTTGTTTCCCTGATAGCTTTACATCTGAAGTTTGTCTGATCGCGTCAATTGCAGAGATTTTGGAAGCTTTCATTGCTGGAACAAAGGTGGATATAAAGATCGTTAGGATCGATACACCACAGGCAATTAAGATGGAACCAAGCGTGACAGTAACCGTTAGCTTCTCCGTTACTCCCAGAGCGCCCTGAATGATTGAATTAATGAACAAAAAAGTAATCCCAATACCAGCTAGGCCACTAAGAATGCCAATCGGTATACTAATAAGGCCAATAATCATGCCCTCAAAAAACACTGAATTTCTCTTCTGTCTTTTCGTTGCACCTACACTTGAGAGCATGCCTAAATGACGTGCCCGTTCAGAAACTGAAATGGCAAAGGCATTATAAATAAGTGAAACCGATCCGATAATTATTATTGAGATAATAATTGCTGATAAAGAAAATAAGGTGCTTTTTAATCCATCATTATTTGTCACACCATAATAGCGCAGTAATCCATTATTATAAGAAATAGACGTTAAATCGATATTTTCTTTATTTGCTAAGGTCTCCGCATGTTCATACAATGAACGCTTCACCTTTTTTAATACGACGGTTGCACGAACAGGATCATCCTCTGTAATCGTCTTTTCATCTAAATAAGTAAGTATTGTATAACCTGGTGACCAGGTCGGCTCCCATGTCGGACGTTTGATGAACCCTACAATTGTATAATTTTTTAATTCCTTTCCATCCAAGCTTTCGATTAATTCTCCATTTTCTTTTTGCAAGGAGTCAATCTGCGTTAATAGATAGCCACCTAGACCTTTACGATCACCTACTTCAAGCTTCAGTGAATCCCCCACTTCAAACTCCACTTTTCCATTTAAAGCAATCTCTTCGGAAAGAACGACTTCATTCGGCTCCTTTGGCAGCCTTCCCTGACTTAACTCAATTGGAAACTGATTGAAACCCTCCGCATCATATTCTTTCACAAAAACATACGGCTTGTTTTCATTCTGACTTCCTTCTAAGTTTGCATAACCAAGATCCCTCGATAGGACCACTTTTTCCGTTTCTTCATCTGTCGTGATTGCTTCAAGCTGTTCATTATTGACATCCTTATATTGAACATGCCATTCCCCATCACTCGCGATTGTTTGTCTTTTCATCAAATCCATAAAAGAAATCCCAAGTGTTGCAACAGCCGTTACCATTGCCACAGAAATGATGACACCAATAATGGTAACAAGTGTCCTTTTCTTGTTTTGCTTTAAATGTCTGACCGTTAGTTTGTTAATGATGTTCATGGACGAATCACCTCATCATTAGCAATCCTCCCATCTTCAATTGTGATCACGCGATCCGCTTGCAGAGCAATTCGTTCATCATGGGTAATGACGATTAGTGTTTGGTTATATGTTTTATTAAACATTTTTAGAAGATCAATAATTTCACTACTGTTTTTACTATCAAGATTACCTGTTGGCTCATCGGCTAGCATTATTGCTGGATGGCTAATTAACGCTCGGCCAATTGAAACCCTTTGCTGCTGTCCTCCTGAAAGCTGATTCGGAAGATGGTTTAAGCGGTTTTGCAAATTTAATATTTTCACAACTTCTGCAAACTGCTGCTTATCCACTTTATGTTCATCAAGCAGCAATGGAAGTGTTATATTTTCTTCCACTGTCAATACTGGAATAAGATTATAAAACTGATAGATTAAGCCAATTTGTCTTCGTCTAAATATGGCTAGCTGTGTTTCATTTAACTGATAAATATCCGTATTATCAACAAACACATTCCCGCTCGTTGGCCTGTCCACTCCACCAAGCATATGCAGCAAAGTTGATTTTCCCGAACCGGACGGACCAATAATTGCTACAAATTCCCCTTTTCTGATCGAAAATGAAACGTTATCAAGCGCCTTTACTGCTGTTTCACCTTTGCCGTATATTTTAGACAGATTCTCTATTTTTAAAATATCCATTGATATCCCTCCATATTTTGCTGATGGTACTAGTTTATCTGTCTAAAATGACTATCAAGTGACTTCAATTATGACAATTTAGTCACTTAACATTAAATGATTTGTTTATAAAACTTCAATTGAAATTGGGTGCCTTTCTTCTGCTTGCTTTGCACATGAATATCCCCATTTTGACTTTTAATAATACTATGAGCCATCGCAAGTCCAATCCCCACACTATCTTCCCCAGCATTCTTTCCTTTATAAAAACGATTAAAAATATACGGGAGATCCTCTTTTGCAACTCCCTCCCCGTTATCAGCTATTAATATTTCAGTGTAAAGAACATTTTCTGAAAAAGAAATCGAAAGTGATCCACCAGTTTGTGTATGCTCTACACAATTTTTTAGGATGTTTATAAGAGCTTCACACGTCCAATTTTGGTCTCCGACAAAGGTGGCCTTTTCTTCTCCCTCAATCGTAAGTGTTTGTTCTTTAATATCCATCGGGATTAAAACGGTCTCTAATGCTTTCTCAATTAATCTCTTTACAGAAACTTTTTCTTGTTTAAATGCAATCGTACCTGCATCAATCTTTGATAGTTTTAATAACGAGGAAACTAGCCACTCCATGCGCTCTAACTGCTGTAGAATACTGTTTGTAAATTCCATTCTCTTTATCATTGGCAGCTTAGCATCCTTTAATAAATCAGCCATCATCATCATCGAAGTGAGTGGCGTTTTTAGCTGATGGGAAATGTCGGAGATGGCATTCGTAAGCATGATTTTATCCTGCTTTAATACTCCCTTTTGTTCAGATAGCATAAGTGTCACCTTATACATCTCATTTTTCAATATACTCAATTCCCCTTCCTGATTATCACGGACATCGAGTGAATAATTGCCACTAGTTATTTGGCGAAGATAGCTGGAGAGCTTTTCTATTTCCTTATATCGCCAGCGTGTGAATATAAAGCTACAGCCAATAAGAAGAATAGAGGTAATAAATACGAATAAAGCAGCTGTGTATGAAAAATAGACTGCAATCATAATCAAAGCTAAACTAATTGTACACATCGCTATTAATAAAATGGTTATTTCGCGATTACGGAGCATCCTATCCACCCACCTTATAGCCCAATCCTCTTATCGTTTTAATCAATGTCGGGTTTTGCGGATCATCCTCCAGTTTTTCACGCAACCTTTTAATGTAAACGGTCAACGTATTGTCATTTACAAAATCGCCCGCCACATCCCAAATTTGTTCTAACAACTGGTTTCTTGTCAGTACTTGTCCGATATGATTTGCAAAAATGAGCAATAGTCGGTACTCCAATGCAGTTAAGGTCATCTCCTCATTCTGCTTAAACACTTTGCCTTCAAGTGTATTAATTCGAATGTTTTCTATGTAGATAGTAGAATTTTTTTGTGGACTTTTCTGGTATCTCCTTAAGACTGACTTTATTCGTGACAGAAGTTCGCGAATACGAAAGGGCTTTGTTATATAATCATCCGCCCCCATATCAAGCCCCATCACAACATTAATTTCATCATCATTTGCCGTTAGAAAGATGACAGGTATATCGCTACTTTCCTTTACAATCTTACATAATTCATATCCGCTTCCATCTGGCAGGGATAAATCGAATAAACATAAATCCAATTGATCCGATTGTTCTAAAAGAACTTTTCTTGCAGAAGCAACATCAAAGCAAATAACAGTAGAATAGGAATCCTGCTGCAATGAATATTCAAGCCCTGATGCAATCGTTTTATCATCTTCAACTATTAAAATTTTCATGTGATACTCATCCTGTCTTTTAGGTCTCTCGTATTACTTTAAAATATCATAAACACCATTACAAAAAAACACATGGCAACTTTCTATCCTAATCGGCCATGTGCTTTCTATATTCCATCCCTTGAAATTATGCAGACAAGCTTTCAATTAGCATTTCCTTTAGCTGCTTTCTTACACGATAGATTTTCGTCTTTACGGTATTTTGATTCAGCTTCAATAGAATGGCTATTTCTTTTTCTTTTAATCCGTTATTTATTTTTAGTAGAAACACTTTCCTTTGATCGAGGGAAAGTGAGTCAATTGCTTGATAGATTTGTTCTTTTAAAAGATTTACTTCTACTTCTTGTTCAATGTTTTGATCCATTTTTATATTTGTCGTCTCGATTTCGATATGACTCGCCGTACGCTCATTTAATTTTCTTTCCTTCCGGACAATGTCAATGGCTGTTCTTGTTGCGATCGCAGAAAGCCAAGCACCTATTTTCTCCGGATCTTCTATTGTGTCCCTCTTTTGATAGGCTTTTATCAAGGTTTCCTGTACGGCATCTTGAGCCAAGTAATAGTCTCTTGTAATGCAGTAAGTGACTTGATATAATCGTTTGCCGTACAATTTACATATGTCATTCATGTCCATGCAAAAGCAATTCACTCATATCCTCCTCTCTCATCCTTAAACTTTGATTTATTTAAAATATTGCTGAACGAAATCAGGAATATGCTCACCCGTAAAGCTTTTAATTTCAATGGACCCGTCCGCTTTATAATAAAATCCAATCATGTAGGGCCCATCATGAATTCCGGTGGCATTTATCAAGCTTTCTTCAAGTCTGTTTTTATTCGTAACTTTGATGGCATGGCTAATCTTACTCATTTGTTCAAACAGCTCTTCATGTGAATATCCCTGTGCATAATTGATTTCAAGATCATTTGCATCAACAATATAGGCATATGAAATATCATCTGCTGATACTTTGGCCTGTTCTAGTAACCCTTTGTTGTCCAGCCATTCCTCAAACTTCTTATATGATATTCTCCATTCAAGCCCTACCGTTCTATCATTTTTTTGCATGATTTCAATGAATGCAAGAGGATCTCTATTATCGATTGTTTCCTCATAGGTTGCTGTATTTATTTCATCTTTTAATACGGCCATTGCTTCCTTCAAGTCTGCTGGATCTACTATGACAGCTTTCTTCTGAATGGATCCATAAGGGTTGATCGTGATTTTCTCTATTTGATCCTCATTCACTTTGAAAATCCCATTTGTAACCCTTTTATATTCTTCAGATTCATGAATCAATTTATAATAATGAGCATATTCTTTTTTGTCGATCATATAATCCCGAACAAGCTTCTTGCCATTTTTCAATTCGTAAACAAAAAAAGCATGCTCACTCTTGTTAGTCACTGTATTCTTGCTTTTGTTTGCAATGATATCTTTGTGCAGCCTTCTAATTAAATCCATATTTTCAGCGGTGGTCAGGAAAAAAGGATCTTCGGCATCATTATACATGTAATTACTATTACTTAAATGAATTCGTTCGATCTCATTTAAATTAGGCATCTTTTTTTCAAACTGGGTAAAATCGAATTGAAAAAGAATGACCAAGAGGGCCATTGCCCCTGCATAAATAAAAAGTCCTTTAATGCGAAAAATGATCCGCCAAGATTTTTGTAGAACCATCTCGGCGAGCAAGTAGCCAAGGATAGCGCCAATCACATAGCCCGTAATCAGCCAAGTTGTATTTCCCTCCTTGATCCCAAAGTACAATCCACCGAGAAGCATCGAACAAAAGGTCATCCCATACTTGAAAATGGGTTTTAACAAAGGAAATACGAGTGATTGTGTCACAGCTTCAAGCTTTCTGTTTTTGTAAACCCATAATGCTAAACCGTATAAAATGAAGATGAGTGCACAATAAACAATGATTTCAATTAGCCCTAATGGTCTATAATTTACTTGACTAAGTGCAACTAATGGCGAAAATGCTTCAACCTTACTTTCCATCACATAACGATCAGCAAATCCATATAGATAAAATGGAAGATTATTTGTTAAAAGAACGAGCAAACCAATTGGAAGTAATAAAAATACATATGTGAGAGCTCCTTGAACAACGGAAATGCCCGAAATCATTCCGGTAAAAACCCCTGCCAAAAAGACAAGAAGATTAAACATAATTGTGATGCCAAGCCACTTAAAAATGTCTGCCCATGAAAAAAACTCAGCTAAGTTCAGCGGTTGGTACAAAGCGCAAACGATGATAGTGATCAGCAATACCGGCACGATTAAAAGAATGATTCCTGTTAAAGCATATTGATGAAAAAGTCGCTCCCTCTTTATCGAAAGACTATGCATGAAATCACTATAGGACTTCACTTGAAGGAAGCGAAATAAAAAAATAGCCATTAGGACAGGAATACCAATATTTAATACGACTTGTATCTCATAGTGAAACGAGAATAGGCTTTCTGCTCTAATATATTGCCGTTGTTCCCCAGTAGTCGTAATTAAAATTTCTAATGGCACCGAAAATATTAGTACTAGAAAGTGAACAATCGCAACCCAGCCGACACTTCTCATAATCATCTTTCTTATTTCTTTATTAACCAAGGATATTTTCAACTGCATAGCCAACATCCTCCATTTCATAAATAAAAATTTCTTCAAGTGTCAGTGGAAGGATATCGAAAATAACAGGTTGATATTTTTCTATATTTGCTGTAATTTCCTCTTCTTTTCCTTTTACAATTAATAAAAGAATACTTCCCCTCTTCTCTTTATGAAGGACTTTAACAGATTTCAATATAGCTGGTGGAACTGGCACACCGCCCTTAAAGGCTATCTGCACTTTGTGAGTATCAGATTTAAGATCATCTAATTCCTTTTCAATCATCATTTGTCCTTTATGCATAATCCCTACAAAATCACAAAGGTCCTCCACTTCTCGCAAATTGTGAGATGAAATTAAAACAGTCATTTCCCTTTCAGCTACATCATCAATTAAAAGTCCCTTCACCTTTTTCCTCATGACTGGATCCAGTCCATCTAAAGGCTCATCAAGAATCAATACTTCTGGCACTGTGGATAAAGCAAGGATAAATGCCGCTTGTCTTTGGATTCCTTTTGAATAACGGTGGAGCTTCTTATGTATATCTATTTGAAATAAAGCAACTAACTCTTGATAGCGTTGGTCATTCCACCTAGGATAATTACATTGATAAAACTGTGCCATCTGATTGAGTGTGTAATGCGGAAGAAAAAAAGGTGTATCTGGGATAAAAAAGATCTTGTTTTTGACATCTGGGTTCTCAAAGACCGATTGCCCATCAATTGTAATCAATCCCTCATCTTGTATATAAAGTCCAGATAGTATCTTTAATAGAGTCGTTTTCCCAGCACCGTTCGAACCGAGCAATCCGTATATCGAGCCTTTATTAACTGTAAGACTAATATTCTCTATTGCTTCTAGCCCATCAAATGTCTTGCGGACGTGACTAATTTTGATCATTTTCTATCCCTCCTCCGATGGCCAAATTTATTTCTTTTATCATTGTTATTAGCTCATCAGCTGTTACACCTAAGTACATCGCTTCTGACACCAGCTTCATGATGTCCTTTTTCACTTTAAGAAGCTTCTCCGTATTAAATCCATCACTTGCTGGACTAACAAAGCTGCCTTTTCCTTTAATTGAATAGATATACCCTTGCACTTCAAGTTCACGATATGCTTTTTGAATTGTATTCGGATTGATCGTTAACTGTTGGGCTAGCAATCGGACGGAAGGCAACTGTTCATCGGTCTTTAACACTTCAGTTATTATGAGTTCTTTAAGCTTTTCAACCAATTGTTCATAGATCGGCTTTCGGCTCCTTATATCCAACTCAAACATATGCACTCTCCCATCTGTACATAGTGTACTATCATACCTAGTACAGTTAATACAGTTTGATTATAATACAAATTTACAGGAAATCAATCCCTTTTTATTAAACTTTAGTTGTTTTTTTGAAATGCTCGATAAGATTAATAAAGTGCTAGTTAGCTATTAAACTGAACCCTATTCACGACAAAAAAAGAAAAGTGCTGAGCACTTTTCCTTTAAGAAATTATTTTAATGATTGAATCTTCACCGCACATGCCTTAAATTCAGCTGTTCCAGAAATCGGATCAAATTCATTAATTGTTAAAACATTCGTCGGCACTTCACTAAAGTGGAAACTCATAAACACTAAACCTGGTGAAACCTGTTCGGTAACTTTTACATTCACCTGAAGACTGCCCCTTCTGGAACTGACTTCAACAACATCACCAGTTTCTACGCCAAGTTTCTCTGCATCTTCAGGATGCATATCAACGGTTTCTTCTTTTTGTTTGATTTTTACACCACTCGCATAAAATTTCGTTTGAGTATGGGTATTATAGGATTCATACCTTCTACCAGTTGTAAGTGTAAATGGATATTCTTCATCTGGAAGCTCCACTGGCTCTGTATACGTTACTGGTACAAATGGAGATTGCTTTCCACTTGCAATTTCGTGATTATGGTATCTCTCATGAAGAATGAATGTACCAGGATGTGACTCATCAGGGCATGGATAATGGAGGCTATACTCTTTATCTAATCTTGAATATGGCATCCCACCATACATTTCCCATGCAAGTTCACGCAATTCCTCCCAGATTTCTTCACTATTATTGTAGTTCATCTGATAACCCATCAATTCTGATAGTTCACAAAGAATGACCCAATCATCTTTTGTATTTGGGTGAGCGTCTACCGCTTTTCTTACACGTTGAATTCTGCGGTCTGTATTCGTATATGTTCCTTCCACTTCTCCCCAAGATCTCGCAGGTAAAACAACATCAGCAAGCTTTGCTGTTTCAGTAAGGAATATATCTTGTACAATGAGCAGATCCAGACCTTCAAGTAGCTTCCGTGTATGAGTCATATGCACATCCGCCATTAATGGGTTTTCCCCAATACAATAAAGTGCTTTCACTCCACCCATTTCCATTTTTTCAAATGCTCTTGTTTGTGTATCTCCAGCAATTGGATTGATTTTCACATTCCATGCTTCTTCAAATCTTTCGCGGTACTTATCATTTGTAATACTTACCGCACCAGGCATCATATTCGGAAGGCAACCCATATCTCCTGCACCTTGCACATTATTTTGTCCACGAAGGGGCATAATGCCGCTTCCTTCTTTTCCTATATGGCCAGTTAATAAGGCAAGATTAGCAATATCAAACACATTATTCACACCACAATGATGCTCAGTAATACCTAAAGTATAAGCGATCATTGCTTTATCTGCAGTCGCATATTCTCTTGCTGTTTCAATAATATCCTGCGGGGCAACCCCGGTAATCTCAGATGCAAATTCGGGAGTATACATTTTCACTTGTTCTTTTAATGTATCAAAATCAACGGTAAATTGATCAATAAATGCTGGATTATATAATTCTTCCTCGATAATCACATGAATCATTGCATTCATTAATGCGATATCTGAACCAACATTAATTTGCAAATGGCGATGTGAACTTTTCACCATATCGATCCGGCGAGGGTCAATCACGATAATTTTCAATCCTGATTTCACTGCTTTCTTCATGCGATTAGCAATGATCGGGTGAGCCTCCGTTGTATTCGAACCCATTAACAAAAGAACTTCTGTATGATCAAAATCTTCTAATCTATTAGTAGGAAATCCACTACCAAATACAGTTGCCAGACCGGCAACACTCGGAGCATGTCACGTTCGGTTACAGCCATCGATATTATTGCTGCCAATAACTGTTCTCATAAATTTTTGCGTAACATAGTTTACTTCATTTGTACTTCTCGCAGTAGCAAACATCGTAATGGCTTCAGGTCCAAATTGCTCTTTGATTCCATTTAGCTTTTGAGCAATAAACTGATAAGCCTCTTCCCATGTTGTCTCAACTAGTTTTCCAGCCTTACGAATTAATGGAGAAGTTAAGCGGCTCTCTGCATGAACATATTCATAAGCAAATGAACCCTTTACACATGTCTGTCCTTTATTAACGGGTGCTTCCTTATCTCCACGTATTTTCACAATTTTATTATTATCTACTTCTACAACTAGCCCACAGCCTGTGCCACAATAGCCACAAACGGTTTTTACCTTTACTGGATCACTCATTTTACATCCTCCCTTATTGCTTGAACATTAATGAAAGCGATTTCAAAAGTGCGGTTTATTATTTCAATTTTCACTTAACACGATTCTATTATACTATATTATGTATCTTTTAAAAATAGGTTATCCGAATCGGTCGTCCATCCATTCAAATAACCAAACAAGTGGAACTAAATAATTCTTTCACTAAAAAAATCCATTCGCAAAATAAAAGATGCTTTCATAAACATTGTCGCTATTTTACACATAATTCGGTAAATGTTGATTTCCGCGTACGTGCGTTATCTTTCCGCGGGGTAGTCCGCTTGAGCCTCCTCGTCGCTTTCGCTCCAATCAACCGACCTATTTAGTAAACCATCCTTTCTATCAATTGTTTTTAAAAAAACATCAAACTTTAGAAAAAACCTAATTAAAAAACCGAAGCACTTTAAACTTGCGCTTCGGCAACATAATCATTATTTATACCCTAGTCTTGATGAAATTTGATGACCTATTTCAAGCATTCTTGGCTGTAGAACCACAAGCCTTGATTCTGTCATCCTCATCGTAGGTCCTGAAATACTAACAGCAGCAGCAACTCTCCCTAAATGGTCAAAAATTGGAACAGCAATACAGGTAATTCCATTCTCATTTTCTTGTAAATCTAAAGCGAATCCCTTTTCCTTTATCTTGGTAAGCTCATTAAGAAAGTTTGTTTTATCCGTAATTGTGTGTTCAGTATGGACAGGCAATCCCTTCCGTTCAAGAATTTCTTCAACATTAGTCATTGGCAAATGAGAAAGAATCGCTTTGCCAACTGACGTACAGTGCATCGGTGCACGTTTTCCAACTTTCGAATGCATCCGCAGCGCTTCATTTCCATCTAGTTTTTCGATATAGACTACTTCCCCTTGATCATATACGACAAGATGGATGACTTCATTTGTTTCTTTTTCAAGCTCAAGCAGAAATGGCCTTGCTTCTGTCCTCAAGTCGATTGATTCCAACAGCCTAGAGCTTATCTCTAAAAACATATATCCTAATTTGTATCGCTCGGTTTCTGTATCCTGCTCCACATAACCATATTGGACAAGTGTTGAAAGTATTCGATAAACAGAGCTTTTATTTATATCCATTTGCTTTGAAATGTCTGTAACACCGAGTCCGCCGCTTTTCGAGCTAATGATAGAGATGATATCCAATGCTCTGCCAACTGATTTCACCATATTTTCTCGATTCACTATCTTTCACCTCTAATGTAAAGGGATTGATTCAATTTTCTTGCCCTAATGATCACTTACTCGCAAGTTTTTCTTTCACTTTCAATCTGCTTCTATGCAGAATTGGCTCTGTATAGCCGCTAGGCTGATCATATCCAGTAAAAATCAATTCACATGCCGCCTGAACGGCAATAGAATCTTCATAATTACTGGCCATTGGGCGATAGTTTGCATCTTCCGCATTTTGCTCATCAACGATGACAGCCATACGCTTTAATGTTTCTAGAACCTGTTCTTTCGTACAAATCCCGTGATGAAGCCAGTTAGCAATATGCTGACTTGAAATTCTTAATGTTGCACGATCTTCCATTAGACCAATATGATTTATATCTGGAACTTTCGAACAGCCAATTCCTTGTTCAACCCATCGAACAACATAGCCAAGTATACCTTGCACATTATTATTAAGCTCATTCTGAACTTCTTCACGACTCCACTTAGGTTCATCTATTACAGGAATTTCTAGCATTTCATTGCGCAAACATGAGATTTTCTTTATCAAGTCATTCTGAATCGATTTTACATCAACATCATGATAATGTAGAGCATGTAATGTAGCAGCTGTTGGGGACGGTACCCAAGCAGTATTTGCCCCAGCCTTCAAATGATCGATCTTTTGCTTCACCATTTCAGCCATTAAATCTGGCATCGCCCACATCCCTTTGCCAATTTGGGCACGCCCCTTGAAGCCAGCCATCAGTCCTTGATTTACATTTGATTTTTCATAAGCTTGTAACCAAGTAGATGACTTCATTTCATTTTTGCGAACCATTAGACCTGCTTCCATTGATGTATGCATTTCATCTCCAGTGCGATCAAGAAAGCCTGTATTGATAAATGCAATACGATCCTTCACTTCACGAATACAAGCTTTCAGGTTTAATGATGTTCTTCTCTCTTCATCCATCACACCGATTTTTAATGTATTTCGTTTTAATCGCAATAGATCTTCCACATGATCAAATAAACGATTAGCAAATGCGACTTCCTTTGACCCGTGCATTTTAGGCTTTACAATATAAATGGAACCCTTAGCTGAATTTTGATAACGGCCATTCCCTAATAATGAATGCTTCGCAATTAAACTCGTCACAACTGCATCAATGATTCCCTCATAAACCTCTAATCCATCTTTATCTAAAATGGCATGATTCGTCATTAAATGTCCTACATTTCTAATCAACATTAATGATCGACCAGATATTTCAAACTGTTGTTCATTTGGCGCAGTATAGCTGCGATTTGGATTCAACTGCCTATTAACTAATTTGTTTCCCTTTTTAAAAGTAACTGTTAAATCACCTTTCATAAGCCCTAACCAACTTCGATATACTTGAACTTTATCTTCAGCATCCACCGCTGCAACAGAATCCTCACAATCCATGATCGTTGTTAGAGCTGCTTCAAGAAGAATATCCTTAATACCTGCCCCATCCATTTTTCCAATCATGTGATTCCGATCCAATTGAATTTCAAAATGCAATCCATTATTTTTAAATAAAATGGCCGTTGGATTCTCATGATTCCCTTGAAATCCAATTAATTTATCATTATTAAGTAATTCACTAACCTTCCCATCATTTAGTGTTGCAAGTAATTTCCCTTCAGCAATTCGATACTTTACAACCTTTTTATGGGAACCAATTTTTAAAGGAATTTTCTGGTCAAGAAATGCCCTTGCGAATGCAATGACCTTTTCTCCGCGAATCGGATTATAGCCACTTCCACGACTTGCACCATCCTCTTCACTAATAACATTCGTCCCATAAAGAGCATCATACAAGCTTCCCCATCGTGCATTTGCCGCATTTAATGCATACCGCTCATTATTTACAGGTACTACAAGCTGGGGTCCTGCCAGAATGGCAATTTCATCATCCACATTTTCAGTACCTATTTCAAAAGATTCTCCTTCATTTTCAAGGTATCCAATATCCGTTAAAAAGGCGGTATACTTCACTTTGTCAAATTTTTGATTTTCTTTATGCCAAGTATTGATTTTTTTCTGTAACTGATCTCTTTCTATTAATAACTGTTTGTTTATCGGTGAAAGAACATGTATGAGTTCATCAAACCCCCGCCAAAAATCCTCCTGTTCTAAATGCGTTTTAGGGAGAGCTTCATTATTAATAAATGCATGTAATTCTTCTGCAACTAATAAATTTCCGACTTGCTGATACTTAACCATTTCCTGACTTCCTCCTTATAATATTATTTGTTTGTTATTACAAAACACTGTTTCATAATTTATTATAAAAAGGATATCATATGCCACCTTATAATTTCAATAATTTTCAAAAAATTCAACTTAAAAAGGTTCTAATGCATCATTTATATAACTTAATGGATATATCTCCTACCATAAATTAAGGATGTTTTCGCAAACATTGTTGCTTATTAAGATAAAGTTGGTAATGGTTGATTTCCGCGTACGTGTGCTCCAATCAACCGACTTAATTGGTAAAACATTTGATTCAAAAGCAACAATCTTTTAGAAAAGAGCCTAAATTTAAAAAAACCTGACCACTATTGGCCAGGCATTTTATTAGATCGTTAGCAGCAACATCTATTTATCGAACGTTCTTTCAATTATATACGGCGTACATGACCATTAAAATGATTTTTCCAATAGCCGCTTGTCATACTTGCAATTGCTACCCCTGTGGAGTTTTGAGAACCAATAAATCTTCCTCCACCCACATAAATGCCAACATGACCGTCTTTCTTGTATGTATCAAAGAATACTAAATCACCTGGCTTCAAATCACTCGCAGAAACCTTAGATCCCGAATTTCTTAACGAGGAAGTACTTGCAGGTAAACTGATTCCACCTTGTGCGAATGCCCATGAAACAAAACCAGAACAATCAAATCTTCCGTTTGCAATATCTGAAGCCGTTCTACCGCCACCAAATACATAAACAGAATTTCCAATATACTTGTACCCAGCTGAAATAATTGAACTAATATCCCCGGTAACTACCGGCGGATTGTAACTAGGACTGCTCCCTTTAGATGAACTATTATTTCCACTTGCAGGAATGCTTTCCTGTGTAAATTGACTTGCGATTCTTTGCTTAATGATCGACTCTTTTGCAGCAAGCTCGCCATCTTTCATTTGAAGACTATTTTTCAAAGCGACTATTTCATTTTCTTTTGATTCAAGCTCTGTCTTTAAATCAACATTTTGAATTTTTTGCTCTTCCATTAAAGCTTGCATGCCCTCGAGCTCTACTTTCTTATCTTGTAAATCAGTAAGCTTCTGTTCGATTGCTGCTTGATTTTCTTCTAAGATCTTCTTATCTGCTTCATGCTCTGCTAAAATCTCTTGGTCAGCTTGAACAATTTTTGTAACTGCCCCTACTCTTTCAATAAAATCACCAAAGCTCGTTGAACCTAGAAGAACCTCAACATAGCCCATTGATGAACTGCCATTCTCCTGATATGAAACAGCACGGACCTTTAATATTTCACTGCGTTTATCAATTCTTTCTTGAATCACAGCTTTTTCTTTTTTTAGCACTTCTATTTCATTATTTATCGATACAATATCTGTCTCCGTTTTTACTATTAAATTATTATTATCAAGAATCGCCTGGTCAATTCTTTTTACTTGAGCATCTAATTTAGCCATCTCTTCTAGAATAGCGGTTAACTCCTGCTCCGCTTTTGAAAGGTTTGATTGAACCCCTTGGCGCTCTTTTTGTATAGTAGATTTTTGATTTTGTAAAGAATCAGCACTTACAGAAGGAATTGCAATTGTACTTCCTAATCCTAGCATAATTGTTGTGTTTAAAATCACCAGTTGTTTTTTCATTATTTTGCCTGCCTTCCGTTTTCCTCTAGTTGTTCGCTCATATGTAAATAATATTTTCTATTTTGTCATTATATGTAATTGTTTTCGACTTTATTCGACAGTACCTTCGCTCCTCTTGCATTATATCATCCCTATTTAACAGGAAGATGTTATTCATATTACAAGAATATTTCAATCAACCCCATTTAATTGGAAGTAGATCATTCTATGAATAAAAGCTGAAATTTGATATTATGTTAGAAAATGATAAAAGGGAGATACAATATGTCAAAGATTTCTCTAGCAGACGCTGTTAAATTAAAAAGTGTCCTCTCAAAAAGAATACATGATTTAGAAGAAGAGATGGATCGCGTAGCCTATATTGAAATTGAAAAAGGCACTGAATGGCCAATTCAAGCTCGCCAATTGAAGGAAGTAGAAGAAGAAATAGAAGAAGTTCGTATGGATTTTCGACTCCTGGATCGATTAATGTATCAAGCAAATGTAGAAAATAAAGTTATTTTTAATAATGAAGCAATTGCCATCGTTGAGGCTATTGAGCTCGCTTCGCAGCTTCGTGCAAAAGCACGTAAATACAAAGCATTCGGCACTGCTTCAAAAGAGGAATTTCTGTATCCCCTTGGTGATTCAAGCTCTATGATTAAGGTTTCCTTATTTGATCCAGAAAAATATCGTTTGCAAGCACTTGAAATTGACCGCCAGGCAAATCGGTTGTCCAATTTAATCAATGCAAAAAATTATGCAGTTGAACTTGATTTTGATCGTGAGAAATATTTCTAAACCTTGAAGGAGTGAGACTCTGCTTCAAGGCATAGAGGGAGAACTTTTTGATACACTTCAAATCTGTTTGTATGGTGAAGGCAAACCGATGACCGATAACCATTCACACATTTACCAGTAATCAATTACCAACTACAGCAATGGACGGTCGATGACCATAATTCGTAATTTTGTAACTCTCCTTCTATGAACCCCTAGCATGATTGCTGGGGGTTATTTTTTAGTTCGATAAGTACGGAGTAAGAATGTTAATTGCGTTCTGCATTTTTTTTGCATTTCGATTATACATTTCTTTTGCCTCGGCAGAATCAGTTTCTAATGCAAAAATCTCCAAGTCTGCTTGACATTTTCGCAGCATTGCCATGATCAGTGGTCTTGTTTGCGGAGATGGCACTTGAATTTTATCATCAAATAGATCGATAATTAGTTCTCCATATGAATCCACTTGTCCATAGAAAACATTATCTAATGTGACATTCTGTTTCTCTAATTCTAAATCAAGCCATTTACGACTTTTTCCTGCAGCTGCCAATGCATCATACACAATCTCCCCATCTCTGATAATCATTTGTGGAACGTGATCATTTGCTACTTTTATATTTAAATCTTTAGATGTGAGTGGACGATTTACTTTCTTCAATAAAACACTTAAATCACCTGATGGTTCTAGAATCGCAAATTCTACATCTGCTACATTAAATACATTCCTTTGTCTAAGTAAGCTACCAAGTTCATCAGAGGAGTATTTTTCCTTCTTTAAATTATCTTCCATGATTTTCCCATCTTTAATAAAAATTGTACCCTTGCCTTCAACAAAATCACGAAATGAGTTGCTTTTTAAAGATAATAAATCGACTAAGTATGTGATACCACCAAATATGAGGATCGCTACAATTCCATACCACATATTATTATCAATACCCATAATTACCTCGCCAGCAATGCTGCCGATTGTTATACCAGAGATATACTCAAAAAAGGAAATCTGTGAAATTTGTTTTTTTCCTAATATTTTTGTGATAAAAAATAAAAAGAAAAGCAATAAAAATGAACGAACGATAATATGACTCCATTCTGACATGATCTCACCCCATACTCACGATTCTTTATATTGTGGTTCTTCTAGTATCATTTCATTCGCGCGTGATTGCAGATCCTTTCTTATCTCGTTCATCACGTTCATCATTTCGTGAAACGTTTTTTGAGCATCTTGTGTTTGGGAATTTAATGCTAAACTAGATAGCTGTGCTTCAATTGATTTTAATGTTGAAACACATTGATTTACATTTGAAATGATGGTCATTTTTTTCATCCCCTCTTTGTTTCTATTCCAAACGAAAAAATAAAAGTGCAGGCGCAAAAGATCTTGCCTTACAAAGTGGATGTCTTCCCCTCCCATTAAAGAAAACACAGTGAGAGCGAGACCGACATTGACGCAATCTTTGTGGAGTCAGTACTGAAGTTAGATAGGCGTAGACGCCGAATCTGGATGTAGACTACACTACTCATAAAGTGTTATACATAACATGCGATTTTATAATATCCTGAATGATAATGAAAAGGTTGGCCAAATAAATAAGCCAACCCATTTGCGAATACTATTTATACTGCGGCTCTTCCTGCTGTATTTGCTGTAAACGTGGCTGAACATTATCAATGATTTGTTGCGTTTGTTGAGCGGCATCTTGATATAACTGTTTTGCTGCTTGGTTATCCGTTGCTAAAGCAAATGTTTCGAAGCTAGCTTGTGCACTTTTTAAGCCTGCAATTGTTTGTTTTATATTGTTACCTACTGTCAATTTAATCTCCTTCTTTCATAAAATAACTTACAGGCATTATTATTTCTATTTCTAGTCATATTATGAAAAGTTCTTTTTGGAAAAAATAACATAAATATCTTTCTCGTTCACACAAATACTATATATTGGTGATTTTAATCACACAACTCGTAATTGAAATTGATTATCATTAATATGTAGCAAATACTTTTCATTGTGGAGGGAAAAATAATGGAGAAAAAATCAGTTACAGCAGCTCAAGAATTCAGTGAAAAGCAATTTACAAAGAAGATTCTTTTTCGTGAAGGTGAAAGTACAGTCTTTGTTTTAAACTTTATGCCTGGTCAACAACTTCCAGCTCATAAACACCCTGGTACATCTGTCTACTTAATGGTTATTCAAGGCGGTGGGACTCTAACAATTGATGGTACTCCACATGAAGTAACTGAAAAGGATGTAATCGTTGCTGGTGGCGAAGAAGAATTCTCCTTTTCAAATAGTGGAAATGAAAATACAAGCTTGTATGTTATGCTGAACAAAATTCCAGATGAACGTTATGTTCAAGAAATATAAGCTAGATGTAAATAAAATAGTGTTTGGAGACTATGCACTCCAAGCACTATTTTTATTTTGCCCATTCATTTTCCGCAGCATATTATTTTTTCCATTGATTGCCTAAGCTGAGAGGATACATAGATACCGCATCGTTCCTACAAGAGGATGTTCAGAAAGTCTGGGTAAAAAAAGCTGCCTTAATTCACGCGTCCAGTTTGCTTATCCACTCCTCACATACTAATAAATTACGCTCCGGTGCTCTAAGACACACTTCTTGAACTTCTCAACTCTTTTTGTCCTCCATTTTGAACACTCAATACAAGTAAAAATTATTTTAATAAGCTTCTTGCACCTTGTAGCAAGCTAAATCCCTTAAATAAATTTCCGCTAGTTGTATTGACTACTTTCATTCCTAAATCTAAGAGTGAAGGGTTTTGCTTTTTTAAGCCTGCTATATCTTTCTTTATTTGAGTTATTTCTGTTCTCAATTCATCCATTTGTTGTTGTAAGATGGAAAAGTCAGTACTTGGATTTATATTTCTTGACTGATTACGTGGCACTTGATGATTTGAGTTTCCTAATTCTTCAACCATTTCCATTAACGAATCATCTTTTAACAGATGATTCGCCATATTCATCAAAGAACCAAAGTCAAGTGAATCTTGATTCTTCAACAACTGAGCAGCAAGATCATTTGCTTGATTATTATTTGATAAAATGTCTTTCCTCTCTTTCCTTTTCACTTTGTTCCCTCCTTCCATTTATTTAAATAATTGCTCACTAACAAAAAATAGGAATGCTTAATACTGGGAGATTACAAAGAATCCCCCAGCTTGTCTATTCTTATGCTACTGGTAATAGTCCAGTAATTGCACCACTGATTGCAGATTGCTGCGTACTATTCCCCAATAAGAAAGCGATGACCAGAGCAAAGAGCAAGATGACTAATAGTAAAAGAGTTACTAACATATCGATTCCCCCCCTCCCACACAAACTTAAGGGACCCTTACAAATTTATTGTATGTAAATATAAAGGACATGCTTATATAAACAACCTAATCAGATAAAATAGGCATAAAAATAGCACAAGCTACATCGAGCTTGTGCTAGGCAATCATTTTTGAAATTGTAATTTGTGCAGGTTGGCAAATATTCCGCCACTTTCGATTAATTCATCATGTCGCCCTTCCTCAGCGATCCCCTCTTCAGTTACGACAACAATACGATCAGCATTACGAATTGTTGCCAAACGGTGAGCAATAACAAGTGTCGTACGATCTTTCGCTAGCTCATTTAAAGCAGCTTGGATAATCCGCTCTGTTTCTGTATCTAATGCAGATGTTGCCTCATCTAAAATAAGAATCGGAGGGTTCTTTAAGAACATTCTTGCAATCGCAATCCGCTGCTTCTGCCCACCAGAAAGCTTCAAGCCTCTTTCACCAATTTGTGTTTCATACCCAAATGGAAGGGAAGCGATGAAATCTTCTAGATGAGCTCTTTTTGCTGCCGTCTCAATTTGCTCATCTGTTGCTCCAAGCATCCCATAAGCGATATTCTCTTTTAATGTACCTGTAAATAGAAAGACATCCTGTTGGACAATACCAATTTGTGATCGCAAGGAATGCTTTGTCATATCTCTTACATCGATCCCATCGACAGTAATACTTCCACTTGTCACATCATAAAACCTCGGAATCAATGAACAAATGGTTGTTTTTCCAGCTCCAGAAGGCCCAACAAAGGCAATCGTTTCACCTTTCTTTATTTGAAGATCAATTCCTTCTAACACTGACTTATGTTCATCGTAGCTAAAGGATACATTATTAAAGCGAATATCCCCACGAAGCCCTGCAACTTCTATCGCATCTTTTACATCCTCTACCTCTGGTTCCGTATCAATTAGTTCAAGGAATCGTTTAAAACCCGCCATTCCTTTCGGATAAAGCTCTAATAATGCACTAATTTTATCGATTGGTTTTAAAAGTACATTTACATAAAGAACAAAACCAACAAGTTCACCATAGGAAAGTTTCCCTGTAAAACTCAGCCATGCACCAAATACAAGAACAATTAATGTCATCATTCGAGTAAGCATGTAAATACCTGACGAACTGAAACTCATAATTTTATATGCAACAAGCTTAGCTAATCGGAACCTTTGATTATTTGTTTTGAATCGATTAATCTCATACTCTTCATTTGTAAAAGATTGTACGACACGTACACCAGAAACACTATCTTCGACTCGAGCATTTACATCAGCGATTTCACCGTACATTTTCTTCCATGCTTTATTCATACGAATATTACAGTATGAAATCAACCAGATAAGAATAGGCGTAATTAAAATGGCAACTAAAGCAAGCTCAACATTTATAGAAAGCATAATCCAAAAGGCACCAAAAAATGTCATAATTGCAATAAATAAATCCTCTGGACCATGGTGAGCAAGCTCGCCTATATCAAACAAATCATTTGTTACACGACTCATGATATGCCCTGTCTTTGTATTATCAAAGAAACGAAAAGATTGGCGCTGTACATGCTGAAACAACTGCTGTCTCATATCTGTTTCAATGTTAATTCCCAACATATGCCCCCAATAATTCACTATATATTGAAGAAATGTACTCATTAAATATAAAGCAAATAAGCCAGCACTGACAGATACAATCATCGACCAATTCCCACTTGGCAATAGGCTATCGATAAACCATTGAACAGCGAGCGGGAAAGCAAGCTCCAAAACTGCAACAATTACTGCACAGCTAAAATCGATCGTAAACAACTTTTTATGTGGAATATAGTATGAAAAAAATCGGCGTAACATATTTTTACTCCTTATCTATCTAAATTCTATGCTTTTCCTACTATATCATTTTACTTTCATTTTTAATATTAATTGATACAAAACTTCAGAAATAACGAGGCCAACAGCGATGGCACCCGAAATCATAAACGCTTTTGCTGCAAGCTGAACAGCAACATTATAATCATCTACAACAAAATGACGCATCGCATCATAAGCTAATCCACCTGGCACAAGCGGAATGATCCCAGAAACACTGAAAATAATGACTGGAGTTTTATATATTCTAGCAAAAATATGACTAATAACAGCAATAACGACAGCTGCAATTAATGAAGCGACTACAGCTTCATACTCATTATTTACTAGTAATATGTAGACAACCCAGCCAGTCATACCTACTAATCCACATTTAATGATTGATTTTTTCGGTGCATTAAATAAAACGCCGAAAGCCGCAGAAGCAATAAAACTTGTGATTACATGTACAATCATTTACCGAAAACCCCCTAAAAAAATGCAATAATGACAGCAACCCCAGTTCCGATTGCGAATGCAGTTAAAAAGGCTTCAGCACCTTTTGACAATCCTGAAATGAGATGACCAGCCATTAAATCTCTGACTGCATTTGTAATCAAAAGTCCTGGTACTAGCGGCATTACGGATCCGATGATAATTTTATCTAGCTCTTGCCCAATGCCTAATGATACAAAAAGAAAAGCAATTGCACCGATGACAAATGATGCAATAAATTCCGAGAAAAACTTGACCTTCAATATGCGATGGACATATACAAAACATGTAAAACCTACCCCACCAGCAATGAGTGCTGGAATGAAGTCTGCCCACTGCCCTAAGAACATTAATAAAAAACATCCGCTTGCAATTGATGCTGCAATTATTTGCTGGTAAATCGGAAAGGTAAAATCAGCTGATTGAATTTCTTTTAAACGTATTAGGGCTTGCTGAGATGTTAATTCACCGCTGCTTATTTTTCGAGATACACCATTTACTAATGTCACTTTATATAAGTCTGTTGTGCGCTCAGAAATTCTAATAAATTTAGCTGGTTCTGTCCCATCAATTGAAAAGATAATTCCCGTTGGGGTAACATAGCTATGCGATTCTGGTATCCCAAGTGATGCAGCTATTCTGATCATCGTATCCTCTACCCGATAGGTTTCTGCTCCGCATTGCAGCATGATTTTCCCTGCAAGCAAGCATAATTCAATCACTTCTATTGATTGAGGAAATTTATTCTCCATATGGTTTCCCTCCTATGAAAGATAGAAGTCTTACTTCTAATTATATTTCTTCATCATAAAGGAAAATTGTGATGATGAAAAGGCTTATCGATACAGTTTCTTTTTCATTATTTTATTCCTACAATATTCCATTTAAGAAAAGAGGATCGAACAAAAGAACTGGCGCCTAAGGTCTTGCTGGACAACCTTGATATAGGTTAACACGGTAAGCATGAATTAACACAATCATTGCGAAGCAGTAATCATGTATGAAAGGTAGCTGGATCATTTCCTAACAATGATAAAAGCTGCCAATAGGCAGCTCTACAATGGTACTTCTAAAATGATTTTCGTTCCTTGTTGTACAGATGATTGTATAGTCACCTTGCCATGGACAGCCCTTGCTCTTTCTTCCATGCTAAATAATCCAACCCCACGTGTGATTTCCTCAATTTCAAACCCTTTTCCTTTATCCTCTATGACCACTCTGACTTCATCTTCTAATTCACGGATGATCACAGAAGCATCTTCAGCATCCGCGTATTTTCTCATATTTGTCAAAGCTTCTTGAATAATTCTATAAATGGTTATTTCTTTATTTTCACTTAATCTAGACTGTAAATAACAATCAAATTGGACATTAATTTGGTAATGATCGGAGAATCGAACTAAATAGGATCGAATAGCAGGAATTAATCCAAGATCATCAAGAACAGACGGGCGTAACGACCATGAAAGATCTCTAAGTTCTTCTATAATTTCTGTTGCTTCATTTTGCATTTGATCAAGTAATGGATGATTGATTTCTGATTGTAGGCGATTGATCGTAATTAAATGGCCATACAAATTTTGGCCAATTCCATCATGCAACTCACGTGATAATCGTCTACGTTCATCCTCTTGCACATCAATCATTTTTGTCATCATTGCTTGTAGCTCTTCTTCTACTTTCTTTCTTCTTGTTATTTCATAACGAATTGCTAAATACTGATATGGTTTTTTATTTTCGTCAACAAATGGGACAATCGTTGTGTCTACCCAGTAATAGCTTCCATCTTTTGCCTGGTTTTTAATCTCACCTTTCCATACTCTTCCTGACGATATCGTCTGCCATAAATCGGCGAAAAAACGTTTCGGATGATGGCCTGAATTAATAATCCGATGATCACGGCCAACTATCTCATCTTTCGTATATTTAGATATCCGACAAAATTGATCATTCACATAATGAATGACCCCTCTTTGATCTGTTATTGCAATAATTGAAGATGCATCAAGAGCAAACTTTAGATCACTCAATTCAGCAACTGACTTCTTCAGTTCCTCTACAATTTGTTCATAGTCAATGTTATCTCTTGGGTTGTTCTCTCTATCCATTTCTATCCTCCCCAAATCCATTTAAAACAAGCTATCCAACATCCCTTCCATTGTTGATGCAGCCTGCTTAATCATCTTCTGTTCACTATCAGTAATGGGGTCATTCGTTCTACTTCCAACTAATATAACACCTTTAGGAGCCCCCTTATAATGAATCGGGACTGCATAGGCATACAGAAGCTTTTCAGCTAGCATGATTGGATATTCGAGTGGCTTTCCTTGAATATCCTCTGGAAAATTATTTATTGTAATAGGACTGCCTGTCGAAATGACCTTTCCTGCAATTCCTTTCCCATAACGGACAGATATTCGTTTGTATTTCTCATTGCTGTTGCCAGCAGCATAATGCCATCTCACATCTGGACCTTCTCTATTTTGCAGAGCTAAGCCTACAAAATCAGCAGTAATATTTGCTAAAATTGATTCACATACATGTGCAATCTCTTCTGAACGATTCAAAATTGCATCATCCCCTTATATTCCATACCCCAATAACCCCTTTTTCAAAGCGATCTCAACTAGCTCATGACGAGTTTTCATCTGTAGCTTTTCCATTACATTCCCTTTATGTGTTTCAACCGTTTTCACACTAATTACAAGCTGTTCAGCAATTTCTTTATTTGAGAACCCTTTTGCTATCAATGTAAGTACTTCTTTTTCACGATCAGAAAGAAGCTGAAATGTATCAACATTGCCGTTTTTCATATTGCCAATGTACTCTTCCATTAATCTTTTTGTTGCTGACGGGTGCAAATAAGCATTTCCTGTTGCTACAGACCGAATGGCTGAAAGAAGTTCATCATGCGGTGCACTCTTTAAAACACAGCCTGATGCACCTGCTTGAATGGCCCTGAATAAATATTCTTCATCATCATGCATTGTTAAAATGAGTATAGCTGTTTCAGGCTGGAGTTTTTTTAGTTCTGTCGTTGCAGTTAACCCGTCTTTCCCGTGGGGCATACTTAAATCCATAACAACAACATTCGGCTTATGTTCAATCGCTAATTCGATGCATTCATTTCCTTCAGAAGCTTCCCCTATCACTTCTAAATCAGAATGGTTGTTTAGAAGCATTTTCAATCCCATTCGTACAACTGCGTGGTCATCGCAAAGCAGAATTTTAATCATGTTAACTCCCCCTTACCTTGTTCGAATTTCTATAGCAAAATAGGGATTGCTGCCGCAAATCCCCTTGATCGCTTACTTCTTGTCGGTTGTATCATTTAATGGGAGAGAAAGTCTGACAACAGTCCCTTCTCCTACCTTTGAAGAAAGCTGGCAATCTCCTCCAATAAATAACATTCTTTCTCTCATAGCGGCAAGGCCGGTTGACTTTTCCCAACCTTTTTCAATATCAAAGCCCTTGCCATTATCTTTTATCATAATCGTTAAATCATTTTCTTTCCACGAAAAAGACATAACTGCCCTTACTATATCTGCATATCTGGCAATATTCGCCAATGCTTCTTGACATACGCGGAATAGTGTAATTCTTTCACTCTGATTTAAGCAAACTTCCTCCCCTGTGATATCTATATCTACTTCAATCCCGTATGTAGAAGTATATAGCTTTAAATAGCTTTTCACAGCTGGAAGAAGGCCAAGTGTTGTGAGTGTGGGCGGATGGAGTTCAACAGCAAGGAGTCTTATTTCTTGAATCGTCTTCTCAAGCAGCTCCCCCATATCGCTGACATACCCCTTCAAAGCCTCTTGCTCTACTGTCGTCTCAATGAACTTCAGACCAGTAAAAAGGCTATACAAGGTCTGCCCAACTCCTTCATGCAACTCAAGTGCAATGCGTTTAATTTCATCTTCCTGAGATTGAATAATATAAGAGCTGATATTATTTTTTAATGGCTGTGTCTCCATCTCACCCCTCCTCACTATTTACTGATTTACTTAATTGCGATGATCAGATATATCACTAAACATCCCAGCGTATTGGACAATATCACCAGCATCATTTTTCAATGCACTAATTGTTAGCCATTGGAGGTATTCTTCCCCATCTTTTCGGCTATTCCAAATTTCTCCTTGCCAAAAGCCATTGCGCTCAATCGATTTCCATAACTCCTCATAAAAAGCTTTGGATTGTCGATTTGAT
Organism: Cytobacillus eiseniae; assembly: GCF_017874625.1. Taxonomy (GTDB): domain Bacteria; phylum Bacillota; class Bacilli; order Bacillales; family Cytobacillaceae; genus Cytobacillus; species Cytobacillus eiseniae. The sequence continues at coordinate 102,186 of NZ_JAGIKZ010000001.1, read as the reverse complement.
TTGAGGATATTCGGATTTTTTCCAATGACCTCTTCTGCTTCAAAGCCAGTTATTTCCGAAAAAGCAGGGTTAACAGAAATAATCTTTCCATTTGTATCAGTAACCATAATTCCCTCAATCGTATGATTAATGACTTCATTTGCTAAGCCCATTTTCCCTTGGAAATACATCCAAACAACGAGAATTAAGCTTGCCAGCGCCACTTCTGATAAAGCCATGAATCCAATCGCATAATGGCCAGTCACGTTAAATAAGATCGTTAGAATGATTGGCGGGAAAAAACCACCTAATCCACCCATTGCAGAAACAATCCCGTTGACAATTCCTGCTTGTTTACTAAAGTACATGGGCACTAATTTAAATATTACACCATTCCCAATTCCTGCGCAAAGAGCGATTGTTAAGCATCCAAAAGTATACCAGCCAATCGTAGGTGCGAACGATAAGATCATAGCAGAGACTGTGTACACACCAAAAACAAACATTAATAAGATGAGGGAATGAAAGCGATCAGCAAGCCATCCGCCAATTGGTCGCATTAATGTAGCAATAACGATAAATCCCGCTGTTCGAAATCCCGCATCCACTTTGTCTAAACCAAAATTTGCAACTAAAAAGTTCGGTAAATAAATAGTAAAGGCAACAAATGATCCAAAAGTAATAAAATAGAAAAGGCTAAGCAACCATAGTTTTTCATTTTTATAAACACCTTTTATTTGTTCTAAAAGTGGTGTTTTGACTTTCGTTTCTTGTTTATCACCTAAAAAGAAATTGGCTATGATAAAAATAGCAAGAATGATTAAATAAAGCTGGACAGTTGTTTCCCAACCAAATTTCGTTGCAACAACAGGTGCAGCAAATGCAGAGATAGCAGTACCCAGATTACCAGCACCATAGATTCCATTGACAAATCCATGTTTCTCTTTCGGATAGTATTTCGGCAGGGAAGTTACCCCCACTGAAAATACAGCTCCACCAACACCAAGGAAAAGTCCACCTATCAATAGATCCGTCAGTGAATTGGCTACACTAATATAATAGACTGGGAATAATAGCAGCACAAAGCTGAGTAGAAATATTTTCCTTGCACCAAATTGATTGGCATAATACCCAAGTGGAACACGTAATATCGATCCTAAAATAACAGGTACTGCCGTCACAATTGCAAGCTGGTTGTCTGGTATTGCAATATCTTCCTTAATAAATGGAAGTAAGGAAGATATTAATACCCAAATCATGAAACCGACGACAAGATTTAATGTTTGTAATGGGAGCTGAATTTTTTTATGCATAGACAGCACGCTCACTTTTTATTACATAATACAATCCAGCTCCATGATCGTATGCTGTCCATGTGAAATCATTTACTTTAACATCCGCATTCAATGGAATCGCAAAGAAATTCTTGTCATCAAAAAAAATGCGGATATGAGTTTTATCAGGACAAAGTTCTAATTTAGTAATCGTTTTTGTCACAAATGGGGCTTGATCTTCACCAGGCTGATCCAATATTGCTACTTCTGCACGATGAGAAATAAAGGACTCTAATGTTTTTAACTCAATTGGTTCCACAGCTTGTGCATCCTCTCTTTTCAGGATAAATGAACATTTTATAGCCTTGGAGGTATTCCCAAAAAGACTCATCCGCATGGCCTTCAATAAATTCAATCGTTTCATCCTCTGATTGCCACCTGCTCATCCCTTTGACTTCAGCAACAATCATTTCTATTCCATTTTCAATCGTTTCATCTAAATACCAATTTAAGCGGATTCCTTTAAAAAGTTTAGAGAGAAGTTGATCTATTTCCTCTTTAAAATTGCCAGATGCATTTCTAATAAAACAGAAATCAAGGTATGTTTCACTATTCATTTGAATCACGCCTTTACATTTTTCATCTTTTTATATGCAAACAATGCGATTGGAAATAATACAATATTCAATCCACAGAAAATTAATGTATTTACATAATTTTCATAAAAGAATTGGTGAACCATATATTGGGTAAAAATAATATTCAAAAACAGAATGACTGCAAGTACGGCAACTCCGACGTAACTACGCTTCATAACGTTTCACCCTCACTGCGTAAATTGCACCATTTTCTACTTTCACTTGAATTTCAGGAAGCGGACGTCTTGGTGGACCAGCAGTTGGTGCACCTGTTTCTACATCAAAAAATCCATGGTGGCAAGGACAAACCATTTGATTTTGTTCCTTCACCCAAAAAACTGGGCAGCGAAGATGTGTACATGCATTTTGGTATGCCACATATCTATCCTCTGCTAAGCGAATGATAATTGCATCATCATGCTCACCAGGAAACTTAAATTCAAATGCGTCTCCTACAGCTAATTTGCTTTCATCAATAATCTTTTGCTTTGGGTATTCTTTTTCACCGAGACCGATTAATTCTTTTGCTGCAACAGCTCCCCACGGAAGGGAGGAAACTGCGAATACTCCTGCAGCTCCAGCCAATGTTTTCATAAATCCGCGTCGATCTAATTTTCTTTCATTATTCCGTTCAATATTATGTGTGTAATTATCTTCATTAAAGGGAATTTTATTATTTTTATCAGACGGCATTGTCGAATCCCTCCTAAAATAGCTTAGTTACACCCTGAAGAATTCCAGGGAGATTTACTTTCACGTTTGTTTCTCCTTCAAGTGCCATGCTTGTTACCCATTTGCCATTATCTAGATTGAATTGTTGCTTTTTATTTTCTATTTCTTCATCTGTCAACCATTGCAATGTATTGGATGGACAAACACTCGCACACATTGGTGGAATCCCATCCTTTGTTCGGTCAATACATAAATCACATTTATACATTAGGTTTTGCTCAGTATCAAATTTCGGTATGCCATATGGGCAAGCAATTGTACAGTTTTGACAACCAATACACTTCTCAACTAATGCTGACAATACGGCGCCTGTTTCATGGATTTGAATAGCCTGAGCCGGACAGCTTCTTGCACATGCTGGGTTGACACAGTGAAGGCACATTAATGGCATTGTTTGTCTATTAACTAGAGGATTTACATCATAAACATAGTTTCTGTTTCGTTCTTCATGTCCGCCACATTGCGTACAAGCAGCAAGACAAGAACGACAACCGATACAGTTTTCTAGTTCTAAATACAACCTTTTCTTTGTCATTTATTGCACCTTCTTCATTTCAACATTTTCGACTTTTTCAATTTGTGCAGCACAAGCTTTAAATTCTGGCATCCGCGAAATTGGGTCAAGCGCTGCAATTGTTAATAGATTAATAGATTGTTCATGACCAAAATGATAAGGAACAAAGACCGTATCTTTTCGAATCGCTTCTGTAATTTTCACTTTATATATTGCTTCGCCTCTGCGAGTAAATAAACGAACTTCTTCTTCATGCGAAATTTTGTATTTCAAGGCTGTCTCAGGATGTACCTCCACAAATGGCTCTGGACACATATCATGAAGGAACTGGATTCTTCTAGTTTGGTTTCCTGATAGATAGTGATAGACAACACGTCCAGTCGTTAGGCGCAGCGGGAACTTTTCATCTGGCTCTTCAGCTGGTGGACGATACGGTAGTGCACAGATTTTTGCCTTTCCGTCTGGATGATAGAATTTCTTATCTAGGAACATATGAGGTGTTCCTTCATCCTCTTCATCCTTACATGGCCAGAATACACCATCTTGTTTGTCAATCTTATCCCATGTTGCCCCGTAGTAATCAGCATAACCGCCCTTACTCGCTAAACGGAACTCATCTGCTACATCTTTTGCTGTTTTTAGATGAGAGAAGTTTTTCCCTTTACCTAACCGCTCAGCAAGCTCTACTTGAATTTGCCAATCCGGCTTCGATTCTCCTAATGGTTCCTGTGCTTTATTAATTTTAATAATACGACCTTCTAGATTTGTAACGGTCCCCTCATCCTCTGACCATGTAACAGCCGGGAGGACAACATCTGCAAATTCTGCTGATTCAGAAAGATAGAAATCAGCACAAACCATGAAATCTAAATCTTTTAATTGTTTTCTAACATAGTTCAAGTTTGGTGCAGATACAGCTGGATTCGAACATAATAGGTATAAGCCTCTAATTGTTTTCTCTTCCATTAATTCAAACATTTCATAGGCAGATACACCTGGTTTTGGCATTTCATCTGGAGTAATTCCCCAAACTTGGCATACTTCTTTTACATGTTCAGGATTCGTAATTTTTCGGTAACCTGGAAGTAAATCAGATTTTTGCCCATGTTCACGGCCGCCTTGTCCATTCCCTTGACCAGTAAATGTTGCAACTCCTGATTTTGGACGTCCAATTTTACCTGTAACTAATGCCATATTTGTGTAACCAGAAACATTATCTACACCCTTATGCTGCTGCTCGATTCCACGTGCAAACATAACAACTGCATTCGGTGATTTCCCATAAATTTCGGCTGCACGGATGATTTTTTCAGGTGCCACTCCTGTTAATTCACTCGTATACTCTGGTGTAAACTCTTTAACAAGCTCTTTCGTTTCTTCAAATCCATTCGTATGCTGATTAACAAATTCTTCGTCGGCATATCCGTTTTGAATTAATAGATTTAAAATCCCATTTGCAAGGGCAAGGTCTGTTCCTGGTTTCAAATCAAGATGCACATCTGCTCTTCTTGCAATTGGTGTTTCACGCGGATCAGCAACAATAATGTAGCCGCCTCTTTCTTGTACATTCCATACACGGAACATAGACGTTGGATGGCATTCCGCTGTATTGCTTCCTGCAATAAATAAGCAGTCTGTTTCATGAATATCTGTCCAAGGCAAGGTTGAACCTCGATCCACCCCAAATGAACGGAGGAAGCCACCAGCTGCACTTGACATACAGAAACGGCCATTATAATCGATATAGCGCGTTCCGAGAGCTACCCGTGCAAATTTCCCTGTTAAGTAACATTTTTCATTCGTCATTGACACGCCGCTGAACACGGATAATGTGTCTTTTCCATACTGATTTTGCATTTCAGTAAATTTCTTAGCGATTAAATCATACGCTTCATCCCAGCTTGCTTCACGAAATCCTTCTTTCGTTCCTTTTAATGAAGCATCATCACGAATAAGTGGTTTTAATAGACGATCATCATGGTTAGTTTGCTGATAAGCAGTAACCCCTTTCGGACACATCTTCCCAACTGTAACTGGCCAATCATAACGCGGCTCAACACCAATAATTTTATTTGTTTGTGTATTTACACGTAAATTCATTCCACATTGCATCCCACAATAACTGCAATGTGTCTTTACGAGTGTTTCATTTGGATGTCTTACATTCTCTATCTCTTTGAAAAATTTATCCCTTTGCATTCTGGTTTGCCTCCTTCACTTTTACCTCATGGGTAGGGAAGCCGGAAAATTGTGCAATCCGGTATTTTCTTCGACATGGAAGACATAATTCAGCAAGGTGAAATCCTTCTTCCATTTCAAATTGAATATCATTTACATGAAGAACATCAACAACATCATTTGATTGTTCTGTTGATACGAATTCAGTTTCACATACTTTACATTTTTTCATTGATTGCTCTCCGTAATGTTCACGATAGTTCTTTGCAAAAACACTCATCGGACGGAATGGGATATGAGCTAGCTTGCCGAATGGGAGATAAATCAATGTGATTATTACTGTCCATTGATGGATTAATGACATAGCTGGCTGGCCTTCCCCATCCATGAACATATTCAAGAATGTTAAAGCTAATCCAGTAATACTAACTAATAGCAACATAATTAATGGCAAGAAATCGTACATGAATTTCTGTTCTGCTCTTGCTTGCATATTTTTAAAGCGACGATAAAGTACCATACATACTCCTGCAATTACCATTACAGCAGTAATATTTAGTGCGTTATAAGAAAGGTTTGCAATAATTCCATTAGCTGGTACTGTCATGATTTGCAAACCAAAAAGGATAATATTATACATTCCATTATCATCCATTGTGAAGTACATCCAGCCGAATACGAGCGGGAAGGTTACACAGCATGCAAGGATGCATCCCCAACCAATAAGTAAATGCTGTGTCCATCGGTAAATTCCCCTATTCCAGATAAAACGGTATGTAGCTAAATGTTCTACAGTTGTTTGTGGGGTAGATTTTCTAAATAATAGCTTTATGCCTTTTTTGATCATTATTTTTGTCGGTGGTCTTTCTCCCCATGCAATAAAGCGGTAGAAGAATCCACCAAGAAAGACGATTGTTCCAACCATATAGCCGTATAAATTCAAGTCGACATGTGTGAACATTCTTGTACCAATGAAACTTAGAATAAACAGTCCACAGACAGATAGAAACATAGATTTAGCAAACTTCGAAGCAAATGCATTATTAATAGAATGAACGGGCTTTTCGTTAACAGCAGCTTTTGCCTGCATTTCATATTCCTCCTCAACACTTTTAACTTATCTTTATTGTAGAAGATTAGGATCATTTAATGTATCGGGGAACTTCCTTATCTTCGTGGGGAAATTCCCTTATATTTAATACATCACCTTTTTATGACAATTTGAAACATTTTAACTTCTCATTCGTATCCTTATTTGAAGAGGTGATAAAATGAAGAAAAACATCGTAAAATTTGGTGTTACATTGATCATAGAAATAGGACTGACTGTCATTCTTTCCAAATTATTTTCTGTCCGTTTCATAGAACTCATGTTTTTTACAGGGATTGTATTTTCGACAATTACTGTCTGGTTTTCAAGCAGCGGCGGAGCAATGACTAGACATATTGACAGCCAAACAAGTGCGATGACTGGAATGATCCAAAAGAGAGAGGAATTTTCTTTACGACTTAACTATGTTGTATTTGCTTCGATCTCTTTTCTTGTTGTCGGACTTATTTTCCTAGTATTATTAATTACAAATGTAATTCCCCCAACAGAGGTAGTTTTATCTAATTTGCATTAAGAAGGAGTGTTTGATCATGGCTAAATCAAAAGCTAAGAAAATTCGCGAAAAATTAAAACGGGAAGGGAAAAGAAATCCAGAAGAAAATCGAAGCCCATTTGCATTTGCTGATATGCGTACAAGAAAAACAAAAACAAAAAAAGATCTACTGGACCAAAAAAAACAAAAGAACCGTTCACTGTCTAAAGACCTTAGTGATGGTTCTTTTGTTTTTTTTGGGGGTTAGTTCATTTCTCTTCATAATAAAAATGGATTTAAGCAATGTTACTAGCACAAGTAATAGTTATTATCCTTCTAACATCCTTAACAATTTCTCTCTCCATACTATGGCAAGCTCCTCTATTTGTAAGAACTCTTCAATTGCCTTTTTATTTTTCCGATCATGGAACATCAACATATTGCCATTTAAAACGGAAAAATTTTCTTGTTTCCGATCAATTAAGGTAAGATTAGATTTATCAGTTACTTCGCCTTCTTGGAGAACTCTGAAGAAATAACCCGTAAAACCTGTTTCAACGATTCTCCCAAGCAATGAATCTATCCTATTATGCTTTGAAATTGTAGAACATGGGATCCGACCTTGGGAAACTTGGATGATCGCATCACCAAATGAAAAGGTATCACCGATATAAACATCCTTTTCTAACATGTTTTCCACACAAATATTTTCGCCAAAAGCTGGCATGCGAAATGTCTGATTGTATTCCTTTTCCCACAGCAAATAATGTTCATACGGATAGAGGCATACTGCCCTTTCTGGTCCGCCATGAAATTCGCGATTTGCAACATAATCTCCTATAAATCCATTTTTCTTCAAAACGGCCTCTTCTATTCCCTTTTTTCCAATGGCTGAATTTTCCGTTTTTCCTTTCCAAACATGCAAATTCGCCCTACCAATGTTTAGTGAGAGCAATTTTCTCTCCACCTAACCACCTCATTTTTCCATTATTCTCTATATATTATCCTTTTATTACGTTCAAAGCTAATTATTTATTTTACTTTTAAAAATTTCCATAAAATGTGGCCTTTATTTTTTGGAAAGTAACAAATATTAAATATGATTGATTACGTTTAAGGAAGGATTAGCAAATGGAGCATGTTGAAAAGCTGCAGAGCAACGAAAAGGATTCAAAAAGCGGGAAGAATGGAGGAGATACGTCAAATAATAAGTGGGCAATCCTAGCTCTTGCTTCAATCCCGCTTGTAATGACACTTGGAAACTCAATGCTTATTCCTGTCTTACCTGCAATGGAGAAACAATTAAACATCTCCTCTTTTCAAACAAGCATGATCTTAACGGTGTATTCAATTGTTGCTATCATACTTATCCCTATTGCTGGTATCCTTTCTGATCATATCGGGAGGAAAAAAGTAATTATCCCAAGTTTGATAATCGCAGGGATAGGCGGACTTATTTCTGGTTGGGCTGCTTGGAAAATGAATGATGCTTATTGGCTAATTTTAGTTGGACGAGCAATACAAGGAATTGGGGCAGCGGGCGCCTCTCCTATTGTCATGCCTTTAGTTGGAGATATGTTTAAAAACGACGATGAAATGAGTACATCTCTCGGGATTATTGAAACATCGAATACTTTTGGAAAAGTGTTAAGTCCGATTCTTGGCTCTTTATTAGCTGGATTTATTTGGTTTCTTCCTTTTTTTTCATTTCCAGTTTTTTGTTTACTATCCATTATACTTATGATCTTTCTTGTTAAAACTAAAAATATGGAGTTCGAACCAGTTCCATTTAAACAGTTTTTTGCCAATATTAAAGAAACATTTAAGAATAACGGAAGATGGCTATATGCTATATTTATTATTGGCGCTATCTTAATGTTTGTCCTATTTGGTGTATTATTTTATTTATCAGATACACTAGAAAAAATATACGATATAAAAAATGTAAAAAAGGGATTTTTCCTTGCTATCCCACTTGGTGCTTTATGTACATCTTCTTTTATTACTGGTAAATTAATTAAGGAAAATAAAATTTTAATGAAATGGCTTATTTTTGGCGGATCCACTCTTACCGCTATATCAATTGCCGTCCTTAGTTTTTCTGATAGTTTGTGGTTCATGATTATCCTCTTTCTTTTTGGAGGGATTGGCATCGGCTCTGCTCTGCCATGCCTTGATACATTAATTACAGAAGGAATTGATAGGCAGGAACGAGGAACGATTACTTCTATTTATAGTTCTATGAGATTTGTCGGAGTAGCTGCAGGCCCTCCAGCCATTGCAGTACTCATGAAACATGCAGAAAAATCATTGTTTTATATTTTGAGTATCCTTGCTCTAGTTGCAGCAATTGCTACATTTAAAGCCATAAAACCAGATAAGAAGTAACCGCAATAAGGACTATTGCGGTCTTTTGTTTATAAAGAAAAAACGACATCTCCAATGGATGCCGTAGGATGGTTAAATTAAAAATTATATGCGGATAGCTTTTCACTTAATACTTCCATTTCGTAGCCCTTTGATTGTAAATACTTCATAAGAGTTGGTAAATGTTCAGCAGTTGATTTGCGATCATGGAGTAAGATGACAATCGGGCTGCTCTTATATCGATAGTTCTCCATCTGTTGAATAACTTGTTCAACATATTCACCGTTTTTAAATTTCCAATCTTGACTATCAATAGTCCAATCCCATAATTGGAAGCCAGCAGATTGTACTGCTTCTTTATAAGATGGTTTCATATATGGAGCAGATCCATATGGTGTACGAATTAAAGATGTGAATGTTCCTGTTAAGTCTAATAACGTTTCTTGTCCCTGTCTCATCTCATCAACAACTGTTTGTTCTGATTGATAAATTTTGGAAACTTCATGGGTTACGCCGTGTAGTGCTGGTATATGCCCCTCATTAATAATTTGATTAAGTTCATCGGGATACTTCTTCATATTTGGTTCAAGCATAAAAAATGTTGCTTTCATCCCAAATGATTGTAGCGTTTCTAAAATACTCGTCGTATACGCGGAAGGTCCATCGTCAAAGGTTAGATATACTTTATTGAGGTTTACATTTTGATCTGTTTGCTCTTGTTTCGAATCATCAGTGTCAGCATTCTCTATATCCGTTTGATTATTCTTGTCTTTTTCATTGTTAATAACTTCAAATTCAGCTTCTATTTCTTTGTCTGATTTAACTTCTTCTTTCGTGTCAATGCCGTTTTTACTTACTTCCTCTTTTTTCTTTATTTGAAGTGAGCGAAAATAATGATAAATAGAGCCGTTCATTTCATTCTCTTGGTCCAAATGGCTTTGCGACATAAAGGAATACATCATTTTAATTGGTTGTTTGAAATTAGATACGGCCAATGCTTCGTTGTTGCTTCCCGGTTGTAAGATAACTGCTGCTAAAATGATACATACTAAAACTGAAATCATTACTTTTTCCTTTGTCTTTATTAATTTTCTTTTTCTCCCAACCCTTGTTCTTTCCACGTGACTTCACCTTTCCATTTCTTGTTGATCTAAGATGTAAAAATACATAATAATGAAATTCCCACTGTCAATCAGGATTATATTTATTTAAAAAAACGAGTTATTATCACTCCTTTTTATTTTCTGGATGTTTTATATATTCATTGATTTTTTGATGTCATAAATTAGACGTAACTAATCAAATAAAAGTTGTCATATTTCTTTAATATATTACAAAACTATTAAAATTTCGCTACAAATCTACTCTATTAACTGTACATAATATTAACCGCATTTTCAATTCCTTCAGGACAATTGGTAAGGTTTTTTCACATTAAATATTTGTTTCAAAAGCAATAAACTTTTAGAAAAGCGTCTTTAGTAAAAATAAATCAAATTACAAGAAAAAACCAATATTCAAATGGCTTAATCCTGCCTCTGAATATTGGTTTCTATTTATTTTCCATATGTATTTAATCTCTAGTAAAATTTTTCATGTGATTATGATAATGTGTACGGTTATCTCCCATTTATAGAACTTATCTATATTCCTACCCTTTATCCGCACTTAACCATAAGGTGCCTCCAATATTAATTACACATAACTGCTCTTTATTTAGTTGAAGGTGTTCCCACTCACGATACAATCGCTCAAGCGCTTCTGGTCCAGTATCATCAGCTAGACGATATGCACCGTAATGCATCGGGATGAATGATGTGGCTTTCAACTCTATGAAAGCTTTAACCGCATCTTCAGGATTGATATGGGAAATCTTCATAAACCACTCTGGCTCGTATGCTCCGATTGGCATTAACACAAAATTTATTTTATTAAACTTTTTAGCAATTTCCTTAAACCCGCGAAAATAGCCTGTATCACCAACAAAATAGATTGATTGTTCAGAAGGAATATCCTCTAGCATCCATCCTCCCCAATGTGAAGAATTCGTATCAAACAAAGTGCGTCGTGTCCAATGCTGGGCAGGGACAAAGGTAATTCTAAGATTTTGAATTTCAAATGTTTCCCACCAATTGGCCTCAAACGTTTTGTTATAACCTCTCTTTATAAAAGTTTTTTTTAATCCATCAGGAACATAAAAGATTGGATTTCCTTTTAAACGGCGAATTGAACCAAAATCTAAATGATCGTAATGGCCATGAGATATGACAACAATATCAATTTCTGGAAGATCGTCTATTTCAATCCCTGGTTTTGTTAGTCGCTTTTCAGTGCCCTGCCACTTCGCCCAAACCGGATCTGTTAGTATATTTAGCCCATCTAACTGGATTAAAAAAGTAGAATGACCGATCCAAGTAATAGTTGCCTTCTCATGATTTTGTTGAAGCGCCGCTATTTCCTTCACTTCAGCCTGCGGAATCTGAATAGTTAAATCCTTAACTTTTGACCGACGTTCCTTTTGCCACTGAGACATTGCCTTAAATGATTGGTCGTTCACCACACCATCCAAATTTTCATAACGTTTTCTCACTATTTTTTCCTCTCATATCTAAAAATTCATTCCTTTACTATTTTAGCAAATAATATGATGCATATCCTACATAGTAGATTTAATATCCAGTTTCAGTTTCACAAATCTAATGGATAAAATGATAGCAAGATTCAGCAGTTTGATATCATTTTTTACTTAAGCATTGAAAATTCCAACCTAATTGCAAATCTATTATAAACAAAAAGCATGGTTCTATAACCACACTTTCTGATTCAATTATTACATTATTAGTTAAAGAACGACTCGATTAATTGGGAAGCATCGATTATATCAATGCCTTTAGAATTTAAATATCTTAAAGACTTCTCTCTCTTTGAATCATTTGAACTTCCTACTGCATCTCTTACTATTGTTACATTGAAGTTCCTACGTATGGAGTCAAGTGCAGTTGCAGCCACACAAGCTTCTGCAAATAAACCAACAATAACTATATGATTCATTTTGTTGGCCGTTAAATATGAAACGAGGTTTGAATTACTTAATGCATTTGATTTGTTTTTAGAAAAGTAAACCTCATTCACTCTTAGTAACCGCTCATCTAATTCAGCGCCTTCGCTTCCTTTTATTGCTGATTTTTTTGTTAAGAAGTTTGCAATAAATTGTGTAGGTTCATATTCATTGCCTATATATACAACAGGGACTCCTCGACTGTCAGCTTTTTCTACAATTTTATTTATTTTTTCTAACATTGGTTTAATTTGATGTTTCGCTACTGGCATTCGAGCATTATCACTAATAAACCCCTTTTGAATATCAAGTACTAGTACAGCTACATCCATTTCCTATATTTCCCTCCCTCTCTTATCCTTTTGATTATACTGATAATCTCATATTTTACAAATTATATTATATATTCCGAATATTTCGTTCCCGCCCTCCTTCCAAAAAAGATAGTTTGCTTTAATAGCCTTTTTAAATACTGAAATAATAAATCTGATTCATTAGTATTTTATTCATTTTCTGGACAGAATAATAACAACTATTTTGACAGGGGTGAATAATATACAAATGATACAGTTACAATCTGAAATTGAAGGGAAAAGGGCCTTTTTTGGTATAGTAAAAGAGAGATTCAAAATGAATGGATGCAGTTTCTGCAGCAATTTCGACTACCACCAAGGGAAGTTTGATGCCGTGTTATGGCGCGAGGGTGGTGAAACAATTTACTTAAGAGTTCCAATTAATGTTTTAGAGGGGGCATTGGATCATGCGAATGCCTATATTGAATTTGGAACACCTTATGTAATTAAACATGTAGTTAATCTTGGCTTAGACTATGATGATCATTCTTTACTTACTGCAACAACTGGGCTGACTCAATTTCAGGAGCCTCTTGATAAAGATGGATATATAAGAGATAAAAGTAGATGGGAATTGGCAGGAATAGAAAAAATTAATTCGATTATGTATTCTATCGATAGTCTGTTAAGCTCTTAATAGCTTTGTATTTATATTTACACTTGGGTAATAGGCAAGCTTTTTCTACAATTCGCAATCAAACATGGCGTATGCTTTCTCGACATCCTGCAATTCTTCCACTTGTGATAAAAGAGCAATGACTTTCAGAGGTTGATGGACAACAGCTTATTTTCATAAGTTCATGAAATTTAATTCTATAAACACCAAAAGTCGATTCCTTTAAACGAATAAAGAAATCGACTTTATTAAATCTGATTTTATACTTGTGCCTTTCCAAACTATATCCGATATATAAGAAACTTAATATTACTTGAGTTTTTTTAATCGTGATGGGAAATCAGTTTATCGGATGTTTTTCCTTTGAATTTCAGAGTCATCCTCTTTCCATTTAACTACTTTTATTTTCTCTATAAGGAGTTGAAATCCATATAAAAGCAAGGAATCTATAAATAACAGAAGGGATAATTGAATTTTTTTCATTCGAACCAATGATGCAATTCCCCATTTTTTCAACCATTTATCAATTAGTATAAAAATAAAAAATGAATCAACGATTAAATTTACTATTAGATATCGATTGAATTTTCCATAAGTCAATTTAAGAACCCACATGGAACCAATCATAAATGGGCCAAATACAAAAGGAATTGATCCTGATAATTTCGGATGGAGTTTTTCATACCACCACCACCACGTTCTTTTTTTAGCAGCATAGTTTTCCAGCCCTGTAACTAAAGCGATAAATATACCAGCTGGAATAAATCTTTTGAAGGAACTTTTTCCAAACAAAAGAAGTGAAAGCCAAGAAACGACCAACATCATTAGTAATACAAACTTGTTATATTTCATTAATTTCGATTTCACCATTTCCCCTCCAGTATAGGAGCATGCTCAAATATAGTATCCCTAAGAATGGGAGAAATATGATATGACCTGCTAATTAGACAACACTTTCTCGGAAATAGGACTAAGTTAATTTCAAAATACACTGAAGATTCTAGGCGTTTTGCATTATCTAGGTTACGACAATCATCTGTATACAACACCATCATCCATCAATGCACCGACTATTATAATAATTTAAAACTAGATCCATCAATTATCTCAACATTACCTATTTTTATTATTTCCTCCATTAATTGAAATAGTGCTTGATCTTTTTTCTTTGCCTCAATCATGCAATCGATTTGCAGAACAGATCCTTTTATCGCTTTTAAAAAAGTAAAAAACATTTCCCTATCGATATAATCAGCATGATGCCGAAACATCTCCGCAGATTTCGGGCTTGAAATATGCATTTTAATTGGAAGGGGTGAGTACTTCCAAGTTTCTATAATTCTCCCCCAGTTTTCCTCCCATCGCGGATTTTGATGATAAGCGAGGTGATGATGATAATCAAAAACAAGTGGAATGCCTAACTTTTCACATAAGTACAATGTATTCTCTAGATTAAAGCTTGTATCATCATTTTCAAGCATGATCATTTTTTGAATTGACTTTGGAACATCCATCCAATTTTCTATAAATCGTTCAAGGGATTGCTCCGTTTCCTTATAGTTTCCTCCTACATGCATGACACAACGGTGTGTAGGATCAATCCCCATGCCCTTCAATAAAAGATAATGCATCTTTAGTGTTTTTAAAGAATTCAATAGTATTTCTTTTTTAGTGGAATTAAGTAAAACAAAATGATCAGGATGGAAATCAATCCTCATCTTATTCTCTTTAGAAAACGCTCCAATTTCTTTTAATAGCCCCTTAAGAGGTTTCATGTAATCCCAATCTTGTAAAGCCTCATGGTTTGCTAGGGGAATCAGACGAGATGTTAACCGATAAAAGTGAATAGCAGATGCAGCACTATGCCTTAGCAACCTTAACGTATTTTCAAGATTGGAAATAGAAATTCGTTCTAATTTATTTATAGCCGCTTCACGATCTTCTATCTTTTGAAATTGAGCGAATGTCATTGTTTTTGAAGGAGATGCATTCTTCAATTCCATACTCATGGCAACGTAGCCAAGTCGTACAATCGTCATTTTCTTACTTCCTTTCAAGCTGAAACTTTCTTATCACTCAATAGTGGAGCTTGTAAACATTTCACACCCCGAATGGAGGAGATTTCTTCTACAAGCTTATGCATAGCAAGGTTTTTCTGTTTTCCCATCCGTTCTTCTTTTGGAAGTGCAGAATAACGAGTAAACGTCAATGACTTCGATAGACTTGCATCCCATAATCCTACCGCATTTGCCACAAAACCAAATCGAATTTTTATTAACATTCCCCTTTATTCATATCAAATAATTCATTCTGTTCATTTTCAATATACTAGGCAATTTCCTGCCCCTCTTTCTTACTAATCATTTTACAATATTCATATTATTTGCAGATCGATTATAAATATGCTAGAATAACAAAAAAACAACATATAGTATGATTAATCACAGTCATACACTACATGTTGTTTTCGTTTACTTTCCAACTCATTCCATCGTTTTTATCTTGTCCGCTTTCTAGTTGAAGCGGAATTTTTTTTAGAGTGTTTATTCAAGGAACTTATAGCCAAATCCTCTCAATGTAATGATGTACATTGGCTTTGAGGGATTTTTTTCGATTTTTTTTCTTAATGTACTTATATGAACGGATACTGTTTTCAAATCACCATAATTGTCCTCTCCCCATATCAAATCATATAATTGTTCTGTACTATAAATCCGCTGGGGATTGGTAGCCAATAAGATTAATAGCTGCATTTCCTTCGTCGATAATCGAATAGGTTCACCACTAATTGTGACAACATACCGATTCGTGTCGATAACTAAATCACCATGTTTAATAAGATTTATCCTATTTTCTTTCAATTCCATTTGTTTTTTACTGCGCCTTAGTAATGCCTTTACTCTTGCCATTAATTCACCTGGATCAAAGGGTTTTGTCATATAATCATCTGCACCTAGCTCTAGTCCGCGTATTTTATCACTTTGTTCTCTTTTCGCACTTAAAAAGAGGACAGGAATATGGATTTTTTCTGCTCGAAGCTGTTCACAAATCTTGTAACCGTTCATTCCAGGAAGAAGAATATCAAGAAGGACAATATCTGGCTTAGTCTCTCGAATTCCAGCCAACGCTTCCTCACCATTGGCAAAAGAAAGAACATTGTATTCTCGTTTCAAATAGAGTGTCATGATATTGCGAATATCCTCTTCATCTTCAGCGATTAATACGGTTTCTCTATTCATGATCAATCCCCTTTCTCTTCGCTCACTAAGTATATTGGTAGTGTGAAGTAGAAAGAACTCCCTCTTTCTTTCACGCTTTCGACCCAAATAATTCCTTCGTGATAATCAATGATTTCCTTTGCGATTGCTAGTCCCAGTCCCGCATTTCTGAATGACTCATAGTTTTCCGAATCTCCCCGGTAGAATCGTTCAAAAATAAATGGAATGGACTCCGAATCGATTCCCTTTCCTGTATCATGAATGCCAATCACTAAGCTAGAACGTGCAGAACTCTTTACCTTATCCTCTAATGCAACGGAAATTTCCTTAAGCAGAAACTGCTTTTCTTTATACTTTTCAAAATATTCCTGACTGTACATGACTTCAATCGTTATGGCGTCTTGTGCTTCAGTATACTTAACTGCATTGGCGATCAGATTCCCTACTACTTGTCTAATACGGTCAAGATCTAAATAAAGCTGCTGTTCAGCAAGTTTAAGTGAAAGAGGAGCATGAATCATGAACTTTCTGTTTTTCGATAAAATATCTGCCTCAAATTCAGGTAAAAATTCATGAATCAACTCATGGACAGTAATCCAATCTTGATAAAATCTAGCTTGACCTGATTCAAATATAGAAAGATCATGTAAATCTTGGATTAAACGATCAATAAATAACGTTTTCTCATAAATTACCCCTAAAAAATAATGATTATTTTGGTCAATCACACCATCTATCATTGCTTTAATGTATCCTTGAATGGCCGTCATCGGTGTGCCTAAATCATGAGAAATAGTTGATAATAAGAGTTTTCTTGATTTCTCCATCCCTTCAAGTACTTCAGTCTTTTCTTTTAGCTCATTTGTTCTTCTTTCCACTCTTGCTTCAAGCTCTTCATTTAAATAATATAGTTCACTATTTAATAGATTTAATCGTTGACTTTTTTCAAGAACTTCTTCCATCACCTTTTTTAATGTTAATAATGTTTCTACTCGAGCTAATAGCTCCTCTTTAAAATACGGCTTGATTAAATAATCATTGGCACCTGCTTGAAATGCAGTTACTATATCCTTTAATTGACTCCTAGCGGTTAATACAAGAACAGGCAGCTCTGTTAAAGAATAATCCTTACGAAGTTCTTTACATACTTCATATCCTGATAATTTAGGCATCATTAAGTCAAGAATAACTAAGTCGAATTGACTCTCATTCTTTAAAATCTCAATTGCTTCTTCCCCATCAGTTGCCACAACTAGCTGATAGCCATTTAAATACAAATGATTGGACAAAACTTGGATATTGACTGGATCGTCATCAGCAATAAATATTTTCCCTTTATTTTTTTTATTTGTTCTATACAAATGCTCACCTGTTATTGGAACATCCTGATAACCTTCAAAATATTCAAAGTATGGGGAAATGGAAGGCAGTTTCTGCACTTTAGCTTGATAGATTGGTAAGGTAAAACTGACAGTTGTACCTTTGCCAAGCTCTGACACCAGACTTATTTTCCCTCCATGAAGCTCTACTAAATCTTTCGTAATGCTTAATCCGAGTCCAGTTCCACTTTGCTGTCGTTTTCTAGCATACGTCCCTTGCTCAAATTCATTAAAAGCTATCGACTGATCATCATTACTCATACCAATTCCTGTATCGGTAATCTTGATAAGAACTTCATTCTTTTTTACCTCTGATGAAACAGTAATATTTCCGTAATCTGTAAACTTCACGGCATTTCCAATAATATTATGCAAAATTTGCTGGACTCTATTTTCGTCTGCTTCTATATAAGGGAGATCTGCTTGTATTAGATTGATTAGCTGGATTTTTTTATTTGTTATCAAAGGTTCATTGATTCTCAAAACAATGTTGACGGCATCTTTTAATCGAACAGGTCCAGTATCTAACTCTATTTCTTGATGCTTTAGTTTTGAGTAATCTAGTAAATCATTTAATAAATGTGATAAACGCTGTCCACTATTAATTATTAATGATAGATTATATTTTAAATTTGCATTCAGATCTCCTGCCACACCATCGCGTAAAGATTCAGCTATCCCAATCATCCCATACAGCGGGGTTCTAAGTTCATGTGTTGTGTTAGCGAGAAATTCATCCTTTAAACGGTCCGCTTTTTTTAATTGTTTTAATGCATTTTCTTTGTTTTCTATTGCGATTCTCTCTGCTTTTTCTTTTTCCCGCTCAAACATTTTTAATTTATCAAGTAGTGCCAAAGAAAAAAGGATAATTTCCAGTGCTGAACCGATTTGTGAAGCATATGTCGTAATGAAATGAACAGGCAATATGCCTGAATCAGTTAATGAGGAGATGACCACACATAGTAAAAAAATAAACCAGCCAAAAAAGAAATATCTTGCCGCTTTATGGCCCCTTTTCCAACAAAGCAATGCTGTAGATAAAACAACAATAATTCCGATTGCCGTAAAAATCATAATAAGGTTTAATGCAAATTTATAATTCAGCATTAATACGCCGATTAATGTCAGATTAATGATAGCTAGTAAATATAAAAGCCAGCTGATTTTTCTAGCATAATTTTTGACATCCAGAAAGGAATTCGCAAAAAATACACAGGCAATGTTGGATATCGACATAGAAAAAAGGATGGAGCGATTATTCCACCATGAATTCTCAGGCCATATAAATTGATAGGCTAAACCATTTAATGTTAGATGCGTCAAACTAATCCCAATAATAAATATTACATACCATAAATAACTATGAATACGTAAAGAAAAATATAAAATTAAATTATAGATAATCATCACTAAAGTGATACCATAATAGATCCCTAATATAAGATATTCTATCGTACTTTTACCTGCGAAGTTGTCTGCCTTCCAAAGTACGACTGGAAGCTGCATAGATCCTTCACTTTCAAATCTTATGTAAAATGTTCGTAATGTCTTTTCAGGAACTGTCATTTTAAAATTAACATATCGATGATCTTGCGTTCTTTCTGTAAAGGCGAGCAAATCACCGCTACTGTATGCCTTATATTCATTATTTCCAACTGGTTCGTATAACGTGATGAAATCATGTGGTGCATATGGAAACTCAATAATAAACTCATCCTCTTCGAGTGGATTATCAATTTGAAAACGAACCCAATAAACAGGCATATTGTATCCAAAGCTTGGAATGCCATAATCATTTAATTTAAATTTTGATGAAATAGATGCTGAGGTGATATTTTCTATTGATAGGTTACCTAATTGATCTTCGAGGATTTCCATATTGTCATGGATTGTATACTTATCTTGGTCTTCAACTATAGTCACAGCTGCACTAGCGGAGTTTCCCACCAAGAAGCTCAATAATAATAAAACGACTAGAAACCACGACCATTTACCTCTCATCTAACATCCTCCATTAATCCATAACTTTTCGAACATTTGACATCAACTGATAATATTCGCTAAAAACGGAGGCATTTCCTTTGTTTGTATAAAATAAAACGCAGAACATCTTAGTCACTGCCTACATTTCTACGTGGGAAGCAACACAAAAATTTATAAAGAGATAGAAAAAATCACTCATAGGCATGCAATGAATGTGCAAAAGAAGTGTTACGTGTATGCTGGAAGTAGATCAAACGACTCACATTTCCATACACAATAGGCATAAAAAAATGGGGACATATGAATGTAAGTAGTTCAGTTATTGTAGAGAAAATCTAACATAACAGGATAAATAGCATTTGAATCCACACAATAAAGCTCAGAGCTTATATGGCTCTGAGCTTGTCTTTTTGAATCATTTTATTTTGCGGACTGAGAATCGCTTATTCTGCAAATAGTCCCCTATTTCATCTCAGTTGCGGACACCAGTTCCTTTATTTATTCAAAATCACACAAAATAGCTTCAAAGTAACTAAATAACGGAATGTGAGTCCGTTTACTTACAAAAATCATAGGTTTTTATTGAAATAACGGAACGTACGTCCGCTTATATTTCCTAATGTCAAATAACAACCGTAATCGCATCAAAAATAGTCAATTGACAACAGTTATTGTCATCTAGTTAATAGGTATACTATTTCAATTGATCATTCGATAATGAAAACAAGGGGAACCCTTACATATCAACAAAAAAACGAGTATAAATCCTCTCCGTTTTCATACTCGATTTCAAATGCGATTTTTAGTGTTTCTCCACGTTATCTTAACTACTTAATATGAATGTCCGCCGCTTTTTATGCCTATTGATGTCTCAGCCTTTTTTCTGAAAATAAGCAATCCATATAAGTAGAATTCCGACAAATAAGCTTACACTCGCTATTAACAATCCGATTGTATCAAATGATATTCTTGGAAGCGCCAACCATTGTAAGAGGCCTTGTCCAAATAGTAATAGCTTATTAAAAACAAAACCAATAAAAAAGATTGTAAAACCAATTACGGATAAGCGTTTTATTGAGATGATATTCAGCATTTGGTACTGAGTCAAAATAAAGATACTAACAAAACCTAATAATGTAAAATGCAAATAGCCAATGACAATGCTTCTTGTATCATAAATTAAACTTGCCAACTGCGGTAAAATCAACCCTAATTCCATTGTACTCTTTAGAAATAACAAGATAAATGTAATGAAAAGACAAGTAACAGTAAACCTTGAGAACTGATTGACAATTCTACTCCATACTCCTTTAAAGGCAACTAAAGTAAAGACTACACCAATCCATTGCCCAATTATACCAATCGTAGCTAGTATTTGACCAATGCTTCCCAAATCCACCCATAATATATTTGAGAAAAATCCAGGGAATAAGGAAACAAAATAGAACCAAAACCCATAGATTAATAATTTACTATGAATCTCAATCTTTTTTGAATGGATGATCATAATAAATAGGCCGATCAAGAATAAATAAAGCCAACCATTATATTGAAAATGTAAGTAAAAATAAATAGCTACGTCAAAAAGAAAGGAGTCTTTTAAATCATTAGCTGAAATATAGCCAAGTGAAAAAGGACCAATAGACGAAATAACTAATGTGAATAGCGCCGCTCTAATAAATAATTTTCCACTTTTCGGTGCATCATGCTGTGATTTCAAATGACGATGAATAAATGCAACAGCCCAATATTCTACGAAAATATGTATTGTTGAAAGGACAATCGAAATAATACCATAACCTTGATAGAGAAAGGCAGCAAACATCGCAATCGACGTAATAAATATCGTAATAGAAAGGGCAATCGCTTGTCTTTTCTGTTTTATTTTCTGCCAATAAACAGTCAGGAAAACAATGAAAACACCTAAAAAAGCCCATCCAAGTATGGCTAGATGGGAGTGCCCATGCAATACATTTGTATATGGAATTGTTGCATTGGAATGGAAAGGAGCAAAGCGCATCCATACGCCTGACAATGCAGTTATCGTAAAAAAGAAAAAGGCAAAATGAACAAATATTCTTGGCAAAACAAACTCACTCCTTCAATCCCTTTGCAGCCATCTGTTTAAGCCTCTCCAATAATTCGTCTGAGCTTGCTGCAGTGATAACCTCCCCATTTACAATCGCATATGGAGATTCTTTACATAACTCACACTTACTTTGACAGCTGTATTCTTTAAATTGAATATGATTCTGATTAAGAAAACGCTGATAATTAGGACTGTTATTCTCTGTTAGAAATCGATCAAGATTCTTTTCACAAAAATCAATTTGAAGCTTTTTCTGTTTAGAAAATATATTAGTAAATAATTTCATTGCCTTCACTTTCCTTGTTTAATTTCATTCCACTTTAAATATATCGTTTATTTATTATTGCAATCAAATATTTCGATTAGTAAAAGAGCAATTACCCCTAAGAAAATTCATTAAATGTTCACAAATACCAAAAAGGCGTTTACTTAATGAATACGCCTTTTTCCATTAAAACGGAAAGATGAACGGAATAATCAGCATCATAATCAAATACATAATCAATTGTAATGGAATACCAATTTTCATAAAGTCACTGAATTTGTATCCCCCTGCTGTCATCACCATCGCATTGGTTGGAGATGCTACCGGAGTTGCAAATGCCATACTTGCTGCAGCAGCAACCGTAATTAAAAATGGATATGGGCTCACCCCAATGGCCAATGCCGCATTCATCGCAATAGGCGCAAAAAGTACGGCAGTTGCCGTATTGCTAATAAATTGACCAAATACCATTGTAATAAAGTATATACCTGCTAATACGCCAATTGGACCATAGCCACCTAACAATTCAATTATTCCTTCTGATAGCATGACCATCCCACCGGTCTTCTCCAATGCGGTTGCCATCGGCAGCATGCAGGCAATCAATACGATGCTTTCCCAATTAATTTGACTATATGCATCATCCATATTCCGTAGACAACCAGTGATCAACATTAATACTGCACCGATTAAAACAGAAATGACACTTGGAAACACTTCAAAAATCATCAGAATAACCATCAAAAGCATAATTCCACCTGCAATTGGCGCCTTCCCATTTGCGGATGCAAAACTAGCATGCTCCATCGGCTGTCCGACTACTACCACATTCATTGTTTCTCTTGATAATAATTCAATTTCTTCCCATGAGCCTTGAACAAGAAGTGCATCTCCAAAACGGAGACGAATATTTGACATATCCTTTAAGATGTAATTGCCTTTGCGATTAATGCCAATAATATTTAAATTAAATTTTTCACGAAATCCAATCCCGCCAATGGTTTCATTTATTAGACTCGAATTTGGTGTAAGTAGAACTTCAGCAATTCCAAGCTGGCTTGATACTAATTCTTCATTTTTGGTTTGATCTTTTTTAAAAATTAGCTGATAGTCATTCGCCATTTTCTCTACTTGACTTCGTGCTCCTTGGACATAGAGGACATCCTTCCCATGAACCACACTTCTTGGACCTGCCATTTCTTGATATGTAATTGGCAAAAGGTTTCTTCCTTCACCTGCCTTACGATCAATCTTCAAAATGCATAAATGATAATTTGCTGGAATTTTCAATTCAGATAGCTGCTTATCAACAATAGGCGAAGAATCAAGCACTTGGAGTCGATGTAAATTATCCTCGAGATGATAATTTTGAATAAGCTCTTTTGGCGATAACTGATGATTCATTATTTGCGTTCTTTTATCACTTGATGGCAATAACACATTTCTAACGACAAATAAATAAATGATTCCTATAATGACAGCAGTCACACCGATTGGCGTAATATCAAAGAAGCGTAGTCGCTCAAAGCCATTTTCCATTAGAATTTGACTAACAATTAAGTTTGGCGGTGAGGCGATTAATGTTAATAATCCCGATAAACTTGCAATATAAGATAAGGGGATTAAAAATTTAGAAGAACTTGTTTTCATACTTAAGGCAACACTGATGACAACAGGCAGCATAATGGCAACCGTTCCCGTATTGCTCATGAATGCGCCTACTGCTGCGACCAATACGAGCAAAAGTAAAAATAATTTCTTCTCACTATTACCAGTCCAATACAAGAGTAAGTTACTAGCCTTTTTTGCAAGTCCTGTCCGCAGAATTCCTGCTCCAACAATGAATAGTCCAGCTATCATTATAACAACCGAGTTAGAGAAGCCAGCAAGTGCCTCTTCTGGCTTTAAAATCCCTGTAAGTACAAATGCAAGTAAGGCAAAAATACCGACAAGATCCGCACGAATTCGATTACTCATAAAAAGGAAAATAGTAAAAGCAAGTATCATAAATGTTAAAATAAGTTCCATTGTCGTAAACCCTTTCATTGCAACGATTATATGTACTAATTATAGCATCCCTTATTATTATCTTTCCGCAGAAATAGAAAATAACTTTTAATCGTCAAGATTGGACTCCAAATTTATCGAAAAGGATGGTTTAAAAAGATTTTATATCCATATAATAGTTTAAAATATCCCCTAATATCCTAATAAAAATAATAGTATACTCAATTTTAGGTTATTCACCTTGGGATAGCACTTTTTTAAGGATTTGATGGGTAAGATGAGATTAAGTATTAAATTATTAATTTTAGGATTACTAGCATTTGCTATGCTTGGTACATATATCGGAAGTGTCATTTCTAGCCAAATAGTAAGCAAAAAAACGCTTGAAAACAATTACTTAATAGAGAACGAATTTTATGCAAAAAAGCTAGCGGATATTACCAATTTGCATTTTACAGATATGATTTCGAATTTGAAAGTGAAAGCAAGAGATAAAGATTATCTCTCTATAGATCCTGCTATTATTTATCAAAACCTATATGAGCTCATGCATTCAACTACTTATTATAATAGTACCTGGTTTGTCGATCGAAATGGAATTGTGATTGCTTCGGCACCTGATATTAATTTGGAAGGAACAAAAGCTAATACAGTTGGTGTCAACCAGGCTTTAGCAACGAAAAGACCCACAGTTTCTGTTCCATATGTTGGAATTCATGGAAAACTTGTTATTCTCCTTTCTGCACCTGTCTTTGATGATTCTGGAATGTACTTAGGTTTTGTTGGTGGGACTATTCATTTACACGAAGAAAATAGTCTCAAGGCAATACTCGGACAACACCCAAAGCATCAAAGTAATGCCTATGTATATGTTGTTGATTCGCAAGGAACAATTATTTACCACCCTAAGCTGAACAGAATCAACGACAACGTAAAGGAGAATAAGGTTGTTAAGGAACTTATAAAGGGCAATAGCGGCAGTCAAGAATTGATTAATTCAAAAGGTCAAAAAATGCTTGCTGGCTACGCGGTTGCTGAAACAGCCAATGGATGGGGAATTGTATCTCAAACACCGAAAGAGGCTGTAACAAAACCAACTTGGGAGCTAGGAAAGCAAATCAGCCTAGTTATGATTCCATTTATAATCTTTGTATTTATTCTGACCATTATTTTGCTTATAAAAATTGTTAATCCAATAAGAGATCTTGCTATTTATGCACAGCAAATTACGAATAACCAATCCATTCCAACCGATAAAATTCCTGATTGGTATTTTGAAATCAAAGAATTAAAGCGAACCTTGTTAATTTCCATCGATTATTACCAGAAAAAACTTCATTCTGCTGAATGGGAATCGAAACGTGATTTTCTAACAGGTCTTTACAATCGACGGGCTTTAGAAACATTAACATTTAAATCTGATAAATGTGCCATCATTCTTTTTGATGTTGACAATTTCAAACGAGTAAATGATCAGTACGGGCATCTTGCAGGGGATGAAGTATTAAAATTCATTGCCAAATTAGTTAGTGAAAACATCTTTGAGAGTGACCTTTGCTTCCGCTGGGGTGGAGAAGAATTTCTCATCATTCTTCCAGAGGTTGAATTGGAACAAGCTTTTTTAGTAGCCGAACGTTTACGACAAACCTTTGAGTCGACGAATAGCCCGATAGGTAAGCCGGTAACAGTATCAATCGGCATTGGACATATCCCAGATACAGCTGTGCATTTTTCTGAGCTTCTTGACATTACAGATCAAGCTTTGTATCAAGCGAAGCAAGAAGGCAGAAATCGAATTATTGTTGCAGCTAGAAAGTAAGCAAAAAACCTGTCTTTAGTTCATAAAGACAGGTTTTCCACTTATAATTTAGTAGTGATTTTCTAGAACATCCTCATCCATTTTCTGTAATCGTTCTAACAACTCAGCTTCTGTTAAATGATGCTCAATTACATAACGATTTCTAGGATGAACCCTACATTCGTGCGTACAACTACGCAAGTATTTCTCTTCATTTTCTTCCGAACACAGAATTTGTTTGTTACATTCAGGATTTGCACAGTTAACATAGCGTTCACAAGGTTCGCCAGTAAAATAATCTTTCCCAACAATTACATGGTCCTTACGATTAACCTCAACTGAAATTCTTTCATCAAATACATAGCATTGCCCATCCCATAATTGCCCTTGTACTTCAGGATCTTTCCCATATGTGACAATTCCTCCATGAAGCTGTGCTACGTCTTCAAACCCTTCTTTCACTAGCCATCCTGAGAATTTCTCACATCGTATTCCCCCTGTGCAATAAGTGAGGATCTTTTTTCCTTCAAACATATCTTTATTTTCTTTAACCCAATCTGGCAGCTCCCGGAACGCCTTAATATCAGGACGAATCGCCCCTCTAAAATGACCTAAATCGTATTCATAATCATTTCTCGCATCAATTACGACGGTTTCTGGATCATTCATTGCTTGAAAAAATTGTTTTGGCTCTAAATATTTCCCCGTTACCTCTGTCGGATCAAGATCATCTTCTAAGCGTAATGTAACTAGTTCGTCTCTATGACGCACATGCATTTTCTTGAAGGCATGTGTTGCTGAATCATCGATCTTAAAGACCATATCAGCAAAACGAGCATCCTCTTTCATTATTTTCATGTATTGGTCTGTTTGCTCAACTGTCCCCGATACTGTTCCATTTATCCCTTCTGCTGCAACAAGAATTCTCCCTTTTAGCCCAATTTCTTTGCAGAAAGCAAGATGTTCTGAAGTGAATTCCTCTGGATTATTGATTGGAACATACTTATAATACAATAGTATTCTGTAAGGCTTATTTGCTGTCATTCTATTTTCTCCTTCATTCAATTGATTACTTATATAATGCTAATTCCAACTCAATATGGTTACGTATTAACTCTAAACATTCCTCTGACGTTTTAGCAAAAATCCGCTTGCCATTTACGATTGCATACGGACTACGAGCACACATCCCACAAAAAGAGAGACAGTCATTTTGAATAACTGCCACTTCAGGGTACTCATTTTCAATGATAGCTTCCACATCAAGTAGATTGATGAGACTGCTTGAACATATTTCTACAACAACGATCCCTATTATAAGTACCCCCCTTTTCATTCGATTTACTAATTGGTTAACCAATACGCTCACAAAAAATGCTATATATAATATGCTTATATTGTTTATTAGATAAATAAAAAAAGTTAAGGCATGACTTTGTTCACACCCAACTTTTAATCTTGTTTGTTATTTTCTCTTTCAATCAACTCTACCATTAAACAATATTTCATACCAAAAGTATAATTAATCCTTATAAAGGATACAACAAAAAGGAATGAAGCGCAATTCTTTCAACTTTGTTAATGATTTCCGGAATGGATAGACGAATCTAAAAAGTGATTGTTATTGCATTTAAGGTGGAGTCGAGCAAATATTTACTATTGATTATCGTTTTTATCAAAAATAAATGTAATCTCTTCCCTTTCTACTACAACCTTCATATCAAATTCTTTCAAAAACCAGGAATGATCCTCATTAAAGTAAAAAGTAATGCCTTCTTTCACATCTTTAATTGCGATATTTCCTTCTTTGCCAATTGACATTCCTAACGAATAATTTGGATGAGCGGTTGGAATCCCACCATACAATTGAACATAAAATTGAACATAATCCCCTTCATTTAAATCCAGTTCCTCTTTATACCATTTGGCTGCTTCTTTGCTCACTTCAAGAATCATTATTACACCTCCAAAATTAGCACGGTCCTATTTTTTTACATACATAGATCATTTCATAGCTATCGCTTGTTACTGGATCTTCATTCCAATTTTTATAAATATTAATTATTTCAAACCCATTAGAAAGAAAAATTCTCTCCAATTCTTTCGGAAATGCATATCTTCAGCTATTGTATAATGTTGAATTTGTTATAATGCGTCATACCTACTAATAGTATAAACATCTACTTCATTTTTATCATCCGTGTAAGTTATTCAATACTCTTCGCTAGAAACACGAATATTACTTCTTGTTAACACTTGCCTCAAAAGTGATCATTTCACTAGAATTAGTTGGGTATTGTCCGTACTTGTAATCTGCAGATATAACTATATTTTCAAAGCCAATTTGTTCAAGGATCATTTTAAACTCTTCAATTCCAAACCAACGAAGAGGAAATCGTTCTAATTCTGTGAGAATAAGTTCACCATTTCTCCATTTTTCATACCGATTATGTGAGATCGTATACTGGTTGATATAGTCTACTTCAACTACTTTACTTTCCAATGTAATCATATCCCCATTTTTCGTTTCCCATGTTCTTGTTGATCCCTTATCAAGTGTTATATCTGTTTGTAAAAAAAGATCGATCAATAGCTTTCCTCCGTTTGAAAGGGCATGATAGAAATTTTTTAAAGCTTTAATCGAATCTTCTCTTTTATACAACAACAGAAATGTTCCAGTTGGTACGATAATAGCTTCATATGTTGTATTTAACGAAACGGACTCCATACTCCCTTCAAATAAATTTGGATTAAGTCCATTTTTTTCACAATTTGTACGACAAATTTTCAACATTTCTGGTGAAAGGTCAAAGCCTTCAACTTTTAATCCTCTTTCTAGTAGCGGAATAATGATACGACCAGTACCAACCCCTGGTTCAAGGATTGAACCTGTACAAGTAGCTAATCGATCACTATAAAATTCCACATCCCCAAATGAAAGACCAATATATTTGTCCATATCATAAACCTCTGAAGAAAGATTACTATAATAACTTAACATATACTCTTCTCCTTTTTAAATGGCGCTCACTTCATAAATAGCCTAAAATAGATTCTTCTATCCAATATGTAAATACCGTATCAGGACATTGACTCTCATACTTTCTAACCTTAAATATAGATCAACCCCATCTGAAACACCGTGCCATAAAGCTTTTATGATCAAGCTATTGAACACCGATAAATGCATGAAAACATCTACCTTTATCGTAACAGAAAATAAAAAGAAGAGCATATTCAATGCTCTTTTACAAGTGTGATAATTCAGATTTTACGTATTCTCGAAAATCTGAATTCGTAAGAAACTCCAGCTGAAATGCATTCATCACTTGCGAAAGTTTTGCCTGTTCGATTATAGATAAATCATTAGAAAAAAAGGCAATTTCTGTTTGATTCCCTTCCTTATCTGTCGCGTACATGGCTAATGTAAATACAAATGCAGTCGAGCCTCCTTTTTGCCCAGCATGAAGGAGCCATTCACGATTGTTTGGATTTTTCATTAATTGTTCCATGAGTGGATCAAGATGCTCATGAACATCCATATTAAAAAACTCTTTGCGATTTAACTTACTCAATAAGGAAGCATATTCCTTTGTCGTAGCCTTAGTTAAACGATCCGACCATACTTTTTGAAACTCCATATCGAACTCTTTTATTAAACGTTTTTTCTCATTTGCTGTCGGTTTCTCGGTATGCCAGTTTTTATGGATGTGAATGGCTCGATTTCGATATTCCTCCATATCCATATCTCTTAGTAAAGTTAAAGCCTCTTCTTTTGTTATATTTTTTTCAGCCATCAATCTACTAGGAATAAAAAGGGAGCTCACAAGTGGATAGATCGGTTCATGATTTGGAATCCCAAGTTGGGGAAGAACTTGATTAATCCTATCAAGTCCTAGAACTTGAATTAAATAATCCGTATTTGCATTTGAACTAAAGGCGATCATTCCATTTGCTACTTCTTTTAGTGGGACCTTATCTGTGTATTGTTCTCTCTTTAATTGTGCAAGCCATGCTTTATGTGCTCCACCATCTGTTTTTGGAACAAAATAAGATTCTAAATCTTTTAAACTCACATTGGAGTTAGGATTAACTCGACCGTCTGCGGCTTGCTTTGCATATTCAATAGCTATAATGATTTTAACGGTACTTGCAAGTGGCAGAGGAATATTCTCATTTACTTGTACCCAGTTCTCATTGTTGTGATTAATTGATAAAGAAATCGTATTATTCTTTGCTTTTTCTTTCATTAGCTCAATAATATAATCTGGATTCGTTTCAGTTACTTCTCTCTTATATTGAATAATTCCTATGCCAATAATAATTCCAGATAGTACCACGCCCCCAGCAATCAGCCAAATAATTATTTTCATTTTTTACCTCCGTCATATAATTCTATTATCTCTACGGAAGGAAAATGGAGAAGTTTCATTTTATTTGATGATTTTACAGTAATCAATGAAAGTGATTACTATCCCTTTTGCAATTGCCTTTCAGCACATACTATGCTTCAACATATACTGCAAAATAAAGGAATCGAATCAATAAGAAAATAGGATTTCGATTAATCGCATCCATCCCTCTATTTAAATATGCGAATAAGAAACCCATTCTCCTTCAAATCAGGTGCTAGGAATGAAACCCCTGAATTTGTTAATACAGTTGCCACAACGGTCCAAATAACTAAACTGGCGATCATCCATCCTGTCACTAAGCCTCTACTAGACCCAAAGCTCATTCCCATAAAAGCTGAAATATGAGATCCTACTAGAAGCGGCCCAAAAATGGTTAAACCCGGCAGACCATATTTATCAAAAAGTACTCTTGCTCTTTTTTGCTTTTTAGAATCTTGTACTGCGTGAGTTCCGTTCGTATGCTCACCTTCCATCCCCTCAACTTCAGTGACTGCAACTCTTTTCTGTTTTCTGGTTTTTAGAAGAAGTTTTATTTTATCAACAAAAAGAATTAAAAGGAGGATCGTTAATAGATTTCCTAAGAAACCAAGAATAGCTACCGGAATCGGCGACAGACCTCCGATAATGGCCAACGGAATCACTGTAACTAGTTCAAATAATGGAACTGCAGCTAACAAAAACACTAAAAAATATGAAATCAACATTTGATCACCCTACTTTGCACTGATTTTTTGAATCGATTTTATCATATGCTCATAATAGCCCCGTTCATGAGGAACAAAATGAGTTCTATTAACAGTTTTATTAAGTAATATACGATTTCCGGTATTTTCTATTTCAAAGCCCTGAACATTGACTTCTTCCTTCTCCCCCAACCAAAGCTCATAAAAATCAGTTAATTTCACTTGAACAATCCCTGACACCTCTTCTTTTTGCAATGTAAAAGCATGAAGGGGAAGATCCGTTTCAAATAAGTATATATGTGCAAGCTCCTTGTCAATAAAGTTCCCTTTTTCAACAGCATATTTGTACACACCAGCAGAAATTAATGCATCAAAGGAGACTTCAACCCCAATTTCTTCCTCAATTTCTCTAATCCCATCCTTTATTGTTTCATCTGCTAAGAGATGTCCTGCTGCGGTTATATCGAGAAGATTTGGATAATCCTTTTTCAATTGGCTGCGTATTTGAAGGTAAATAACCTCCTCTTCTCCTTTTCTGCTAAAAAACCAACAATGAAAAGCTTCATGCCAATGGCCAATCCGATGGACTTCGTCTCTTGTGGCCACACCTATTTGATTGTACTGTTGATCAAATATTTTCAGCATTTCATTTTCCACTCTATCCACATCCTATATATTATTTCTATATATCATACTCTTATATTATAGGTGATTGCTTATGAACTCAACATTGATCTAGAATATAATCAAAGGAAGAAAGCTGATAATAGCGAGGGGTTTTACCATATATAATTAGGAGGAGAAATAGTGGAAACATGTGTCTTTTGCCAAATTCTCACAAAGAAAGAAAAAGCCTCTATCATTTATGAAAATGATTATGTCTGCTGCTTCTTTGATAAGTATCCAATAAATCTTGGCCACATTTTAGTTATTCCAAAAATACACTATCAGGAGTTTAGTGAGGTCGATAGGAAGAGTCTATCCGAAGTAATTCTCATTGCTCAAAAAATAACACAATTACTAGAAAAAATACTCCATACAGATGGCATAACTATCATGCAAAATAACGGCATATTCAAAGATGTGAACCATTATCATATGCATATTATCCCTAGATTTGAAGGGGATGGTTTTTCTTGGATCGAACCAACTAATGATATAAATGAAAATGACGTTGAACAATTAAAATTGAAATTAATCGATTCTCTGTAAAGAATGGATGGTTTTACGTTTATTCCCTGCGAAAGAAACTAAATAAATGGGAACGTATTTTAAAATGACCCTTTTCAATATTGGAAAGGGCTAAGATCTTTCTATCAACCAAGTTCCAGCACCTCTTTTTTTACCTGTTAGACAAACGAGTTATGTAAAACGTTTCATTTACATAAACTTTCTAATCTATTTAATAATACGAATGTAAATCATATAGAAGGGTTATTCTCATAAAAAAAATGCTGCACTCTAAGTGATGTCAGCACTTCACGTAATTGTAGTTAGCATATTCCTATTATTTGTTCACATAAAAAAGAAACTTAAATGTTTTTATACTCACTGTCTTTTTTAATTAACACAATTGAATAAATCATTGCTAATTTAGATTAATCAAAATCACTTTCTTCTTCAATTTTTAGGATTTTTCCAGATTTTGCAAAGATTTCTACTTCAAATATTCGATTATTTGCTGTTAAAATGTACACCTCGTAAACTAAAACCCCATTTTCTAAATCTAAATCTACATGCAGCACTTTTCCAGGTACACGATTAAGTGCCACTTCCTGTGCTTGCTGTTTTGTCAATCTCTGTCTATACATTTGTGTTGGTCGCCCATGGTAAAAATTTTCATACATTGACAATTTTCCCTCCCCAAAAAAATCAAGTCATTTATACGTATGTATTAATCTATTTATTGGTGCGTAATTTTTCTTCTGAACAAGGCTCATTTGTCTTTGAATAAAATAGTACATAAATTTAGAGGGTGAAACACGATGGCTTCACCCTCTAAAACACTCAGTTATTTTATATATTTTACAACAGCCATTTCCTTACCAAAACGGTCACCATTATCCACAAATCCTAGGCTTGCGTATAATTGATGTGCACCTAAATTATCTGGATGATAACCGACAATTATTTTCTCGGCATTCGGCAATTTTGCCATCTCTGCTATCATTAACTCAGTTGCCTTTTTGCCAATTTTCTTGCCTTGAAAATGTTCATCGATCATTATTCTATACACCCAATATCCATCAAGCTCTTCTACTACTGTATTAAACATGAGAAAGCCTACAACTTTCTCTTCTAGATAAATCGCATATGGTTTTAATGTTCGTTCAAATTTAGATTGTGCAATCGAGATCGCATTCGGTTCAAGAAATGCCTTCTGATTTTCTGAAATGTCCAATAGGCAGCATTCATACCAATTTTCCGCGTTTAATTCAATTAGTTTAATATTTTCTGTGTTCACAATTATTTCCCCTCTCAAATGTTGGGGAAACGCAAAGTTAATTAACTAGGCATATTCCCCTTTTCAATAAAAGCAAGTTCTTTAATTAACATAAATGAACGCCTCCTTTAACAAGCTTTAGTTCAGACAATTCGTAGAAATATTAA
The DNA here is from genome assembly GCF_017874625.1 of Cytobacillus eiseniae. Lineage (GTDB taxonomy): Bacteria > Bacillota > Bacilli > Bacillales > Cytobacillaceae > Cytobacillus > Cytobacillus eiseniae. The sequence continues at coordinate 68,447 of NZ_JAGIKZ010000001.1, read as the reverse complement.
CTATCTGAACGATCAAATTATAACATGTGTCACTTTAAAGTGGCTATCTATTAAGCAAATTTTTCAAATATAGATGAAGTCTGGCGATACGTTGCCTAGTTTCATATGCAAATTATTTGATTTCTACTAATAGATCTTGTTCAAAAGAATAAACCCCATTCCCTTCGGTCGCTTTGAGCTGGCCATCTAGAAAATAGGCACATGACTCCTCATTTATTCCATAGTTATATGAGGTAGAAAATCTTTTCACCGCCTTCATTAAATGTTCCTCATCATTCCATTCCATAAAGTGGACAGCAAGTAAATGATCAGTAATTAACCCCAACCCTTGTCGAAATTGAAATTCATTCTGCTTATTATCTTTAGGGGAAATAACGCATATGCTTGGACTAATTAAAGCTCCAGCAGAAAATCCTGCGACAGGTACACCCGAATGAAAGCATTCCTTAATTGTCTTCGAAATAGGTGTATCCACTAGATAATCTGCATATAAATTTGTATTTCCACCACCGATTATGATCCCTGAGCTATTTTTTATACACTGAATAACCTGTTCAGTTGATGTAGTTGGAAGTGGGAGATAGTGAAAATGATGGATGCCATAGCCTTCAATTTCTTTTGTATATTTTGGCATATATTCTTCCCATCCAACCCTATTTACAATAAGAATGGAGACCGGATTGCCTCTGCCTTTGACTTTTTCTGCAAATAATTTAGCCATTTTCTTCGTAAACGGAGGGCTGCCGCCAAATAAAAATAGATGCGTATTCATAAAATCCCCTTTACTTTTTCGGATAGGACTCTCGCAAAAATTTTATCGATTCAATAATTAATTCTTTTAATACATTGATATCAACGTCTGCTAGTTTATTAATATAAACGCATGCTTTCCCTGTTGTATGCTTGCCAAAGCTCTGCAGCAATTGTTCACGTTTTGTTTCACCAGGTGCAAAGTACAAACTAATTTTCGCTTTTCTAGGTGAATAACCAACAAGAGGTGCATCTCCTTCATGCCCTGATTCATATTTGTAGTGATACGAACCAAATCCAATAATACTTGGCCCCCACATTTTTGCTTCATAACCAGTCGTTTCTGTAAAAATATCTAATAATTTATATGCATCCTCGCGTTTTTTCAAATTATCTACAGCTTCTATAAATTCTATGACACTGTTATCGGTTTCTTTTGTTTTTAGTTCGTACATTTTGAATCCGCTCCTTTTTTGATTTAAAAATTGGATATTACTACTGCATGACAGGCTTTTTCGTAAAACTCGATCGGGCCAGCTTCCCCAATAATTGCATATTCATAGCCGATTTCTTTCATCTCTTTTAAACAATGGTGCAGAAGCATTGTGCCTACTCCCTTTTTCCGATTCGAGTTAGACACGCCCATTGGGCCAAAATAGCATTTTTTCCCTTTATACACATCAAAAGCGGCAAATCCGATTATTTCTTTGTCTGCAATCGCAATATAGATATGAGGATCATTTAATGAAAATCCTTCTTTAATCGTTTGTGACCATTCAAATGAAAAGTTTGATTCCACAAATTGTTCTACAATCGCATACTCCTTTTTATTTACTTTTCGAACAATCGTTGAATCCATTTGAGGAAATTGATCATTGCCTAGATGGGTGATCATATCTCTAGCTGTTGTGCCGAGGTTCTTTATCACTTTTTTATCTTCATCTGATACATATTCATCAATGGTATTTGTTGTAAGTAGTGCCTTGAGCAAATGCCCTTCATTTACAAACACTTGATTATAGTTTTTCATAAACTTGATTGCTTCTTGAAAAACATCTTGAACCTCTTTAGATACAGGTATACTGAATCGTCTATCACTAACTACACATAGATTTGAATTTGCCATTTTCTTTCTAACTATGGTTCTTAAAGACGATACGTCCATATCAGATTTAAGTATAATCTCTCCGAGCACACCTGTTTTTTCCTGAAGGCTAGCGATTAAAAGATGAATTGGTAATAATATTTTGTCTTCCATTGCTTCATTTTCTGCTATTTTCATAATTCTCAACATTCGCTCGGTAAAATGAATAGATGAATATTCCAGTTTTTCCACCTTCCTTTTCAATTATTCAAATTTTTGATTACGATGGCAGCATTTCCAATTGGATTCTCTGCTTCTATATAATAATCCTCCCCTGGCCAATACCTTTTTTTATACTTGTTAAGCCTCTCTTCGTAATCTCCTAAATAAGTATCTCGATCTAACACTCTTGAATACCTTATTTCACGCGGACAGTCTAAAAAGATGATATAGTCATAAAAGTCTTTCCATTCTTTTCTCTGAAGAAAAATCCCCTCAATAAGAACAATCGTATTTGTAGCTACAGGTATTACTCTCGTTGTCACTGAATCTGTTGAATGATTATAAAATGGCAAAGCAAGATCAAGACTATTATTGTGCAAAATCTTAAATAAATGAGTTGCCAGCATCTCTACATCCCATTGCAAATAATAATATTCATACCATTCCGCATGCCCCGTATTATATCTTTTATTTCTTTTAACAATATGATCATCGATATGGATAATCACAGCATTTTGGTCATAATTACTCATTTCATTTTCTATACTCTTTATTAGCGTTGTTTTTCCTGCACCACTTAAACCATCTATTGCCACTATGTATGGGCGTTTCTCACTAGTTCGGGATGAATATTGGGATAGGATTCTCTTAGTTATTTCTTTATATGGCATTAAACTCATGCTCTCCTTCCTATGAATAGTATAGTAGTTTGAAGATTTATGAGTATTCCACTAGCAAATTAGATATGTGATCAACTCCAAAGAACTGATAGTTATTTTACTTATTATGACAATAATTAAAAAAAGAATCTACAAAAAAAGGAAACTACGAATCTGTTTTTGTCCATCATACCCTTTATGATGGACTTTTCTGGCTTTTCCTGAATTGGTTTTGTCCTTCATACCCTTTATGATGGACTTTTCTAGCTTCACCTGAATCGGTTTTGTCCATCATACCCTCTATGATGGACTTTTCTGGCTTTTCCTGAATTGGTTTTGTCCTTCATACCCTTAATGATGGACTTTTCTAGCTTTTCCTGAATCGGTTTTGTCCTTCATACCCTTTATGATGGACTTTTCTGGCTTTCCCTAAATCGGTTTTGTCCTTCATACCCTGTATGATGGACTTTTCTGGCTTTTCCTGAATTGGTTTTGTCCTTCATACCCTTTATGATGGACTTTTCTGGCTTTCCCTAAATCGGTTTTGTCCTTCATACCCTGTATGATGGACTTTTCTAGCTTTACCTGAATCGGTTTTGTCCTTCATACCCTTTATGATGGACTTTTCTGGCTTTACCTGAATCGGTTTTGTCCTTCATATCCTTTATGATGGACTTTTCTAGCTTTACCTGAATCGGTTTTGTCCTTCATACCCTTTATGATGGACCTTTCTAGCTTTCCTCAACCATGTTTTGTCCAACATATTCTTGATGACTGTCACTTCATTCACTTCTGGTGAATATTTTTGTTTTACAACTATAAACCAACATACATAATTAAAAAAATAGCAGAAAGATATATACTACAATCCCTCTGCCACTCTCATTTAGAATTTCATTATTACAGCTACTTAACCTACTTTACTTATAATTGACTCAATCATATTTTAGACAAGATCACCTTTCATTTTCACTTCATTCATCAAATAATTCACGAACACTTCGTCTTTTACTAACCATGCAGCATGTTTTCTTTTTAAGAAGCTTTCTCCTTCCTCATAGCTTGTAAAAGTCTGATCTAGCTGTACACCATTTTCATCAATTGCCCATTCTTGATTAGTTAAAAGATGAAGGAGATATATGTGTTCTGATCGGTCTTGATATAAGGAACCGAAAGTAGATTGTTTGAGATTAAATCGATTATAACGGGCATCCTCCCGCAGCGGCTCAAGATGGAACGTATCCATTACGAATTGTTTATACGTCTCATCTGTCAGCGAACAGCCTGATGCTTTTGCATGTCCACCGCCACCAAATTGTCCTGCTACCTCTGATAAATCAATATGGTCATGAATCGTACGAAAGCCCAAACGTTTTCCACCGATATTTACGATCGCAATATAGTCAAGATGTGGATATTCCTTTCCTAATTCATTTCCAAGTTCCGAATGATAGGATTCCGCATAAACGATTCCCGCGAAATGATCACCAATCCTAGATTGAACAAGTTCACGTCTTTTTCTGCGGATGTAGCGTTCGATTTTGTCATCTTCCATATCAAGTAATTTCTTCTCGAATTCATCAAAAGAGAAACCATCTTCTATCTGTAGTCGTTGAATCATCTTTTCTTCAAATTCTTCAATGGAAATGAGATAAAAGAGTGCATTCAGCCGACGTGCTCGCTGATTGTTATTCTTCTCCCACTCCCATGTATCATATTGTCTAACAAGCTCAACAAATTCAGTGATTGCATTTGTTGGATTCAACTGTTGTTGATCGATCAAATATTCGTATAATAAAGATGTGGCTGATGTTAATTTACCTTCCTCATCTTCAACAATCACTTGACCCCATTCATAATTATTTAAGGATAAAGCTGTTTTATGATGATCGATTAATTGTACTTTCCCGTTATCTTTGTAAAACGATTCTAGTCTTTTTTCATTTGCTTCATTCACAGATAAATCTGTAATAAGTAAGTGCGTTTCTTTCGAATCATCTTCCAAAAACCGTTCTACTTCTCGATCGAGAGCAGATACAGAATTATAGCGAACCTTCACATCATTCCCAAATGCAAGCTTAGCCAAAATCCCGCAGCCAACTCCATCCAAATCATTATGTGTTAATAGTTTATACATGTTATCACCCTTAAAGTAGTATGATTACGAAATGATTATATATTGAGGATTTCTCGAATATCCTCATCAGTTAAAGAAGCAGAACCCTGCTTTGATTCAATAACCTCATCTATTATATTTTTCTTTTTATCCTGCAGCTCATTCATTTTTTCTTCGATGGTCCCTCGAGCAACAAGTTTTATCACTTGAACCGAATTTGTCTGACCTATTCGGTGAGCTCTGTCTGCTGCTTGCTCCTCCACTGCTGGGTTCCACCAAATGTCATATAAGATTACGGTATCTGCACCAGTTAAATTGAGTCCTGTTCCTCCAGCCTTTAATGAAATCAAGAAGAAATTGCGTTCCCCTTCATTAAAGCGTTCACAGATTTTCACTCGTTCCTCTGAAGGAGTTTGTCCGTCGAGATAAAAAAACGGCAAATCTCTTCTCGCCAATTCATTTCCAATTAAGGCAAGCATTTTCGTAAACTGTGAAAAAATTAGCACCCTTCTACCTGAAAGCTTGGATTCCTCAATAATCTGGATGAGCTGATTTAATTTTGCCGAATTCCCCGTATATCCATGAACAAACAATCCTGGGTGACAGCAAATCTGCCTTAATCTTGTTAATCCAGCTAGAATTCTTATTTTATTTTTCCTCAACGTATCTTTGTCCAAATGCTTTAATGTTTCATGTCTTAATTTTGCCAAGTATGCGGCATATAACTGCTTTTGTTCAGGCAGAAGATCTGCAGATGCGATTGACTCGATTTTTTCAGGAAGCTCTGATAGGACATCCTCTTTTTTCCTACGAAGCAAAAATGGACTGGCTCTTCTTGCAATGGTCTTTCTCGTGAGATGACTATATTCCTTCAACCCTAGAAAAAGCTCCGGAAAAACAACATGAAAAATAGACCATAAATCCTCTATCGAATTTTCGATCGGTGTACCTGTTAAGGCAAAACGATGATTTGCCTTTATCCGCTTTACTGCTCTTGCTGTCTGTGTAATTGGATTTTTAAATGCTTGAGCCTCATCAAAAAAGACAGTATGAAAAATTTGTTTCTCAACCCATTTAATGTCTCGTCTTACGAGAGGATAAGAGGTAATAACGACATCCATTTCCAATACATCTCTTTGTAATTGAATTCTTTCTGTTTTCGTTCCATCAATGACTACCGCCTGTAAATCCGGGACAAATTTCATCATTTCATTTAACCAGTTATATGTTAATGAGGATGGACAAACAATTAGAGCCGGTTGCTTCTTTTCACGTATGACTGGAAGCTCTGATAATATAAAGGTGATGCTCTGTATTGTTTTCCCAAGTCCCATGCTATCTGCAAGAATGCCTCCAAATCCATAGGAAGAAAGTAATTTCATCCATTTAAACCCATTCTTCTGATAATCCCGTAATTTAGATTGTAAACAGTCTGGTACAGCAAAATCTAAGTGTTCTGGATTTTGTAGTGACTCAAGAAAATTTCTAAATGAATCCTCAATCGTTAATAGTTTGCTATCTAATGAGTCAAAAAGCTGTAATCCTCTCACAATCGGAACGTTCCATTCATTTTCAAGCTCCTCATTTTGAATAGGAACTGCATTTAGAAAACGGTGTATTTCCTGAAATTCACGCGTCTCTAAAGAAAGGAGTGATCCATTTCTCAAGCGATAGTATTTCCGCTTCTCTTCTAAAGCGAATAAGAGCTCCCGTATTTCCTTTTCAGAGACACCATCCATTTCAAATTTAAATTCTAGCCAGTTTGTCCGATCTTTTTTCATTTTGACATGAATTCGCGGAGGTGTATTCTCTCTAAAAATTCGATTTCTTACTGCCGTTGTTGCAAAAATTTGGACGAGATTTTGTAATTGAGGGAGCATATGGGTTAAAAATTCATACTCTAATTCCTCATTATGTAAAAAATATCCACCTTCTGTTTTCGCAAAAGAACTATCCTCCATCAACTTCAAGATTGCCGCTTCTTTTGTATGATCTCTAATAAATAGAGCGGTAGTTTGTATTTCTCGATCATCAAGCGGATCGACGATTATATGTTCATAATGAAATTCTAGTCCAGCAAGTAAGCGATTTTTCACACGATCCAAGTACAGTTTGGCGATTAACGGTGTTTTTAAATATTGCTTTGTAATCGATTCATTTATTTGCACATTTCCTAGTCTTTTTAACCCTGGTACTACTTTTTCCATAAAGAAATCAACTTGAGTTCTTTGAATTGGTATATGATTAATCCCCGAAGCCTCAAGCATTTGATTCAATTCAAATAGGCGATTACAGTCATCACTTTTCAACTCTGTAATTGTCCCTCTATATAAAACAGAACGATAGGATTTAAGGACAATCAATTGATTCATGCCCTTAATCTTTAAGCTATAACCTTTATCCTCAGTTCCCTCGAAGAGAAAATAGATTGGTAGTCTTTTGTCAGATAATTGAAGGCCTTCATACTTATTTCCTCCATATGATAGCTTGACTAAAGGCGCTTGTATTAGGAGCTTCTGCAACTTCTCCCATGAAGTTGGCGGAATCAATAATTGTTGATCACTAATAGTTACATGTACTTTATCAGATAAACTCTTCCTATACATATTTTCATCATGTACAACCTCTATAAGTTGTCGAATAACCTCATCTGTCTCTCTTTGAAAACAATGTAATTCTGGATTGTAAGTGAATGTTTTTGAAAGAAAGCTCGATCTGCCCTGTTTCACATTTGCTAAAAAATCACGGATGTTCTCTACCTTGTTTGAACCGATAGATATTTCGATTCCCATGATTAAATTGTCTTTCTCAATAGGAACAGGTGTACAAAGATAGGTTGCAGCAAGGACTTGTCTATTTTCAAAATGCTGCTGGGTACCACTTGTACGAACAGGTTTCTCATTAAAAAGAAGCATCATTTCCTCTGTAATTCCTTGAGGAAGTCCTAATTCTAATGGATTTACTTCTACTATTGAAGCGTTATCTTTGCCGCTTTCTTGTTCCAATATTGCGATTAATACAGCTGCAATATGTTGACAATCTTTTTGAAAGGAAGCAAGCTTCGGGCAGCTGCATTCTGCATGAATGTTCCCATTTTCCCTCTCTTTAATCGTTACTTGAAAATCTTCCGTTCCAGTAACAATAGCGATATAACCATTATGATCATAATAGTCAAAACTCACTTTATTCGCACGATAAAAAGCGTCCCCTCTTTTGAAGGAGACGATCCCACATCGCTCTTTAATCATTTTTCGATTGATTTTAAGATTCAATTAGCCTCCCCCTTTTTATTTATTTTCTATTAATTTCCCTCAATAGTCCATCAAATAATCTTGTACAACTCTTTTTTCCTACATTCCCATATTAACTATATCCATTCAGTTATTATTTTTTCTATCTATTGCTCTAGGGGGTTGTTCCATCCAACCCTTTTCAATCATGATTTTTGCTGCGCTTTCAACAAAAACAGCCACTTTCATTAACGAATTTGTGTAAAGCAGCCCAATATCATGTCTTCCATTTACTGCTAATGAATTACCGAATGCTCTAATTTTCATTGTAAACATATCCATTTTATGAAAAAGCATGAGTTTATCAGAAAATGGCGAAAAGGTTGATTCCGTTATTAAATGATCTAGGTAACTAGGTGTAGGCAAGCTTTCGTTCGTTAACATTTTCATATATCGATCTAGATTTTTTGCTGTCCCCTCTCTCCCCTTTTCAAACAATTCACGGATTTTCTCATCCTTTACAATTTGCGCAAATGCCGTAATAAGTGCTTTGCTCGTTACATTATTTTCAATATTATCGTAAAAATGGGCAATTTCTAATGCATGTAATGGCCGTACATGACCAATAAAACCATTTAAAAAATCCTTATGAACAAATTCAACCTTCTCAGGTATCGGAATGATTGGTGGCTTAATAATATATCCTTTAATTATTAATATTTCCTTAACTTGCTCCATTAAGGAAATCGTAGAGTGCATACATTGAATAAAAAACTCTTTCACGTCTTTTCTAAATACAAGTGGAATGGCCACGTTATAAATACTCAAACCAGCTTTTGCCGTATATTTTAAGTAATGAACGTAGTATTCATCTTGAAATAATCTTGGAGCACCAAGATTGACATCGTCTTTACCAAACCCTTCTGGGATAGGAAAACCATCCTTTTCAAATATTTCTTTCGTTGTTTTCATAAATTCCTCGCATAATTTTAATGCGTTTTGTAATAATGTTTTAATATCATTATCCTCAACATGCTGAAGAAAATATTCTAAAATACATTTCGACATACTATTCCCCATATAAGTTGCCCAAAGTTTGCCCATTTCTGCTGATCCTAGTTTTTCATTAGAGCTTGTTTTATTAGAACCTAATTTAATCGGCTTAATGGTTTGCAAAATAACCTCTCCTTGCCTATTTTTTTGATAGTATTGTCTCGCATCAAAAATATATACAGATAACGCTTTTAAAGAAATGAATACAAAAAGACCGACAATCATCGTGTCGGCCATTCTTCTATAATTATTAAAATAGTACGTGAAACCTCTTATTTATCTTCCTCTTCATTTTCTACAACATATTTAAGTATAGATAATTTATTGCTCCAAAATTTCTCATAATACGAAAGCCATTGTTGCACTTCTTCCAAAGGCTCAGGCAGCAGGTGATAAATCTTCTCTCTGCCTTCCTTTCGACCGCTCACTAGCTTTGCTTCCGTTAAAACATGAAGATGCTTAACTATAGCTGTCCTACTCATAGGAAAATGTGTAGAAATTTTTGAAATGGGCATTTCATTTTCTGAAAGTAATCGCAGTACCTCTCTGCGAGTGGGATCTGCTATCGCTTGAAAGACATCATGCTTCTGTGCTGCTTGAGACACTTAGTTCTCAACAACCTTTTGAAGCTTCAGCACAATTCCTGCCCAGCCTTGATTCATACGATCACGAATAACTGATGCTTGTTCACCCGCTTTTGGCACGACTACATCATCTTCTTTCCAGCCGCCGTGGATAAGAGTAAACTCTGTTTGATTACCTAGATCTTTCAAAATAAATGACACAATCCATCCATCTGTGTCCCATGAAAAAGTAAGTCGATGTGGTTCATCAAGTTCTAATACTTTGCATGGAGAGGGCCCAAAAGGTGACTGAACATGAAACTCATGACCTACTTCTGGCTGAAAATCATTTTGCATGAACCATGAAGCAATTCCTTCCGCATTTGCAACTTTCTCCCACACTTTTTGAATAGGTGCTTCAATAATCACCTTTTGTTCGATATCTTTTACTTTGTTTTGATTTGTCATAATGACGCTCCTCGTCGTGGAAATTGTAACACCATTTAGTTTCACATTTATAATATAACACCTTTTGGTTTCAAGTCAAACTTTACTCAACATTTAACTATCATACCCTAAATGACACAAAAACAAAGCTGAGTTACAGCCCCGTAAATAATCTATTTTACTCTTTTTATGAGTGTAATGAGAGAAATTTGGATTCTTAAGAAGAGTACCTATTGAAATTGCAATAATTATTTGGCAATTTAATAACAAAAATTCCCTATATCTTTATTTAGTATTTTTTTCACTAGAGGGAATAATAAATCTGTTCATTCATTCATTCATCTACTAATAAGACATTTTCATACGAATTATAAAACAAAAGATTGATAAAAAATGATACAACTTGGTATTAAATTATCCATGTTTATACTGTCGTGGCTTTCTGTTTTTTTACTACCAAATAAAAAACAAGTATTCATCAAATACTTACCAGTTACTTTATTTTCCTCCATGACACTTTTAGGTGAAATTTTTTTCTTTACTACATATAAACTATGGAGTGTAAAAGGAAAGCAAAAAGAAATGATGCATATGGCATTACTACTTGTTTTTGGTCCGTATCTTGTGTTGAATATTTGGTCCTTTTATTTATCAAAAGGAAAGTTTCTCTCATATGCACTAATCAATGTGGTCGCAGATTTCATCTATGCGTTTCCAGTCATATCCTTTTTCAAAAAAATTAATTTATTTAAAATAAAAGTAAAATCCCATTATTTTTTTCTGTTAGTCTTTTGTGACTCCTTATTAAATTACGTCTTTCATAAAACTTTTGAGAAAATATACAAACCAAACAATATATAATTTAATTCGATTTAGACCGAAGAGTAAATAATTATCTATTTAGCTTTAACGTTCTTAAATACTCTAAAAGTCTTTATTAAAACTAGAAGAAGAGTTAGAATGATCGAATACAAAAGAACAGTAAACATCATAAAGTAAGCATTCATATTCACACTAATCGGAGGATACCCACTATGGGAATTAATGTGGTCTTCAGCAGCATCATAACCTAACCAAGTGATATATAGCGTAAATACTACGAGGATAAAGGCAATTACAGCTTTCTTATGAAAAATCATACGAAGGAAAACTTCTTTGAAAACCATTCCAAATGTTAATTGCCTTTTAGACTGATCGATTAAGTTAGTAGCGCTTTGAAAAGGGACTATACAATATGTGAAAAGTCCGCTAAAAACGATTAGCACGATTATAATCCCAGAAACATTCATCTTTACACCTCTGATTTTGATAGTTCAATTAATATATTGACTGTTTCGAGTTCTTTTTTATAACCATTCACTAACAATCTCTTCATTTTCACAATCTGAAAAACCTACATAAAATGGTTGAATACGCTCATTCAAACAGTATTCAATTCTTTGTCTAAAATTTTTCCAAGTTACCATTTCTAACGCTTGTTTAATCGGAAAAAAGCCAACCTCTAAACTTTCAGCGCTCGTCGTCGGCTCTCCACCAATGGATTTCCCCAAAAACAACGTATTACAGATTGAACGATCAATGTTTTGGAATATACCACAAAATTTTGTCACTTCAATCTCTATGCCCGATTCTTCTTTTGTCTCCCTAATTGCAGCTTCCTTTAGTGATTCTCCTTCTTCCACTTGTCCTCCAGGCATTTCCCACCCTCTTCGTGGCCCCTTTATTAATAAGATTTCCCCTTGATTATTCAAAACAATCGCCGCTGCTGAAACAATATGCTTCGGTGTGATCATGTATAAAACCTCCATTAAATATTTGTTCATTTGAGTAAAAGATATATATCTAATTTCGGCATTTAATTTTGTTTCCCTGCTTTACCAATTTTATCTAATTATATTGGATTTTCTTTATTGAAGGAACTTATTGATTCATGTCTTTTATCAATTTATCCAATCATTTTTAATCCTCTATTTATTTTAAGTAATTAGTAATGAATTACCATTCATTTTGCGATAAAATTTAACAAACGGCTGTATGCGGAGGGGGATATTATGTTATTAAAGAGGAGATTCACACAACAAACGAAGAATGGGGTTCAAATCGGAAACGGTACAGTTTCATTTCAAAGCGTACAATTAAATGTTCATTGCTTTGTTGCGGATGGGGTTTTAATTGATACAGGAGCAAAATCATTAGAGCAACAATTTACGCCATTTTTTAAACAACAGAATATCAATCAAGTAGCGATTACACATTTTCATGAGGATCATACTGGAACAGCTGCCATTTTACAGAATGAATTGAAGTTACCTATTTATATGAGTGATAAGATGCTAGATTATTGTAAACAGAAACCAGATTATCCTCTATACCGAAAATTATTTTGGGGGAAGCGAAAACCTTTTCATGCAGTGGCAATTGGTAGAACTTTTTCATCCAGAAATTCAATATGGGATGTGATTGAAACACCTGGTCACGCGATTGATCATTTAGCGTTTTTAAATCGTGAAACAGGTCAACTATTCACTGGTGATTTGTATTGCCAGGAAAAGACTAAAGTCATTTTGCGTGAGGAAAGCATCCCAACAATTATTGATTCCTTAAAGAAAGTATTAACCTATGATTTTGAGGAAGTGTTTTGCAGCCATGCCGGTTATTTAGAGGATGGACGCTCCGCATTACAAAAAAAACTAGATTATTTATTAGATCTACAAGGAAAAGTGATTAAATTAAATGAAGATGGCCTGTCGCCAAATCAGATTAGCAAAATCCTTTTTCCAAAAAAGTATCCCATCACTTATCTTTCTTCAGGAGAATGGGAATCACTGCACATAATAAATTCGATTATCCAGAAATAAATTGGTTAGAACAAGAAAAGGTGTTCCAATTCTAGCTGTCATTCATTGATCGAACACCATTTTTGGCTTACTATTTAGTGGATCAACGATGCCCTTAAATCATTAATCCCATTTTCTAAATAACTTTTTAGGCAAGATAGCATATATACCCAGCCGCCTTTTTGCCCGACCATTTTAGCTACGATAGTAGGATCTTCCTCTTTAAATCCAGATTCGGTAATTTCTATAATTGTACTTTCATTATCCAACTCTGATAAGGTAATTGTGACAAGCGTTACTTCATCATTCTCAGCACCCCATGAAAAAACAATTTTACTATTGGTATCCATTTCTAATATTTCGATATTTCCCTCTGCTTCATATTCATCATATTTTAATGTTATAGTCTTACCTTTTTCCCATCTTTCAGAACTTGAAGAAAACCAATAGTTTCCTATTTTCGCTGGATCTACTATCGCTTCAAATACCTCATTTACTGCTTTTAGTATTTTAAACTTTGTCGTTATGTGCTTATCCATTCTGACCTTTCTCTCCTTTTTCTAATTTCCCGAATTTAAATTCGTATGTAAATTGGCATCAAACAATAGATACTTTAATCTAACAAGCCGAAATAGTTATTCGTAATTATTGATAGTAGTAAAATACAGACAAAAACTAATTGGCTAATCGTTAAAATATATGCTTTTTTATTTGCTGCATATTTCCATTCCATAAATGCTCTTAAAGTTTCAATCGCAATGATAAAAATAAACATAATAATTGACACAAATTTCAAATACAAATGTCCATCACCTACTGGATCGCTCATGCTGTAAGCAAAAAATCCAAATAGCATGACTACTATAGAAATCCTTATTATCCATTCGAATTTTTTGTGTTTCTCATTCACATAGTTATGTGAAAAAAGTTTCTTTTTCTCTACTTTTAGCCATTTCCTCATGACTGTATTAAATAAAACCAAGAAAAAAAGTATAATAACGATCATAAGAATAATTTTCAGCCAAATAATTCCTTCTATCCCATACATAGATTCTCCCCTCCCCTATTAAAATTTTACCACATATATCCAACTCCACTAATTAATTTTCTAATTTATTTGTTCAATCCTTATTTCTTATACTTAAACTGAATATTAATAAAAAACCGCAATTGATGTAAGTGTTAAACTTAATCAATTACGGTTTGGTGATAAATTGTCTTCCTATTTATGATTTACTAAATATCTTATAGCAAGACTAGTCTATATTATGATGTTATCGAAACGATAAAAGTTATTATCTATCCAAATAATTATTATTTATTAGATGTGATAGATTGATTCCTCGCTGCCCCTTGACCAAATATAAAGAGCAAAACCGACGCACCAACTAATATGAGTAGTGGGAACGTCCAGCTATTTGTTACATCATGGATATAGCCGAAGAGTGCTGGCCCAGTTGCAGCAAGCAGGTAACCAACTGATTGCGCCATACCAGAAAGCTCTGCAGCATCTTGTGCATTCTCTGTACGCAAGCTAAAGAACATCATAGCCAAACTAAAAGCAAAACCTCCGCCAATCCCTAGTAAGATCACCCATAAAGCAATTAAATTCGAACTGCCATAAAGCAATCCAAGTGTTCCAATTAAAAACAAACTAGACGTAATAGAAACTAACTTACGCTGACTGGACATACGTCCAGCGATAATTGGAACAATAAATGTAAATGGAAGCAAAGCTAACTGCATGATAGAAAGTAACCAGCCAGATTGATCTGTGCTTAGTCCTTTTTGCATAAGAATTTCTGGAAGCCAAGCGATAAGTACGTAAAATACCATCGATTGTAAGCCCATAAATAATGATACTTGCCATGCTAACGAAGAACGCCATATATTTACAGTGCTTGTCGCTGTTTGATTTTGAACAGATGCTTCATGCTCTTTATGGCGTTTCATTTGAGGCAACCAAAATAATATTGATATAAAGCTTAGAATCCCCCATATCCCCAATGCACCTTGCCAGCCAAATCCTAATCCTATAGCAATCGGGACACTAATACCTGAAGCAATGGCACCAAATACATTCATTGAAATGGAATAGACACCAGTCATTAAGCCAATTCGCTTTGGAAACTCCCTTTTAATTAAACTTGGCAATAGTACATTACAAATTGAAATAGCTATTCCAATGATAGCAGTCCCAATATATAAAGAGGTTACACCTGCTAGGGAACGCAAAATAATGCCAAAAGTGAGCACAATGATGGAAACTAGAATAATTCGTTCCACCCCAAACTTCCTTCCTAATATAGGCACAATCGGCGAAAAAAAGGCAAATGCTAGTAATGGTAGCGTAGTAATCATACCAGCTAGCGTATTAGAAATATGTAATTGATCTCTTATAAATCCTACTAATGGTCCTACGGAAGTTAAGGGAGAACGTAAATTGGTTGCAATAAAGATTATCCCTACTATGAAAAGCCAAATGGCTGCTGATTTTTGAACTCTAGGATATGAATTTCCATCCTGATTTATCCGATCTTGATTAGTTATATTCATGTTGTTCCTCCTGATGCTTATGGAAAGTATCTTATTTTCTTTTCCTTTATTTTTAAAGGTTTCCGCTTGTTAGAGTATATCATCCTACACCATTTAAAGGACATTTCTTCCGTTATTTAGATAATAGCCACTATTTACTCAACTCCAGCGGACACTGGTTCCACTATTTGACCATAATACTTTCAATGATCACTTTTGACTGAAAACAAATTAAATCATTTACTTTCCCTACCCAATCATAACCTCTTGATCTTCTCTAAAACTTCTGGATAGGCTACACTTAGTTGGACAGAATTTTTAAGGTCAAGTAGACTACAGATAACATATTTGAGGAGAATCTACATGGCCAAAAGAGAACGTCGAACATTTACTGAAGATTTCAAGCAACAGATGGTGCAGCTGTACCAAAATGGAAAGCCAAGAAAAGAGATTATTCGTGAGTATGACCTTACTCCTTCTTCTTTAGATAAGTGGGTGGGTCAGAGTCAAAAGTCAGGTTCTTTTAAAGAGAAAGACAATTTAACAGATGAACAAAAGGAATTGCTGGAACTCCGAAAATTGTAATTTTGAAGCGTTTTGATTCCGCCATTGTAATACCATCTTTTCAAGTTCAACGGATCACCGCAAAAAGCGTCTATCATCATCTTTTCGTGATTTCCAATTAAAGCGATCGCTCCATCGCTTTGTAACTGAATGACTTTATCTAGAACAGCTCTTGAATGTGGCCCTCGATCCACAAAATCACCTAATAATAGCAGCTGATCTTGGTCTTTGTTATATTGAACCAATTCCAAAAGTCTCTCAAACTTTTTTATTTCACCATGAATGTCACTTATAGCTAGCATTCTTTTCAAACATCCCACACCCTTATTAACAGATAAAATAGTTTAATTTAATTATTCTATCATATTACTAAATGACTTCATGCTTTTTTATATAACACTGCCCATTTCATTCAATTCCTTTTACACCTATTTGACCTTTCATTCAAATAGTATAATTCATGATTAGGTGTCACTAGAGAATACTAAAAGATAACTTGTATGAGAAGAATTTCAAACCATATTTTAGAGAAACTATTATTTATTAATTGTAAGTAAACTGCCTTTAACGTTTGACAAAGGATAACTTTCCCATTATCATCAACTCAAACAAACTTACAGGGAGAGGGAAACATGAAGATTTATGTTGACGCAGATGCTTGTCCGGTAAAAGATATCATTATCTCTGAAGGAACGAAGGCAGCAATTCCTGTGATCCTAGTTACTAGTTTTTCTCATTTTTCTAATGTGGAACAACCATCAGGAGTAGAAACGATTTATGTCGATTCTGGAGCAGATGCTGCTGATTATCGGATTATGAAGTTAGCAACAAAAGGCGATATAATTGTTACGCAAGATTACGGCCTTGCATCACTCGGTTTAGCAAAAGGGTGTACGGTACTTCACCATACTGGGTATACCTATACAAATGAAAACATTGATCAATTATTGCAATCTCGCTATTTTAGTGCAATGGCACGAAAAAGTGGAAAACGGACAAAGGGACCAAAACCATTTACAACAGAAGATAAGGAGAAGTTCAAGGGACTCTTTAAAATAGCCATTTCACAGTAAAAAAGAAATATTCCTTTTTTGAACAAGCTGCTCTTTATGCAAATGGACCTCGTACTGTCTGTTATTTCGAGTAATAGTTACTTTAATAGTATTGAAAATCTCTGCGAGAATAGGAGTGAGTAGTTTGAAGGGAAACTCCCCGAATTTTTTAATTTCAATATCCATTCTCTTTGGCATAATAATAATCACTTCTAGTATCCAGGTTATACTGTCACAAAACATAATTATAAGATCTATAAACATCCTAAGTATTATTCTTCTTTCAGGCGCTATTGGTGCTTTTATAAGAGAATTGTTTTTAATAAAACAAATACGCAAGCATTAACAGATTTTATGTATTTGTGTTGAAAATAACGGACGTAAATTAGTTTCTACGAATTAAAAATGCAGAAAAACGCTTGCGTTTTCTTATTGTATATCAATAACCTCAGACAAAAATCTCCATTTACATCTTTTTTATCATATACACTTGTCTAGTAATGGCATCAAACCCCATTTCCTTTAAAATAGAATAAGTGATTTTGCTTTTTTCAATAGGAAGATTAGGGATCACTCGGTTAATATCGTCTATGAGATTGCCAAATACCTCATGTAATAAACATTTTATTATCCTTTCAGTATCCTCATGTCCTTGTTCTGCCTCACATTGGTATAATACAGTATTTATATGCTTGTCTTCCGTGTCATACACTTTACGATAATAGGCATAACCAAGTGGGCATCCACACGAATCCTTTACAATGAGTGCTTCTCCTTCTTTCGCACTTTGCCACTGTGTTTGCCATGGATTCATTCCTTTATAGAAGGATAGATTCCCAACTTGCTGTGGAATTGCTCTTTCTACTTTATAACCCCCGGTATGATCAGATACATAAGTGTTTTCCTTTTTCCCTTTTAAACTTAAATATTCCAATTGATCGACTATTTCATAGCCAAGCTTTTCATATAATGATATGGCTTTCTCGTTCTCACTGATTGCTTCTAATGTTGCATAATCTACTTGTTCATCTTTAAGAATCGCTAAGGTTGCATCCATTAAGATTTTTCCTATTCCTTTATTTCTCAATTCGGAGGCAACTCCTGTTCCGCCATTCCAAGCCAATTTCTTTCCGTTAAATTCACGAATGCCATTTTTAACGATACCGATTGGTTTATTATCTATAAATGCGACAATGGATAAATGAGGGGATAACCCTTCTTGGACTAACCGGCTAATAAATTTTTCTGCGGTCGTAGTCGCATCAAAAAAATACCCTTCAAAGCCTATGTTCCAAGCCTCTACCCCTTCTGCAATCGTACAATCTACTAATCTTTTTATTTCAACCGTCATCAATCTTCCCCGCTCTCAAAAAGTTATATTTTTGTTGTAGTTATAATTAAAATTCTACAAAGTTCAGAATCATCCTTTGTTTTTTTCTATTTCCTTCTTACTTTTCAACGTCTGTCAGGTATAATAAAAACCTGAGTCCAATGGATTCAGGTTCTGGCCTATTTTAGTTTTCACTAAGGTAGTCTTTGACAATCTCGTTGAACTTCTCATTATGCTCCCAGAACATCATATGGCCCCCGAGTACCTCTACCTTCACTTCTGGTGTTAAGCGATTTGTATACGTAACTGCAGTTTCTGCCCAGTGTTCAGCCACAATATTTAATGTAGGAACGGTTTGACTTGCCTTTTTTGCTTGCTCTCGATAATCAGAAAACATGCCAGAAGCGAACAACTGTCCTGCAATGTATGATGGTGTTTTTAAAGATTGCTCGACAAGCCATGTTAACTCTTCTTCCTCAAGCTCTCTTTGTACCATTACTTGAGTAATATAATTCGTTATGAATGCCCTTTGTCCGCTAGAATTTCGTAAATACGCATTGTAAATAGCTGCAATATCATCAAGTGGACCCTCTACCCAATCCTCTTTATTAACGGATAAAGACTTTGGAGGCATATCAATGAAAATTAAGGATTTGACTTGATCAAAGCCATTCTGTTTCAAGTACTCCCAAACGCTGAAACATCCAAAGGACCAGCCAGCTAGTGTAACATTCTTAAGCTCTAACACATCAAGTATGATTTTTAAATCGGCCCCATGTGTGACATAATCATTCCCAGTAATGGACTTTGTCGAACGACCATGACTCCTTGGATCAACAACAATCACATGATTTGTTTTAGAGAAAAACTCTATTTGTTTTGTAAAAACCTCTGTTGTAAAAGTAAAGCCCGGGATAAAAACAATCGGTTCCCCACTGCCTGCTTCCTGTACAAACAACTCAACGTCTGAATCAACCTCAATGTATTTACTATTTAATAACGGCATCGTCTCACACCTCTAGTCATTTTTATCTACTATATTCGAAGGTAAGACTATTAATTCCTTAGATATGGCACACCGTTTATCATTTCCTACAATTGATGATAGATTAGTTGAACAACGCCAGAAGTAAATGTTCTTGTATGAACTAATTTTAAATTCAACCTCTGGCTTATATCAATAAACATCGGTTTTCCCTCTCCCAAAATGACAGGATGAATGGACAGCCTATATTCATCCACAAGTCCTAAATTAATAAAAGTTGTAATAAGACTTGCACCACCATACAACCACATATCTTTACCAGATTTACTCTTCAATTTCATGACTTCTTCAAAAATTTGATCATTTATGAAGATTGCTTGATCCGTCTCTTTTTTCGTTCTAGAAAAAACATATTTTTCTTTGCTATGTACCAATTCCCAAATTTCCTTATCAGTATCAGAGTCCCCCGGTTTTGGAAGATATTGTCCCCATAAATCATAGCTTTTTCTACCATATAAAATTGTATCTATTTGATCTAAAAATTTGGTGAAATCCATATCTGGCTCCATGATGCACCAATCCACTTCTCCGTTTTTTCCTTCAATGTACCCATCTAAAGAAACAGCTAAATCTAAAATTACTTTTCTTTGTTTATCACTATTTGACATTGCTTTTCCTCCTGCTTTCCTCCGTGTTTTAAAAATGATTAAAATCAGCTTGATACTAAACTGTCTCTAAGAATTTTATTAATCATAATAAATGTCTTTCTCTAAATCAATAGAAGACATAGATAACCGTCATCTACGTCTTCTAAAGTGTATCAATTTTAACCTATAATTGATTTCATTGTTATGTCAGCTTATGCCCACAGTTCGAGCAGAAATTCCCTTCACCCGTTTTTGTTCCACAGTTAGGACAAAAATTGGGTCTTTTTTGTTCGGACGGCCTCATTTGTGAAGTTGTTCCATCATTTTGTGATGGTGCAGGTTGATTTTGTTGTTGCTGATTCATTTGATTCAGCATTTTATTCGCCATATTCATTCCCATCATCATCCCAGCCATATCTGATGCTGTTCCGCCTCCGCTCATTTTTCCAGAAGCAAGACCATCTGTTATCGAAATTTGCTGGTATCTGTCAATGTTGCCAACCATTCCGTGTGAAGCATTTTTCGTAATCATTTCCTGCACTTCTTTCGGATAGCTGAAGCTCATGACATTGAAGCCAGTAATCGTTATACCACTCTTGATCATTTGCATATCCAAATCCTCTTGAATCCCCTTAGAAATTTCGAAAGCATTGGATTGTAGATTAAACATATCCTTCCCTTCCCTCGTTATCCATTTCATCAAAAGTTGATCAAGTACGGAAGTGATACGAATTCTAACATCTTCAACAACATATTGATCCCTTACACCGGCAATTTGATCGATTAAGGCAATATAATCATCTACTTTAAAATTAAACGTTCCGTTCGCTCGAATCGGCATTCCACCTGGGAGCCCAGGAGCTGGGATATTAATCGCATTTTTTGTTCCCCATTTGACGATGAACTCTTTTGTGTTTACAAAGAGTACTTCTACCCGCATTCCGCTATTGAATCCAAACTTAAAGCCTTTTAAAGTCGATAAAAAAGGAATGATTTGCGATTCAATATCATACTCGCCTTCATCGCGAAATACCCCTTCAATTTTTCCATTGTTTAGGAATATAGCATCCTGACCTGGACGAATAATCAATCTGCTCCCCTTTTTAATTTCACGATTGCTCCATTTATAGAAAATCATATCATCTCTAAATTCTTGCCATTCTACTACATTTGCAAATTGGTTTCTAAAAAAAGACATCGATCACCTGCTCCTTCCTGCGTTTTAAAATTTCCCTCTGCTTCCGCTATGTGAGTGGCCGCCTCGAGAAATTCCACCGCCGCCTCCACCACCACTTTTCGTGTTACTAGATGGCTTTTTCTGCTTCGTTACAGTTTGTCTTATATAGTTATCATACTTATTAAGTATACCTGATTGATTGTTATTCATATAATTCTGAGCACTTACAGTGACTCTGCCACCAGAACGATAGGCCATAAGTGCTACAATGATTCCAGCTACAATTAATGATACAGCCAGCTGGAACCACCATTTAAACAATATATTTTCAGGATTAACGCCTGGCTTAAACCCCATATAGTCATGGGCTGTATGAATATATACGGAAAAAGCTTGAAAATAGTTGCCTTGTGATAAATCAGGAGTAATTTTATTACGAACCATATCTAAGCGTGCATCATCTAAATATTGCTCTGCTTTTTTAAATCCTGCTAGATACACATCTCTAGTCTGTAAGTCAATGGTTAATATAGAAGTATTTCCATGCGGCTGGTCATAGCCTGGCGCATGTTCATCATAGAAATCCTGTACATATGGAATAATGTCCTTCCCATCCATGCCGTTGACAGTGATCACCATAAAAGCGGTGTTCATTTGTTCACTTAATTCACTAGATAAAGATTCTAACTCTTCAACTTCTGTTTCAGATAGCAGCTCAGCATAATCATATATATACTGTTTTTGATTCATAGAATCTGCGTTAACCGATATTCCCCAAGGTACAAATAGAATGAAAATAGTCAATAAGAAAAAAAGACTTTGCTTTTTTATTTTTCCACCACTCACCAAAAGCCACCTCCCAAGAAGTAAGAGGCACATTTTAATGCAAGCAAGGATCCAGCAGCAATGCCACCAAACCACATACTTACCTTGCCTGAGCTAATTGGCGGTTTACCAACTACTTTTCCAGTTTGGCCATTCATTGCAAAGGTATGCTCGGACTGGTTATAATCATAGATGACCATCCATACAGGCAGCAGCACATAGTAGCTGTTCACGTTTCTAGTATCGATTGTCTTCTCTTTATAATTTACAGAATGATAGCCTGTTAATGTTGATCGAATGTAGGAATCAATATAGCCGCTGATTTTATCCTTTGCCCGTGGAAGGAGCTCTTCATCTGTATAATTGTATTTCTCCGCAATATAACCCGCCAAATACGGAGTTTTAAAATTTTTCAATTGATCATATGGGTATGGCTCTAGTTTATCCATTAATCCATCATTCATTTTTTCTGATGCATCAACAGGGATCTTCACATAATCAAGATTTATATCACGGAAAGCATCATAATACTTTGTTTCTGTATAAATATATTCTCCCCTTGTGTACATTCTTACCTTCGTACAAACAGCGTTCACTTGCACCTTGCTATTTAAATCAAATAACCAAAAAGGAACATACATCCCTGTGATGCTTTTTATTCGATCCGCATTCATAAAACCCTTCGGAGTAAGCAGCCCTTTTCTGCACCATTTCTGAAATGCCTTTGTTGCCTCTTCCTTACTTATTGTAAAGGGAATCACCTTTGCTGGAGCAAGATGCCCAGATAATCGATCCGCTATCACCACACCAGCTCCACAAAAACTGCAACTTGTCGCGGTTGTCTCTGCCTCTGTAATTAACACAGCTCCGCAGTTCTCACAGTGGTACTCCTTCGCCTCATCTTCTGAAAATGTAGTTGTGATTAAATCTTCAGGATAACTTTCGATTTTATCCTGTCTCCCACAGCTATCACAAGCTAGCTCTCCTGATTCAGAATCAAAGCTCATATCACTTCCACAACTCGGACATTTATAATGAAGAATCATATGCCAACCACCTCTATTTTGAAGACAGGGGGACTATAACCCTGTCCAGCCTACTATTGGTTTCTGTCCCCTCGTCCATCATTTCTTCAATCGATCTTTTAGTGCTTCCAATTCGCGATCGATATTATTATTACTCGGCTCATCATATTTAGTTGTTAGTTCAGCGATTTCATCTTTAGGCTCAGCGTTTAGTTCAGCCATTGCATTCGCTTCATCAAGTGCACGGTTCACCTTATCTTCCATTCTTCCAAATGCAGAAATCGATTGTCCGGAATTAACTCCAGTTGCTCCAAGCTTATTCATCCGCTCCTGTGTCTTTGCTACTGACCATTTTGCTTTTAGCATATTTCTCCGAGATTCCAATTCGCCGATATCAGCAACAAGTTTGTCATGCATTTGTTTCATTTGAAGGGAGTTTGTTGAAGCCAATTGATAAGAGCTTTCTAAATTTGCAAGATTATTTGTTAACACGGCCTTCTTCTCCAGGAATTTTCTTGCATCCCCTTCATTTCCTGCTTCCAATGCCTTGATTGCGTATCGCTCCATTTTTTCCATATCATCTTGGCATGCATTCAATTCTCTTTTTGTCCGCTGTTCTTCCGCCATAACTGATGCTGTTTCTGATTTAACCTTGCCTAAATCTCGATTAAGATTTCTTAAGTACTGATCAATCATTTTCTCTGGATTCTCCGCTTTATCTAATAACGCATGAATGTTACTTGACATAATATCTTTAAATCTTGTGATAATACTCATACTCACTATTCCCCCTTTGAATGTTTCACTCGATTTCCTTTTTGAAATCAAACAATCCTAACTGCCTATAAGAAGATAGTTAGAAAAGTCCAATACTACACTATACTGTTTTCTAGAAAAAAAGTTTCATGTTTTAGAAAAATCGTAATCTATTCAATTAAGCTATGTATGTAAAAAGGGGGCATCCTACGATTACTTATATTGGGACAGTTTCCTGCCCCGTTAACCTTATTCGTCAGCTTTCGTTTGATGAATTGTACCAAATGGGTGCTCTGGTGGTGCATAAATTGTATAAAGCTTAAGCGGTTTGTTCCCGATATTGATAATATTATGCCATTTTCCTGCTGGTACCATAATGGCATCATCCTCATAAACTCTTTTCTGAAAGTCTAAATGATTCTTGGAATTTCCCATCTGAACAATTCCTTGCCCCTCTTCAATACGCAGAAATTGATCTGTTCGAGGATGAACTTCTAAACCAATATCCTCGCCCACTCGTATACTCATCACAGTAACTTGCAAATGATTCCCTGTCCATAAAGCTGTACGAAACGTTTTATTTTTCTTTGCTGCCTCCTCAATATTTACGACATAAGGTTGTTTCCCATGATCTTTTGACATCGCGCGACCTTGTGGAGACGGATGATAGTAACCAAATTGATTTATTTGTACAAGCTCATTCGGTATAATAGGAAATCTATGAAATAGCTGCACCGGGTAATTAGGATAAGGAATATAGTACATTTTTATCAATCCCTTCATAAATAGACTAAATTATCCTATGCGCAATGCTCAGAGTATGATACTTGTATGAGCAGAAAACAGTTGAAGGAATATTTAGATTTTAATAGGAACCACAGTAGATTTAAGATAAAATAGGATTGAATAAAAAGAAAGGATGAACCTTATGATCTATAAACCTCGTTTGGAACCAGAAGAATTAACTTTTTTAAACGCATTAAAGCCTCGAATGACGCTATCAGAAATAGATCGCCAGCAATATTACAGACTTAGAAAAGGCTATGAAGGAGAAATGCTGTTTGATCAGTTAACAGACAAGCTACAATCCGAATGCTATATAATGAATGGTTTACTGTTAAAGGTAAACAACTCGACATTTCAAATCGACACACTCATTATTATTTCCGGAACAATCTACTTATACGAAGTGAAGAATTATGATGGAGATTATTTATACGATACTGAGACTGATAGAATATATAAATTACCCCAGACAGAATATAATAATCCTCTTCATCAAATGAATCGTACTAAGTCCCTACTCCGCCAATTACTTCATACTATTGGGCACAAATTCCCTATTGAATCCCATGTTGTTTTTATCAACCCCCAGTTTACTTTATATCAAGCTCCTCTCAATAAACATTTTATTTTTCCAACTCAAGTAACATCTCATTTACGAAACTTGGATGCTGCAATGTCAAGTCACAATGGTACTGACAGACTTCTTGCTGATAAATTGGTGTCTCTTCACATTGAAAAGTCCCCATATACACGATTGCCTTCCTATAAATACGAGCATCTGAAAACCGGAGTTAATTGTAAATTTTGTCATTCCTTCTCTATTGATGTTAATGGTCTATCGTGTATTTGTAGTAATTGTGGATTTAAAGAAAGCGTTGAAACTGCAATTGTTCGAACGATTAAACAAATAAAGCTATTGAATCCTAATTGGAAAATTACCACTAATGAGGCAATAAAATGGTGTGGACTGATTAATTGTAGAAAAAGAGTGAGTAGGATATTAAGAAAGAACTTTAAAATTGCAGGGAAATATCGAGGAACTTATTATGAGTAACCATCATTTCCAAAAGTGTTTGATCTTTAGTCAAGTCTTTTGATTTTTATTGACTTTATCTAATTGAATGCTGCTACTATGAGACTTATACTTTAAGTTTTTAGCAATTTTGCACCATTGAATGCTTCTATGAGACATGTTCCTTCGTTTCCTCATGGGTTTTGTACCATTGATTGCTTCTATGAGACAAGTTCCTTCGTTTCTTCATGGGTTTTGTACCATTGATTGCTTCTATGGGACATGTTCCTTCGTTTCCTCATGGGTTTTGTACCATTGATTGCTTCTATGGGACATGTTCCTTCGTTTTTTCATGGGTTTTGTACCATTGATTGCTTCTATGGGACATTTTCCTTCGTTTCTTCATGGATTTTGTACCATTGATTGCTTCTATGGGACATTTTCCTTCGTTTCTTCATGGTTTTGTACCATTGATTGCTTCTATGGGACATGTTCCTTCGTTTCTTTATGGGTTTTGTACCATTGATTGCTTCTATTAATGGGACATGTTCCTTCGTTTCTTCAAGGGTTTTGTACCATTGAATGCTTCTATGGGACATGTTCCTTCGTTTCCTCATGGATTTTGTACCATTGATTGCTTCTATGGGACAAGTTCCTTCGTTTCTTCATGGATTTTGTACCATTGATTGCTTCTATGGGACAAGTTCCTTCGTTTCTTCATGGGTTTTGTACCATTGAATGCTTCTATGGGACATGTTCCTTCGTTTTTCATAGGTTTTGTACCATTGATTGCTTCTATGGGACATTTTCCTTCGTTTTTTCATAGGTTTTGTACCATTGATTGCTTCTACGAGAGAAGCCTCCCAGTTTTTTTAAAGGTTCGCCGGATGAAACACTTCTGTGAGACAATCCTCTCAATTTTTTCAAAGGTTTTGTCCCATTACACTCTTCTATGAAACCAGTCCCACTGCTTTCCCAAGAGTTTTATCCCATTAACTTTTCTCTGTCAAAGGGATTGGTCCATAATCTCACTAGTTATTCGGATTAGTACTACTAGAAAGAGAATACAGACCGATCCCAATCTCTATAAACTATTTCAACCAATATTTAGATGAGCTATAATTCAATAGCTCACTTGAACATCACCATCAGTCGATGAACTCTTCCGGCAATCTTAACAGGACATACGTTCCTCTATTGGCAACAATAATTATGCTTTCACATTTTTATCGGACATACGTTCCGTTATTTATCTGAAAGGGCGTTAATTCCACCTAAATATTAGCTAATAACGGACTCAATGTCCACACAAGTTGAAACAAATGGATTTTCACACAGAAAATCCATTCGTTTTGTTTGAAATTTCGAATGGATTTACATATCTTGACATGATCGGGACTACTTATTATATATGACAGAGTACTTTTCATTATAGTTATTTGGAGTTTAACCATTATTTCTTTTATAACCAGCTATCCGTTCCCGCTAGCATGATCATCTAGCAAGCTAATTATTTTGACCATGCATGAGTTCATATATTTTGCGAGCAGTATTGACATTTCTTACCGTCACTTGTTTGTATAATTTTGATCCAATGATCTTTGTCATTCCGCTTTTTGTTATATTTTCTTTATCAACGGACCATAAAATAGCGCCAGGAACATATTTCACTGTATCTATTGGTTTAATGACTAACTCCTTAAGAATAGATTCATCATCAATTTCATCCCATAAAAACATGACATCACTTTTCATGTCTTTGTCATTTCTCCAATCGTCTGGAATTGCTTGAATGATTCTGCTGACGTCATTGAAACTACGAACGATTACTTTAATAGGTAATCCAAAATCACCATGGATTGCTTCTTCCAAAATAAGTGAAAGTTCATTTTTATTGGAGCTTTTTGATGAAAAAATAATATTACCTGTATTGATGTATGTCACTACATCATTCATTCCAACTTGTTCAAACGTTTGTTTTAGTAGCTTCATGTCAATTTTATTCTTTCCTCCGACATTTATCCCCCGAAGAAGTGCAATATATATCATAATTCTCCTCCCAACAACATTTTCATTATTCACTCATTGTTACCAATTACAAACCTGACTAGTTCATAAAATATGTTCGATAAAAACCCCATAAATCCTTCTTAACTATCAGATGGATAAAAAGGATTATTTCAATAAATACTAGGAAAGAAAAGGATAATCATTCTTGGGGGTGAATGAAGATGAATCAGCTAACGAAGAAAGAGCTTTCCTATATAGAAGATGAAATCCGTGCAGAGGAGATTACTGCAAAAACATTGAATTGGTGTGCCTCACAATGCGACGACCAAGAACTAGGAGCTATGCTTGAACAGCTAGCGGAAAGTCACCAATTAAAAATTGCTGAACTGTCACAGTACTTTAACCGTTCAAAAATGATTCAGTAAAAATGAAAGGGATGTATGGCAATGCCAAATAATATTGGGAAGCGCGGTTTAACGGATCGAGAAATGCTACAGCTATGCCTGGAATTAGAAAAAGGCAGATGTCGAAGTGTAAGCAATACGATGCTAGAAACAAGCCATAATGAATTGCGTGAAATTTATCAGCAATGTTTTGAAAATGCCAATAATAATCATTACAGTCTTTATGAAAAAATGAATGAGAATGGCTGGTATAAAACGGACATTGCCACAACTGGAGACATCCACAAAGTACAAGAATTTATGCAAAATAATTTACACCCTGATGAACAATTTTAATGAAAAGAGCAGACCTTTAAACTCATCGTTTGGTCTGCTCAATTTATTATTCTCCTAAATCAACATTATGATAAACTTGCTGAACATCTTCTAAATCCTCTAATGCATCAATCATCTTTTCAAACTTTTCCCTTGCATCTCCTGCTAGCTCTACATCGTTTTGCGCAAGCATTGTTATTTCAGCAACGGTAAATTCATTGATACCTACATCTTTAAGTGCTTGTTGCACTGCATGGAACTGATCTGGATCTGCATAAATGATCACTGCTTCATCTTCTTCTAAAATGTCACGTACATCGACATCTGCTTCCATTAAATTTTCGAGTACTTCATCTGCCGTTTTCCCTTCAAGTCCAATTACAGCAGTTGAATCAAACATATATGCAACAGATCCACTCACACCCATATTTCCACCATTTTTACCGAAAGCAGCGCGTACATCTGCAGCCGTACGATTAACATTATTTGTCAACGCATCAACTATGATCATTGAACCATTGGGTCCAAAGCCTTCGTAACGAAGTTCATCAAAATTTTCATCTGAGCCGCCTTTTGCTTTTTCAATAGCACGGTCGATAATATGTTTTGGCACATTATAAGTCTTTGCTCGTTCCAGCGTAAACTTTAAAGCCTGATTTGCTTCTGGATCGGGTTCTCCTTGTCTCGCTACTACGTAAATTTCACGGCCAAATTTTGCATAAATTCGACTCGTATTTGCATCTTTTGCTGCTTTTTTTTCTTTAATATTATTCCACTTACGACCCATTATGAACACTCACTTTCACATTAAATCAAATATAAATATAAAATAGACATTTCGACACACTATTTTAAAAAACAATAATGAATTAAACACCATTTCATATTGTCCTCACGAGGTTGTACCTACTAAATTATATTATACCTAAATTAATCATTTGTTAAGTTTTTATTCAAAGAAATAGCATCAAAAAAAGGCTTCCGCTAGTTAGAAAAGCCACTTTTTGGAAAGCCTCATACTATTTGTTTTTAATTTGTTGCATTAATAATACGGATAGCCCCCATATGGATAATAGGAAGGTGGAAATGGTGTTGGTGCTGGATACGGTGCTGGATATGGTGTTGGATATGGATATCCACTGAATCCTGGGTTAGCTAATGCCCCAACCGTTAATCCACCTAATACACCTCCAAGAAATGGTACCCCAACTCCTAATGAATTAGAATGCCCTCCATGGTGTCCACCGTGATGTCCCCCATGATGACCACCGTGGTGTCCTCCATGATGACCGCCGTGATGTCCTCCATAATTATTTCTTTGATTCATCTGCTTCCTCTCCCTCTAAAAAATGCTTTCTCTTGTACTGTATGCAAGATAAACATCCAACGAGTGGGCATTTCACTTAATAAAGAGTGAATCCGTTCAATTAAAGCCTTTGCGGAATAATAAATTTCGATGAATTGGTTATATTAAAAAAAAGGAATTTTTGGAAGGTGTTAAACATTAATGTAATATATGCATTTATATGGTTATTTGCCATGTGGAAATGGGGTGACATTAAAAACTGGCAAAAATATTATCCTACATTTTTGTTTTTTGTTATAGGAGATTTTTTATATCTTTACCTTCTTTCAGACATATATCCAATGTGGAGATACGCCCCACAAGATATGAATGAAAACACAAGAATAACAAATTCTCATATTTCATTATTAGTTATGGCGATTAAATACCCTGCAACCATTCTTATGTACTTGCCAAACTTCCCTAAGGAGAAAATATTCAAACAAATTTTTTTTATTCTCTTATGGTCTTTCATATATGCAATCAATGAATTCATTGATCTGCGACTAAATATAATTAATCATTCAAATGGCTGGAATTTTTATTGGTCATTCCTATTTAATATTGTCATGTTTTCAATCTTGCGTATTCATCATTGCAAACCGCTCTATGCATGGATGTTTTCAATCGTTTTCATTGTTTTTTTATGGAATATTTTTGATATCCCATCTCGTGTCTTTCGATAAATAGTAATACTTATAGCAAAAAGAAGCAGATTGTCACCTTAATGAAGATAATCCGCTTCTTTTATTTGCTACAAGGTAATTCAAAAATACAAGATTCATTTGTACAGTTGACTGGATCAAACTTACTATAGTCAACGATTAAACATTAATGAGAATATTGATTTGTGCCTTTTACTGAATGGCCCTCTTGAATTGCAGATCCAAACTTATCTTGATAATACATCCAAACGACGATAATTAAGCTAGCAAGTGCAACTTGTGACAATGCCATAAAGCCAATCGCATAATGACCAGTCAGATTAAATAAAAATGAAAGCATTAATGGCGGGAAGAATCCTCCTAAACCACCCATTGCAGAAACGATTCCGTTGACAATTCCGCCTTGCTTTGAGAAATACATCGGTACTAATTTGAATATTGTTCCGTTTCCAATCCCTGCACAAAAAGCAATTGTCAAACAGCCAATAGAATAAATAGCTAGCGAAGGATTAAATGCTAATAAAATCCCTGATAATGTTAAACCTGTAAAAACGACCATTAAAATTTTGAATGAATTAAATTTGTCTCCAAGCCAACCACCTAATGGACGGACGAAGGTGGCAATTGCGATAAAACCAGCTGTTCTTATACCTGCATCTACCTTGTCTAACTCAAAATGTGCAACTAGGAAGTTTGGTAAATAGATTGTAAATGCAACAAACGCACCAAAAGTTAAGAAATAGAACAAGCTTAAACACCAGAGTTTTTCATTTTTATACACACTTTTAATTTGATCTTTCAGAGGAGTCGTTACTTTTGGTTCATTTTTATCTCCTAAGAAAAAGTTAACTATTGCTACAATTAAAACGATCACTAAGAAAATTTGTACAGTTGATTGCCAGCCAATTTGTGAAGCAATCACTGGTGCAGCAAAGGTTGTAATTGCAGTACCGACATTCCCTACTCCATAGATTCCATTAACAAACCCATGTTTTTCCTTCGGATAATACTTTGGCAAGGAAGTTACACCAACTGAAAAGACAGCTCCGCTTATCCCTAGAAACAGTCCACCTACAAGTAAGTCAATAAATGAATTGGCAATGCTTATATAGTATATTGGAAATAATAAGAGAATAAAGCTTATTGAAAAAAGTTTTCTTGCTCCAAATCGATTCGTCCAATATCCAATTGGGATTCTAAGAATAGAACCTAGTACAACAGGTATTGCAGTTACTAATGCTAATTGATTAGCAGATAATTGAATTTCCTCTTTAATAAATGGAATTAGTGCGGATAAAATAACCCATACCATAAATCCTGCTATTAAACTAAATGTTTGAAGAGGTAATTGTATCGCTTTTGCTTTCATTTGATTGTTCCCCTTTCGCCTCTTATATGAGTCCATCGTAAAAAATCTAGCCATTTAAAGATGTGAAGTAGTTCACATTTTAATTTAAGTTCATAAATTATTCACAGTTAAATAGAAAGAGTTTATCACTGTATATGTGTTATTATGTACTTAACAACATCGTGTATAAAAAAAGGGTGATATTTGAATGACTCAACCGATGAAACCAACTCATTCTATTGAAATTAAAGAATTACTTCAGCTTTCTAATCGAACAATTAAAACAGTGAAGGGTCAGTATCTTTTTCAAGAAGGTGAAAAAGCGGAAGAGCTTTACTTAATTGTTTCTGGAAAAATCCAAATTAGCAAAATCAACAAAGACGGACGTGAGCTTGCTTTGCGAATTTGTGGGGAAAATGATATTTGCGGTGAGTTAACCTTATTTACTCATTCACCTAAATTTCTTTTAAGTGCCTTAGTAATTGAAGAAGGTGAAGTAGCCGTCATTAAAAAGGAAGTAATCGAAACAGAAATTTTTCAAAACAGTGCATTAGCATTTGAATTTATGAAATGGATGAGCGACCATTTTCGTAAGACACAAACAAAATTCAGAGATCTTGTATTAAATGGAAAAAAAGGGGCCCTCTATTCTACAATTATTCGAATGACAAATAGCTATGGGATTAAGAAAACTGATGGCATACTTATCGACCTTCCATTGACTAATCAGGAGCTCGGTAATTTTTGTGGGACATCAAGAGAAAGCACAAATAGAATGCTAAATGAATTAAAACGCGAAGGGATCATCTCAATTAAAAAAGGGAAAATCACCGTTCACAATTTGAAATACTTGAAAGACGAGATTGGCTGTGAAAATTGCCCCGTTATTTATTGTAGTATTGAATAAGAAATGAAAGTACTATCAAAATCCTTGGTAGTGCTTTTTTATGACTAGCGGTGACCCAAAAGGTCAGATTGCAGAAACAGGCAACTTCATTCTCACTTAAAAGTTCCACCTTCCATCGTTATTTGCTAAGAATATTATATTAAAAAGCGACATCTTTTTCGATGTCGCTTTTAAAGTGAACTCTACACTTACCTGCCTGTCATTGATCCATTCGTTCCAGGTAAAATATTGCGGTTATTTCTGTCATCGTCAAAAACACCATCATTGTCAGTACCAAACCATTCATTATTTTCGTTAAGCCGGTTATTTCTGTTCGCATCAATATTCAGATTGTTATTATCTGTGCGATATCGAGTAGGATTAACATTATTATTCATATTATTCCCTCTAGCTCGATTAGAATTGCCATCATCATAACGATCATATCGAACAGGGCTGTAGTTTACATTTTCAGTATCGTTCATTCGATTATTATCTACTCCACAAGCAGACAAAAAGCCTAATGAAACGACAGCTGTTATTGTTGAAACCAAAAGCCTATTTTTCATGAAGTTGTCCTCCTACTTCTTTTATTGACGTGACAGGTTTAATTTTTACTAAAACTCATCATCTAATCCTTGAAAAAATTTATCTTTTTTTCAAAATGAATCCAATATAAGAAATTGAATACGCTGGTATGTGCTAAAGGCATAATATAAGATAAAAATGGATTGACCTATGATCTTTAGATGGTAATATCTTGGATATAATCGTATAGCCCACTCTAAAATCATGGTTTTGAGGTTAGATGAAAATCAATTTTATCGGAATTTTGACTAGATATCATACCATTCTAAATTTCACATAAATGTACAGCTACTATTCAAAATCAGTTGGAGTGATTCTTAATGGAAAAAAACCTGGAATAAATGATCGTTTTATACGACTATTTGTTCCAAGTTTTTATTTTATTCCATATTAAATACTTTATTTAATCTCGTTAATTCAAATAATTCCTTTATTTTCCCGTGGACACCGTAAATCATTACGGCTCCTCCTTTTTTAATGCAACGTTTCTGGATTGCAATAAGTACACCAAGCCCTGAACTATCAATATAATTTAGGTTATTCATGTCAATATCAATATAATGAACACCTCTGTCAATTTCTTGAAGTAGTCTTTCTCGTAATTCTGCTGCTTGCTCAACATACAAATCTCCTTCTAAGATGAGGTTGATTCGATTGTTTTCGGTTGGTGTGATCTCCATTTTCTTTATCATACTTTTTAATCCCCTTATATTTTAAAAATATGCACAGAATTCTTAAGTTCCGTTGCCATTGCACTGACTTCTTCCGCACTACTTGAAACGGTTTCAATTGCTGCTGTTGTTTCTTCTGTAGCAAGCGCCACTTCTTCTGTTTTAGTTGTTGTATTTTCCATTCCCGTCGATAGTTCGTTTATAAGTGAAACGATTTTTTCAGAACTTGCCACCTCTTCATCCGTCACATTTTTAATCCCATCTACTTCTTTCGATGTTTCAGCTACTGCTGTTAGAATTCGATCCAATGCATTACCTGCACTTGCTACAATAGTTACACCTTGTTCAACTTCTACTCGATTTTGCTGCATCGCTTGTACTGCCTCTCCTGTACTTCCAGAAATCTTCCTAACAAGTTCAGAAACTTGATTTGCTCCTTCATTCGATTGTTCTGCCAATTTACGGACTTCTTCAGCAACAACTGCAAAACCACGGCCATGTTCGCCTGCACGTGCTGCTTCAATAGAGGCATTTAGCGCAAGTAAATTTGTTTGATCAGCAATATTTGTAATCATTTTTGTAATATGACCAATTTCTAAAGAATATTGATCCAATCTTTGTATAAGCTCCTCTGTTTCAATTGTTCGATTTCGAATCAACTCCATTTTACTAATCGACTCATTCACAATGTCTTTGCCATCATTTGCAGTAATGAATGTAGTCTGGGAATTTTCAAGTGCTGCTGTTGCCTTTCCTTTTGCAATTTGAATAAGTGAGGACAATTCTAATAAAACTTTCGTAACATCCATAACTGATTGATTGCCCTTATCCGTAGTTTCAGCAACGTGATTCATTGAAATTGAAATTTCTGAAACAGATGCTGTCACTTGTTCACTTGAAGCAGCCATTTCTTCTGAAACAGCTGATAACTCATCTGATGAACGATAAACAGAAGTAACTAACTGCCTCAAGCTTCCATTCATATCATTAAATGCGTTTGCTAAATCACCAATTTCATCCTTATTTTTTACATAGACAGACTCGCCTGTTAAATCTCCTTTTGCAATTTGAAGCGCTCTTTCCGAAATTTTCTTAACTGGTTGAGCAATGCTCTTTCCTGCAAATAATCCAATCCCAATAGCTAAGATGATTGCAATTAAAACGATGATAAGCAGTGTATATCTTGATTGATCATACTCCTTTTGATTATTACTAATTAAATGGTCAGCAACTCGCTTATTCAACTCGATTAATTCACTTAAATTGTCACTCGCTTTGTCAAAAGGTATTTTCCCTTTTGCTAATCCCTCATTTGCTAGATCAAATTGTCCATTTCGAACGAATTGAATGTTATTTGCTACAATGTCTGTAAATGAAGTCCAGTTACCTTGTAATTCATTGAATTTAGCTTTTGATTCGTCATCCATTTTCATTTTTCCATATGCTTCAAACAATTCACGAATATGCGTTATATTTTTTTCTGCTACTTCAGTTGGCGCTGAATTTTCACTATTTACCGAGGTCACCATTTGAACTCTTGTATTCTCTGCGTATTTTGCTATTTCAGCTATTTGACTTAAGGGAACAACACTTTCATCATGCATAGATCTTCCATTTTGATTTACAGAAGAAAGAGTCGATACGGCTGTATAACCAAGCCCCGCCATGATCACTACAATAATTAAATACGAAATTAATAATTTTTTTGTTAATTTAGACATTATGCAAACACCTCAATACTTGCTTTTTTTGTCACACTATTTATGTTTGGTGTAATATATTTCATTAGTAATAACTCATTTCCCTTTTTATTAAAAACCATTTTGTCTACTGCTAAATGAATAATGGAAAGTCCTCTACCTGATTCATTAAATAACCTATCCTCGAAAAGGTCTGAGTTAGAGAGCTCCATCCATGCTTTATTTACGTCAAAACCTTCTCCGTGGTCCTTAATTCGAATGATCAATCGATTATTAGCGCTCACACGAAGGTTAAAACAGATTACTTCTTTAGAATCATTTGCACGAAGAGCATTGTTTACAGCCTCGTTAATAGCAACTTCCATAAAAAAGGAGTTCTCTTCTCCAAGTATCTTCTGGATGTCCTTTTTAATTGCACATCGGAGTGCACAATATTCTTCTATTGTTCTAAATCTAAGCTGATAATTACACATGGCTACTTCCTCCAACCTCTTTTACAAAGATTCCGATAGCAGATGCATCATCTTTTAATTCATTAATATTTATTCCTCTTAATTTATTGATATTTTCCTTAAAGTCATTATTACGGAATCTATTTTCCTTTTCGAATAAATCCATAAACCCATCAGTCATGAAATAGAAGGAATCACCTTTAGCAATTGAAATCGTATGTTCAGTAAAAGCAGGATGTTCCATTACTCCTAGGTATGGCCCTTTTTGTTTTACAATTACCATTTCTCCATTTGCTTGACATTTAATAAATTTATTCATCCCCGCACATGCATAGGTTAACGTCCCATTTTGTATGTCCATTCGAAAACATAAACCAGCAGCAAATGTATCTTCTAAAAAATAGTTCGTCGATTCACAGTTTATATTTGATAGAACGTCAATTAAGCTACTATTATGAGAAAAGTTTTGCGAAAATAATACTCTTAAAACCGAATTTTGAAAGGCAGCGGTTACTCCATGGCCCATAATATCAATTATATAACCTGAAAGAATTTGATTCTCCTGATCCCAATAAAAATCATAAAAGTCTCCACCAATATAATTTAAAGGCATAAAAACTGTTTCCACAATGATCGATTGTAAACATAACGTCGATGGCAGCAATGTTTTTTGAAGTATTCCTGTTCGGACAATATCTTTCCTTAATTTATCTTCCTCAGATATATCAGTTGTTACTGCTGCATATTGTATAACCCTTCCTTTTTCATCCCTAATTGCAAAAATACTTACCTTTTGAAGATATAACCGACCACTTTGATGTCGATTCCAAATTTCTCCCGTCCACTTCCCGTTTGAAATTATACAATTCCAAAACCCCTGATAAAACGATTGGTCGTGAAGATTCGATTTAAGAACATTCACATTTCTGCCAATCAATTCCTTCAATGTATATCCCGATATTGAACAATAAGCTTGATTCGCATGCAGGATATTTGCTTTCGTATCTGTAATGACAATTCCTTCAGTCATATTTTGAAAAATTGAATAACATAGATTTGGTGTATTTAATAGTAATTCATGAAAGCCTTCAATCTCTTCTTTGCTATTTTCGCTCAACTGTATCATAGTGTGTCTCACACTTTCATCAACATATTTTTCCTTTTCATTATAAGCCTATTTACCTACGAATCCTATTTAACAATAAAATGTTCACAATCATTTCACGAATACAAGGAAGCTTATAACTCGCTTTTCTAAAATCGATAGCCTATTTTTTGAAGATATCAAAAAATAGGCTATGAAATTATCGCCGTACAAACTAGAACTGTCTGATTCTAGAAAGAAAACACGATGAGTGTTTGAACCGATGTTGACGCAAATACTGAAGAACGGAAATGAACAAACAACGTCTCTCTTTACGAAGAAAAGTTTTCTCGTACGGTACTTACACTACCGAAAAAATCCATGTGGAGCTGGACATAGAACAAAAGATTTACACTTTTACACAGCATGCCATGCATAATTAAATTCCAATACAAAAAAAAGATACTGATTTTCACCAGTATCTTTGCCAGTTCATTCTAATATTTATAAATTTGATGTCTCACCTTTAGCTGTCTGCTGTTCCTCATACCATAGTTTTAGGTGGGTGAGGATTGAAAATAGTAGAAAAAAGTTCATTGCCCATACAGATATAAAAGGAGCCATGCCGCCAAATTCAATCGTATGATAGCTCTTCATTAACATTACAATATATGATTCAATGAAAACGAGGATAAATCCCCCAATTCCTGCTACTGTCATTCGAACCATGCCTCTCCCTCCTTCTCATTATTATTTATAATAATTATAATCTATTTGAACCTCACATACAATGATAATTATCACAAAATAGACAAAACTTTTTAAATATATCTATTGAAAAATTTAATTCCTTCTTATATTAATAATTTCATTTTTTGTTCAAATTTTTTCAACGGATTAGTGAAATTGCTCACTTATTTATTTAAAAAGAACAACAATGTGGTAACTTTTAGTTGTAGTTATCTATTTGATTTTGAAAGGAGAAGATTTCGAATGTTTGTTAAATGGCTTAGAGAAAATAAGATCGCATCTTGGCTTCTTACGATTATACGCTTATATGTTGGGTATTCTTGGGTAAATGCAGGTTTCCACAAAGTAGCAGACGGATTCGATGCTTCAGGCTTCTTACAAGGAGCAATTGCAAAAGCATCAGGGGAAAGTCCAACCGTACAAGCTTGGTGGGGAAGCTTCCTTGAAGGGATCGCTCTTCCAAATGCAGGACTATTTAGCTTCCTAGTTGCTTGGGGTGAGTTATTAGTTGGTCTTGGATTAATTCTTGGATGCTTTACAACTGCAGCTGCTTTCTTCGGGATTACAATGAACTTTGCATTCTTATTCTCTGGTACAGTTAGCACAAATGCTCAATTAGTCCTTCTTACAGTATTTATTTTAGTCGCTGGATTCAACGCAGGAAAAATCGGGCTTGACCGCTTTGTTATTCCTTTTATCCGTAAACATACAACAGAGAAGATTAAAACAGGAAATACAATTAGAAACTAATATGCACTTACACTATTTTCTTTAAAATCTAAATTAGAAAAGCCGAAATCTTTGAGTGATTTCGGCTTTTCATTTGCTTGCTATTCAATGCATCTTATTATTCGAAGTAAGCCCACTTGTATTGTGCATCACCAAGACCAGATACAGCTACACCTTTTAAGTTTTCTACTTGTACCCAGTTATTCGTGTAGAAGTAAACTGGTGCAACCGGCATATCAGCCATAAATACTTTTTCTGCATCTTTTAATAGTTGTTGACGTGCATCTGCATCGCCCTCAGTAGCTGATGCTGCAAGTAAATCTTGATATTCTTTGCTTTCCCAACCTG
This sequence comes from Cytobacillus eiseniae, assembly GCF_017874625.1. Taxonomy (GTDB): domain Bacteria; phylum Bacillota; class Bacilli; order Bacillales; family Cytobacillaceae; genus Cytobacillus; species Cytobacillus eiseniae. The sequence continues at coordinate 29,497 of NZ_JAGIKZ010000001.1, read as the reverse complement.
TATCGTTGTTACCGCCATCAGCATCACGGTACATTTCAAGGAAGTTAATCGCATCGTTAAAATCGCCTAACCAGCCCATACGAGCAATTTGATAGTCAAGTGCATGTACTTTGTCTAGGTATACAGCCCACTCAGAGTTATCAAGAACAACTTCAATACCTAGGTTTTGCTTCCACATATCTTGAACTGCTTGAGCAATCTTTTGATGTGCTTCAGATGTGTTGTAAGAAAGTGCAATAGCAGGTAGTTCAGATGGGTCACTATAGCCAAGCTCTTCTAAACCTTTTTGTAAGAATTCTTTTGCAGTTTCAACATCATTATCAGGGAAATGTCCTGTTTCATTCTCTGGGAACATAGACGGTGGGACAATCCCCATTGCCGGCATTTGCTCTCCTTGTAAAATATTATCAATTAATTCTTGACGGTTGATTGCATGTGCAAGAGCTTTACGAATATTCACATTGCTAGTCGGTTCAACCGTTGTATTGAACTTATAGTTGTACACACCAGCTATAGATTGTGTTGTAAGACGTCCTTGATCCTTAAGTGCTTGCATTGCATCTGTTGGAAGAGTACCAGTTGGTGCTCCAGCCCAATCCAATTCACCATTGTCAAACATTGATAATTCAGTGTTAGGATCATTGATCATGATCATTTCAATTGTTTCTAATTTAACTGTGTCAGCGTCCCAGTAATTTTCATTCTTTTCTAAAATGATTTTATCACTGTGAGACCATTCAGTCATAACGAAAGGTCCGTTAGATGTGTAGTTTTCACCAGCGTCATGTGCCCATTCAGCATTTGCTTCAGCAATTTTGCTGTTAACTGGGAAATAAGTATAGAATGCTGTTAACTCCAAGAAGAATGGAGTTGGATTTTGAAGTGTAACTTCTAGTGTTTTTTCATCTAAAGCTTTAACGCCAACTTCATCTACAGATCCACCATTTACATGCGCATCTTCTGCACCTTTAACATAATAAAGTTGGTATGCATATTCTGATTGATTGTTTGGATCTAATGCCCATTTCCAAGCATATTCAAAGTCATTTGCTGTTACAGGATCTCCATTCGACCATTTTGCATCACGAATTGTGAAAGTATATACCGTTTGATCATCTGAAACAGCAATTTTTTCTGCCATTGCTTCTTCAGGCGTTCCATCTTGGTTAATACGTGTTAAGCCTTCAAAAGTTTGAAGCAATACAGCCCCAGACGTAGTATCCTTTGCTAGAGCAGGATGTAAAGAAGGTGGCTCAGTATTTATATTAATCCTTAAATTTTGTGCCACATCAGGATTAGGTTCTGCAGGTTCATTATCTTTTGGCGTTTCACCTTCGCTTGTTGCTGGCTCTGAACTACTTCCGCCGCCACTGCATGCTGCAAGGAACATACTAAGAACTAGCAACATACTGAAAAAGAACGAAAATTTCTTATTCATTTGTTTACCCCCTATTTTTTAATCTCAGATGGCCACATTTCTACCATTCACAACTTTATGCCTATACATTCATTTTATACATTACTTTTAATCTACTAAATTACTAGATATAAGCATAAATGTAAAATTCACATTACATTTCCAGTAGATTTGTAATGTGTTTGTAAAAATCCATCTGTTGTGATTATTATAAATAGTCTAAAAATTTTATGCAAGTAGTTTTTATTTTTTCAATTGATTATTTTTCCTCTTCCCGAACGATAGCCTCTCTCACTTCTTTTTGTTTTATAAAATATTTCCTGAAAAAATAGAAAAGAAATATAAATAAGAAGGCAAGAAATCCTAACACGTACTCATTGATTTTCCCTGAGATTAATCCAGCTGGGATGAGTGCTAATATAAAAAAGTAAATAAAATTACCAATACTTGTTGCTAAAATAAAATCCTTCATTCGGATCGTGCTTATTGCAGCAGAAATATTGATTAAACTTGTAGGAACAAATGGAAAAACTCTCGCTTGAAGAACATATGTGAAGCCCTGCTTATCCCCATTAGATAAAATATTTAAGTTTATTTTTTTCAATAACCATTCTTGAAATCCAGATCGGATAACTAAAAATACTAACATACTCGAAAAAACACTTGTCATCCAGCTCCATAAAAAACCATATACAAATCCATATATAGCAATATTTAATGAGATAATCAAAATAAGAGGAATTAATGTTAAAGAGTTTTGAATGATCATAATAAGAAATGTTATACCTAGTGTATATAATAAATTTTCCCCAAGAAATAATTGAATGGACTCAATGTCACCAGATTTAATTATCTCGTATAAATTAGAGTTAAAAAGTAAAATAACAGCAATAAATAACAAAATAACAATGGTGATTACTTTTATCCGCTTATTAATAACACCACCCCCATAATTATGTAATTCCCTTTCCATTATCATATCAAATTTGCATGAAACAATTATAAGGATTTTTCAATAGAACAAGGAAATTTTCAAATAAATAGCCACTCAATTCTGAGCGGCTACAACTTTAAATCTATATACACTAAGACAAATGAGGAAATAAATATTCTTCAACCCTTTTTACGATCCAAATATTTATGAGTAACAATGCACTGAAGGCAATGAGTGCTCCGAAATTTATGATAGATAATATCCCACTTTGTATTAATAATAATTTGATAAGAATGTCTGCAAAAAATAAGCAGACGAGTGTAAATTTATTGTATGAATAAAGTACAATATACGTTAAAGGAAAGGTATAAAGCACCCTAAAAATAGCATCAGCAAGTAGATGATCTTGATAAATGGAAGTAAAAAATCCTATTGAAAACCAGTGAATTTCAAAAATTGTTGATAAATAAAAGGATGCTGATTGAATCAGTGCTGTGATTGTCATAAAGATTGTCACATATCGAATCCAGGCAGGCGGATTGTTCAAGCTTCTCCGCAACCATTTAATCACAAAAGTAGCAATAAATAAAATAACAATTGTATATACTGTCTCCCACCAAAAATGTTCATATATCCCGATAGATAAAAATAATTCCTCAATAAAAGCAATGGCAACTAAAATGAGTAATACCCATTTGGTCGTCAATTGAAAGGCACCAACAACCATCATTACACTAGGTATAAAGGCAGCTTGTGAAACAGTTGCCCCAAAAATAGAGTCAAACCATTGCACTGAAAATACTTTTGGATAATACGCGTAAGCATTCCCATAAATAAGAACAACGTTTTCCAATAAATATGCGAGTCCAATAACGATGAAATACAAAGCTAGATTTTTTTTGAAATCCTTTTTTCTATACATAAAGAGGATGATTCCAATGCTCAAAATAACTAATATCAAATACCAAATAAGGTTGATCAATTTGACTCACTTCCACTAACATTCATATTCATTAGTTTGTGTAACCGCTAGAAAACTATACCAAAAGTGTTTAATGATCGAGTCAGAATAGCGTTCATTTGAACTAATTGATCAATTTGTAGTAAAGTAATCTTTACACAGCAAGTTTATGGATAGCTTTAGGAAATAAAAAAGAGGGCCGAAATCTCGCCCTCCACTGCTGTATATCAATTGTTTGAATAGATACTATTGTTATTGACAACCTGTAGCTCTTTTGTCGTCTCTGCCATATCGCTTTTGCAGATTGGACAAGTTGGATTTTCACCGCTTTTGAAATTATCTCTGACCCAGCAATTACAATTCTCTGAAGTGCATTCCCAAACCTTTACCACTTCTAATTTAATTTCTTCTGTGTTTTTTCTTCCAAAACCCATTGCCATAGAAGGCACCTCCTAAAAGAGTCGACCCCTGTTTCAAAAATAAAAACACTTGTTACATAAAGGACATAAAAAATATCAACTCTAAATAACAAGTGAATTATGGGCAACTAATTTTCAATAATATACAACTCATCACAACTAGTATAACATAAATTTTCTTAAACGTCAAAATCTTACACTTATAATAGGATGAAAGGAACGGCCTTCACATATAAGAAAGATAAAACTTTCCGAATTTATGTAATACTATCCTATCGTTAAGGGAAAAGTGTATAATGTTTTAGTTGAGGAAAGAAAATGTTTTAATACGGAAGGATGGAACATATGAAGATCACAAGCTTCTCTGTAGAGCAATTAATTGATCCCACAGGTATATTAATTGGCGACCGCTTTGAATTCTTTTTAGATATTGAGGTGGATGAAGATGATGAATTATATTCTGAAAACGGAGTACAGCTTCGAGTTCTTTTTTATAAAAATGAAGATGACAGCCGAATACTGAACTATCACTTCTTATCTGCTGATACAATACTAGAATTTGCACTTGATGAAGAAGAAGAAAAAGAGGTCACAATTTTTTGCAACAACCAGCTATTACATACCGAAGAATAGAAATAGAGCAGGCATCGCCTGCTCTATTTTCTTATTCAACCTCGATTTCTTTTCCATCCTCAACAATATGATACATAAGATGAGCTAAATGATGAATCGGACTATAAGCTTCTTCATCCTCTTCCTGGAGCTCATTTTCTTCATTAAACTCAAGATCATTTAGATGAAGGGCAGCGAATTGATAGAAATCCTTTAATTCAAATGCATAGCATGCAGTTGGATCTTCATTGTCTTCCTCATATTGAAGAACCATATAAGATTCTTCCCCATTTTCATCAACAGCATCAAAATAAATAAAAAATCCGATATTTGTATCTAATTCGAATAAATGTCTTGTTCCACCTTCAGTTAATCGCTCAAAATCAGTTTCACTTAACTTTTTTACCTTCATTGATTCAATTTGATCCTCTTTATGGAATTGAACTGTAAATTCTTTCATTTCTATTCCCCCTTCCAAACTAATCTACCATAAATAATCCAGCATTCCTACTAATATAAAACCAGATTGAAGACTATTTTGACTCCTAAAAGAATATAAGTATGCTTTCCTTTTTTTCTATCCTGTTTTTGCAAACATTGTTACTAATTAAGATGCAGTTGGTAAAGGTTGATTTCCGCGTACATGTGCTCCCTTTCCGCGGGGTGGGCGCTGAGTATACTACTTAGAATTCACACCGCACGAAGGAAATGCGACAGCATTTTCGAGGATCTCGCACCTTCCGCTCCAATCAACCGAGCTTTTTTGTCATCCATATCTATACAAACATTTCTTTCAAAAGCAACAATCTTTTAGAATTTAGCCTTTTTCTAACATAACTCAGATTAAGTAGACAAAATGGAAATACAGCTTTCTGATAATAAAAAGAGCCCTGTTCGGACTCTTTTTATTCATTATGGTTTAAGCTTTCGTCACATTAACAGCTTGAGGGCCACGCTGGCCTTCTTCTATGTCAAAATTAACTTCCTGACCTTCATCAAGTGTTTTAAAGCCTTCCGTTTGAATCGCTGAATAGTGAACAAAAACATCTTCTCCACCTTCAACTTCAATAAACCCAAAGCCCTTTTCTGAGTTAAACCATTTTACTTTACCTGTTGCCATTTCAAATCCTCCTAAATATGAATCACTAACAGTGATATAAAATATCCTGCATCTAGTAGTATGGCTCATTCGAAATCATTCTATCCATACATTTAGGAGAAAATTAATTTTTCTTTCATAGATGACATACGAATCCGAAGGCTATCCTTTATTTACTGCTGCGAGGACTATTGCTTCTTCTTCTATCTCTATCTCTATTCCTGTCTCTTCCGCCACCACTAGTTCTATTGCGATCTCTGCCACGATCACTGTATCGTTTTCTGTCACCACTACCACTACGATCCCCACGTGGTTTTCTCACACGCACAGGCTCAACAGCTGTTAATTTAACAGGTGTTACGTCAGGATCTTTCGTAAGTAGTTTTAAGGCAGCCGCTAACAATGAAACTGAATCTGTATCTTCAAGTAGATTTTCGGCTGTTCTCTTATAGTCAGTATGCTCTTCATTTTCAATAACTGCCATAAGTTTATTAATTGTAGCTTGTTGATTACCAATTAGCACATCTTTAAATGATGGCACCGGTTTTTTCGCCATTTTGCTCTTTGTTACGTTTTCAATAATTTTCAAATGATCAATCTCTCTTGGAGACACGAACGTAACCGCAATCCCTTTGTTTCCTGCACGGCCAGTTCTCCCAATTCTGTGAACATAGCTTTCAGGATCTTGAGGGATATCAAAATTATACACATGTGATACACCACTAATATCTAGTCCCCTTGCTGCTACATCTGTTGCAACCATGATATCAATGGTTTGCTCTTTGAAACGACGGATGACCTGATCACGCTTTGATTGAGGGATATCGCCATGTATTCCTTCTGCAGAATATCCACGTTTAATTAAACCTTCAACCACTTCGTCCACTCTGCGTTTTGTACGACCGAATACAATCGCAAGCTCAGGAGATTGAATATCTAAAAGACTGCAGAGAACATCAAATTTTTGTTTCTCATGCACTTCCATATAATGTTGTTCAATGTTTGTAACTGTCATTTCTTTTGCTTTAATCTTAACTAACTCTGGCTCTTGCATGAATTTCTCAGCAAGCGTTTGGATTCTTCGTGGCATTGTTGCAGAGAACAGCATTGTTTGGCGTTCTCCTTTAATTTCACTAAGAATTCTCTCAATATCTTCAATAAAGCCCATATTTAACATTTCATCTGCTTCATCAAGGACAACCATTTTAATATTGCTAAGACGAATTGTCTTTCTTTCAATATGATCAATAAGTCTTCCTGGTGTAGCAGCAATGATATGAGGACGATTTTTTAAGCCGCGAATTTGACGATTAATATCCTGTCCGCCATATATTGGTAACGTTTTGATGCCCTTCACTTGACCGATACGATTTAATTCTTCTGCTACCTGAACAGCAAGTTCACGTGTAGGTGCTAGGACAAGGCCTTGAATCCCTTCCTCTTTATCGATCTGTTCTAATAAAGGCACACCAAACGCAGTCGTTTTACCTGTACCCGTTTGAGCCTGACCAATCATGTCTTTTCCTTTTAACCCAATAGGAATAGCCTGTGCTTGGATTGGAGTCGGTTCCTCAAACCCCATATTGGAAAGTGCTTTTACTAATTCATTACTAAGACTAAAATCTGAAAAAGTTGTCAAAGTGTTTGTTCCTCCTTATTATATAACCTTACTATAGGTTTTCCAGTTTTCTATAATTCATTATCTACGTTAATAGGTTTTCCAGTTTGCATCTCTTTTACTTGATCTAATGGTCTTTTGCTTCCCATTTAGATATTGTTCATTAGAGCCTTTTTTCCAAATCGCTCCCGAGGAAAAGGTGAAATAATCATTCCGAAAAAGCAAACAATGGATGGATTCTCTTTTGAGGAGAAGAATGAAGAATACAAAGTGGAGAAAAAATAACGTAAAAAAGTGATGCATGACTGACATGCATCACTTCATTTATCGCATGATTATGCTTTTTCTACATTAGCAGCTTGTGGTCCACGGTTACCTTCAACGATTTCGAAAGTTACAGCTTGGCCTTCTTCTAAAGTTTTGAAACCTTCAGATTGAATAGCTGAGAAGTGTACGAATACATCTTGACCTTCTGATGATTCGATGAATCCAAAACCTTTTTCTGCATTAAACCATTTTACTTTACCTGTGTTCATGTGATTACCTCCAAAAATGTGTTCACTATAAGTCTTGATTATATAAACTTAAACATAAAAAAGTCGCATTGCAATAAAATGAGGATTAAATCGCCTACATTTCATTGCAGCTACGACTACTTATCCAAAAAATATATAACGTACTTTAGCGTTAACCTAATCATAATTGCATTGACCTCAATTGTCAATTCTTTTTTTTATTCATGAGAATGCATGATGATTATCGATATATCCGAAAATTCACTTTTTGTCTAGCTCAGCGCCTGCCCCTCAAGGTCACAAAGCAATCCTTCCAGAAAAGAAAAACATCTTTCCGGATGATTAGACTTGTGCTTGCCAGACAAAGGGAAACTCCTGTGAGTAATCCCCGAAGGAACAATCTCTATTATGATTGTTCCGAAGGCGCTTCAGCATTTCTTTTAACCTAAAACAATGAAAGCCCTTCCTCTCTTCCATCCTTACGACTCCTAGGCCGTGCCAGCGAGAATCAGGTATAACAAAATATACAAATTGGGAAAAGTTACTCTCTTTTGATCTTTCACATAGTGTGTAAAAAAATTAGAAGTGTTAAAGCGAGGTCTTCTCTGGTTTTTCAGATGATGACTTAAGAAGAAATTCAACAAAACTGTTGTCCACATAATTATTCTTAGCTCTAAACCTTTTGCTCGGCTATAATCTTAGAGAGCACGATTATCATTGCGATAAAATAAAAAAAGACGGCATTTTAACAAACAATTAGAAAATCAATCATTTGTTCCATTCACGTCTACATCATCGCTTTTCGAATACAACTCCCATATTATATCTAATTATTATTGAGTTGTCAAATTAATATAGCATTTTTTTTTGAAACATTATCATTTTAAAAACGTATAATTTGTTATAGAGGAGGAATATAGATTATGGGGATGTTCGATTCAGGATTTGGGATGGGTTTTAATATGTTTTCAATCATGTCATTTATCTTTCCATTTATCTTTGTATTTGTTTTTGCCATGATTATTTTTACAGTAATTAAAGGAATAAAGCAATGGAGTTATAATAATAAGCAGCCTGTATTAGATGTGAATGCTAAATTTATAACAAAACGAACACAGGTGAATAGGAATGCTCACCAAGATAATAATCATGTACACCATCATTCATCAACTACTTATTATGCCACTTTTGAAGTAGATAGCGGAGATCGAATGGAATTTATCGTGAGTGGCAATGAATATGGCCAACTCGCAGAAGGTGACTTTGGAAAACTGACATTCCAAGGCACTCGTTATCTTGGATTTGAAAGATGGCAATGAAGGCTCATCAATTATGATGGGCTTTTTTAATAATCTATCTTGATAGATTTGATCATAAAAACCTTATGGAGAAGCTGTATGCAAAAAGCAGTAAAAGCAACTTTAAACAGGAACCCGGACATGAGCGGGCAGATCATTCATTTGCCCGCATGATTTCCTTCAACTGGAATTGTTGCGTTCTTCAATTCAATCTGTAATTGCTGAAAATACTTCTCCTTCTGAACTTGATTCCATCCAAAATAATTAGCCATATAGGCAATTACTTCCAATTGGTATTTTCTCACTGTATCGATATCAAACAATAAGACGCCTGTTCTGCGAATAAAAAAGTCTGATGGAGTGGCAGCCATTTCTTCATCTAAAGCATACTTTAATTGAAGCCATAATTTAACCGGCAAACCAACTGCTTCTGCCTCTTTTTTTCCGTTATCAACAACGAATTGATAAATACCTGGAACATTTGAACCGTACATTGCTGCAAGTGAAACCGCCTCTTCTTTCGTAAGGCCAGCATCCATCCCTTTTTCGGATTGCCTAAAGATAAATTCACCAAATTTACTTGAACCGCCAACATCCCCACCAGAAATCGGCCATTCTTTCGTTTGGCATTCCTCAAAAGATTGATTCTTTCCTTCATTAAACTTTTTAATAACTTCATCAACGATCATCTCTGCCATTTTTCGATAGCCAGTTAGCTTTCCGCCAGCGATTGTAATCAAACCCGAATCAGATTCCCATATCTCATCTTTTCGAGAAATTTCTGATGGATCCTTTCCTTCCTCCCAAATTAGTGGCCGTACACCAGCCCAGCTTGATTCAACATCTTCCTCTGTTATTTTCACCTCAGGAAACATGTAATGAATCGCATGTATAATGTATGCACGATCCTCCGCTGTCATTTTTGGACTTTTCGGATCCTCACTGTAAAAGGTATCTGTTGTTCCTACATATGTTTTTCCATCCCTAGGAATAGCAAATACCATACGTGAATCTGGCGTATCAAAATATACAGCCTGCTTTAAAGGGAACTGTGATTGATCAAAAACTAAATGAACTCCTTTCGTTAACTGCAGCATTTTCCCCTTTTTGGAGCCATCAAATTCCCGAATCGAATCGACCCACGGACCGGCAGCATTGATCACCATTTCGGCATGAATATCATACCTTTCTTCCGTGAGCTGATCAGAAACAGATGCTCCAACAATCTTGCCATTTTCGTATCGTAGATTTTCAACCTTTGTATAATTAAGCAGCGTCGCTCCCTTTGATGCTGCAGATTTCATTATTTCAATTGTCAATCTGGCATCATCCGTACGATATTCTACGTAATAGCCCCCTCCTTTTAATCCTACCCTCTTAATAAGCGGCTCTTTATCAATCACTTCTTGTACCGTAAGCATCGTTCTTCTCTCAGCTCTACGTACACCTGCTAAAAAATCATACATTCTAAGCCCGATTGAGGTGCTGATTTTTCCAAATGTGCCACCTTCATAAATCGGCAGAAGCATCCACTCAGGGGTTGTGACGTGAGGTCCATTTTCATAGACAATCTCCCGTTCTTTTCCTACTTCTGCAACCATTTTTAATTCAAATTGTTTTAAATAGCGCAGGCCGCCATGAATTAGTTTCGTTGAACGACTTGAAGTCCCTGAAGAAAAATCCTGCATTTCAACAAGTGCTACTTTCATTCCTCTAAGGGTGGCATCTAATGCGATACCAGCTCCAGTAATACCACCACCAATAATTAGAACATCAAACTTTTCATTTGTTAGTTTGTTAACGAATTCATTTCGACTTTGGTTTGAAAACAGCATGCCTTGACTCCTCCCTTTTGCAGAAAAGGTTATGCATTTATGATATTCCTTATAATGAGGGATTGAAATAAGTAAAGAGACGATAAAATCCATGATCTGAAAAAATAATGAATTTGCCGTCTCTTTAGTCGTCCAATTATATATTATTTAAAAACCATTGCTGCTTGAATTGCCTTTTTCCAGCCACTATACAACTGGTCACTAGCACTTTTTTCCATCGCCGGTGTAAACGTTCGGTCTATAGCCCATTGGCGAGAAATCTCGTCTTTATCTTGCCAATAACCTACGGCAAGACCTGCCAAGTAGGCTGCACCTAGCGCAGTCGTTTCATTAATTATTGATCGTTCAACTGGTACATTCAATATGTCGGATTGAAAGGCCATTAGAAAATTGTTTTTTACGATTCCACCATCAACGCGTAGTGTCTTTAACTCAATTCCTGAATCACTTTCCATTGCAGATAATACATCCTTTGTCTGATATGCAAGAGATTCTAATGTTGCGCGAATAAAGTGTTCCTTCGACGTTCCCCTCGTTAACCCAAATACAGCCCCCCTAACCTCACTATCCCAATAAGGGGTTCCAAGACCAACGAAGGCTGGCACTATATAAACACCATCTGATGAGTTCACTTTTGTTGCATATGCTTCACTATCGCCAGCATTTTTTATCATTCTCATGCCATCACGAAGCCACTGAATTGCTGACCCAGCAACAAAAATACTGCCTTCTAATGCGTACTCTATCTTTCCGTTCATTCCCCACGCAATCGTTGTTAATAGTCCATGATCAGAACGGACGGCCTTTTCACCTGTATTCATTAACATAAAACAGCCAGTACCATACGTATTCTTCGCCATTCCTTTTTCAAAACATGCTTGACCGAATAATGCTGCCTGCTGATCTCCTGCCGCTCCAGCTATCGGGACTTTCGCACCAAAGAAATGAACATCAGATGTATATCCATAAATTCCAGATGATGCTTTCACTTCTGGAAGCATGGAAGCGGGTATATCTAGAATCGATAATAGCTCTTCGTCCCATTGTAATTGATAAATATTAAACATTAATGTACGTGAGGCATTTGAATAATCAGTCACATGAATTTTTTCGCCTGAAAGCTTCCATATTAGCCAAGTATCGATTGTACCAAATAGTAATTTCCCCTGTTCCGCTTTCTCTCTTGCTCCAGCCACATTTTCTAAGATCCATTTCACCTTCGTCCCAGAAAAATAAGCATCAATTAACAGACCTGTTTTATCACGGAATGTATCATTATATCCATTTGCTTTCAGTTCTTCACATATTTCACTTGTTTGCCTTGATTGCCATACAATCGCATGATAGACAGGCTGACCTGTCTCCTTATCCCAAACAACCGTTGTTTCACGCTGATTAGTGATACCAATTCCCGCTATTTGTTCTGGTTTTACTCCGGATTCGGAAAGTACTTCTGCAATAACAGACAAAATCGAACCCCAAATTTCATTTGCATTATGCTCTACCCAGCCTGGTTTAGGAAAATATTGCGTAAACTCCTTTTGTGCGAAATGCACAATTTCCCCATTCTCATTAAATAAAATGGCCCTTGAACTAGTTGTCCCTTGATCTAAAGATAGAATATATGTCTTCATTTTTCCTCCCCCATTTCTATCTATATCCCCCTTCCGTGAAGGGAACGATAATCATGATCTTTAATCTTAATAATATAGAAAACAAAGCCGAATCTGCAACTAAATGGCAAATTCGGCTTTCTAATAACTACGCTTCTTTTTTTGCTTTCGCTGGGGTCTTTTTCTTTCTTGCTGCTGGCTTTTTCGGTTTTGTTTTATCAATAGATGCTTGGAGTGCAGCCATTAGATCAGTCACATTGGATGTTTGTGCTTTATCAACTGGTGTAACAATCTCTTGCCCCGTCCGTTTCGATTCGATTAGCTCAAGAAGGGCTGTTCGGTATTCATCTGTATATTTTTCAGGCTCAAATTCAGTTGTTAATTGATCGATTAAAAGAATGGCTGTATCTAATTCCTTTTTTGTCACCTTATCATCAGCTGGGACGTTTGGTACATCCCCTGAATGACGAACTTCATCTGGATAATGAATCGTCTCCATTACTAATGTATTTTCATATACACGCAAGACTGCTAACTGCTCCTTAGATCGGATAATAATTTTTGCTAAACCGACTTTTTCAGACTCTTCTAATGCCTTCCTTAGCAGAGAATAAGCCTTCCCCCCGCTATCACCTGGCGACATATAATAGGTTCGATCATAATAGATCGGATCAATCTGCTCTATTTTCACAAAGTCAATAATTTCAACTGCTTTCTCTTCATTTTCTTTTTTCAGCTTCGCCAAATCCTCTTCATCAAGAATGACAAATTTCCCTTTTGTGTATTCATATGCTTTTACAATATCCGTTGTTTGTATTTCCACATCGCATACTGGGCATACCTTTTCATACTTAATCGGTGAATGACATTCTTTATGCAAATTCCTTAGCTTTATATCCTTATCCTCTGTAGCAGCATGAAGCTTAATTGGAATATTAACGAGGCCGAAGCTAATGCTTCCTTTCCATATTGTATGCATGATCGGACTCCCATCGTTTTTATTGTTTAATTTATGTAGCGATCATTCATTCATACGTAATAAATGCTGGCAGAAAACCCAATGGACATGAAAAGTGTGGATTTTTTTAAAAAATGGGCAAATTATAAGGGACTGCATACGAAAGGAGAATTTCTGATGAAGCCAATGCTGCCAAGCCTCACATTCGAACTCCCTAAAGGGAGTGATTGGGTCTATGAAGTCAAGTATGATGGCTTTCGAGCGATTCTATATTGGGATTCGGCAGGAATAAGATTAGAAAGCAAGAATGGCAAATCTTTAATGGAACAATTTCCAGAAATAAAGTCCTTTCTAGAGACGAACAAAGCGAAATTTGCCCCCTTTCTTCCATTCATACTAGATGGTGAACTCGTCTTCCTTGAAAATGCCTATAAAGCAAATTTCCATTCCATTCAGGTGAGAGGACGTATGCGCTCAGAAAAGAAAATTGCTGAGAAAGCAAACACATCTCCATGCAAACTACTTATCTTCGATGTAATCATGCTAAATGGAAAAAAGATACAGGAGGAGAATTTCCTTTTACGGAAAGAAAAATTAACAGCACTATTTAAAAAATGCATCCTTCCCCTTCTGCCCGATGAAAAAAGCACAGAACTCGTTCAATTACTCCCCTATTATCAAAATTTCAATGAAATATGGGAAAATGTCATCCTGTTCGATGGAGAAGGCATTGTAACCAAACAAGTAACGAATAAATGGGAAGAAGGAAAGCGAACATCCCTTTGGCTCAAATATAAAAATTGGAAATATGTAAATTGCTTTATCACTGCTTATGAGAAATCAAACGGCTATTATTATGCGGGTGTCTTTCAGGATGATCAAATCATTCCAATTGGTCAATTTCTTTTTGGTTTAAAGCCTGAGGAGAAGATAGCGCTTTTTCAAATAATAAAGGAAAATATGTTAGAGGAAGACAATCAATTTATATATATCGAACCCGCTATTTGTGTCGAAGTAAAATATTTGGAAATGTATGAGGAACAAATGCGTGAGCCGCACTTCCATCAATTCAGATTCGATTTAAAGCCAGAGGCTTGTACACTCAATCATTTTATTCAAGGACAGAAAAACCTTCCACCCGGCGTGGAGATTACGCATCCAGAAAAGCCATTATGGGCAACGCCCTCCCTGCAAAAAATCGACTACATCCATTATTTAAGGGAGATTTCTCCTTATATGCTTCCATACCTAAACAATCGATTATTAACAGTTATTCGCTATCCACACGGTGTACTTGGTGAGTCCTTCTACCAAAAGGATTGTCCTGAATATGCACCAGATTTTGTGCAAACCCATATGGATGATGGGATTCAATATATTGTCTGCAATGATTTAAAGACATTGCTATGGCTTGGAAATCAATTGGCTTTTGAATATCATATTCCTTTTCAAAAGTATAGCCAGCAGCACCCAAGTGAAATTGTCTTTGACCTTGACCCTCCCTCAAGAAAGGCATTTGGACTTGCAATAAAAGCAGCACAATATATTAAAGAAATATTCGACCAGCTTGAATTAATCGGCTTTGTGAAAACATCTGGGAATAAAGGGCTACAAGTCTACCTGCCTTTACCAGACAATACGTATAGTTATGAAGATACTAGATTATTCACAACCTTCGTTGCCAATTACTTACTATCAAAGGAGCCTCGGTTATTCACAATCGAAAGGATGAAAAAAAATCGTGGGGATCGACTTTATATTGACTATATCCAACATGCAGAAGGAAAAACAATTATCGCTCCCTATTCACCTAGAGGCACAATGGAAGCAACAATTGCAACTCCTCTTCATTGGGATGAAGTGAATGATCACTTAAACATTGTCGACTTTCAAATCCCCTCGATGATCCAAAGATTAAATAAGGTTGGTGACCCCTTCCAGCACTTTTTTCAAACAAAGGAAATCCAAAAGTTTACACCAGTATTAGATTTTTTAAAGAAATAGAGAACCTGCCTTTGATGACAGATTCTCTATTTTTGTTACTCATTCAGAACAAGATCATTTGCCCAACTAATTGCTTCAGAATACATCTTAAATAATAGCTTTTCATCAATATTCAATTCTTTGCATTTTTGACTGATGAACGTCCACTCTGCCTTTTCCACAGCTAAGACAAGATCCAAAACAAACTTTAACTGATTATTCTTTCCAATAAGTGCTTCACAAATCTCCTCATCTAGTGGCAGGTCGTGTAAAATTTTCTCCATTGGCATTCCTATTAAGGAATCCATCATAGAAAACATCCCAGTTAAAAAATAATTCGATGCTGAAGGTCGTTTATTCCGATGTTTTTCAATTTCCTCACATAATCTCGCACGAATAAGACTAATTTGTATCATTTCTTTGGAGCTATTCTTTTTTCCGATTGTTGATTCATGAACAGCTAAAACATAAATCCATTTTTGCAGCTCAATTAGTCCTAGTAAAACTACAGCTTGCCTGATGGAATTTATTTTTTGTTTCGGACGGTAAGCAGGTGAATTTATTAATTTTAATAGCTTGTATGATAATGAAAGATCTCGCTCAATTAATTCTGTAATTCGATCAATGCTAGGTTCTGTCATTGACAAGTTTTGAATCATCTCATAATAAGAATAATAATAGGTAGGAAGATCATGTGTTGATAATATAACTGGTTTTGCAAAGAAATATCCTTGAAAAAATTCATAACCATGTTTTTTTGCCTCTTCAAAGCCCTCTCTTGTTTCCACCTTTTCAGCAAGCAGCATGATATTTAAATCTTTTGCAACTGCTTCGATTTTCTCTCTCATTTGTATAGGTGTGGTTAGAAAATCAACTTTAATAATATCAACATAATTTAATAATTCATATGTATATTGATTTAACTCATTAAGTACAAAATCATCCAATGCGATCCGGTAGCCTTGATCTTTTAAATCCATGCAAATCTCTATTAATTTCGGACTCGGAGCAACCGTTTCTAATATTTCAACGATAATTTCTCTCGGCCTAAAATAAGTTGGCAGTCGCAAACTTAATAAATTTTCAGTAAAATTAATGAAACATGGTTTGCCACTTGATAATTTATCAATTCCTATATTTAAAAAACTATTGATAATCAATTCAGTTGTTGCTTGATCCCCATCTACATCTGGAAAAGCATTTTCTCTTTGATTACTCCGGTAAAGCAGTTCATAGCCAAACACTTCTTCCTTTATATTAAATATCGGCTGCCTTGCGACAAATACTTCCATCCCTTCACCTCCGAGAAAAAAAACAATTCGCATAGTTCTTTTTTATTATATACGAAAAATAATATAAACGGAGTTGAAATATAATAAATTTTCAAATTAAACACAAAAATGAAAGCTGATCTGAACAAATGCGCAGGCGCCTTGATCATCGCCGTACAAACTGGAAGGACTGCGACTGAGATAAAGGAAACACGGTGAGCGATAGCGAACCGATGTTGACTTATCGTAGGGAGCGGTACTGAAGTTTGATAGGCGATAGGCGCCGGAGCTGGACGTAGACTAAACTACTCATAAAGTTATACACAATGCGCGATTTTTAGTTTCCTAAACAACAAAAAAAGAAGCACGTATAAACGTACTTCTTCTACAATCTATTTCATTATCCGATTACATGAAAGATAAAGTTGAAAAGAAAGAGTCCTGCGATAATATATAGTGTTAAGGAGACTTCCTTCGCTCTTCCTGTGGCAATTTTTAAAATTGGATAGAGAATAAACCCTACTGCAATCCCATCTGCAATACTGTAAGTAAATGGGATCAGCGCAATAATAAAAATGGCTGGAAAACTTTCACTTAAATCATTCATATCAAGATTACGAATATTTTGGAGCATTAATCCACCGATGATCATTAAAATTGGGGCAATCGCACTGTTTGGAATTAGTTTAATGACTGGGATAAAAAAGGCAGATAACAGAAAAAGCAAGCCTGTAATAATTGTTGTTAATCCTGTTCTTCCTCCTGCTGCCATGCCTGCAGTGCTTTCAACCGTTGAAACAGTCGGGCTCGTTCCAAATACACCAGATAACATTGCTGAAATGGAGTTTGCTTGAAAAGCACGAGAAAATTTATCCGAACGGTTAATAAATGAGACATGCCCATGAACCAATCCAATGTTTTCAAACACAAGCACCATTGTTAATGAAAAAACAGCAATCCAAAAAGTGATGGAAAAGATACTTGAAAAGGACATAGCACCGAAAACATCCATATACTCCGAAAGTGAAAATGCTTTTTCTTCGGTTGAATGAAAATCAATCAAACCAAACAACCAGGCAATTAGCGTACCTGCAATTACTGTAATCAAAAAGTTCCCTGGTATGTTTCGCATAAACAAAACAATGGCAAGTAAGAATGTAAGAACAGTTGCAAGTACTTGTGGCTCACCAAGTGAACCTAATGCAATAATTGAATTTGTTCCTTTTACAACGATTCCACCCTTTTCAAGTCCAATCAGCATTAAAAATAATCCAAGGCCGACAGTAATTGCCTCTTTTAATGACTGCGGAATGGAATCACTTAATGTTTTCGAAAACTTCGAAAACGCTATGAAGGTAAAAATCAATCCTGAAACAAATACTACTGCTAATGCCTCTTGCCAAGACATTCCCATCGATTGGACAATCGTGTAGGAAAATAAGGCATTAATTCCCATTCCAGGAACAAGAAGAATCGGTACATTCGCCCAAAACCCCATTAAAAAACAGCCAACAACAGATGTGATAATTGTAGCAAAAATAGCTGCTTCAAGTGGAATGCCTGCCTCTGATAAAATGAGTGAATTAACGGCAATAATATATACGATTGTAAAAAAGCCTATTAATCCAGCCAAAATTTCACGTTTAACCGTCGTCTGATTTTGCTCAAGTTGAAAAAAATGGTTAAACCAGTTTTTCTTCATTTTCATACTACCTAACTATTTTAATTAGCCCTCTCCCTACCCGCTCTCTCTGAATATTCAGGAGAGCCACAATAAAACATTCTAACAAACAATCACGTACTTGCCAATAGGGCTTGAAACTTTTCAGTTCGTTGGCTCGTATGTATACATAGTATTTATAAAATGGGGGGAACCATACACTGTGAATGACACGAAGGAACAATTAATTGAAGAATTAAAAAAAAGTGAGGACTGGGAAAGGGATCAAGGTGACTTATGGTTTTGGGAAAAGATCGGCCGTCTTCCATTTAAGTTATTAGACAAGTTCACGCCCGCATTCTTACAAAATAAAATCGGTGATATTTTAGATGAACTTGGTCAATATATTCAATCTGGCGGACGATACTTGAGCTCTGTCTCCTCAATCAAATCCTACTATCCAAACAAAAATGTCGACAATTTGGAGGATGTTTCAAATATTCCAA
Source organism: Cytobacillus eiseniae (assembly GCF_017874625.1). Taxonomy (GTDB): domain Bacteria; phylum Bacillota; class Bacilli; order Bacillales; family Cytobacillaceae; genus Cytobacillus; species Cytobacillus eiseniae. The sequence goes on along the minus strand of NZ_JAGIKZ010000001.1, from coordinate 10,798 downwards.
TCGCTGAAATGGATTATGCGGTAACAAAGCTTAAGTCCAATCGTAAACGACTTGCTACGATACAAGGCGCCGGAACAGGAATTGGTGGCATCTTTACACTAACAATTGATATTCCAGTGCTTCTTGGCATGCAGCTTAAAACACTTCAAGATATCGCCATATGTTATGGCTATAACCCAAATGACAAAAAGGAAAGAATCTATATCGTCAAGATTCTTCAATTTGTTTCTTCAGATATCGTCGGAAAAAGGGCGATTTTGAAGCAGCTATCACTCATCGATTCTCCTGAGGACGAAACAAAGAGAGAAGCAATCTCTGAGCTACAAGGCTGGAGAGAAGTTGTTTTCACCTATCGAGATCAAGTAGGCTGGAAAAAACTCTTTCAGATGATTCCGATAGCTGGGTTGCTTTTCGGGGCATTCATTAACCGCTCGGCTGTCAATGATATTGCCGAAGCGGGAATGATGCTGTATCGGAAGAGAAGAATTAAAGAACGGTTGAACGAAAACTAACAAAAATAAACGACCGATTCCTTTGAAAATGAAATCATAGTTGCTATCGATTTAACAGCAACTGATTTCAAGTAAATAGGAGTTTCGGTCGTTTTTTCACGATAATCTTTAGAACATAGCTGGTTCCATTATAGTAATTTCAGAATTTCAATCTCCATCTCTTCTTCATTCACTGGCCCCATCACTTTTTTCCGAATGACTCCATCTGAATCAATAAAAAAGCTTGTAGGATAGCCTAAAATGGCATAATCGTGAAAAACAATCCCCTTTTCATCAATCGGAATTGGAAAGGTTAGTTGGTAGTCTTCTATAAAGTGATTCACATTTTTCGGATCCTTCTCTGAAGTCATTACATTCACCGCTAAAATTTCAAACCCATCATTGTTATATTTTTGATAAAGCTTTTCCATATGTGGCATTTCATCCTTACAAGGGGGACACCATGTTGCCCAAAAATTTAATAAAATAGCTTTTCCCTTATAATCATTTAGCTTAATGGGATTTCCATTCAAGTCTTCAAGCGTAAAATCTGGTGCCCTCTTTCCTTCATTTAACCCAATTAGCAGCTGTTCCGCATTTGCTATTTTCTCATATTTCTCGATCTTCTGCTTTTTGTCCTCCTCCCGTGAATCTTGAAGGAAAAACTGATCAACAAGAATTAAGATGGCAACAAAACCAAAGACACCTAGTAAAATCTTCTTCATTTTCAAGTACACCTCTTCAGATGAAACCGTTTGCTCCTATCATACTACACTTAATAGCCACAATCGATCATTCTGCACAGTGTCTCCATTAATGAAGGATTTTAGATAGAAGAGCGACGATCATAATTTTAATTTGTTCGTCCTTTTGAATAAACGATAAAACTGGTGTATTAGGATCTTTAAATTTAGAGCTCCATTCCACAGGCATCCAGCCTTTTTGCAGGCGGCCGATTTTTTGTTTTTCCAAATGAAATTGATAGTCCATAAATAATTTTGCTCGGTTCACAATTAACGTTTCCCCATTTATTTGATAAATAAGCTCTGTTTGACTTTTCTTTTGTTCCCAAATCATTATTTTTGTACATTCCTTGGTTTCTATTTCTATCTGATTTTTTTTCAGATGAAAAATAGCAATTAATTCATTTAACTCATTGTAAAGTCCATATCTTTTCCTATTAATAAATGATGGCAGCAGCCCACTGATTGACCATTTATTCATATTCTTTACTTCCCCTAGCAACTGACCATAATTGCCAAAAAGGAGCATTCGAAATGATAAGGATGGCAGGAAATGAATGAGCACTTGTTCTGATTCTAAAAGTGTCACATCTGACTTTCTTTCAAAACTATTAACAGTTATCGCTGTTGAACGCTTGTCGCAAATCAAATAATATTGATAGCAAAAAAAGCTATACAATAAAAATGGAAGGGCAATCAAAACAATTCTCCCGTCTTGAATAATCATAATCCCAAACAAAATAAGAAAAAATGGCGGAATAAGTGCACCTAGGCTAACACTTAATGAAAGAGAAGCTGTTTTTTTATAAAATTGCTGAATATTCATTAGCTAAAACTCCTAACTATCAAAAGGAAAAACATTCCTATTTTGCGATTTATATGCTATTAATTAATAGAGGTACTATAAGTCTATTATTTCGCTTTGATAAACATGATAGATAGGAGAAAAAACATGAAAAAATATCTATTTATTTTTTGTATGATTCTACTTATCCCACTCCTGATCATCTTCATTATTCATATACAAATTATACAGACAGCAAAACAAACACCTCCAGCTTCCATTCCATATCTGATCGTACTTGGAGCAAAAGTGAACGGGGAAGAAATGTCATTAAGTCTACGAAATCGCGCACAAACAGCACTTACTTATTTAAATGATCATCCTGATACAAAAGTAATTGTTACCGGAGGCCAAGGCAAGGGGGAAAAGATTACAGAAGCAGAGGCACTTCAACGGTTCTTTATTGAAAATAAGATAAGCATGGAACGAATTTTGAAAGAGGATCGCTCCACATCTACATTCGAAAATTTAAAGTTTACGAAGGATTTATATGCAATCGATGAAGCAGTCATTGTTAGCAATGATTTCCATTTATATCGAGCGACTTCATTTGCTAAAAAATTAGGTATTCAAGGCTATCCATTGGCAGCTGAAACACCATTAGTTGTTAAAACTACCTTATACATCCGAGAGTATGCAGCAGTTATAAAGATGATGATCTTCGGTTCGTAACAAAAGAAGAGCGATCGTATTCACGTAAGTAGTTCAGTTGTGAAGTAGAAAAACTGCTTTCATAAGGTCAATATCAAGCTAAATCACATGCTTACTAAAAAACAGCCATTCTTATACCCTCTTGTCCTTAATAGAGTCACGAGCAAAAGAATAATAAGCGGAAATTTTCCGCCTATTTGCAAAAAGAAGTTCATTTTGAAGAAAATAAGCGGATTTTTTCCGCTTATTCAATAAAATATCCCCCTTTTATGGATTTTTTGAGTGAATAGACGGAGTTTCTCCGCTTATTTACGCTATTTTTGTTAAAATTTCCGAAATAAGCGGAGTTTTTCCGCTTATTTATCAGCTCAACTTGTCAACCTGTACCTCCAACCGGTAAGTGCCGGACCTATTTAGTCTAGATAAGGGAATCAGCACCTTTCCATCCCTTCCATAGATAATGAATATAATTGATTAAAAACGATGTGACATCTGTTGCTGTTTTCTTAAGTAATCTTAATACCCCTTGTCAAAACAATAAAAAGAAGCAAGCGGTATATATATTCGCTTGCTTCTTTTTATTGTTCTTCCTATAGATCAAACTACTTACATGTTCACGATCGCTCTTCTTTCGTTTCTAACCAATTGTATATTTTATCCTGATGCTTCTTTGCGTTTTCATATCCAATCATATACAATTTTTCAAGCTTTGCTGGATCTCTCTCCATTCTTCCAACTGTTAATGGCTCTTGTGGTCGAATGATTAGCACTCTGCCATGTCTCTCTTCTTCTTCAAGAAAATCAATCGTTTCATTATATTTTTGATGGCGAGTAGCTAATGCTTGCTGGAGCCCAATATAATGTGGGTATTTTCTTTTGACAAGGAAGTGAAATTTAGAAGGCTTTTTCCTATAGCCTTTATTCCTTGTTAATATCACAACGGATTTCTTACAGCCATCACTTTGTGCCTTCTTAATCGGTATTGGATCGCTTATGCCCCCATCAAGTAATAATCGATCCGCAAATGGGATCTCAGGTGCAATGAAAGGCAATGAGCTGGATGCTTTCACAATCTTAAGCAAATCTTTGCCATAGTCCTCTTTGCCATAATAGATAGGTTCCCCTGTCAGACAATCAGTCGTACCGATAATAAATTCCGCATTGTTCTGGAAAAATTCTTCTTGATGAAACGGAACAAATTTATTTGGAATATCATCAAATATAAAATCCATTCCAAATAGCTGCCGATTTCTAAAGAAATTTCGCCAAGAAATATAACGCGGATCTGTCACATAATCAATATTGACTACTTTATTTCGGCCTTTTTGTTTCGATAAGTAGGAAGCAGCCATTCCAGCACCCGCAGACACTCCGATCACATAAGGAAATTGGATTCCCTGCTCTAAAAAATACTCAAGGACACCAGCAGAGTACACACCGCGCATCCCTCCCCCTTCTAAAACAAGTCCAACTTCATTCATCGACTAACGTCTCCTTCTCATTAAAATAGTCATATTTGTCATTTTAACAAACTATTCCATAAGGAGGTAACCCTTTTTCATCAAATATTAACGAATGATTCTAAAGACAAGCGGAAAGCGATATTCCTTCCCTTCATATGCTTTCACAGCTGCGATAATCGTAAATACAAAGGCGGCAACTCCCACAATCCAAATCGTAATGAACCCAATTAAGACAATCATTAAGAGCATACTCACAACAGAATAGACTGCATAAGAAATAATAAAATTGAAGTACTCTTTTCCGTGATAGTCGATATAGGCTGATTCATCCTTCTTTAATAGCCAAATCACGAGTGGACCAATAATCGTTGTGAAAAAGCTTGATACATAAATAGCTGTTGCTAATAATCTTTCATCATTCGATGCCATCGTTTTCCTCCTTCAAAGGATTTATTCTCTATTATTATGTACGCGAATTTGTCATAAAAGTTTCATACAATTTTTTTGATTCCTTAATTCCTTCATCTAATTTTCAGTTCTTGAATAGGACAACTTGAATAAACTTTGTAAAGACAACCATTTTTATGACAAAAAGGATGATGTATTTTGATGTCTAAATTAGAAGCCTTTATTCTCGGAATCATTCAAGGACTTACCGAATTTCTACCTATTTCAAGTACCGGACATTTGTATTTAGGACGGCATTTATTCGGTCTCGATGAGGCTGGGATCTTTCTTGATACGATGCTACATATAGGAACATTACTTGCCGTTCTCGTCGTTTATCAAAAGGAATTATTACAAATTTTAAAAAATCCATTTGGCAAGCTTTCGATGTTGCTTGTAATTGGTACAATCCCTGCTGTCATTGTCGGGTTATTATTTAATGATTTATTTGACTCCATTTCAAAAACTGGAGTAACAATCGGCTGGGAATTTATGATAACAGGACTTATTCTCTGGATGTCTGATTCCATTAAAAATGGAAGAAAAAAAATGGATACGATTACATATGGGGATGCCTTATTTATCGGCAGTTTTCAAGCAGCAGCGATATTCCCAGCCATCTCACGTTCGGGTCTCACGATTGCAGCAGGATTATTTCGGAAACTAGACAGAGAAACTGCGGCCTATTTTTCATTCCTCCTCTCAATCCCCGCCATAACCGGGGGGATTGTTCTCCAATTCGGGGAAATGGCGTCTGGTCATGTGGAAGCCATTTCGCTTGGAAGTTTATTCGTCGCTACACTCGCATCAGCCCTATTTGGCTATATGGCAGTTGTTTGGATGATTAATTTTCTTAAGAGAAAATCTTTAAAGATTTTTGCTATCTATGTTTGGATCCTTGGAATTGTTATTCTTATTCTTCAAATGACAGGAATCTTTTAATTTCACTTAAAAAGGGGATAGTAAGTTGAAAGAGCTTCTCTATGCAATATTTGAAACATTATCACAGTTAGGCTATTTGGGCATTGCTCTAGGATTAATGGTAGAGGTCATCCCTAGCGAAATTGTTTTAAGCTATGGTGGCTATTTAATTAGTCTAGGTGAAATTCATTTTCTCGGCGCTCTTCTAGCAGGTGTAATTGGTGGAACATTTGCCCAACTTTTCCTTTACTGGATAGGTCTTTATGGCGGCAGACCGTTTTTGGATAAATACGGGAAGTTTCTATTTATTAAAAAGTCACATTTAGATGCTTCTGAACATTGGTTCCATAAATATGGGACCGGTGTCATATTTACTGCTCGCTTTATTCCGATTGTACGTCATGCCATTTCCATCCCTGCCGGCATTGCTAGAATGTCATTGTCAACCTTTTGTCTTTACACAATTGCGGCCATGATTCCGTGGACCGTCTTATTTTTATTATTGGGAATCGAACTTGGCGATCATTGGCGGGAAATTAAGGAATATGCTAAACCTTTCCTTTTTCCAATCATCATTCTGGCTATTAGTTCCATTGGCATTTATCTATTATTCCAACATAAAAAGAAAGGATCATTATGACAAAAATCCTCCTAAAAGACGCATATATTCATCCAATCACATCCCCTGCTTTTCATGGGGATGTAGTAGTGGAAAACGGAAAAATTACATCAATTGGAAAGTATATAAAAACAGATTCGAATGTAAAAATCATTGATTGTAACCGCCATTTCTTATTTCCAGGATTCATTGATGTTCACACCCATCTAGGTTTGTATGATGAAGGAACAGGATGGGCAGGTAATGACGCCAACGAAACAGTCGAAGCAATGAGTCCTCATGTTCGTGCATTGGATGGTGTCCACCCATTAGATCCCGCTTTTTCCGATGCCATTAAACACGGCATTACAACCGTTCATATTATGCCAGGAAGTGCGAATGTAGTCGGCGGAACAACATCTGTAATTAAAACAACTGGAAAAAATATAAAAAAAATGCTTTTATTAGAAACTGCTGGATTAAAAATTGCCTTAGGCGAGAATCCAAAACGCATACATAGTCAAGGCAATAAAGATTCCATTACGAGAATGGGCATAATGGGCATGCTTCGTGAGGCATTCTATGAAGCTAGATCTCAGCCGAAATCATTAAGAACAGCTCCATTTATCCAAGCATTAAATCGTGAAATCCCTGTACGAATTCACGCACATCGAGCGGATGATATTATTTCAGCTATTCGCTTTGCAGAGGAATTTAATCTTGATTTGCGGATTGAACATTGTACAGAAGGACATCTGATTGCAGAAGAATTAAGTGGACTAGATTTAAAAGTATCAGTAGGTCCAACATTAACGAGACGTTCAAAAATCGAATTAAAAAATAAAACATGGAAAACATACCAAGAACTTACGAATAACGGCGTTGAGGTTTCGATTACTACTGATCATCCGTATACGCCAATTCAATATTTAAATCTTTGTGCTGCAATCGCTGTTCGAGAAGGTTTATCTGAACAAAAGGCACTAGAAGGCATTACCATTCTAGCGGCAAAAAACTTGCAAATCGATCACCTGTTAGGAAGCATCGAACCTAGGAAAGATGCGGACTTAGTTCTTTGGAGTCATCATCCCTTTCATTATCTCGCGAAACCAAAATGGACGATGATTAATGGACAATTTGTGTATGAAGATTCCTGAATTTTGTAGAAATTTGCTGTTGTTTTTTGACACAAATTAGCTAAAAAAATAGTGAAAAAAACTATTTCCTTTTTTATTGTTTTTTAGTATTATACGAATGTAAAATCATTTTTCTAATAAAATTCAAGTGACAATTATATATTGAAGTGATTAGAAATAGGGAAGGCAAATGGTGCGCCACCAGTTTACTGGTTCTAGTGGGTTCGATTCCCACCCCGAAATTTTTTAGCAATACAAAAAATTTCGAGGGTGGACCGAGGACTCTATTTGGCATGGAGTAAGGACTGTCCTCATTTATGGAGGGATAACCTATGCTCAAGAAACGTGATTTTCAAGAATGCCATGTACTATATGATTTAATGACGCACCCTGATGTCTTTCCTTTTGTTCGTCAAAAAGCATATTCGTATGATGAATTCGTATTTATCACTAAGCAAACCATCGAAGCAGAAGAACGTGAAGAACTTATTTCTCGCACGATTCTTGACGAATGGGGCGCTCCGATTGGAACAATTAATTTATTTGATATACAAGAAAATGCTGGATTTATTGGTACATGGCTCGGAAAGCCTTACCACGGAAAAGGCTATAATAAATTGGCGAAAGATGCCTTTTTTGATGAGCTTTTTTATCAATATGGAATTGAAACAATCTTCATGAGAATTAGGAAAGAAAATATTCGCTCACAAAAAGCAGCTGAAAAATTGCCATATGTCATTCAAGCAAATGAGTCTCGAAAGAATATTTATGATCAGCTTAATGCAAATGGGGCTGTCTATCATCTATATGAAATCCCTAAAGACTTATATACTCTCCATGTATTACGGAATAATACAAATGAAGTGCAAGAAGCATCTCATTTAATGGAGGCTTAAAATAAGGAACTATCCAACAACAAATACACATAATAAAAGCCAATTTTTCCAAATTGGCTTTTATTATGTGTAAATTAATCTGTCACACTTGCCTCGAACTCATCCGGTCGATCACTGATGCCCATCTGTGCCATGAGCTCCTCTAGCTCTTCATTCGTAAGTGTTTCATATCGTCCGTCATGGAAAAAAACTTGAGTCTGATTTGGGTTGATTCTATTTAAATCAAAGTTCATTTGTCTCACTCCTTTAAAGATTGTTTACTGAATATATTTCACAAAAACATCTTTTTTCATTCGCAATTTTTAAAAGTTCACACAATTGCAAAATTGTTATGGCGAATTTATGGAGTGAAACGTAAGAACTATTTCCTAAATAATCAAAAACAGCCATTATTTACTTTCTGAACATAAAAATACTCCCATTGATAGCTGTTAAAAAATGCGAACAGTTATCAGTGGGAGTTTTTCATTATTGCTTTTTTTCCATTTCAAGATAGAGATTTCTAACGATATATGTTTTGTATAGCTCTAATTTTCTTAAGTCTACAGGATGTTTTCTGATCCCAGCCTCCTTTAGCTTTTGGATATACCAACCCTTCGATCCCTTATATGCCATCTCATTTTCCTCCTATGTCCTTGTCCTATTTACAACAATATATGCAGGAGAAAAATATTCATGACCAAATAGTTAATCTCTAAAAGCTTTTCCTAAAACATCCATTCCTCCAGTTACAGATAGTACGCTCCCTGTAATAAAATCTGATTTCTCATCTACAAGGAAATGAATGACTCTAGCAATGTCTTCCCCCGTTCCTGGTCGCCCTACTGGTGATTCCTTGTCCCTTTTCACAATTGCCTCGTTGATTCTTTTTTCCTTCCACTCACCAGTTATATCCCCTGGACAGACCATATTTGCTGTGATGCCATTCTCAGCTTCTTCAAGAGCAATTGTTTTCATTAATGAAACCGATCCACTTTTTGCTGCAGCAAATGCCGAACGATAAATCCAGCCTGGTGCTGTTTCTACTCGATCAAAACCAATCATAATAATCCTTCCCCAATTTTGCTTACGCATTTGCGGGATAAGTAATTTAGAAAGATAAAATACTGCATTTAAATTTCCATTTATAATATAATTCCAATTTTCAACTGAATATTCCGTCATCGCTTTTCTTTCATGAATATATGGACCTGCATTATGAATGAGAATATCAATTGTGTGGAATTCTGAAAATGCTTTCGAGGCAATCTGCTGACAATCTTCAATATTACTAATATCACCTTGGACAGCAATATTTTTTGTACCAAATTTTTCTGTTAATTCGCGAACAAGCATTTCAGCCTGATCCTTGCTATTACGGTAATTAATAACTAAATGAATGCCTTTTTCAGCAAGGAGAAAAGCTGTTCGTTTGCCAATTCCTGTTGCCCCTCCTGTAATTAGAGCTGTTTTTTCTCTCACAAGCATACCCCACAATTAAAAGTTTTTTATGTATTACCAATATATTAGTAAGAACCTTTACATTAAGCAACTGAAACGTTTGAATTCAGCTTAACTAGTTAATGCCTTTTTGCATACAATGAAATGAATCATTCAAATGGAACTTTCCTGTATTTGAAAGGAGGATGCCCTATGTTCCCCTGGAATCTCTTCCCGTTTCATAAAGAAGCAAAAAAAACGATGCAGCAGTTAAATCCCGAGGATATTAATAAATATGTTCAAAATATGATGGGACAAATGATGCCTGAACAGATGCAGGGCATGTTGAACCCACAAGAGCTGTTCAAAGGCATGAATAATCAGCAAAAACAGCCACAAGAATCTTCTTCTTCACTCCCTTGTTCTGTATTTGAAACACATGATTATGTATATATACGCGTGCCAATCAAAAATGAAGATTGGCGTAGTGTTATGAGACTTTATCATACATCTAATCAAATGATTGTTGAGCATATTCCGAATTATGATGACAAACATATTATAACACTTCCAGCCCTCGTGAAAAAAAAAGGAACAACTGCACAGATGAAAGATGGCATACTTGAAGTAAGGATCCCTAAAAATGTGGATATGCAATTTTCTGAAATTGATGTTACAGATACGTATTAATATCAGATACTCAAGAATAGCATTCGTGCATAAGCCATTTCTTTTATTTCTTTACACTTTCTCCATTCAAGGTATGCAATTTCATAAAAAAAGGCTGTTTTCGCAAACATTGTTGCTATTTAACACATAGTTGGTAAAGGTTGATTTCCGCTCCAGGTCGCTCCCTTTCCGCGGGGTGGGCGCTGAGCCTCCTCATCGCTTACGCTCTTGCGGGGTCTCAGCTGTCCCTGTCCCACGCATCCCGCAGGACATTGAGTTGGCTCCTTAGAATCCACACCGCACGAAGGAAATGCGATAGCATTTTCGAGGATCTCGCACCTTCCGCTCCAATCAACCGACCTATTTGGTAAAACTTTCAATCTAAGAATTGATTAAAAAAGCAACAATCTTTTAGAAAAGAGCCTAATCAAAACCACCAGTGTGAACTGGTGGTTTGCTCTGCGGCTGAAAGCCTCTCTTACCGGCCTTGGCCTTAAAGGCCCACTGAAAGGGTTTCCCT